>CAXXSL010000012.1:0-12010 GCA_963675525.2 Anaerohalosphaeraceae bacterium | reverse complement strand
ATGGTGACCTCGCCATATTCCTGGCCGCCTATAATGTAGCAGAGCCGACAAAAGGCCCCGGCATTATGACGATCCCGGATGGTATTTGTGCCGACTTCAACCATGCTCGTGAAGGTAACATCGTTACCGGTTACAAGCGGGTCTTCAATGCTGATTTGGGAATTTTCCTGGCCAACTACAATGTAGCAGAGCCAACAAAGGGACCTGGTGTTCCGGTATGTCCGCTGACAACAGCCGGCGGCGATATTGTGTTCTACACAAATTAATATGACACACGCTTCACAAGAAGTTAACGTTAACGTATTGTTCGAACAAAAACAAAAATTGAGTAAAGGAGAACGATGATGAAGAAGTTGTTAGTTTTAGCTCTAGTTCTTAGTGTTGCCTCGTTGGCAAGTGCTGGCATCTCGCTGGTTGTTAATGGCACGGCAGTAGAAGTTACAGCAGATGTTGTTGATGGTTACAATGTTTTGCTTCTGGCTTCTTCCCCGGCGCTGGATGGTGTTGCACCTGTTTTGGCTGCAGCTGGCGATACTAACCTCAGTTATGTAGCTGCTTATGGTGTTATGGACAGTGCTGACCTCGGTCTTGCACTCGGTCTGACAGACATCTATGAGATCAACATTGCTGGAACACCGCCGACGGTACCCGTTGCTGGTGTCCATGCTGTCGCTGATTACGGTGTGACTCTGGGTGCTGTTGATGCGGGTCTTGGTTCAATTACCTTGGTCGACAGCAACTCTTTGGCAATCCTTGGTCAGGCCTTTGTTGTTCCGGAACCTGCTACAATGGTTCTGCTGGGTCTGGGTGCCCTGGTTCTGCGTCGCAAGAAATAAACGATTCTCAGAAACAGAAAACCATGACAATGTAACATTTAAAGGGTCTCCCCTTGCGGGAGGCCCTTTTTTTGCGCTTACCATGAAGTTCATGAGGACAACGAAGAGTAATTCAAATTTAAGAATTAAATATACATCATTCATAATGTGTCTATTCGCTGTTAAAAAAGCCTTGTTAATACCGTCAAACCCTTCTATTATACATCAGTATAAAACTAAGAACCTATGTTAACTCGGTGTGTGCTATGAATCGAAGACAATTGATCACTGTACTTTGTGGGGTCGTATTGCTGACCGGCCTGCTCGGTTATGAGCCGATGCGGCACAACAGTTTTGTCGATTATGACGATGTGGACTACATTACCCAAAATACACAGGTCCTGGGAGGCCTGACCGCCGAAGGTTTTGTCTGGGCTTTTACCGAAACCGACCGCACCGCCAACTGGCACCCTCTGACATGGCTGAGCCACATGTTGGATGTCCAACTGTTCGGCGCCAATCCGCTTGCCCATCACAGCGTCAATCTGCTGCTTCATTTGGCCAATACGCTGCTTCTGTTCTGGATCTTTTACAGGGTAACCGGTGCCGCCTGGCCGAGTTTCTTCATTGCGGCGGTCTTTGCCCTGCATCCTCTTCATGTTGAATCGGTTGCCTGGGCCTCCGAACGCAAAGACGTCCTCAGCGGACTTTTCTGGATGCTGACGATCTTAACATATATTTTCTACGCCGAAAAACCGGGCATCCTACGATATCTGGCGGTGGTTTTATGTTTTATATTGGGCTTAATGGCCAAACCCATGCTGGTAACTCTGCCGTTTGTTCTGCTTTTACTGGATTATTGGCCGCTGGAACGCTTTGCCCTGAAACCTCCCATTCAAATGAGGCCTTTGGGGCGTCTGCTGGCCGAAAAAATACCTTTATTTGTGCTTTCGGCGGCTTCCTGTGTGGTAACATTTATGGTTCAACAGCATGCAGGGGCCATGCGCCGGGGCGAAAACTATTCTCTGCTGACCCGTTTGTCCAATGCCGCCGCAGCCTATATGGGCTATATCGGCAAGTTTTTCTACCCGGTCAAATTAGCCGTGTTGTACCCGCACCCGGGTAATACGCTGCCTTTATGGCAACCGCTTGCGGCGATTGCGACGATTCTCGTCATAACTGTTGCCGTTTTTATTTTAGGCATCAGAAAACGCTATCTTTTGATCGGTTGGTTGTGGTACCTCGGTACGCTGGTTCCGGTGATCGGGCTGGTTCAGGTCGGTTCACAGGCCATGGCCGATCGATACACCTATCTGCCGATTATCGGGTTGTGTGTGATGCTTGCATGGGGCGTCAGGGAACTTGTCAGTAAGTGGAAATACGGTCATGTGGCCGTCGGAGTTTTGATTTCCGTCACCCTGGCTGCGATGACGCTTGGCACACGCCATCAGGCTGCTTTCTGGAAGGATACGCTGTCGCTGTACAAACATACGCTGGATGTGACAGAGAACAATTTTGTGATCCACGGCAATTATGGCGATACGCTGCGTGAACGGGGCGATCTGGGCGCAGCAGTGGATCACTTGGAAACGGCTTTGCGGATCAGGCCCGATTACGTTGGGGCGATGAACAATCTTGGGATGGCCCTGAGGAGCCAAGGCAAAATTGATGAGGCTTTTACCCAATGGCGAAAAGCGATTCAATTGGCGCCGTTTCATCCCCAGATCAATGCCAATATGGGCGTGAACCTGACCATTCAGGGACGCTATGATGAAGCGATCCCGTATTTAAAAACCATCCTGCAAACAAACCCTGATTTTCCGAATATATGTTTCATTCTTGGTGAGGCGTATGCCCGGAAGGGCGATTCCGTCTCAGCATGCGGCTATTACATGGCGGAGTTAAAAAACAAGCCGGATAATCTTTCGGCCTTGCACGGTCTTGCACTGTCATATGCGCAGCAGGGCAGAATCAAGGAGGCTGTTGACCAATGGAACCGGGTACTATTGCTGGATCCGGCGTCAGTTGATACCCGCCTGAACCTTGCCTTTGCCATGATCCAAACGGGTCAGTATCCGGCGGCAGCCGAGTACTTCAAAGCCGCCTTGCAGCTGGAACCCACCCGGCCCGACATCATGAGTAGACTGGCGTCTTCGTATGCGGCGATGGGCAATCTTGCTCTGGCAACCAGCACCGCTGAAAGAGCATTGGAGTTAGCTGTCGAAGTGGGGGATATGGATATGGCTAACCAAATACAGCGGCAGTTGGACTATTATAAATCCAGCAAAAAATGACAGTTAGCATCCACTTCTTCTGCTGAAAAAGAGACTCGATGCAGAGTTGATTTTATTCTTGCGTCTATAACTTAATCTGGTATTATTCTGGTTTACTTGTTTCGTTTTTTCTGGTTAAAAATCAATCTCGTGGAGTAGTATATGAAGTATAAATTATTCCTGTTTATCCTTATGGTAATATCAGTACTTTTTATTGTTGGTTGTCAAGAGAGCAGCCAAACTCAACCGCAGGAAACGGTTACCGGCGACCCGAACACGGCGCAGGTAATTCTTCTCAACAGCGATGAGTTTCCAAAGCAACTGGTCGGCATCTGGCTCAACGAGGAGCATGGATGGATCATGCGGATCGAGGAGGATGGTCGGTTGTACAAACTTCGACATACCATCGGCCGGGCAAATCTGATCGCCGGGCAAATATTAACCTTTCCGCTGGTTGGCGGCGGGGAAGGGATCATTGAACCCGGGCCATGGCAGGTTCAATATAACGGCCGGACAAACGAGGTCATCATTGATATCGCACTGAAACATTTCAATTATGATATGGTGGGCGAGGGTGTCATCAGCGGCTCAAGCCGGGATATTTTTATCGGGACCCTGCCGGACGAGGGCGAGACAACGTGGACGGTCCAGTGGATCGGTCATCCAGAGTATGTCGCATCCACGGATGATAAGACCTATACCGATTATCAATTGCCCTTTGAAGCGGGCGATGAAGATAAGGGCGAGATTATTTTTGAAAAGTACGACCCCGAAGCGGCCCAAAAAGAAGCGCACTCACACTGATGTCTTTTGGATTTCGAGAAAGCCGATTACGGAACGCATGGCTCTGTTTACGGATCGATATAATAAAACAGGCCCTAATTCTTATTCACTACAGTTTTCAGTAATCAAAGTAGTTTGTTCCCTCGCTGTCCGTGCCGGAGTAGTTGAGTTTGACCGTTTTGGTTGACGGCTGATAGACCCAGCCTTGCGGCGAACCGACAGCCATGCCATCGGTGACAGTGCCGTTATTTGCCACAATATAAACACTGGAATAGCCGTTAAACGGATTTTCAGGCATCTCAGAGAGATAGTTGTTTACAATGGTGAGTTGACTGGTGACCAACAGGCTTCCGGGGGTATTGGTGGGATCGTTGCCAGGATACCCCGGTGGGACGTCATTATGTTCGAAGGCGTAGCGTTCGATGGTGGTGCGGAGGATGCGGAGGTTGTCCTTGGCGGCCGCCTCCTTGGCCTTTTGGGCGTGGCCCTGAAACTCCGGCAGGACGATCGCCGCCAGAATCCCCAGAATCGAAACAACGATGATTAATTCAACCAAGGTGAAACCTTGGTTGAATAATTTTGAATTAATATTTGCCACGAATTAACACCAATTTAAAAAATGTCTACATCTTTCGTCTTCATTAGGGCCATGTTCTTTATTGTATAATAGTGTATTTTCTTTTTCGGTTATTTTTTTACCCAACTTTTATTAAAATGAGCGTAATCGGTGTAATCAGTGATTTTAGTTTAGGACCGATAACATAAAATAAGGAGTCGGTGTTACCACCGACTCCTTTAAAATCGCTACGCATTTCTTGTGAAGCGTGTGTCATATTAATTTGTGTAGAACACAATATCGCCGCCGGCTGTTGTCAGCGGACATACCGGAACACCAGGTCCCTTTGTTGGCTCTGCTACATTGTAGTTGGCCAGGAAAATTCCCAAATCAGCATTGAAGACCCGCTTGTAACCGGTAACGACATTACCTTCACGAGCATGGTTGAAGTCGGCACAAATACCATTCGGGATCGTCATAATGCCGGGGCCTTTTGTCGGCTCTGCTACATTATAGGCGGCCAGGAATATGGCGAGGTCACCATTGAATACCCACTTGTAACCGGTGACGACATTACCTTCAACGGTACCTGTTGCATCACCATTACACTCACGCTGATAGCACCAGCAGTTGGGCTTACCATAAGTGACCCAGTCGGTATACTTCTGTCCAGCAGCACTTGAGAAACATTCGGTCGGTGTCCACAGTTCGAACGCCAGGTCTTTGGAGTAGTACTCGATCTCGTCGGGACCGTCAACGCCTTGGTTTGTATTGCAGTACGGCAGACTGTATTTGTAGTATTCTTCTTTCCAGGTTGGCTGGTCGACCATCGGCATTTCGGGTGCGGCTTCATCAATGAATACCTCGCCTGCGACAGCATCGTCCTGGAAGTGCCAAACCATATCGTCCGGCAGGCCCGTAATCGGTGGCAGGGTTGGGATGTAAGTACGCGGATTATGTTCACCCGGTACCACTGCCGGCGGTGTGGCCGCGTATGGATCCATCCTGGTGTAGTCGCGGTTGTGCCATCCCCATCGCGTAATAGGTTGTTCCAGGCCAAGTTGTTGCTGCTGTGTGAACGGTAAATTCAGGAAATCACAGAGTGTCATGCCCGGATTCATGGCAAGGATGTTCTGTATCTGTACCCAGGCTGCAGGGTCAATATCAACCATTGCGACGATCTTGAGCCAGTATACTGTGTTCGGATCCTGCGGGAATGGATTTTCCAGAACCGCTTCATACTCAAAGAGTGCTTCGTTGCAGGGCGGACCGCCTGCATTAACATAGGTTTCAGAGTATTCGCCGGGACCGGGCGCGGCACCTGCCGGAGCAAGATGCACGAACTGTGACTGTAGTACCTCGCCGGGGTGGCTGGGTATATAGTCGGCATCATCGGGATGCCCCTGTGCCCGAACATCCTTTTCAAAGGCGATCAGGAATCGAAAAACTCCCGGATCCATAATCTCGTTTTCCAGATAGGAACCCCACCATTTGAGCTTGATGACCGGGGAATTTTTCAAATCGGCAAAGTCATCGGCCATATAGCAGCCCTCGAACTTATTGGGGATATCGGGATTCCTGTAGGCGGTACTAAGTTCATCATGACCCCAGTAGGTGAATTGATCGATTGTCAATCCGTTCAGCGGCAGTTGCTGGAACTTGAGTTCTTCATCAGTCTCTTCTTCGATGAACACCTCATAGTCTTCGACCTCGCCGTCGGAGGCAGGCCCTGTAGGCCCGGTTACTGTCGTATCCCGGGTGATTCGGAATCGGGCAAATGTTGTTCCTGCGGATCCTGCCGGCGGGGTTACATTGACGCTGTAGATACCGTTCGGATAGCTTGCGGCGACGATTTGCTCGGTGGCCGTACTACCCCAGACTTTATCGCCATCGTAGTCGATCCAACCGCTGACCGTGCCGCCTGTACCATCAGCACTATTGACCTCGAATGTGATTGTTGAGGTTGCTCCCACGGTCAATATGGGAATATTGACGCCGTCTTCATCATCATTGCCGTCATTGTCATCGCCATCGGCATTCGCTGTCGGCTGACCGTCCGGTTCCGGATCGGGACCATCTGAAGCATCACCAAGCCATGGTCCGCCGATAATGTGTCTTGCACCAAGTGGCAGCAGTGTCGGATATCCCAGTGCGGCCGCACTATCCGGTGCGTCGCCGAAATCTAATTCATCTATTTGGGAATCTACCATCAGTAGATAATCTTCTGTCTCACCATCTTCAAAAATACCGGAACCATCCCATTGCGGATTTTGCAGTTGTGCTTCACTTATCATGAATCTTGTCCAGATATATCCGGAATTTGGACCGATTAAAAATGACGGTGGATTTAAAGCTGAAAGTGGGCCTGCGAAACCTACAGGAACACGGAAATCCTGAAGAATGTATTCCGGAGCGCCTGCTGTGGGACATACTGAGGACCCACCCCATGAGCCATTCTGATCCCAGTCCATAAGAACATTAACAAATCCGTCGACCGGCATGTTATTAACGACGTAAATATCAACATTGGTTCCCCAAGTCGCGGTTGTACAAGTGTTTCCAAGTACAGAAGCAGTGGATTGTGGACAAGTTACAACGATGCCACCCTGTATGGTATATGCGTCAGGGAATATTAAACCAGCATCACCGTCCATGAAGCATTCGTCATTGTCATAAGGTGCGAAACCCGGACATAAGCCTCCGTTTCCATCAAGCTCGAAATCAAATCCAGGAGGCGGAACCATTTCGAAACGTGCCCAGCAAAGTCCGTGCTCTACATAACCGGCAGGGCCGACGGTTTTGCATGTTGGGAAGTTGCCTGTTATGCCCAAAGATGGATAAGCGATGACGCCCTCCGGTGCATCGCCGTAATCCTTGTCCGGATCACCCGGATCATCTTGGTAGTCGACGACTAAGTATGGCTGGGACTGTGTTTCCTTTGAGTCAAACCACGCGCCATCGGCATTGGCATATTCGACCGGCAGTTTCATGACGACACTATAGATCTTGTCGCCACCATACTCTATGCTCACATCATTGGTGACATTCCATGTGTTA
Organism: Anaerohalosphaeraceae bacterium; assembly: GCA_963675525.2. GTDB lineage: Bacteria > Planctomycetota > Phycisphaerae > Sedimentisphaerales > Anaerohalosphaeraceae > 4572-13. The sequence continues at coordinate 4,526 of CAXXSL010000012.1, read as the reverse complement.
TCACCGACAGCGAGAGTCGTTGTAGAAATGGCTGCAGCGCTAAATCCGGTGGGTGCATTGTTCCATGTTATCGTGTATTCACCCCAACCGTCATTTGACAGGAAATGAGCACCGGTCTGAACAGTTGTAGTATAAAGTGTTACACAATTAATATGAAGGGTTGCCGAAGTGATCGTTTGGCCGGCAGGTATGGAACTTAGGTCGAATTTTAAGTAATCTCGGGAAGTACTGTAAGGACTCGCCCCGTCCCATTCTCCGACAATCATATAATTATCACCGCCGTGGTTTCCATTGCCATCATCGCTCCACACATAAGCATCATCTGTGGGGTTTAGAGTAGTTGTTGCACCAAAAACTGATGCTGCGCATAGCAACACTGCCAGCGCACAAACTAAAGTAATTTTCAATTTTCTCATAATAAAATTCTCCTTAAAAAAATTGTTATTTGGACGATCATTATTTGAAGAATCGGGCGCAAGATCTCTGCGACCGAACGAATATGAAAAACCTTCTGAAAATTGCGATGTAGATGTAGATAGTGACTCTACCCAATAATATCCCCCCTTGCATAACACCATAGAGTGCATCAGTTTCTCCCGTTTTACAAATTGCCGGATGCGCGAGAAGAAAGATGGAAATACATACTCATCCTCGCTACATCCAAACACCTATCACTCAATGACCAATTATACCACAAAATCAAAAATATGAAATCAGTAAAAATACCTAAAATCACAATAATAAATCGGTTTTATCGGGCTTTTTGTGCCTTGATTCTGAATTTTACTCTTATATGGCCATACTAAGTTCCTGATTCGCGTGATTTTAATTTATCTTTATTTATGGGATATTTATGAGGATACATTTTTGACCGTTTCGTTTTTCGTTTTTTTGTGGCACTTTAAGACGGAAAATGTAAAATATGAATGAACATAGCTTCGGCTATGGTAGAATAGCAATACAGAAAACGAAGTAGATTGTTGCCCAAAGAGGGGGGATGCAAAGGGCCATTTCCCGGCATGAGCGAGAATTCCTTACAATGGATGTGTTTTTATAAGAGAAATTTGGATTTATCGATGGATTTGAAAAAAAGATATCTTCTTATACTCTTCTTGTTAATATTTACGGCTCAGGCTCATGCCTATATTGGCCCCGGTGCCGGCTTTGCGGTCATGGGCTCGTTTTTGGCTGTCTTTTCGGCGGTTCTGGCCGGAATACTGGCCGTGTTCACCTGGCCCATTCGCTATCTCGTCCGGGCTATCCGGTACCGTCGTGCTTTCGCCCGCAGCCGCATCAAGCGGTGCGTCATTCTGGGGTTGGACGGCATGGATCCCAAGCTGGCCGAAAAGTACATGGACGAGGGCAAGCTGCCCAATCTGGACCGGCTCAGAAAAGAGGGCACCTTCAAGCCGTTGGCCACCACGATCCCTTCGATGTCGCCGGTGGCGTGGTCATCGTTTCAAACCGGTGTCAATCCCGGCAAGCACAACATCTACGATTTTCTGACCCGCGACAAAAAGACCTATCTCCCCAAGCTCAGTTCCGTGGACATCCGCGGCCCAAGGCGGATCGTTAAGCTTGGTTCGTTGAGCCTGCCGATCGGGAAACCCGACATCCGGCTGCTTCGTAAAGGTAAGCCCTTCTGGATTACGCTGGGCGAGAACGGCATCTTCAGCAGTATTCTGCGAGTGCCCATCACCTTCCCGCCGGAAAAGTTCTACGGTGTTTCATTGTCCGGCATGTGTGTGCCCGACCTTCGCGGTTCACAGGGCACATTTGCGATGTTTACAAGCAAAACGCCCAATGAGGCAGAAGTTACCGGCGGCCAGTACCAGCAGGTCCATCAAAAAGGCAGCACGTTTACCGGAGAGCTCATTGGTCCCGACGACCCGTTCCATGCCGATTCCAAGCCGCTGGCCTGTCCGTTCTCCGTGATTGTACAGAATAGTGAAACAGCGGTGATGAAACTGAATGGTCAGAAGATCGTTTTAACCAAAGACCAATACACCGATTGGATCAGTGTGGATTTCAAGGCCGGTTTTGGGGTCAAGGTTCGCGGCATCTGCAAATTCCTGCTGCAAGGCACCGAGCCGGATTTCCAGTTGTATGTGACTCCGATTAATATCGATCCGTCAAAACCGGTTATGCCGGTTACTTATCCGCTGGTCTTCGCGACCTATCTGGCCAAACAGCAGGGGCCCTTCGCTACGCTCGGCCTGGCTGAGGACAGTTGGGCATTGAATGAAAAAGCCCTGCCGGACGAGGGCTTCATTCAGCAGTGTCTGGAATTGGACGACGAACGTGAAAAGATGTTCTTTGATTCGCTGGACAAAGTCTCCCGCGGTTTGTGTGTCTGCGTTTTCGACGGCACCGACCGTTTGCAGCACACTTTCTGGCGTGATATAGACCCCGACCATCCGGCCCATGAAGAGGTTCAGGACGACCGGAATGTGATCGAGGATCTGTACAAACGAATGGACGATCTGGTGGCCAGAACGGTTCAAAAATGCAAGGGCGATCATACGCTGCTGATGGTCATCTCGGACCACGGCTTTAACACGTTCCGCTACGGTATCGACCTGAACCGCTGGCTGGAGGAAAACGGCTATCTAACCCTGAAAAACAACGACCGTTCCGGCAAGTATCTCACCTCGATTGACTGGAGCCGTACACGGGCATTTGCGATCGGCCTGTCCGGGATGTTTCTAAACATTAAGGGTCGCGAATTACAGGGAATTGTCGATCCGGGCGATGAAGCTGACCGTCTCCGAACCGAGATCGCCGAAAAACTATCGGCACTTTGTGACACCCAGCGACAGAACACACCGGCTATCAAGAGCGTATATAATTCCCTAAAGTTGTATAACGGCCCTTACAAAGAGAATGCTCCGGACCTATTGGTGGGGTATTATCCCGGCTATCGGGTTGCGTGGGAAACGGCCGTGGGACAGGTCACTGAGCAGGTATTTCATCCTAATACAAAGGCCTGGAGCGGTGATCACTGTATCGACGCATCGTTTGTCCCGGGCGTTTTGTTCAGCAATCGCAGGATTGAAGCTGAAAATCCACGCCTGATGGATATCGGCCCAACGGTGTTGGAGATGTTTGGAGTCCAGGTTCCCGGTTATATGGATGGAAAACCGCTTCATGTAATAGACTAAAAAAGATAAATATTCTATAAATAGATGAGTTAATATGGCGAAAAAAGACATTAAATCAATACATCGAAGAGCTTTTTTAAAGGGGACCAGTCTGGCGGTTTTGGGATTAAGTTCAGGACTTACCACCCAGATGCTGCATGCTGGTACAAAAGGACTATCCGGTTCGGTTCCCAAAGTGATCGTTATTGGCTTTGATGGGATGGATCCGGTTTTGACAGAGAAAATGATGGATGCCGGCCAGTTACCGACATTTGCATCCCTTCGAAAAAACAATGGATATCGCCGGCTTGGAACCAGCAACCCGCCGCAAAGCCCTGTGGCATGGGCTAATTTTATTAACGGAGCAGGCCCGGGCACACACGGCATCTTTGATTTTATTCATCGGGATCCTGCCAAACAGTGCGCCCCGTTCTATTCGGCCGCAGAAACGGTTGCCGGCGAGGGTTCTATTGGATTTGGAGAACATCAGATCCAGCTCAATTTCTGGCCGTTCAATCATTCACCGACACAGACACTATTGCGGCGTGAAGGCGTGCCTTTCTGGAACTATCTTGACGAAGCAGGCATTCGGTCATCGTTTTATGATCTACCCGCCAATTATCCACCCAGTAAGTCTTCCCATGGCCACCACTGCTGTCTCGCGGGGATGGGAACCCCCGATCTGCTGGGCACCTATGGGACATATCAGCATTATTCTGAAGACGGCCCGGTCCGAACCAAAGATGAACCAGGGGGCAAGCGATCCATGCTCTTTTTTGAGAATGAAACGGCGCCGGCAAAGCTCATCGGTCCGATGGATAGTTTTCTCAAAGAACCTGTGCCGATTATCATTGATTTTCAAGTCCATAGGGACATTAATGCTAAAGCAGCAATTATCGAATTACAAGACCACACAGTCCTGCTTAAAGAAGGCAAGTGGAGCCCGTGGTTGCAGGTTGATTTTCCTTTGTCAATGCCGGGCCCGGATAAGCACTTGTCCGGAATCTGCCGGTTTTATTTGCAGGAAGTTGTTCCGAACTTTCGGCTGTATGTGACACCGATTAACGTCGATCCTTCGGACCCGGCGGTACCGGTCACAGAACCCGAAGACTTTTCAAAGGAAATCTCATCCGAGTTGGGACTGTTCTATACCACCGGCTTTCAGGAGGACCACAAGGCCCTGTCAAATAAGGTATTCGATGACGCCGAATTTGCCGCACAGGCCCAGATCGTTCTGGATGAGCGGGTAAACCTGCTCAATTATGCGCTCGAAAATTATGACGACGGATTGCTGTTTTTCTATTTTTCATCAACCGATCTGCAGTCGCATATGTTCTGGTGGGATTCGGATCAGGACCACCCTGCCCGTCCCAAAGAACAGGCGCA
>CAXXSL010000011.1:0-673634 GCA_963675525.2 Anaerohalosphaeraceae bacterium | reverse complement strand
CAGTGCTGACCAACAAGAACCAGGCGCCCGCCGAGGTGATCACGCGTCATTATTTCGGCCCCGACACGTTTGATCCGATCGTTGGGGCGGCCTCGGGTCGAGCGGTCAAACCCAACCCCCAGACGACGCTGGATATTCTTGCTCAGTGGAATCTGTCAGCGGACGAGGTCTTGTTTGTCGGCGACAGCGAGGCCGATGTGCAGACGGCCATCGCCGCCGGCGTTCGATGCATCGCCTGTGAATGGGGATTTCGCTCCAAAGAGCAGTTACTGCTGGCTGGCGCCGCAACATTGATACAAAACCCCGCTCAAATTTTGGACAGGGTCGATTGATAATAACGGTGTAAACATATCGTAAAATGCATTTTATAAAGAGCTTATGTGCCCCCTTAGATCATCCGCCCGGCATGGGGGAAAACCCCTAATTTGGCCGACTTTACGATTCAAAATGAACGACGGCTTCCAAATATGGTATAATAAAGGATGAATAAGAATACCAGAGGGGAACTTAGGGTGCGAAAGAAATATCGCATAATTTGTTTGTTTCTTGCCTGTGCGGCATCTGTATGGGCAATAAATGCACCGAGGCTTCGTCCAAGCCCTTATTTCGGGTCCCTTTCGGGCCTAAGCTATGCCAATCTTCAGGACCTCGGTAAGCACGATTATGACAATTCTTTCGGGGAAAACAACTCCCTCGTCTATACCGCCAGAGCCGGCTATATCGATATGGGCCACCTGCGGGAATCGGCCGACCGGGCACGCTATTTGTTCGAAGTCTGCTATGAAAACATCCAAAAATCGCAAACCGATTTTTCATTTGATGTCATTGAGCCTGCTGTGTACCATGTGACTATTAGCTACCCCGACAATTGGAGTCAGTTATCTGATGATGAAAAGGACAGAATCGCACGCGAGGTGTCGATTGACCTGGGTCAGCACTTTGCACAGCTAAGCACAATCTGGCACGAGATCGTAACCTGGTATGGCTATGCGTCCACCGGGCTGTTGTCGGAAAAAGCGTCCTCCTTTTCGTGGGAAGACAGCTATTCGGATTTGCTGGGTACGAAACTGGCCGCGATGGTGCTGAAGGAATACCCGGACTCATACAACGACGGCATGACGCAGGTCATCCTGCGAGAACTTTCCCAATTGGACCCGCAATCGGCTGAGACGGCCAAAAAGGCCACGGCCACCATCAACGGAAGGTGGTTCTCCGGCAGGTATCCGTTCCTGACCATGAAGCGGCGCAATTTTGATGTCGGTTTTGACGATGGATACATCACCCCGTTCAGGGTGCCGGGAATTGCTGATAATGTGACCGAGGTGCCGTGCCAGGTGCCTGCCATGGAAGCACTGATGCAAAACGGATTTAACATACAACTGACCATGACGCCCAAAGAAAATGAGCGAAAATATATACTCAGGATTGTCGATACAAACCGCGATGGAACGACGCTGGAGCCGGAAAAGGATTTCCCGGTCATCATCCGCCATATCCGGAAGCTGGCGATTCGTGAAAGCGGACGCAATGTCGATAAACCCGTCTTGTAGCAAAGAAGGCAAGGAGTTCTCATGACAGACTTTTCAAACACCATCAAACAGTCACTAAAGTTTATTGCGATCATTGGTTTGCTGGCTATGCTGGCCGGCTGCAGTTTCACCGGCGGGCCGCGCGGACGATGGGGTTTTACCCCGCAGGTCGGCTATGGCGACCCGGAGCGGTTGGGCACCCATTCGTATGGTTTCGGCGGCAGTGAAGGGTTCGGCATCTTTTATACGCTTCGAGGCGGCTCGATCGATCTGGACCACGTACGCGGAACCGCCGACCTGACCCGATGGGCTTATGTGCGCGCCTATAAGACATTGCGAAAGGGCGGCAGCGGCTTTACCGTCAGTCCGAATTTTGAATGGACGACCAACAAGATCAAATTCCAATACCCGGTAGGCTGGAAGCAATTGCCCCAGGCCGACAGGGACAAACTGGCTCACGAGGCCGCGCTGATTATCGCGCCGGTCGTTGGCTACAATTCCATGATCTGGCACGAAATGTTAACATGGAAGGGCACGCATTTTATGTTGATCGAGCCGGAGTTCACCTCGGCATTCTCATGGGACGACCTGTATTCGGATCTGACCGGGGGCACAACTGGCGATACAGGCCATCAAAGAGGGCAATGTCGCAACGAGAGACTATGACAGGGCGATGACGATGCTCATCGAAAAAGAATTCCAAACGCTTCAGGTTGTGCCAAGGCAAAAGGCCATTGAGATAACCGAGTCGGTACGCGGCACATGGCACGCCACGGGCAAGCTGATGAAACGCAATATGGACACCGGCTACGATGACGGCCAGGTCACGCCCGCGATCATCCCCGGCTACAGCGACGAACCGCCGATATCAAAGACCATGCCGACATTCGACGGACTGGATGAACTGGGCATCACCGTCAAATACACCATCAGCTCGGCCTATTTCGAGAACGGCACCCTCAAAAAAATCGCCGGTGCCAAGGGCAATGTCGAGCCGGTCAAAGATTATCCGACCATCATGAAAAACATCGAACAGGAGGCCATCAACAAATACGGTTACATGATTCGATAAGTTTCTTCTTGCTCTATTACCTTTGTTTCTGCATAAGAAAAGGAATACATCTTTCTCTGTCGAAAAGGTAATCCCGGGGGGATGGCAGTATAGTAGCCGGGGGTGTAAACCCCCGGAAAAGAAAGTTTCACATTTTCTTTGAGCCCCGAAGGGGCGACATGGTGTAGCCTCGCCCGTCAGGGCGTGGGCCAGGAAGCCAATCATCCCTTTCCTTTAAATCCCCCGTAGAAATGAACCGCATCGCACCGAAGAGCCTGCCCTTACTTACTCTGGGTGCCATGCCCACGTTTACGTGGGCATGTATAAGCCCAACGGGCTTAAATAACAACGCCCCGGGAAAATAAACAACACCCACAAGACGCCCTGTAAGGGCAGCATATCGTCGACCCCCACATCCCCGCCCAATCTCATAGGGCCTGAATCCGCTCAAATCTCATATTAGACAGTACCCAATAATTAAATCGCTTTCCTATGTATTTCAATATAACTTTCCCTTAATCAAATTATATCTTATTTAACTCAAGGGTTTTTTTAAGGTAATATAGAAGAATGCATAAATAAGGCAAAATGCTTATTACTAATAGACCTAGTTCAATTATTTTGATATAAGGATGTTTGACATATAGATGGACAAACAATGGCAAAAAAATTCCCAATATTAGCATTGTTATTGCGAACAAAAACACACTCGTAAGATGTGTCTTTATTTTAAACTTTTTTTCATGAAAATTCAATTTGTATGATTTCTCATTTAGTTGCGGAATAATCTGAGTTTCTAATAATTGAACTTGAGTAAAAAAATCTGCTACAAATGATGAGAAATTAAATCTAATCGATTGATTTGGATTCTTTGTTGCGGAGATTGCATCATATTCCGATACAAGCTTAGTAAATCCATCACCCCTCGTTCGCCAGAGCCAAGACAGATGAGAATTTAAGCGGATTATATCTTGATGCCACTCAGGTGTATATTCATTCCTTATAATATTGGAAATTCCTGAAAGCTTCCCTTCTTTGTTTCGAGGCCGTTCACAATAAGGAGAAATATAAGTCAGTACAGTTATTATCCCCAAAAATTCTTCTGCAGATTCAATTATAGTTTTTTCTATGTAGTCATCTTTCATATCAGGATGTGGAGGAACTGCTTTGGTGATTTCTAAGCTTGCCATGACACTAGAAATTTCCCATAATTTCTTCTCGACATTCGGATGATTTAACTTGTCACCTTTGAAATATTCTTCTAAATCAAATTTCAGTGGAGTTTGGACCTGATGAGACATTGCCAGAGAAACATTCGTTCTTATATCGTTCATCTCTTCCTTCAGACTGCTTGTCGTTTGCTCCGAATAAAAGAAGAATACAATTAATACCGCAAAAATAATGCTTAAGATTGTTGCATGAATCCCGGGAAGTATCGGTAAAATTGAATTATCCATAATCGATTTACTTTCTTTCATAACTATCTTCCATAAGTAATTTAAAGGCGTTCAGGAGTTTTTCCTTCTCTCCTGCCATTTTCAATAAGTCAAAACTCAAAACCAAGAATTCAAAATTATCAAGATTCCTTCTTCTAAGATGCCCCGGTATTATATCTGTTGCATCCTATATCGAAAAGAATAAAAAATTCCATAGAGATTTCTTATGGTTATTTTTCAAAAATGATGAGACCGGATATCCCTCATGAATTGTTGATTTTGTGGTTTATGTCAAGAAGTGGGTTGATGATGTCAAGAATTATATTTTCTGTTGACGGGGCGGGTGGTTCGTCGTAAGATAATACATAGATTGTTAAGGCATCATAAGGGTAGATTATGGCTAAAATTGAGTTTGATACGCATCGGTGCAAAGGATGCGGTCTGTGTGTTCTTTTTTGTCCCACGAACAATCTGCGCATGTCCTCCCAACTCAACGAACAGGGCCAGCCGTATCCGGAGCTGGTCGATGAGCAGACGTGTACGACGTGCGGTCTGTGTTTCCGGATGTGCCCGGACGGGGCCATCGAAGTGAACAAAGAAGAACGGTCCAAATGCCAATGCAAGGCGGCCGGGGACGACACGAGCGATTAGATTGAAAAAGTGGTTGCCGGGATGGCGGCCGGATCATTGAAAAGGGAGTTAGTTGCCTCATGGGCCAAAAGATACTGCTAAAGGGAAATGAAGTGATGTCCGAGGCCGCCGTTCAGGCGGGCTGTCGGTTTTTCGCCGGTTACCCCATTACGCCTCAAAACGAAGTTCCCGAATATATGTCCTGGCGCATGCCGGAAGTTGACGGCGTATTCGTGCAGGCCGAAAGCGAGATCGCCGCGATCAATATGATCTTCGGCGCGTCGGCGGCCGGAGCGCGGTGCATGACCAGTTCATCATCGCCCGGCATCAGCTTGAAACAGGAGGGCATCAGCTACATCGCCGCCGCCGAGCTGCCGTGCGTGATCGCCAATATGCAGCGGGGCGGACCGGGGCTGGGGAACATCCGCGCCTCGCAGGCCGATTATTTTCAGGCGGTCAAGGGCGGCGGACATGGTGATTACCGCCTCATCGTGCTGGGGCCTTCGACGCTTCAGGAACTGTACCAATTGACGATGAACGCGTTTGACTGGGCCGATCTCTATCGCAACCCGGTGATGATATTGGGCGATGGGATCCTGGGGCAGATAGCCGAGCCGGTCGAACTGACGCCATACAAGCCCATTGTTGATCTGCCTCAAAAAGATTTTGTGCTGGATGGCTGTAAGGGGCGCCCGCCGCGTGTCGTCAAGACGCTGGTCCTGAAACCAGCCGACGGACTGGTGGCACATAACGAACACTTACAGGAAAAATACAAACGGATCGAGTCGGAATTGTCCTTCTGTGAAGAATACGAAACCGCAGATGCGGAAATCGTTGTTGCCGCTTACGGCATCACCGGGCGCATCGCCAAAGGCGCGGTTCGCGAAGCCCGGAAGAAAGGAATTGCCGCCGGATTGGTCCGGCCGATTACACTCTGGCCGTTTCCGAAAGAGTCGTTTTTGAATGTCGCCCAAACGGCCGGCCAAATACTGGTTGTTGAAATGAGCCACGGCCAGTTTATTGAAGATGTCAAACTGGCCACCGAATGCAAGCTGCCGGTGGAGTTTCTCGGCAAGGGCGGCGGCTGGTATCCGACCGAAGAAATTATTCTCGAAAAGATCGAAGCAATGGCAGGATCGGTCGCGGGAAAAGGGAATGCTTAACCATGAAGAACACGAAGTTGATGTTTGTTGTCATCCCGGCCTCCGAGCCGGGATCCAGAGCGTAACCCACTGGATGCCGGGTCAAGCCCGGCATGACAAGCTGTTCTTTATGTCCTTCGTGGTAAAAATAGATGATACGTTTTGCAAGACTTGAAAGATATTGTAGATGCCGACGCTGAAACGAACCAAAGTGATGAAGGATGCTCAAACGCACTATTGTCCCGGCTGCGGTCATGGGATCGCGCACCGGCTGGTGGCCGAGGTGATCGAGGAACTGGGCATTCGCGAACGTACGATCGGCACTGCCCCGGTTGGCTGTGCGGTGCTGTTATATGATTATTTTAACTGTGATATCATCGAGTGTTCCCACGGGCGGCCGCCGGCGGTGGCAACGGGCATCAAGCGGGTTCAGCCTGATACGATCGTCTTTACCTATCAGGGGGATGGCGACCTGGCGGCGATCGGAACGGCCGAAACCATCCACGCGGCCAATCGCGGCGAAAACATTACCGTGATCTTTGTCAACAACGCCATCTACGGCATGACCGGCGGGCAGATGGCCCCGACCACCCTGACCGGCATGTTCAGCACGACCACGCAGGACGGCCGGGGCGGACACGGAGAAGGGTCGCCGATGAAAGTCTGTGAATTACTCAGTTCGCTGGACGGGGTCTGTTACCTGGAACGGGTGGCGGTCAGCACGCCCAAAGATGTCGCCAATGCCAAAAAGGCGATCAAAAAAGCCTTTCAAAATCAGATCGACGGAAAAGGATTTTCGCTGGTGGAAGTACTTTCAATGTGCCCGACGGATTGGAAAATGTCGACGGCCAAGGCGATCGATTTCGTTAACAAAGAGATGAAAACATATTTTCCGCTGGGCGTTTACAAGGATAAATAAAAGGATATGGATAAGCAGCAGGCAAACATTATCATGGCCGGTTTCGGCGGGCAGGGCATTGTGGTGATCGGAAACATTATTGCCCGGGCCTGTGTGATCGAGAATAAAAATGTGACGGGGATGGTTTCCTACGGTGCTGAGATGCGCGGCGGAACCGCCAACGCAACCGTGATCATCAGCGACGAAGAGATCGCCTGTCCGTTCGTAACGCATCCGACGCACGCGATTTTTCTCAATCATCCGTCACTGGAGCGTTTTGAGCCGGATATTGTGGCCGGCGGGTTGATGCTTCTCAATACCTCCCTGACACAGCGTCCGCCGCAGCGCGACGACCTGCAGCGGATCGAGATTACCGCTACGGAGATCGCCCATGAACTGGGCAACCTCAGGGTGGCCAATATCGTGGCCCTTGGCGCTTTTGTTCACCACACCAAACTGGTTTCGATGGAAAGCATTAAGCAGGGACTCCAGGACCTGTTCGGCAGCAAAAAACCCGAACTGGTGACCCTGAATCTGAACGCATTACAGACCGGCGCCGAACGCAGTGTATTGATATCGGCCGCACAGGTCTGTCATAAATAGAAAAGGTTTTTGTGCATGTCCTTAACAGCCGATTCACATGTTACGAACGCATTTTTTCAGGTAGCGACATCGGGTATCAGCCGCCGAAAACCGGCCATCGGGATTCGCATGACACCGATGATCGATGTGATTTTTCTGCTGCTGACGTTTTTCGTATTGACGGCGAAATTCCAGGAACCCGAACAACTTTTGCCGATCTCGGTCAGCGGTGCCCAGGCATTGACGCCGCCGGCCGCTCAGGAACCGCTGCCGATCCATGTCAAAGCGGCCCCGGACGGCTGCGTGATCCGGGTGGGTGACCGCACCGGGATTACACTTTCGGCCCAAAACCCGCAGGAGGGACTGTTAGTGTTGACGCGGATCGTTCAGGGGCGGGTCGAGACTGCGGGTTTCCAGCCGGTGGAGCTGTATTGTGACGATGCGGTGGCATGGGACATTGTGGTTAAAGTTTATGATGTATTATATGTGATGGGGGCCAAGGATATTACGTTTCGAATTGATCCATAGCTTTGCTTTTGGGGTCAAACAGCGTTTTCTTGCAATCAAAAAATTAATATGGTATAATCCCAATGTGGGATTTGTGTCATTATAATTCAAAAAAGACGAATTTTCAAAAATCAGGAGCCGCTCTATTATGGCGAAGTCATCTGGCAAGGACAATAATAAACGTGAGGCGTGCAGTTTTTGCGGGCGCACCAAAAAACAAGTGGATGCTTTTGTCGAAGGCCCGGGCGGGGTCTTTATCTGCCCGGAGTGCATCGATCTGTGCTATAACATCGTCCGGCAGGAACGCCGGCGGACGAGCGGTGCCAATGCATTATTTGAAGAAGTTCCGAAACCGCGTGAGATCAAGGAATTTCTGGACCAGTACGTTATCGGGCAGAATCGCGCCAAGAAAAGCCTGGCGGTGGCGGTCCACAACCACTATAAACGGCTGCTTCATGCCGACAGCGAAGATGAGAATATCGAGATCGAAAAGTCGAACATTCTGCTGATCGGGCCGACCGGTTCGGGCAAGACGCTGCTGGCTAAAACGCTGGCGCGGATGCTTCATGTGCCGTTTGCTATTTGTGATGCGACGACGGTGACGGAGGCGGGGTATGTGGGCGAAGATGTGGAAAACTTTCTGCTGCGGCTGCTGCAGGCGGCGGACTATGATATTGAAGCGGCTCAGCGCGGCATCGTTTATGTCGATGAGATCGACAAGATCGGCAAGACCAATCAGAATGTTTCGATCACGCGTGATGTCTCCGGCGAAGGCGTTCAGCAGGCTCTGCTGAAAATGCTGGAAGGGACCACGGCGAATATTCCTCCGCAGGGCGGCCGGAAACACCCCGAGCAGAATTATATCCAGATCGATACGTCGCAGATCATGTTCATTTGCGGCGGGACGTTTGTCGGGCTGGACAATATCGTCAAGAAACGTCTCGGTAAACGCATGATCGGTTTCAACAGCGAGCACCAGGCACACCACGATAAGAAGGCCGACTACAGTGAGATCATCGCGCAGGCGACGCCGGAAGATGTTATCGCTTATGGTATGATCCCGGAAATGGTGGGGCGGCTGCCGATCATTACCACGCTGTCGGCGCTGGATGAAGAGGCGCTGGTTCAGATATTGACCGAGCCGAAGAATGCGCTGGTTAAGCAATACCAGAAGCTGTTTGAGATGGAAGAGGCGGAGTTGAAGTTTACCGATGAGGCGTTGAAGATGCTGGCGGTTAACGCGATGAAGCGTGACACCGGGGCGCGTGCCTTGCGGGCGACGATGGAAGAGATCATGGTGGACCTGATGTATGACCTGCCGGAAGAACCCAAGCCCGGTGACTATACCATTACGCCGGAAGTTATTGAGGGCAAGGTGAATCTGTTCGAGAAGGCTCGACAACTCCGGAAAGAATCGGCTTAACGCTTTTTAGAAAATTAAGATAACCTACAAGAGACCCGGAACTTTTCCGGGTCTTTTTTTTGGCTACAGAGATCACAGAGAAAATGGGTTTGCCCCGGATCGGAGTCCGGGATGACATTTTTGGGTTTGTTTGGGTTCGTGTGGCGCTATTGAAAACGGGGGTGTTGCGTCCGTTGGGGGGTTTGAGTGCGGTATATTGCATTCCTGTCGAGGTGCTACTTGGGGGTTAAATTGGGTTCGTTTTTTTTGGGGTTGGCGGGGTCAAAAAGGGGGATTTTTGATTTTTCCAAAGCGAAACGTGCGATTTTGGGCTGGAAACGGGGTGCGCGAGTAGGGGGTACTTGGGGGCGAAATTGGGTTCGTATTGGGTTTGGTTTGGGTTCGTATTTGTAGGGGAAGTCCTTAGTCCATGGTCTTTAGTCTTTAGGGAAAAAACGTTTACGGTGATTTTGCTTGCTTGAAAATTGGGTTCGTTTTGTATAAAAGGTTGTTCCAAGAACTCATGAACTCCAGAACACAAGAACTCAAGAATGTGGATTTCCTCCGGATGGCTATTTAAATAGATCCTTCGACTGCGCTCAGGATGACGTGATTGGGTTCGTTTTGTAAAAAAGCATTGTTTTAAAATGCTAACTTCCCTTTGAATTGACACTTTGGGCGGGATTATCGTGTCGCTGCCGCTCCACGCTTTTGTTCGATTCTTCAGTCAATTTTCAAATAACACTTCAATTTTCCTGCCGCCGCCAAGGCTATGGCACGGCAAGGCGTATTATACCATAAGTTAGATAAATGGCAAACAATTAGTTTTGAGTTTTCAGGTTTTAGTTCTTAGTTGTGGAAGTCTTCCAGATGGCTTTATTTTCACCGCGGAATGACACGGATTTTCACAGATTTTTTAGACAGGATTAACGGGATTAACGGGAATTATTTCAACCATGAAGTGCATTAATTGGAATCGCCGGAGCGTTTTTGACGCTCCTATCTGCTTAAAACAGGCCGGAAGTGCTCGAAAATCATTTCTGCGTCCACCGACCCATTTTAATCAGCCGTCACTTGGTGTGGCGGGGGATTCCTTTGATCAGGCAGAAGGGTTTGGCAGGAGGCAGTGTAGGAATACAGGAATACGTGGATTTTTGGATTTTTTTGTTGCATTCCGGACAAGACCGGCTATAATTATGGTGTATTATTTGAAAATAGAAGAAGGGGAATTCATAACGAACGAATGTTATAATTTTTTGTCTTCATATTTCATTACCCCTGTCTTCGCGGCCATCATTCTATATTACAACATCATATGTCTCTTTAGTTTCAAACGAGCGGTGTGTCGCTGCGCGGTGAGCGACGGGACTTATTTATCTTATATCTTATTTTTAAGGAATGTAAATTTTGCATAATTTCATTTTGGCTATACTAAATCCGTACGTCTGTTCGTTATGTTTTTATAAGCCTACACAATCTTATAGGGGCATTTAATGAGAGGAACGAGACAATGCAAGTGCGCCTGTCCAACACAATCACTGACCGATGGTCGAGAATCAGACATGTCCGGAAATTCTTGATTTTAAAGGCCCGAAACCATATAATTAAGGTCCATTGCGGAAAACTCTTTTGAGGGAGACTAAAAATGAGGAGTTTTTTTTATTTCTTTGCCATCGTCATGGTCACACTCGGCGGGTTTGTATTCGCGAACGATTCATTGGTTGCGTATTGGCCATTGGACGGTAATGCCGAGGATGCCAGCGGTCATGAATTGGATGGGATTTGTGTGAACGGTCCTGTCTGGGCATCGGACGGTTTAATTAACGCGTGTCTTTCGCTGGATGGTCTTGATGATTACGTGGAAATCCCCGGCTATACAGGCATTCCCGGCGGCGCCAGCCGGACCTGTATGGCCTGGATCAACACCACACAGCCAACGGGCGAAATTATCACATGGGGCGATAATAACAGTGGCGGTCGCTGGGTCATTCGCGTCAATGAGGGCGGCCAGCTTCGCGCGGAAGTGCAAGGCGGCAATATCATCGGAACCACGCTGATCAACGACGGCGACTGGCACTATATCGCGGTCGTCCTGGAAGATGACAGCTCTCCCGATATTACAGAAGTGCGGCTGTATGTCGACGGCAATCTTGAGACGATCAGCGCATCTGTTGATGAACCCGTTAATACGGGCAGCTACCAAAACGTACAGATCGGGATGTATTATATTGGAGAAAGATATTTCGAGGGTCTCATCGACGATGTGCGGATTTATGACCGGGCGCTGAGCGAGGCGGAAATTGATGACATTGTCGGGCCGGTGTTAAGTGTCTCATCGAATAGGTTACTATTTTCTGCCGATGAAGCCGGCGCTAATCCGGTGGATCAAACCCTGACTGTTCAAAACCCGGGTGGCGGCGTGGTCAACTGGTCGCTGGATTTGACGGATAAGCCGGACTGGCTGACCGTAACACCGACCTCCGGCGTGCTGGGAAATAACGCAAGTGAGCCGGTAACGCTTTCGGTGGATACGACAGGTCGCGATCAGGATTTCTATCAGTATGTGTTTGATGTGACTGACTCGAATGCGAACAACAGCCCGCAGGCCATTACCGTTTTCCTGGGAATTGGTGACATTTATGTACCGGGGATATATCCAACGATTCAGGCAGCGATTAATGCGGCTCAAGACGGAGATACTGTGTTCGTTCGGGACGGGATTTATACTGGAGAGGGGAACCGGGATATTGATTTCCAAGGAAAGGCAATTACCGTTAAAAGTGAAAACGGTCCGGAAAATTGTATCATAGATTGTCAAGGAACAGAGCAGGACCCACACCGAGGATTCAATTTCCATTCCGGGGAGTCAAGGAATAGTATCCTCGATGGGATAACCATTATTAACGGGACAACTGAAGACACCCCTTTTAATGGTGGTGGTGCGATTGCATGTAAATATCGGTCAAATCCAACAATTAAAAATTGTATTTTAAAAAACAATACGACAGGTGAACGGCAAGGTGGCGGAGGGATTTATTGCCATGCCGGCTCAAAACCATATATCTTTGAATGTACAATTTCTGACAATACCGCAGGTCATGGTGAGGGGGGAGGAATTTACACTATCGCAAGTCACCCGATTATTGAAAATTGTGTAATCACTAATAATCATAATGGTGCAACTCACTTTGGTGGTTCTCCGGGCAGCAGTCCCCAAATCATCAATTGCTTGATTGCGTGGAATTACGGTGTTGGCATTGCATGCGACAATAGAAGTCATCCGAAAATCATAAATAGCACAATTTACGGAAATATATCCTATGCTGCCGGAGGGATCGATTCTTTTGCAGGTTGCTCTATTCAGATATCTAATTCAATAATATGGGGTAACTATGGCTATAATTGGCAAACGGGAAAATACGATCGACTAAGTCAGATTCAAATCGGCAATGACTATATAGAAATTGATCATTCCTGTATTCAGGGTGGGAAAGAAGATATTCGCATAAGTGATTATTTTGATGATAGGTATGATACGCCACCACCTTCGGTTATTATGTGGGAAGACAGCAACATTGATGCTGATCCACACTTCATTGACCCCATACAACACGATCTACGATTAGGTATTGGATCTCCCTGCATTGAAACTGGAAAGAATTCATATGTTTCAGCAAAGTATGATCTTGCTGGAAATCCCCGTGTACTCGATGGAGATTACGATGGAAAACTGGTTGTTGACATGGGGGCTTATGAAGCTCTTAAAAGTGATTTCCCGGTTATTTCTTTGTCAGCGTGGGATATTGAATTGATCAACCATACTGGGGGATCACAACCAGACGAGTATAAACTTGAAATGTCCAATAGTGGTGAAGGTGAATTTACGTGGCAAATTATTAATATTCCTCCATGGCTTGATGTTACACCCAGTGCGGGAACCATTTCGTCAGAAACACAAGAAATCATATTGACAATCCCACCCGAATTGGAAGCAGGGAATTATTCTGCGGAGTTGACTGTTTCAAGCCCAGATGCGTTGAACAGTCCTCAGGTCATACGGGTTTTATTCGTTAATATTGGAGAGACTCTTCCTGTTCCATCACAGTTTGCATCCATTCAGGAAGCGGTGGATTATGCGCGTAATGGAGATACGATTGTCATCGATGATGGGGTTTATACCGGTACGGAAAACGCCATGATGTATATTTATAAGTCCATAATGATTCGCAGTAAAAATGGACCGGAGAATTGCATAATAGACTGCGAGAGGGATCATCCTGCCATCTATTGCTCACTGGAATCCGATGCAAGTTTAGTAATCAAAGGCTTAACAATCATAAATGCCATTGAATCTCAAGAGCGCAGCCCTGTTGAAATGCATGGCAATGTAGTCCTGAAAGACTGTAGAATTGAAAATTGTCAAGTGTCCCGGTATTTCGGCTCGATTTTTATGACATGGGGTGCTGTATTAGAGGGTTGTGAAATCATCAACAATATGACGGGGATTTATTGTTATAATAATGTGTTGATTAAAAACTGTGAAATCAGTAATAACTATGCAGGTCCTGCCATCTATTGCAGATCAATTCATGACGAAATACAAGCCAGCAACATCATCTTATGCAATATCCAAAATAATGATGGGGGAGGAATATTATTAGAAAATTGCAGCCCAGCAATTTCGAATTGTATAATAAAAGACAATGTTGTTACAGAACAGCATGATGGATATGGTATCGGTGGTGGGATTATATGTTTTTTGAATTCAAATCCTACAATCAAAAACTCACTTATTGAAGGAAATTATGCCCAGTTTGGAGGTGGTGGTATTTCATGTGAAAATGATTCCTCTCCTTCTTTGAGTAATTGCACATTAGTCGGCAATAAAGCAGGTGTTATTGGAGGTGGAATTTGGGCTTTCAATGAGTCTTCTCTTGATGTGGAAAACAGCATTATTGTTGAGAACATTTCTTCTTTAGGAAGTCAGATTGCCCAAGAGTACCCGCAATATCCGGGGAATAGCATTGTAACATTGAATTATAATTGTTTACAAATGAATGACGGAGATGTTTTTGATGGGGAATCTTTACAGGTAGCTTATGGCAATGGGAATCTCGCAGAAGTCCCCCAATTCAGTATTCCGGGATATTGGGACGATAGAGGGACTTCAGAGGATTGGACAGATGATGCATGGTATTCAGGCGTTTATAATCTTCAGGAAAATTCTCCCTGTATTGATGCGGGCAACCCTGATTATGTGCCCGATCCAAATGAGTTAGACTTAGATGGCAATCCAAGACTTAAAGGTTTGGCCGTGGACATGGGGGCTTATGAGTTTAATTACAGTCCGGTTGCGGATGCGGGGGGTAACCAGACGGTTTATGCGTGGATTGATGGGTTGGCCGATGTGCAGTTGGATGGTACAGGCAGTTACGATGCTGATGGGGATGCGCTGGCGTATTTCTGGTATAACGATGCCGATGAGTTGATCGCTACGGGGGCGGAGCCGAATGTGGTGCTGGGGGTTGGTGAGCATGTGATCACGTTGATCGTCAATGACGGGGTTGAGGATTCGGAGCCGGATTGGTGTGTTGTTACCGTGGTTGAGGCGATCGAAGGGGATGCGCGGGTTTTGCCGCGGGTATTCAATCTGAAGCGGCATTCGGATAAAATTGTCGGCTGGCTGACTTTGCCGGACGGCGTTGGGGCCGATGCCCTTGATCCGGATGAATCCATGCTTTTGCTGCCGGGGGAAATTGAGCCGGCGTGGCAACGGGTTCTGCGGGCCGGGCGAGGGTGGCATCGCAGGGCCAGTGTTGTCGCTTTCTATGATGCGGATTTACTGCGGGATGAGCTGACGGCCAATACGATGCAGGAGATCACGCTGGTTGTAAAACTCGAAAGCGGGCAGTTTGTCTATGGGACGGACAGTATCCGTGTGATCGATCTCATGCCTAAAAAGCAACAAAAGAAAAAGTTCGAAAGGATTCAATCGAGATCCTATTCAAAGCCGGGAAAATTAAAAGGGTAAGGAATGCTCTCCGGGGCTGTTTTCTCCCTTGATTTACCTTGACGCTGGGGTTACAATCACTCTGTCGAGACACGTCGGCAGCAGGAGTGGCGTATGATGATCAATGGTCGGGGAATACGGCTGATCCGAGCAACTGTGCTTTTTACACTGTTGCTGTGCTTGATCGTCTCTGCAGAGACAGCCGCCCGGCCGCATCAAAAGGGGAGCTATCCCGCGACATTTTCAGAATACAGCCCCTTGTCCGACAGCCGGTCTCTTACGGAACGGATGCGCATGGCTATTAAGCCGGGGTCTTATGACGATCACCACTACGCGATTAAACGAGAGTCGTTTGAGGTGTATGTGCCGGACAGTTATGACCCGAATGCGAATCCGCCTTTCGGCCTGTTGGTCTGGGTTTCGCCCAGCCCCAGTGGTGCGATCGGCCATTACCCCGGCTCAAAAGAACTGATGGACAAACACAGACTGATCTGGGTTGGCGCCAACGATTCAGGAAACGCTACCCCCTATGATACGCGCAGGGTTCCTTTGGCGCTCGATGCGGCTTATAACATGCAGAAACTTTACACGATCGACCCGGATCGGGTCTATGTTGCCGGTCTTTCCGGCGGCGGACGGGTTGCCAGCATTACCGCGTTTCATCACAGTGACGTCTATGACGGCGGTATTTTTATCATTGGCGCCAACTATTGGCTGAGTATGGCTGTGCCGGGTAAAACAAACAGCCGCTGGGCTCCCGGCTTTACACGGCCGCATCAGGAAAACCTCGTGAGAGCCAAAAAATTCGGCCGCTATGTGCTGCTGACAGGAGACACCGACGGCAACAGGCTGCAGATGCATACCTATTACGAACAAGGCTACAGCAAGTGGCTGGATCATGTGCTGTACATTCAGGTCCCCGGAATGGGCCACGAATTGCCGCCGGCTGAGGAATTCGACAAAGCCCTCGACTATCTCGATCAACCGTTGTCACAAGAAGAAGAAGCACCTGCTCAGTAGAAAGGCTCTTCGCGGAAGGCGAAAGGCATGGTTTCGGATAGCCGATCCACCGCTTTGGCCTGCGGTCAGAAGCGATGCCACCCAATTTACACACCTTTTCGACAGAGCATATCAAACACCCTAAATTCTCCCCATTTATTTAATTACTACCTGGTGGTAGGTGAAGTCGGGATTGGGTACCCGGATGTTGTCGGGGATCATTTTTATGATGACGTAGTCCGGCGCGGCGGGGTTTGGGAAGTAGTCTTTCAGTTCCGGGAGAGCGTTGTAGAGCCAGCGTTTTTCGGCGTTGTCGGTGCTGATGGTGCAGGGGCCTGCGATACGGATGTGTTTGCCGGAATCATCGCAGAAACAGTACTCGGCCTGGGGTACTCTTTTAAGCTGAGCGACCTTGTCGGACGCGGCGGAAGTGGCGCACCATAACTGGTTGTCTTTCCAGGCCAGGCCGGACATGGGTCTTGCGGCGACTTTGCGGCCGTCGGATGTGGCCAGCGTGCCCCAGCGGAGCTGGCCGGTGAATTCCTTTACCTGTTCGAGATCCATAAGGCCTCCTTATTATTATCGTTTTTGAATTTGAAACACGATAATTGTACCCAACAAACATCGCTCTGAACAATAAAAAATTGAAAAAAGAAGGCAGGAGTAAGAGAATCGGACGAGCAGGACGGACACCGGCGGCTTCTCCCTGGAAAAGGGGAGCGTTTATTTAGCCGTATCATGAGCGGTTGGAACGGACTTGTTTTCGGAGGGCTTTTCGGGCCTTGACGCGGAGTGCGGCGTTGTTCCAGCGGCGTTTTTCGTCTTCGGTTTTTGGCTCCAGCGGCGGGGCGGTGATGGGTTTGTGGTTCTCGTTAATCGAGACAAAGGTCAAATAAGCCTTGGTGGCGACGGCGCATTTGTGGCTGACCGGGTCCTCTCGCAGCACCTTGACGCCGACTTCCATCGAGGTTTTTCCGACATAATTGACGCCGGCCAGCAGTACCACATGGTCACCAATGCTGATGGGCTCGTGAAATGACATCGAATCGATGCCGGCGGTGACGACTTCGGTGCCGCAATGCCGCTGGGCGGCCATCGAGGCGACCATGTCGATCCAGCCCATAATGACCCCGCCGAAGGCTGTGCCGAAGGGGTTGGCCTGATGCGGCATGACGAGGTAACGGGTTTCGACAGCGGTTTGTGCGGGACTTTTTGCATTTTCGGACATCGGTACAGCCTCCAGATTGAATTTATGCTCTATAGTGTAGCGAATTATTGCCAATAGAAAAGCAAAAAACCAACAAACGGCTTCTAAATCGCAGGGTTGCATATCGGTGTTTTTTCGGTTATCCTGAAAGCAGCGTGGAAATGAAAGGATTGGCCAATGCGCATCATTCAACTGACACCGGGTTCGGGGGACAATTTTTACTGCGAAAATTGTCTGCGTGACCTGATGCTGGTGAAGGCACTGGCCCGGGCGGGGCATGATATATCGATGGTTCCGATGTACCTGCCGATCGCGATGGATGCGGTTGGGTCGGCCCATTCGGCGCCGTTATTTATGGGGGGGCTGAATGTCTATTTACAGCAAAAATTTTCACTGTTCCGTAAAACGCCTCGCTGGCTGGATGCGTGGTTTGACCATCCGGCGTTATTAAAAAAGCTCGGCCGGCTTTCGGGCATGACGACCGCCCGGGAACTTGGCAAGACGACCGTTTCGATGCTGCAGGGGGCCGACGGCAAACAGCAAAAAGAGATCAACCGGTTGACGGACTGGCTGGAAGGTCTGGACGAAAAGCCGGATGTGATTGTTTTTTCGAATATTCTTCTGGCCGGACTGGCCCCGACGGTCAAAGAGAAACTAAAAGTTCCTGTGGTTTGCCTGCTGCAGGATGAGGAAGGTTTTCTCGATGGGCTGCCGGAACCGTTTCGTCAGCGGGCATGGGATATGGTTGGTGAAAAATCGCGAGCATTCGACGCGTTTATTGCCGTCAGCGATTATTATAAAAGTATTATCGTCCGACGCCTGCCGGACGTGTCGGACCGGGTCACGGTGATGGCGATGGGGATCGACCCGGCTGCTTTTGTGCCTGCCGAGCATATGCCGGAGATACCGACGCTGGGGTATCTGTCGAAGATGTGCTATGACCACGGGCTGGACATTCTGATCAACGCGGTTCATTTTTTGCGGCGGGATGATCGGCTTGACGGTATTCGGTTACGCATTACCGGCGGCAGCGGTCCGGCCGATGCGGGCTTTTTGAAAAAAATGCGGCAGCGTATTGAGTCGCTGCGCCTGACGGACCGTGTTGAGTTTGTGCCCGAGTATGATGTTCAGTCGCGTCAGGCGTTCTTAAAGAGCCTGTGGCTGACGGTGCTGCCCTCGCGCGTGCCGCTGGGTTACGGGTTGTTTGCGTTGGAGTCGCTGGCATCGGGTGTGCCGTTTGTGACGCCGGACGCGGGCGTGTTTACGGAGTTGGCGGAGAGGACCAAGGCGGGGGTTCTCTATGGGCCCAACAACCCCGTCAAACTGGCTGAAACGCTGCGGTCGCTGCTGCTGGAACCGGCGATGATCCGACGGCTTGGGCAAACGGGAACCGCGGCGGTGAAGAAGTGGTATTCGGTTGACAACACGGTCAAAAGCATGGTTGAATTGTTCAGTGCTCTGTCGTCAAGAAAGAGCGGAAAGTGAAATCGAGATGCTTGAGTTAATCCAGGTGACTAAAACATATCCGGGCGAGGCCGAGAACGTTACGGTGCTGGACGAGATCGACCTGACGGTTAAGCCGGGGCAGACCGTTTCGTTTACCGGCCCTTCCGGCAGCGGCAAAACGACGCTGCTGAATCTGATCGGCGGACTGGACCGGCCCTCTTCGGGCAAGGTTTTTTTGAACCGGACCAATTTGGCATCGTTGCGGGAGGGGGAACTGGCGCGACTGCGGAATACACAGATCGGTTTTGTGTTCCAATTGCACTATTTACTGCCGCAATGTACGGTGCTTGAAAATGTGCTGCTGCCGACACTGGCCGAAAGGCAGTCCGAGATCGAGAGAAGCCAGGTCCTCAAGCGGGCGGTGGAGCTTCTGGAAAAAGTGGGCCTGCAGAAATACCGGGATGTTCATCCCGGGCAGATCAGCGGAGGTCAGCGTCAGCGTGTGGCGGTGGCACGGGCGTTGGTTAATCAGCCCGAACTGCTGTTGGCCGATGAGCCGACGGGTTCGCTGGATGCTGAAACGGCCGAACAAATTGCGAATCTACTGCTGGAACTGAATCGAAGTGAAAACGTGACGTTGATCGTGGCATCACACTCACATAAGCTTGCGGAACAAATGCAGCGGAAATTTCGGGTTGATCACAAACAATTGATGGAGATTTAAGACCGAAGCGATGAAATTTTTACAGATCGTAAAACGTGACCTGCTGTTTTACCGGTGGAATAACCTTGCGACGGTGCTGCTTGCGATGGTGTGCTGTGCGGTGCTGACCGGTGCACTGCTGGTGGGAGACTCGGTTCGTTACAGCCTGTTGCGGCTTAGCCGGATGCGGGTGGGGACTGTGCAGTTTGCCTGCTCGACCGGCGAGGGCTATTTCCGGCAGGAACTGGCCGGCGAGTTAGCGGAAAGTTCCGGTTCTGTTGTGGCTCCGGTTTTGGCTTTAAAAGGAATTCTCGAATCACCTGACGGGACGGTGCGTGTTAATCAACTGAACATTTACGGTATCGATACGACCTTCTGGCAGCTTGCATCTGATTCGCAGGGGATTGACTTGTCGGCCGATCAGATACTGCCGAATGAGCTGCTTGCGGATCGGTTGGGAGGGTATACAGGGGAATTATTGCTTCGTCTCGGGACCGATACGGTGCTGTCACAGGATTTGATCTTTTCGACGGAGGGGAGCAATTCGCGTGCATGGGATGTGCAGATCGGGACAAGGGTTCCGGATGATTTACTGGGGCGGTTTAGTTTACAGGCTCAACAGTCTTCGCCGCTGAACGTCTTTGTGCCGATCGAGTGGCTGGCCGAAAAAGCACAGTTGGGCGGAAAAGCGAATATGCTGCTGGTCGGGCATGACGGCTCGGGCAAAACCGGTCCGGAGGAGTATGACAAATTGATCAGGCGGTTTGCGACCCTTTCGGATTACGGGCTGGGGCTTCGTGATATTAAAGAACAGAACGTGATCGAACTTCATAGTCCGGATATTTTTCTGCAGAAAGCCGTAACGAAAACGGCGACCGCTATCGGGTCCGATGCGTCCGGCATTTTTACTTATTTTGTCAATGAGCTGGCATCCGGCGAAGAATCGGTTCCTTATTCAACCGTTGCGGCGGTGGATACGGCTTTTCTGTCGGGACTTGCGAACGATCAGATCGCAGTTAACGAATGGCTGGCTGCCACGTTGAACGTCGGAGTCGGCGATACGATCCGGATGCGCTATTTTAAGATCACTCCGACCCGTGAGCTTACCGAAGAAACTTCTGAGTTTACCGTCGGGCGGGTGGTTCCCATGATGGGACCGTTTGCCGACCCGACGCTGATGCCGGCATTGCCGGGTTTGTCGGATGCGGACAATTGCCGCGATTGGGAGCCGGGCATTCCGCTGGACCTCGATAAAATCGGTCGGCGGGATGAGGCCTACTGGGACCGCTATGGTGGGACGCCCAAGGCCTATATCAGCCTTGCGGCGGCGGGCGATATATGGGCGAACCGGTTCGGGAATCTGACGGCTGTAAGGTGGCCGGGCCAATCCAACTCGCAAGAAGATATTCGATCGTTGCTGCTGGAAAAGATCGATCCGGCAACGATTGGTTTTTATTTTAAGGATGTGCAGGCGACGGCTGAAAAAAGTGCTTCCGGCTCGACCGATTTTGCCGGTCTGTTTGCGGGACTGAGTATGTTTTTGATCTTTTCAGCGGCGATCCTGCTGGCATTGATCTTTGTTTTTTATGTCGAGTTCCGTTCGGATCAGGTTGGGCTGTTACTGGCGGTCGGATGGAACTGGCTGAGGATATTTATTTTGTTTATGATCGAGGGTTCTATCCTGGCGCTGGCGGGATGTGTACTTGGGGCGGCGGTGTCGGTTTTTTACTCATGGATGTTGATCTCATTATTGAACGCGACCTTCTGGGCCAAGGCATTGGCCGATCTTCAATTGGAATTCCATGCTGAAGCGACGACCGTGGTTATGGGTATTTTTATCAGTTTATTGATTTGCGTGTTTTCGATCCAGTTGGCGTTATTTCGCCGTATCCGAAAGCCGGTTCATCAATTACTGACCCGGACGTTTGAAAACTATCTGTCAGCGAGGAAAAAGATGTCACGTTTTTTCCTTTGGCTGGGACTGATCTGTTTTGCGTTGGCGGTTTTGCTGCCCTGGCAGTCAAAGTTAGAGCAGTCTCAAACAGGGGCGTTTTTTATGACAGGGATCCTGCTGCTGTTGAGTGTTTTCTTCTTGTCGGCGGACGGTCTGAAATGGCTCCGGTCCAAAAGTGCTTCGTTTGCGCAGAGCCTGCCGCTGTTGGCATTGAAAAACATTCCTCGAAGAAGCGGGCGCAGCCTGGCGGTGCTGACCACACTGGCGTGCGGTGTTTTCATGGTGATCGGGGTGGGGGCCAATTACAAGGATGTCGGGGCCGATGCGCAACAGCGTGACTCGGGTACCGGCGGCTTTGCATTTATCGCTGAAACAACGCTTCCCTTGACAACGATCCCGGTGCTGCCGCAACCGGCTCAACGGGGCATTTTGCCGATCGTTGACGATGCGGTGGTCGGTTTCAGAGTTTATCAGCAGGATGACGCCAGTTGTCTGAATCTGAATCGTGCCGCTCAGCCGACCCTGTTGGGCGTTCAGCCGCAGCGGCTTGCGGAAAAGAAAGCGTTTGCTTTTCAAAAGACCATTGACGGTGATGTTTCCGGCTGGGAACTGTTGGATCAAAACTTGCCGGATGGCGCGATTGGCGCGATCGGCGACTATGCTACGGTTGTCTGGGGATTAAAGAAAAAACTTTCGGATACGATTCCGTACAGAGATGAAAACGGAACCATGTTCCACTTGCAGATCGTAGGAATTTTAAAAGAGTCCGTGCTGCAGGGCCGGCTGCTGATCTCTGAAGATCAGTTTGTGCGGCATTTTCCATCGATAGACGGCCGCCGATTATTTTTGATCGAGGCTGATTGGAACAACTTAGACACACAAGCGGCCCAGTTGACACGCGCGTATCGTGATTTTGGCATGGAACTGGTTGAGGGCACAAGTGTACTGGCTCAGTATCACGAGGTTGAGAATACCTACATGGCGATCTTCATGGCGTTGGGCGGATTGGGATTAGTGCTGGGATCGGCCGGACTGGGACTGGTATTGATCTTGAATGTCCTCGACCGCAAAACGGAATTGGCGATGATGCAGGCGGTTGGATTTCGAAAGCCCGCACTGGGCGTCATGCTGTTTCTTGAACATGGCCTTTTACTGCTGGGCGGGCTTTTGGCCGGATTGATTCCGGCGTTATGGGCCGTTATCCCGATTATTCGAACCCGCGGCGGTGATTTTCCGTATGCAATCATAATCTGTATGGTCATTGCAATGCTGGCCAGCGGGGCGGTATGGGTCCGGGTTGCCATCCGTGGTATCTTGAAAATGAAATTCCTCGAAATGCTGAAAAACCAATAAAATCAGAGACCGAAAAAAGCCAATGACAATAAAATCTCTCATCTTACCGATTATGACGGCGGTGATCCTTGGTCTGTTCGTTTGTTATTGGATCTATGAATACCACGTTTACGATGTTGAACCTCGCATTGCCGGACAGGATGGTCGGCCTGCAATTGTTGTCGAAGATACTGTATTGGATACATTCGAGGGGACGCTGGAAACATTTGACGGTGTTGCTTTTGATCATCCGGTAGCGTCGGGAAATTGGCCGGGATTTCGCGGGGCCAATATTGACGGAGTACTCGAATCCAATACGGCTTTAGCTCGTCAATGGCCGGATAACGGGCCGCCCAAATTGTGGAAAGTTTCGCTGGGTGAGGGGTATGCGGGACCAGCCGTATATGATTATCGCGTGTACCTGATCGATTATGATATGGAAAAAAAAGCTGATGCGATCCGCTGCTTTTCACTGGACGACGGCAAAGAAATCTGGCGGTACTTTTATCCGGTCACTATCAAACGCAATCACGGAATGAGCCGAACAGTGCCGGCGGTCAACGGCAAATATGTCGTCACTATCGGTCCCAAGTGCCATGTCACCTGCCTGGACGCCGAAACGGGTGAGTTTAAATGGATGATCGATTTGGTTCGCGAATACGGCACAAAAGAACCGTTATGGTATGCCGGTCAGTGTCCGCTGATCGTGGACAATCAAGCGATTATTGCCCCGGCGGGGAAAGAGGTCCTGATGATGGCGGTTGATTGCGAAACCGGCGAGGTCGAATGGCAAACTCCCAATACGCAACAATGGGAAATGACACATTGCTCGATCCTTCCGATGCGATTTGCGGACGAGGATTTTTATGTTTATCCGGGAAGCCGGGGCGTGGCGGGTGTTTCGGCGACGGATGGAACCGTGCTTTGGCAGACCGATGCGTGGTATCTGCGAACCAATGTGCCGACGCCGGTGGAGGCCGGTGACGGACGCATCTTCCTCTGTGCCGGTTATAACAAGGGAAGTATGATGCTGCAGTTGCGGGAAACGGATGGCGTTATTATTCCTGACGTTCAATTCGAACTTGCCCCGGATGTGTTTGGTTCCGATCAGCAGACACCGATTTATTATAAAGGTCATATTTATGGTGTCCGCCCTGACAAACAGCTTGTCTGTATGGATATGACGGGTGAGATTCTCTGGGCCAGCGGGGCCCAGCACAAATATGGGTTGGGGCCCTATATCATTGCCAACGGAATGATCTATATTATTGATGATGATGGTCTTTTGTCGCTTATTGAAGCTGTTCCGGAGGAATTCCGCTTGCTGGATCAAGCCAAGGTGCTTGAGGGTCATGAATGCTGGGGGCCGCCGGTGCTGGTGGCGGGGCGATTGCTGGTGCGTGATCTGACAACGCTGATTTGTCTGGATGTTTCAGCGAAGTAAGGCAATAGTTTGTTTTTGAGAAGCGTTTAAATTATAATTGAGGTTTATGATGGCAGAGAAAACAGGCAAAATTCAGTCGGGCTTTCTGATTGGACTGGTGTTGATCATTGCGATTGCGGCTGGCGTAGCGGCTTTCTGGCTTCTCGATGCTTCGCCTGCGTCTTCGGGACTGGGGCCGGAATATGCGTATGACATTGAAAAGTATGCCCACATTGATCCGGCTTTGATTCTCTACCGGCAGGTTGGCGAGCCGATCTCGCTGGATATTAAGAAGTCACATTCGATCGCAGTTGGGGCCGAGGGAAAGATCTACCTTGCCGGAGATGAAAAAGCAGCGATCTATTCGCCCGGCATGACATTTTTGATGGAGATTGAACTTGGCGCAGAACCGACGTGTATTGAGGTTCAGACGGACGGGACGATCGTTGTCTGTGCCGGTAATGATATTATTTTCATGGATACACTGGGCGTTGAGACGGGTCGATGGACAGTGCCTGCGGCCAATGCGATACTGACTTCCATTGCTATGGATAAGGCCAATGTCTATGTTGCCGATGCGGTGAATAAGATTGTATGGCGGTTTAATCGTGACGGACATGTTATTGGCAAGATCGGTGGAAAAGATCCCAAGCGGAACATTCCGGGGATCATTGTTCCGAGCCCTTATTTTGATATTGCCATGGCTGCCGATGGCCTGTTGCGTGTGGTGAATCCGGGGCGGCATTTGATCGAGGCCTATACGGTTGAAGGTGACCGCGAATGGGTCTGGGGAAAAACCGCGATCAGTATCGAAGGCTTCAGCGGTTGCTGTAACCCGGTGAGTTTAGCGATATTGCCTGACGGCAGTTTTGTGACGGCCGAAAAGGGTTTGGTGCGTGTGAAGGTTTATGACGCGGACGGAAATTTCACCGGCGTTGTCGCCGGGCCGGATCAGTTGGGTTGGGTCGATCCGCTGCGTGTCTGCGAAACACCCGAAGAGTGCAGTTTGAAGGGGTTTGATGTGGCGGTCGATTCAGACGCCCGTATTTATGTATTGGATATGATACGAAATAACGTGAGAGTATTTGAGAAAAAATGAAAAACGACAAACGGACATCCCGGCGTCAATGGCTGAGAGGCTTTCTTCGATGGGGGTTATTGGGGGCAATGACCGGCCTGTCGGCACATTTGCTTCAGAGAAAACCGGGCATCGAAGAATCGCCTTGTCTTGACCCGCAGGGAGATACAGGCTGCCGCCGTTGTCTTTCGCTGGGCGGATGTAAGCTGCCGCGGGCGTTATCCATCAAACAATTTTTGAACAGGCGCAATGAAAAACGAAACTCCTGACAATCAGTCACGGCGAAAATTTTTGCGTGAAGGCCTCTTTACGGGTGTTCTGGCGACACTGGGAGCGGCGGCGGCAGCGATTTGCGCCAAAGGGCGGAAACACCAAACCGTCTGGCAGATCGACCCCCATAAATGTATTGCGTGCGGGAACTGCGCAACGCAATGTGTGCTGAATGAGTCTGCGGTCAAATGTGTTCATGCTTACAGCATGTGCGGCTATTGCGATCTGTGTACGGGTTATTTTGTTCCCGAACCAAAAGGACTGACGACCGAGGCGGAAAATCAATTGTGCCCGACCGGTGCGATCAAGCGGACCTTCGTCGAAGATCCGTATTTCGAATATACCATTGATGAACCGCTGTGCATTGGCTGCGGTAAATGTGTCAAAGGGTGCGGGGCATTCGGGAACGGTTCGCTGTTTTTGCAGGTTCGTCATGACCGCTGTGTGAATTGTAATGAATGCGCTATTGCGGCGGCTTGTCCATCACAAGCCTTTAAGCGTGTCGATGCCGATAACCCTTATCTATTGAAGGATCAATAATGACCCGCATACTACGAGCCATTAGTATCCTGATTCTTTGGGTCCTCTGTGCCGATTCGGCCGTTTCCATTGAACGTTTTCCGCCGCCGGAGTTCGAGACCGAATATACAATGAAGGAAATGACGACTCCCGCACCGGATGCCGAGTGGCAGGAAGTGGTCGATGTGGCGGTATTGGTTGGGGCGTTATCGCTGATGTCCTGGCTGGTTCTCAAAAAGCGCAGTCGAAAAGGGGTCTTTGGATTGATGGTGTTTTGTCTGCTGTATTTTGGTTTTTGGCGGAAGGGGTGCGTTTGTTCCATCGGGGCGATCGGAAATATTGCGTTGGGTATCTTTAATGTCGAGTACGCTATTCCATGGTTTGTGGTGGCGTTTTTCTTCCTGCCGCTGTTGTTCACCTTGTTTTTCGGCAGAACATTTTGTGCCGGGGTCTGTCCTCTAGGTGCAATTCAGGATGTTGTTCTGTTAAAGCCGGTGCGTGTTCCCCATTGGCTGGAAGCGACGTTGCGTTTATTGGCATGGCTGTATCTGTCGTTGGCGGTGCTGTTTGCCGCAACGGCCAGTGCCTTCATTATCTGCCGATACGATCCGTTTATTGCGTTTTTTCGTTTTGACGCTAACCCGACCATGTGGGTAATGAGTCTTTCGATGCTGGTGATCGCGGTGTTCGTCGGCAGGCCGTATTGCCGTTTTTTGTGTCCGTACGGGTTGATCCTTCGCCAGATCGGGCGGGTCTCTCGCTGGCGTGTGACGGTGACGCCGGATGAATGCATCCATTGCCGATTGTGTGAGGATTCCTGTCCGTTCGAAGCGATCGACAAACCCACCGTGCAATGGCCGCAAAATGAACACACCAAAGGTAAGCGGCGGTTGCTGTTGTTGATTCTGTGTCTGCCCGTTTTTGTTGCTGTCGGGACGCTGCTGGGATTTAAACTACATCATCGGATGGCACTTGTTCACCCGGATGTTAATCTGGCCGAATGCCTCAGGCTCGATCAAGCGGGAGTGACCGACAAGGTCGTGCAAGACGTCAGTAAGGCATTTTATGGCAGCGGTCAGTCATTGGAGCAGCTTAACGAGAAAGCCGCGGCAAAGCAAAAACAGTTTGCTCTCGGCAGTTCCATTGTCGGCGGTTGGATGGGCCTCGTTGCCGGAATGAGCCTGATCCAGTACAGCATTTTCTGGAAGCGCGATGAATACCAGGCGCAGCGAACCGGTTGTGTTGCCTGCGGACGCTGCTATAATGCCTGTCCCCGGCATCGGGTTTGGTTAAAAAATAATCGAGAAGTCAAGGTGGATTTAGGGGATTAGTGATATGGTGAAGAATAAATATACTCTTTGGCTTGTATCATTGCTTGTATTAAGTGTTTTTCAATATCTTATTGCGGAATCTAAAGGAGAGTTTATTACTGAAGAAGAAGTTGTCTTTATTGATGAAGATAAAGACATTATCACCCTTTCTTTGGGATCATATGGAAACTGGGAGGGTGTTATCGATTCACCCGACAAATCTCTTAAAGGCTTACCATATGAAATTGGAGTGAACAAATATGGTTATTATCAACCATATATATTTCCTCGAGACGAAGGTTCATCTCAAGCGGTTATGATCCCTTATATGAGTGGTGGAGGGACTGGAGTGGCTGTTGGCGATTGGTGCCTTGCTGTTGCGGAAAAGAAAAATGTACATATAAAACCTCTTGGAATGTGGCATTATCATGAGTATGGCCCTGAGGATGATTTCTTCTCCTTCGATATTTTACCATCATTTTCTGGTGCTAAAGATAATTTGGTTTTATCGTTTTTGTATGAAGAAAGAAAAGAAGGTAAGGTTC
Source organism: Anaerohalosphaeraceae bacterium (assembly GCA_963675525.2). Taxonomy (GTDB): domain Bacteria; phylum Planctomycetota; class Phycisphaerae; order Sedimentisphaerales; family Anaerohalosphaeraceae; genus 4572-13. The sequence continues at coordinate 645,661 of CAXXSL010000011.1, read as the reverse complement.
AGTTCATTAAAGGCGATATAGCTTTAGAGATAGTGGTTATCGAGAACAAAGTTGAAGTTGCTTTGAAGCCATGTCGAGTCGAAGATGCCCTGAAAATAGTGGATTTGTTAACAAAATATGATTGTATCAAAGAATGGGCTTTTGAATGTTTGAATAATACATTTTCCGATGCAATGAAGAGTCTAAAGGCTTATGAGGATGAAAATCCAAGTGAGGCGATTGAAAACTTAAAGAAAAAGATAAAGCGGTTTTATGATGAGCAAAATGGAAAATGAAAAGCTTAACAGTATAGGTTATCAATCAGCGATCGGCGTAGCTATTGTCACAGTGGTATTCAGCGTCTTCATTGGGGTTCTGATCGCTTTCAATGTCTATCACATGAAAGTCGGCGATCCGGCTCGATCTGCGGAACTGGAAAAAATGAAGGAACAGTCGAAAGCGTATCCCACAGATGAGGCTCTGACCGAAACGATACGGCAGTTGGATACCGAATTGCGGCGGGACCAGTTCGCCCGGCTATATTTTCTAAAAAGCGGGACCATTCTTTTGGCGGTGACAGCGGCGATATTGGCCGGCTCGGTGATTTATGCCGGAAACCGACGCACGTCTCAGCTCAAACTGGAACCGCAGGGGGACATAAAGACCCGGCAGATCCGTCATGCCAGTGCCACACGTCTGGCCTTTTCGATCGGGTTGATTTGTTTGTGCGGTGTGGGATTGTTCTGGGCGATGCGGCCGCCGATGTTTGCCGATGAGCAGAAAGTCGAAGAGGGAGCCGTTTTGCGTTATGCCTCGATGGACCAAGCCAAATCGCAATGGTCAACATTTCGCGGTCCCGGCGGGTTGGGTGTTGTGAATTTCAACGATATACCGGATGCATGGGATGGCAATACCGGTCAAAACATTCTTTGGAAATCGCCGGTTCCTCTGCCGGGTCATAATTCTCCGATTGTCTGGGATAATCGGGTTTTCTTAACCGGTGCGACCGAAGACAAACAGCAGGTCTATTGTTATGACGCTGAAAGCGGAAAACTGCTTTGGCAGGGCCATGTCTCAATTCCGGCCAATCCGGCGCGCGACGATATGGACATCATGGAGGATACCGGCTATGCGGCTAATACCGCGGTGACGGACGGGGTGCGGGTGTGTGCGATGTTTGCCGGCGGTGACCTCGGCTGTTTTACAGTAGAGGGCCAACCGCTCTGGGAAAAGCACTTGGGCATTCCGGAAAGCATGTATGGTTATGCATCTTCGCTGACGTGGTTTGAAAATGTAGTTATTATTCAATGGGATGTCGGCTATGAAGGCGAAGACAGCAAGCTGATCGCTTTGGACTGGCAGACCGGCGACATAGTATGGCAAACCAAACGTCCCGTTCCCAATTCATGGCCGTCTCCGACAGTGGTGAATATTGACGGCGCGTATCGGGTTGTTACCAATGCGTCGCCGTTTACGATTGTCTATGACGCGAAAACCGGCAGGGAACTTTACCGGGTTGACTGTGTGTCCGGGGATATTGCCTCAACACCGATAGTCAGTGACAAAAAAATCTTTACCGTTGAGCCGTATAATAAGCTCGTTGCGGTCAGTGCCGATGAATCTCTGCCCGCCGGCGAGATGCAGACACGCATTCTCTGGGAAACCAACGAGGAGATGCCGGATATTTGCAGTCCTCTCAGCAATGGACAGTTTATCTGGACATTGACGACGCCGGGAAATTTGAGTTGTTTCAATATTACTGACGGCAGTAAGGTTTACACACACTCATTGAAGATGACCTTTCAGGCGTCGCCGACCCTGGTTGGGCAGTTGCTTTATTTACTGAGTGAAAAAGGGACGATGTTATTGCTCGATGGGGGGGCGGAATACAAGGAAATCAGGCGGAATGAATTGGATGAAAAGTGTTTTGCCAGTCCGGCGTTTCAGGACGGACGGATTTATATTCGCGGCGAGAAAAACCTTTACGCGATAGGGATTGACTAATTGGATACAGTGGATCTGGACACCATTGAGCAGATTGTCGAGCGCATTGGGCGTGATGCTTGTCATGCGCTGCCGTTATTGCAGGCGGTTCAGGCGCACTATGGCTATCTGCCGACGGAAGCGATAGAAAGCCTTTGCGAGTTAACGGATTGCGAGCCTTCTCAGTTATGGTCCATCGCAACCTTTTACGATCAGTTTCGCCTGAAGCCGGCCGGCCGGCATTTGATCCGGGTCTGTATCGGCACTGCCTGTCATGTCAAGGGGGCCGGGCAAATCTTTGAAGCGTTCAAACGGCATCTGCATATTTCAGAGGGTGAGGATACGGATGCGCAACGATTGTTTACTGTTGAAAAAGTCGCTTGCCTGGGCTGCTGTATGCTGGCTCCGGCTGTGCAGATCGATGATGTCATTTACGGGTATCTGACCCATGAGACGATTCCGCAGGTTCTGCAGGATTTCCTGGAACAGCAGAAACAGGCGGCAACGGTTTCCGGCATTCGAAAACCCGAAAAAGTCTTACAGGGACAGGCCCGCATCTGTCTGGATTCCAGTTGCCGGGCTGTTGGCAGCGATAAGGTTTATGATGCTCTTGAAAAGGCGGCGGCGCAAATGCATCTTCCGGTGAAGATCAAAAACACCAGCTGCCACGGCATGAGCTTTTTAGCGCCGCTGGTTGAGGTGGTCATGGCCGATGGGAAAATATTCCGTTACGGCAACACCGCACCGACCGATGCCGCCTCGATCCTGCGAAGACATTTCCAGTCCGCTTCGGCGGGGGCGCGTATCAAATCCGGCATCGATCAGTTCATGCATACATTGCTGGATGATCGTATCGGAGAAGGGCCCATTCGTTATTCACTCAGTGTTCGAGACCATTCGATTGATGCTTATTTAAACAAACAGGTACACATTGCGACCGAACATGCTGCCGAGATCGATCCGCTGGATATCGCCGAATATCAGAAAAAGGGCGGCTTTGAAACGTTGAGGCAATGCCTGATGGATCGCACCCCCGAATCGATTCTGGAGGAACTTGAAAATTCCGGCCTGCGCGGCCGGGGCGGGGGAGGGTATCCGACTCATTTGAAATGGTTCGCTGTACATAAAGTACAGGCGCCGCAAAAATATATTATCTGTAATGGGGACGAAGGCGATCCCGGTGCGTTTATGGATCGGATGCTGATGGAATCCTATCCGTATCGTATTCTGGAGGGGATGGCGATTGCCGCCTGGACGGTGGGAGCGACCGAAGGGTATCTCTATATCCGGGCTGAATATCCGTTGGCGTTGGCACGCATCAGGCAAGCGATCAAAAATTGCCGACGGCTCGGTTTATTAGGCGAGCATATTTTGGGCATGGACTTTTCTTTGGATCTGCATGTCTATACAGGCGCCGGTGCATTTGTCTGCGGTGAGGAAACCTCGCTGATCAAGAGTATCGAGGGCAAACGGCCCGCACCGCGATTGCGACCGCCGTATCCGACCCAGCATGGCCTCAACGGTGCGCCGACGTTGGTGAACAATGTTGAGACGTTTGTATCAGTGCCGTGGGTTCTGCGGATGGGCGCGGATAATTTTGCCGGTCATGGAACGGCCGGCAGCAAAGGAACGAAAGTGTTTGCACTGGCCGGCAAGATTTGCCGCGGCGGATTGGTCGAAGTGCCGATGGGAATGACGATTCGCCAGATCGTCGAAGAGATCGGCGGGGGCATCGAAAACGATAAACAATTGAAAGCCGTCCAGATCGGCGGTCCTTCCGGCGGTTGTGTGCCCGCGTCCATGGCTGATACGAAAATCGATTATGAATCATTGCATACGGCCGGGGCGATCATGGGATCCGGCGGTATGGTCGTGTTGGACGAAACCGACTGCATGGTGGACATCGCGCGTTATTTTCTTGAGTTCACGCAACAGCAATCCTGCGGACGCTGCACTTTTTGCCGTGTGGGTACCAAACGGATGCTTGAAATTCTTGAACGGCTGTGCGAAGGTCAGGGGTGTGCGGGCGATATTGAAAAATTGCAGCAGATCGGAACGCAAATCCAGAATAACAGTATCTGCGGTCTGGGGAAAACCGCACCCAACCCCGTTCTTTCAACGATCGAGCATTTTCGTGAAGAATATCAGGCCCATATCGATGGCACTTGTCCGGCGGGCAGGTGCAGAAGCCTGATTCATTATTCGATTACCGATGAGTGTATTGGCTGTACGATTTGCGCCCAGCATTGTCCCGCGGATGCCATTGCCATGAAACCTTACGAAAAACACATCATTGACCAACAGACCTGCATTCGCTGCGGAACCTGCAAAACAGTTTGTCCGGCCGGTGCGGTAGAGGTGAAATAATACGATGATAACATTGACAATTGACAATCAGACGGTTGAAGTTTCTGAAGGCAGTACCATTCTGCAGGCGGCCCGGAAGCTGGGCATAGAGATCCCGACCCTGTGTTTTTCTGAAGGGTTTAAGCCGTCTGTCAGTTGTATGGTCTGTGTGGTTCGAGTTGCCGGGGTTAAACATCTGGTTCCCGCCTGCGGCACCCGGGTGGCGGACAATATGGCCGTCATCACGCACAGCGAGGAAATCCAGGCTGCGCGTCAAACGGCGATCGAACTGTTGCTGAGCGAGCATATTGGCGACTGTGTCGGTCCCTGTATGCGGGGTTGTCCGGCGAATATGAATATTCCTGTGATGATCCGCCAGATCGTCTCCGGACAGTTTGAAGACGCCATCGCGACGGTCAAAAAAGACATTCCGTTTCCGGCGATTCTCGGCCGGGTCTGCCCGGCACCCTGTGAAAAAGTATGCCGGAGAAATCAAGCAGACAGTGCTGTGTCGATCTGTCTTTTGAAGCGTTTTGTCGCGGACATCGACCTGCGATCCGAGAAATCGTATCGACCTGTGTGTCAGCCGTCAATCGGCAAGAAAGTCGCAATTATTGGTGCCGGTCCGTGTGGTCTTTCAGCGGCGTATTATTTACAGCAGGCAGGCATCGACTGTACCGTTTACGATGACCACGAAAAGCCGGGCGGGGCGTTACGTTATTCGGAGATCGATCGAGCCATACTGCCGCTGGAGGTGCTGGAGAATGAAATAAATCAGATTTTCAGGCTGAAAGTGAAATTTCAAGGCAATATTCGTCTCGGCCGGGACGTTTCTATCGATGAGTTGGAAAAACAAAATGATGCGATTTTCATCGCATTGGGTACATTCAATGAAAATAACAAAGACTTTCCTGAGATTGTTGCGAAAGACAACAAAATACAGGTAGACCGTCCATTATATTCGACATCTCGCGAGGGTGTTTTCGCCGGTGGGGTCTGTATTGGTTCAAGAAATATCTGTATACGGGCTGTTGCAGATGGAAAAGAAGCCGCTGATTCGATAAGATCCTGCATTTTAGGACAAAAGGTACAGGAAAAAAAAGAATACAATCATCAAATGGGCCGACTTAAGCCGGAGGAAATGGAACTTTTCCTCAAACAAGCATCGGATAGCGAGCGTATCTACCCTCAAAGCGTTATTGAAGGGTTGACCGCAACTGAGGCGCAGGCGGAAGCGAAGCGGTGTCTTCATTGTGATTGTCGCAAAGCGGATGGCTGTAAACTTCGGGATTTGGCGACCGATCAGGAAGCCCGCCGGAACGTCTGGCCGGGGCAGAGGAAGTTGTTCAGCCAAATTACAGCACATGAACAAGTTGTTTTTGAGCCGGGTAAATGTATCAAATGCGGCTTGTGTATTCAGGCCGCCAAAATCGCCGGCGAAGCATTAGGGTTGTCATTTGAAGGCAGAGGATTTAATATGCAGATTGTTGTTCCATTAGAGAAGACACTTGTCGAAGGACTGCGAAACGCTTCAACGGAGTGCGTGCGGGTCTGTCCGACCGGAGCGTTTTCATTTAAATGCTAAAATCAATAGAACATTTCAGCAGGAGAAAGTTATGAGAGTTAAGAATATCGTTATCATTCTGGGTGTATGCCTGTTTACGTCAATTTCCTCGGCGGCGGATTGGCCCCATTGGCGCGGCCCTGATTATGACGGCATCAGTACGGAAACCGATTGGGATCCTCAAGCCCTCAATGAGAAGAAGGTTCTTTGGACCACTGAGGTGGGGACGGGCTTTTCTTCGATCTCTGTCGTGGACGGCAAGGTCTATACGATGGGTAATATTAATAAGAATACGGATGTTGTTTACTGTTTCGATGCGGTAACCGGTAAGGAAATCTGGCGTCATGAATATACCGAAGATCTGAATCCCAAATATTATGAAGGCGGCTGCAGTGCGACCCCGACAGTCAGCGATGACAAGGTCTATACTATCAGCAAGACCGGCAAAGTTTTCTGCCTGGATGCACAATCAGGCGAGGTTGTCTGGAGAAAAGATTTGCCCTACGAGGAACCCACATGGGGAATTTCAACGTCCGCATTGGTGCTGGACGAGAAAGTTATTTTTAATGCGGGCGAATCCGGTTTGGCGCTGAATAAACTGACGGGGGATATTATCTGGAAAAGCGATAACGGAAAACCCGGTTATGCCACACCTGTTCCATATAAAAGCGGTGATACAATGGAGGTAGCCATCTTCGGACAAGATTCGGTCATGGGCGTTGATGCCGCAACGGGCGAACTGCGCTGGTCCTATCCCTGGAAGACGCAGCACGATGTCAATGCGTCGGATCCGATTATTTTTGAGCAAAAGGTTTTCATTACGTCCGGATATGGGCATGGTGCAGCGATGATTGATATGGCTTCGGGCCAGCCGGTGAAACTCTGGGAGAATAAAAACATGCGGTCTCAAATGAGCGGCCCGGTTCTGATAAAGGGCTATCTCTATGGATTTGATGACAACCAGTTGGCTTGTCTGGATTGGCAGACCGGCGAGCAGAAATGGGCTGAGAAAAAACCCCAAAAAGGGTCGCTGTCTGCGGCGGGTGATAAATTGGTCGTCATCAGCGAATCCGGCACGCTTCTGGTCGTTCAGGCAACGCCTGAAGCCTATCAGGAAATTGCATCGGCGGATGTTTTGTCCGGCGGACGCTGCTGGTCCATGCCTGTTTTGGCGAATGGACGCATTTATGTTCGTAATACAGTCAAGAATAAACAAGACAGACTTGTCTGTGTGGATGTGCAGAGTAAGAAGCCTCCGGTCGTTACCCCCGCCGTTTTGCCCACCGGGAAAACCGATTGGCCGCAATGGAAAGGCCCCCGGCGGGATAACATCAGTGCCGAGACCGGTTTGGCCAAACAGTGGCCGGCCGAAGGCCCTCTGAGGCTCTGGAAAGCGGATGGACTGGGAAAGGGGTATTCGACAGTTTCAATTGCCGACGGAAAGATCTATGCAACCGGGATGATCGAAAAAGAAGGCTTCCTGTTCTGTTTGGATAGTGACGGTAAACTGCTGTGGAAACAAAGCTACGGCGAGGAATGGTCCGCTTCGTTTCCGGGTGCTCGCTCTACGCCGACCGTACAGAATGGGCAGGTCTACGTTATTAGCGGCCATGGAAAGGTTATCTGTTTCAACTCACAAACAGGACAGCAGATTTGGCAGGCTGATCCCGTGACGGACTTTGAAGGTAAGCATGGCAACTGGGGCGGCGGGCAGTCTCCATTGGTGATTGATGATAAGGTTATTTCGGTCGTCGGCGGTTCCAATGTCATGGTTGTTGCGTTGAGCACTAAAGACGGCAGTGTTGTGTGGAAGACCCCCGGCAACGGCGACAAAAGTGCCTATTGTTCGCCGACGGTCTATGAATGGGCCGGCAAAACGGCCATTGTCGGCATGAGCGACAAGAATCTCTTTGGCATCAATGCCGAAGACGGCTCCGTTTTGTGGATGTATGCGGCAAAAAATTATATTAGCGGAAGAATTCGCGGGACCCATCCCAATACACCGTATTTCAAAGATGGATTCTTTTTTTTCACCAGTGGGTATGACATGGGGTCTATTCAGTTGAGGCTTTCGCCGGATGGAACAAGCGTCGATAAAGTCTGGACAAATCCGGAGTTGGATGTCCATCATGGCAGTTTCGTTGTCGTGGATGGATATATTTACGGCTCGAACTGGGAAAGCAACAAAAAGGGCAACTGGATGTGTGTCGATTGGAAAACCGGCACGACACACTATAACGAATCCTGGGAGACTAAAGGCAGCGTTACTTTTTCCGACGGCATGCTTTACTGTTATGAAGAGGGTAATGGCCATGTCGCGTTGGTCAAACCGGCCCCTAAAGGATTCGAAGTCGCCAGTTCTTTTCAGATCACCGATGGCAGCAGCGAACATTGGGCCCATCCGGTGGTTTGCGGAAAACGTCTATATGTCCGCCATGGTGAGGTGCTGATGGCGTTTGATATTGAAGGGTAAGCGAGCCGATGAGCATTGTTTTTTGCCACTGTCAAAATGCCGCACTTATTCCGAAACATGTTTTGCATTCAGTGCATGAGGGATTGAAAAAATCTTCTCAGGATGTTATCTGTGTGGATGACCTCTGTGCGCCGGCGGCTAAGCAGGATGACAGGCTTGCTCAGTGGGCCCGGCAGGACGATCTTGTTGTGCTGGCCTGTTTCCCGCGTGCGGTCAAGGCGTTGTTTACCCATGCGAAAGCGGAACTGCCTGCTTCGGCAAAAATCTATAATCTGCGAAAACAGCCGCCGGAGGAAATTCTCGCGGCGCTGCGCCTGGATCATCATTGTGAAAGAACGCCGCAAAGGATTGAGGCGTCCGATCCGGATTGGATGCCGTGGTTTCGGTCATTGATTATGATCGGTGCAAAAACTGCCGGCAGTGCCTGAACTTTTGCCTGTTTGGCGTTTATTCACAAACAGAAGATGGAACGGTTCAGGTGACGCAGCCCAGGCAATGCAAAACCAATTGTCCTGCCTGCGCGAGGGTGTGCCCGTATGCGGCGATTATTTTTCCGAAATACGACAAAGGTCCGATCAACGGCGATGCGGTTGTGGAATCGGATTGGAAAAAAAGTCACGCCAAAGCGACCGAGTCCCTGAAGGATCGTCTTTCCGGTGACATTTATCGTCTCCTTCGCAGCCGCGGCAGCGGCGACCCCGGCCTGCCGCAGTCAGTTGCTGATCTGGAAAAACTCAAAGACCAGTTTGACATTCCTGAGGATGTATTCAAATCAGGCTCATAATCTGCATTTCCCGATCTCCAAAAGCGGCGAATTTCCTGTTGTAAAATCCTGTGTTTTCTGTCACAATACGGTCGTTTGATTTATTAAGGACTTCTAACAAAACCTGATTAAAGCCTCTGGAATCGGCGCCTTCGCGGGAATGACAATGCGTAGGGGCGTGTTTTGTTGGTGTTTTCAGGAATCGGAAAAAGAATGATATTTACGCTTCACCGATATATTTTTCGCGAATTATTTCGTGCCTTTGCGCTGACGACAGTGGCGTTGACGCTGATGCTCAGTCTCGGCCTGCTTGTGCCGATCATTCAGGATTACGGTGTCAGTCCCGGCAGATCATTCATCTGCTGGGCTATTTTCTGCCGATCACCCTGACCTTTGTTTTGCCGATCAGTGCCTTGTTCGCATCCAGCCTGATCTATGGCCGGTTTTCGGCGGATCGTGAACTGGATGCCTGCCGGGCCAGCGGTGTCAGTATGTGGTCGCTGATCTATCCCGGCCTGACACTGGCGATTCTGGTGGCGGTGGCGAACCTTATTTTGAGTTTTTACGTTGCTCCGGCGTTCGTACACCGCAGTGAAAAAAGCGTCAAGGCCAACGCCGAACAGATCCTTTTTCGGAATATTCAGAAAAAAGGCTATTATGCCATTCCGAAAAGTCAATACCAGATCTATGCGGATCAGGCGATCCCTGAAACAAATCTTCTGGAAGGGGTTATGGTGGTAGGCGGTTCGAAGAACTTAGGCTCCCGTCTCTTTACAACAGAGCGAGCCAGGGTCCGGATCGATACCCACAGCACCTATAATGAAGCAACGATAACGCTGCAGAATGCATGGCGTTTTAATGAAGATTCGTTTGTATATCTGGGCAATACGACCTTTACGGAACAATTCCCGCCGCTGCTTTCAGACGATATCAAGTTTCAGAAGATCGAGCAGTTGAAACAAATTCAGGCCGACAAAATGAGCTACTTCCCCGTTCGAGAATTGGCAATGAAAATACGAAACCAGCTTGCCATTGAACTGCTGGCCCAGGATATCAATCGCCAAATGAGTCTCAGCAGCGAATATTATGAATTACAGGATGCCGACAATTCACGCCTTTATTTGCTCAGTGTGGGCGGATGCAGCGTTAATCCGAAAAAAGCTAACCGTCTGGATTTTAAGGAGCCGATCGTTTTACTGCAGGTTGATAAGGTGCGAAATGCCTTGACGGTTCGATATGATTGTTCCGTGGGTTACATGAAGATCGAAGACGAGAAAAATGAAATATAAAATATGAACTGACACTGGATAACGCAAGCTGGGAGCGTCCCGGTCAGATCAGAAGGATTGATATTCAAAAATATGCCAACAATATCAAGGTTCCGTCGACAATAGCGGCGTCATTAAAGTTGGATCATTTTGACGAAACAATCGCGGATATCGGAACGGAACGGTCCGTGTTGAAGATGCCCCCCGGGGGCAATTGAGTTTGCTGTGTCATGCGTGGCCGATTGAAATTGAAAAAGTGGATAATGAGATTTATGCGGAGATTCATTCCCGCCTGGTTCTGGGACTGGGCTGCATTGCATTGATCCTGACGGGGATTGCGCTGGGAATTCAGTTCCGTGGCGGTCACATACTTAGTGCGTTCGGAGCCAGTGCCGTGCCGGGCGGCGTTTTGGTGACGTTTATTTTGTCCGGTAAGGCCTTGACGACCAATTCCGCTACAAATGCGATGACCGGTGTGACGGTGATGTGGGTCGGGCTGGTTGTTTTGGTTCTCTTGACACTATGGGTCTATCGTAAGTTGTTGAGAACATAACGTTTGGGTACGGATGACGATGAGAATTATAGATCGATACATTGCAAAAAACTTTTTATACGGCTACTTCATCGCCTTATTTGTCATGATCGGCCTGTTCATTACGATCGATCTGTTTCTAAATCTGGATGAGTTTTCTGAATATCTGGAGCAGGGTTTCTCCGTTCCCTCCGTGCTGATGATTGTTATTCGCTATTATGCCGTTCATGGTTGTCTGTGGTATAGGGACCTTGCCGGAATGGTCATGGTGATCGCGGCGGTTTTTTCACTGGCACGCATGACGCGAAATAATGAGCTGGTTGCGGTGATGGCCTCGGGGATGAGTCTGAAGCGGATACTGGCACCTATCCTTTTATTGTCACTATTGCTGTCAGGCGTCATGATTTTAGATCAGGAACTTATGATTCCCCGCCTGTCGCACGAATTGACACGTAAGCATGACGATCTTACAAAGGAAAGCTATTATGATATCTGGTTTGTCGGAGATGACAAAGGCAGTCTCATTTGCAGTTCCCGATATGATGAGGCGACACAGACCTTTTATGATCCGCTGATCATTTTACGTGAAAAGATCGAAGGCCGCGAAAATATCTACCGCGTAACGGGGAAAATACAGGCATCTCAGGCTGTTTATGATAAAGAGAACGGCGGCTGGCGATTAGTTGCGGGCCAATTGATTCGTTTGCCCCGCGAAAGTCTGGAGATCTCGCCGGATTACCGGCCGACAAGTATCACATTTTATGAAAGTAATCTGACCGCATACGAAATTCCTATTCGCAGGCGGGAGGGATTCAAGGCATTGCTGAGTTTACGTCAATTGACCGAATTGGAACGTAATCCCGGTGCCCGCAAGACGGACCTGGCGGATTTGGCCCTGCAAAAACACAGTCGCATTACTGACCCACTGGTGAATCTCATTATGCTGATGGTGGCGCTGCCGGTACTTGTTTGCCGCGACCCCAAAGCCATGAAAACCGCGATTGCGATCAGTTTTCTGACGACAGCAAGCTGTTTTATCGTTGTTTTTGCGTGCAAATTGTTTGCTACCGAAGTGGTTTTCGGCCAGATCAGACCTGCTTTGTGGACATGGATTCCGATTTTTATTTTCTTCCCCATTGCATGGATCGAAATTGATTCCATGAAAACATAACGGGGCCAAAAAGGATTTTTTATTATTGGACCTTGCAGTCTTTACCGAATAAATACATCCTTTCATTCATTTGTCCGATAATAACACATCAATTTCTCGAATACATTTTTCACCGAAAATTTTTTTCAAAAAAAAAATCAAAACTTCCTATATTTCCTGAATTATCCATTTTAACATGGCCGATACGATATCATGGCATTGAAATTTACTAAATTTATGGAGAATGGAAATATGGAGAGCACGACAGTTGAACAGCGGAAAGAAATACGTTCCGATCTTTCCTGGCCCGTGAGTATTTGGCTTCCGGAGGCGAACCGGTTTTTTAACGGAAAAAGTGTCAATGTCAGCAAGGGTGGCGCTTATATCAGCGTACCCATGACGACTCCGGTTCGGCCGGGACATGAAATCGAGGTGAATTTTCCGCGTACGATGTCGTTGGCAAAACAAAAGGGCCAATATGCCCGTATCAAGAACGCTAAAGTGGTGCGTGTCGATCGGAAGCAAATGCTTCAGGCCGGATCGATTGGGATTGCTGTTGAGTTTTCCTATTAAGAAGGCCGAACAGGTAAAATATGAAAAAACCCCACTCTCTTTTTAAAAGTGGGTTTTTATATAATTAGCCGACAGGTTGCGTTGCCTGTCGGCTTTTTTTATCTAACCATTCTTTGAGACGTGAATCCGGTTCTCTTTTTGTGTATATCCACTCAATTGTCAATTGAGAAAAACAGGTATCATTCTGTTTTCAGTATGCTGGTGTGATTGGCATGAAAGATTTTGACGGGTCCCGAATCGAGTTGAACGATCAAGCCTTCAGCCGGGTCGATCCCCCGGCAAAAGCCGCTGTATTTCCGATTGTCAGACTCGACGGTCACATGGTGTCCCAGAAGGTCGCTTAACTGTTGCCATCGCAGCACAATGGGGTTATTCGCAGGGCGGTTATCGGATCCGACGGTCTGTGCTTTTTGAATCCACTGTTCAAACTTTTCCATGACCTGACAGATCAGTTCGTTGCGGTCAATGCATGTGCCTGTTTCAATCGACAGGCTGGTCGCCGGCATAGTCAGCTTTTGTTCATTAAAGAACACGGCGGATTGATGGCAGTTGATGCCGATACCCACGACAAAATGATATCGTTTTTGAACCGTTTTTTTCTCGACAAGAATTCCCGCCAGCTTTTTGCCGTTCATCAGAATATCATTGGGCCATTTGATCCGGCAGGGCAGTTGACAGAACGATTCAACCGCTTCGGCGACGGCTACTGCAGCCGTTAATGTCAATAACTCTGCTTCGATTGTTTGACTCCGTAAAAGGATCGAGGCCAGAATGCTTTCTCCGGCGTTGCTGAACCACGTTCGACCTCGCCGCCCGCGTCCTTTGTGTTGTGATTCGGCCAGTATGCACAAGCCATGATAAACCGGATTGCCGGCGTATTCCCAAGCAATATCGTTTGTCGAAGCAGTGGATTTGAACAGAACAACTTTGCGGCCAATTAAAGCGTTGGCTCTTGCGGCTTCAATATGATCAACATCCAGTGGAGTGTTCATGGGCCTGTCGCTATATGATTGCATCGTAGTGGCCGACTGTATCGTAGCGATCCAACGCGATATCGACAGCGATCGCCGAGTGCGTAATCGCCCCGATCGAGATGCGGTCTATGCCGCAGCTTGCCACGGTCAGCACATTGTTCAACGTAATGCCGCCGCTGGCTTCAAGTAGGGGTTTTTTGCCAATTTTGTCTCGAAGTTCCACGGCGTGCTTGAGCTGCCACTGACCCATGTTGTCCAGCAAAACCACATCCACGCCGGGAATCGTTATCACGCGGTCAAGCTGGGCGTCGACGTGGTCGACTTCAACGACAACAAACTTGACACCTTTTTTCGCGTGGGCCTGCCGAATCATTTTAGTCAGCCTTGGCTTAAAGTTTCGCCCCAATTCTGCGATGTGGTTATCCTTAAACATCACCGCATCGCCCAGATTCATACGGTGGTTAAACCCGCCGCCGCAGCGAACAGCATACTTTTCCAATTCCCGCCAGCCCGGCATTGTTTTTCGCGTGTCGTAGATTTTGGCTTTCGTGCCGCGGACGGCACTGACGAATTTCCATGTCATGGTGCTGATGCCGCATAGACGCTGCAAAAAGTTCAGGACTACACGCTCAGCACTGAGCATCGACCGAAGCGGTCCCTCGATAACGCCCAGTTTGTCAGCAACGCTGGCGCGATGTCCGTCCTGGACCAGCACCTTCAGTTTCAACCGGCTATCATACCGTTTTAAAATCTCTCCGGCAAGTTCCATACCGCTGACAACGATTTCTTCCCGGCTGACCAGATATGCCTTGGCACGTTCGTTTTCGCAGACGGTAATCTCACTCGTTGGGTCTCCGTCACCAAAATCCTCATCAACGGCAACATCGATCAGCGTTTGTATTTTCGATAGGTCCAATTTTTTTAAATTCTTACGCGCAATACGTTCATGGCTGCTTCTGGTAACAATAATGCTCATCGTCGACGGCCTTTCATTTTTTGTATGGATTTGCTTTCCGCCGAGGGCGGTCGAACGTTGCCCGGGCGCGTGTCGATATCGGGCATGTTCTTTATCTCCTGTATCTGATCCCGCAGTTTTGCGGCTTTTTCAAATTCAAGCAACTCGGCGGCCGCCAGCATTTCTTTTTCAAGTTCCGCCAGCAATTCGGTCCGGTCATATTCAGTTTCCGACAAATGAACGGCATCCTGGGCGGTTTTTCTCGCTCGAAACTTATCAGACAGCCCGTGCTTGATCTCCTTGCGAATCGTCTCCGGCGTAATCCCGTGCTGCTCATTATAAGCCAACTGAATTGTACGCCTTCGATCTGTTTCGTCAATGGCCTTTTTCATAGATTCCGTGATCTTATCAGCGTACAGCAGGACTTTGGCGTTAACATTTCTGGCCGTTCGCCCGATAGTTTGTACCAATGATGTTTCGCTCCTCAAAAATCCTTCTTTGTCCGCATCCAGGATGGCCACCAGCGAAACTTCGGGCAGATCCAGTCCCTCGCGCAGCAAATTGATACCGACCAGAACATCAAAGTCGCCCTGTCGTAACTGGCGCAGGATATCGATCCGTTCCAGGGTCTGGATTTCGCTGTGCAGGTAACGGCATCGAATGCCTTTGGCGGACAAAAAGCCAGACAGGTCTTCGGCGAGACGCTTGGTCAATGTTGTTACCAGCACACGTTCGCCGGCGGCTGTTCGCTCGTTGATCTGGGCGGTCAGATGATGGATCTGGTCCGATGCCGGATGCACAAAGATTTCCGGGTCCACCAGTCCTGTTGGGCGAATGATCTGCTCAACAACCTCGCCGCCGCATAGTTCCAGTTCGTACGGCGCCGGTGTAGCCGAAACAAAGACAACCTGCTTCCATCGTTCATGAAACTCTTCAAACCGAAGGGGACGGTTATCCATTGCACTGGGCAGACGGAAGCCATGATCGACCAGAACCTGCTTTCGGCTTCGGTCTCCGGCCCACATCGCCCGAAGCTGCGGAATGGTGACATGCGACTCATCGATAAACAGCAGGAAGTCCTCGGGAAAGTAATCAATCAATGTATAGGGCCTCGAGCCGGGTTTCAGGCCGGCCATGTGCCGGGCATAATTTTCGATGCCGCTGCAGTAACCGACTTCCTGGATCATCTCCAGGTCGTACATCGTCCTCGCCTCCAGACGCTGGGCCTCCAGCAGTTTTCCTTCATGACGTAACTGCAGCAACCGCTCATCCAGCTCCGCCTTGATCCCGGCACAGGCCGATTCGATACGCTCGGCCGGCAGAATATAGTGCTTGGCCGGATAGATGAAAACCTCCTCCTCATCAGCCAGGGTATCCATGCTCACGGGATGAACATATTTGATCGCCTCGATCTCGTCACCGAAGAATTCGAAACGCACTGCAAACGATTCATACGATGGCCACAGCTCAACGACGTCTCCGCGTACCCGGAATTTACCGCGTGAAAAATCGATATCATTTCGTTCGTACTGCAGATCCGCCAAACGTCCCAAAAGTTCATTGCGTTCGACCGTGTCGCCCACGCGAATAGCGATAACACTGGCCTGATAATCCTCCGGGCTGCCCAGCCCGAAGATACAGGAAACGCTGGCAACAATGATCGTATCGCTGCGGCTGGTCAAACTGGTTGTCGTGGATAACCGCAGCCGATCCAGTTCATCATTACGGGATGCATCTTTTTCGATATAAATATCCCGCTGCGGAATATAGGCCTCAGGCTGGTAATAATCGTAATAGCTGACAAAGTATTCGACTGCATTGTCCGGAAACAGCTCCTTGAACTCCTCGTAGAGTTGTGCGGCGAGTGTTTTATTGTGTGAAATGACAAGCGCCGGCTTATTGCTGCGCTCGATCACATTGGCCATGGTAAAGGTTTTACCGCTGCCGGTCACGCCGAGCAGGGTCTGAAACCGTTGTCGCTGCCGGATACCTTCGGCCAGTGCCTCTATGGCTTTTGGCTGGTCGCCTTGCGGCTGGAACGGACTGTGGATTCTAAATGTTTCCATGGTTCAAGTTAGACAGGATAACAGCAGCGAGGCGTTTTTTGAATCTTTTCTCGCTGGAAATCCGGCGAATTTATTCCTCTGCGCGCAAAAAAACCCGGACAAGGTTGTCTGAACACATGCCCGGATTCGAATAGTTATTTATTCAAAAGGAACGGTTAGATACGGTTTGTGCTGGTGATACGAGCCATCCGTTGCGATTTCTTGCGTTTCCGGCGGTTCTTCTCAGACGGTTTCTCGAAATAGCTGTTGCGTTTGATGTCGCGAATCAGACCTTCTTTTTCGCACATCTTTTTAAAACGCTTGACCATTTGCTGAATGCTTTCACCTGCACGTGACTTAACTTTAATCATACAGTTTCAAACCTTCCCTTCAAAAAAGAGTTCATTGCACCTGATTTTTCAAAAAAATTAGAAAGCGCCAAGATAGCCGATAACAATAAAAATGCAAGCCAAAAATGTCCTCAAACCATTTTTCTATCGGCAAAATAAGCCATACGGGTTAATTACGTTGTAAGTAATTATTTTAAAAGGATTAAAGAGATAAATATATAATGTCGACAGGATGCATCTGGAATACAAAAGAAATACTTGTCTATGATGATTGGATTATTGTTTCATATAACACGATAATCCAATCATGACATTGGGCCGCTTTAGCAGGGCTTTTATTTAGGCGATGAGGCCAAAACTTCGGATTTCTTCCACGAGCCGTTCTTTCCGATCAGGCCGGATGACATACGAGTCACAACCGGTCTCAAATGCCTTGAGAATATCTTCTTCCTGATCAACGACCGTGGTCATGATGATTCTGGCGCGGTCGGAGCGATTGATACCCCGTTGGCGCTCGATTTGACGAATGGCATCGAGAGTCTCAACACCATCCATCCCGGGCATCATATAATCCAGGCAGATCAGATCGAACCGTTCATTGTCATCAAACGAGCGTTCAAATATTTCAACGGCTTCCTGCCCCGAGGTCGCTGTTACCAACGTACCATATTCTGAAAGGTAAAGTTGTAATAGTTTGCGCGAACCCGCATCGTCATCAACGATTAGAACCTTCATTTTTAGCCTTCATCCAAAACAAGGTTTCTTTAACTTATAGTTAATACTCTGCATCATATACAGAGAAGAAGCAATATTAATAAAATATTAACAAAAGAAAAAGATGTTTATATTTGAATATATTTATGTATCGTCTCTTATGGGACCTTGACTTCACTATTTTTGTTCTTATCAACCAATTCTCACATTTGTCAGAATTGATTAAAGGTGTGATTATCCGGCCCAATTCCTATATCTGACCGCAAAAATGGCGTTTATTTATTATTGTTCCGTACTTTTACGGTTTTTTTGTTTTTTTAACCAAGAACGGCTGATTTGTATTTTTTTGTTATATGTACGTATAGTATTGACGAAAGAGTATTATGAAGAGAGAATATGAGTGGAACAGTGGAGATCTGAAATATGGCATTAAAATATTTAAAAGAAAGGCCGTTTGATTCTTGCATTGAAACGTCTGCTGCGACATCTCGCAAGAAGCCGTTTTCAAAGAAGAAATTTCTTGTCTTATTCGGAGTGAATCTGGCATTATGGCTGACTGTATCAGGTTTTTATCTTGAGATCAGTCCTTCCTCAGTCAGGGAATCGTTTCACGAGTTTTCTAAACGAAGGGGATTGGTTGTTTCGGGTGTGGTATGTAACTCAAAAATGCAGGCAGCGATCATTTCCGATAATGTCTATGAAATTGGAGATGAGGTCAAAGGATATACAATCATCGATATCAACAAAGATGGTGTGGAATTCAAGAAGGGCAAAAAACAGGTCTCCAAGAAAGTTACCTCGCTGAAATAGTATCTTTACGTACCTATCTATCTCATCAAAGACCCCAGGGATAATCTTCACACCTCAACAGAACATTATTTTTGAATTTGGTTATTGTACATGCCTGGTGGAATCGGGCCTTTGCAAACAACGCTGAAACCATGACATTGCACTCTCCTCCGGAATCGTTTCTAATCGTTTTTTTCCTCATTATACCGGATAATTTGACGCTTGAAACGGTATGAGATACGTGCTATAATGCCTATATGAGGTTGAATCGCAAGAGAAACCTGTTTATCACGTCTACAAGAAAGGAGTCCTTATGTTTGAAACACTCGATAAACTGATGCTTGCCGGATTGGGAGCCATGTCCATGACCAAGGAAAAGGCCGAGGAGATTTTCGATGAATACGTCGAAAAGGGCAAAGCGGAAAAAGAACACCGTGCCGGATTTGTCAAGGACTTGATGGACCGTGCCGAAAAAAGCAAAAAGGACCTGGAAAAGCTCATTTCTGAGCAGATCGATAAGGCACTTGGCAAACAGCCCATGGCGACCAAGGAAGACGTTAAACGCATCGAGGAAAAGCTCGACAAACTGCTGAACCGATAGGCGGAGCCGATGCGGAACCCATTTTTTGGAATCAGGAAGACGTATACGCATTTGGTGCGTTACCGGCATATCATGGGCGTACTGATCAAGTACGGTTTTGAGGAGATTGCCGGTATCTTCGCACGCCGACTCAAAATCGGCCTGGGGTCCAAGGGGTTGCCCGGTTCTCAAAAGCAGTCGTTGGCTCAAACGTCCCTGGCCCGGCGTGTTCGTCTGGCGATGGAAGAACTGGGGCCGACATTTATCAAACTGGGCCAGTTGCTCAGTACTCGTCCGGACCTGGTTGGCGACGAATACATACAGGAGTTTGAGCATCTGCAGGACCGCGTTACCTCGGAAAAATATAAAACCATTCGTGACCAGATTACGCAGCAGCTTGGTGCGTCCCCTGAAGAAATTTTTAAAACATTTGACCCTGTTCCCATCGCGGCCGCCAGTATTGCCCAGGTGCATCGGGCTGTTACTCAGGAGGGCCATGAAGTTGTGGTCAAAATCCGGCGTCCCCACATCGTCAAAACGCTCCAAACGGAGATGGAGATACTGCAGGATATTGCCGGCCTTGTCAAGTCACGCCTTTCATCGCCGGCAGCGTTTGATCCGGTCCGTATGGTCCGTGAGTTCAGTGAGGCGGTAACCAAAGAAGTGGACCTAGCTAATGAACGCCGCAACCAACAGCGCTTCATTCGTAACTTTGCCGAAGACAAAACGGTGCACGTGCCAGCTGTCATCGAGAAATACTGTTCCGAAGGCGTACTGACGATGGAATACATCGATGGCATTAAGCCCAGTCACATTCAGTTGCTCCAACAGGCCGGACTGGATCCGAAGATTATCGCCCGTCGCGGTGCCGACTTTGTGCTCAAGCAAATATTCGACTACGGGTTTTTTCATACCGATCCGCACCCCGGCAATTTTCTCGTCATGGGTGACAACGTTCTGGCCCCGCTGGATTTCGGACAGGTTGGCCGTTTGACGCAGCAGGACCGTATGCTTCTGCAGTATCTTGTGCTGTCAATTGTTGACAGCGATGCCTCTAAGATTGTCAGCGGTCTGGAGCGTGCCCAAATGCTCGACGATGACACCGATATTACCGAGTTTTCCCGTGATGTGGAAGATATCCTGGCCACCTATGCCAATCTTCCCCTGAAAGACATCCCGTTCGGGCAGGCCATCCGCCGCATCTTTGATGTCATCCGGCGGCATCGGGTCGAACCGCCGCGTGATTTTACCCTGATGCTCAAGTCCCTGATGACGATTGAGGCATTTGCGACGGACCTCGATAAAGACTTCCAGATCATTGAACTGCTCAAACCTTATGCACGACGGTTTTCGCTGCAGGAGATCGGCCCGGAAAATCTGTTCCGCCAGGTCCGCAAGGCGACCCGCGGCGCCGGCGAACTGGCGGCCCGGTTTCCCGAGGATGCCGGGGCGATCATCCAGAAATTCCGCCGTGGCAAATTCAAAATTCACGTACACCACGAGCATCTCGAAGAGCTGGAAAAAACGCTGGACAATAGCTCCAACCGTCTTGCTTTTGCTGTTATTATTGCGGCATTGCTGATCGGTTCGAGCCTCTTGGTATCCCAAACCGGAAACATTCTCGGCCTTGTCAGTCTTCAGACGCTGGGCGTATTGGGATATGTGACGGCTATGATCATCGGTATGTGGCTGCTGATTTCCATTATTCGCAGCCGACGGTTTTAAATAGGAATAAGAGAGCGGGCTTGAATGCCGCTCTGATGTGTTAATCTTTTTTTGAAGGGAGGTTTGTTATGACCGCTCCGGTTCCAGGAATGGCTTGTTGTCATTGTGTATTTTTTGATAAAACTGCTGAAAATTTCGGTGAATGCCGCCGTTACGCACCGCGTCCGAATCCTTGTGAATATGTTCCCAAGGTTCATGCGGTCGGTTCAGTCAAGGTGGATGTGCATTGGCCGAAGGTCTATGACAATAACTGGTGTGGCCAGTTCAACGGAAGAAAACCCGATCAGTTGCCCGCTGACACCCCCAAAAAAGCAGCTATTCGCCCGGTACCGGTTCCGGTTCCCAAGTCAGACGGCGGCGAACCGAAACTCACGCTGGCACCCGAAATAGAATCGCCCGATCCGGCGCCCAAGATCGATATCGGATAATATCGCCATTTGATTTAAGAGATTCATTTTAAAACATGTATCACTGAATCACGGTATCCAGCCATTGTTTGGCAATCCAGGCATGGGCCCATTCATAAGGGTGGACGGTGTCTTCGGCCCATTCATAGGCGGGGCGTTTGTTCAGCAATCGGGTATAGTTTGTGTGGATCGGTACGTATGTGGCATCGAATTCATCGGCGAGTTTGCAGACGATGTCGATATAGCGTGTCAATTCACAGAGCATGGGGTTTTGCGGATTATCGCAAAACATAAACGGCTCCATGAGAATTAACTGCGAACCGCATTCATTTGTAGTACGCTGGAGCAGTTCGGTTAGGTTGGTCCGGTATTCAATGGGGGCTACATGCGTGCGTTGGGTTTCGTTGGACTCCTTAAATTTTCGCCACAGGTCATTGATGCCGATCATAATGCTGATGATGTCAGGCTTTAGTGCGATGCAATCGGTGTCCCAGCGTATGAGCAGATCGCGGGTGGTATCTCCTGAGATGCCTCGGTTTTGGATGTTCAGATTCAGATGCGGATAAGTTGCCAACAGGAAATTGGCCGCAAAATGTACATACCCCGAACCGAGAGGCGCATAAGGCTGCTGGCGCCGCTGAGCGTCGGTAATGCTGTCGCCGATGAACAAAATCGTCTGGTTCGACTTGAATTCGATGTTGCTCATATCTTAAAACCTTTTCATACGTCAATGTGGAAGACTTCCGTTAGTTCCGTTAAGGCCGAAGCCATTATCCGCATTCGACCCTCTTATGTCAAGTGGATGCCCATGGAATCCGTGTGAAAAGGATTTTATTGATATTATCGGACAGCTCCCTCTCGTTTCGGGGGGTACTGATCAGGTATTAGAAGTTTATCGTTATATTCTTATATGAAACCGTCGATAATCAATTTATATGTATGTCGCTTATGACAGTATAGCCCAGAACGATGGTTAATATCCTTACGACCGCAAGAAGGCTGAGAATAGAGAATCGAAAGAAAAGAGGTTTTCATGATGCAGGCTTTATTTAGACGGTTTTTGATATTGTTAGCGGCGATTCTTTTTGTTGCCGCTTGCCATCCGGCCTTTGCAGGAAATGACGCGAATGCTGTGTCGGACGATCTTTTTGATATGTCCCTGGAGCAATTGATGGGCGTTAGTATTTCCGTTGCTTCGAAAAAGTCTGAAAAAACAATCGAGGCACCTGGTATCGTGGTGGTTGTTCCACGAGAAGAGATGATACTTTACGGGGATCGAAGTCTCTTCCAGTTGCTGCAGCGCCAGCCCAGTGTATATACACGTCGATCCTTCGTGTATGGCCAGAGTATGGCGGGATTTCGCGGAGATTTATCAGCCCACTCTGAAACGCATACCCTTTTGCTGCTGAACGGCCGACCGATTCGTGAAAGTGCTCAATCGATCAATTCCGCTGTTTATATGGGTTTTCCATTAGAAGCCATGGAAAGTCTTGAACTAATCCGCGGTCCGGGCTCCGTTCTGTATGGAACGAATGCCTTTACGGGCGTCGTCAATTTAAGAACCCGGCAAATTCCGGATGAAAACGAACTTATCGTATCTTCCATGGCAGGTAGTCATGACTATTATCAAACCTCTGTTTCCGGTGCGGGCCGATTTGGTGATTTCGGATATGTCGGTGCAGTTCGTCTGATGAATCAGCGGGGCCATGATTACAGCATGATTGACGGCCTGGGAGTGCCCGGCAGCGATCATGTCCGTGATGAGAGTTTCTCCGGTGTTTTACATCTGGAGCATCAGGATTTAAGAATAGATGTTTTTGCCGCCGATCTTGATGCGTTTGCATTGGGAGTACAGCCATTTTGGTTTATTCCCAAACATACAATACGTACGAGGCGATTATTTGTCAATACGGCCTATCGGCTTGATTTGCACGAACGGATGTATGTTGAATTAAATGCCACCTATAATCTCCAGGAAAATACATTGGGCAGCCCGGCTATCACACGCATCGGTACTAATACGTCGGATGTATTGGGTGAGATTACGCTTTTTGCCAATCCGACGGACAATTCAAACATTGTGATGGGATATTTGCAGGAATATCTAACCAATTATGCGCCGGATGATGATTTGCAGCAGACGATTGTCGATTATCGATCTCAGCCGAGAAGTTATTATGCACAGGGAGATTATAAATTTGGGGATTGGGTAAAGCTGATTGCGGGAATGCAGTGGCAAAAGTCTGGCCAGGGCTTTGAAGATATCATCTCTCGGCAGGGCATTATACTGACGCCGTTTGATAACTGGGGTGTTAAAATTATGAAAGGTGAAGCTTTCAGGGCTCCTATCGCAATAGAAACATATCTTTCTGACCCTGTGCTGGTAGGCAATCTTAATCTTGAGCCGGAAATCATTACGACTTATGATGCCCAGTTATTTTACCAGGACGAAAAAACATATGCTGCTGTTACCTATTTTAACAGTCTTATTAAAAAACAAATTGTGTTTGATACAAGTGTTGTTCCTACCAGTTATAAAAACGGAGGGGAACAGAAGTTCGATGGTGTAGAATTTGAGTGCAAACACTTTATGACGCCTGAGTGGCACGTGCTGGGCTCATTTATGTACCAGAATGATAAGGCGGATTCAGATATTAATCCGACGGTTGTCCCCCATACCATGCTAAAACTGGGCACAGCGTATACCTGGGATGGCGGCTCAGCAGCGCTTTTCTGGAGTCATTTCGGGACGCCTCCGCGAATACCCTCAGCGGTTACGGGAAATCCGAAACCCGATGCGCTCGATTTAATCTCACTGAGTATACGCATGGATGTGTCGAAATATATGGGCATGAAAAAGGGCAGATCGATATTGACGCTGCGGGGTGAAAATCTTCTTGATGAAGAAATTTTCGTTCCGACAATGACCTATGCCGGCTATCCAGATTCCCTGTCCAATGGCCCTGGCAGAACTTTTTATGCCGGACTTGAGCTGCATTTCTAAGCAACACCCAATAGATTTCAGTTAATCAGTTGCTGGTCTTTTGGATGACATATCGGCTGAATTGTACGAAAAATCCATCCTTATTGTCAAACCAAGAAAAAGCAAGGAAAATGCTGTTGCTTTGCCGATAGATTCAATGGTTTTTTATATATTCAATGCTTAAACGGGACTCAAAATGGTAAAAACAAGTATAAAAATCGGTTCTGTGGTTGTTGTACTGGCGGCGGGGGTCTTCTTGTGGCGGTACGTGGCGGTCAATCGTACCATTGAAGATTTGTTAGGCGAGAATGAAGACCTGAAAACGGCCATTTCCAATCTCAGTGCCGAAAACCAGATCGGCTATGCCAAGGTGCTTTCGCAGGAAACGCGGGAGGGTAAACTCTATACAAAACTACTGTTTGTCGAAGCCGATCCGGCCGATTTTACGAACCATATTTTGAAGCAGGAATATGAGATCGAGGGGGATGTCGTACACTTTGACACGCTGATCGTAACTTTCAGCGGTGAACTGGTCAAGGACGGCAAAGAACGGGCGATGTACCTGTGGCGGCGGATTTATGGCGAGAAGATGACGCCCGAGCAGGGATTTCCGATCGAAGCCGAAGGCCTGCCGTCGCCGCGGTATGAACAACTCTGCCGGAAACTGTCGATCGAGGATACGCAGTTATTCTGGAACGAGATCTGGCAGTTGTCCAATAATCCCAAGCGGCTTGAAAGCCTCGGCATCAAGGCCATCTTCGGAAACGCCGTCTATCGCCAGCTCAAACCGGGACTGATCTATGTCTTCAAAGTGTCCAGTACGGGAATCCTTTATCCCGAAATCATCCCGGACCTTTAAGGTTTACAAAGAGTGTTTTATATTGAAATCCCAGTGAGTATGTGATATATATTCATCTAATGGGTATTCGAGGAGTTAATGACCACTTGCAGGAGGTATTCTGATGAAAAAAGCGGTTTCTCATCCAAAAACAGGGTTAGTTCATTTCTTTGTTGTAATCATAACGCTGCTAATCCTCTTTTCTGATTTGTCTACAGCCGGGCTTGTTAATAAGGGTCAGGCTCAAAAAGCGGCTCGGGGTTGGCTCAAACTGAACAGAGAACCGATGGAGCAGTCTATCAGTGAAGTTGCCGCCGACATTGAGGCGATGGTTGATGAGACGGGTCAGGCACTGTGTTATATTGTAAACCTGGAACCGGCTGGTTTTGTGATTATTTCGGCGAACGACGAAATTGAACCGGTCATCGCGTTTTCATCAACCGGTTATTATGACGGCGACGAGAGCAGCCCGTTGACGACCATGCTGAAAAAAGACATGAAAGGGCGTTTAGAAACGGTTCGGCAAAAGAAGGGAAAAAAATTAAACGTTGCAAAGAAAACACGCAAGTGGCAAACATTGATTGATGCCGACATCCCCGTGTATTCCGGGCCGTTTTCAATGGATCTGACATCTGTCGCATCTGTCAGCGAGGTATGGGTCGATCCATTCATTCAATCGGAGTGGGATCAAGGGGATGTGTCAGGCAGTCCATGTTATAACTATTACACTCCCAGCAATTATCCCTGCGGTTGTGTGGCGACGGCGATGGCACAGGTCATGCGGTATCATTCGTGGCCGACAACCGGGATTGGAAGCGGGTATATCGGAGGCGATGGTTTCGGCGGAGCTTATAGCTGGTCGCTGATGCCATTTGTGCCGCTTGACGGCATCACTCCGGCCCAGCGGGAAGAGATTGGAGCACTTTGTTCTGACGCCGGAGTGTCTGTGAATATGTCTTACGGCCCCAGTAGTTCCGGTGGTTCTTCGGCCAGTCTGGGGGATGCTGATCATGAAATGGTTGACACATTCAAATACACCAATAGTATTTACACGCAAAACTTCACCTCTTCCGGTGATGACCGCCTGTGGAATATCCTGAATGCGAATCTGGATGCGCAACTGCCTGTTATGTTGGGCATCAGCCGCGTCGGCGGGGGACATGCTGTTATTGCCGATGGTTATGGCTACACGGGCGATACATTGTATCACCATATTAATATGGGATGGGGCGGCAGTGACAACGCGTGGTATCAGTTGCCGCTGATTGATGCCTATTATACGTATACAGTGATTGATGACGTGGTGTATAATATTTATACCAGCGGCAGCGGCGAGATTATCAGCGGGAGAGTGACGAATCTGGCCGAGGTGCCGCTGAGCGGGGTTACCGTGACGGCTCGTGTTGGGACGACCATTGTTAAACAGACCACCACGAATAGCCGGGGTGTTTTTGCCTTAAAAAACCTCTTGTCCAATACAACCTACAAAATCTCTGCTGAAAAAAGCGGCGAAAGTTTTCTGGATCAAAATGTAACGACAGGCACCTCTTCCGACTGGAGCATTCCGGGTAACAGAAGCGGGATTTTATTTGTTTCGGCAGACACAGGCCCACCCACGGCCTTTGACGTTGAAGCGGATGTGGACTCGACCGATTCGGTTACGATCCAGCTTCAGGTATTGGATGACGGCGACCCTGACCCCAACCTTATGGAGTATATTATTACGTCACTGCCGGCCCATGGTGATCTGAGCGAGCCGAATGTCGGGCCGATCAATACGGTTCCGTATACTTTTTCCGCTGTGGATGCCAATGGGGTAACCTATCTACCGTGTCCGTATTTTGGGGGCGTGGACACCTTTACCTATAAAGCCAACGATGGCGGTACCTATCCCACCGGCGGTGATTCCAATATCGCAACAGTGACGGTGAATGTGAACAATCAGCTTTATTCTGAGTTTGGAACAGAATCGAACACCTATTTATACGGTATTATGATGGACACCGATTTCTTTTATGATGCCCGTTCGCAAGTAATTTATTTACCGACGGAAATCGGTTCAGCGAAACGGTTGACCGATTTGTCGTTACGAATAGGGCAGGTGCCGGGACGCACATTAAGCAATTGGACGATTCGAATGAAGCATACCAATAAAACGTTTTTCCAAGACGCTCCCTATGAATTAGAGACATCCGACTGGACGACAGTGTATCAGGCAAATGAAACAATGTCTCCGACTGGGTGGATCAATTTTCATTTGGATACGCCGTTTGATTATAATGGAACGCAAAATCTGATGATCGACTTTAGTTTTAACAATAGCGGTATCACTTCGCCATATGGCGGTTATTTCATTCAAGATGTTGCCCAAAACCGCGTTTACTCAGTGGGTTCGAGCACGGGAGCACACGGTGACCCTCTGGATTGGAGTGATTACTACGGCAAATATCGTTCTGTTCACAATTCATTGCCAAGTATTAAGCTAATTGGTGTTCCGGCGGTTGATCCGTTGGTAGGCGACTTTGACGAGACGTGTGATGTGAGGATGCCGGATTTGGCGATCTTTTCACAGGCGTGGCAGACATCGTCGGGGGATGCCGATTACAATGCTGAATGTGACATGACGGCGAGCAAAGGCACGATCGACCTGCAGGATTTGATTATTTTTGCAGGCCAATGGCTTGAAACGTATTAACGGCGGCGTTTATATTTATCGCGGCCAGTTGCCGGTGAAGACTTCTGTTGCGGGGCCGGTCATGTAGACGCAGTTGTCCTGCTCGCACCAGTAAAGCTCTAAGTCGCCGCCGGGAAGATGGGCGACTGTCTGTCGCTGGCAACGGCCGGCAAGCACGCCGGCCACCGCACAGGCGCAGGCACCGGTCCCGCAGGCCAGCGTGATACCGCTGCCGCGTTCCCATGTTTGCATAATGAATTCATTCGGACCGACGGATTTGACAAAATGCACATTCACTCGTTCGGGAAATAATTCGTGATGCTCGATGAGCGGGCCGATATGAATCAGATCGATATCGTGCAAATCTTCACAGAAAAAGACCGCGTGAGGGTTACCCATTGAGACACAGGTCATCGATAGTTCCTGACCTTCGATGGCCAACGGCAGGTCGATGACCGTTTCGGTTCCTGCGGCGACGGGAATTTGTACCGCTTCCAGAATCGGCTGGCCCATATTCACACAAACCCGGCTGACGGTGTCGTTTTCATCGACATCCAGCCCGACCGTCAGGACGCCGCGGCCGGTTTCGATTTGCAGGGACGTTGGGAACGTTCCCAGTCCCGGGATGGAAAATTCCGTTTCGGATCGCGTGAGGTTGTGGTCATAGACGTATTTGGCGACGCAGCGGATGCCGTTGCCGCACATCTGGGCTTCGGAACCGTCGGCGTTGAACATTCGCATTTTCACATCGGCGATCTCGGAGGGGCAGATCAGGATCAGGCCATCGGCGCCGATGCCGAAGTGCCGGCTGCTGACGGCAATCGCCGTTTGCGCCGGATCGTCGACTGTTTCGTTGAAGCAATTGACATACACATAGTCATTGCCCAGCCCATGCATTTTGGTGAATTCCATAATGGGGTCCTTGTCAATCAGATACTAATTCCGAATAATATACCTGTTTTGGGGGGATATTGCAAGAATTGGTTTATTGGCCCCGGAAGGCGAAATCATTTGGCTTTGTATTGGGTTTGATTGGGTTCGTGTGGTGCTATTAAAAACCGCGGTGTTGCGTCCGTTGGTGTGTTTGAGTGCGGTATAATGCATTTGCGTCGAGGTGCTACTTGGGGCTTAAATTGGGTTTGTTTTTTTGGGGGTTGGCGCTAGTAAAAACGGGGATTTTTGCGAATTTTTGGGAAAAATCGGCGTTTTTGGGATGTATGAGCAGGGGGTGTTTCGCGGGTAAATTGGCTTTGAATTGGGTTCGAATTGGGTTCGGTGCTTTAAAGGCACATAAGTATAATCTGCATAAGCGCTTCGCTGATGGAGATTTAGCGAAATCGCATACGCTGGGGAATTGGGTTCGTTTGGTTTTTTTATACTTTGCCACCGGCCTTCGTTTAAAACTACGGCCCGGCAGGCGGAATGATACGGAAATAGAATACTTGATTTCATCGGTTTTGCTCCTTCCTTTGCCATTGACGATGGACGGTTGACGAATGACGATTTGGGTGGAATTCCCTTCTTATTCAGCTCATTATGAGGATGTTATTAAATTTTGGGTATTATACCATAAGTTAGATGAATGTCAAACTATTAGTTTTTAGTTCTTACTTTTTAGTTCGTAGTTCTTAGTTGTGGATTTCTTCCAGATGGCTGTTTTTTGCTTTTAGTAGGGGGTTTGTCGGGTATAATTTCTTCAAGTATACAGGAATGTAGGTATGTAGGTATACAGGGAAAGGGAGTTGATCGGGAGGCTTGGATGCGTTTTTTTTCTGTTCTGGTTGGTATGGTTTTGGCGGTCGGTTTGTATTTCGGGGTGATATGGCTTGGGGTTCATAACCCAAGACTATCGCACAGTCTGTCGCACTGTGATACTTCTATTTCTGTCCTGGCTTTTTTTGCATTCGTTTTTTGCCCGGCGGGTCTTTTTTTAAGCAGCCTTGTCACGGGCTTTTTGGTAGAGCCGCATATCGAGAAATCCTTTGGTGAATTTCTGTTTTCTTCGCCGGGGCTGTATTTTGTTATCATTGGGAGTTTCGTTTTTATTCTCGCGTACAATTCTGCCGGGTCTTTGTTGTCTGATATTGTGTTTTGGTTAGTGTGGCTGGGAATCGGCGTTGTATGGTCACTGGTGTCGTGTGCCGGCGTGACGCTGGGGTACAAACTGCGAGCGAAAATAACCGGGGATGAGTGAGCGGTTGGAGGTGCAGGAGGAATCGCGGAATTTCGCCTTTTCGGGCGGTGCTTTGTCGGGTATAATTTGGTTCAAGAATACAGGAACACAAGAATAGAGGAGTCCGCCGTCGCTAAGGCTTTGGCGGGACAGGTCCGCCCCATTCGGCTTCGCTCAGGGCAGGCCGGAGGCGGGGGCGGGTTTTGTCTGAGAATGCGGGGATATAGGAGAACGAATAATGGGCGTATGTGCTTTTTGTAAAAATGAGGCAACTGCTGACGAATTACCTACTTTAAGTTATTCGACACTGTACGATTGTCCCTGTTGCGGCAAGTATCTATTAGATAGATCATTTGGCGATGCAGATAAGTCTCCTGACGAGAAATTCAAAATAGCTTGTGTATTGAAT
Source organism: Anaerohalosphaeraceae bacterium (assembly GCA_963675525.2). Taxonomy (GTDB): domain Bacteria; phylum Planctomycetota; class Phycisphaerae; order Sedimentisphaerales; family Anaerohalosphaeraceae; genus 4572-13. Next base: position 615,414 of record CAXXSL010000011.1, on the reverse strand, counting down.
GAAAGAAGGTTGAAAAAATTACCCGGGATAGCAATTGACAAAACGACTGATTTAGACAATAAAGTCCTTGATCTTCCGAGGGTTTCTTTGGATGACATATTGAATGACTTTCCCAAAAAAGCCAGCGAATATATCAATCGGGCAATACTTAATTTGAATCGGTTGTCTGAGCCATACGATTTGATCCAGCTTGATATGACAGCGAAAAGCGATTATTTGCTCTTATTCAAGAAAGATCAGAAATCGGCCTATACTTTTTTAAAAGAGTTAGAAAGGAAGGGATTAATTAGCTTTAATATAGTTTCAGGAGGGCCTCAACTGAACAGGTTTTCTCTTACGACTGAATCCTATGAGTTGGTCAAAAATCTTCAAGAATTAGGAGTTGATTACAATGATCAAGTACAACCAAACGGGCAGAGCCAAAAAAATGAAACAGAAACCTTGAATTCTTGTGAAAGATTGAATGAATATGAAGGTGGTTCGAGCGAAAGAAAAAATAAAAAATCAATAAAAAAAAGAAATCAAAAGTTTATGTATCCTTGGCAGAAACGAGAGACAGTTACTTCTGATTACATGAATCAAACACAGTATTATTTTCTTAATGAAATTGATCTTAAAATTATACAGAAATGGATACCTAAAGCAACGGTTGCTTGCCCATATGTTAATGAAATTGAAGGGGTTTTGATTACAAAGTGCGGAATTAGTCCAGAGCAAACACCAAAAATGAGTTGGCCTCAAATACTTGAAACACTAAAACAAACAGATCCAATGCCTCATGATTCCATAAAGAGTGGAAATATAAATACGGCAGAATCAAAGGACGGCAAAACAAAATATGAACATATCATTGAGTGGTGCAAAAATAATTGGCTCATTTGTGTTTTGCTTATAGTTTTTGCTATCGTCATTGGATTCGGGGCATTTACTGATGCCATCGATAAGATTCAAAATTATTGGCTCAAACCGAAATTACCGGCTAAACAAGAGAATCCTACTAAATTTACTGAAACATCAATATCTGATGAAGATAGAATAACTCAATTACGTCCTCGAATAAAGAAAAGAGTGGATGATCTTTATGACAAAATTGATAATGAAAAATTAAAACCTTGGGTTTTTATTAACGCCGGAGTACCAGTTAAAGTAACAAAGTGTGATGGTAGTGTCATATCATGTGAAGGAGTGATGTTTACGGGAACACCAAGAAATGTTTTTTGGAGTGATGATTTTATGCCACCTATTATTGAAGATGCAATAATAAAAGCTTTCGATCAAACGATCGAAGAATGCAGAACAAACGGCATAGATTCTAAGCCCCAGCTTTTTGAAACCAATCTCATTCTATCAGATTTTATATATAGGATTTACAATCGTATGGCTTCTATAGACAGTAAGTTGATGAGTAAAGATACCTCGGAAAACGTGCAACACAGAAAAGATGTGACTGACGAGATAAGCAAAATGAAACAATGCCTCAAAAGGCATTATGATGCGGCCCTTTTGTTGGTTTCCAATGAGGAGTCAATAAAGGTGTCTTATTATGCTGCCCCTTCAGGGCGGGAAGACGGCGGGGCTGTTCTCTTGCCCCAGGGCGTTGCCCTGGGCTATGGTATATTGCACCTTCGGTGCGGGGAAAGATGGGGAGGGTGTTCTCTTAACCCAGTCCGTTGGGCTGGGCTAAAATACTCTGGTCTTTCAGGCCGGAAAGAATGGTGGGCCACAGGCCCACCCTACATGTTTCAGGGATGTTTTTTGAGGGATTTGATTTATGATTATACGTCAGGAAAAGCCGTCGGATGTTGGGGCGATCGGTGCTGTTACGGAGGCGGCGTTTGAGAATCATCCGTTTAGCCGGAATACGGAGCAATTTATTATCACTGCGTTGCGAACTGCCGGAGCACTGACTGTTTCACTGGTTGCGGAAGTGGACGGCGACGTGGTGGGGCATATCGGGTTTTCGCCTGTTACGTTTAGCGATGGAAGCAAGAATTGGTATGGTCTGGGCCCGGTGTCTGTATTGCCGGATTGTCAGAAACAGGGTATCGGAACAAAACTTGTTCATGAAGGTCTGAACTTGTTAAAAGATTTGGGTGCTGCGGGGTGTGTTCTTGTTGGTGACCCCGGCTATTATGGACGCTTTGGTTTCAAAAGCTCAACTGAGCTGAAACACGAAGGTGTCCCGGCGGAGAATCTTCTTGCCTTATCATTCGGCAATGGAATTCCCGCGGGGGTGGTGGAATTCCACAAGGCCTTTTTTGCAACGGAATGAACCCCTTCCGGGTCGGTGGGCTTTAAATTTTTAATTGTATATTGACGAATGACGATTTATTCAACCCCTCCGGGGTTGTGGGTTGTTTTGGGTTTTGTTTTCCCCGGGTTGCGCTGGCGCTTACCCGGGGCTATTATTGTTATAATCCCTCCGGGATTATGGAATTTTCCTGTTTTAATAGATCCCTCGGCTTCGCTCGGGATGACATTTGTAATGCTCGGGCGCATTCGCATGGCATCCATCTACGCTAAAGCTATGACAAGTGACAGGACAAGTTCTACGACGATTGGTGACCCTCTATAAGAAGCCCGCGTGGGCATGGCGCACCCTACATAACGGTGGATATTATATGATTAATCGCTGAAGCCTTTTTGTTCGACGACATGCATAATGGCGTCAGCGGTCAGTTTCAAGAGCAGGAACAGGACCAGTGCCGGTCGCTGCACCCAAATTGATCCGGAAAAGACATTCATTATTGCTCCGGCAAAGAGAATCGTCAGGTGCATGGGGATCACGCGGGCATAGGGAAAAAGCATCATCTTGCCGATATTCGGCTTTGTTTTTGTCAGCCATTTTTGATTGTAGAAAAAGGAATAGCCCTGGTAGAGCACGAAGATGCCTGCTGCTGTTATCACTTCAAAGATTGAGTCAATCCTGAAATCGACCACCAAAAAGATAAAATACACCAAATGAAAAAAGCCGTAATGCATCAGAAAAAATACAGCGGTCTGGTTTCTTGTATCTTTCGTCGGTGGCACAGAGTGATCGTTAATCTTCAAATCTTTGGTAGAGAACTGCCTGAGCCCGAGTATCTTAAAAAACCAGAAGATACCGATGACGACACTTTGGCACCAATAAATCCACATCAGGGGCGACAGTGACCATTGCTCGATGAGCGCCCACACGATGACCACCAGATTGGAACCGGTTAGTGCCCAGAAGGATGCGTCCGCATAAAAGAGGCGTGTTATCTCCTGTTTTGTGTTCATTGTGTCTATCGTATCAGCCCGTCCTTTTTTTACTTTGGTTTGCTGGTCAACATTGTATCCAATTTTCGACTGATTGCAAGCTGAAAAGGCAGCCCCTATCAGGGCGAGAGTTTGTTATTGTGTTTGGACTTTGTCCGAGGTTTGGCGTATAATGTCGGCTTATGGCGAAGGCTGGGGATAATTTGTTTAGTGCGGGTGAGCGGGAGCGTCTTGCGGTGCATGCGCCGTTGGCGGTTCGGATGCGTCCGGAAACGCTGGCGGATTTTGCGGGGCAGGAGCATTTTGCCGGCGAGGGCAAACTCCTGCGGCGGATGCTGGAGGCGGGCAGCGTTACCAGCCTGATTTTCTACGGTCCGCCGGGAACGGGCAAGACGACACTGGCCCGGATCGTGGCCAATTCTATTCAAGCGAAATTTTACTATCTCAGCGCCCCGGCGGCGTCGGTCAAGGACGTGCGGGAAATTATCGCGGCGGCCAAGGACCGGCTGATTACGAACGGTACCAAGACGCTGCTGTTCATTGACGAAATCCACCGCTTCAACCGCGCGCAGCAGGATGTTTTGCTGGACGATGTGGAAAACGGAATTGTGACACTGATCGGTGCGACAACGGAGAACCCGTATTTTTCGGTGAACTCGCCGTTGATCAGCCGGAGCACGGTTTTTGCGTTTGAGGCGTTAAGCAAGGACGATGTTCTGGGGCTCTTGAATCGGGCGATGGCGGATACGGAAAAGGGGCTGGGTGCGATGAAGATCGAGGCCGAGCCTACAGCGCTGGAGTTTTTGGCGGAGATCTGTGACGGGGATGCGCGAAAGGCACTGACGGCACTGGAAGTGGCGGTTTTGTCGCAAGCCAAGGCGGGTAAGAAAAAGGGCATTAAGCTGACGCTGGAGGTTGCGAAGGAATCGGTCCAGCGGAAGGCGATCCAATATGACGGTACGGGCGATACGCATTATGACCTTGCCAGTGCGCTGCAAAAGTCGATGCGGGGTTCGGACCCGGATGCGACGGTGTACTGGCTGGCGCGGATGATCGTCGGGGGCGAGGACCTGCGGTTTATTGCCCGGCGCATTGCGGTTTGTGCCGCTGAGGATGTGGGCAATGCCGACCCGATGGCGACGATCCTGGCGGCTTCGGCGGTGCAGATCGCCGAGTTTGTGGGCTTTCCGGAAGCCCAACTGCCGCTGGCGCAGGCGGCGATCTATATTGCCTGTGCCCCGAAATCCAATGCCTGTGCCAATGCGATCTGGACGGCGTGCGGCGACGTCAAAAACGGTCGAACGATCCCGGTTCCGGCCCATTTACGGGATGCGCACTACGCCGGAGCGAAGAAGTTGGGGCATGGTTTGGACTACAAATACCCGCATAACAGTCCATCCGGCTATGTGCCGCAGGATTATCTGGGAAAAAGTCTCGAAAAACCCTATTATCAGCCGAAAAATATAGGGAGAGAAAAAATTGTCGCCGAATATTTACAAAAACTGCGAAATCAAGTACAAGAGTTAAATCAAAAGTGAAAAATTAAAGAGTGAAATTGTGGAATCGCCTTTGGCGATAGCTGTTTAAATAGATCCCTCGGCTCCGCTCGGGATGACAATGGGAGCGTTCGAAATGACATCGAAATCTGTTTTTCGGCCGGTTTCATTAATATATTGCTAAATTAAGGTATTTTGGGATGGATAAAGGCACGTTGCGGCATGAGTTGAAAACAAGGCTCATGCAAATCGGCAAGGATGACAGAATCGAACGCAGCAAGGCGGTCTGTCGGTATATTGTTGATTCGGAGGTGTTTCAGAAGGCGTCAGTGGTGATGGCCTTTTTGTCGATGCCGCATGAAGTGGAAACAACGCCCTTGATCCTTCATGCATGGCAGTGCGGCAAAACCGTGGCGGTGCCGAAGGTTTCATGGGAACAGCGGCATATGATTCCGGTTGAGATCACCTCGCTTGAGACCGGGGTGAAGGCGGATGAAAAAGGATTGCGAAATCCCATCGGCGGCAATCCTGTGCCGTTTGAAGATATCGATCTGGTAATCACACCGGGACTCGGATTTGACAAGCAGGGCAACCGATTAGGCCGCGGCGGCGCTTATTATGACCGGTTCTTTACGACGCACCAAATTGCCGCGACGCGTTGGGGTATCGGGTTCTCTGAGCAATTATGCGAGGCTGTTCCCCATGACAAAGATGATGTGCCGGTTCATGCGATTGTGACTGAACAAGGGATTCTAATCTGTACGGACAAATAAACACGGAGGACTAATTTTGGCCAGACGAAAATATCGACCCTATCGAACACGTAAACAGGAACAACAGCGGCGGATACGCACCATCGCATTGACGCTACTGGTTCTTGTTGTGGGCATTGTGATCGTTGTGAAGACTTCCAGGAAAGAAACGGAACCGGAAAACGGTAATGAGGCTGTATCAATCAATGAGATAATTCCGGAAGATGAGCACGGAACGGATACAAAAAGAGTGACGGAAGTCGATCCAGAAGCTGTTCCGCTGATACCGGAAACGACGGTTACCGAGACACCCGAACCGGACAGTCCGGCGGTGCCTGAGCCGGTTGTTGAACCCGAGACCGTTCAGCAAATTCCCGCGGCACAAACCCAGGCGGCCGATAACGGGACGACCAGCACCGAAGCGCAGGAGTTGATCGAAAAAGCCATGCAACTGTCTGAAACGGGAAAAATTATTCCGACACGTGATCTGCTGAACCATACTTTGGACCTTCAATTGAGCGCAACCGTACGGGCGGCGGTCAAAAATAAACTGGCCAATCTTGCGGAAAAGTGGCTTTTCAGCCGGGATGTTTATGAATCGGACAAGCTGACTTCCTACTATTTGGTTCAGTCCGGCGACTTGCTGGCTGTTATTGCCAAACGCTATAAAGTTCCTTACCAGGCCTTGATGGAGGTTAATAAGATTGCTCGCCCGGAACTGCTGCAGGCAGGGCGGAAGATCAAGGTTATCGATGGTCCTTTCAACGCGGTGATCTATAAAAGCAGTTTTACGATGGATTTGTATCTGCAGAATGTTTACGTGAAAACGTATCGTGTGGGTCTGGGTAAAGAGCAATACGATACGCCGAGCGGGCGATGGCGTGTCAAGAAAGGCGGCAAACTGGATAACAGACCGACCTGGACGGATCCTGATAGCTTGAAAACGTATAAGGGCTCTGATCCGGATTATCCATTGGGGTCGCGCTGGATTGCGCTGGAGGGTCTGGACGGTGCCGCCAAAGGGCGGACAGGATTTGCGATCCACGGCACGAAAGACCCCGAAACGATCGGGACCCGTTCTTCGCGGGGTTGTATCCGTCTCTATAACGGAGAGGTTATTGAGGTTTATAATCTGCTCCAGGAAGGGATTTCGGAAATTCTTATTGTTGAGTAATTGAATGAATCGCTCCTGGTGTGGAGGTATGGTGAAGGTTTGGCGGAGACTATGAGAGAACCTGCTTGCAAGGGGAAGATACGGTATGGGGTGCTGGTGATCTCCCTTATCATTCATGCTGTTGCGCTGGGTGTCTTTGGCTTCCTTAAAATGTCCGGCCGTATGACGGCTTCGGTGTCCGCAAGGCCTTCGATTACAGTGCAAATGATCGAAAAAGTCATCGAGCAGCCGGTCCCAAAACCCAAGCCCAAGATCGTCGCTGTTGCGAAGGTTGAAAAAGAACCCGAACCGGAGATCAAGCCGGAGCCTAAACCGCTGGTCGTGCAGGAACCGTTGGCTGTTGAACCCGCCCAGGAACCGGTTGAAGAGGCAGAGGTTGTTTTACCTGAATCGGCACCGGCGGCGAATGAGGTGGAGTTTTTCGGGCAGAAAAGTATCGTCCAGCGGGTTTGTTATGTCGTGGACTGTTCCGGAAGTATGTATGGCCAGATGTATCGCGTCAAGGAGCAGCTTAAAGAGTCGATCATGGATCTGAATTCGCGGCAGGAGTTTTGTGTTCTTTTTTTTATGGATGGGCGTGAAATTCTGATGACGGGGTCGGGCCGGCTTGAACCGGCGACGGTCGGGGTCAAATCCCAGGCGCTGCAGTTGATCGAACGCGTTCGTCCCGCGGGGAGTACGGATGCGGCCCATGCACTGGAATGTGCGATGCGGCTGCGGGACCGCGACAAGATCGGCCCGGAAGTGATCTATTTTTTGACGGATGGATTTAGTCTGGATGAAGACGGATCGCAGCTATTTATCGAAAAAACGGAACGTTTGAGAAAATCGCTTGCACCTTCAACCGTTCTGCATACGATAGGATTCTGGCCACAGCTGCGAGATCAGATCATGCTCGAAACGCTGGCCCGTAACACAGGCGGCAACTATACGGAAGTGAAATAACCCTTTGTTAAGAAGAGAGATAACGACGTTGATAAAAAACGGTTCTTTAAATAAATTGTTGCTGATACTACTCTTGGCAATTACCGTCGAAAACGTTTTTGCCGAAGCCGGTCTGGGTGAACAGAGCCGGACGTTCTATCGGCACTTTTTTGTTGCCGGCGGACCGATCGTCTGGTTTGTGCTGTTGCCGATGTCTGTAATCGCCGTTTATCTGGCAATCGACCTGTTGGTCAACACGCGCCGCAAGCGACTGCTGCCGGCGGGAATCGCATCGGAAATTGCAACGCATGCCGTTCGTTACGGGTTGGGTGCACTGACGATGAAGCTTGCCGGTCGTACCGACCTGATCAGCCGTTCGATCCTGCGGTCGCTGGAACAGGGCCGTCAAATGGGCGGTTCGGCACAGGCCGTCCGCCAGTTCGCGGCAGAAGCATTGCAGGAACGCGGGATGCAGTTGATGCGAAAAGCGCAGTGGTGTCAGATCATCGGCTCGGTTGCTCCGATGGTGGGTTTGTTCGGAACGGTGTATGGGATGATCGGTGCGTTTAACCTGCTCGGGCAGGGGACCAGCGGGCCGCGTTATGAGATGCTGGCCGAAGCGATCTCAATGGCACTGGTGACGACATTCTGGGGACTGCTTGTGGCCATTCCGGCTTTGTTTCTATACGGGTTTTTCCAGACGCGGATCGAAGCGTTTATCAGCGAAGCGGCCATTGAAACCGAAGCGGTGCTTGGGCGCATTCTGAAAAACGGCGACATACCGATGTTGGCGACGATTGAACCGGCTTCGCCGCCGGTTAAAGCCGAAGAGACAAAACCTCAGCCGAAGGGTACTTTTCTTCGCAGAAAACAAAAACGGATGCAAAACCAGCCCTTGCAGGGGCGATTGATAAAACGCAAAGCGGATATTCAGCCGGTCAATCCGCAGCCGCCGTCACAAATGGCGGAATAAGGCTCGACGATGCAGTTGAATTGGAACAAAAGACGTTCGTTTGAGGCCGAGTCATTTGACATGACGCCGATCATTGACGTCGTGTTTCTGCTGATCATTTTCTTTATGCTGGTCTGCCAGTTTATTGCTGCCGAACAATTTCAGGTTGAAGTTCCCGATCATATCAGTTCCGCTCAAAAGAACGAAACCTCCCGGACACAACCGCTGACGATTACGGTGATGGCGGCCGAAAACGAGCAATCTGTGTGTATGGTCGGCTCTGAGAAACTGCGAGCCGTCAAAGGCAGCGACCAAGCGATGTTAATTCAATCGGCGATCGACGATTTTTTGTCCGAAAATAAGACATCCGAACGTACGATCCGTCTCCGCTGCGATAAAACTGCAACTTTTGGGGATGTCAAACACATCCTCTCCGGCATTTCAAACAGTCAGGCGACCGACCTCGAATGGGCGGTACTTGGTGAATAAGTGCTATGGCGGTGTATCTCCATAGAATCACTGAGGTTTTTCCGCGTTGGTTTTACAGAGCGGCGGTTTCCGAATTGCTGAAGGCTTTCAGGAAATCGGTCAGATGGGTTTTCCAGTTTTGCCAGTTGCTTTCCAGCAGCTGGATGCGTTCAGGGGACAGGTTCAGTACCTTCTCGGCGAACAACTGGTCCAGGGAATTGGTAATCTGTTGGTCGATAATAAGGTAAGTCCAGAGGTCCAGTGTATCGATCTTATTGTCTGCATTGAGATCTTGCCACCACTTTTTGTCTGTGACGTTATTGCGAACGGACCAAGCCATGGCGTAACGCTCCTGCGTGGATGCATCAATGAGTTGCGAGTCGCTGAAAACAACACGAATGATATAATCTGCAAAGCGGTCATCTGACTTAACGTAGAGGTGTTCGATATTGTCATTAACACTGTCGCAGACGTCCACCAGTATTTCGTTTTCGGATCCGTTCGGGTCGATGCCCCACAGTTCAAGCTTTAAATTCACATCGTTGTCGAGCAGATGTCCGAAGGGAAATTGATTCTGATAATGATAATTCCAGCACAGCGTTGCCGTGATCATTTGATTGGGTTCGACGGCTTCTATGATGTAATCGTGCCGGCTATCGTTGGCCTCAAGGATACGATTATCCCAGCCGAGTTGGGGTACAGAACCCGGGTTATGCTGTCCGGCGACAAACTGGTCATATGCCGCGACGGCATCGAGTGCACCGGCGCCCTGGGAAAAGTCCAACGGAGTCTGCGAGTCGTCGTCAGGGGTAATCTGTCCCTTGTGCCAGAACGGGAGTTTTTCCGCAGAGTTTAACAGGATGGTTTTGATAACGGAATTTTTCCCGGGTTGATCAAAAGCTGTTCCCAATGTCGGGTCAGAATAAGCTTTCTGCAGCAGGAGTGCGGTTGTGCCACTGACCATGGGCGCCGACAGCGAGGACCAGTTTGTCTGCAGGATATAATCAGTGTCGTTATCATGGGTCGGAACCAGAACTGTTCCCGGAGCGACAATATCCGGCTTACATCGCAGGTCACTTGTCGGGCCGACACTGGAAGTGCCCTCTTTAGGAGTCGAAAATTCACGCAGGCTGACGAGGCCGTTTTCATCGACCGCCGCATCGATAACGCCGACACCAATGCAATTGGCACCCGCACCCGGATACAGCATATTATAGGCATCGGTTCCGTTTCCGATACTGGCGATGACAATCATATTTTTTTCAACCGCCATATTTTCCAGTCCGCGGGTCCACCAGTTTTCAAAGGTTTCGCCGAGACTGAGCGAAATGACATCGGCCTCAAACGGCTGTTTATCGAAAAGAATCATAGTCACAAACCGCCAGAATTCGTACACATCGACAGAGGCGCCAGGGCAGACTCCGCGGTATTGAAATTGTCCTGCAGCCGGATGCAGGGCTTCTTCGTCCTGTCCAAGCAGGATGCCGGCGATGGCGGTCGCGTGAGATGAGATGCCGAACCGTCCATCCGTTTTATCGGCGAAGACCACGTCTGAACGGTACAGACAGTCGTGTTCTGTATTAAAACGGTAATCATTCTGCGGCTTATCATTGACGTAGGTCATGCTTCGGCAGACAGCGGCAATCAGAACATCCTGACCGGTCAGGTTTGGATCCTGTTGAGTCAGGGTTCGTATGCCGGTGTAGTCCAGTGCTGCCGGTTCCAGCGGCAGATCCGCCCATGCCAACGCCGATAAACCCGTCAGCAAAAGATGCAGGCTTAATATCACCCGATGGGCCCGGTAACAAGTTTTCTTCATTCTGGAAGCCAATTACTCTCCAAAAAAGCTAAACCCAGCTTAATTCTATCATAAAACACGTCTCTTTTTCAACTAAATCATACGAATAAGTGCATTTTCAAAACAGCATTTTCCTGGTACGATAATACTTGCTTTGGTCCGGCAGGCCTGTTATACTCTGGCCGTACAGTAATTTCGGCAAAAAACAGCCTTTAACTAACCAAAAAGTTAAGTAAAAGCTTAGAAACAAGACAAAAAAGCCATGGATATATTACTCAACGCCGATCAGATAGCCGCCGCAATTGATGACCTCGTCAATCGAATTAAGTCCGATATTCCCGCCGATTCGGATATTGCCATCATTGGTATCCGCAGTCGGGGTGAAATTCTTGCCCAGCGTCTGGGCGGGCAGCTCAGCGATTATTTTTCCGACCAGATACTTCGCGGGACGCTGGACATCACCCTTTATCGTGACGATCTGAATGAACCCAAAGACACCCAGCCGACGGTTCGCAGTACCGAAATCGAATTTGATGTTTCGGGCAAGCTGATCCTGCTGGTTGATGATGTACTGCATACCGGCCGAAGTGTTCGGGCGGCAATGGATGCGCTGACCGATATGGGCCGTCCGGGTGCCGTCCGTCTGGCGGTCCTGGTGGATCGCGGACAGCATGAATATCCGATCAGCGCCGATTATGTCGGCCTCCAAACGATTGTGGACGCAGACAAATCGGTCTGTGTTCACTTCATCGAAACGGACCAGGAAGATCGAGTGATCGTGGAATGATGAGTGTGAAATCGAACAAATTTCAGTGGACGCGTAAACACCTGATCGGCATCAGTGATTTGAGCCGACAGGAAATAGAATTCATTCTGGATACGGCCGAAGGGTTCGAGCAGATCAGCACCCGTTCGATCAAGAAAGCGCCGCCGCTGCGAGGCAAAGTGGTGGTGAATATGTTTTTTGAAGACAGTACGCGAACCCGTAACAGCTTCACGTTGGCTGCCAATCGCCTGAGTGCCGATGTCATTGAATTCACCAAAAAATCCAGTTCGGTCAGCAAAGGTGAAACCCTGATCGATACAGCCCGCAATCTCGAAGCCATGGGAATCGACATTGTCGTTATTCGTCACAATGCCGGCGGGGCACCGAAATTGCTGACACGTTCAATTAACGCCTGCGTGGTTAATGCCGGCGATGGTTTCCACGAACATCCGACTCAGGCCCTTCTGGATGTCTATACAATCCGGCAGGCGCGAGGCTCTCTGGAGGGGCTGAAGATCGGGATCGTCGGAGACATTGCTCATTCACGTGTTGCGCGAAGCGATATCTATGCCATGACAAAGTTGGGTGCTGAGGTTATTCTGGTCGGTCCACCGACTCTAATGCCGGCGCGTGTGGATGAACTGCCGGTCAAGGTTTCTCACAGTCTGGATGCTGTGATCGAGGAGCTGGATGTGATCAACATGCTGCGGATCCAGTTTGAACGAATGGGCGGCAATCCATTTCCATCCGTACGAGAATATTCGCATTTCTTTGGACTGACAGTTGACCGGATGAAACGAGCCAAGGCGGACATTACTGTGATGCATCCCGGACCGATCAACCGCGGACTCGAAATTGAATCCGAAGTGGCCGATGGGCCGAATAGTGTTATTTTAAAACAGGTGGCCAACGGTCTGGCGGTGCGAATGGCGGTGCTGTTCCTGGTGAACCAGGCTGCCACGCAGGAATCAAAAGAAAAACAATCATGAAGACACAGTCACAACGAATTTTGATTAAAAACGGGCGATTGATCGATCCGGCAAACGGGATTGACCGGATTTCCGACGTATTGGTGGATAACTATCATGTCCAAAAAATCGGCAAGATTGATGATCCCTGTGATTTGCAGATCGATGCTGCCGGCAAAATTGTTGCGCCGGGCCTGATCGATCTGCACGTTCATTTCCGTGAACCGGGCGACGAGGAAGAAGAAACGATTGCTTCCGGATCGGCGGCCGCGGTGGCGGGTGGTTTTACGTCTGTTGTCTGCATGCCCAATACCAATCCGCCGATTGACGAAGCCACCGGTGTTGAGTACATACACCGCATGGGGCGTCAGGCTCGCAAGACATTTATTTATGTGATGGGTGCGATCACCAAGGACCGGGCGGGTCAGGAATTATCGGAAATGGGCCTGATGGCGCAAGCCGGTGCGATCGGTTTTACCGATGACGGCGGCGGAGTTCAGGACACTGCGGTGATGCAGCGTGCGATGAAATACAGCTTGATGTTCGACCGGGTCATTTCCCAACATTGCCAGGATGATTCGCTGGCCAAAAACGGGGTGATGAACGCCGGATATAATTCGACGGTTCTCGGATTGCCGGGGATGGACCCGCTGGCAGAGGAAATGATGTTGTGGCGGGATATTCAATTAGCCAAAAAGACCGGTGCCCGCTACCACGTCCAGCACATTTCGACGGCCGGATCCGTCGAGATCATTCGACAGGCCAAAGAGCAGGGCATTAACGTAACTTGTGAAGTGACGCCGCACCATCTGCTGCTGACCGAAGAAGCGATCGCCGATTATGATACCAACTATAAAGTCAACCCTCCGTTGCGAGCGAAAAAAGACACCGATGCACTCAAACAGGCGATCAAGGACGGGCTTGTGGATGCATTGGCGACCGATCACGCTCCGCATCTTCAAAGCGAAAAAGAGCTGGAATTTTTGGCCGCACCGTGTGGGATTGCCGGGATTGAATGTGCATTGCCGCTGTATATGAAAGCACTAATCGAACCGGGGATTATTGACTGGTCCGAAATGCTGGCGATGCTGACCTGTCGGCCTGCCGACATTCTGAAGGTGGAAAAAGGCAGGCTTGGGGTGGGTGACCGGGCGGATATTACGATTATCGATCCGCAAGCCGAGTGGACCATCGATGCCGGAAAATTCTACTCCAAAAGCCGAAACTGTCCTTATCACGGCTGGAAAGTTAAGGGCAAGGTTCTTTATACCCTCGTTGCCGGAGAAGTTCGTTATCAGGCCGAGGTTTAGCCATGCCGTATTTGATTGACGGGTACAATCTGCTTCGTGCCGTTCAACGGTATGAAGAGTTTGCGATGCTGACCGACGTCCAAATGTGCCGGATCATAGCCGACTTTCTTCATTGTGTTCGTGACCATGGGCATATTGTCTTTGACGGCATTGGCCCGCCGGACAAGCGCGAACTGGGAGGCATTCACGGGGTTGAAGTTTATTTTTCCGGCGAAAACAGTGAGGCGGATGACATCATCGAACAAAAAATTCTTGACAACTCCGCACCGAAAAGCCTGGTAGTGGTCAGCAGCGATAATCGTCTTCGCAGGGCCGCGGCGAAACGAAAAGCGACGGCAATTCGTGCCGAGCCTTTCTGGGCTTATATGTGCCAGCAGCTCGAAAAGCAGGCCAATCGGCCCGCTCCCGAACCCTCTCAAAAGAGGAACGGCGTTACGGAACATGAAGCGGATCTGTGGATGGATGCATTTGGCATGGACGAAAAATGAAGATCGTCTTATCCGAATACGACTTCGCTTGGCCGAAGCTCTTTGAAGAAGAAAAACAAATTCTTTTTACCCATCTTTCATCAGCTGAACCAGTTATTGAACACATCGGTTCCACGGCAGTTACCAATCTGATCGCCAAACCGATTATCGACATTATGGCGGGGTTGCCGGATTTTGGGCATGCCGACAAGCTTGTTCCGAAAATACAGGAGCTTGGATATAGCTATTTTCCTCAATATGAAGATGTGATGCCGCATCGCCGGTTTTTCAAGAAACTGTCCGATGGTATCGCTACGCACCATATTCACATGGTTGAAATTGGTTCGGAGTTTTGGATACGCCATTTACTTTTTCGTGATTACCTGAGGAGAAATCCGGCCGCCGCATTGGAATACGCAGGGTTGAAGCGGGATCTGGCCAAAAAGGAATGGAAAGACTCCAATGATTTTGCCGATGCCAAAGGTGATTTTATTCGAGGCATTCAAAAGAAAGCGGGCTTTCTATCTGAATGAGCGTGATAATGTTCTAAAGAGTGAGATAAAAAAAGCCGGGACATGCGAAACATCCCGGCTTTTGTTTTTTATAAAATTGCGGTTACTTTTTCGATTTTTTAGATGCCCCGAGCAATAAGATCGGAGCAGCGATGGCGATGGAGGAATAGGTACCGACGATAATACCGATCAGCATCGCAAAAGTAAACCCACGCAACCCGTCGCCGCCCCAGATGTACATAACCAGAACGACCATGAAGGTCGTGAAGGATGTCAACAGGGTACGTGACAGTGTCTGATTAATACTGGTGGAAATCATTTCGGGCGTCAGGATGCTCAGTTTGCCGCGGTTTTCACGGATTCGGTCAAAGACGACAATGGTGTCATTAAGCGAGTAGCCGATGATCGTCAGGAACGCGGCAACCATTTCCAGGTTGATCTTGAAATCGGTGATCAACAGGGCTTTGCCGATACTCGTCTGTGAGATAAACGCACAGGCGGTTACCACCCCAAGCGTGATACAAACGTCATGGACGAGTGCGGCAATGGCGGCGAATCCATAGCGGGCTGTACCGAAACGAATCCAGATATAGCCTATGATGGCCAGCAGTGACAGCACGATAGCGATCAAGGCCCGCTGCTTGGACTGTGAACCGATCGAAGGGTCGATCTGGGTGACTCGGGAAAGCGTCGTCTCCAGTGAGGCGGCTCCGGTAATGGTCATCTTTTCATTCTCAATAAACCGATCCCATTCGTTTTGTTCAAGAGTCCGGTATCCTGCATCCGGATGAAGACTGACATAGACAAAGCTTGTAAGGGTCTCATCTTCTTTCGGCTCGGTCAGATCATTTTTAAACAATTTGTAGGAGTACCAGGTCAGATCCTGCATGTCCGGTTTGAAACGAACATTGCTGATCCGCGCTTTCATGTCGGCGGCGGTTGTCGGTGTTTGTAAGGTGCAGGACAGCTTGATGCCGCCGAGGAAATCGGCCAAAAGCGTAGCGTCTTCTGACCCGATCTCGATTTTTTGTGTATTGGTAATGTCCAGTCCCAGGTTTTCCCGTACGACCAGATAATCTTTAAAGGCGGTTCGAACCGCATCGCTGACCACTTCCTGAACCGACAGATCGCTGACGGTTGCGGTCCCGACAAGCGCCTCGGTGAGAACGTTTTCAACCAATGAAGCGTTCACTCGGCTGGTGGAGACTTCAAAGGTTCCGTTTTTCAATGGTGTCACTTTCAGATTTGAGAGGACCCTGCCCATTTCGGCGGCTTTTTGCCCGATGGTCCCGGCGAGACTTTCGGCGGTCAGGGTTTGGCCTTCTGCCGAAGTTATCGTTGCGGTGGTCTTATTGGTTTCGGTGGTGCTGATTTCGAATTGGCGGCCGGTTTCACCGACTTCATACACCTTGGCCGGTGTATTCAGGTGCTGGTTGATGCGTTCTTGAACCATGGCACGGTCAAATCCTGTGCCTTCTTTCAAGTCAATTTCAACGCTGGTGCCGCCGATGAACTCAATATCATATTTACTGGTCTGGGTCATTTTATCATGCGTAAAGAACACCGCCAGCCCACCGATAAGCATTACCGAAGAGATTGTTAAAAACAGCGGCCGCATGGCCATCCAGTTGACGTTGGTATTCTGCATCATTCCCAGCATCGCCAGTCGGTTGGTAATCATCCGGCTGCCGGTCAGCCAGTCATAGATCACGCGTGTGACGAACAGAGCGGTAAACATGCTCGAAATAATACCGAGCATAAGCACGATCGCGAAGCCCTTGATCTCTTCAGAAGCGGCCATATAAAGAATTGCCGCGACGCCAAAGGTTGTCAGGTTTGCGTCGAAAATCGTTCGGAACGCACGTTGGTAACCATTGATGATTGCTGCTTTAACGGAGGAACCGCGGTTCTGTTCTTCGCGGATACGTTCGAAGATCAACACGTTGGCGTCCACGCTCATGCCGATGGTCAGGATCAAACCGGCGATACCGGGCAGGGTAAACGTTGCATTCAGCAACGCCATGATACCCAGTACAAACAAAATGTTCAGCATCAGGGCGATGTCGGCAATGGCACCGCTGAGCATGTAGTAGATCAGCATGAACACCGCCACCGCTGCCAGTCCGATCAGGCCTGCGCGAATACCCTGTGTACGGTTATCCGTACCAATGGTAGCACTGATACTCTTTTCCGAAATGGGAACCTCTGAAAGCCGTGCCGGAAAGGAACCGGCGTTTAGTTTGTTGATCATATCGCTGACTTCCGTCTGTGTGAAAGAGCCGGTAATAATGCCCTGCGAACGGATGGGTCTTTCGCCGATCGTTGGTGCGGAAATGCCCTGGTTGTCCAGCAGAATGCATAATGGACGTCCGGGATTTTCGCTTGTGATGCGGAAGAAACGAGTTGCCGCGACATCGTCAAAGGTGAAACCAATTGCCCGGCGTCCCTGCTGATCCGTGGCCGGAAAGGCCTTGTTGAGTTTCCATTTCTTTTCGCCGTCCTGCAGCAGAGCCTCATTATTCTGGACCTGATTGCTGCACAGGACATAGAATTTTTCGCCAAACTGACCGATGGCCGGTTCACCGACAGACTCGAAGGCTTTCGGGAAATTATCGATGTCTTCGATTTCACACCAGATGAATTTATTATTAGAGGCCAGTTTCGGTCCTTTTTCCTCAAGTTCGGAAATGCGGGCCTTCAATTCAGCGGCAGTGTTTTTGCCGTCGGCACTGGTCGGCAGCAGGCGAAACTCCAATACCCCCGAACCCTTAAGCATCCGCTTGAGGTCTTCGGGGTCATCGAGTTGTCCGCTGACTTTGCTATATTCATTATACGCCGAAATAACAGCCTCGATCTTGTCTTTGCGATCGGCAAAGTCGGTCATCAGGGCTTCAAGCTTCTCACTTCGCACTTGGGAATCGGCCCGCAACTGCAGGATTTCCCGCATCAGGTCAACGTTTAAATTGAGCTTCTTGAGATCATTTTGTGCGGCGATCCATCGGTCGTTAAGTCCTTCGTCCTTTTTAGTCAGTTCATTCAGGATAGGGGCTTGCTTATTATAAAGCTCAATATACTGGTCGATTAGCGTGATTACTTTTGTCTGTTTGTCGGTCAGTTTATCATCAGTGGCTGCCTCATCCTCAACAGCGCTTTGAACATATGTTTTGATGGACTCGGCGCGTTGATCTGCTTGCAGTTTGGCCCAACTCGGGATTCTGCCTTCGAGGGTATCAAAGGTCACCTCGGCTTCTTTGAGGGTTGCCGTGACCGATGCCATCTCGGCCGAGAGCAGGTCACGCTGTGTCTGTTTTTCTTTTCGAAGCGTGTAAATCTCTGCCAGTTTATTGAGAATTTCCTCTCGTGCCGGATCGCCCTTGGCAAATTCGGCGAAAACTTCGGCTTGCCGCTCAGGACCCTGCATTAGAGCCTGTCGGATTTTCAGTAAATTTGTGTTATCCCCTTCCAGCTTGACAAGCGCATTTTCATAGGCTTGACGTTTTGTCTTAGTTTCCTGGCTGGCGACCGGCAGCTGAATTTCGATACGCGTATCTCCCTGTGGCCGCATGACAATATTGGCGACGTGCGTCGGGTCAATACGTTTCAGCAGGATCGGAATCATATTCTGTGCCAGATCTTTCTGCTCGCCTTTTTCGAGGTCACTTGTGTCGATCTCATAAACCAGGCTGGTTCCGCCTGCCAGGTCCAGACCCTGTTTGAGTTTTTCCTGCGGAGGATAGAGCCCCCAAGCGGCCCATAACACTAAAATGACGATTAATATTGTTTTCCAGATAAGATTCTTATCCATAGCCAGTTCCTGAATTAATTAAAGTTTCTGTTTGTTGTTTGCTTTCCAGTATATTCGTTTTTACTCGTCTTTGCCGTCTTTCAGAACCGTGGCAATGGCCGAAGGACTGACGCGTATCTTGGCATTGGTCGATTCGTCGATCTTCAAAACCACTTCATTATCCCGAACGTCCAGGACCGTTCCGAAAATCCCGCCGATCGTTCGCACACGGTCATTCTTGGTCAGCGAGGAAACCATCTTCTGATGTTCCTGTTGTTTTTTCTTGGGCCCGCGGAACATGATAAAAAACATATAAACACCCAAAACGGCGATCATAATAAGAAACATGGGATTGGTCTTCTGAGGCTCCAGAGGAGGAGATTGTTCTTTTCCGCTGCCGCCGTCCTGCTGTGTGACTTCCTGCACGTCTTGAGAGGCTTCGTCCACCATGCCGACTTCGGTGCCTTCAATATTTTGCCCGGCATTGTCCGCTGCTGCTAACATCCAAATATGATTCATTCTGCTAATCCTTTATTCTAAACGTTATTCTTCTTTTTCTTCTTTATGTTTGGCACAAAATTCATCGGCCCATTGGGCGAATGTATCTTCTTCGATCCGAGTCCGGATCGTTTTCATCAATCGCTGATAGTATGTCAAGTTATGGGTCGATACGAGGATCGGCCCCATCATTTCGCCGACATTAAAAAAATGCCTGATCGTCCCTTTTCCGAAATTCTGACAAGCATAACACGGGCAGTCCGCCTCGATCGGAGAGGTATCCGAAATATATTGACTGTTCCGCAGCCGCAGCGGCCCGTCATCGGTAAACGCGAAAGCGTTCCGTCCGTTCCGGCTCGGCAGCACACAATCGAACATATCGATACCGTTTCGCACGGCCTCGACGATATCGACCGGCATGCCGACACCCATTAAATAGCGTGCCTTGTCTTCCGGCAGCAGCGGGGCGGTATATGTCACCGTTCGTATCATGTGGTCGTGACCTTCGCCGACACTGAGGCCACCGATGGCGTAGCCGTCAAAATCCATTGCTATCAATTCCCCTGCACAGGTACTTCGCAGTTCCGGATCGACTCCACCCTGAACAATGCCGAATAAGAGCTGTTGTTCGTTGGCGTGGGCCTCTTTGCATTGTTTGGCCCATCGGATCGTTCGCTCGACCGCTTTTTTTAAGTGTTCCTGCGGGCAGGGCCACGGGGTACACTCATCAAAACACATGATAATATCCGCACCCAGCCGGTTTTGCGTTTGCGTGGCAACCGTTGCATCGAGATAAACCTTTGCACCGTCAATATGGCTGGCGAACTCGACACCGTCTTCACCAATACGATTCAGGGTACTGAGTGAAAAAACCTGGTACCCTCCGCTGTCGGTCAAAATCGGCCCGTTCCAACTCATCAGGCCGTGCAGGCCGCCCAGCGATTGAACCACATCCGTTCCCGGACGCAGCAGCATGTGATACGTATTGGCCAGCACGATCTCGGCGCCAGTCGTCCGAAGCTGTTCGGGGGTAATTCCCTTGACGCAACCGCGAGTACCCACCGGCATAAAGACCGGCGTCTGAACCGCCCCGTGAGCTGTATGCAAAATACCACGTCGAGCCCGGCTGTGGGTGTCCTGATTTTTCAATTCAAAGGGTTTCATGGTTTTTCTGTTTCAATCGTCACCAGTTTTGAGCCGGGATAATAGTATTGCAATATCGTACGATAATCCGCACCGTCCCGGGCAATTCCCTGGGCACCGCACTGACACAGTCCGACGCCATGCCCGAATCCATGCCCGTTCGTAAACTCAAACGTCTGATCGTTTTTTTTCATTTGAAACAGGGTACTCTTCAGTTTTCTTCCTGAAGAGTCCAGCGATAGGCGGAAATCCTCGCCGCG
Organism: Anaerohalosphaeraceae bacterium; assembly: GCA_963675525.2. Classification (GTDB taxonomy): domain Bacteria; phylum Planctomycetota; class Phycisphaerae; order Sedimentisphaerales; family Anaerohalosphaeraceae; genus 4572-13. The sequence continues at coordinate 594,902 of CAXXSL010000011.1, read as the reverse complement.
AAGCCAGTCCTTTCCTCCGTTTTTACCGATCAATTGCACACGGGTGATACGATCTAAATACCCGGTACGGATCACGTTCACATCAACGATCGTATCCAGCTTTTTCAACGAGTCATATCGTTCCATGAGTTTTTCGGATACCTGAGCGGCCGTGAACGTGATTGGTTTCCAGTTGAAATCGCTTTGTCTGGCGATGTCCTGACAGTAGGGGCATTCAACGCCGCAAAGCGGACCAACCGTGTCACCAAAAACTTCGTCGGCGTTTTCCGTATGTCCGCCGCAGGACGAACTGTAATAGGTTGGAAAGATCAATTCCTGACCGTCCGGATAGGGACACACCAGTACTTCTCCGGCAGTGTCTTTCACAGCCCGCTCCACGGTTGCTGTTTCCGCCTTGATGCCGTTATAGACCTGGCTGGATTGGGTTCGCGATAGATCCCAGTTGCGATGTTGACCGAACCGGTTCTTGATAAACAAAGAATATGTTCTGGCGGCCACGGCCTGTGCTTTAAGGGCTTCCGGTTCCCAATAGCTGTGCATTTCGGCACCGACAACACCCAGCAAATAAGATTCCATCGGTACGTGATTAATTACATCCAACCCGTTCCCGTCCTCCCTCAGGAGAAACTGCAGGTTTCCACGAAAAGCTTCGCGGTCGATCTTGAACACATACGGTTGTCGCGGTTTGATCGTGATATTATGTCCGAATGTGTGTTCGCCGATCAGGATGCGCTCGCCCAGCAGAAATACGCCGAGCGGCTTGTCCGTATCGAACTCCGCAAGAACGCCGTTTTGTTGGTCTTCCACCACAAAACCATTTATTGAAGTCACTGTGCATCTTCTGAGATTGCCAAAGAGCAAGACCCGTATCCAGGTCTGTTCGGGACTATCCATCCCGACGGTTGTTTCAATTTTCGCGCGACGGCAACCGACCGAGGCGACGATACATGCCACACAGGCCCACAGCAACACTTTCCGGTACACTGTGAGCCCGTTGGCGATTTGCATTCCATTACTCATGTTTTACCTGAAGCCGGTGCGGCTGAATGCAAACTACTCCAGCTTACGCAGACTGAGCCCGAAGTCGGTCAGTCGTTCTTTAATTTCATTGAGGCTGGTGACGCCGAAGTTTTTGCACCCGAGCAGTTCTGCTTCCGTCTTATTGATCAGCTCGAGAACACTTTTGACACCCAGGCGATCCAAGGCTCTGCGAGCGCGAACCGAAAGCTCCAGGTCACTGATTTGTTTCTGTAGAATTTCCGGGCTGGCCTGGCTGGCGATGTCCGGGTCGATCGGTTTGGTGGCGGCGTTTTTATCTTCCATCGCCATTCCCAGCCGCAACCCCTTTATGTCCAGGATCTTTTTGATCTCGTACAAACTGGTTTCGCCGAAGTTCTTGTAAGAGAGTAAATCCGCCTCAGACGTTCTCAACAGGTCACCCAACGTATTAATATTCATTTTCTTCAGGCAGTTTCGGCTTCGAACGGACAATTCAAAGTCAGAGATCGGAATATTCAGTGTCTTGTAGTGGTGGTCTTTGCGTTTTTCACGTTCTTCGTCATAGATCATCACCATAGAGCTTTCGATATCCTTACGGAACAGGATTGCCTTGGCATGATTGGGGTGTGACATCAAAACCGATTCCACACAGGCAATCGCTTTTTCGTAGTCGCCCATGTCTTCATGCAGCACGGCCAGATTCAGCAGACCGTTGACGTGTGCCGGAGCGATTTTGACCAGTTGTTTGTAATAATCGATGGCGACGGTCTCTTCGCCTCGCAGATCAAACGAATACGCAAGCTGAAACAGGCTTTTAGTATGCGTCCCGTCCAGTTCGACGGCTTTCTGATAGCTGTCAACGGCTTTTTCATACTCTCCAACGGCATCTTGCAGTTTGCCGGCCTGGTAATGATATTCGGCGCTGACATTCTCAAAGTTGCTGCAGTCTTTCAGGACATTACGTACGGCATCATAATCACCGGCCTGACGATAGGTTTCAGCCTTTTCCATGTTCGCCGTGATACCCTCACTTTCCTTGCCCGCCTTGTCGAATTGTCCGATCGCCTTATCAAATTCTTTCTGGGAGCGATAAATGTATCCCAGCATAAAATATTTCTGCAGACAGTCTTTGCCTTTATTTAGTTTTTCCAAGGCTTCAGAAAGATTGCCGCACAGCAGCAGGGCGATGCCCTGAATGAGGGCGTCATTTTGTTTGTCCGCTTCCTGGCGGAATGCGTTACGGTTCCGCTCGCTCGAATTGACGAACTGCCACAGTTTCTTGATGTCTTCAAAACTCGGCAACTCTCCGGCAAACAGATCGACAGGGGCGTCAGCTAAAGATACCATTCATTGGCTCCTATGATTTCCATAATTATTGTTATTTCAGTTCCAATACGCATCGACAACATCCTCTCGTCTCCGAATAACAGTAAAAGACGGGTTTCAAAAGTCGAGTAAATTGCACATTATAGGCAGAACCAAAACTTTTGCAATAGGAATTTTAATCAAAACAAGCATTGAAAGGCCTTGTTTTACCTGAAATGATTAAAGATAACCCGGAAAACCCATTCAATAGGTGCAAATCCGCATTAAAGTCCCAATTCTTCGGCTTCGTCTTCCAGTCCGTAGTGTTTCATTTTTTTATATAGCGTGGTCCGGTTGATATCGAGGGACTTGGCAGTTTCCTGACGCGACCAGTTGTTGGCTTCCAGTGCCGCTTTTAGAATAGCGCGCTCCGGTCCTTCCAGTGCCTGCTTGAGCGTCTTGTTCTCAAAGGCCATATTGACGGCGTTTTGGCAATGTTGAAGAAGGGCCGGCGGCAGGTCGTATACGTCGATCAGCGGGCCTTTACTCAATAACACGGCACGTTCGATCACGTTTTCCAGTTCACGGATGTTTCCGGGCCATGGATAGTTTTGCAGGTATTGCAGGGCCTGTTCGGTCAGGCCGGACTTGACCCGGTTGTGCATTGCACAGAAATTTTTCATAAAATAGTCGGCCAGCAACGGCACATCCGGAATCCGTTCTGCCAGTGGGGGCAAATTCACATTGACTATGTTAATACGATAATAGAGGTCTTCACGAAACCGTCCCTGTCGGACTTCTTCGGTCAGATCGCGATTGGTTGCAAGGATCACCCGCGTATCGACGGTATAGGTCTGATTGCTGCCGACCGGTTCAAATTCGCGAGTCTGAAGAACCCGCAACAGCTTAACCTGCATTGCCGGCGTAGCCGTCGATATCTCATCCAGAAAAATAGTACCTTTGTTGGCGGCCAGAAACTTACCTTCCTTGTCATTGACAGCTCCCGTGAAAGCGCCTTTGACATGGCCGAAAAGTTCACTTTCCAGCAACGTTTCCGGCAGGGCACCGCAACTGACCTCCACGAACGGCTGGTTACGGCGTGATGATTCATAGTGGATTGCCCGTGCCAGGAGACTTTTTCCCGTACCGGATGGGCCGGTCATCAGGATCGTGGTGTTGCTGTCGGCCACGGCCTGAATCAACTCGAAGATACGCGACATTTTATAATCCTGGCTGATTACGCGGTTAATGCTGTACTTATTTTCGAGTTGCTGACGGAGTTGTTGATTTTCGCTCATCAGAGCTTGCTGGCGGATTGCCCGTTCCACCGCCAGCAACAGGTCATCGTCGATGATCGGTTTGGTCAGGTAATCGTAGGCCCCATTCTTGATGGCTTCTACGGCACTTTCAATGGTTCCGTAGCCGGTGATCATTATCACCACCGTGCGCGGATGATTGTCCCGGATGATATTGAGTAGTTCAAAGCCGTCACCGTCGGGCATATTCACGTCGGAAATGACCAGGGCATAATTCTGGCGGTTAAGTTTTTCCTTCGCCTGTGTTACAGAAGTCGCGCCGTCAGACTGGTAGCCCTCCATATTCAGGAACTCACAAAGCGAATCAAGGATAATGGTGTCATCGTCAACGATTAGAATTTTCGGTTTTGTCATGTTCAACTCCGGGTTATGTGGATGAGATCATGGGTAGCTGGACAATAAATGACGCTCCGCCTTGCGGGTTATTTTTGGCCACAATCGTGCCATGCAGTTTTTCGAGAATGTCTTTGCAAATCCCCAATCCCAGGCCGGTTCCCTGCCCTTTGGGCTTGGTGGTATAGAATGGCTTAAATAAATCATCAATACGTTCCGGGTCAAACCCATGCCCGGTATCACGAAATTCGATTTGCCAGTTCTGTTCGGTTTGAATCAGGCTGATCGTGAGCCGTCCGTGACCGTCCATGGCATCGGATGCGTTTTTGATTAGATTGCAGAAGACCTGAAACAGGGAGTCACTTTTCATATGCGGAACAGAGCTGCTGTAGTTACGTACAAATTCAACATTTATATTCCGCAGGGACGATTCCATGGCTTTCACGGCGTCGTCGAGCAGTTTATCGATCGGGTTGGTTTCAAATACCAGGTTTGTACTGCGCGAGAATTCGAGCATTTCGGTGATGATCTGTGCCATTCGCCCAAGCCCGTTGCGGCAATGCAACAGGTATTCTTTGGCTTTCTCCGGCTGGTTTTGTTCCAGAATACGAAGGGTTAAATTGACATATCGGAGAATTCCGTCCAGCGGATTATTCAGTTCGTGGGCGACTTTACCGGCGACTTTACCGATTGCCATCAATCGTTCGGCCTGTGCCATTTCGTGCTCTGTTTCAAGTTTTTCCGTGACGTCCATAATAACAGCGGCACCGCCGAGAATTCGTTCTGTCTGAAGGTCTTTAATCGGGACGCAGCGAATCTGGAGCCGCCGGGATGTATCCGCTCTTGTGTATTTGACGATTCCGAAATCAGCTTCGTTGCCTGACTGGATCGCATCACAGAGTAATTGTTTCCAATTTCCCCAGATGTTTGCATCGGTTCCGGCAGATAAGGTTTGGATGATGGTTGTCTGTAATTCGAATATTTTTCCGACGAGCGGGGTGTGGTCAATAATCGTCAGGTCGCAATCGAACGAAATGATGTCGACCCCCAGAGATTTACCAATGGAGTGAGTCAGAGCACTTAAATAAAGGTTTTGATGACTTGTCATGTCTAAATAGCTTTTCGTAAGCAAAAACGTGTTTATTAATATCAACATTAAAGCAGATTTATTGTTTTATGTCAACTGAACGTTGAGAAATCGAAACATGACGATGTTATTCTGAAACATTACAGGGTTTAAATCTTATACATAGAAACAGATATTAATTGATAAAAAGCACAATTTTCAGGCATAAGGACATGAATTTAAGGCATATTTTCGGACTTTCTCAAAAAACCGTTTATTTTTATCAACAATGCAATTAAATGCCGATAATATTTTTTGATAGAGCTAATTTAATTAGTCTGTTTTAAGTTGTTTGTCTTAAAGCAAGTTAGGGAGCTCCTTTTAAGGTAAATCTTTTTTTGGGTGGGAATGGAATGTTTTTTGCTAATAGCATAGATGCGTTGTATTGTTGTCAATTAAGCAGGGAGGCCCAAAGGATGGATATGGACAGAAGGAGACATAAGCGTATCCCCTTGAAGCTGTCGATTTTTTGTCAACGAGTAGGACTCTCAGGCGGTAAACTGTTCACCGGCAGAACCTTGAATGTCAGTCCAAGCGGCATGCTTGTTGAATTGAAAAATGACGGACTTCGGGACGGGGAACTGCTGAGCATTGAAATGACAGTACCCCCGACAGAGGGAATGTTGGAGTTTGGCGGCAGTTTTTCAAGTTATGCGCGAGTTGTCAGGAAGGAACCATACAACGAAGGGGATGTTGCCGCCGAATCATCTTACAGCAAGACGGTTGCACTGGAATTTTGTGATTCACCTAAATTACGTCTCTGATTGATTTCGCGAAGCATCAGGTGAACATTGACAAATCTCGGCCGGTCGGTACAATTTGTTCCTATGAACGGACGTATTTATATCGGGGTGCTCACGATAGGATTACTGCTAAGCATTGGTTGCGATATTTCACAGCCGCCGGCGCGAACAGAGCAACCGAACATTGAGGGGATCAAACTTTTAGATTTACAAGCTGAATCCTATTCGTTCCATGAAACAACGTTAAGTTTTTCCGTTTTAGTATATGTCCTTGATACTACTTCACTTGATGCGTTCGAAGATGTTTTCCAGATACTTTCCAAACAAGAGATCCGGTTTGCCGATTCAAAGGCCTTTGACGCTAACTGTTTTGCAGCCGGTTTCGGCGTTCATGAAAAAGGGGGTCGGATTGCCCGAAAACTTTCGGAGATCGGAGCGGTTCGAATTAGTCAGACTCGCCTGACCTTACCGCCAGGAGGGCGGGAAATTATTTATGGAGCGCCGATCGATGAACCGCGGGCCGTTCTCTATTCGACAGCGACCGGTGGTTTAGGCGGAGTGACGGTTGAGAAGGGCCGGTTAGGCTGGGTCCTTTCCGCCGGACAGGATTCGGCTCAAAGAGGGATCGTGGAGATGACCTTGGGGCCAGCCTCCTGGGATTCGGGGGGGGCCGTATTACGTTTACGAGAAGGCAAAGAACCGTATGAATTCCGCCTCTTCGACGTTGGACGGTTTAGCGTTTCGTTGGAAGCCGGTCAGTTCTGCCTGCTGGGGCCGACCCATATACTGGATCAACAGGATACACTCAACAGACTTTTGTTTGAGGTGCCCGGTCATAACAAAATTCGAATTTTCGTGATCATTTGTGAATCAACGGGGGATTGATGAAGGCCGATTCTGAAATTGCTGCCGCCGTTGCCGTCAAGGCCTGCGCGACATACGATCCCGGGTTGGTGCGCTTGGCGATTGAGCAGCAGTTTCAATTGTTGGGGGGAATCAGACATTTCATCCAACCCGCCCAGCGAATATTGATCAAGCCGAACCTGATCGTCCCCAAGGCCCCGGATGTCCCTGCTCAGACACACCCGGAGGTGATCTATGCGGTCGCGGCGATTGTTAAAGATGCCGGTGCGACGCCGGTGGTTGGCGATTCACCCGCATGGAGCAATACGGCGGGATGCCTGAGAACGCTGGGCATTCTTGAGCGGTTGGAAACGCTCGGCGCTGAGGTCGTGAACCTCGATCAGCCGGTACGCATGACGATTGAAAATACCCGCGTCGGTATCAGCCGGGTTGCTTTGGAGGCCGATGCGATCATTAACCTGCCCAAGCTCAAGTCCCATCAGCAATTGGGGGCGACGTTTGCGTTTAAGAATATGTACGGCTGTGTATGCGGATTAGGCGGCAAGGAAAAGGCGTACTGGCATTTTGCCCGCGGCAAAGAATACGAGCCGTTCTGCCGGATGATTGTGGGGATTTATCAAAAACTGAAACCTGTGTTGAATATTATTGATGGCATCGTGGCGATGGAAGGTCAAGGGCCGATCAATGGTGGGGCCAAACAGCTTGGCTATTTGGTAGCAGGAACCGACCCGGCGGCGTGTGAGAGGGTGTGCTGTGATTTGGTCGGATTTAATCCGGCAGACTTGCCGCTGTTGACAACGGCGGAAAAAATGGGCGTTGGTCTTTCCAAAGATGAGCCGATAAATATTGTAGGCGATCCTTTTGCGAAACCCGCCTGTCCGGATTTTAAACCGGCAATACAGACGCCGCTGCGGTTTACATTCCCGCGCATTTGCAAAAGCATCGCCAAGCAGTGTTTCATTTTGCTGAAGGGTTTGTTTTGTTCTCGAAGGAGTGGGACATGAGCATGAAAAGCTTTTTCAAACAATGGCGGTTTACGTTGATTTTGATTGGGGCCGTTGCCGCTGGTGCGTTATTGGGATATTTGATGGGTCCCAAGGCTGAACGGCTCAAGCCGTTGGGGGATTTGTTGTTGAATTTTTTATTTACGGCGGTGGTGCCGCTGGTTTTCTTTTCGCTTTCTTCGGCTGTGGCGGGCAGTTCGAATCTGAAACGGCTGGGGCGAATTGCCGGATGGATGCTGGTGGTTTTTGTTGTTACGGGGATTATTTCTTCCTGCTTGATGCTTTTTGCGGTTAAGGTTTTTAACCCGGCTGAAGGGTTGACACTGGAGTTGGTCCAACCGCCGCAAGTTGAATCAGCGAATCTTGCCGACAAAATCGTCAAGGCGGTTTCCGTGGAGGATTTTTCCAAACTATTGGACCGCCGAAATATATTGGCGTTGATCGTGTTTTCAGTGTTGACCGGGCTGGCCTCACAGGCAGCGGGCGAAAAGGGCAAATCGTTTCGGGCGTTTCTGGTGTCCGGTGCGGCGGTGATGGGGCAGTTGATAAAGCTGATCATGCTGTATGCGCCGATCGGGTTGGGGGCGTACTTTGCGTATCTTGTGGGTGTTTTCGGGCCGGAGTTGATCGGCACATACGCGCGAGTCGTGGGGTTGTATTACCCATTGGCGATCGGATATTTTATCATTGGATTCTCATTTTACGCTTTTATCGCTTCCGGGCGGTGCGGTGTGAAGCGCTACTGGGCCAATATTTTTCCGCCGGCGTTGACGGCGTGGGGGACGGGCAGCAGTCTGGCTGCGCTTCCGGCGAATATGGAAGCGGCCGAGCGAATCGGCGTGCCGGAAGATGTGCGGGAGATCGTGCTGCCGCTGGGAGCGACGATTCACATGGATGGGTCGTGTCTGGCGGCGGTCTTGAAAATTGCGGTGTTGTTTGCGTTGTTTGGTCGACCATTTAGCGGACTGGAGACACTGGCGGGGGCGGTCGGCGTGTCGCTGTTGTGCGGGGTCGTGATGAGCGGTATTTCCGGCGGTGGGTTTCTGGGCGAGATGCTGATCGTCACTCTGTACGGATTCGGGCCGGAAGCACTGCCGGTGATTGCGATGCTGGGAACGCTGGTTGACCCTCCGGCAACAATGATCAACGCCTCTGGCGATACCGTCGCGGCAATGATGGTGACGCGCCTGCTGGAACGAAAACAGCGGGTTTGAAACGGATGATACATCATTATAAAAAAAGCCTGCCGGGGTAAATCCGGCAGGCTTTTTGTTGTTTGGCGTTGTATTACTGAGCCGTTTGGGGCTTTGTTGTAGGTTCTTTCATTGTTGTCTTTTTGGCCGGAGTCATCTTTTTGCCTTTGACCTGCTGCGTTCCCCGCGAATTGGTCATCTCGCCGGTCAGGGCACCCGTTTCAAGCTGGCCTTTGAATGCGTTTTCAAAGCTGCGGTCACCGAATGACATTTCGTAATCGAAGCTGACCTTTCCGTCTTCAACGGTTATCTTGCCGACTTCGGTCGAACCGTAAAGTGCGGTCAGGTCCGGCCGCACCCACAAAAGCTGCTTGCGGTCACCGAAATCGGAGGTCAGTGTCAGTTCCCATTTGCCGATCAGTTCGCTATGGAGTCGTTTGCCTTCGGTTTGGCGTTCGCCGCGTGAGGAAGTCATTGTGCCCGAAATCGTATCGTCCTTAGCGGTCAGTGCATAAGTCGTTTCCCGCTGTCGCTCAGGATCGGTGCTTTTCCGTGCGAATGTCAGTTTTTCGTCTTCATATTTCACATCGGATATTTCCCATGTGCCCCGTTCGCTTTGCCAGTCGGCGGTGAATTTTCCGTTTTTGTCGGCGCTGATGGTCAATGTGGAAACGTACTCGGTGTCCTGTCGCTGCCGTCGAAATTCCCATATGCCGACAATCGGCGGAAGGGGTGCAATGCGACCTCCCTCAAAATCACTATCCCATTCATCGCTGCTCATCGTTCCGGTCAGTTTACCGTCTTTGAGAGTTCCCGTAAAGGTGAGTATCATTTCCTGGTCCCGAAAACGATTGGTCTGTGTAAACGTAATTTTACCGTCTTCGATTTTCAGATTATCAACGGTATTGATGCCCCAGAAACTGACCCAACTGCCCTGGTAATTGTTTTCCTTGTCTTTTGAAAGCAACAACAGGGAGTATACGGGCCGCCCGTTAAAGTCTGAATTCAGCAGCCAGTCGCCGGCGGCAGGGTCTTTGGGCTCAGCAGCGAGGGCTGGAATTACCAGCAATGACACGATTGAGATAATTACAGCGCCTGTCAGAAATGTGTTCGGTCTCATCTTATGTTTCTCCTAAATGAACATAACATTAAGTATGTTAAACGCATCTTTTCTCTTTGGTTAACGAATCATCCCGGGTGTTTAATGCAACAAAAAAATTACATTTCTTATTATCGATATCCGAAACAAGCATTTTAGGTATTTAATGCTATTATTCCAGGACTTTTTTTATAGCGGGCAGGAGGAGGTTGGTCTGCCAGTTCATCAGTATCCGTTTTTTCTGGATCTGTTCGAGGGTGGTTGCGTTATTGAGGACGATGCGTGTCAGGGCCATACGGGAAGCAAGCAGTTGAGGGGCAAGGTCCAGGTCTGCGGCGATTGTTTCACATTCGGTCTTGAGTTCATTAACGACCTTGAGTGTCCTGTCCGACAGGCGTTTGGAGCGGTCCGATCTGACTTTGTCGGGCCACTGATCCTCGGGAATATCCCAAGCGGTCAATAGTGCAGTCAGCAATGTTTTTTTGTATCGGCTTTGACAGCGGATCGGGAGTTTGGTGTTCGCTTCGATCGGCTTTTTGCGATGGGCCGCCCAGAGAGCCAACTTGATCATTTCCTCGTTCCGGCAGATCATAAACGGAGCGATATTGGTCGTTCGTGCAATCTCTTCACGCCAGCACCATATCTGCTTGAGAAAAGCCATTTCTTTCGGCGAGCACTTGGCGGTACCTTTGATGCGCCACTGGCGATCCGGGTCGGGTTCATCCTTTGAACTGTAGGCGGCACGGACGGCCCACTGGCAGGTTTCAACGTGCCAGTCCAGGCGGTTCAGTCGCATTAGTTCGGCCAGCAAGTAGTTTTTGATCTCGAATAAATAAGCCGTGTCTTCAGCGGCATACTGCAACTGTTTTGCCGACAGGGGACGTTTGGACCAGTCGGCTTTCTGATTTTGCTTAGCGGGATTTTTGTCAAACAGCAGATTCAGCAACCCCGACAGGCCAACATTTTTCAGACCGGCCAGCGATGCGCCCAGCATCGTATCGAAGACCTCGGCTTTGGGTTTGAATCCAAAATCGGAAAACAGCAGCCGAAGGTCATACCCCGCATCGTGAAGGATGAGTTTTTTGTGTGCCAGGCTTTTCAGGAAACCGGATAAATCCAGATCAACAAGCGGGTCGATAATGAAGTGTTTGCGGTTAAACGTGACTTGGATGAGGCATATTTTAGGCTGGTAGTGGTGAAAGCTGTCCGCCTCGGTGTCCAGCGCGACCTCATCAACCGATTGCAGCGCATCTGTCAGACAGTGCAGTTTTTCTGCCGTATCGATGTACTCAAACGCTATGTCGTCACTGGGGTTTCCTGCCGTCATCGTCGGTCACTTTACAAGGTCTGTTTATGTAATAACGGGCTCATCGTAACCGAAATCCGGAATTAGGTCAAGGATTAGCCGAAATTCCGAAAACATCAATTCTGTTGACACTTTTTGGATGGGGGGCTAATCTATGGGAAAACGAACACGGGAGATAAGGTTTTGAGTGAAAAACAAGTAACGATCCTGGGGATCGAGACCAGTTGCGATGAGACGGCGGCGGCGGTTGTGACCGATGGCAAGGTGGTTCGTTCGTCCGTGGTGGCCTCACAGACAAAACTGCATGAAAAATTCGGCGGGGTTGTGCCGGAGATTGCCTCGCGGGCCCATGTGGAGCAGATTCTGCCGATTGTCGAAGAGGCGCTTGCCCAGTCGCAGATTTCGCCGGCGGAGATTGACGCAGTGGCTGTTGCGAATCAGCCGGGATTGACGATTGCGCTGATGGTGGGTGTGACGGCGGCCAAGACGCTGGCGTTTATGTGGGATAAGCCGTTGGTGGCGGTCAATCATGTGCATGCGCACTTGCAGTCGGCGATGCTGGAGGCCGAATCGGTTGAGTTGCCCGCGGTGGCGTTGATCGTTTCCGGCGGGCATTCGAATTTATACGATGCCGAGTCGGTGCTGGATTTGCGGCTCTTGGGCCGAACCATTGACGATGCGGCGGGTGAGGCGTTTGATAAGGTGGCGTCGATTTTGGGACTGCCGTATCCCGGCGGGCCGAATATTGAGAAGATCGCTAAAGAGGGCAATCCGAAGGCGATTCGTTTTCCGCGGTCGCTGTTGGATAAGGACAATCTGGATTTTTCATTCAGCGGGCTCAAGACTGCGGTGCTGTATCACTGCCAGGGGCAGGATATGAAGGGTGAAAATCGTGTCGCATCAATGAGTCATCAGGAAATCGCCGATATTGCCGCGTCGTTTCAGGCGGCGGTGGTGGAGGTACTGGTGAAAAAGACACAGCGGGCCGCCGAACAGATCAAAGCTAAAAGTGTATTGATGGGCGGCGGGGTGGCCTGCAACGGCGCCCTGCGGGATGCGATGGAAACCATGTGCCGTCACAAGGGGTTGACGCTGTTGAATGCCCCGAAGAAATATTGTACGGACAACGCGGTGATGGTGGCCTCGCTGGCTTATTATAAATACCAGGCCGGGCTGTTTGCCGGGCTGGATTTGGAACCCAGTGCAACAGTATAAAAATAGAAACTTTTGATCTTTTTTCAAGGAGAAAGCAAATGAAATGGATATCAGGTTACATGAGTGTGTTGCTGGTGGCGGCTCTTTTTGCAGGATTGGCCAGTGCTCAATCAACAATTACGGTGTCTGTCGGTCAGCCGGGGGCAGCCATTGCCAAAACCATGTGGGGAATCTTTTTTGAAGACATTAATTTTGGCGCTGACGGCGGCATTTACGCCGAATTAGTGAAAAACCGTTCTTTCGAATTCGATGACCCCATGATGGGCTGGAATTGGCTTCTAAGCGCCGATTCGGATGGTATGGCTGCCGTTGTTGTCAAACAGCCTTATGAAGAAACAAACCCCCGTTGTTTGCGGATGTCTGCTTCGAAAGGACAACCTTTTGGCATCAGGAATGAAGGTTTTCGCGGGATGGGCATCAAAAAGGGCCAGTCCTATTGGTTCTCCGTCTATGCAAAGCAGGTTTCTCCGCAACCTGCCATGAGCTTGAAAATTAAAGTAGGCTCAGCCATGGAAGGGACAATCGACAATATCAGCGGCGGCTGGAAAAATTACACCTGCAAAATGGAAGCTAAATCGACCGATAGCCATGCGAACCTGGAGGTCTTCCTTGGTTCTTTTGGTTCGGTCGATCTCGATATGGTTTCGTTGTTTCCTGCTGACACAGCGAGAATGACCGATCGGCCCATTCCGGGCCTGCGCAAAGATCTTGTTGACATGCTGGCAGCGATGAAGCCCGGCTTCCTCCGTTTTCCCGGCGGCTGCATTGTGGAAGGCAGGACGCTGAGTGTACGTTATCAGTGGAAGAAAACCATTGGGGACATCAACCAGCGCAAAACCATCATCAACCGATGGAACACGGAATTCAAACACCGTCTAACACCCGACTATTATCAATCATTCGGTCTGGGCTTCTATGAATATTTTCTCCTGAGTGAACAGGTCAACGCCGAGCCGATGCCCATTATCAACTGCGGCATGGCATGCCAGTTCAATACAGGCGAAACTGTAGCAGTCGAAAAACTCGGGCCGTATGTGCAGGATGCTCTGGACCTGATCGAATTTGCCAACGGTCCCGCTGACAGCAAATGGGGGTGCATTCGCGCCGAGATGGGGCATCCGGAACCGTTCAATATGAAACTTCTCGGCGTCGGCAACGAGCAATGGGGACCGCAATACATCGAACGATATAAGGTATTTGTCAAAGCCATCAAGGAAAAATATCCGGACATCGTGCTGATTGGCGCTACCGGTTCGGACCCGGCGATCTTCCCCAACGGTCCCAAAGAAGTGGAGTATCTATGGGCCGAGCTGCGCAAGCTCAAGGCTGATATTGTCGATGAGCATTTTTATCGTCCACCCGACTGGTTTGTTCAAAATGCCGACCATTATGATGACTATGACCGGAATGGGCCCAAACTGTTTGTCGGCGAGTATGCTGCGATAAGCGGCAGTGTCGCCAATCCGGATAATCAAAACAATCTGGGATGTGCACTGGCCGAAGCGGCGTTTATGACAGGACTGGAACGGAACGCCGATCTTGTTACGATGTCTTCTTATGCGCCGCTGTTTGCTCATGTTGACGCATGGCAGTGGAAACCGGACCTTATCTGGTTTGACAATCTGAGCGTTTACGGCACGCCTAATTATTACGTGCAGAAGTTATTCAGCACCAAGCGGGGCGATGTGGTTTTGCCGGTTACTTTACAGGGACAGGACGAGAACCTTTATGTGTCCGCCTGCCGCAGCGGCAAACAAATTATCTTAAAGGTTGTGAATCCTTCGGGAAAAGCGATTGCCTCCGAGATTGATCTTAAAGGTGTAAAAACAGTCAGTTATGCAGGCGGCACGGTGTTGTCCGGCCAACCGCAGGACAAAAACACGATCGAAGAACCGGCAAAGATTGTTCCTGCAAAAGCGGCACCCTTTAATGTTTCTTCGCCGAAGTTTACCTATCGATTTAAAGAGTATTCCATGACAGTACTGGAATTAGATGTTGAATGATCGCGGGAGTGATTCATGAATTATAAGCAGATCGAACAATTGCTTCAGGATGTTCAGGACAGAAGGCTGGATATTCATGAGGCTGCCGAACGCCTGCGGCATCTGCCGTTTGAGGATATAGGGTTTGCCAAGATCGATCATCATCGCACGCTGCGGTGCGGGTTTCCGGAGGTGATCTACTGCCCCGGAAAGACGGCCGAGCAGATTGCGGGGATCTTTGAGAAGCTGGCAACGACCGGGCAGAACATCATTGCGACTCGGGCTGAGAGTACTTTGTATGAGAATGTTGAAAAGATACTCGGTCTTGAAGGCCTTCGCTATGAACGGGATGCCCGCATGATTGTTCTGGAGCAAACACCTTTAACATCGCCTATCGGAGATATTGTGATCGTGACCGCGGGCACAGCGGATATGCCGGTGGCTGAAGAAGCGCGGGTGACGGCGCAGATGCTGGGGCAAAAGGTTGAGGTGGTGTGTGATGTGGGTGTGGCGGGACTGCACCGGTTATTGGGGCATCTTGAAGTGATTCGAAAGGCCAATGTGTTGATCGTGGTGGCGGGTATGGAAGGAGCGCTGGCCAGTGTGGTCGGCGGGCTGGTGGATTGCCCAGTGATCGCGGTGCCGACGAGCGTGGGCTATGGCTCATGCTTTGAAGGGCTGTCGGCGCTGCTGACAATGCTGAACAGTTGTGCCTCCGGCGTGACGGTGGTGAATATCGACAACGGCTTCGGCGCCGCCTATTCCGCCAGTATGATTAATATGAAAATTGCAGGCAATTAATATTAGAGTCATTATGCTGATTGACAAAATCAATGGAGATGTGCTTTTGACGAGTGGATTTAAAATCCATGCTAACCTGACTCAGTCTTCATTTAAAAATACTCAATATTTTGAAAAGTCAACAGCAAAAGACTACGGTACTTTGCCTTTTATTCACTATAATTTACACGGGGAAACTTTAGAGAATAAACCTATTTTTGTGAGTTTATGTTTTTATGGAGAACTTCTACTTTATGTACAAATAAGTGTAGATTTGTACCCGCCTGATTCCAAGGGATGGGAGAACTATTCACTTGATTATGAGGCACAGATTAAACATTTTCATGATGAAATACTGAAAAAACTTCTTGGGAAACCACATAAAAAATATAGCTCAAGATGGGAGAAATGGCCAAAGAAACAAAAGTCTCTTAAGTATTCTTACGAGTATAAATATACATGGGGAAAAGTTTTCTCTTACCATGATGCGAGAGGAGGAGGAACTTATATTTCTGTTTCATATGGTAATAGAAAGCAAGAAGCAAATGATGATTATCGGAAAAGAAATCCTCAAGAGGAGCGAGAATTTCCAGGTTTAAAACACATTTTGGAACAATAACATGAAAAAAATAACTGAACTACCCAAACTTGAGAAACGTCCTGTTGATTCACACAAAGGCACCTTTGGCAAGGTGTTGATTGTCGGGGGCAGTGTTGGGTTCAGCGGGGCACCGGCATTGGCTGGGCTGGCGGCTTTGCGCAGCGGGGCGGGGTTGGTGCGTGCGGCGGTTCCGGCTTGCATTCAACCGGTTGTCGCGGGGATCAATCCCTGTTATACAACCATTGCTCTGCCGGAGGATGCAAACGGTCAGATGGCTTCGGAGGCGGCGGTTGATTTAAACGGGGTGCTTGCGGATAACGATGTCGTTGCGTTTGGTCCCGGTGCGGGAACGGGTGCGGGTGTTCGTGATGTTTTGCTTTCGATGCTGGCGGTTGAGGGATTGAAGTTGGTGGTCGATGCAGACGGGTTGAATGTGCTTTCACAATGCGGCGGCGCGGGCGGCTGGCTCGATAGAAAAAAAGCAGAGATCGTTTTAACGCCGCATCCGGGTGAGATGAAACGACTGTGGCAGAGTGTCTTTCGAGAACCGATGCCGGAAAATCGCCAGGAATGCGCGGCGCAATTGGCGCAAAAAACGAAATGCACGGTTGTTTTAAAAGGAGCCGGAACGGTTGTGACCGACGGCAAGCAGGTTTATGTCAACACGTCGGGCAATCCCGGCATGGCGACGGCGGGCAGCGGGGATGTCTTAACCGGTGTCGTCACGGCGCTGGCAGGGCAGGGCTTGTCATTGTTCGATGCGGCGGTGCTGGGTGTGTACGTTCATGGTCTGGCGGGCAACATCGCCGCGGCCATTCACGGGCAGGTCAGCCTGATCGCAACGGATGTGATTGATAATCTCAGCGCTGCCTTCGGGCAGGTCGTGGAATTTTAAAAAAGAAAAAATGCCTCAGTGACTGCAACTAAATAGATAAATATTGATGATTGAAAGGTAAAGTAAGCATGAGTGAAAAAGTGAAAGCATTTTACGAGAAGTTCGAAGCCGACACGGAAAAAATGAAAAAAATGGCTCCGAACATGATGGTCGGTTTTGGCGGGTTGTTTCAGAAGACCATGGGCGAAGGCAAACTGACCGTTCGTGAAAAGGAACTGATTGCCCTGGGGATCGCGATGGCGATACAGTGCAAACCCTGTCTCTTCCTGCATGTCAAAAAATGTCTCGGCGCCGGAGCGAGCAAAGAGGAGATCCTCGAAGCGGCACAGGTCGCGGTGATGATGTCCGGCGGGCCGGGATTCACTCATATGCCTGAAATTATTGATGCGCTGGAGGCCAATGAATAAATCCGGATCGATGGCTGTTACAGAATTTATCACCGACAGGCAGATTTACGAACGTGTGTTGCTGGAGCATGTACCGCGCGCGAATGATTTTCTCTGGCTCGGTACCAGCGATCTCAAGGACCTGCATGTTGACAGCAAGGGGCGGATGGTTCCGTTTTTGAAAGTTCTCTCGGATCTGGTCAAACGACAGGTGTCCATTCGCCTGATCCACGCCAAAGAACCGGGCAAGGCATTCCGCGAGGATTTTGATAAATCCCCCAACCTGATCGGTGGCATGGAACGTCTGCTGTGTCCGCGGGTGCATTTTAAGTGTGTGGTTGTTGACGGCGTGTTCGCCTACTCCGGCAGCGCCAATCTGACCGGGGCGGGCATGGGGGCCAAGTCGGACAAACGCCGCAATTTCGAATCCGGCATCATCACCACCGACCCGGCCATGATCGCCGCGATCATGGAACAGTTTGATACCGTCTGGATGGGAACCCACTGCGCAGATTGCCAGCGTAAAGACTATTGTGCCGATTTTAAGGACATTTTGAGATAGCGGTTCGGTTGATGTTTAATGAAAGATCGAGCAGCATTCCTGGATACGGCCCAGTATCTGTTTCATATCGGTCGAATCGGTTACTACGGCGTCAAATCCCTGCTGCCGGAGATTTTGGGCTTCTTTTTCGCTGAGTCCCCCGGCCAGGGCGATCAGTGAGCAGTCGGTCAGGTCCTGATTGCTGCGGACATAATTACAGAGATTGTGCGAGTCAATATCGCGACTCATCAGGTCGATCAGGATGATATTCGGAGAGAATTTCTGGGCCAGCAGCCCGGCGTCGAAGCTGTTGTGGGCACATTTGACCTCAAAGCTGCCTTTGGTTTGCAGTTCATCGGCAAAACGGACGGCACATTCAACCTGGCTGTCAATGATCAGGATGCGAACCTTTCCTTTTTCGATCCCGTCAGTCGGGATATCATGCTCCTTCATGAAACGGATCAATTCGCTTAGGGGGATTCTGCGATCTTTTGAGCCGGGGATGCGATATCCTCTCAATTGGCCGTTGTCGAACCATTTTGTCACGGTTCGAGGGGCCACATTACATATCTGAGCAACCTGCCCGGTTGTTAGGACCTCTTTTTTTGTCATTCTTCTATAAACTCCGTATCGGCCAAGCGGCCGAGTGATCACTTTTCCCTGTTATTTCTTTACTCGCTCCTTTATTCGAGCCACTCAGACATCGGCGGGTTATCGAGATGAAATAACGAAGCAGGATAAAAATAGCCCATTAATTGTGAATTATGAGGGATATTTTTACAGACATGTCCGATAATGTGTGAGATTCAGCAGTTTTCGGAAGAATGCAATCGAGGTCGAGAAATACTAATTATTTAAGAGTTACATAGCGAGAGGAATTTCCTTGACCAAAATTGTAAAAAATGTAAGATAAAGCTATAAGCTCGATGTTTGAGAGAGAAGGTGTGTATCTCGCTGGAACGGTAGTATATTCGTTCCGCGATGAACTTAATAGGACAACTTGCAGTGGGCGAGTTGCAAAGCAGTGCTTTGAGAACATTGATTTCGTTTGGATGGGCGAAAGGCGAAAAGGTAACAGATAGCGTGTTTTCTTCGTCAAGTCCGGAATCTAAAACGAGTCGGTGAGTATGGCGAAAGGGAATTTTAGTGATAATGTTTGCTGATTCCAGGGTTTTCAAAGGGATTTGCCTGGATTTTGAACGCGAAAAAAAACGGTTTTTTTATAATAATAAAGAACTGTTTAAGTTCAAAAAGGGAGATTTTCTGTAATTATTGCCCCTGTTGTGCGCTCGTTATCTGTCTAATAAAGTTAGAATTCATTTCCTGACGCAATCATTTCTTGTGCCTGCGATTGCATTTTTTCGACTCCAATTCTGCAAGAATATAGATCCAAACTTCATGACGAAAGGCGCAGACTTATGGAAATATTGGCAGAAATACAGGGCATAGGATTACTTTTTTTGGGATTAGTGCTGGGGTGTACAGTGGGGGCGGTTGTTGTTTTTATCATTCAACGTGCATTGTCCAATTCACGCTCGAAAGTACTTGCAGAAGAACTCGAAAATCGTATCGAAACAGCCAAAAAACAGGCTGAAACCATTATCAAAGAAGCTCAACTTGACGCGGCCAGCGAAAAGATGAAGAAGCGTGAGGAACTGGCCAATGAGATGAATACTCGTGAAAACCAGCTCCGCAAGCAGGAACTGGAGGTCTCTCGGCGCGAGGATCTGCTGGATCGCAAGCAGGAAAAAATCCAGCAACAGGAAAGCAAACTCAATAACACCGAAAAAGAGCTCAATAAGCAGATGACTTCCTGTCAAAACCGCAATAAAGAGCTGTCTTCTTTGATCGTTCAGCAGAAGAATCAGCTTTTAAAAATCACCTCGCTGGATATGGAACAGGCCAAAGAGCTGCTTTTGACACGGCTGGAAGATGAGTGTGAACGCGAAATGGGCCAGATCATCCAGCGGAAAGTGACTCAGACCGAGGAAATGGCTGAAGAAAAGGCCAAAGAAGTGATTAATCTGGCGATTCAGCGGTATGCCGCCGAGCAGACATGCGAAGTGAGCGTCTCGATGGTGGACATTCCCAGCGACGATATGAAAGGCCGCATCATTGGCCGCGAGGGACGTAACATTCGTGCGTTCGAGAAATCCACAGGTGTCGATGTGATCGTGGATGACACACCCGGGGTAATCGTCGTCAGCGGTTTTAACCCGATCCGTCGGGAAGTCGCACGGTTGAGTATGGAACGGTTGATCCAGGATGGACGTATTCACCCGACCCGTATCGAAGAAGTGGTCAATCAGACGAAAAAAGATGTTCATGCACGTGTCACTCAAATCGGAAAAGAGGCCGCCGAAGAAGTGGATGTTCGCGGGCTTAACAATAAGGTCATTGGAATGCTTGGAGCCCTGCATTACCGCACCAGTTACGGGCAGAATGTCCTGCGGCACAGTGTTGAAGTGGCGTTTTTAGCTCAGGTAATGGCTGATGAACTGGGGCTGGACGGCTCGATCGCCAAGCGGGCCGGTCTGCTGCATGATATTGGCAAGGCCATGGACCGTGAAATCGAAGGCGGTCATCCGGCCATTGGAACGAACTTCCTTCGCCGGTTTAAGGAATCGTCGGTCATTCTCAATGCGGTTGAAGCTCACCATGGCGACATCCCGGCTGATAATGCCTACACGCCCTTGGTAGCAGCCGCGGATGCGATCAGCGCCTCACGTCCGGGCGCCCGCCGGGAGACGCTGGAGCGTTATATCAAACGCCTGGAAAAACTGGAAGACATTGCCGCCGGTTTTGAAGGCGTTGAAAATTGCTATGCGATTCAGGCGGGTCGTGAAATTCGCGTGATCGTGGATGCCGATAAGATCAAGGATGATTCGGCGATGAAGACCGCACGGGATATTGCCAAGAAGATCGAAGAAGAAATGACCTATCCCGGCGAGATCAAGGTCACACTGCTGCGTGAAGTACGCTGTGTGGAATACGCACGATAGGATAAAAAGCTGCGTTCACACTTAGACTAAAAGGGTATCATGAAGGTCAATATTCTGTGCATCGGTGATGTTGTTGGACGGCCCGGCAGACGGATTCTGTCTCAGCAGTTGCTCCCGCTGGTTCAGGACCGCAAGATCGACTGCGTGATCGTCAATGCTGAAAATGCCGCCGGAGGTTCCGGCATTACGCCGCAGATCTATGAGAAGCTTTGCAAATACGGCGTTCACTTGATCACACTGGGGGACCATTGCTTTCGCAAGAAGGATATCATTGCGACACTTGAAAGTCAGTCGAATATCGTTCGTCCGGCCAACCTGTCACCGCACGCGGCGGGCAAAGACTACGCTGTTTACCACACCGCCAAAGGCGTGACGGTCGGTGTGATCACGCTGATCGGTCGGATTTTTATGAAACCGGCAGACTGCCCCTATGCCAAGATCGACAATCTGCTGGGGAAAGTGTCCAATGAGGCTGACATTATTTTCGTGGAAATGCATTGTGAGGCGACCAGCGAAAAGGTTGCGATGGGCTATTACCTCGACGGCAAAGTCAGTTGTGTTTTCGGGACGCATACGCATGTGATGACGGCCGACGAACGCATTCTGAAAAAAGGAACGGCCTACATCACGGATATCGGGATGACGGGGGCGGCCGATTCGGTTCTCGGACGCAAATCCGAAAGCGTGATCCGTGCATTCCGAACGCAAATGCCGTATCCGTTTGAAGTGGCGGCTTCGGATGTTCAGATCAACGGGATCATTGTCACCGTGGACAGTCATAAAAAAACAGCAGAACGAATCGAACGTATTGTCGTCAAAGAAGACACACCCGGTGATGATTTGATCTACGACAGCGATGACGGCCGGCCGGATTACACCAACGGCTTCTAACCGGAAAGAAAAGCGGATTTTCCTGCCCTTAAAATCATTTAGTGTTACCATACCTTTCTCGTAGAGAATCAAGAAAAAAGCACAAAATAGGTGTTATTGCCTATTTAACTTTGAATATTATCGGATATAATATGTTTTAGATAAATCTTGTACGGGTAGAGTCTTCATGTTTCGGACGCGACAAGAAATGTAAAATCATTCGTTGATGGTACGAGAGATTTTTCGTTATGTCGTAATTCAAACAAGTACATTGGGGGGGACGGGAGAAAGCACATGCTTTTGTGCTTGACATTTAAGGGGGTGACACTCGGAGAAGGGGGAGTCTATTCACATTTTCTAAAAGAAGGTTTCCATAATATACGTTTTGACGCCAGATATCTTGCGCAAGTATGTTTATTGAAGAGCGGCTTTTAGTGGAGGTATTAAAATGAAAAAGCTGATGTTATTTATTATATTGCTGGTCACCGGATACTTTAATGCTCAACTTGCTGCAAATACGGAAGTGGCATTCAATCTTGAGCATACGTCGCTTGGCCAGGCGGTTCTTTTCGCAGGATCATCTGAACTGACTGTGTTGAACATCGGCCCATCCGGGCTTGATGGCACAAGTGTTACTCTTTTAGGCGGTCCTGTGACCTGGAGTATGACAATGCTCGATCCCCTCGGACCGGGTGCTTTCATGGATATCAACAGTACCGGAACAGTCAATGATGTTCCCGGCCAGCCCCTTTGCGTGTTGCACATGGCCAACCTGGTACCCATTGTTAACATCGGACTGGACTTTGCCGGTGTGGATGCTAATACCATAACGGTAGACTACATCTTAGATGGTGCGCAGGTGCTGAGGGAAAACTACGAAGACACCAACAATATTATGATTGTTGCTCCGGATCCGCCACAGACTTGGCTTGAAGAATTATTGAGGTTTTTCGGTCTTTGCCGGGTTACCCTGGGGTGGAACGGTCTTCCCGGCGGAACGACAGTTGAAACCCCACAGGGCAACATGGTCACCGTTACAGAAGTCAGGATTGTCGGCAGGAATGTCCCGGTGAGTATGGATGGCTTTTCCCGGGTAGACATAACAACCAGCGGCATCGCATTGTTTACGATTGTCGATGAATGGACTGAATTGTCCCGTGCAAGCTTATGGATTCCCGGCGATTTCAACAGGGACAGATATGTGAATATTGATGATCTGGCTGCCGTGTGTGGTGTATGGCTTGAATGTGACCAACCAAGTGAACCATTGTGTACATGGTCGGCCCAGACAGAACCGGAGTGGCCGGATCGTGATCTTATGGCCGGTTTGTCTGAGATGGGACACCTCTATACCGCAGGGATGACCAGGCAGGAATTTTTTGACGAGAATTTTCCCGGAACCGACGAGATTGCGGCACCTGATTGGATGCACAAGGTGGCGGATATCCTCTGGGAAATTTTGGGTGGTCCACCCATGTAAGATGCTATAGAACCAGCGAATGAGTACTCTATCTTTATAGGAGGACTATAAAATGATGTCAATGCGGCATAAAGACATGAACAATTACAGGAAATACAGATACGGCTTCCTGCTGTCAGGTTTGTTAGCCGCTCTGTTTTGTGTCAACTTGTTTGCAGACACCGCAGAAGTTTTCAACCTGGAACAAACGAGCCTGGGACAGGCGGTACTTACCCCTGGGCCAGATGAACTGACCGTTTCGAATATCGGCCCTTCGGGCAATGACGGCGTGAGTACGAATCTCCCCGGCGATCCGAAAATATGGGGAATGAAACTACTCGATTCGCTTGCGGTGGGTGCTTCTATGGAGGTCAAGAGCTACGGGACAGTGGGTGCTGTTCCCGATCAAATGATATGTACGATCCAAATGTCCAATCTGGGGTCCGAAGGTGTTCTGGGATTTGACTTTTCAGTTATAGACGCCAATGTCATAACGATTGAGTATTTCTATCAAGGCCAACGTGTACTGCAGGAGGACTATACGGCGACGACCAGCCTGTCGATCATTATTCAGAGTGGAGGGGGGAGGGGGAGAGATTTCGATACTTAAATTGATCAGAGAGCTTCTCGGGATACCCGATGAAACAGAAGGGGGGGAAAATTCGGATATCACCGAGTTGGGAGGACATTCCCGGAGGTGTGACAGTTGAAACACCGAATGCCAATATCGTCCAGGTTACTGAGATCCGCGTTGCCGCTGGTAATGCACCCCATTCCCTGGAAAGTCTTTCCCGTGTTGACATCACGGCCAACGGTTTGGCAGCGTTTACCATTATCAATGAGTGGACGGAACTGTCACGATGCACTCTTTGCCTGACCGGCGATTTGAACCGGGATAGATATGTCAACTTGCAGGATGTTGCGATAATGGCGGAACATTGGCTTGTGTGTTCTGCAGCGGGTGAACCGGCATGCACCTGGACGGCTCAGCAGTCCCCGAAGAGTGTTGACCGCTCGATTTCGGCGATTATTTCTGAACTTGAACAGGTGTATACCCCCGGAATGACCAGGCAGGAATTCTTCGACGAGGCCGTGCCTGATGATGGTGGAGAAATCGGAATGCCGGATTCATTACATCAGGTATTGGATTACGTTTATGACTGGCTCAAAGCCGTACTTACCTGAAAAATGGTGAATCCGATTTCCGGTGATATTGGCGGTTCGGGTACATCGATACCGGATGGAACGGTAGGCCTTAACGGCTTACCGATGAGGACAGGCAACGGGTTGACAACAGTTCCGTCGCCGTAAACGTCAGGATGACAAAGCGGGGTTAGGATAAAACCCCGATACTATAAAGTTTTTTCCATATAGGAAGGCCGGTGCCAGGAAGGCATCGGCCTTTTATTTGCGCTGCAATATCCCGTGAAACTTCAACATATAATTGCTCCCCAATTTTCCATTGCACGCCATATTAAAGACAGTATAATACTACAAAAGGACAAAACCGCTTTAAAAAGAAGGAAACCAATGGCAAAAGGACAAACCGCACTGATTTCCACAAAAGTCGCTGCCAGTAAGATTGTATGGGTACGCGATCAAAAGGTTATTCTCGATTCTGACCTTGCCGGTCTTTACGATGTCACAACCAGCCGGCTTAATGAACAGGTAAAACGCAATAGGCAGCGTTTTCCGGCGGATTTCATGTTTCAACTGACCGCCGAGGAATTTGACAACTTGAAATCGCAATTTGCGACATCAAGTTCCGGCTGGGGCGGCCGGGATTAGTCATTCCGAGCGCAGCCGAGGAATCTATTTAAATAGGAAAATTCCATAAAATTATATATTATACAATAATCATTAAACAATTTGAAGGCCGCCGCCCGAACCGCAGCCGAGAGAACCCTTCGGATTCAGAAGCAGGAAGAAAAAGCCGGATTAATTTTGGTTTTGTAATCAATAGGGATTACGGAAATTTTGTTGATAATCGGTTTTAAATGTCGGTATAATGGGGGAACTATTAGAGGGATTGTCATTTTATGATTCGTATCCTGATAGTAACAGGCTTTTAAGGAGTATTTATTATGCCCCGAAACTATTGGCTTGATTTATTTACGGGTAAAACATGGGAGGAATTCCTCCAACACGGTGGGACTGTTTCAGGCTTCAGACATAGATTAAGACGAATGGCCCGAAAAATCCAAGTCGGTGATTATCTTATATGCCATGTTACTGGTATTTCACGAATCATCGGTATCTTAGAAGTTAAGTCTGAATGCTATGAAGATCATTCAAAAATATGGGAAGATGCAGACTTTCCAATGAGATTTAAGGTTGAAATCAAATATCAACTAACTCCTGAAACCGCAATCCCCATTCAAGAGCTAAAAGACAAATTATCACTGTTCCAAAATCTTTCATCGCCCCATGCCTGGACAGGCTTTTTCAGGCAGTCACCTGCAAAATTTAAAGAACAAGACGGTATAGCCATCGTGGAGGCGGTTAAATCGACCATTGAAAATCCTGTTAAAAGAGAATATGACGAAGCAAAATACAACAGGACGCCGAAGAAATATGAATCTAAGGATATGGGAGTTGTTACTGTTCCTGATGAAAAAGAAAAAGAAGAAGATTTGTTCACTATTGAGGAAAAAGACAACACTTGAAACTACCCACACTGAAATTCAATGGCTGTTATTGAAATTAGGCTCAGACTTGGGGCTTGATGTATGGGTTGCGAGAAATGATAGAAACAAGTCTTATAACGGAGTTGATTTTCAGAAAATCAAAAATATACGTTCTGAATTGCCCCGTCAGTTTGACGAAGCTACTAATAAGACGATTGAGTTGATAGATGTTTTATGGCTACAGGGGGATGCTATTGTTGCTGCATTTGAAGTTGAACATACAACCCTCATTTATTCTGGCCTTTCTCAGAATGTCAGATCTAATCTCGATGCAACCAAAATATTAAGATAAATCTTTATTTGGTTTGCCCCAGATGAAAAGTTATGAGAAAGTGTTTTCAGAAATAAATAGGCCAACATTTAAGAAATTGAAACCACCATTACCTACAATATGTCAGTTTATACCCTACTCGAAGTTGAAGGAAAAGATAACGGCACTTCAAGATACGATTAAATACTTAAAGCCTGAATTTATTTCGGAAATTGCAATTAGTTGTGAACCTGATGAGGCATAAAAAAAGGATATCCTAAGAGAAGGCATCTATATAAGAAGAGGTAAAAAGCGGTGGAATTTGAAGGGAAAAAGTACCGAACACTATTGAAACAAACCCATTTTAAAATTAAGCAAAATCACATAACTTCTTTTTTTTCTATGAACTAAGAACAACGAACTCCGAACTGGCGCAGCCAAAAACAAACCCAAACAAAGCCAATATTTGGGAGCGCGACCGTCTCGGTCGCATTTTTTCAACAGCGGGCGGGACGCCCGCGTTCCCAGTGTAATCGGCGTCTTCGGTGGTTCCATACTGGCAAAAAATGGTTGCGTTTTGGACAACTTTGGCGCCGTTTCGGCGCACTTTGGCAACACAAAACACATTAAAATCTTTATTTTTACGCTAAAAACAAAGATTGGTTGGCTTTTGAGGGGATTTTTCAGTAAAATCATTCACTATGGCGAAAGCAAAAAAACAACTTCCGGTTTTTACGGTTACGCAGCTTAACAGCCTGATCGGGGCGGCGCTGGAGAATGCGCTGCCCGGGCGGTTTGTTTTGCGGGGGGAGATTACCAACTGGAAACGGCATTCGAGCGGGCACTGCTATTTTTCCCTGAAAGACAATGAAGGCGGGCAGATTCCATGCGTGATGTGGGGCAGCAAGCATCGCAGTGTCAAATTCGACTGCGAGAAACGGGCTGGCGGTGCTGGCGACGGGGGTATGTGGATGTTTATGTGCCGGGCGGCAAGTACCAGTTCTATGCGGAAAAGCTGGAGACCGCGGGCATCGGCGATTTGCAGTTGGCGTTTGAGCAGATGCGCAAGCGGCTGGAGGCCGAGGGCCTGTTTGCGGCGGCGCACAAAAAGCCGCTGCCGGGGTATGCGATGACTATCGGCGTGGTGACCAGCCGGGGCGGGGCGGCGATTGTCGGATATTTGCGACAGTATTTACGAACCGCTGGCCGTGTGCGAAAATTTATGTCTTTGACACGCCGGTTCAGGGCGAGGGGGCGTCCGGCAAAATTGCGGCCGCTATCAATAAGGCCAATGCTATGGCTAAACAACTGCGGCTGGACATCCTGATTGTCGGCCGCGGCGGCGGCTCGATGGAGGATTTGTGGGCGTTCAATGAAGAACCGGTCGCCCGCGCGATTTATGCGTCGAAACTGCCGGTCATCAGCGCGGTCGGGCATGAAGTTGATGTGACGATTGCCGACCTTGTCGGCGGACGCAAGGGCGTCGACGCCGACCAAGGCGGGCGTGATTGCCGTGCCGGACTATCGGGACCAGTTGAGCAAACTGCATTCGCTCAAACGCCGCCTGCATCAGAATACCCGCTCACAGGTTCAGCATGGAAAAAATCGTTTTGGCAACGGTTTTGGCCAGCCGGGTGTTCCGTTCGCCGCTGGGGGGTGGTTCAGATCACGGCTCAGCGTGTGGATGAACTGGCGGTGTCGCTGGCGCATGCGGCAAAGTCCCAGATGGTACGGTTTCGTGAATACCTGGACCGTATGCGGCAGCAGGTGCAACGAATAGAACCGTCCCGGGTGGTTTCGCAGCAGCAGATTGCGTTTGCATCGCTTCGGGCAGCCGCAACAGGGCGGCGGTTGTGAAGATACTCAGCAAAAATCAGTTGAAATTGGCGGCGTTAGAGAATAGATTAGCCGCATTGGACCCGCGGTCGGTTTTGAATCGCGGCTACAGCATTACCCTGAACGAACGGACCGGTGCGGTGGTTACAGAGGCCGGGCAGGTACAGATAGAAGACCGGTTGACGACCGAATTGGCCGGGGGACAGAAAATTCGCAGCCGGGTAGAAAAAATAGAAAAATCATGATGTTTGTCATGCCGGACCTTGATCCGGCATCCAGGGGGGTGACGTCTGGATCCCGGCTCGGAGGGCCGGGATGACATAGTAAGAGGTTGCGATGACATGATAAGAGGTCGGGGATGACAAAAGGCAGCGGCTTTGCCGCACTTGGTTATAATAGATTCCTCATCCCTTCGGGGATTCGGAATGACGGTATGGTGGTAACGGACGGGTTAGAAATATGGCGAAAAAACAGAGTAAAACGGATGACGTGAAAAAGCTGTCATTCGAGCAGGCTATCGAAACGCTGACCGGTATTGTGGACAAGATCGAGTCGGGGCAGGTGCCGCTGGCGGAAAGTCTGGAGCAGTATGAAAAAGGCATGGCGCTGATCAAACATTGCCGGGGGATTTTGCTGGACGCGGAAAAACGCATCGAAGACATCGCCGGCGATGAAGATGAGTCGGATGATGAGAGTGACGATGAAGAGGACGAAGAAGACGACGCACTTTTTTAAGCTAATTAACTAATAACTGAATAATGCGGGCGTGGCGGAACTGGCAGACGCGCAAGATTTAGGTTCTTGTACCCTTAGTGGTGTGAAGGTTCGACTCCCTTTCGCCCGCATTTAACCTAACTGCTTAAATATAGGTTGAGGGGCTTAATAATGTCAGATACTATGGGAAGAACAAACCTGTGCATATAAGATTTAAAAACCGATACCGTTCATAACCAAATACGGTTTGTTCGATGTTATACCGTCTATATCCATCGCAGTGACTTTTTGGGCGATTGCTACATCATCTATGCGTCCAGGTGAAAACTTGAAGGCCCGCTTGATGTGCTTTTCTGAACAAATTGCTTACTCAACCCGGCCCAATGAACATCAAGCCCGTCTAATTTACTGTCTTTTGCTTTGACAATTAACTCGGTACTATGGTCTATCCATTCATTATTATTGTCCTTTTCGGTCCCAACCAGCCAATACACCGGAATATCCGGCATCCATTTCTTAGCCTTTGTTACGACATCTATATCGAAGCCGATGATTATAATCCTTTTGTCGTTTGCCGCTTTGCCTGATAATCTGTTTCCAGGTATGGCAATACCTCGCTCCCACATTTTATTTCAATCAGTAGCTTTCTGCCGGCAGGTACGGTATCTACAATATCTGCAAGCAAAGGTATTCGTTCATTTGTATATTTGGTGTCTTTAAACGAACCCCACATCAAGTTGAGAGAGTTGTCGATAATCTGTTTCGCAAATAACATAATCTATCTATCGAAGCAGTACGCTTGGTATCTGGGCGTCGTGCATGAGAACACCACCTGATTATCTGAGGTAAGACGAATATCACATTCGCGCTGCCGGAACATTTTTTTTTCCAGGCAAGTTCTATGGCTGCTGCGGTATTTTCGGGTGCTATCGAAGAGAATCCTCGATGAGCGATTATCAGAGGGCTACATCCCTGACAAAAAAAAAATTAACATTAAAATCGCTGCGAATAAAAAAAATCTTCATGTGCTCCATCTCTCTGCCGTATCTGTTGGGATTTTATTTTAGTTTTATTTATCTATCAGAGGTCTGACTTCTGCTGTCCAAAGTCTGTAGCCGGTTTCATTCATATGCAGCCCATCAGGAGAGAATATGTTCTTTAATCGGTTTGCGAGGATGAATCCAACATCACCTTTGATACATCGACGAAATACATATTTTTTCTGCTTTTCGCAATAGTTTTTGATGTATCCATTTGCCTCCTGCATTTGAGGCCAAATATTCCAGCGGTCAATGCTCGGTTTGATCGAAATATAGATAAGTCTCGTTTTGGGTAACGCTTTCCGTATTTTCAGTGCAAAAGCCTTGAAATTGGCGAAAATCATCTCGGGCGACTTTCCATCCGCAGCATCATTATCACCCGCATAAAAAACAATCGTTTTTGGTTTATAGGGGATAATTATACTTTCGGCATAATACCATGAATCGTTTATCTGTGAACCTCCGAAACCACGATTTATATTTTCGACATCAGGAAACCACTTTTTGGTGTTCCATCCTACAATGCTTGAACTGCCGACAAAAAGGACGGTATTTTGCGGCGGCGGGCTCTTTTTGTCTTGTTCTTTGAATTGTGCAATTGTTTCATGCCATCTGGTTGGTTGGGCGAAATTTGTTAGAGATGCGTTATGGAGAGCTATTTCCTCATCACTAAGAGCCCGGCTATTCGTAGGTCCCGTAGAACAACCTGAGAGCAACAAGCATATGCCGGCCATAACAATCACTGTAATTTTCTCCAAATTGACCATGAATACCTCCTAATTTTTATTATTATTGACAAATAATGCAAGTACTTGCATACAATCATATTGGTAAATTTCCTTACTTCAAGAAAAAAAAACAAATTTTTTCGTAACAAGATTTTTTACTTAAGTTCTTTTTTATAAATAGCTTGCATTTATTTCTTTTTATATTTCCTCAGTTTTATTGTGAGATTTACATAAATATGTGATGATAATTGTTGACAAAATCCATGTTTTCTACCATAATCGTATTGTGAAAGTAGTTGCACATTGATTTTATGCTGTTAAAAGGAGAAAAGATTTTGGCTGAGGGAATGTCCAGTTTGAAAGATGTTGCTCAAGCAGCAAGTGTATCAGTTCCAACTGCATCACGGATACTTCGAAGGAAGAATATCACGAGGTTTTCCGAGGACACCCGTAACAGAGTCCTGGAAGCCGCCGCTCGGCTTCGTTATCGGCCCAATATGCTCGTAAAAGGCATTCAGACCGGGCTTACTCATACCGTTGGCGTGATGGTGCCGCCCTATGACTCTTATTGGTCATCTATTCTGTATGGCATTCACGATACTCTTATATCTGTTGACTATGTACCGATTACTCTCTGGGTACAACATCGAGATGATCATGCGGGTATTAAACCATTTGACGGCCTTGAGCAGGTACACCGCCTTCTTGACCGCCGCATTGATGGTACGATTCTATGGCCTCCGATAACACCGGATTACTACGACCACCATGAGGAATTCGCATCTCGTAACGTGCCTGTTGTTACAATCGACCATGAGTTGCCGTCTAAATACGGGGCCGATTCAGTAACAACCGATGAAAAGCACGGTGCTCAGCTTGTTGCCAATCACCTTCTTGAACTTGGACACCGTCATGTGGCACATCTTGGTGACGTAGGCCTTAATGCTTACAGTTGGTCGCAGCGCCGACGTAAGTATTTTGAGCAGGAGATTGCTAAAGTGGCGGGCACTTCCTGTATTATCAGCGAGAGAGGCAAAGATCTCGATGGTGTTGAAATTGCGAAAAAAATACTTACAGCAAGGCCCAGACCGACAGCGGTTTACGCTGCGAGTGACCTTCTTACACGTGATGTTTACTTAGCTGCAGCGGAGTTGAATCTGCGAATTCCACAAGATGTTTCTGTCGTGGGCTTTGCTGACCTTGATTTTTCACCGCTGATGGTACCGTCCCTGACAACTGTTCGTCAGGAAGGCTACGAGGTGGGCTGCAAGGCTACGCAGCTTTTATTATCCCGCATTCAGGGTAAATTTATTGAGGGCGGAAGTCGGAGTATAAAGATGGATTGTAAACTGGTTGTGCGAGACTCTACCGCGCCTGCAGCACAGAATTCATAAGCCTTTAAATGCGCGACAAAAGTTTCGGCAGTCTCTGTTGAAAAGCTTTAGATCGGAAAAGCGAGTTGGTTGATGAAAACAAGGAAATAACGCGGAAAAAGGAGAAAGAATGATGAATCGCAAATATTTATTATGTTGGATGTCAGCTATTATCGTTATGTTCTGCGGGATTGCCTCCGCTGCAGAGAAAGTTATCGAATGGAAGTTTGACGGCAATCTCAATGATTCCAGCGGAAACGGATTAAATGCAAATCCCTTTCCGGATGCGCCGTCAATGGTGTACGGCACTGGCGTCAGCGGGCAGGCCCTGGTTTCCGACGGTAATGAATGTACCTATTTAACGGGGATCGATACGGCCGTGCTGCCGGTTCTCGCCGCCGACACATGGAGTGTTAATCTCTGGGTCTATCCGACAGAGATTCCCAAGGACTGGCGGCTTGCCTGGTGTTTGGGAGAGAAACCATATAATATTAGCGCCTCGTCACGTACCCTTTATGCTTCAGGTGGTGGAAATATCTCGTTTGCGAATCCACAAGCCTCCGGTTATGTCTATACCGTGTCCACGATTCCCTGGGATATTAATCAGTGGCAAATGGTTACAACAACATACGATGGATCAATTGTCCGCATTTATAAGAACGGTGTTTTAATCGCCATGCGGGATCAGACATTCTCCGATTCCCCTGGCGAAGTCCGTGTTCCTTCTTATGCCTGGGACTCAAAGGATTTCTTTGCCGGCCGGTTTGATGAATTTACTGTCTGGAGAGGTGTTCTTTCAGTAGATGATATTTTGGATTTGGTTATTCCGGGCGCTATTCCTGCGGTGGAATTGAATCAGCAGGTGGTCTATTACCAAATGGGCGATATTACTCCTTCGGCGATGCCGGATCATTCCGGAAATGCGAATGACGGTACGTTGTACGGTTATACTCTTCCTATCTCAAACTGGGTTGCTGACGGATTTCGCGGTGATTCGCTGCTTTTTGAGGGCGGCCAGTCGGTTAAACCGCCCGTTGCGATTAGTCAACCGGTCAATTACACTGTTGCCTTCTGGTTTAAGTCGGGTCACCAGGACTACAGAAGTGCATTCTACAGCGAAAAATACAGCACTGATGGTACCCAGTTATCCATTCGGGCCAACAACGACGAACTTCAGGTAGAAAGCAAGGATAAATATTATACTCCTGCCTTCTCTTTTGCGGCTGATGCGTCTGCGTATCTGGATGGGGTTACCTGGAATCATCTGGCCGTTGTCGCGGATGGAGAAGCCGCCAAGGCGACTTTGTATATCAACGGCGAGTTTTTGGCAGATGACGACTATATTGTTAGTTCGCACAAAACCCCGGGAATGGCGGCTGCTATTGGATATGGTTACAACGGCCAGCATTTTCTTGGCGAGTGGAATTCTACTTATGTGGATGAAGTCAAGACATGGAACGGGGCACTAACCCCGGCACAGATTCAGGCCGTTGCGGCCCGGACTAACTTTGGAAACGATCTGAAAGTGAACCTGGAAGATTTTGCGCCGATGGCCGATGAATGGCAGCTTGATTATGAAATCTCTCCCGGTTCCGTCTATGTCGCTGATGACATGGAAGGGACGCTGACTGGCTGGAGTGTGTACAGTAGCAGTACTTATAGCGGAACGGGAACTATCAGCCAAACCACCAATGCTTACGCCGGAAGCAATGCGCTGCGGTGGGAGTACAGTTTACCCGCACCCGTTGCACCTGCCACCGACAATTACACAAATATTGTATTTGACCTTGGTTCAGCACAAAACTTGTCTGTCTATGATGGGCTCAGTCTATGGCTCTATCGGCATACGGGAAATACCGCCGAAGATCTGCTTTATTTGAAGTTTTATGACGACGGAGTCCTCAGTGACCCCAATAACCTGAAGGCTGAAGTCTGGATCACAGGAGACGCTAGTGTAACAGATCCTGTCGATGAGTGGGATGAGTGGACAATCGACACCGACCCGAATTTGCTTCTTGGTCCGTATGGTGCCGACACCACCGACCCCAATGCTCTTAAGTCCGTTCGATACCTCTTAATTGGAACCGGCAGCTCAGACAGAACAGATGCCCGAACCGGTACGATTGATGTCGATGATGTTACGTTTATAGTGGATCCTGTCTGCTCAGGAAGACCGGAAACGGATGTGAATTTTGATTGCAGAGTCGATATTCAAGATTTGCAGGCAATTAGTGAAGAATGGCTGTTTGGGACGGAATAGATTTATATTGAAGAACGAGGTCGGCACAGTGACCGACCTCGTTCTTTCACGACATATTGGGAAAGGAAAGAAAAAATGCAACAGAAAAAGGCCTTCACGCTCATTGAGTTGTTGGTTGTGATTGCGGTTATCGCACTGTTGATGTCTGTTATCCTTCCATCTCTGTCTAAAGCCAAAGAATCGGCACGAATGGTGATATGCGGCAATAATGAGAGAACTCTTGTGACGGCGTCTAACCAGTGGTCTAATGACAATGAAGACTTTGCTATTGCAGGGAGATGGTGGAAAGACGAGATGGAGATATCTTCGGATGGAACCACTGAAGACTGCTCCGGAAGTTCGATCGTGTCTTATATAGCCTCTTCCCGTAGTACAAAAGGTGATTCTATGACCTGCCCCAGTGCGAAAAATGTGACATTCGAGGCCAACGATCCAGCCTATGATACACTGGGTCAGGAGAAAAGATTTACGTACGCAGCGAATGGTTATATGACCTACAATATTGGCGATCTCAGCCCCGGAACGATTAGCGGTCCGAAATATAACGATATGGGCAGTGGCGGCCTGTATGGGCCCGGTGATCTATATTGGCACACTCGCGGGGCGACCAAGATAACCAGCATAAAAAGTCCATACAATACTGCTTACTTCATTGATCATGAGTATTACTTTGTTGGCCATTGGTTTTTTGAACCGTCAGAGCCGCCGAGTTACTTCCCTAACGCGTCGTGTAACCAACGTTATCAGACACGCTGGCATAAGAAGAAATCAGAAGATGAGTATGGGATAGGCATGATAGGCTGGGTGGACGGACATGTTAGCAGAGAGCCGGATGATTTTGGAGAGAAATATACAGTAAACGGTACGGAGAAGGGACGCTGGAGATTCTACTACTTCGGCAATAAGTGATTTTTTGAGGTGTGATTTCAGGCGAGGAGAGTGACGTGAACGGTCAATTGATAACACGTTCTGTTTTTTGCGATTTCAGCTCCACAATGGGGTTGTGGTTTTTGCGACAGTTCTGTATGGAAATTTCATGAATAGCAGAATATCGATATGTATTTTTGTTTTCTGTATTTGGACTATTACGATGGTCAAAGCGGCGGACATTGAGTTTGATGTGAATGATGTTTCGCATCCGTTTGCGGGATTTGGAGCCCAGGTGTGGCCGGGCGACATGCGTGTGGAAAGCCTGTTTGCGGATATGAACATGAATCATATGCGGATGTGTCCCGGCGGATGCAGCAGTCCGCCTACCGATGCTCCACAGGCTCAGATGGATGCCTATGTCAGCTCTGAATATAATGGCACCACGAGAGGCAATATGATTACCGCATCGCTGCAAATGGCGGAGCGTTGTGATATCCAGGTCATCCTCAATATGTTTGGTGGACCAGCAGACTGGCTTGGCACCGGTAACCGGCTGAAAGCGGAAAACTTTGATGATTTTGCACGGCTTTGGGTTTCACAGGTTTACTTTTTCAAGAATCGCGGACTGCGGATCAACTATATCGAGCTTGCCAATGAGCCGGAGGGCAACTGGAACATTTACATTCCGGGAACCGATTACAATACAGTGGTTAAACTGGTACGACAGGAACTTGACAGTCGCGGATTGACCGATGTGGGCATTATTGGACCCGGACTGGCCTATCTCTACTACGGTCCGACCTGGATTAATGCGCTTGACAATGACGGCAAGGCGGCTCTGGCATGCTGGTCCACACATGCCTGGGATGAGGGGTGGGGTCATACGGATGCGTTACCGAGTTTTCTTGATCAGCGGTGGCAGGATTACTTCGGCGCAGCCGTGAATAGTGCCGACCCCACGCATAGCAAGCCGGTGATCGTCACTGAATACGCGACCGGCGTGCGAACGTATAACGGGGTCACATACGGAAGTGATACGTATACCGAGACAAGCCAATTCGCAGAACGCTCCTACGAGAACTCGCTGACGCTGGTCAATAACGGAGCGAATGTGTTGTGCTACTGGGAAGCGGCGAATCAAAGCTGGCAGTCGATTCCTATGTCCGGATTGTTGCGGACGGATTCGAGCAAGCGGCCTGTCTATTATGCCCTGATGACACTTGCTCCGTCTATTCCGGACAATGCAATGGTTTTGCGCAAGACCTGGGATGATTCGGCTATCAGTGCGGCGGGCTTTATCGGGGATAATCAGTTGGTGTTGGCTTTTGCCAACAGTACCGCCAATACAGTCAATCGAACAGTGGGTGTCACAGGCATTACGAGCTTTACGCTTACAGAAGCCCAGGCCTTCGAATCCGGAGCCGTTGTGGACAGGCTTTCTCAAGTAAGTTTCGATTATGATTCGAGCAGCATGGACATTACGCTGCCGCCGGAAAGTACGTTGACGGTTGCCGCGGTTGTCAATGAGTGTACGGTCAACCGCATGGGCGATCTCAGTGGCGATTGCTGGACGAATCTTAGCGATTTCAGCATTGTGGGTGCCAATTGGCTCAGAAATGACCGAAGCTTCGTCGGGGAAAGTGTTGATGATTTCGAATCGTATACGAGTACACCGGACCTGCAGGCAGACTGGAGCGACACCACTGCGAATGTAACAGTTTCAGTGAATACAACGACCGTTCGCAGCGGGAATCAGTCGATGAAGTATGAGTTCAACAACGGAGTCAGTCCCGGCTGGTCTAAGAGCGGCTATTTTCTGCCCGGTGCTGTGTGGGGCAGCAGCGGTGTTGACTGGAGTGATTATAGTACGCTGTCAGTCTGGTACAATGTGGAAATCAACGGCGGTGATGATCTGAAGATCAAGGTTGTGAATTACTCGGGCGTGGGGCTGTACACTGAGGATTTTGGCAATGTTCCCGCCGGTGGCGGCTGGCAGGAAGCAACGATTGATCTGGCCGCAAATCTGACGCCGGAACAGCTTCAGCGTGTTGGAAGATTGGATATTATGATGCTTGCAGGCAATTATGCTTCGGGGGTGATCTATTTTGATGACATCACGGTGCACAATAACAGCAGCATTTGTATTGGTTCGGCCCCCGGTGATGTTACTTCGGATTGTGTTGTTGATTTTGATGATATTGAAGTTCTTGCGGAGAATTGGTTGAAGTGTACATTAGTTGAATAAGACAGTGTTGTCTGAATGGCTCGATTTAGAGAAAAATTTTATTAACTTTTTGTAGGAGGTGTTAAGATGAAAAGATTTGTGATGTTAGTGTTAATGTTAAGTTTTGTTGGCATGGCAAGCGCTGCTGTGGTGATGCTGGATGATTTTGAAAGCTATGCCGACGACGCTGCCCTGCAGGCCGCGTGGGTGATGAACCCGAGTTCCGACATCCAGAACGAGACCGTGGAAAACGTGTTGAATGGTCAGAGCATGCTGATTGAGAATCATACGGCAGGCGTTGGTTGGACTCAGACGAAGTACCAACTGCCTGGCTCTGTGTGGGACGATCACGGAGTAAACCTGCATTATGCTTATGGTTCGGGTGCCACTGGTATTACGATGACATTTGCCATTCCGAGCAAGACGGCACCCGGATGGGAATATCTCGATGGTTCCGGCGGCGATGTCTTCCTGAGCCTGTATGATGTATGGGGCCAGAAGGTCTTCAGTGCCAGTTACCCCGGCGATGTAACACCGAGCGGCACCGGATGGCCCAATGGTATTGTTTGGGATCTTGATTTTGCTACCTATACGGTTGCTGGAATGAATCTCGAGAATGTGTATCAGATCACTGTTGGCGTCAACAATGGCTGGTATCAGGCTGGCGGGTTGTTCGTCGATGATATCGGGATCATTGTTCCTGAGCCGGCTACGATGGGTTTGCTTGCTCTTGGCGGACTTTTACTGCGAAGAAAGAAATAAAGAAGTAATGTAAACAGAATCGGGACAAAGAAGGTGCCGAAGTTTGTTTCGGTACCTTCTTTTCCGCAATAAATCAGCTTGCAGATGGGTTACAGCGCTGGATGTGTGTGTCGTTGCAGGCAACAAACAATTCGGTGTCCGCTTGGGGTGGTGTTGTATTTGCATCTGTAGAGATTGCGCGGGCGAATGTAAGGCGACAGTGTTTCTTTGGGTCGACACTTTCTCGTTTACATGAAAAATAGATGATTATAAAGGACTGCTATCATGGGCTATCTGGGAACACTCGACTACTGTATCATCGCAATTTACTTCTTCCTGTTAGTGGGATTGGGTGTCTACCTCAGTAAAAGGGCTTCGGCAAGCCTTGATGACTATTTTCTTGCAGGCAGAAAGATGCCATGGTGGGCATTAGGGATTTCCGGTATGGGCTGGTCTCTGGATATTACCGGGACCATGCTGATCGTTTCATTGATGTATCTTCTTGGGCCTCGCAGTTTGTTCGTTGAGTTTCGAGGCGGCGTTCCGCTGGGGCTGGTTTTTACGATGATCTGGACGGGAAAGTGGCACAGACGGTCCGGTTGTATGACCGGGGCTGAATGGCTGGCTTTCAGGTTCGGCGATGGTATCGGAGCAAATTTTGCCAGGATTACGAAGGTCATTGCAACCATCGTTTTTACGATCGGGATGCTCGTCTACATGATAAAAGGGGTTGGACTGTTTTTCTCAATGTTCATCCCTCTGACGCCATTACAGTGTTCCCTGATCATGGTTGGCGTGGCCACTCTTTATACGATTTCCTCCGGTTTTTACGGTGTCGTATTCAGCGATGTCATCCAGTGCCTTTTGATCTTTGTTGGAATCATATTTATAACGGCATTGGCGTTGGTAAAAATGGGAGGCGAAACGGATTTAGGCACTCTTACCCGATCCGTTACCGGGTGTACGGATTGGTTGTCTTCTTTTCCCCAGCAAATCACAACGATGCCTAAGGGATACGAAGTTTATGAATCCCTTTTCATGTTTACAGTTTTCTTATTACTCCGTAATATCATCATGGGTTTCGGTACAGGCGACGACCCCCATTACTTTGCAGCACGTAATGAACGTGACTGTGGAAAATTAGCCTGTTTATGGATGTCACTGAGTACATTCCGCTGGCCTATGATGATAAGCTTTGCTATATTGGGATTGTTTATTGTTAAGGATATGTTTCCTGATCAATCGGTTCTTAGCGAGGCTGCATTACTCATCAAACAGCAACTCGGTCATATCAGCCAAACGGGCTGGGCGGATGCCTTGGCGAATATCATGAATGATCCATCCGCATACCCGGACGGCTTCATTGCCAATCTTAAGGATTTGTTAGGAGCGGACTGGAACTCCAAACTCCACTTGTTGAGTTTCGATGGAACAATCAATGCCGAACGGATACTGCCGACGGTTCTTCTTTGCAGTGTCCCGGCCGGCTTCAGAGGATTGATTCTCGTTTCACTGCTTGCCGCATCAATGTCCACGTTTGACACAACGATTAACAAAGCGGCATCGTTTTTTACCCGCGATATCTATCAGAGATATCTTCGTCCCAAGGCCGTTAATAGAGAATTGATTGCGATAACGTATTTATTTACAATTGCTTTGATCGCAAGTGCTTTTGGCATGGCCTATTCGGTAAAAAGTATTAACGATATTTGGGGCTGGATTACAATGGGACTGCTCTCCGGGCTGGCGGTACCGTCTCTGCTGAAAATGTACTGGTGGCGGTTTAATGGGGGCGGTTTTGCGATTGGCACCGTAGCCGGTACCGCAAGCGCAGTTGTCCAGCGGATTTTCTGGCCCGATTTACCCGAACAATGGCAGTTTGTGATATTGACACTTTTCACGGCAGCGTGTACGATAATAGGGACATATCTGACAAAACCGACAGACCATGATATATTGGTGAACTTCTATAAAGCCACAAGGCCCTTTGGTTTCTGGAAACCATTGCGGTATGTGTTATCCGAAGATGCAACGGTTAAGATGAAAAAAGAACATCGAAATGACCTGCTTGCGATACCGTTTGTGATGACTTGGCTGGTCACAATGTTCCTGATGCCGATGCAGCTAATAATAAGGCAATATTATGTGTTTTGTGTGACACTGGGTCTTTTCGTTGTTAGTGTCATTTTTATATATATATTCTGGTTCAAGAACCTTCCGGACAAGGATGTTACGAACTCACAGCAGATGGTTTCGGAGTCCGAATAGTTACTGAAAAGTTTGTTTATGAAAAGAGCGACAAGATTAACATTTTGTATTGTTTTAGTTCTTGCAACACTGTCTTTGGCGTGTGAGCGATCTTGCGCCATCACGGAGGACTATGCAATCGCCGTGCTGAAAGACAGTGCAAATGAATCGACACCGGCGATTGCTGATAAAATGCTGCCGGTTTTAAAGAAGTGCGGTTTTACGGCGGATGCTGTTACCTATGAGATTCTTTGCCGAAAGGGGGGGCTGGATAAATACGATTGTTTAATCCTGGCGGACAGCACTCGATTTCCGGCTGCGGGCCGCGCGGCTTTATTGGATTTTATCAAAAAAGGCTCTGACCTTGTTCTGCTCGGCGGAATCGCCTTTCAGGAAGAGATAAAACTCCCCCCCCAACATATCACCGAACCGGACTCTTCAGACGGCGGCAATAACAATGTTGTTAAACCGCTTGATTTGCCGATTTTTGACGATCGCAGTGTTTTCTGTTTTCAGGATGCCCCTCGTATCGTGACCTATGAAAAACAGAATGTCCTCAAAACCCGGGTCGATTGGTCCGGCAGTTATACCGGTGTTTCTGCGATTGCGTTTGAATACCCGGAGGTCTCACGATACATTCCGTTATTAAGTGTGCAGGACAGCTATTCGCGTCATGTTGGCTTTGCCTGTGGTCTGTTGGTCAACCACGCAGGTGAGTTTAAAAACAGCCAGTGGTTATTGTTCGGGATTGACGCGGCGGATTTTTACGGTAGTAAAGAATTTTTGGATGTTGCTGTTGGGCTTCTGGGCAGGATGAAACAAGGAGACCTTCCCGCCAAATTTGCGGAAGAAGACAGCCTGAATGAGAAAAAATGTCTTCCTGTTGTTTCGCCGGCTCCGGCCGAGTTTATCCGGTTAAGCAAGGATAAAAAGCACTTTCTTTTGCCGGATGGCAGGAAATTTTTCGCTCTCGGCTGTAACTATGTGGGGCCGTTTGAAAGAAAATGTGAATACGGCGAAGATTATTTTAATTCCGAACGATTGGAGGAGGATTTCAGAAAAGCTCACGAGGCCGGGATTAATACATTCCGGTTCTGGAATTTCCGCATCGAAAATTATCCGGAGAGACTCAAGACGATCATCGAGTTGGCAAGAAAATATCAAATCTATCTGATATTTGCCCCACGGTCGCATCCTTTGCCGACAGATAAGATGCTGATGGATGTTTTTCGGAAAAATGCCAAGCTCTTGAGTGATGAAACCATCGTGCTGGGCTACGACTTGATGAATGAGCCTTACGTGACGACGGTTGGTTCCGTCAGTATTAACGACGGACCGTCGGAAATCCTGAGATATGGAGCCTACGACAGATACTCATCAGGTTATTTTGATAAGGCATGGGTCGAAAAGATAACCCGGCAACGCAGTTGGCCCCAACTGGGCAGTTGGATCGAAGGCCGCGATGCATTGAATCTATATGCTGCTTATGAGATGGCTAAGCAGTATATTGAGAAATTTAATCCCCCGCTGGATTATTCCTGCCTTTACGGCCTTGACGGCAGATTGCCCATAGAGGCTGATTATCAAGAATTCATTGCCGCTCTTGACAAGACATTCAGGGACTGGATACTTTTCCACAAAAAGGCAATCAACCAATTCGACCGCAATCATTTTATCACGGTTGGATATAATACCTCATTGGCGGCATTACCGGCCAATGACCTGCTCGATTTTACTTCTCACCACATTTATCAGATGCCTTATTCTTATGAGGATATACAGAAGAGCATTACGACGTTTGACCGTTTAAGGGCATTTTGGCCGGATAAGCCGATTACCATCGGAGAATTTGGTTTTACCGCCGGATTAAAATTGCCAGACGGCAACTACCTTGACCCGCATACTTCGAGTATTGCCGAGATGATTGTATTTCTATATGCCTTTTCGCATGATTATTCGGGGGCTTATCTCTGGATGCTTTCAGAATGGCCCATTGCAAACATAAAGTATAATGCACCGTGGATCTCACCCGACAGGTATGTCTATGAATCCCGCTTTGGTCTGTATCAGTATGATGGTACGCCTGCCGGAAAACCGAAACCGATTGCACATGCTACCCGGTTTTTCAGAAACTATATCGATACCCATGAGCCCGGAGATGGAACTTTGACGGTTAGTCATGCTGAAACCCCCATAAAAACAGGCTATGTATTTACGGACAAAGATGTTCTATTTGTGGGAAACACAACCTACTCTTCTAAGCGGTTGAAATTCCAAAGCCCATTTACTGTCAATGTGATGTTACGCTGGGATACTAACGTGTTGAAAGCGATGGCAACGGCGGA
Organism: Anaerohalosphaeraceae bacterium; assembly: GCA_963675525.2. Taxonomy (GTDB): domain Bacteria; phylum Planctomycetota; class Phycisphaerae; order Sedimentisphaerales; family Anaerohalosphaeraceae; genus 4572-13. The sequence goes on along the minus strand of CAXXSL010000011.1, from coordinate 552,568 downwards.
TGTTGAAATGATTCTAGATCTGTCTGAGTTTGGTTTCTCCAACGTTTCTGACATCATGATAGATGGACAATACGATAAACTCGTAAAAACGGGCGGTATCGTTAAGCTAAAATTACTCGAAGGAAAAACAGTGACTTTCTTCCTGGAAAAGGACACTCATGAAACTAAATAGATATGAAAAAAACCCAATTTTATCGCCGAATCCGGCGAATGAATGGGAAAGTTTGGTTACGACCAATCCCACGGCGTGGTATGATGCCAAGAGCAATGAAATAAAGCTCATATACCGTGCGGCGGGCAATGATAGCCTGCATACCATTCATCTTGGCCTTGCAACAAGCAAAAACGGCTATGATTTTACACGCCAAAGTGATGCCCCCATTTTCTCGCCGGTTCCGGATGCCAATCTTGGCAGTATTGAAGATCCGCGAATTATTCAGTTAGACGGATTATTTTACATAACCTTTGCATACCGTCCGTTTGCTCCGGGGAAGTATTGGATAAAGCCTGATGAGCGGGACTATAATGCCCCCGCCTTCGGTGCGGAATATCCGAGGATAATGCGGGAGAATCTATCAGGAACCGGTCTTCTGCTTTCCCCGGATTTGAAGCAGTTTACGTATGCCGGAAACCTTACAAACCCGGCCTATGATGACAGAGATGTGATAATTTTTCCTGAGAAAATCGGCGGTAAATACGTTACCCTGCACAGACCCATGGAGTGGGCCGGTAAAGAATATGGCACAGAATATCCGGCTATGTGGATAGCGTTTAGCGATGATCTTCTGGGGTGGAAAGATCTGAAGTTGCTGGCAAAAGGGAAATATGATTGGGAGCGTAAAATCGGCGGTTCAACCCCACCCCTTAAAACGGATCGCGGATGGTTGGTGTTGTATCATGCTGTCGGCGAAGATAATTTCTATCGCGTCGGAGCGATGTTACTCGATTTAGATGATCCATTGAAGATTTTGGGCCGCACAAAAGACTGGCTGCTTGAGCCGCAGGAATCTTATGAAATCGAAGGATTATATAATGGGGTTGTATTTCCCTGTGGAAATGTTATAATTGATGGTACGTTGTTCGTGTATTATGGAGGAGCGGATAAATACGTTTGTCTGGCGACCTGTAAAATAGATGAATTATTGGATTTCTTATGTTCATCTTCGAAATAGGAGGAAGATATAATGACTTCAAAGCTTACAAACACTATAAATGGCTTGGCAAAAGAGAAAGTTAAACCGTCAGCACCGATTCCCTGGGAAGACAGACCTGTCGGATGTTCTGATGCCGTTTGGCGTTCCCGGCGTAATCCTGTTATACCGAGAGATCTGCTGCCGACTTCGAACAGCATATTCAATAGTGCCGTTGTAAGATTTGGCGAAGGATTTGCAGGTGTATTCCGATGTGACGACAAAAGACGGTATATGCAGATGCATTCAGGTTTCAGTAAAGACGGTGTGAATTGGGATATTCGGCCAGAAAGAATCAAGTTCAAATACAATGATGATGATATAAGCCAATGGGAATTCGGCTATGATCCACGTGTCTGCTGGATCGAGGACCGTTATTACGTCACATGGTGTAATGGCTATCACGGCCCGACAATTGGGATTGCATACACCTATAATTTTGAAGACTTTTATCTTATTGATAATGCATTTTTGCCGTTTAATCGAAATGGTGTAATGTTTCCCCGGAAAATTAACGGTGAATATGCAATGCTCTCGCGTCCAAGCGATAACAGTCATACGCCATTTGGGGATATATTCTACAGTCAAAGCCCTAACATGATTCATTGGGGTAGACATCGGCATGTGATGGGAACTCTTCCGGGCTGGCAGATGACAAAGATTGGAGCCGGCCCCATACCGATTGAAACAAAAGAAGGATGGTTGCTGTTTTACCATGGCGTACTGACAAGCTGCAACGGTTTTGTTTACAGCATGGGGGCTGCTCTGCTTGATTTGGAAAAACCCTGGAAGGTGATCTATAGAAATGCTTCTTATCTTCTGTCGCCGCAAAAAGATTATGAATGCGTCGGCGATGTGCCTAATGTGGTGTTCCCCTGTGCAGCTTTGTATGATAAACCGACAGGCAGGATAGCGGTTTATTATGGTGCCGCCGACACGGTTACCTGTCTGGCATTTTGCAAGCTTAATGAAGTGCTGGAATTTCTCAAAGCAGATAATTGTATTGTATGATGCACGATGAAATTTGCCATGCATATTCAAGGAGGAAATATATATCATGGACACTATTTTTAATCGCCGTGCCCTCCTGAAGTTTACCGGCCTGGGAACGGGGGCGATGGCTCTGGGATTCGGCGCACTAGATTCCAGTTTGATCTTAGCCAGCAACAACCCAGAAATCCCACACCCCTCGACTCAAAAACAACAAACACCACTCTTTAAGAAAATATACGGCGCGCTGATAGGGGCTGCAATTGGGGACGCCATGGGAGGTCCTGTCGAGTTCTGGGATTATCAGAAAATCGAAGAGGTTCATGGTAAAGTGGAAACCCTTCTACCGTATGATAGGGATCTGGGTGTGCACGGACCTTGGGCGAAAAGAGCAGGCACCTATACTGACGACACACGCATGTCGAAAATATTTAGCCAGGCAATCCTGAATAAGAGGGGCGTTCCCACAGATAAAGATGTTGCAAAGGCGATTATTGATTACTATCATTCGGCCGAAGAAGGATTGCCTAAGCAATTTATCGAAGAGTATTATCTCAAGGCCGTCTATCGAGACCAAAAATCTGTATTCGGAGGACAGCCGACAAACGGAGCGATTATGGGGATTGCGCCGTTTGGTGTAATCAACGCCTGTAATCCTCAAAAAGCCCTGACGGATGCTTTCGATGCATTATTTACATCGGAAGGGTACCCGCGATATTCTGCCGCCATCGCTGCGGCCATGATTGCTTCCGCCATGAAACCCGATGCGACCATTAATGAAATTGTAAGTGACGGTTTAGATGCCGCAAAAATCCATAAAAGTCAGGTCGAAGGGCATCGCTGGCAGGGAAACAAACTGTACGATGTTGTTGGCGTAAAAAACGAAAAACTCATAAAACAGGCCGTTGAGCTGGCGGAAAAACACGGGAATCCCTATACGCTCAGAGAGGAATTGCTGAAGCATGTACAGCAGCAATTTGGCGCTGATGCAGGTGAAACACTGGCCATCGCTGTTGCGATGTTTTGTGCCGCTAAGGGCGACTACACTGAAACCATTAAAGGTGCTGTCAACTGCGGCAGGGACAATGACAGTTCTGCAAGCGTGGCGGGGGCCATTGCCGGGGCATTTAACGGGGCCGACAAAATTCTGCCGGACTGGATAGAGTTGGTAGAGACGGTCAATCCCGGGCCGACGTTTCGTCAAATAGCAAAATCTATGGAAGAAATTATTATTGCCAGATATCGACAGGAACGAGAGTACTTAAATCACCTGCAATTGCTGCTGTAGGTAAGTATTTGACAGTTTTGACCACTTGAAAGATAGTTTTTTCTCTATGTAAATGAAAATGCGATTCAAAACAAACCACGCAGAATGTCATTGAGTACTTACAAGAAGAAATCAAAGTTTTACGCGAAAAACAGAGAGGCCCCGGCAAGGCCTTCCCTTCAAGATAATGGAAAAAGGAAGAAGAAATATATAAATCAGAACATCAAGAAACTGAGTCAGCAACTGATCGACTACGAAAAGAATTATCTGAAGTAAAAAAACTTAATGAGAGCTTGTTACAATCACTTAAAAGTTCTTCTATACAATACAAGCATAGGGCAGGTGTCAAGAAGTTGACCGGTGGGGTGATAGGGTCTGTAATAAAGTGAATTGCAATCAGATTTCAGTATTTTCATTCCGTTAGTTTTAGATGAAGCGATTTCCAGTTACCCGTTTATAAGCGTGTCTTGGGGATTGTTTGTAATAGCAATGCGGACATCTTAGTCTAAAATTATTCGATTCGAAACCAGTCAAAGTCCGCATAACCTCCATTGGGAACATCCTGTTGTCTGATACAGAACAAACCGACTTTGGCACCAATCCAAATTCCGGGCTTGGCTTCAAAAGGTTTTCCAAGAGAGTGGAATGTTTTCCCGTCAGCACTATAGCTGAATTCACAAGTTGCCTCCGGCGCACTAACCGTAACCCGTAGATAAACCGTGTTCTCGGATAACGTCGTTTCTTCAAGAACTTTTTCCCGGCTGCCTTTGTGGGCATCCGTGCACGCAATCTGAGACAGCGAATACCCGCTTTCCGTCGCAGTCATTGACAGGCAGGCATAATCTTTGCCCATTACCACCAAACCCGTTCGTGTTCCGTGTTTATTCGGCGTGAACTTTACTTTTGTGGTGGCAGTAAACGCAGGTGCCGGAAATTTTTGCATCAGGAGATTGCCGGCGTCCCAAAGGGTCGCATTTTCATGAGGAAGTTTTTGTGCGAATAAACGCAGATAATTGGTATTTCGCAACAGTGCATGCCATGTTAATTTCGGGTTGGCCTGCCACTGCCACTGTAAACCGAGTTGGTCGTTGTTGAATTCATCGGATTCTATTGGATTGACGATAGGCCCGCTGTCTTTGCACTCCGGTTTTTTCCCGGTAAGCACCGGCTCCCATTTCTCGCTACTATCGTTGAGATTGCCCATCAGGGGCCAGTCCTGCTGCCATGTGACAGGCTGCAAGTGGACAACTCGGCCATAGGCCTTTAAATCCTGAAAATGCAGAAACCACGATTGGCCGGAGGGCGTTTCAACCCATCCGCCCTGATGCGGTCCATTGATTGCAGCGGTGCCCTGTTCAAGAACAACCTTGCAGTCGTAAGGACCGTAGATATCTCTGGAACGCAGTGCCAACTGCCAGCCGGTTTTTACCCCGCCGGCCGGCGCCAGAATATAATAGTAACCGTTTCTTTTGTATAATTTCGGGCCCTCAATCGTCGGTTGATAACCATTTCCGTCAAATACATGCTTTCCATTCAGACTGACTTTTGTTCCTTCCGGATTCATGGGGTGTACTGTCAAAAGACTTTTGACGCCGACACGGCTGGCAGCCCAAGCATGGATAAGATACGCTTTTCCATCCTCATCCCATAACGGACTGGGGTCGATCATTCCGATTCCGCTTAATACCAAAACAGGATCTTCCCATGGGCCGGACGGGTTCTGAGACCGGACCATGTAAATGCCCGCATCCGGATCGCCCCAGTAAATGTAAAACAGGTTATTGTGATAACGAATGCACGGGGCCCAGACCCCTTTTCCATGTTGGGGGCTATTAAAAAGTTCGTTGGGATATCTGCGAAGGGCATGCCCAATCAGCGACCAATTAACCAAATCTTTGGAATGAAGTACAGGCAGACCAGGAATACATGAAAAGCTTGATGAGGTCATATAGTAATCCTGGCCAACTCGAATCAAATCGGGATCAGAATAATCTGCATACAGGACTGGATTTTGATATGTACCTCCCGGAGTTTCCGGAGACCATACTTTCGATCTGTAATCAGCGGAATCCGTTTGAGATATGGTCTCAGGGTGGGACACGAACTCTTGCGCTAATCGTGTATGTATCCGGCTCTTTTCGCCCGACACCTTGAGTATTTGATCTTGATCTGTAATATTATCCAAATTCACGTTTCCTGAAGAAATCCCGACCATTAACAGCAGTAACGAAAAAAACGCTCTCTTTTTCATTTTCATAAAATATTGTGTTTCAACTTAAATCATAATTCCCATTGACGCCACCCCCGCAAACAAGGATATGAGTCCAACGGAACTTATGCCTTGCTCATTTTTACTCTATGTTATCAAAAAAAGACTGCTCATACAAGTTGATTTCAAGCAAAACAAAAGTTGATTTTGCGCAAAATATAAAAAAAACGTGCATTTACACTTTTGTGCAAAGAATAATATTGATATATCATTTTAATAATTGTATCAGGGTAAAGAAAAGCTGAGATAGTGGATTCGGAAAGGCAAGCGATGGATTATCGGAACAAATTGAGACGGCAAATGGGCACAGAATCAAAATGGCAGGATGAAAGAAAGTGGTTTTTTCTGCTGGTGTATCTGTGTTTTATACCTTTTTTGATGGCGGCCGGAGACAAGATTGACCGGTCTGCCCTTGTCCAACGCCATACCGTGAAAATCGAAAAAGTGCACGCATTCTCGCCGCTGTCTGTGGGCAACGGAAGGTTTGTATTTACCGCGGATGTGACGGGTCTTCAGACTTTCCCCAATCCGTATCAGGACGGGATTCCGCTGACGACGATGGCCGAATGGGGTTGGCACACGTTTCCCAATACCGAAGGATATCAATTGTCTGATTCGTTTGTTGAGATCGATACGTACGGCCGCAAGGTTCTTTATAACAGGAATCAGAAATGCCCGGCGGCTGGTTACCTGCGCGCCAATCCGCATCAAATTACGCTCGGGCTGGTGGGATTGGTGCTGAAGAAAGAGGATGGCATGAGGGTCAAAGTGGACGATGTTCAGAAGATTCAGCAGGAACTGAATCTCTGGAAGGGACTGCTGATCAGCCGGTTTGAAATTGAAGGTCAGCCTGTGACCGTTGAAACCTGTGTACATCCGCATCGAGACCAGATTGCGGTCAAAATTCAATCGCCGCTGATTACGGCGGGGCGTTTAAGTGTGAGCCTGAAATTTCCTTATGCCGCGGGGACATGGGGGCCGGACCCGGCGGACTGGACTTCACCGCAAAAGCATCAAACGAAAATGACGCAAAAATCGCCCTCACTGGCAGTTTTTGAGCGGACGATGGATACAAAACACTATCTCTGTTATGCTGCATTTTCCAAAGGCGCCAAAGTCAGTAAAGCGACCAATCACGAATATCAGCTTGACCCATCACAAAAGGGCGATACCTTTGAATGTTCGATTGTATTCACGGAAACGATTGATGACCATACTATTCAGGATGTCAAAACGGTTCAGCAGTTATGTACAGACGACTGGAAAAATTTCTGGACGACTGGCGGTGCGATCGATCTTTCGGCCAGTAAAGACTCACGTTGGAAAGAATTGGAGCGTCGAATCGTTCTGTCGCAGTATTTGACAGCGATTCAGTCGGCACAGAAATATCCGCCGCAGGAAACCGGCCTGACCTGCAACAGTTGGTTCGGCAAGTTCCACCTGGAAATGCACTGGTGGCACAGTGTGCATTTTGCGCTGTGGGATAGAGTGGAAATGCTGGAAGGGAGCCTCGGTTGGTATAAAGATATTTTGCCGGCGGCTCGCAGCATTGCCAAGAGGCAGGGATACAGCGGCGTTCGCTGGCCCAAGATGACGAACCCGAATGGTGAGGACTCGCCCTCGGGTATCGGGCCGATGCTGATCTGGCAGCAGCCGCATCCGATCTATTACGCCGAATTGGTCTATCGTCAAAAACCGAACAGCATAACACTGAATCAATATAAAGATGTTGTGTTTGAAACGGCCAGCTTTATGGCCGATTTTGCGCACTGGGATGCCGAGCAAAAACGCTATGTGCTGGGGCCGCCGCTGATTCCCGCTCAGGAAAATTATGAACACCCCGTGACGTTTAACCCGACATATGAGTTGTGTTACTGGTATTGGGGTCTCCAGACAGCACAACAGTGGCGTGTCCGTTTGGGTATGGAACGAAATGAAAAATGGGACCAAGTCCTCAACAACTTGTCATCACTGCCGGTTCGTGACGGTGTTTATACCGCCGTTGAGCCGGAACCTTACACGAATACCACCGATCATCCGTCTATGCTGGCGGCACTGGGTCTGCTGCCCAAAACACCGCTGGTGGATACTGATACCATGCGAAAAACCGCTCAGCATGTGTATGATACATGGCAATGGCCGGATACGTGGGGATGGGATTACCCGATGCTGGCGATGACAGCGGCGCGGGTGGGTCTGCCGGAACTGGCGGTCGACGCCTTCTTTATTGAATCCAAAAAGAATCTTTACTGGCCCAATGGACACAATTATCAGCGGGAAAATCTTCCGTTATATCTGCCCGGCAACGGGGGATTATTGACTGCCGTCGCGATGATGGCTGCCGGATGGGACGGTGCGCCCGACAGACATGCCCCCGGCTTCCCGGATAATGGCCAGTGGGTCGTGCAGTGGGAAGGGCTTAAGCCCATGCCTTAGGCATCCATATCGCCATCTATGGGCCGCGATGGGTTTGGCGGTATTTTTGCGGCAGCATGCCGGTAATATCCAGGAAGGCTCGCCGCATGTTGGAACTGTAGTGAAAGCCGGACCGAATCGCAATGTCCTCAATGGAAAGATCCGTTTCAAGGATCAATTGCCGGGCAAGGTTAAAATGCGCGTGGACAATCGCGTCATGAATCGAAGTTTTGAGGATATGGTGGAATTTCATCTGAAGCGAACGCTTGCTGATACAGATGTGTTGGGCGATATCTTCGACCTGAAGCGGTTCGTTCTCGTGTGTGCGAATATATTTTAAAGCATTCAGAACATCCGGGTCGTCGATCGCGAGGATATCCGTTGAGGCCCGTTCTTTTACCTCCCGGGTTTGTATTTTGATCTGTTGCCCTTGTAACTGTTCTTTTCCGGAAATAATTCGATCCAGCAGTTCGGCTGCATCATAGCCGGCCTTGTTCAGGTTTAGCGCAATGCTGGACAGCGGGGGGGTGCAAATATTGCAGAGGGACTCATTATTGTCAATGCCCAAAATAGCGATATCGTCCGGGATCGATAATCCGATTTCCGTGGCAACCTGACTCAAATGGCAGCCGAGAATATCGCAACTGACCAGGATGCCAATGGGTTTGGGGAGTTCTTCGAGCCATGTCATCAGGTCATGTTGATCTTGCTTCATTGTCGTGTCCGCCCAGAGTTTGGCGAATCCCGGCAGATTATGTGCCATGCGTAGCGGTTTTCCCTCAAAGACGTGGAGTTGACAGCCGGATTGAGACACTAGATCAGAAAAGTACGTTAATCTTTCGGTGCTCCAGCGAGCTTCCGTGAGACCAAAAAAGGCATAATGTTTGAATTGTTTGCCAGACAGGTATTCAAAGGCAAGTTCGGCGACCCGTTGTGAATCGGAACTGATAAAAGGCAAATGTCCCATATTCTGCACTGTCGAATAAGCGATGATCGGGATTCCGAGTTGATAAAGCTGATTTGCTTGTGCCGTAGTGGCAATGCTTGCGATAACTCCCTGACACCCCTGCTTTTTAAGAAAAGTGATGGATTCCCGGGAAGTATCGGGCCAGGCAATTAATTGAAATCGTCCTTTACTGCGAATGTACTGTGCAATACCCCGACCGATGCCTTTGTCATTGTGGCCGTTTTCATTGTGTGCAAAACCGATTTTGATCAGTTGTTTCATAGAATAACTCCCATTTTATAATGGCGATCCAACAACAATCTGCTGTTGGGCGACAATCTTTCGATTACAAATTAATCTTTCACAGGGCATAAAGTCAAGAAGTTATTTTGTTTCACCGTTTCCGGAAACAGAGGTTTTGCACAATTGAGTCGATGCGCTTATCGGAGGATTAAGCATTTTAAGACCATTATAGGTTAACACCGGTTACCAAAGACAGACCAACGGGTAACTCATTTTCACCGATGGGTTTACAGAAGCAATCCATGGTTTTCTCAAAAGCTCCTTTCGGGCGAGATTGCGCAAAACCGCCTTTATTTTAGCGCGATATTGCCTTGTATCAAAAGAGTTTTTTTATGATTGTGATACGGATACGAAAGTGGGTAAATTCCGGAGTGTTCTACCTCGCCGAGGAAAGAGCAAAACAACAACAACCTGTATTATTTAATATTTTGGAGACTAATCAAGATGAAAAACACCTCACCCTTACTAAAGTACCCTGTTTTTGTAGCGGCTGTTATCGCCTTCAGCAGCGTCTGTTCCGCGGTGGTGTTGCTGGATGACACCTGGGCCGACGCAAGCTGTGTTGAGCCCAATTTGCCTAACGAATCGCCGGTTTGGGTAGGGTATAGCGTTACAGGCGGTGGCGGTGTAACGATGAGCACGGGCTCTCTGGCATACAAGCAGAGTACCAGCAGCCAGAAGCTGTGGACTTATTTTAGGGCCGAAGACAATCCGGTATCATTGGGCGTCGGCGAACAGATTATCGCTACGATCGAGTTCACCCCGCGAGGGGCTTTGTATGATAATTCGTCTCGCGGCTTTCGTTTTGGTCTTTTCAATGACCCTACCAATAACCAGATATTGTCAAATACCAACAGTGATAGCGGCGGAACCGGCGATCCCTGGACCGATGCAACCGGTTATGGCGTACAAATCGCCCTGAGTACGGGCGCGACACAATCCGCAAAGCCCAACGTCGGCAAACGCACCGACCTGACCCAAACCAGCCTTATGGGGTCAGGAACCCCCTGGACGTTTACCAGCGGCGGCAGACCGATTATCAATGTACTGGACACCCGTTACACCCTGACGTTGAAACTGGAACGTATTGCGGATGATCAGATGCAGGTAACTTTTGCGATTGCCGATGCCGGCGGTGTGTTTTCCACACACTCAATGCTCGACTCCAGCGGGATTTACACAGATTTCGAACAACTGTTCTTCCGTTTCAACACGGCTGATACTGCGTCCGATATTATCGACTTTCATCGTTTCAGGGTCGAATATATCACAAAATAGGCAGTACAACAGGTAAGTCAGTTTGTGGGTGTTTTTAACTTCTTTAGCGATTGTAAATCAAGTGTTTGCGCAAAATCGCCTTTGTTTTGCGCGAAATTGACTTGTAGTAAAAGGGTATTTTTAGGATAATACAGAGACGTGAATATGGGTAAATGCTATGTGCTTTTTATCACACCAAAGTAAAGCATAGAGTAATTTAGTCCATTTATGTTTTTTTGGTTTGGAGGATTGGGAAGATGAAAAGTATCTGCTTGTTGATCATTTTCTTGCTGGTCTGTGTTTTCAGCACCGGTGTTTTTGCAGATCACAAATGGGACAACCAGATCGGTTATTGGTCAGAGACAGCCAAATGGACCGGCGACGGCATTCCGGATGGAACCAGCAAAGTCAAGATATACGGCAGTGATGCTGCGTGCACATTAAATACCGATGAAAGTGCCTGGGAATTAAGTGATCAGGGTATGGATGTGTACGACAATGCGACGCTCATCATCGAAGAAAACGGGGTCGTCAAACCGGCACGTTTTCAGGTCGGCTACAACACGCCGGGGCATGTCATACAAACCGGCGGGCTCGTAAGTGTTTACAAAGATAAATTATACGTCGGGGGACAAGCCCCCGGCACCGCCGGTTCGAGCTATCTCATCAGCGGCGGGACACTGACAAATTTCGAAAGCGATGGCTACCTGTATGTCGGAAGGGACGGAAGCAGCGGCACATTTACCGTCGTAGGGTCCGAGGCAACCATTCAAATGCGAAAGTGCTACATCGGCGCCCACAGTGACGGCTCGGCTTTTGGTGCCGGAACAGTTGAGTTCCGGATCGACTCGACCGGCGTCAGCCCTATTCAGATGACGGACAATGTCTATCTTGACATGGGCGGCGATGACTCAACGGCGGATCTCATTATCAGCCTGCTCGAAGCCCCGCCGACAGAAGACATTCTCTTGTTTGAGGACATGAGCGGCGGGTCACTCTACGGCACGTTCGATACCGTCAATGGTATTTCCGCAGTTGAAGGTGCGTCGGTGCTAATGAACTTTGGCGGTGTGGATTACGCTTATGAATTGACCTATGCAGGCAACGGCACCGGTGACAGCAACAATAATGACGTGATGCTGATGTTTGTACCGGAACCGATGACGTTGGTATTACTGGGACTTGGGGGTTTGATCGCAATCAGGAAAAAACGTTAAGAGAAGTCAGTACTTCTTTGAAGCATTAAGTGTGTGGGAAGTGTGTATTATTGTTTGGTAAATTAAACTTTGTTTTAATGAGGAGAAGTATGATGAAAAAACTAATTTTGTTAGTAGTAATTGCAGCATTCGTTTTGGCGCCGGCGGTACGTGCTGACATTACGTATGCCATTGACAGTTCGCGGACATCGCTGAATGGTCAATCAGACGGATCAGATCCATTGGTTGATACAGTCAAGTCTGATGGCAGCAAACTCACTTCCAGAAGTGATGCAAAGGCGGCAAAATCCTGGATCGAGTTCGACATCAGCGGTCTGGATGTCGGTTCACTGACAAGTGCCCAACTGCGTGTCACCTTGCATTCCGACAAGACAAGTACTTGTTTGGTGTCGGCCGTGAATGATGACGTAACCAGCGGCATTGTCGCGTTGGATGGATCTGTAACCTGGAACACTGCTCCCGGTAATATTACCAGTGCTGACGGTATCAATCCTGATAACGGATCATTTACTGTCGATGATCTCCAGGACAATCTGGACCCGGCCCTGACTACGCTGATTGGAACCGTTGACTATTCGTATGGCGGTGTTGCGGGCGACCAGTTTGTCTTGGATGTACTGTCGATTCTGCAGGCTGATACCGATGGCATCGTGCTGTTTGCTCTGCATGGCGCCGGCGGTGAGACAAATTTTTCTACTCACGATCATTCGAATGGCGAAGAATACTGGCCTGCACTGATCACCGTTCCTGAACCGGCAACGATGCTTTTGCTGGGTCTGGGCAGCCTGATCGCAATCAGGAGAAAACGTTAACAGAGAAGTCAATACTTCTCTGAAGCATGAAGTGTGTTGTTTAGTAAATTAAACTTTGTTTAATGAGGAGAGAGTATGATGAAAAAATTATGTGTATTATTAGTAGTGTGTCTGGTCAGCAGCATGAGTTTCGCTGCAATACTCACCGATGACACATGGGTACGCGAAGACAGCGCGGACAGCAACAGGAACGATAATGATCAAATCAACGCCCGCACGGACATTGACGCGGATGACAATGATGTGATCATGCTGAAGTTTGACGTGTCCGGAGATGCCGCGGCTTTGGGCAGTGCGCTCAATCTCGTTTGGTATCGTGACGACAGTTCGTCTGACAAGACGTTGTCGCTGTATGGCCTCAACGAGACGCATGCAGAAGAGGCAACGTGGGCGGAGGACGTAATCACATATAACACCTGCCCGGGACTGATTCCGGATGGTGACAATCCGACGGTTGAGACTGGGCTCGGTAATTCATGGGACGACGTCCGCGACCTCGATGTTGCCAATCTGACGCTATTGGTTGGTCCTCAGCTCTACGGTCCGCAGGTAACAGACGCCTTGTACACGTTCAGCGGTGCGGGTCTGGATGCCTTCCTTAACGCCGACACGAACGGCTTGGTCACGTTCCTGATCGTACGTGGTGAAGCAAGTACCAGCAGCAATCAGGCGCGTTTTCAGGTCAAAGAGGTCGGCACCGGAGCATCTCTCGTCGTTCCTGAGCCGGCAACGATGCTTCTGCTGGGTCTGGGTGGCTTGGTTGCAATCAGGAGAAAACGCTAACATGTGAGTGATTGTTAATTGAGAGATCTCTCTATGTGTACTTAAATCCCGGCCAATCTAAACGACCTATCGTAAATTGGCCGGGATTTTTTCAAGATTGAATCCATCGTAACTTTCGATAACAAGAAGACAGATTTCAGCAGGGCTGTTTCTGAAGTAAAAGATAAGTTGCGTGAAAAGCGGACAAGGCAGAATTTCCAGTACTGATAACGCGTTTTTTATGACGATAAAGTACGTAGACATATTCAGCAATGTGTTCAGAGAATAAGATTAACCGGTGTTATATTGCGCAAAATCATCTTTGTTTCCGCGCGATATTGCCTTGTTTTAAAGTTGTTAATTTCCGATAATGACAAGATAATATGATAATGGCAAGATATTATCATAAGGATAGGGTGTAAATTAAGGATCGAATATAATTCAACCTGTTACTTGTTTTTATTGAGTGCGTTGCCCGATAGACCGCAAGTAACGGATCGTTTTAATCTAAAAGGAGATGTAAAATGAGAAAATTATGTTTTTTGGCGTTATTATGTTTTGTAAGCAGCATGGTAGCTGCTGACGGGATTCAGTATGCCAGTGACAGTTCCCGGACGTCGCTGAACAACGGCACAGACTCAGAGGCCGATACCGTCAAGTCTGACAGCTCAAAGCTCAGCGTCAGGAGTGATTATAAGGCGGCAAAATCCTGGATCAAGTTCGATGTCAGTGGACTGGATATTGACGCAATGACCTCATGTCAGCTTCGGGTTACACTGCATGCGTCCAAGAGCAGCACGTGTTTAGTGTCGGCCGTGAATGATGACGTAACCACCGGCCCAGCCGTGTTGGATGGATCTCTGACCTGGAACAATGCTCCGGGTAATTACACCAGCGCTGATGGGATTAACCCTGATGCCGCGATTACACTCGATGAACTTCAGGACAATCTTGACCCGGCCTTAACCACACTGGTCGGAACCATCGATTATACAGACGGCGTGGCGGGTCAACAGTTCACTATTGACGTTCTTTCAATCCTGCAGGCCGATACCGATGGGACTGTACAGTTTGTTCTGCATGGTTCCGGCGGTGATACGAGTTTTTCAACGCACGACCACCCGAGTGGCTCAGAATACTTTCCTGCTTTGGTCTATACAACTCTCCCGACAGGAACCTGTCCGGATATCGGCGAGTTGATTTCCACCTATGCTGATGTGAGTTGCCGAACGGAGTTGTTTGACGGCACTGACTCCCGGGTTAATGATAACAGAACTGACAGCAATAAGCTCTCCGTCAGGAGCGATGCCAAGGCGGCAAAATCCTGGATCAAGTTTGATATTAACGATCTGGGGATCGACCCCGCCAACATCAGAGCGGCAACCCTGAGGGTTACGGCGTATAGAAGCAGAACCGGCACAACCACGCTGTCGGCGGTCAACGATGACTACATGACTAATATCGGCTGGGGTGAAACAGATATTACCTGGAACAATGCACCCGGCAATATTGTCAGCAACGACGGGGTCAATCCTGTTGATCCGAGTTTTACGGTCGCACAGCTTCAGCAAGGTCTTGATCCGAACCAAACCACGCAGGTCGGAACCATAGACTATTCGGAACTGCCCGGCGCTTTGATTGGAGATCAATTCGAAACTGATGTACTTTCGATCCTTCAGGCCGACACGGATGGAGTCGTGCAGTTTGTGCTGCATAACGCCAGTGGCCTCATGGACTTTGCAACACATGATAATACAAGCGGCGAAGAGTACTGGCCGATGCTGAAAATCCTTGTAGCTCCTGCCGGAGCGGATAATCCATCCCCATGTCCCGGTGATGTTGTTCCGACGAGTCTGGCCGGACTGGGCTGGACCAATCCGGACCCCAATGACGGGACAAGCCCCATTACCTGTACCGTTTACCTGGGTACCGAGCCCAACCGTTTATTGATGGACAGTGTGACATTGACTCCGGATTCTCAGGGGGTCTTTATCAATACGACTAATTTCCCCAACTTCGGGAACCTTGTGAATCTCGAAACCTATTGGTGGTTCGTTGACTGTGATGACCCCAGCGCCGGCTTGATTCCCGGATTGCCGTGGGATTTCTATGTGAATAATAATGAAGCTCCTGTTGTCGATGCAGGATCGCCCCAAACTGTGTGGCTGGGCAAGAGCGGTACGCCGGGCCAGGAATTGGTCTATCTGGACGGTACGACCTCGGATGACGGTTTGCCGAATCCTCCGGCCGCTTATACCGTTCTGTGGACGCAAGAGGATAACGGGGCCCCGGCAGTTGCCATCGCCCCCGATAATGTGGATGACACATCCGTGACAATAACCGAACGCGGTGATTATGTATTTGTGCTCACGGCCGATGATGGCGCGATTGACGACAGTGGCGTGAATTCGGATACGGTTCGGATCGTGGTTGGAACCGACCCTTGTGATGCGTCCCACATGGTTGCAGGAGCCGCTTATGACCCCGGCGATGTGAACCAGGACTGCATTGTGAATTTGGAAGATTTTGCAGAGCTGATCGCAGCCAATTGGCTGGATTGCACGGATACAGAAACGAACTGCGGCAACTAAAACTATTTGAATAGTATTTCAGTCGATAGGAGATAAAAATGAAAAAGTTATGTTTATTATTGATCACGTGTGTTCTCGCCGGCAGTGTGTTCGCTGCGGATGTGATTGTTCCATCTAACATGAGCTGTCGGACGGAAGGGTTGGGCAATGCAGACATAAACAGGCACGATTCGCAAAAACTCAGTGTGCGAGCAAGCTCAAACGGCAACAAGTCCTGGATCAAGTACGACCAGCTTGGAGCCTATGACTTGAGCACCCTTAGAGGGGCTGTTTTAACCGTTGCGCTGCATAATCCAAAGACGGGGTCCCAGACATGCGACCTGTCTGCCGTCAACGACGATGTCACCGATAACATCCTGTGGGTCGATCATCCGATCAATGAAGATCCGGGTAATGGCATTTATGCGCTGACCTGGAACAATGCGCCGGGAAACCTGACGTCGGATCTGGGACTGCTGGATCCGTTAAAGACCGCGTATCTGGATACCATTGCATTTACGGATGGCTTGCCGGGGGATTCATTTGATATCGATGTCCTGGCGGTTCTACAGGCGGATACGGATGGGACCGTGCAGTTCGTTTTGCATAATTCCCCCAACCTGCTCGATTTTGCGACTTCCGATCACCCCACGGAAGCCTGGCGATCATACCTGACATTAACGTTCCCGCCGGAAGGGGCCGATTGGCCCAATCCTGAGGTTGGAGAAGTGGTCGAAACATCGCAGGCTTCATTGTCCTGGACGAATCCGGATCCCAACGACGGTGTCAGCGACATTACGTGTACCGTTTATTTAGGGACCGAGCCGAATCGTATAGGGAACATGGAATCTGTTTCGCTTGGAGCTGGTGTTTCATCAGTGGCGATCAATACAACCAATTTCCCCACATACGGTTCACTGGCGAACGATACGATGTATTACTGGTATGTCGATTGCCAAGACCCCAGCCGATCTCCCGCGTCGATTCCCGGCGAGGAGTGGTCGTTCTATGTGGGGCTGTATCCCAGTGCTGATGCAGGTCTGCCCCAGGTCGTGTGGCTCGATACAGATCCGAATGTGACCGTCTATCTGGATGGCACGGCATCCGATGATGGTGCTTATACCGTCTTGTGGACCCAAACGGGCGGCCCTGACGGCGTCACGGTCACGATCAGTCCCGATGATGCCGAAGATACATCCGTCAACCTTACACGTGGCGAGTATGAATTTACGCTGACGGCTAATGACGGGTATCTAGAAACTTCCGATACCGTTCGCATCGTTGTCGGAGACGATGCCTGCGATGCCTCCCATCTTGATACAGGGGCGGCGTACAATGCGGCGGATGAAAATCAGGACTGTATTGTGGACTTGGATGATTTGGTTGCGCTGATCATCAATGATTGGCTGGAGTGTACGGATACGTTGACCAACTGCGGTCAAGAATGACACATTTAATATAGTATTGTAATGTAATAAGGTATTTTGGGCCTGCACTTACCCTCAAGTGCGGGCCCAAATCATTTAGAGGGATTGTCGAAGTAGCCTCGAAAACATCTTGGATTATCATGTTTTTTGCGCAAAATTGCTTTTATAAAGGCGCAAAATGGACTTGTTCTCTGTTTATGAATTTGAGATAATAGAGAGTAAGTTGAGTTCGATTATGTTTAGGCTTTTTAATCCTTAACGCACTAAATCGTCGCAGTAGAGTGTTACTTAGGGAATAAAATACGTTACAGTTTCTTTTATTTGTTGAGGTTTTAAGTGATTTAACTTTAATGAGGATCCCATGAAAAAAAGACGAGCCTTTACATTAATCGAGTTGTTGGTTGTGATTGCGATTATCGCGCTGTTGCTTTCCGTTGTCCTGCCCAGCCTTAAAAGAGCCAAAGACTATGCCAAACAGGTTGTCTGTGCTGCTCGACTTCGACAAGTAGGGCTTGCCATGACAAACTATTCACAATCCTACGAAAGTTTGCCGGATTCCCTTGATCGAGATGGACACGCGGAATTTGGCCATGGGTATGCTTTGTATCGGGGAGATAAGTCAGAATATTCTTATTCCAATGGAAAACTTATTCCTTTGCGATGGGCAAAGTTATATGAAGCGGGGTTCATGGACACGCCGGAGGCTTTTTATTGTCCGGGCAATCGGATGGAGGGATACAAATATGAATCCTACGAAAATCCCGCCCCGTGGGGGACGCTCCCGCAGGATTATAATACCGCCGATTCACTCGGGATTGCGCATAACCAATGGGTAAGGATGGGATATACTTATTTTCCGATTCCGAGCGGAACTCCCAAATGGGACAGTAATAGTCCGCCCAGGTTGGAACTTGCCAAAAAATTCGTCCAGCTTCATCATGCGATTCCTTATGCCACAGATATCCTGCATACCCGGAGCAACCTGAGCCATCAAAGATCGCAAAACAATGAAGATACTTATGACGCATCCAATAAATATATGGTTAATGCTTTATACGCCGATGCCCATGTCAGCGGATGCAAGGACACGGAAGTCTTTGAGCATGAGGTATGGGATGATTTTGCAAAGAGCACGGTTGGGTATGATGTATATTATGACACTGTTTTCCGGCTGATCGGGGGGCAGTGATTTTTTTGGGAATTTTACAGTACGATCATTTACACGATTTTTCGTGCGATCGGTCTTTAATTCATAACGATTCGCTGGCGACGTAATGTGTCGCCTTGAATCGTTATAGGGGTTCACCGGCGAGAGTTGGCAGCCGGTTGTCGTCACTGAAATCGAAGATTTCAGTATGGGTGGATGATACTGCTGTTCTACGGGTGGTTTTTTACCAGGCACCACAGCTATGAAAAAGTAGATTGATATTTCCGTGTTAATCTTGTATAGTAAGGCTCAAATCAGTGTTAACGTCCCATGGAAAGGAGAGACTGTACGTGATTACGGCAAACCGGCGGGATATCGGTCGATGGGCGGTTTTGCGGGTGGTTCTTATCGCAATTTTCATTGTATGTGTCTGTGAAATCAGGGCCTCCGGAGAGACTTTGTCTGCCGGACTTCATCCAAATATTGAATACGGCCGGGCTGATGGAGAAAGCCTGTTGCTGAATGCTTTTGTGCCGGAAGGCAACAGGCTCACGCCCGGTGGTTATCATCGTGCATGGCGGCGGTTGGGTCGGCGGCGACAAACAGGACATGAGTTTTCTTTTTGAACCGCTTTCCGATGCCGGATTTGCCTGGTTTTCGATCAACTATCGCCTGGCTCCAAAACATCGATGGCCCGCCTGCCTGGAAGATGTCCAGTCCGCCATTCGCTGGGTGAAAGCACATGCATCGGAGTATCGACGGTGATCCACAGCAAATCGCACTGATCGGCTATTCGGCCGGAGGCCATTTGGCCTGTGCAGTCTGCTCTTGAGGAACGGGTTCAAGCGGTGGTGGGTATCGCGCCGCCGACGGACCATCTGGCGGATTCGGCGCGGCGCGGAGGGTTGAGCGAGTGTATGCAGAAACTGCTGGACCGTCCCAAAGACATCGATGCGCAGTCGAAGGCTTTGCTGGAGCAAATTTCACCGATTAATTATGTCACGTCAGGCTTGCCGCCGTTTCTGTTAGTTCATGGAACTGCCGACCAAAGTGTGCCGTATGAACAATCCATTGCTTTCCAGGCTAAACTGAAAGTGAACAATGTCCCCTGCGACTTGATTACGATTGAAGGGGCACCGCATCGGATTTCGGAATGGGACAAGTTTGGGGTTGATTACAGGCAGGAAATAGCCGGCTGGCTGTGGCGGGTGCATTGGGCTCGGACATCGCAACAGATTCCATCTTCCGAAACGGATACTAAGAATCATCACCGTTAGTGCTGATGGGACAAAGGATTTTACGATGGTACAGGCGGCGGTGGATGCGGTCGAGGAACAGAATGCCACACCGACTGTAATTGAGATTGAGCCGGGAACCTATAAAGAAAAAATTGTCGTACCGCGATCCAAGCGTTTTTTAACTTTCCGGGGCCAGGATGCAAAACAGACCGTGTTGACATATGATTTGTATGCCGGCATGAAAGATGACGAGGGGAAGGATCTGGGCACGTTCCGCACGCCGTCGGTGACGATTGAGGCCGATGATTTTATCGCCGAGAATATCACGTTTGAAAATACCGCCGGTGATGTTGGGCAGGCGTTGGCTGTCACCGTTGTGGGTGACCGGGTTATCTTTCGCAATTGCCGCTTTTTAGGCTGGCAGGATACCCTGCTGGACCAGACAGGGCGGCATTATTACGAGAACTGCTACATTGTGGGACATTGTGATTTTATCTTCGGCGGCGGCACCGCCTTTTTTGAAAAGTGCCATATTCATTGTCTTGAAGGCAGTTATATTACGGCGGCCTCTACGCCCCAGCATCAGCCATACGGATATGTTTTTTCGAACTGTAAGATTACCGGCCAGCCGAAAGATTCCAAAACCTATCTCGGCCGACCGTGGCGGGATTATGCAAGTGTCATTTTTCTAAATACAGAGATGTCAGATATTGTTCGCCCCGAAGGCTGGCATAACTGGAAAAGGCCGCACCGCGAAAAAACAGCCCGGTATGGCGAATATAACAGTACCGGCCCCGGCGCCAATCCGGATGCCCGTGTTGAGTGGTCACGTCAACTGACTGCCGAGCAGGCCGAAAAGATTACAATTCAAACGGTATTAAGCGGCGATGACGGATGGAACCCGATAGCGGGAACGGTGTCCACTACTTCGAAAATCGTTCCTGCATCCGCTACGGATATTCAATCACTTAAGAAAAAAATCGCGGACGATACGCGTGACGGTTCAGCGTACCTTTTTACGTCTTTTTGTAAAAGCGGCAAAGGGGGACTGGTTTTTTTTTACAGTGAGAACGGGCTTGACTGGCAAAAGCTGGCCGGACCGATTGTGATACCGAGCACGGATGCGCCAAAACCCATTATCCATCCGTATTTGTTGTGCGGGCCCGATGGAGCATTTCATCTGGTCTGGCAGACCGGTCTGAACAACGGACAGGAAATCGGCTATGCACACTCAGGCGATCTGATTGACTGGTCCGACGCCAGGTCTTTCGACCTGATGAAAGAACAGAAGGCCTTTTATGTGGTTGATCCGAAACTTTTTTATGATACGGCTGCCGAAAAATTTGTCATGACATGGGCTTCGACGCTTCCGGGCAATTACTTTCAGGCCTATCAGGAGGACGTCAAAGACAATCCGCGGCTTTGGGTTACAACGACATCGGACTTCGAAATATTTACGCCGGCGGAGCCGTTTTTTGAGCCGGGCTACAGTGTTAACAATGCCGTGATCGTCGAACAATCCAACCGCTATGCGATGGTCCATGAGGATCGTCGGAAAATGTGTAAGACGCTGTGTGTCAGTTTTGCCGATGCGCTGCAGGGGCCATGGGGGCCTGCGGAAAATGTGCTGCCGCAGACGTCATATCAAAACCCAGCGGTCCTGCAAATCGGCGACGAAATGATTGTCTATTTCGAATCCGCCGACGGTCAAAAACGCGGCGCATTGATAACACGGGATTTCAATACATGGATGGATGTGACAGAGTTTGTGTCGTTTCCGGCAGGTTATTATTACGGCAACGTCCTCAAGATCGATCGGGATATCCTGGCAGGCCTTAAGATACGTCTTAACGAATCGATTGAGCCGATTCATGCGCCGTTCCCGATGCCGGAACTAAAACGTCCGGAATTCCCCAACCGTGTTGTGGACATCCGTAACCATGGAGCCATTGACGGCGGACAGACGGATAACACGAAGGCCTTCTCGGAAGCGATTAAGATGTGTGCTGATGCGGGCGGGGGGCGTGTGCTGGTGCCTCAGGGCAAATGGTATACCGGCCCAATTCATCTGAAAAGCAATATAGACCTGCACCTTGCCGAAGGGGCGGAAATCATATTTAGCGACCGTCTTGAAGATTACCTTCCCGTTGTTCTGGTGCGGGTCGGGGGAATCGAATTGTATAATTATTCGCCGTTGATTTACGCATGGGATTGTGAAAATGTGGCCGTGACGGGCCCGGGTAAGTTAAACGGCAATGCCGAAGCCTGGTGGCCGTGGAAAGGCCGGGAAACCAAGGCATTCTTTGAGATGGCTGCCGCCGGCGTGCCGGTGGAAAAGCGAGTGTTCGGAACTCCGGAAGCCGCTATACGTCCCAACTTCCTGTGTTTAATGAACTGCCGGAATGTTCTGCTGGAAGGTTTTACGATCGGAAGTGGTCCTAACTGGACGATTCATCCGGTCTATTGCGAAAACGTGATTATTCGCCGGGTTAATGTTCTGACGGATGGCCCGAATAATGACGGGATCGACCCGGATTCCTGCAGGAATGTTCTTATTGAACACTGCACTTTTGACACCGGCGACGATTGTGTGGTTCTTAAGTCCGGTTATAATGAAGACGGTTGGCGCGTGGGCAAACCGACGGAAAACGTCGTCATGCGTCACTGCTTTAGCAAACGCGGGCACGGCGGCCTGGTGATCGGCAGTGAAATGTCCGGTGACGTTCGCAATGTCTATATGTATGACTGTACGTTCGAGGGAACGGACCGGGCCATTCGCATTAAATCCAAACGCGGTCGCGGAGGGGTTGTTGAAAATGTTTGGGCACGCGACCTGAAACTTAGAAACATGCAGCGCGAGGCAGTTATTTTTAATATGGCTTACAGTTCAGATAAAAAGCAGGCCCAAAACGAAAAGGCTCCGATTTTTCGCAACTTCGATATTCGCAACCTGACCTGTGAAGGGGCACCAACTGCAATTCTTATGCGGGCACTGGAAGATGCCCCCATCGAGAATGTGCATTTTGAAAATATATCCATTTCCTCAAAACAGGGGATTGTCTGTGAGAACGTGAAGAATCTTGTTTTTGATACTGTTTCGGTAACGCCCCAACAAGGATCTGTCTATCGTATCACGAACGGTTCTGATGTTACGATATGCCAAAATACCATAGCAGAGCAGACGGAGGTTTTTCTTGAAGTTTCCGGTGCCACTTCGTCAAATATTCATATCCGGGAAAGTGATCTTTCGAAGGTTTCTGAAATTGTTTGCGTCAAAGACGGCGCGACAAAAGAAGTGGTTCGTATAGAATAATAATTTATCCATGAAAGGTGTGCTGGATGTTTGGTCTTGAAATAGCAGATATAATTGTCATCGTTTTTTATTTTGCCATGATGGTCGGCATCGGTATTTGGTCGTCCCGCCGTATCAAAAATCAGGAGGATTATTTTCTTGCGGGTCGTCGATTCGGTAAACTGATACAGACGTTTGCTGCTTTTGGACAGGCGACTTCGGCGGATAATGCCGTGGGCGTTACCACGACAACGTTTAATAACGGCATTGCGGGCATCTGGAGTTCGCTGTTGTATCTTTTTGCGACACCTCTTTATTGGGTTGTGACGCATTGGCCCCGACGGATGCGTGTGATGACGCTGGGGGATTATTTCTGCGAACGTTTCAACTCAGTCAGAATGGGCGCGGTGTATTCGTTGATCGGATCGATCGGGATGATGGCGTTTATTGCGTTGGGATTCAGCGCGATGACCAAAACAATTTTGGCGATTACTCCGAAGGCGGCGATCAGTTATACAGAAAGTGACCGGCACCAATACGACCAGGCGTATGAAGCCCAGCGGATTACCGCCGCGGCCATACACGGTTCCATTGAAGTACTTAGCTATGACCAACTGCTTCGGCGACAAGCACTTCAGGAAATCACTCCAGATCACCGTGCATCCGAGCAAACAGCAGAGTTGGATGTTCTGGACACAATGAAACCGGCGGCATTGATTTCACATGTGTCCAAAAGCGCGCTGATTTGGGGAGTTTGTATTATCGTTTTGCTTTACGCTGTCGTTGGAGGGCTGGAGGCGGCATTTTTAACCGACATGGTACAGGGGCTTTTTATCATTGTGCTGTCAGTGCTGCTGATTCCATTCGGTTGGGCAAAAATCAACGCGATTTACGGCGGCGCCTCTTTTTCCGATGCGTTGAGAACGATTCATCACCAGTTGCCGGAATCGTATTTTCAGATATTCGGCGCACCGCAAACCCCGGATTTTACATGGTATTATGTGATTACACTCTCTTTTATGGCGGCCATTACTGTTGTTGTGCAACCGAACGGGGCGGTTTTGGCAGGCTCGGCCAAGGATGAATTATCCAACCGGGCCGGTGTGGTCATGGGTAATTTTTTGAAACGATTCTGTACGGTTTTCTGGGCGATTTTCGGATTAGGGGCCATCGTTCTTTACAGCGGCAAGGTGATTCATTCAGACCTGGTTTGGGGGCATGCGACGCTGGATCTGCTCGGCCCGCTCGGGATGGGTCTGGTAGGGTTAATGATTGCCTGCCTGATGGCCGCGTTAATGTCCACCGTGGACTGTTACATGATCACCTGTGCCAGTCTGCTGACACACAACTTTTATGAACCACTGGTTCCGGGCCGCAGTCAGCGACACTATGTCTGGGCCGGTCGCATTTCCGGCACGTTGGTTGTTCTCGGCGGTGCCTGGATTGCCCTGCAATTTGATACGATTTTGCAGATTCTTAAGTTTATCTGGGAAATCAATGTCATGCTGGCCCCGGCGTACTGGCTCGGCATCAAATGGCGCCGTGCCAATCGCACCGGGGCATGGATGTCGATCGGTATCGGTTCGCTGTTGTTTTTGCTGATCCCGGTTTTGGCGCCGATGTTGAAGCCGGACATGCGGTGTAACGAGAATCTATTGCGAACGACTCAACCGTCTCCGCTTGTGGTGACTGAAACAGCACGCGAATTTGATGTCCAGAAAAGAGCCGAAGCAATTGCTCTGTGGGACAAGCAAAATCAATTCGGCCAAGTGACCGACGACCGTCCGGAGCCAATTGCTGTCGGTCAGGCGTTTGAGCAGCGGTATACGTTTGCAAAACGCAGTATTTTCTGGACACAGGGCATCAAGGCCGATGCTGATGGGCAACTCTATGGTAAAGGACAGTTCAGTATCGAATTGTGGATTCTTGAAAAGTGTGGTCTTGATTTGGAAACGAACCCCTATGCGCTGAATGAAACGCTGCGAATTCTTTTCCGGACGCTGTTGCCGTTTTTGATTTTGATTGTAACATCCCTGCTGACACGTCCGGATCCTGAAGATGTGCTCAATCGTTTTTATGCCAAAATGCGAACCAAGGTGATTCCGGATCCTGTTGCCGATGCAAAAGAGGTGGAACAGTCGCTCCAAAATCCGAACCGCTTGAATTATCTGCTGGTTTTCCCAAGAACACAGTTCGAGATTTACAAATGGAACCGACAGGACTGGATCGGTTTTATTCTATCCGTCGCGGGCGTGGGATTGGTTTTATTGTTTGTATGGGTTATTGTTCGCATTGGGGCGTAGCGACCTTGAAAAATAGCGCATGAAATCAAAAAATGATTAATAAAACCAAAATAAATGTCGTATTTGTTTCGTTATAAATAATAAAAACTCAGAAAATTGGAAAGGGAGAGCTAATGAACGTGTTCCAACACAAACTAATTGCGGGACTGTGTATTGTTTGTTTATGTGTTGTTTTTGCCAATGCACCGTTATACGGCGTGATGACCGAAGAAGAGGGTTGGAAGATGCTTCCCGGCATCCTTGAGAGTATCCAACCGCCCGTGTTCCCCGATAAAGATTTTGTGATTACCAAGTACGGCGCCAAAGGTGATGGGGACACCGATTGTACGCAAGCATTTAACAAGGCGATAGATGCCTGTCATGCTGCCGGCGGCGGCCGGGTAGTTGTACCGGAAGGGGTTTATCTGACCGGTGCGATTCATCTGAAAAGCAATGTGAATCTTCACGTGACCAAAGATGCCATCGTCAGCTTTTTCACGAACACCGACGATTACCCGGTGGTCTATACACGCTTTGAAGGTACAGAGTGCATGAACTATTCGCCGCTGATCTATGCGTTTGAGCAGGAAAACCTGGCGATTACCGGCGAGGGCACACTGGACGGCAACGGCAGCAATACGAACTGGTGGCGCTGGAAGTGGACGCAAAAAGCTGATGTGACATTGCTGTGCAAGCAGGGCGACGAGAATGTCCCGGTTGAAAAACGCGTGTTTGGCGACGGCTACAAACTGCGCCCGAATATGATTCAGCCCTATCGCTGCAAGAATATTCTGATCGAAGGCGTGACGATCAAGAACAGCCCCATGTGGCATATTCACCCTGTTTTGAGCAGCAATATCACAGTCCGAAACGTCACGGTTGTTGGGCATGGACCGAATAATGACGGCTGCAATCCGGAATCGTGCCAATACGTTCTGATCGAGGACTGCCACTTTGATACCGGCGATGACTGCATCGCGATCAAGTCCGGACGTAACACAGACGGACGGCGGGTCAACGTGCCATCTGAAAATATCATTGTCAGGGATTGTGTCATGAAGGATGGCCACGGCGGGGTGGTCATCGGCAGCGAAATCTCCGGCAGCGCCCGCAACATTTTCGCCGAAGACTGCATCATGGACAGCCCGAATCTGGATCGCGGACTGCGCATCAAGACCAACTCCGTCCGCGGCGGCGTGGTCGAAAACGTCTTTATGCGAAACGTGACGATGAAGCAGGTTAAGGAAGCCGCTCTGAGGATTAACTACCACTATCAGGAAGGCGACAACGGGGACTTTCCGCCGACGGTCAGAAATGTTTTTATGACCAATGTGCACAGCTACAAAAGTAAATATCCATGGCTTATCCAGGGGTATGACCACAACCCGATTCAAAACGTTGTCTTAAAGGGCTGCACCTTTGAGAACACGGAAAAAGAGGGCATTACTGTAGGGATTAAAGGTTTTGTTGTACTGCCCAAGGAGGAAAAGTCCATCACCGATGACTGGGCGGAAAAAATGACGTATACGATTATCAATCGCAATGCGGATTACTGGAGTATGGATTTTTCAACAACGCCGAAATGGAGCTATGTTTATGGGTTGGTTTTTAAGGCGATGTGGCAAGTCTATGAAAAAACCGGCGACCGGAAAATCCTGGATTATATTGAAGGGTACTATGACAGGCTGATCAATGACGAAGGCCAGATCCAAACCTATGATATTACAAAATACAACATTGATATGATCAAGCCCGGTACCGCGCTGCTGTATTTGTATGATGTAACCAAGAAAGAAAAATATAAAACAGCCATCATGACCCTGCGTGAACAAATGAAAGACCACCCCCGTACCAGCGAAGGGGGCTTTTGGCACAAGAAACGCTACCCGCATCAAATGTGGCTGGATGGTCTCTATATGGGGCCTCCATTTTTAGCGCAGTATGCCAATCGGTTTGACGAACCGGCATTGTTTGACGATGTTGCCAATCAAATCATACTCATGGAAAAACATGCTCGCGATTCCAAAACAGGTCTGCTCCATCATGCGTGGGACGAAAGCCGCCAGCAGCGCTGGGCCGACCCCGAGACGGGTAAGTCGCCTCATTTTTGGGGACGAGCAATAGGCTGGTATGCAATGGCTGTTGTCGATGTTCTGGACGAGTTGCCCGTGGATCATCCAAAGCGTCCGGCCATCATTGCCATCCTCGACCGCATGTTTACGGCCCTGGAAAAGGTACAGGACCCCAAAACCGGCCTGTGGTATCAGGTGTTGGATCAAGGCACGCGTGAAGGTAACTACCTCGAAGCAACCGCATCCTGCATGTATACCTACGCAATGGCCAAAGCGGTAAGAAAAGGCTATGTGGATGAGAAATTCCTTGATGTGGCACGCAAAGGCTATACGGGAATCCTCAACGAATTAGTAACGGTGGACGACGGACTTGTGAATATTCACAATTGCTGCTCGGTTGCCGGTCTTGGCGGTAATCCGTATCGCGATGGTTCATACGAATATTATATCGGTGAAAAAATTCGCGACAATGATCTGAAAGCCATCGGGCCGTTCATTCTGGCCGGGCTGGAATTTGAGATGTTAAATAAATAGAAACTCTTAATTATTTCAGGAAGAATTGAAGTATGGTTACATTCAGGATGTGGAAATATCGTCCCCGCAGTGGCGCGGGATATATGTTGTCGTTGCAGTTGTTGCTGATGTCGGTTGTCTTGTTGTCAGGATGTAGCGTTAGCGGAGACGAACGTTCCTCCGATGCTCTTGGGTTTGATATGCCTGCGATAAAGGCGCCTGTGTTTGCCGGCCGTACCTTCACGATTACGGATTTCGGTGCGGTTGGGGACGGACATACCCTCAACACCGTCGCATTCGCCAAGACTATCCAGGCCTGTGTCAATGCCGGGGGTGGACGTGTGGTGGTGCCTGCGGGATTGTGGCTGACCGGTCCCATCGGGCTTAAGAGCAATATCGATCTGCACCTTTCTCAGGGGGCAGTCATCCTTTTCAGTCCGGACATTGAACACTACCCGTTGAAAAAAACTACGTTTGAAGGACTTGAATCGGTTCGCTGCACGTCGCCGCTGTCCGGCGAAAATCTGGAGAATATTGCGATTACCGGTGACGGCATCATTGACGGTTTCGGACAGGTATGGCGGCCGGTCAAAAAGTCCAAGTTAACCGATGGGCAGTGGAAAGCGTTGGTATCCTCCGGCGGTGTGCTGGATGCCGCCAAGAAGATTTGGTACCCGTCCGAAAAAGCACTCAACGGGCCTGAAACTGTCCGTCAACTGAATCAGCGACATGCAGAACCGGTCGAATATACCGCAGCCGGTGAGTTTCTAAGGCCGGTGATGGTTTCACTGGTCAACTGTAAAAACGTGCTGCTGGATGGTCCGACTTTCCAGAATTCGCCGAGTTGGAATATTCATCCGCTTTTGTGCGAGGACATGATTATTCGCAATATTAACGTGCGAAATCCCTGGTGGAGCCAGAACGGTGACGGTCTGGACCTGGAATCCTGCCGAAACGTTTTGATTTATAATTGCCGGTTTGATGTTGGCGACGATGCCATGTGCATGAAGTCCGGCAAAAATGAATACGGCCGCCGCCGAGGCAGACCGACGGAAAATGTGGCGATTTGGGACTGTACAGTCTATCATGGCCACGGTGGTTTTGTCATCGGTAGTGAAATGTCCGGCGGTGTTCGCAATATCTCGGTTCGCAACTGTGAATTTTTGGGAACCGATGTCGGTCTTCGCTTTAAAAGCACCCGCGGGCGGGGTGGCGTCGTTGAAAATATCTACATCGAAGATATTCGCATGATGGGTATTGCCACCGATGCGATTCGATTTAATATGTTTTATGCCATAAAATCGCCTGGCCCCGAGCAAAGCCTTGAAATCCCTCCAGACCCGATTTCTGAAGAAACGCCCCGATTCCAAAATATTTATCTCAAAAATATTGTGTGCAGCGGCGCCGAAAGCGCGATCTATATGCAGGGATTGCCCGAAATGCCGGTTCAAAAAATTGAGATGGAAAACGTTGTCATAACTGCTAAGACCGGTGTCACGGCAATCGAGGCGGACCAGGTGACATTCAAAAATGTCGCAATAATTCCGGAAGAAGGGGCGTCTTTTATGCTGTATAACGGCCGGAATTTCACAATTGAAAAACCGGCGTCTGTTGCCACCGGCAAGATGTTTATGGAGCTGGTGGGCGACAAAACCGCCACGATTCGCTTGAAAGGCGCCGATGTACCTGCCTTGATCGGAAACATTGAATACGGCAAAGGAACCGATGCAAAGGCGATTGTCCGGGACTGATTCGAGAAGTTTTCATTTATTGGGAAAATAGATGCGCATCAGAGTGATACGCTTGTTGATAATCATTGCATGTGTGGTGTGCAATCCCGCCGGCAGTATTCGTGCGGCTGCGTATAATCCGCCCGAACGCATCATGGTTGTTCGGCCGACCTTCGAGGGACAGACCGAACGTCCCCTTCGATACCGTCCCGAAGACACGGACTTTGTTATCGAAAGCGGCGCCGAATTCTTTAACCGACCGCTGTACGGAGGCCATACCGCCTTTCGTGTGGACGCCGGAGACAAACCGGAATTTTCATTGTATCTGCCGGGGCAGGGAGGAAATTTACGATTCGGAATTCGAACCGTTGACGGAATCAAATGGCTGCATGACACCGACAAAATCATCAGTCGCTATCGTCCCGGAGCGATGGTTTATGAGATTGGCGATTTACTCTTAAAAGATGCAATGTTGCATCTGTCAGTGGTAGGGCTATACGAAGCCGACGGTCTTATCGTGGAGGCTGTTTTAAAAGGGGCCGACAAACCGGTCGAACTGGTTGCTGCCTTTGGGGGTGCCGGCGGCAAACGCGGTAAACGCAGCGGCGATATCGGATGCGAAAGCGAACCCGTCAGTCAATTCTTCCAACTCAAACCCTCAAATTGTAAAGGCAACGCTTTTTCCATTGATGCCAATATGTTTGTGTTAAAAAGTAATGTGGCAACTTTGGGCGGGGCGTTCTCAACCGATTCAAAGCTGGCCGTTTGCGATGCGGAAAAATGGAATAATATCTATGCGTTACTCAAATCCGCGGGCGAACAAACCGAATACCCTGTGCTGACGGCAACGATGAAGTTATCTGCCGATCAGCCTGTTTATGTCATCCTCAAACGCATCAGCGAGGACGCAGAGAAGTTTAAGACCGAGCAACTGGGTTCGCTTTACGAACAGACACAGCAACAGCGCAAGCAGATTGCAGAGAAAGTATCGGTTGAGACGCCGGACCCGTTCATCAATGCCGCTGTTTCTGCTTTGTGTGTAGCCGCCGATGCGATTTGGGATGAAAAACAAGCGTCTGTCATGCATGGAGCCGTTGCATGGCGATCCAAATACCTCGGCTGGCGCGGCCCCTATGCGAATGATGCCTTCGGCTGGCATGACCGTTCCAAACGTCATTTGACGTATTGGGCCGGTCGACAAAATACCAAGCCTGTACCGGAGGCGATTTTGCCTGCGGACCCAACGGCGAATTTGTCGCGCAACGAGCCGTCCCTGCACAGCAACGGCGATATGTCCGGCAAGCATTATGATATGAACCTGGTCTATATGGATGCCCTGTTTCGACATATCCTCTGGACCGGGGACTTGGAATTGGCCCGCAGTCTCTGGCCGGTGATTGAACGGCACATGGCGTGGGAACACCGCCTGTTTCGTCGAACATACGGAGACGATAATCTCCCCGTGTATGAAGCTTATGCCGCTATCTGGGCCAGCGACGACCTACAGTATAACGGTGGCGGCGTCACCCACACATCGGCGTATAACTATTACCACAATCGCATGGTTGCCCGACTGGCCAAAGACCTGGGCAAGGACCCGGCCCCCTACGAACAGGAAGCCGAACTGATTCTCAAAGGTATGCAAAAACATTTATGGCTGGCCGACCGCGGCTGGTATGCCGAATTTAAAGATCTGCTGGGATTGCAGGCGACGCATCCGAGCGCAGCGCTGTGGACATTTTATCACACACTTGATTCCGAAGCCGCCGACCCCATGCAGGCCTGGCAGATGAGCCGGTTTGTGGATACGCAGATTGCCCACATCCCCGTTTACGGCGGTGATATTCCCAAGGGAAAGTATTTCACACTGCCGACGACAAGCTGGATGCCCTATACCTGGTCCACGAACAATGTCGTGATGGCTGAAGTGGCGCATACCGCGCTGGCCTACTGGCAGGCACAGCGCCCCGATAAAGCATTTGCATTGTTCAAAGGCTGCATTCTCGACAGCATGTATATGGGAAAATGCCCCGGCAATGCGGGCATGACGACCTATTTTGACATGGCACGCGGTGAGGCCCAGCGGGACTTCGGTGATGCAGTGGGAACTTGCTCCCGTGCATTGATTGAAGGGCTTTTCGGCATACATCCGAACATGCTGAAAGACGAGTTAAAAATTACGCCGGGCTTTCCGGATGATTGGCCGTACGCCAAACTCAAGCATCCGGATATTGTATTTGAGTACTGCCGTAAAGGTCAACAAGAGACGTATTTCGTCAGGCCAATCTTTGCCGAGCCGCAGGCACTCCGGTTGCGCATCAAAGCACGCCGCACAGATGCCGAGGTCTCAACTGCCGGCAATGTGCCTGTTCAATGGGTTATTGCTGAGGATGCAGTCGGTGTCCCGTACATTGAAATTAACTGCAAACCCGCGCCGGATTATAAAATTAAAGTAGTTTGGAAAGGACAAACTCCGGCTGCGACGACATCGATTCCAGTGGTTGCCCGTCATGCGACACTGGAAGTTGGTTTTGACGGCGCCTCCCTTGACATAGTGTCTGACCCGCAACATGCGGTCAGCAATATGAGTGATGAATCGAATGCCCTCAAGGCTGCAGCATCCGGCAGGCTGGGACATCACACGATTTTTGCCCGGCTTGAGCGTGGACGGATGCGATGGTGGCAGCCGGTGGAATTTGAAACACAAAAACCGTTTGAGATAATTGCTGAATCGCAGAAGGAAGAAAATTTTATTGAATTTCGAATTCGAAATAATACTGCAAAGGAAATTAATACAGAAACCGTCATCCGGGCAGGGGGCCAATCGGCCGGGATGCCGCTGCAAATTCCCGCATATGGTCTTTCAAAAAAAATATACCTGTTGGCGAAAGATTTTCAGTTATTGCCGGGCTCCAATCGCATCAATATAGACCTCGGCAACGGCAAAACCTGTGAAGGTGTTGTGACCAATTGGCATGTCAGCGGCCATGAGCTTCCAAAACAGTCCGATCCGGTGGACCTGAGTGCGTTTTATAATGACAGCATCACACAGATTTTTCAAAATGAATATCTCTCGCCCCGGTCGCCGTATTGCTCACTGGCCATTCCCAAACAGGGTATTGGAAGCTGGTGTAATTTTGCCAAAACGTTTGACGTGGACGATTCAGGACTGCGTTCGGCGGCGCAAAACAATGACGGCTTTTTTGTTCTGCCGCAGGATATCCCGTTTAAAATTTCCACAAAGGAACAAACAAAAAATATCGTCTTTACTTCGCAGTGGGACAACTATCCCGACGAGATAACAATTCCGCTGGACGGAAAGGCCCGGCACATCTACATGCTTATGGCCGGTTCCACCAACTCCATGCAGAGCCAATTTGACAACGGGGAAGTGGTTGTGATTTATAAAGACGGTTCCTCGCGGCGATTGGCTCTGCGTAATCCGACGACATGGTGGCCGATTGATCAGGATTATTTCATTGACGACTTTGGGTTCAGGCGGCCGGAACCAATCCCCCCGCGGGTGGACCTGAAAACAGGACAGGTTCGCATACTTGATGTTAGTGAATTCAAAGGCAAAGGCGGGACTGTCCCCGGCGGTGCGGCAACGGTGCTCGATTTGCCCCTGGATGCCGGCAAAGAACTTAACTCTCTGAAAGTAAAAACATTGGCCAATGAAGTCGTCATCGGGTTGATGGGTGCAACGTTGGTTCGTTAAGAAAGGATATCAGAAAACAATGCAAAATAATAATGATATAAAAAAAACAGGCATTATATTATTTGTCATGCTGTGTGTCTGTTTTAGTCTCCCGGCTCAAGGTGCGCGCTTTTCATGGAGAAGATACGCATCAAAGGACGATGCATGGTATCGCAGCGAAGATGGCAAGCGCGTTGCAGAAAACATCCTGTCTTTTCAGGACAGCTACGGCAGTTGGCCCAAAAATATCGATACGGCGGCAAAACCTTTTTCGGGAGACCGAAAAGACCTGCACGGCATATTTGATAACGGCGCTACGACCGGCGAGATGCGGTTTCTGGCGAGAGCTTTCAGGGCGACACAGGAACCACGCTATGAGGGAGCATTCGTCAAGGCACTCGATTTGATTCTCAAGGCGCAGTACCCCACCGGGGGCTGGCCGCAATCGTATCCTCCCGGAAAGGGTTATTCTCACTATATTACGTTTAATGATGGCGCAATGGTCCGGCTGATGGAATTGCTCAGAGAGATTGCGAACTCTTCTGATTATGATTTTGTCGATGCGGATCGTCGTACAGCCACCCGAAAGGCATTCGACCAAGGAATTGATTGCATTCTGAAATGTCAGATTCGTGTCAATGGAAAGCTGACTGTTTGGTGTGCGCAGCATGACCAGATCGATTACAGTCCCCGTCCGGCTCGCTCCTATGAACTGGCCTCTTTAAGCGGCGGCGAAAGCGCGGGGATTCTCCATCTGCTGATGAGCCTGGATAATCCGAGTCCCGAGATAATTAAAGCGATTACAGCTGGTGTTCAATGGTATAAATTCGCGAAGGTTGAAGGTATTCGGCTTGAATGGGTAAATGGAACACGAACGGCGGTCAATGATCCAACGGCAGAGCCGCTGTGGGCCCGGTTTTACGAGATTGAAACAAACCGGCCGTTCTTTTGTGACCGCGACGGCATTCCCAAATATGACTATAATCAGATTGGCAAGGAACGCCGTAATGGATATGGATGGTATACTGACTCGGGAAAGGATGTATTTCGGGATTATGAGAAATGGCACCAGCGGTGGGAAAGTCTGCTATTGCCTGAAACGACCAAAATCCTTGCAATTATTGGTGATTCGACGGTGTGCAATTATCCCGATGAAGGGGTCCGCCGGGGTTGGGGCCAGTTTATCCAGGAGTATTTTAACGGTCCCATCGAGGTACTTAATAGTGCCAAAAGCGGCCGCAGCACAAAGACATTCATCCAGCAGGGATTATGGGAAGAGGTGTTGGCTCAAAAACCGGCGTATGTATTAATTCAATTCGGTCATAATGATTCGCACGCACCTGAGAAACCCGAAGCCACGAATGCCGAGACCGATTATGCTGATTACCTGCGGCAATACATTGACCAGTCCCGCGCGATTGGAGCGATTCCTGTGCTGATAACCCCGATGTATCGGCGTAAGTTTGATGAGCAGGGCAATATTCATGATAATCTGCTGCCGTATGCGGATGCGATGAAAAAAGTAGCCGCTGAGAAAAACGTCCCGCTGGTCGATCTGAATACCGCCAGCGAAAAACTGTATCTCAAATTGGGCCAATCCGGCGTGTTGGAGTTAGCCAACGCCCCCGACGACCGCACGCATTTTAACCAGAAAGGCGCTCGCGCGATGGCCAGGCTCGTAATGGAGCAACTGCCGCAGGTCGAACCGTCACTAAAACCCCATCTCAAAAAGCAGGGGGAGGGAGATTTATTTTACGGACTTTAGTGTTCACAGTAAAAGAAAAGACAGGGGGTACATGACGTCTGCATGACATTAGAAAGTTCTCTTTTTATCTGTAAATTCACTTATCAGTACTGAAAACAGAGCCTTTGCGGTTTATATATGAATTTCCACGGTTTTTGTCAGTTCTTTTTATTAAAGACACAGAAATCCGGAAAACAATTATTACGTCTTTTTCGTATTATTTTGTAAGAATTTGGTCGAAATCTGGGAATATATACATGTTGAAAGGGTATAATTTTTATTAAATGTCTAACGATAAGTCACATTCTGAAGAGTTAGCTGTATATTGGGCACAGCATCAGCCGGTGGTTGCCGGGTATATCAGTTCTCTGATTTCCAATTTCCAGGATGCAGATGATGTTCTTCAGAATGTCGCGGTGGTAACGGTGAAGAAATTTGATGAGTATGATCGCGAAAAGCCCTTTGCCTCCTGGGTAATCGGAATCGCGAGAAATATGGTCCATAGATATTACGCAGAGAAAAAGAATCAGGGGCGTGTTATTTTAGATTGTCGGGCTGTTGAGGCACTTTCGGATGTTTATGAGCGAGAATTCGACAAAATTTCACATCATCACGACATTGCTCAGGGTGCATTGGAGCGATGTATGCAGCAATTGAAAGGCCGCTGGAAAAAGGTCCTTGAAATGTATTATCTGCGTGAATTATCGCCCATCCGCATTGCTCAGCAGTTAGGAATCACCCGCAATAATGTCTTTGTTTCACTGCATCGCATCCGGATGGCACTGCGGGAATGTGTGCATAATCAACTTCAACAGGACCGTCCATGAATGAATCGCATGATAACCTGATGAGCCTTTTCCTGTATGCTCAGGAGTCCATGAGTCCAGAGCAGGTCAAGGAATTGTCTGAGTGGATTCTGCAGAATCCGGATAATGCTCGTACGTTTATTCATAATGCGATGTTTCACCGTAATATTCACAATTATTTTATCCGTTCGGATTATACGGATAATATTACCTTTCCTTCTGCGGCCGATGAAACGGATGACAATATCCAGTTACTGAGTCCTGAGATATGGCAGCTTCTGTCGGAGGATGAAAAAACGGCTCCGTCCGTGAAGCTTCCTAAGCCGCCGAAAGAACCACTGAAAGAACCGGTGATAATCCGAAAGGCCCGCATTGAGAAAGCTCCGCGGAAAATTAATAAATTCTCGCTGGTATCTGCCATCGTATCATTGGCGGCGGTTTTATTTGTGATTGTTTATATTCATCTTGTACCGGTAACGGTCCGTGAAGAAGTGGCCACGCTGGATGATATGATCAATGTCCAGTGGGGTGAAGCAGGGATATCGCTGGAAAAAGGATCCCGGATCAGTACCAATACCGCCCCTGTCATCTTAAACAAGGGTTATCTGAAATTATTATTTGATAATAACACCAGCGTACTGGTCGAAGCCCCGGCAGAGTTTGTACTGGTTGCACGCGATCAGATTAAGCTGGATAACGGGCGTTTATATGCATCGGTGCCGACCGAAGCGATCGGTTTTATCGTGACCACACCCAATTCCAAGATCATTGATTTGGGCACGGAGTTTGGGGTTCAGGTCGATTATGGTGAAAGCACACAGCTGCATGTTGTCAAAGGTAAAACAACAGTGGTTGCTGAGCAGGAAGGGCTCAAATGCAGCCTGCAGGTTAGCCAAGGCGCTGCAAAAAAGATTTCCGATCGATCTTCGGAAATTCAGGATATTCCGTGTGATACGGGCCTGTTTGTGCGGGACATTCGCTCCGAACACAATATGGTTTGGCGCGGCGAACCGCTGGATTTGGCCGATATGATCAAGGGCAACGGAATGGACGTCCTTAAACCGGGGAAACCTGTCATTCGAAATGAAATAATCGAGACTCCGGAGATGATGCCCGGCCAGGTCTGGCCTGTCGAGACCAATCCGTTTATTGACAGTATTTTCCTCCCGAACGGCATTAACGGGCCGGTTTCAGTGACACAGGATGGGCAGTTCATGTGGGATGCTCCTGTCATGGAGGCCCGTCAGAAGATTGGATACTTGCGTTTTGACATCAGTGCCGTCAAGGGTGACCGAGCGGATGCAATCCTGACATTAAGCACTCGCAGGTGGGCTGGAAAGAAAGGCGAAATCCAGGTGTACGGCCTCAAGGACGGCGATGCGGATTACTGGAACGAGACTCAGGTAACGTATAATTCCGCTGCAGGCTGTTTGTCAACATCTTTGGGGCAGTACCAGTTGGACCGGAATGTTCTTGATAATCTGGGGACAATCATGCTTACCGGCAGCAAATCGCAGCAATCGAATACTGCCGATCTGCGGTTGGATGACTTTATTGCACAGGATACAAATGGTTTATTGACGCTCTTGCTGGTGCGTGAACAGAATGACCTGAGTGCCGAGTGGCTCATTCGTACAAAGGAGTCCGCTGATGATGGGGCGCCTACGCTGACATTTCCCTATGCGGCAAACGGAACGCGTCAGGTTTCCACGGCAGACGGCAGAGGGGCCGATACCTATCTGTCAAATGACAACCAGTATGACAGTACCGGACCTGATGACAGCCATGGGAGCGAGCCGGTTTTTAAAATCCGGAACTATTTTAAAAATAAGGGGTATGTGATGAATGCGGCTTTAACCGGCCTTCAGAACGACCCGTTTTCCGGAACGCGCCGTCTGATGCTGGACGGCCGCCTGTGTGGCACGAACGATTATCCGGCAATTTGTATGCATACAAATTCAGGAATCACATTCGACCTTCAGGAAATCCGTCATTATTTCAAAGGGACGCTTTCTTTAAAATCCTTTACGGCGGGTTGCGGGCCGGCGGATGTGTCTGCTGAATACCGTAACCAGCAGCAATGGGACACATCGCCGCAGACCGGTTTTTATGTGCTGGTTGATGGGCAGGAACGTTTTGTGAAAATGGATATGAAACCCGGAGAAGAGCCTTGCCCGATTGAGATTGAACTGAAGCCTAATGATCGTTATCTGACGCTTGCGGTTACGGGCGGTTCGAATCGAAAATCGCCGATGGATTGGGGTTTGTTTGCGTGTCCCCGAATCAAGACAGAATAATATGCAGAAGTGCGAGATTGCCAACAATTTAATACCACGTTTGAATCGAAAAAAAACGGAGAAAGAGATTTATGAAGTACAAAAAGGCTTTTACCTTAATTGAATTGTTGGTCGTCATTGCTATTATTGCTTTGTTGTTGGCGGTTATATTGCCCTCGCTTAAAAAAGCGAAAGAATACGCCCGCAAAGTGGTTTGTCAATCCAATGAGCATCAGATCGCGCTTGCCATTGGAACTTACCAGGTAGATTCTAACTATGATTTCCGTAACTTCAAAACGGCAGTTAATATGACCGCGAATCAATTATCCAAACATTGGTTTTGGGCGAATGGGACCTCAGATTATGCCCATGAACCGCAACCGAATGCGGTAAAGTTTCTCATGGATAATAATATGTTGCCAACGTATGAGGTGTTCTTTTGCCCGGGCATCAGAAACCTGTCTTATGATAAGAATTATGCGGTTAGCGATGTATTAGCCGGCAATTATATTCAGAGGGAAACAGGGACGATCTACACGGAGATTGCCAATGGGACGCTGCCTGCCAATGATCGCCCCTTGTTCTGGAGTTCTCATGTCTGGTTGTGGAAAAAAGAACTCAGGGCGCAAGTTACATCGGTCAATGATATGTCCAGCAATGCGCTGATGTGTGATATGACGAATGATGCCTGGGGATTTGCCACAAGCACGAATACAACCCTTAATAACTTTTTTAATGCGGTTGGAATTTCCAGATCCTTTCAGCATAACAACGTGTTAATGGCGGACTTGAGCGTAAACAATCCCAGCGATAAGGATGAAGAGGTTGTTCAGTGGCTGTGGAATTCAGACCTTTGGGCCGGAGTTGGGTATTAAGAATGATAAGACGCGTGAGACGAGTTTGGTAGATGTCAATGAAAATGTTAATGTATGAGAAATGAAAATTTTTATTACTTTTTTTGGAGGTGTATTATGATGAGTAGAAGACGGAATTTTTTAGGATGTTGTGTTTTGTGCCTGATGGCACTCAGTCTGGCTGCGTCAGCCAGCGTCACTGATCCGAACATTATCTCCGCAGCGGTAGCGGTTAATGGCACAGCACCGGAACCGCTGGTGGTTGTAAAAGGCGGATTGTGGGAAGGGGCGCTTCCGTATGTAGACCGGACCTATCCCTTTGGAGACGCCAACGACCTTGGAGGTCTTGATTACGTCCAGACGGCTGTGGACGACAAAAATGACTCTGATGTGGAGTATCATGTCACCGTCGATAAGGCCGGGACGTTGTTTCTGATTATTGACAATCGTGTTGGCGATGAAATTGATTCCGATCCCCCGACACTTGGCAGTGGCGTGATGGATTGGGTTGACCCGAACGGTTTCGCTGTAACACCTTATACGGTCAATATCAGCACGCCCGGAACGGTGTATGCCAAGTCGGTTACCCCCGGCACCTATGTCTTAGGTGCTCAGTATGATGGTACTGGCCGTGTCATGTATGTCGTTGCTGCCGCACCCGACGGTTGGAATTTCCGGCCGACGATCACCGGTGTTCCTGTCAGCACACAGGTTGTTCCGGGAAATACACTGGTTGTTGACAGTACGGTTGCAGATGACGGCATTCCGGGAACCGGGGTATCCGTCCAGTGGACAACCCTTTCTACTCCGGATGGTGCTACTGTAGGCTATTCTCCCGACGACACTTCAGAAGATGTTGAGATCAGCTTTTCGGAGTTAGGGGATTACACGCTCCAGATCACCGCTGATGACGGCGAAAAGGTCGCAGCAAAGACGATTCAGGTAGCGGTTCAGGTTCCGACGTTTGCTGTTCAGGCTTCTACTTGGTGTACGGCGGGAAATGATTCCGATCAACCCCCCACGTCATATAGACACTCAAGTATCAGCTATGCACGTAACCATAGTGCTCCCAGACGGCGTATCGAATATGTCCAGTACGACATCTCCGGACAGAAAGAAGCCGGCGAAGTGTATGCCAACAGTTATCTGACGATAAACAGAGATAAAGGTTCTTTGAATGAGGTCCTTTCGGTGTTTGCTGTCAGGGAAGAATATGACAATGTTGATCTTACTAATTCTACGACTGCCGTGTGGGAAAGTTTACCTGGTGTTGTCAACACACCAAATCCGGCGTATAGCGAGCCAATTACGTTCGCGACACACATCGACCAGTCAGATGTTTCTCCTTTATTAATGGAAACGGTTATTGACCCGTTAGACGTGTGGGTTGATACCGCGAAATTTGCCGCTTTGGATGAGTTCTTGAATTCGGATACGGATGGTATCATTACGCTGATGTTTGTGACGTTCTCGCCGGAAGATGCGGACTTTGAGATTTGTTCGCCGAGCCATAGCCGCTCGCTTACTATTGATGGAGTCGCTCTCAAAGGGATCATTCTGAGAGGTAATGTGACAACCCCGACTTGGGCGACGAACCCGGTTCCGGCCATCAACACCAGCCAAAGTACGACCCTTGCTCAACTGAGCTGGACAAATCCGCCCGCCGTCGGCACGCTGACCTGCGATGTTTGGATTGGTACCGGCGACCCCAATGATCCGGTTGGTTCCGGTGACGGGTTTACCTTGATCGCTGATGACACCACCGGGAACACTGCTTCGTTGTCCGGCTACACGTTGGCTGTAAACACAACGTACAACTGGGTTGTCAATGTGACTGATAGCGGGACCGGTGAGACAACACAGGGTTATGTGTGGAGTTTCAACACCAACAACGCATATCCGACAGTTGACGTGGAAGAGCCTTTCCAGTATCTATGGCTGAACAATGACGGTGATCCGGCTTCTGCGACCGCTGTGATTAATGCAACAGCGTCTGATGACGGCTTCCCGAATCCGACGCTGGGTCTTCTGTGGGAACAGATCGACGGTCCGGCAACCGTAGCCATCGACCCGAATAATGTCGAAGATATCACGCTTGTACTGCCGGCAACAGGGACGTATACCTTCCAGTTGTCTGCGAACGATGGTGATCTGGTCGGCACGGGCGCGACCGAGATCTTTGTTGGCGATACACCGTGTGATGCCGCAAAGGCCAAACCGGGGTATAGTCAGATCAATGCTGACTTTGACAATAACTGCTATGTTGATTTGAACGACTTCAGTGAATTCGCTCTGCATTGGCTTGAATGTCATTCTTATATGGATGCATCGTGTGCTCCATAATGACAGTTAAGTATTAATGGTTGAATGATTTGGCAGCCGGGTACGCCTTAGGTGTACCCGGTTGCTGTTTTCTGTTGAATAGGTTATGCTATCATTATAATTATGGGGGCGAAATTTTTTTGTCAAAAGAAATACTTAATGTAAGTCGATATTTATCAAAGGGATAGACATATGAGACAGCGGGGGACCATCGTAACAGCGATCGTAATTATATGTATGCTTTCCGGCAGTGTATTGGACGCGGAAGTACTTGTTCCGGCCTCTGTCAGTTGCCGCACAGATTCGTTGGTGCCGGATACGAACAAGTCCGACGCAAGCAAACTCAGCATCCGTTCGGATGCTTCAGCCGCTAAATCCTGGATCAAATTTGACCTTAGCGCGTTAGAAGACCG
The DNA here is from genome assembly GCA_963675525.2 of Anaerohalosphaeraceae bacterium. Lineage (GTDB taxonomy): Bacteria > Planctomycetota > Phycisphaerae > Sedimentisphaerales > Anaerohalosphaeraceae > 4572-13. Next base: position 510,757 of record CAXXSL010000011.1, on the reverse strand, counting down.
CAGCAGTATCCGCGGGGCAGTTTTGAGGTTGACGCTCAACGAAGACGAAGGCGACTTTCATTTTGATGTATCCGCCGTTAATAATAACTATACAACGAATATTGGCTGGGGTGAAACAGATATTACCTGGACCAATGCACCAGCCAATAATACGGCAGATCAGTCTAACCCGGATTTCACGAAGGCGACCTTGATGGGAACCGTCGATCTGGCAGGTAATTACCTGGCCGGCTCTCAGCATTTTATTGATGTGACCCCGGCTATTCTGGGCGATACCGATGACATTGTGCAGTTTATTTTACACAATTCAAACTCGCTGATCAACTGTACAACACACGACCATTCCGGGGGAGAAGCGTACTGGCCGACATTGATCGTGACGTATCCGCCTCCGGGGGCTGATTATCCCGAACCGGCCACTGGGGAAACTGTGGCAACGGATTTAGGATTACTGTCATGGCAGCCCGGCAACGGTGCTGTTCGAAGCGAGATCTACCTGGGAACAGATGCCACTGCGGTCACGTCCGCACAGAGGTTGGGCGGCGATGTAAATGGTGATGGTTTGGTCAATCTTCCAGATCTTAGTGAATTGGGACTTCAGTGGCTGATGGCCCCGTCTTCACCATGTCCCGATTTGGATTACAGTGGGGTAGTCGATTTAACGGATTTTTCGAAAATTGCCGCAGACTGGCAGGATTCTGCGGATGCGATCTATCTGGGCGCAACGACCGGGACCACTTTTGATCTGGAAGATCTTGATCCAAGCACGACCTATTATTGGCGGGTGGATTCTGTCTCTTGCGATAATATCGAGCCGGGAAATATATGGAATTTCCAGACTGTATCGCCACCATTGGTAGCGTTTCCGGGAGCCGAGGGCTTCGGGGCTCAGGCCAACGGTGGTCGCGGTGGCGATGTGTATACAGTGGTTAACCTCGACAGCAGTGGCCCGGGGTCGCTACGATATGGTGTCGAAAATGCGCCCTCAAGTGGGCGTACCATTGTGTTTGCGGTCAGCGGCTATATTCCCATCAACTACAACAGTGATACGGGAAACCAGACCATTCGGATTGTTCAGAATAACGTTACGATCGCCGGACAGACGGCTCCCGGTGACGGCATCGGATTAAAAGACGGCAGGATTCTTGTCACTGGCAACAACGCGGTGCTTCGCCATCTGCGCATCAGGCATGGCGAGAATGGTGGAGCCGGAGATTGCATCAACTTCGAAAGCAGCGCCGACAACAGTATTATCGACCACATTTCGTTGATGTTCAGCACCGACGAAAATATTTCCTTCTTCAACAGTACTCTCGACAACTTTACCATGCAGAACTCGGTGTCCGCCTGGGGCTTGGAAAGCCATAACTGCGGCGGGCTATGGGATCTCGAGAACGGCTCATGTCACCACTCGCTGTGGGGGCATCATCACACACGCAACCCGAAGGCACGTCCCTACGGACTGCTCGAGTGGGTTAACAACGTGACATTCGACTGGGGCATCGGCTTCATCATGGGTGACTCGACGACACCTGCGGACTGGAAGGCAAACGTCATCGGATCCTATTTCCTCTCTCCCCCCACCTACACTGATAGCATCGCGCTCGAAAAAGCCTTGGTGGACCGCAACAATAATCCGAACTTCACGCTCTGGCTCGACAACTGCCTCCATGATTCGGACGGCGATGGACTACTCAACGGTACAGATAAGGGCTACGCGATCGTGGGCGGCTCGGAATACCAACCCGGTGATTCCGAGGGGGCAAACCGTTACGTCAGGGCCTCCAGCGCTTTCACCGGCGCTACCGGCAACATCGCGATCACCGTCGACGATCCGCTGACCGCCTATAAGAAAGTGATTTCCTCCGCAGGTGCATTGCGACTGGATGCGAGTGCCAGTTCGCTGCGTGACGAGGTAGATACACTGCTGTTCAACAACGTTATCAACCAAGTCCACAGCCGCATCTCAAGAGAGTCCGATCTGCCGGTGTCCAACAACGGTTTCGGTACACTTAATTCGGCTACAGCACCAACAGATAACGATGGCGACGGCATGCCCGATTTTTGGGAACTCTCCATTGGATCCAGCGTTACGCTGCAAAACCACAACGCCCTCGTTCCGGCGGGCGCGTACGTATCTTTAGGCTATACGCTGCTGGATGAATACCTTCACTTCTGTGCCATTCCGCATGCCGCTATAGCAAAGAATACCGCAGAAGAGCCGTCCTCTCTAACGGTTGATCTGCGCAGGTATACCCGCGGTTTCAATGTGGCTCCAGTCGTCTTTTCCTTGTCCAATATCCAGAATGGTACGGCAACGATCCAGCCCGATGGCTATACGGTCGTGTTCGAGCCTATACTCGATTTTTCGGGCCGGGCACGTTTTAACTTCACGGTGACGGACAGCGACGGCAGTACATGGACGCAGACCTTGGCCGTTCTGGTCGAGTCGTCCGCTCCCCCTTCTTCGCCGACCGGACTGTGGGCACAGGCTGCAAATGCACAGGTTTCCCTCGATTGGCATGACAACGGTGAAGGGGATCTGGCAGGTTACAACATCTATCGAACGACAACCTCTGGGAGTGCTTATGTTCAGCTTAACACTGCGATTATCATTACCTCAGACTACGTCGATACGGATGTCGTGAATGGTACGCTCTACCATTATATAGTCAGGGCAGTCGATACTTCTATGAACGAATCCACAGACACAAGCGAGGTCTCGGCTCATCCTGTTGCTTCGGGAACCGGTACGATTATCCAAGAGAACACTGCAGGTTTCCGGGGTGTGGATGGTACCGTTGATAATAATAACACCGGATTTACCGGGGACGGATTTTCCAATACGGATAATGCTATCGGTATGGGTGTTGACTGGAAAGTCAATATCGCAACGGCGGGAACCTATACAATGACGTGGCGTTATGCCAACGGCGGCGGGAGTGACCGCCCCGGGGCTTTACTTGTCAATGGCTCAACGGCTATTGCAAGTATCAGCTTCCCGGCATTAAGTTCAAGTGACTGGACAATTTGGAACACGGTCAGCCAAACTGTATCGTTGACCGTTGGGATCAATGACCTGCGGCTTCAAGCCACCGGTACCAGTGGCTTGGGCAATATAGACTATATCGAAATTATTGGCGCTGACGTAACACCCGCCGATGATCTTCAGCTTCATTTGAAATTTGATGAAATGAGCGGAAATGTCGCGCAGGATAGTTCGATCAATGGAAGGTCGGGACAACTAGTTAACGATCCGATCTGGGATACAGGCTATGTGGGCGGTGCCCTGAACTTTGATGGTACAGACGATTATGTCCAGATCACCGGCTACAAAGGCGTCACCGGTGCTGCCAGCCGGACCTTTACAGCATGGATCAAGACGACAGCAGTTTCGGATGAAATTGTCACATGGGGCTCTGAGCCCAGTAACGGAGCCCGGTGGATCATCCGTGTCAATGAAGGCGGTCAACTTCGTGCCGAGGTCCAAGGGGGCAATATTATTGGGACTACTGCAATTAATGACGGCAGTTGGCATCACGTCGCTGTGGTTCTGGAAGATGATGGGTCACCTGACATTACAGAAGCACAGTTATATGTTGATGGTCAGCCGGAGGTCATCAGTGCTTCGGTGGATGAGCCGGTGAATACGAGTTCGGATGCAACGGATCAAGACGTGAGGATTGGTGTATACAATGCATCGCAGCGTTATTTCCTGGGCTTGATTGACGATGTGCGCATTTATGATGTTGCTTTGACACCGCAGGAAATTCGGAATTTGAATCAATGAAGGAACAGATAAAATGAGTTGCACGAATTATAAATATTTTTTTGGCGTATTCATTACTATTTGTCTTCTCTGTTTATCCAATGTGTATGCAGAAGTCCCGGCTTTCCCCGGCGCCGAAGGTTTCGGCCGAAACGCCGTGGGCGGTCGCGGCGGGGCGGTTTATCATGTTACCAATCTAAACGACGCCGGCCCTGGTTCGTTTCGGGACGCCGTTAGTCAATCCCATCGAACCGTTGTATTTGATGTCGCAGGCATTATTGCAATTAAAAAACGAATCGCGGTAGCCGACCATATCACCATTGCCGGTCAGACCGCACCTGGCGACGGTGTTGTTGTTTATGGCAATGGTATTTCGTTTTCCGGTGCTGACCATGCCATCGTCCGGTACATGCGTTTCCGCATGGGGATCGACGGCGATAAGGGCAAAGACGCCGTCTCAATCGCCGAAGGCAGCCCCATGATCTTTGACCATGTTTCCGTGTCATGGGGACGGGATGAAACCTTTTCCATCAGTGGAAAAGACGGCTTTTTCACCATCCAAAATGCCATTATTGCGCAAGGTCTCGACACCCACTCCTGCGGCGGCTTGATCCAGAACTGGGGTGGCATCAGCATCCTTCGCTCCCTTTACATCGATAACCACACCCGCAATCCAAAGGTCAAGGGCGTTAACCAGTTCATCAATAATGTCGTCTACAACTGGCGTGCCGCTGGTTACATCTTGGGCGATTCCAGTGCCGAATCCCAGGCGAACGTGATGAGTAATTATTACATCGCCGGTTTCCAGACCCCGTCACGTTCGCCGTTTACTCGGGGGAATGAAAACTTCCACATTTACGCCGACAATAATTTTTTCGATGAAAACAAAAACGGTCTTCTGGATGGGCAGGTGCTTCAGCGCCCCGATTATGGCACCGTTAGCTGGCAAACTACACAGCATGATTTCCCTGTAATACAAACAATCGATGAACCGCAGACAGCCTGCAAACGGATCATTTCGCAGGCAGGGGCCTCGCTTCCTGTACGCGACCAGGTCGACCAATTCCTGATCGAAGAACTCACCAGTTTTGGAAAAGCCGGCAGAGTGATATCCAATGAAAACCAGAACCCCATCAATGGCCCCGGCCAAATTCAAAGCGGATTTGCCCCCAAAGATGCCGATCAGGACGGCATGCCAGATATGTGGGAAAAGACAATCGAAGGATTAGATGCCGAACAAGCGGACAACAACGGCGATATTGATAACAACGGCTATTCCAACCTGGAAGACTACCTGAACTGGCTGGCTGTTCCTCATGCACAGGGCACGAAAAATGTGGCATGCAATGTAGATCTTCGAAAATATACTTCCGGTTTCAATCCCGATGCCGTTTATACAATCGACAAAGTCACCGGCGGTAGAGCGGAAATCAAATCCGGCGAAAGTATCCTGACATTCCAGCCCGAAACCGATTTTACCGGTATTGCCGAAGTGTCTTTTACGGTTAATGACGGTGATAAAATGTTAGAGAAAGTGGCGATCTTTGTTACTGATTCCGATTCGTAGGTGGTTTTGAGCCAGCTTGATTTTCCCCAATCGATGACGTCGGCGCCATCCGTTGCACTGGTGACAATAGGTCCAAGACCGGCCCGAGTGAAAGCTCGCCAATGGCGTGGGTTTTGTCAGGCCCTTAGATCATCTGGACAATATTAAGGGCAATTTTCCGCCTGAAGATTAACGCCGGCTACTTCCATATAATCAATATTGGCAAGGCCGCTACTGCCTGTTGCTTCGAGGCGTATATCTTTTATTCCGGCAGTTAACGTCACTTCAACGGCCGCCGTCGTATCCCACGTTGTCCAGGCGCCGGTGCTCGCGAAACTGATTCCGGAGGCTTCCGTTATGCTGTTGATGATCAAATCGGCAGGCCGGTCGGACGTACTCGCGTATCGGAACACGAATGTATAGGTACCAGCGGTCAATATATTGACGCTGTAATCGACACCATTGCCGACGGCGTTGTCGGTATTTGCAAATCCGTCGCCCGTATACCCGGTATTGTCGCTGTCGACCGTACCATCGACACCGCAAAAACCAACCTCGTTTTCCTGTATTGTAATACTGGTGATTACATCGGGTGTCGCAGAGACTTCACTTGAAGCGTCCGACTCATTCGACTCTATATCTAATGCGCTCACAATATAGTAATAGATCGTGCCGTTGGCGACATCGGTGTCGATATAGTCCGAACTGCTTAAAAGCGATGTGTTTAACAGCGTGTAACCACTGCCTGAAGTTGTTGAACGATAGACATTGTAGCCGTTTAGATCATTTTCGCTGTTATCATTCCAGTCCAGTGAAACCGTGCTGTTGCCCGCCGTCGCCGACAAGCCGGTTGGAACTGATGGAGGAGTGGTATCAGGCCCCGTCCAGTTGCCGGCCAGCATAGAAAATTCATCATAATTTACGACACAATCCCCGTTGATGTCCCAACCGGAGGTGATGAGACAATCGGACTGCAGCCAGACAAGCAGGAAGGCGCCCAGGTCGGTCATATCAATGAACTGGTCGTCATTGATATCGCGGTAAAAGTTCAAATCGATCGGTGTGGCAAACACCTCATTGGAAAAACCGGATTCGTTGTACGATGTATCCACAGCCGTAACGACATAGAAATAAGTGACGCCATTGTCGGCCGTATCATCCATGTAATCCGAACTGCTTACGGCTGTTGTGTTGAGTCTGGCATAGCCGGTTCCTGAGATTGTCGAGCGGTAGATGTTATAGCCTGCTAAATCAACTTCAGCGTTGTCATCCCAATCAAGGGCAACCGTCGCATTCCCCGCCGTCGCTGCAAGGCCGGCAGGTGCTGTCGGCGCTTCCAGATCGCCGGCAAGCAAACTGTTCAGGTACACTTCCAGGTTGGTATAGTCAAGATGAAGATCGTAATCATTTCGGTCAGCGGCATTGCCCAAATTAAGTCCATTGGCTGTTTCCCATGCATCCGGCATTCCGTCATGGTCGGTGTCCGTCGGTGCCGGTAGTGAGCTAAGTGTTGGCCAGGGATCGGCCAGATCGCTTGTGTTGTCAATAATGCTCCCCGTTCCGTTGAGTACGTCATTGATAACACGCGTATCAACGATATCACGACTGGGGAAACTCGCCCCGGCCTCCCCAAGAACGTCTGTCTTAGCCTGGGCAGAGGAAGTCGTCGTAACCGGTTCCATCGGGAGAATAGAGGAACGGGCTTTGTAGGCAGTTATTTCTGAAGAAGACAGATTTAGATTGACTAAGCTCCACGGGTCACCCGGTACGACATCATTAAGGGAGTTGTCGGCAAAGTACCCATAGGAAACTTCGCTGCTTTCGCGGAAGGCGATACTGCCGGTGGAATCGGGACCCGTAAAAAAGGCATTGCCGATAAAATTATACCGGCTGACGGTAGAACCGTCATCGTTGTAACCGGCCGTACTTCCCATCCAGTTGTAAACGACATTGTTACGGAAGTCAAAATGCAGTCCTTCAGGGTCCGAACTGATACTTGTGTAGTTCCCCGGCCGCGGGTTTCGGCCTCTGTTGTGGGCGTATAAGTTATGGTGGTAGGTTTTTTCTTCTCCATATTCACCGCGGACCAGCGAACCATAGCTGTGGTCCTCATAATTGAGGGCTTCGCTAATGATGCACCACTGCACAGTCACATTATCTGAACCATCCTGGCATGAGATACCTTCATCTCGCGCATAAGAAGCGCTGACGTGGTCAATGATGATATTGTTGCCGCTTGCGATATCGATCGCGTCACCACTCGAATTCGCCCCACCTTCATCGACGCGAACGCGGATATAGCGAATCACCACATCGGAGACGCTACCGATATAGATGCGGCCTTTAAGGCAAATTCCCTCACCGGGAGCTGTCTGACCGGCAATCGTCGTATTTGATTTCGGCCGCAGCAGGACATCACCAAGTTCTATCGTACCGGAGACCCGAAAAACAATGGTCCGGTTGCCCGCACTGACGGCGTCAACAATCGAACCCGGACCGCTGTTGGTCAGATTGGTCACTTCATAGACGTCTCCGCCTCGCCCGCCGGTTGCATATCGGCCGGAGCCCTCTGCACCGGGAAAGGCAACCGGAACCGCGAAGACAAATCTTGACAATAAGCACATTAAAACAATTGTAAACCATGCGACTGAACGATTGTCTCTCATCATCAGAACTCCCATTTAAAGAATCACCTGATATTATTAAAGCCTTAAAAGTTTTAATGCGTTTACGGACAGGTAGCGATCTCAGGTCCCGGGCCTGCGACTTGCAGATAATCAATATTCGCACAGCCGCCGCTGGTCGTCGCTTCCAGCCGCACAGTCTTCGTACCGGCGGTTAATGCAACCTGGGCCGAGACTGTGGCCCAATTGCTCCAGGCACCGGTTGCAGGGAAGTTGATACTGGCCACTTCCTCAGCATCATTGATCAGTAACTTGGCAGGGCGATCGGTTGAACCATTTGCAAATCGCCATGTGAACGTATACGTTCCGGCTGTGGCGATGTTAAGACTGTAATCAACGCCCATGCCGGTTGCATTGTAAGTGTTGGCATAACCGCTGCCGGTGTAGCCGCTGTATTCCGACTCGATGCCCTGTATGTCGCCGGACATGCATAAGCCGGTGGCATTTTCCTGAACGATTACATTATCTGATACGGCATCCGGCACGGTGCACGCTTCGACCGAGTACTCCGATTCGTTGTCATTCGTATCGACCGATGTCACTACATAATAATACATTGTGCCGTTCGCTGCGGTATCATCTGTATAATCTGAAGTCGTCAGCAGAGTTTCATTGAGCTTCGTATACCCGCTGCCGGATGTTGTTGAACGATAGATATTGTAGCCTGCAAAGTCTTCTTCGGTATTGTTATCCGCCCAATCCAATACAGCCTGAACATTCTGGCCCAGCGCCCACAGGTCAGCCGGTACTTCCGGAGCCGTTGTGTCCGGCGGGATAGGTGGGGTATAACGGTAATTATTGGCAAACAGGGCAAACTCGCTCAAATCCACGCGGCCGTTATCATAATAATCTGCATCATCGATATCAGTTGTTTCCAGCCAGTAGCCTGCAAACATCTCAAGATCATTGGCATCCACAAAGCCGCTCAAATCAAAATCGCCGTATTGACCGAAAGCCCAGTGCGGTGGGTAACCGTCCTTTCCATCGACACCGGCTCCCCACATAACAATACCGGGGACCATGGATGCATTGTCCAGCGTATAGGCATACGGCGGCGTAAAGACAGTGTCGGTGCCATCAATAAGGACTGATGAACTGTCATACCCCACATACCATGTAACATTATCGGTGAAGAAATTGCCCGATGCATAAAGCAGGCCGGGGTCGCCGCCTGCACTTGTGACATATCGTTCCCAGGGATTCTGAACATCATTGAAATAATTGTTTTCGACAAGGCATTCTGCATACAAGCGGGTACGGATGCAGTAACGATTGCCCGGGCAATCGAAATAAGTGTTATAGACATGAGCTTTCCCGAAACGGACGGAAGGCATACGCTCGTGACACAGGGTCGAATACCAGTTATGGTGGAAGGTGACACGCAGATGTCCCATATCTGTATCGCCATTGCTGTCGGAATGTCCGACCAGATTGCAGAACGTGTGTTCGGTAGCGGTCGGGTACTGGAACTTACACCAGGAAACGGTCACATAATCGGCGCCGTTTTTGATATCGACAGCGCCGTCGCCTGCGTCGGTAAATGTGCAGTGGTCGATCCAGATATTCGTGACGCCGTCAAGACTGATGCAGTCCCCGTCGCCGGCCTTAGCCTTATTGTCCATGTTCAGATACCTGAAGATGTTGTTACTCTCTTCGCTTCTGTAGCATTTCAAATTGCCGGTGATGCGCGATCCCGGCAAGCCGATGACGGTCTTGTTGCCGCGGACACGAATGTTCGAACCGCCCAGATCGATAACACCGTCCACATAAATGATATACGGGTCCTGGTCCGTGTCCTCTACGTAATAAATTAAGTCAGCAGCGTTATCAACGGTAACAACCGTTCCCCCTTCGCCGCCGGTCGTACCGCTGCCTGCCGTTGCCCAACCGTCAACCGCAAAGACACGGGAAGAACCCCAGAGAATCGTCATTAATACAAAAGTAATAACCGCTGCATAGTGTCTGAATTTCATCATGTTACCCTCTCAAATCAATCGTTAAGATTTCATCCTCTTCTAAAAGTTTCAACACGTTTCTATAAACCGCTGAGCCAATTTTCTGCAAACAGCGCCAACTCGGCCATATCCACCCTTCCGTTCGCATAATAATCAGCATCGGCAATATCATTCGTATCAAGCCAGTAACTAATAAATGTCTCAAGGTCATCCATCTCCACATCGCCGTCTCTGTCGAAGTCGCCGTACACGGTATAAAACCAATGCGGCGGGTAAGGAGTCCCTGCACCGGCGTAAGCCGGAACCATAGCCGGTATATCTGCGGCATCGTTGGGGGTATAAGCATACGGCGGTATAAAGATGGTGGCGTACTCATTCGTCGCCCAGGTCGGTTGTGTGCAGTTGTAAAATATATTACCGGTGTTCCAGCCTATGTGTCCGTCAGTATAGCAGTCGCTCATGCCAGTATAATAGTCTGCCCATGGATTGGGTACGGCATTGAAGTAGTTGTCCTCAACACGAATACGAGCCCCGCAGCCAACACCAACACAATAACCGCCGGCCACAAGATCGCTGTAATAATTGTTATAGACATGTACCTGGCCGTAACGGACGCGGGGCATCCTTTCTTTGACACCGGTTGTCCACCAGTTGTGGTGATACGTGATGCGAAGATTCGCCGCGTCATCGTCTTGTTTGTCGCTGCTTCCGACGAGACATGAGAAGGTATGGCCGGGATCCGGAGCAGAAGGGGTGTAGTAGAATTTGCACCATGATACGGTAACATAGTCTGAATTGTTGGTGATATCGAAAGCGCCGTCACCGGTATCATAGATAGTACACTTGGTAACAAGAACATTGTATATATCCTGCTTTAAGCTGATGCCGTCGTATGAGCTTCCTGCATAAGGATTGGTAATGTTCAGGTTTTCAATAATGATATTCCCGTTACGATTATTAAAGCCGACATTTCCTACGAGCGTCGGATTTGTACCGATACCTATCAGTGTTTTATTAGCACTTATTTCGAGAACACCCGTACCGATTGCAATAGTACCTGAGATTTGAATGATATAGGGTGTCGTTCCCAGTTCGGCGTAATATTCAAGGTCTGTCATATTGTCTACGGTAACAACCGTTCCACCGGCACCCCCTGTCGTGCCCCCGTTCATACTGGCCCAACCGTCTGCTGCCCCAAAGGCATTTGAGGTAAGACATAAACATAAAACCGCGATCAATCCTGTTACTCTTTTCATCACTTATTTCCTTTCATTGCGGATTTATTCCAGCCCGCTGGTTGGTGTTGCTTCGTTTTGGATATATTCAATTGTAAACCGACGGAACTCAAGACTATCAGCCGTACTGTCAGCACTTGAGAATCTGAAAAACAATTGATCGAAATCTGTAGCGATTGGCCCAGAGCCAAACTCACCGGTACCAAGGGGATCATCGAGGATTGTATGCGAAGAGATAACACCATCGGCATCAGCAATCGTAAAAGTTGCCTGCATTTGATTTTCCGTGATACGATCCAATGTTAATGTCAGGGTATAACGGGTGTCAATTACATTGGTAATCGGGTCACCGCCGTCGCTGAATGTCCAAGCATTGACACTTCCCATAAGACTGGTATATGTTAAGTCCGTACGTTTACCGACGCTGGGTGTCGCTGACTTTCTCGGTCCCTTGCTTAGAGCCATTTGTACACCATAGCCCGTTGCATCTGTCCATGGATCGGTTTTTCCGCCGCTATCTCTATCGGTATATGTTAATATCTGGTTATTCGTCGGATCATTGAAAAGACCAAAACGAAAACCGCGAACTGAATTATCATATAAATTGCCGAGCGGCGAGAATTCAATCGTGACAATGAGCTGTTCACCAACGGCTAAAGACACGGGATCGTCTTCGGGTCTGAAGTAAGTCCATAACTTCCGATTGATGGTACCCTGCTTATAAACCAGAGAATCTTTGCCTGTCGTTATGTCGCCGGCAATGATATTCACGAAATCAATCTCCAATTCTCCCCCCTGAGCATATTGCTGTTCAGAACTGAGATCACGTACGAAAAGCTCTGTGTCACAGGGGACATCAGAAACTGCTAAAGTCACAGCCGACACCTTTTTTGCCTGACCCTCGCTGACTTCTAACTTAACCCTGTTTGTATTGTCGCCGGCGAGTAACGTCGTTTTGCCTTTGATGACATGCAAATACACATCCCCGAGTGCATTGGCCTGGACACCAAACTCAGTACCCAAATCGATAATTCGAGACGTAGGGGTATTGATTGTAAATCCAACTGCATCACGGGGAACCGTCGCATAGATTCGTCCATATCGTAAATTAATCTGATTATCAGCATGCAATTCAAATTCGGCAGGCCCTTCAATAACAACCTTCGCATTATTATCAAATAATAATTCCGTCAAACCATCCTGTAAAAATAATGCATCACTGCTTGTAGCTAACCGTGTTCCCTTATCCATGTAACCAGTGCCACTGGACCAGTTTGCGTTGACGCTGTCAGTTATCGTCGCAACTTCAATACTGGCTTTTGGCGGCACAAACTTGATATACAGAATGAAGAAAAGCATAGCAGCGGTACTCAAGGCCAGTAAGAAAATATTTAACTTGCTGACTTCTCGTTTCTCTCTCGGCGAATAGACAACTTTTTGAATCAATTCTTTTGTTACCTCTTCCTTAGGAACTTCAATTTCGGGGGCTGTTAATTCATATTCGCCTAGCTCTAACAATAAATTGCCATAATCCATTTGGTTGTTTTTGGAGTCTACCACCCTGATTTCATCGATAGACGCAAACGTAAAAAGAAGATCGAAATAGTAGTCCAGAGCCGCCGGTTCCATTTTCAACAGATGTTGTAATCGTTCAAATTTCTCCTCGCTAATTGAGTTGTCAAATGTTTTTACAACCAGATCACTGATTTCAAATAGCAGCTTATCATTATTTTCCATATGCACTGCCCTCCGAAAGAACCCGGTTGACACATTTAACAAGAAGTGCATGAATTCGGCTTACAGCTCGATGGACAGACTGCTTGGAAACTCCGAGTTTTCGCGACATTTGATTGAACGTCATATCGTTTACATATCGCATCCTTAAAACGCCCATATATTTCTCGGAAAGCTTTTTGAGGCAGTCCTGCATCGCTTTTTTATGGTCTGTCAAGTTGTGTGATTGAGATGACTTAGATTCGATCAGCTTAAGAACATCAGAATCATAATGAAGCTTTGAAGCTTTCGTTTTCCGCAGGAAATCCATCACTTTATAACGAGCTATTGTTTTTCCCCATGCGACAAAATCAGTCCCGGGTCTGAACTCATTAAATTTAGTCCACATTAAAGCTAAGACGTCCTGCAGGATGTCATCAGCGTCAGAGGTGGAAATAACAAGACTTAATACATACACATATAATTCTTTTTGGCTTGACAGAGCAAGTCCCATGAATAACTTGTTTTTATCATTCGTATTGTCGGAACGAGTTTCCATGTACAAATTTCTCCTGGAATATCCGTACTATAATTGTAACAAATCGGTTTTCGTCACCCTCGAAAATATTTTTTTCTATATTTAAAGACAATTTCTTTGCTTTAATGCGATTGATAAGGCAGTCGATGTTTATCTAAGTGATTTATTAAAAAAAGGTTACAGTAACTATCAAATCCTTCTTCCAGGCCAGACGATACAGATCCGTGAACAGCTGATACACGAATCTTGGGAACCTTAGTCCGATTATAAGCCCATTATATAGAGTCAGTTATAAGTTTTTTTGCGGCAAAATGAGGATTACAAGTGAAGAACAAAAGGACCTAAGAGAGCACCATCGGTCACATTGCACCCGAAACCATCGGCGGCTAACACACCAGCTCTCATACAAAGAATGAGTATCAAGGTAAATAACAAGCATTTTTTCATGTATCTTCTGTTCCTTAGTTGGGATTAAACTCTCCTTCAAGTGTTAAAACAGGAACATAGTCTGCGTTGTAATAGCTTCCTTCGATAACATTGTACATGTAAGTCGTTCCGCCTGCGGTCAGGATAAACGTCACCAATCCGTCCGTATCTGCGTTCACAAAGGATGTCACATCACCGCTTGCAGCACCATTGACCACGGTCAAACCGACAGAGTACAGTGAAACCGTCTGAGCCGCGACAAGGCCGTTGCCGCTTGTCGTGTTATTGCCCGGAGCCGAGAACCAATTGATCGTGCTAGAACTCCACGTTTCGTCAATGCCATCGTTAAGTCCGCTGACATTATAAGACTTGCCACCCGTAATCGCATAAATCGTCAGGGTAGCGCTGGTAAGGGTACCGTTGACACCCGAAAGATCAAATTGCAGATAAGATTTGGCTGCATCTAATGTATTCAGCGCCGGATTGTCATCCCACACTCCGGCCGAGCGGACTTTAAGCCGTTCTTCCGAAACCCATGCCCCGGAAAGACCCTCATACTGGACCATTTTTCCCTGACTGGCAACAATGTCGATGGTGGTGATGGTTTGTTCTTGTTCAGCCAGCCAGGAACCCGCCATCAGGCGGAATTCGTCAAGATTGACCCAACAATCGTTGTTGATGTCCCAACCGGTGGTGACCAGGCAATCTGACTGCAGCCACACTGCAAGAAAAGCAGCCAAGTCGGTCACATCGATAATCTGGTCGTCATTCGTATCGCGGTAAAACTCCATGTCCACCGGCGTGGCAAACACTTCATCTGAAGAATCGGATTCATTGGAAGATGTATCCACCGCCGTAACGACATAGAAATAGGTCACGCCATTCTCGGCTGTATCATCCGTGTAATCCGAACTGCTCAATGCAAAAACGTTGAGCTGTCATAACCGCTTCCTGAGACGAGCGAGCGATAGATGTTATAGCCTGCAAGATCAACGTCTGAATTATCGTCCCAATCAAGGCTAATCGTTGCGTCACCGGTTAAGGCTGCCAAGCCCGCCGGAGCCGCCGGAGGCGTTGTATCGCCTGAGCCCATACCGACCAGACTGTTCAGATAAACCTCCAGGTTGGTGTAATTGGCATCCAATGTATAATAGTTCCGGTCCGCGGCGATGCTTAAATTAAGTCCATTGGCCGCTTCCCACGCATCGGGCATGCCGTCAAAATCGGTATCGGCCGGGGCGGCGGTCGAGTTATATGTCGGCCACCCGCCGACGTCCGATTCATCGTCAATAATACCCGCTTTGCCGGAGACTGAGCCGTAATAAGTGACCGTGCCTGTCGTCACTTCATTAACAATTCTTGCATCAATCGAATCTCTTGCCAGGATGCTCCAGCGCCAGCCAAAACGTCGGCATAGGCATCCTGAGCGGTTTGCGTTACGATCGGACCAGTTGAAAAGGGTGCCGACTGTATCCAACTGTCTATCTGACCGCTGTTCATTGAACCAAAATCAACGATGCTGTACGGGTCGGAAGGGATGCCGCCGTTCCAATAGTTTCCTTCGTAATAGCCCATAAAATACGGGCTGCCCGTATCATAAAGCTGCCCATAAGATGAACTTGGACCTGCCTTGGCATAGTTGCCCACGTAGTTCATCCGGCAGACGCTTACGGTGTCAGCATCATAGCTCGGGTGGTCTCCGCCCCAGTTATACATGACGTTGTTGCGAAAATCAAACTGAAGACCCAGAGGATCCGAGGTATAGGGGTTATCGTCATAATTGCCCGGACGCGGATTACGGCCGTTGTTATGCGCAAAAAGATTATGATGGTAGCTGTATTTAGCTCCATAGCAGCCGCGTATCAAAGCGCCGTAACTGTGATATCCCTTCGTATGAATACTGTCACCCAGCCCCTCAGAAATGATGGACCACTGGACTGTAATGTTGTCAATCGCGTTTGAATTCGCCGTGGAACAGGAAAAAACCTCATCCACCGACCAGGAAGCCGAACAATGGTCCATGATAACATTTTTGGCGCCATCGGTAATGGTTATCGCATCCGATTCCTGACCGCCCGCAGCGCCCAGTCTTGAACGAATGAAGCGAACGATCACATGTTCGGCTCTAATACCAAACGTATAGTCTCGAAGGCATATGCCGTCACCGGGAGCGGTTTGCCCTGCGATGGTGATGTAGTCTTTGTCAACATTCAGATTGGATTGAAGTTGGATCAGCCCCGAAACAGCAAAAACGATAGTCCTTGGCCCACTTGCCGAACTGATACCCTCGCGCAGCGAACCGGCACCCGAATCGTTTGTATTTGTTACATAATAGACATCTCCGCCGCGACCACCCTCTGCATAGGCACCAAATCCCTCAGCACCGGGAAAAGCAACCGGAACAGACCACACGAATGAAGAACTTAAGCAGAATAGAATAGCTAAGAGTAAGACGGTCAAACCATTTTGCTTCATTAATAGCACCCCTTTAATTAGAATAGGTTAGAACAAGTGCGGGCCAGTAATCGGCGCCCAGCGAACTGTCATGTGTCGTAAAATTAGAGGCACCACCGGCGCCATGCAGGACAAACTGCACGATACCGTCCGTATCGGCCTGCAAAATCGAAAGTACATCAAACGTGAACTGATCGCCGACCAGTCCGCCGTATGAATAATCAACGGCATCGATCAGCGTCGTTTTGGCCGGGTTCAGATTATCCTGAAGATCGCCGACGGTAAAAGACCCGTCATCAGGATTGACCCCGTCACTGCTGGTAATATTGCCGGGGGCATTGTTCCAGGTAATATCCGTTTCGCCCCAGCTGATATTATCAGTGCAGTCGTCATTGACGGCCGACAATAGACATGTACTGGTTTTTGCCTCGTATAATGTAATACGCAGTTGGGCACTCGTCAGTGAACCGACATCGATGCCGCTGATATCAAACTTGATCCAGGATTTGGCGGCTTTACTGTCTCCTCGTACGCTGAGTTTGTTGCCTTCTGTTTTGTTGGTATCGGCTTCTGAATCCGTACCATCGTTCAGCGATGTCCGGCAACTGACATCCGCATATTGAATGGATGGCCCGGGTGTCGTTTGTTCAGATTGCCAGTGGCTGGCTAACAGGCTGAATTCATCAAGATTGACCCAACAATCGTTATTGATATCCCAACCTGTGGTGACCAGGCAATCCGACTGAAGCCACATAGCCAGAAGGGCGGCCAGGTCGGTGATATCGATAAGCTGGTCGTCATTCGTATCACGGTAGAACTCCATATCGACCGGTGTTGCAAATACTTCATCTGAAGAATCGGATTCATTGTATGAGGTATCTACAGCTGTGATGACATAGAAATATGTGATGCCATTCTCGGCCGTATCGTCCGTATAATCCGAACTGCTCACGGCGGCAGAGTCGTTCAGGCTGACATAGCCACTGCCTGACGTTGTTGAACGATAGACGTAATAGCCTGCGAGATCACCTTCCGAATTATCGTCCCAGTTAAGGCCAACAGTCCCATCACCCGTTAAGGCCGCCAGCCCCGTTGGAGTTGCCGGAGGTGTTGTATCGCTTGAGCCCATATCGACAAGACTGTTAAGATACACCTCCAGGTTTGTGTAATCGGCATCCAGATCGTAATTATTTCTGTCAGTTGCATTGACAGGATTCAGGCTGTTGGCGGTTTCCCAATCATCCGGCATGCCGTCCTGATCGGTATCCCAGCCGGCCGGGCGGCTTTCTTCGGTCAAAGCAGGCCATCCGCCGACCGTTTCCTGGGAGTCAATAATTCCCAATTCTGCCCCGGTCACGCCGCCGTATGTAGCCGTACCGGTTCGGACCTCCTCAATGATACGAGTATCTACCGAGTCACGGACCAGGCTACATCCAGCACTATCCAAAACGGAATTATAAGCATCCTCCGCGCTCTGTGTGGTGACCGGGTAGGTCGTAGCCACGGGAAAAGGCGTTGTGGACTGACACAAACTCCGCTCGGCACTGCCGCCTTCCGGGTCGACACCCAGCCAATTATCATTTGTTACGGTTGTACTTCCATAGACATAATTGCCGTTTACGTACCATTGTCCGTAAGTATGCGGAATGACAGGATCGCCCAAAGAATCCTTTACCAGACTGGGATTCACGATGCGGTCTCTTACGCCGGAACTTGTTGCAGGACCGTATTTATAATAGCAATTGACAATGTTGACATTGGCACCTTCGCCTCCGTAACAACTATTAAAGACCCAGTTGTAAATAACATTGTTTCGCAAATCCATATTGTCGATAGCACTCTCGACGCGGGGATTGCGCGAGCTGTGATGGGCCAGCAGGTTATGATGCCAGGAACTATTGGTGCCGCCCCAGATACCCCCATAACCGTGAGGGCCTTTTTCATGGTGCGAGTAACGAAGACTTTCCGATATCAGGCACCACTGGGCGGTAAAGTTATTGTTGGCATAATAGGAGAACGCCTCATCGATCGACCAGCTCGCCGTCACATGATCGAAGATCATGGTGTTGCCGTAACGTCCCCATGTCGCGTCATCATCGCCGTTTTCGGTACCGTCGGGCCATTGATCACCGAGACGGCAGCGAATATAACGGATAATCACATTGTCAAAGCCGCCATATAAAGAACCGTTGGCGATACAGATACCATCTCCCGGTGCAGTCTGACCGGCAATGGTCACATTGGGGTATTGGAGGCTCAGGTTGGATGTCAGATGAATCGTGCCTGATACTTGAAAAACAATCGTGCGGGGTGTATTATGATTCAGGGCATCACGGAGAGAACCGGCACCGGAATCATTGAGATTGGTAACAATATAGACGGCCCCGCCGCGGCCGCCGGTGGCTGCAGCACCGTATCCTTCTGCTCCCGGAAAAGCGGGAACAGCCCACACTAAGGAAGAACTAAAGCAGAACAAAACAACTGCAAACAGGGCGACCGTAAAAGTATTTTTCATCATGCGTATTCCCGTAATTAAAAAATGGTTTCTGCTCCTGTCGTCCTCGATTAATTCAGCAGCCAGCTGTCCACCAGAACCATCAGGTCGATGATATCGACTACCTCGTCTGCGGGTCTGGCGATATCGCAGTAGGGATTCCATCCGGCATCTCCGGGCTGGGTTTGCCAGGAAGCCGCAAATACGGAAAAATCGCCCAGGTCAATGACACAGTTGCGTTCCATGTCGGCCCGGGCGGTGGGGGTACACAGCCAGTTGAGATATTCTTCGAGATTGGTATAGCCATCGCTGTTGCGGTCGTAGTTGCGGTCGGCGGGGTGGTTGGGGTTGAGTCCTCTTGAAAGTTCCCAGGCATTGGGCATACCGTCGTTATCGGTGTCGGTCAGGGCGGGAAGCGAATAGAGTGTCGGCCAACCGCCGACGGTGGTCTGGGAGTCGATAATACCCAGGCCTGCTCCGGTCACGCCGCCGTAAGTTGCCGTACCGGTTTCGACTTCGTTAATGATACGGGTGTCCACCGAGTCACGGATCAGACTGCATCCAACATCATCCAAAACGGAATTGTAGGCATCCTGCGCGGTCTGTGTGGTTACCGGGTAGGTTGTGGCTACAGGAAACGGCGTAAGTGACTGGCACAGCGGAATATCTCCGCTTCCTCCGGAAGGATCAACGCCAAGCCAGTTATTGGCTGTTACCGTCGGATAACCGTTCACGTAATTACCGTTGACATACCACAGCCCATAGGTCCCGTCAGTACTTGGTTCGCATATCCTGTCACGAACCCCTGAGCTTGTCGCAGGGCCATATTTATAGTAGCAATTAACAATATTGACAGTGGCATTCTCGCCGCCGTAACAGCTATTGAAACCCCAATTGTAGATGACATTGTTTCGCATATCCACATTGTCCACCACACCCCCTTCGACGCGGGGATTGCGCGAGCTGTGATGGGCCAGCAGGTTATGATGCCAGGAACTATTGGTGCCGCCCCAGATACCCCCATAACCGTGAGGGCCTTTTTCATGGTGCGAGTAACGAAGACTTTCCGATATCAGGCACCACTGGGCGGTAAAGTTATTGTTGGCATAATAGGAGAACGCCTCATCGATCGACCAGCTCGCCGTCACATGATCGAAGATCATGGTGTTGCCGTAACGTCCCCATGTCGCGTCATCATCGCCGTTTTCGGTACCGTCGGGCCATTGATCACCGAGACGGCAGCGAATATAACGGATAATCACATTGTCAAAGCCGCCATATAAAGAACCGTTGGCGATACAGATACCATCTCCCGGTGCAGTCTGACCGGCAATGGTCACATTGGGGTATTGGAGGCTCAGGTTGGATGTCAGATGAATCGTGCCTGATACTTGAAAAACAATCGTGCGGGGTGTATTATGATTCAGGGCATCACGGAGAGAACCGGCACCGGAATCATTGAGATTGGTAACAATATAGACGGCCCCGCCGCGGCCGCCGGTGGCTGCAGCACCGTATCCTTCTGCTCCCGGAAAAGCGGGAACAGCCAAAACCAATGAAGAACCAAAACAGAACAAAACAAATGCAAACAAGGTGATAGTAGAAGTGTTTTTCATCGTCTGTATTCCCTCAATTAAAAAATGGTTTCTGTTATTGCGGTCTTCGATTAATTCAACAGTCATCTGTCCAAAAAAACTTAAACGCAGAGAGATCGAACAGGCTAAAGTTGTGCTGATAAATGCTAATGAAGTTGTGATTGCCGAAAAAACACACCCCCACTTTCTCATTATATTTTAATTAGAATCATCATACCGAAAAGCACCATCGATTATACCACTATTTTAGCAAAAAAAGGCGTTTCATGCAAGATTATTGGTTAGCAAAGAGTTGATTTGCGCAATTTGAATTTTCATTTTGCGCGAAAAAGGCTATATTTGTCCTTTTTTCGAGTTCTGTCCCCAATAACCCAAATAGCACTGATAGCGATAAATCTCATATTACATCTGTGATGCATTACTAAGACAATCTTAAGAGGAGCTTATTAAGACGTGAGACATCCACATTTTAATCGGTATTTCACATTGGAATCATATCTGCCGAAAGAGTTCCGGGAGAATTCAGCCACTGACTGGCCAGAATTCCAAAATCGATCAGATTAACTTTACAGTCCGCATTCACATCGCCCAGATAAACTTGATCGCATCGGTATTGCAGGCGGCATAGAAAATTACGATTCGACTCTTTCTGACTTGCCTACCCAAGTTTTTCCTGTTATAAAAGCGTTATAGGTCTCCGGTTTGATTTAGGTTCTTGTACCCTCGTGGTATGGAGGTTCGACTTCTCTGGCCCGCAATTTATTGAGCGGCTTTGTCGCAAGAGAGATTTCTGCAATCCGGGTTAAAGTATCGCAATTGTCCAATCAAATTTATGAGAAACGGAGTTTACACATGCGTATTTCCACAGTCCAATTTGCTGCGGTATTCGTTCTGTCTTTGAGTTTAACGCTCTCTGCAAGTGCGTCCGGTGCATTGCCGGAGTCTTCGCGAATTACGTATAATTTCAATCCCGGATGGAAGGTTTTTGTTGGCGATCCGGACGGCGCGGAAAAGACGGCCTTTGATGACAGCAAGTGGAAGCATGTGACATTGCCCTATGCATGGAACGAGCAGGAAGCTTTTAAGAAAGATATACACGATCTGTCAACCGGGATTGCATGGTACCGCAAGGATTTTGTGATACCGGAAAAACACTCCAGCTACAAAATTTTTATAGAATTTGAAGGGATTCGACAGGGTGGCGAATTTTATCTAAATGGTGAATATATCGGTCGGCACGAAAACGGAGCGATGGCATTTGGCTTTGATATTACCCAACTGGTCAAAGCAGCGCCGGTGCAAAACGTTCTTGCCGTACGCATAGACAATGACTGGGACTATCGGGAGAAAGCGACAAACAGTAAATACCAATGGAGTGACCGGAATTTCAATGCCAACTACGGCGGCATTTCAAAGAACGCAAAGCTTCATTTCACCGATAAATTGTATCAGACGCTGCCGCTGTATTCGACACTGGGTACAACCGGCGTGTATATCTATGCACGAGATTTTGATATTCCCAATAAGACCGCGACGATTACCGCCGAATCACAGGTCCGCAACGAATATCCCGTTGCTCGTACATTTCAATACGAAGTCAGGATGCTGGATATGGATGGTGAGGTTATCAAAACGATGACGGGTTATCCCTGTACGATTGCCCCCGGCGGTACCCAGGTGGTTCGGGCAACCGACAAGGTCGAAGGGCTGAACTTCTGGAGTTGGGGGTACGGCTATCTCTATGAAGTCTATACGGTTCTTAAAATCGATGGTGTCGTGGTAGATGTTGTCAAAACCCGTACGGGTTTTCGGAAGACCGAGTTTGGCAATGGGATGATTAAGCTCAATGACCGCGTGCTTCAGATGAAAGGCTACGCTCAGCGTACGAGTAACGAGTGGCCGGCGGTGGGGATTTCGATACCGCCGTGGATGAGCGATTTCAGTAATCAACTGATGGTTGAAAGCAACGGAAATCTTGTTCGCTGGATGCATATTACGCCCAGCAAGCAGGATATCGAGTCGTGTGACCGGGTGGGCTTGATTCAGGCGATGCCGGCTGGCGATTCGGAAAAAGATGTGACGGGCCGCCGCTGGGAGCAGCGTGTCGAACTGATGCGGGATGCAATTATTTACAATCGAAATAATCCCAGCATTTTGTTTTATGAGGGCGGCAATGAAAATATCAGCGATCCTCATATGCAGGATTTAAAAAGTTTGCGCGATCAGTATGACCCACACGGCGGCCGTGCGTCGGGATGCCGAGAAATGCTGGACAGTCAAGTGGCTGAGTACGGCGGTGAGATGTTGTATATCAATAAAAGCGCGCGAATTCCAATGTGGGCGATGGAATACTCACGTGATGAGGGACTTCGCAAGTACTGGGATGAGTTTACGCCGCCATACCACAAAGACGGTGACGGTCCCCGCCGCGGTAAGAACCTTCCTGAGTCTTATAACCGCAACCAGGACTCGCATGCGATTGAGAATATCGTGCGTTGGTATGATTATTGGGAATGTCGGCCCGGTACGGGTAAACGTGTCAGTTCCGGCGGGGTAAATATTATTTTTTCCGATACGAATACGCATTTCCGCGGAGCAGAAAACTACCGCCGCAGCGGCGAAGTCGATCCGATGCGGATTCCCAAAGATGGTTTTTACGCGCATCAGGTCATGTGGGACGGTTGGGTCGATGTCGAACATCCGCGGATTCATATCATGGGGCACTGGAATTATGGACCGGGGGTCAAAAAGAACGTTTATGCTGTTTCCAGTGCCGATAAGGTGGAATTATTTATCAATGATAATTCCATGGGCTTCGGCGAGCAAAGTTATCGGTTTCTTTACACCTTCAAGGATATTGAATGGAAGCCGGGGGTCATTCGTGCGGTCGGATATGACAGCAAGGGCCAAAAAATCTGCGATGCGGAAAAGAAGACGGCCGGAGAGGCCCAGCGCATTCGCTTGAAAATGCATACCGCCCCGCAGGGACTTCGGGCAGATGGCGCGGACATGGCGCTGGTCGATGTGGAGGTGACCGATGCCGACGGCAATCGATGTCCGACGGCATTGAATACGATTGATTTTGTTTTAGAAGGTCCCGCTGAATGGCGCGGCGGGATTGCACAGGGGCCCGACAACTATATTTTGTCAAAAAGTCTTCCCGTTGAGTGTGGTGTAAACCGTGTTTTGATTCGGTCGACAACACAAACCGGAACCATTGTACTAAAGGCCGCATCGGAAGGCCTGCAGTCTGATTCTATCAGCATTGTTTCCAAACCGTTTACTATATCAGGCGGGCTTTCATTGGCCATGCCGGATGCGGGACTGCCGTGTTATTTGGATCGCGGACCCACGCCCCAAAGCCCCTCATTTAAGGTGTCACGGATCCCGGTAGACATTGTCCATGCGACGGCAGGTTCGAATCAGGAGGATGCGGTTTCCAGTTTTGATGATAATGAAATAACCGCATGGGCCAACGATGGAAAGCTGGCGACGGGTTGGATTCGATATGATTTTGAAAAACCTGCCGAAGTCAGCGAAGTGGTCCTTAAGCTTGCTAACTGGCGAACGCGCAGTTATCCGGTTCGTATTCTCATCGACCAAAAAGAAGTATTTAAAGGTTCGACCGAGCGAAATCTGGGTTATTACACTGTCCGATTTGAGCCTGTCAGCGGAAAAAGTCTGACGATCGAACTGATCGGAGCCAATACCGACATGGATGCGTTCGATATTGTCGAGGTCACAGGCAAAAAAGATGCGGCAGGCACTGTTAGCGCCGACCCCGATGCCAAGGGAACACTCAAAATTGTGGAGATTGAAATTTACGGTAAGTAGAATGGAGTCGAGAGCATCAATATACGCCGTTCTTGATATAATTGTCATTGCTAATTTTCGTTCAAGTCACTTGAGATATCCTGAGACATCACCATTAATCTTTTTAGATCCTGGCAGGGTTCTCAGTTAGATCAGAGTATTTGATGAGTTGTAATAGAGACACAGTTTTTTTGAACAAAAACAGGGCGCATAAGCGACTTGACCGGATGACTGCTTGATGGTTCTTGCAGAGTTTTAGGAATGGTTTTGTTCGCAATAACCTATAGGCTTTACTTTTTAATGCCATTTGGAGTTATCGGGTTTCAGTCACCTTAACAAGCATTTCAAGCTCCTGCGGATTGTGCGAGCAGGCCTTCGCCTGCGTTATTCCGATATGGCCGTCTTTGATCAGACGCGCTAAAGACATATTGAAGCTGTGCATCCCATCGTGGCCCTCTTTGATGACATCGGAAAGCTGGGATTCCTTATCTTTTTCTTTCAGGTACTGCCTGACCGACGGTGTATTGATAAAAACTTCTGTTGCCGGAATAACACCGATACTTTCTTCTTCTGACGGCAGGAGCATCTGGTTCATGATTGCCAGCAGATTATAACTCAGATTCAACCTGACGGCATCATGCTCGGCTTCTTTGAAAAAGTTAAGGATTCGGCTAAACGTCCAGGCTGCCGTAGCGGTATGGAGAGACGTGAGTACAAGATGCCCTGTCTCGGCGGCTTTTATGGCCGCGTGCACCGTGTCGGCATCTCTCATTTCTCCTATCATGATGATATTCGGGTCTTCTCGCAAGACAGCACGAAGTGCTTCTGCGTAATTTGGAAAATCCAACCCCATTTCCCTCTGATGGACCAGTCCTTTTGATTCTCGAAAGACGAATTCGACAGGATCTTCGATGGTTACAATGTGTTTGTCGGCTCGTCTGCTGATGTAGCCGATCATGGCTGCTAGGGTGGATGATTTGCCGCTTCCGGTTTCGCCGCCCACGATAATGATTCCTTTTTGTTCGGCATTCTTTATGACGGCTTCATAGATGGGCGGAAGGTGCAGTTGTTCAAATGTAGGAATCTCATAACGGATTCGCCGCATGGCGATCGAAAATTTCCCCATGGAACGATAGACCTGGAAGCGATATCGCAGGGGCTTTCCTTCCAGGGATACCTCGTATGAATAATCGACAGAGCCGTTTTGCTGAAGGAGTTTGATGCATCGTTCCTTTTGACCTCCCTGTTGTGTGGACTGTATAATGCTCAGTATGTTTTCTTCGGTAAGAACAGCCTCTTCGCCTCCAATCGTTCTAAGTTTCGCATTGATCCGCATGCGCGGATGTTCGCCTGTTGTCAGATGAATATCGGAAGCTTCGTACTTTTCCGCCGCTGCGATGAAATTTTCCACTTTGTACATCATACGTTTTTCCTTGCCTTAATTATTATGACATTTTCCAGTCACAATGGCGTCAATCAGTCTCGACTCCCGTTAGTTGGTATAGGGCGTAACGGTGATAAGTGTTTGTTTTGTCTGGCCCGTTTTGCTGTAACTGAATAAGGCTGTTGCGACGTTTTCCTCTTGGGTGTTGCCGCCGCCGATCATGATCGTCTGTCCGGGACGAACCATGACCCGTGTGGAAAGTTCGGTCAGTTTTAAATCACCCCCATTATTTAGAAATCGGGAGAAAACAGGGGTCAGTTCAATATCGATCAAGCCGGAGGGAAGCTTTCGAACCGCCACCTCGAGTGAGCGTCCGGCACGCCGAAATTCATATGCGACCCCGGAATACCATCGTCCTGAATAGTAAAATCGCGGAACGGAAATTACCTGTCCAATGCTGATGTAGCCGGTACTGCCATCAGCCAGCACCAGGAAAATCTCACTTTCTTCGGAAGATTTCAACTGCTGTTTCGTGACATCGATCCGGGCTTTAAAATTCTCACCAGCCAGGCCGATCTGCAGACCCGACCGGGCGTATACGTCTGGCCGGTTGGTGATCGTTACGTTTTTGTCGGCATAGCGCCATAACGTATCGATCGAGAATGCATCCTCGCTGCTGACGGTCAGGGAATTGACAACCACTTTAATATTGTCGCCGATGTCTGCGGTGGTCTTTAATTGTTCGATCTGGCGGGATACCTGTCCGTAATGGCTGTCCGGTGCTGACGTAGGGTTTTGACACCCCGCCAAAAAAAGAGAACTCATCAGAATGAGAGTCGAAAACTTCACCATGATGTGATTATAAACCAGCAAGACCGGTAGCGTCAAGTCGAATCAAAGGATAACGGTTTCAACTGGAAAAGACGATACAAGCAAAAAGTGTAAGTTTTATAATGTGATCACTCGAAAACCATGGAAAATGCCATCTCGGTAAGAAGGTTTAATTCCCATTGTCCAATCTCGACCTAACTGCTTTATTCTAAAGTGGTTAAGGTTCTTATTTCCAGGTGATTCACCATTTTTTTGGTCGTCTATTCAGCATTTTTAACGAATTTTCAAATGTCCCTTGAAAAAAGTATTTTGGGGGACTATAATAAAATACGTCTTGTTCTTGAGAGCGAGAGGGGAGAAGTGGGAGAAAAACGAAGAATTTTATTTTGGATCGATAGATGATGCCACTGTCGGCACGTGAGAAGGTGTGCCTGCAGTGTTTTTTTTATTTATCGTCAGCGAGGATGGTTTTTCGTGATTACGATGAGTCCCGAAAAGAACTTGTTGAAACGGTATTTTTCCGGAAAAAGAAAGATTGATCATTCTGTTCTTCTCTTGCAGCCCAGGGAAGAATTGGAATGTCCTTTAAAACAGTCGCATGCGGTTTATTTCATTAACAAAAACCGTTGCCCCTGTTGCGGAGCGGCCCGTTGCTAACCGATTCGGTGGGTATTTTCGTTTTCTGGTGAACCGACGGCAGTTTAAGCCTGTATGAGGAAGTGGACAGGGTGCCGAGCAGTTAATTTACTGCTTGACCTGTGGGGTGCGGGGCTATATGATTTGTCAGATAAATAGGGAGATTTAAAATGTCTGATAGCAAGCCATCAGAGCGTCAGAGGGATCCGGCGACAATCGAACTGCTGAGAAATCTCAGAGAGAAAATGTTCTCCAGCAACATTTCAGCCGCGCGAGTGGCTGCCTATCGTCTTTCATGGCTCCAGGAGGACGGATTTGCCGTTCTCAGCGAAGCCCTTTTCGGCAACTATTCGAGAAATGCCAAAAAGGCCGCGGCTTATGGTTTAAGGAACATGAAGGGCAGAATGAAGAAAATTGCCGTCGAGGCGCTCGAACAGGGCCTAAAGCATCAGGATCGTACAACAAAAGCGGTTTGTCTGAAATCACTGCAGTTAATGAGAGGCGAAATTACCGGCAAAGAAAAACCCCGACCCGCTTCCCGTGGTACCAGCCGCAGAAGAATTCAGTCAACATCCGGCAATTCTCGCGACAGGGATCCATCACGTGACAGGAAGCCTTCTCGCCATTAATTTTTAGAGAAGGCGGATTTATTCCACAATGATCACTGAGTTTAATGTTCCTAACTCGTTTGGCAGGCATGCGTCATTATCCGTATCGTGTTGCCAGGTATCATCCACGATAAATTTATAGTGGTGTACCCCGCACGGAACGTCCACTTTACGAACGTATTGACCGTTCTTTTGTTTCCGCATTGTTTCCGGATCCCACCCATTGAAACTACCGGCCAGCCAGACTTTCTTGACGGGGGTTGCCGGAGTGAATACAAACCGCACGGTACCGTTTTTATTAATCTCAAAACTCATATTATTAACTCCCTTTTAATATGGCCATTTTGCTTTTATTGTATAACAGGGGCAGGATGATATACAGCAATAATTATTCTGTCAATAGTCATTTGGGATAATTAATAAAACAAAAAAAGATGTCTCTTGGTCACAATCATAGAAATATGAGTTTTTTATACTAAAAATTAAATTCAAGCATTAAAAGCCGCTTATGCACGATAAAGTATTTATTTTAATATTTTTTGTAACTAATCAGTGAACTATATTCACTTGTAGAGTGTAGATAGAGCTAAGTTATGATCAATAAATACGAAAATCCAAAACAGAAAGAAAGGGACAGACAATGAAGGCAAGAATGACAACTTTAGCAGTCTTAGTTATGGCAGTAGCACTCATGGCCGTTTCAGCACAGGCCCAAATTGATAACCGCTCAGCAGTTGATCTATCGTGGGACAGTGCAAATTCACAGGCGAGCTCCATGAACTGCGGCAGTTGCGAAGCAAAATCAGAAGAGAAAAAAAGCTGTTGTAAAGAGGGCACATGTGATAAAGAGGACGGTTGTAAGGCCGGCGAGACCAAAAAGGAAGAAGGAAGTTGCACGAAAGACAAAAAAGCCGAAGGCGGAAGCTGTAAAAAGGCAGATGCTGCTCAATAATATCGGGCCATCTCCGGCAACAGGCCGATTAAATCTCTGACAACTAATTCTGAGCTCCGAACATAACGTGTTTGGGGCTCAGTTTTTTGACAGACTTAATGTTGTGGGAAAAAACGGTTCATCATTTGAGCTGTTTCAAGGAGCCATTGTTTTCGCTGTTCGGGGGTACTGGTGACGATGATGCGAAACATTTTTCGATGGAAATTTTTCACGCCGCACAGGTCGAAGACACAGTCTTTCCAAATACGCTCAAGCGGGTCGCCGAAGATATTTTCTTCACGTTCGGCGGATGTATTGGAGGTATTCAGGACAACGGCGGTATGGGCTTTGAGTAATCCGACGGGTACGCCTTCGCCGGCGTCGCCTTCATCGAACATATAAGCGACGCCGGGGCGGATGACGCGGTCCACCCAGCCTTTTAAAATGGCGGGGGGCTGTCCCCACCAGTTGGGGTGGATAATCACAATCCCGTCTGCGTTGGCGATATGGTTGCAGTGCAGACGAATGTCTTCGGGAAGGGTTGCGTCTTTTGTGAACTCTGCGTGATAGAGCAGTGGGTCGAATTTTTCACCGTACAGGTCATGAAAGATGACTTCATGTCCGTTTGCTTTCAACGCTTCCACGGCGGTTTCTGCAATAGCGGCGTTAAAACTTTTCGGGTCGGGGTGAGCAAGAATGACACATATTTTCATAAATTACTCTTTCGTCCAGATACGGGTATTCAGGTTCAGGTCTTCGACAATACGGATGGCCAGGTTCAGGTCGTGATAATATTCGGCGATGGCGGTAAAATCGTCAGCCGCAGCAAAGTATTTCGGCTCGAAACAGTTTTTGGCCATGGGCAGGGCGACATAGACGTTTGAACCGGTGAAAGACAGATGGATTTTGGTGCCGGTTTTGCGTTGGAAGTCCAGAATCCGCCGCATGAGGGCTGGTGATAAAATATAGCGGGCTTCGATCTGGTCGCTGCCGTACACGACAAATTCCCGTTCAAATTCCGGGTCTTCCAGTTTAATCAGGTCGGCGCGGGCGGCATTCCACGATTGCAGCATTTTGCCGAAACCGCCGAACAACTTCTCCGCCGTATCCGGCAGGACAACTGTTTGCCCCCGAAAATGTTTGTTGAAGTCGGCGATAAAAAACAGGCCTTTAAAAATGGTGTGCCATTGGGTCCGGCGGTTTTTACCTGTGCCGGAGGTGGTTTTGTATTCGGCATGGATCTCCGAAAAGGCGATGTCGGTTTTGCCGACTATGCCCTGTACCCGGTCTTCGCCTTTATAGCGGTCAATACTGTGATTGAACAGGGCCGATGCCTTGAAGGTGTGTTTGTCAATGAGCCCATCGGGCCGATAGGTCAGCCCCGGCTCAAGGAATCCGATGATTTTGCTGATGATACGCTGTTTAAATTCGGCTTTGTAACCCCGCCCAATAATGGCGAATGCGATTGCGCCGACAACGATACAGCCGATTAGTACAAATACCAACACCACCGGCGGAGCACCCTGCGCCATGATGGCACCGGTAATGATCAACCCCAGAACAAATACAACGCCGCCGGCAATCATCGAGTTCTGCGCCACCTGCCTGCGCCTGGCCTCCAACTGCTGCAAATCGGCGGTCAATTCAGTTTGATAAAAGTCCTTTAATTCATCCAGTGTTTTCATGGTATTTTTGTCCAGAGATTAAACAGATTATAATATAATTATTCTTGGAGTATTATTTCTTTATGATTTGTATTGCCGGGCGTGTTGTTAGCCCACTCACAGCAAATAAGGTTAAATTTATCGCCTAAAGATAAGCTCAACGATTTTAAAGGAATGGCCATTTCAATACCCTCGTCGGTATAACTAATTAATTCAGGTCGCAAAAAATCAGAATCAGCAGAAAAGCTTTCTGGGTCAAATTTACCTGTATCTGGATTCCAATTGGAAATATCATAAGAGACTGAGCAGGAAGTTTTTTGGGATGTAAGATTTACTGCTACACCTAATGGAAGGACAATTCTTGTTTCTGTACCCAGCATGGCTTTGTTGCCTGAGTGGTCAATTATGTCGGCTCCTGTGTCTTTATTTTGGTCATGATCTAAATATAAGTAAGCCAATATTCCGGATGCTTGATGTGTTTTGAAATGCGTCATAAGCCTCGGATCACATTTTATGAATAGATATAAAAATGAATTATCATAGTCCAAATACAATTGCTTCAGATCGATGTTGATTTGAGAGTCGCCACGGCCGATAGCGCCTACTTCATTGATAAACAGTTGTTCGTTTGACCAATCTGAAAATATACCGTCAATTTCGTGTTTTGTTGGATGTAAAATATTATCTGGTTGCTTAAATAATCCAAACGCGAATATAGCAACTAGAATCAGTAATATTGCAATTATCAGTATATGCTTCACTCCTTTTCTTCTCCTATTTGTATACGACCTATTTGACAGCCTATATACTGTCTGTGTAGTTTTCTATGTTTAATCATAACAGTTTTCCAACTTCCGGGTTTTCGCGTTCGTTTGGGTCGATTTGGAAGAGGGTCATTTCTTTGAAATTGAACATTCCGGCGATGATATTGGTCGGGAACATCTGCACGGAATTGTTATAATCCGTTACTGAAGCATTATAAGCCCGCCGAGCCGCGGAAATCTGCTCTTCCAGTTCGTTCAGCGTTCGCTGCAGGTGCATGAAGTTGTCGGAGGCCTTTAGCTGCGGGTAGTTTTCCACGGTTGCTCGCACAACGCCCAATAACTGCATGAACGAGTTTTCCAGCCCGACCTTTTGGTTGTTGTCAAGCTGGCCGGACTGGGCCTTGGCGCGAGCTTCGGTGACGGCTTCAAACAATCCGCGCTCATGGTCGGCATAGCCCTTGACGGTGGAGACGAGGTTGGGAATCAGGTCCCAGCGTTTCTTGAGCATCGCGTCCATGGTGCCGAAAATGTTGTGTACCTGGTTGCGCTTGCCGACGAGCGTGTTATACATCAACACGGGAATCAGCAGAATGAACAGAAAAATAACGCCTACAATGATTAAACCCGGCATAGAAATCTCCTTTTGACGCATTAAGTCGCGTTATTGTCATTCCCGCGAAGGCGGGAATCCATAATTCTGCTAAAAACATACCCCATTCGTTTCAATGCGTCAACATTTAATAAGATGCGGAAAGTCTTGAAGTGTTTCAGTATTTTTACGATAAAAAAAGCCCGGGCTGTTTGACAGACCGGGCTTTTGGATTGCTTCAAAGGGGGTTATTCGTGTTCAGCCGCTTTTTCTTTCTTGTACTGTTCGATCACCTGCATCTGGATATTGGGTGCGGTCGGCTCATAGTGGCTCAGTTCCATTGAGTAGCTGCCCTGACCGCCCGTGACGCTCTTGAGCTGGCTGTTATAGTTGGACACTTCGCTCAACGGTACCTGCGCCTTGATGACCATCATGTTACCGGGCAGCATGTCCTGTCCGCTGACGCGGCCGCGACGGGATGCGAGGTCGCCGGTGATGTCGCCCATGTTTTCGGCCGGGATGGTGATCTCGATATTGACGATCGGTTCCAGCAGCACGGGTTTGGCCTTTTCCAGTGCATCGATAAAGGCGCCTTTGCCGGCGGCGCGGAAGGCCACTTCCTTGGAGTCAACCGGGTGATATTTGCCGTCATAGACCGATACTTTAACGTCCTGCATGGGGTAACCGGCCAGAAATCCGCTGTCCATGATGTCGTTGATGCCTTTGAGAATAGCCGGCTCGTACTGGCCGGGAATCGAGCCGCCGAAAATGTCCCAACTGTAAATCAGGGACGGATCGGAATCGCGTTCGGCCGGTTCGATGCGGATATAGCACTCTCCGAACTGGCCGGCGCCGCCGGACTGTTTCTTGTGGCGGTAGTGGCCTTCGGCCTTGCCGGTAATGGTTTCACGATAGGGGATCTTCGGGGGCTTGGTGTTGACATGCACTTTGTAGCGATTTTCCAGCTTGGACAGCATCACACGCAGGTGCAGGTCGCCCAAGCCACTGATGACCAGTTCCTTGGTCTGTGCATCGTGGGAGACGGAAAAACAGGGGTCCTCGTCAGTGAGTTTGTCCAGGGCGGCGCTGATTTTGTTTTCCTCGCCGCGTGCGGCTGGTTCCAGGGCCAGTCCGAACATCGGCCTGGGTACGGCAGGCATCATAAACTTGCCGGTCATGCTGCCGTCATGGACCAGGTCGCCGGGCTTGAGCTCATCGATCTTGGCAAGCGTGATAATGTCGCCGCAGGTGCCTTTATCGACGTCGCTGCTATCGGCGCCCTGCAATTTCATTGGGTGCCCGATCCGGACGCCTTTTTTGGCGTCATTGATATGCAGTTGCGAGCCGGAATCTATCGAACCGCTGAAAATGCGAATGGAGGCATATTTCATATTTGACCGCGGGTCATAGCCGACGCGAAATACCAGTCCGGCCAGCGGGCCGTTCGGGTCCGCTTTTACCGGGGTTTCGGTTTCGCCGTCTTTGAGAATTGCCTCGCCGGCATCGGCCGGAGACGGTGTTTCTTTGGTGATCAGATCGAGCAGTTCTTTAATACCGATCTCTTTGCGTGCATTGGTAAAGACGATTGGGATGACGGTGCCCTGACGCAAGGCCTTGACAAAGACGCTGGCCACCTGTTCGGGCGAAATTGTTTCGCCGCCCAGATAGGCCTCCATCATTGCATCATCGGCCTCGATCACGCTTTCCAGAATATTGGTGTGGGCCTCAGCAACGTCGCGGACGGATGAATCGCCCGACGTATTGACGATACAGTCAATGATAGCAGATTTATCCATATTCGGTACGTTCGCACAGCGGCATTGGCTGCCGAAGGTTTCGCGAATTTGTTCGACCAGTTCGGTCAGATCGACATTATCCGAATCCATTTTATTGATGACGATCACGCGAGCCTTACCGGTATTGGTGGCGGCCTGAAACAGCTTGCGGGTGTTCATCTCGATGCCGGAGGCCGCGTTGATGACGATCACGGCTGTCTCGGCGGCGGGGATGGAAAGCAGGGCCGGACCGACAAAGTCAGGGTAACCGGGGGTGTCAACGATATTGATGAGTTTGTTGTTGTAAGTAACGTGCATCAACGATGAATGAATCGAATTGCCGCGTTCCTTTTCCTCATCGTCGTAATCGCTGACCGTGTTTTTCTCATCAATGCTGCCGAGCCGGTTAATGGCCCCGGTCGTATGAAGAATGGCTTCTGCTAACGATGTCTTACCTGAGTTACCGTGCCCTAACAGCACGATATTACGAATGTCCTTAAGATCTGCCACAATGATTAACCTCCAATTATGTTATCCATTTCGCCGCGTCTTCAGAAAAGCCCAGAGTTTACTAAAATCCGGACCCAATCGCAAGTAGTCATGTAGAAAAAAGTGCTTAAAATAAAGGATTTCGTGTTTTTAGTGTTTTTGTGGACAAGAAAAACCCTGAAATTGGGGCCGAGAACTTTTTCTGAATGTAGAGAAACCGTGATTTCATAAGGCCGTTCTGGGTCAAAATTGTCGGCTGGGGAATAACAGAAAGCCGAAAATCGAGACATTTTTTTGTTCCACATTTGTGTTTCATCCGTAGAATTAGAGCAGTGATTTTTGGAAAGCAGGACTATTTAGGTGATAATCAAACATGATGTTTGAGCAAATATTAGACATGATTGGCAAACGGGCGGTGCGCCGAGTTTTATTGGCGGCGGGGGTGGTGGTGTTTTTTTTCTGCACGGACGCTTTCTCTTCAGAAACCTCTTATGAAGTTTCCGAGGTACTGAAGATTACTTCATTTTCGCAATTCGAATGCCGTTTAAAGGATTACGCTTACTCCAAACACGCCAGGTTCAAAGTTCAGATTCGAAATGTCACCTTGAATCCTCAGATATCCAAAGGTGACGCGACGGAATATTTGTCCGAGCGGCTGAAAAATGCCGATCACCTGACACTTGAGAATGTTCAGTTCCGAAATTACTTTCGGCTGGTCGCGGATGTCAACGTTGATACCCGCGACTTAAGCGGCGAATTGATTCGGCAAAAGATTGCATTGCCAATCAGTCAAATACAGGAAAAACCGCTGCCCACTAAGGCTCCTGAACGATCAGCACGGAGACCGGCATTCCGATATACAAAGCCAACCTCCAGCCAATCGCCGGTGCCGCCAAGACGAAGGCAGGTTGTGACTCTGCAAAGTTTATTGGAAACAGTCGTGGATGTTTCGGCTATCAATGAAGATACCACGGTTGAGGAGGCGCTGGATATTCTCGCCGATTCCGTTCGGCCGCGGCTGCCGTTTGTGATTCTCTGGAATGACCTCATGGCCAATGCCATGCTGCAAAAAGATATGCCGGTCGGCGTTGGCGGATTCGGAAGAATGAAACTTCGTAAGGCTCTTGAGGTCATTCTGCATAGTTTATCATCGAGAGCCCAAACGAAACTGATATTAGCCGTTGAAGGACAGGTGATCACGGTTGGGACTCGAAGCGGGCTGCTTCAGAAGTCCCGGGTGCAGGCCTATTCGGTAGAAGACCTGATGTCCATACCCTCTGATGCCGATGAGGACCGTCTGTTAGACGCGGTTGACAATTCCTCGGGAGGAACACGCCGATGAGTTTGAAGCCCCCATTTTTCCCGGATTTTATTTCAGATTGCTCGTTAAGGATTGAAAGATAAAGATTATAGGGCTTTCAAATTACAGAATATGTTCAGGGGCGATAAAAAGGCCCCTTGAACGCAGAAAGGACTCCTTTTACTTTTTCTGTTAAGATGATGACTGCATAGGTCGAAGAACTGACAGATGGAATATTGTGTCAGAAGAGACTGTATTGACAACCAGTGCCCGTACAATTACGGAGGATAAAAATCGATGGCTTTAAAAACGAAGACAGCAAGCAAGGACAAATCACATATGAAGACCGTTCGTACCTTTACGGTAAAGCCCTCATTGCCCGAGGCACTGGGGGATTTACGGATAGTAGCAAACAATTTGTATTGGTCATGGCACGATGAGATCGCGGAAATCTTTCGCCGCATTGATTATGATCTCTGGAAGCAGTGTTCACATAATCCCGTGAAAATGCTGGGCATGGTTTCTCAGGCTCGCCTGGAGGACCTGGCCCGAAACGAGGGCTTTGTTTATCAGCTTAAGCAGGCCCGTGAAAAACTTGAAGAGACGCTGAGTTCTCCTTCCTGGTATAACAAGATCTATGCCCGTGAAGGGCAGCAAACCCGGATCGCTTATTTCAGCGCGGAATTTGGAATCCACGAATCACTGCCGATTTATTCGGGCGGGTTGGGAATTCTTGCCGGTGATCACCTCAAGAGCGCTTCGGATCTGGGGATTCCGCTGGTGGGTGTTGGCTTGCTGTATCAAAACGGCTATTTCCGCCAGTATCTCAACACGGATGGCTGGCAGCAGGAACACTACCTGGAAAATGATTTCCACAATATGCCGCTGGAATTAGTGCGTAAGGAAAACGGTCATCCGCTGACGATTAGCGTTCAGTTCCCGGACAGAACGGTTCAGATCCAGATTTGGAAGGTTCAGGTTGGACGTACGGTGTTATATTTGCTCGACACCAATATCCCTGCGAATTCACTATTTGACCGTACGATCACCCAGACACTGTACGGCGGTGAAGCAGAGATGCGGATCTGCCAGGAAATCGTTTTGGGGATCGGTGGTCTCAAAGCGTTGTTTGCGATGGACCTTGAGCCGACGGTTTGCCACATGAACGAGGGACATGCCGCGTTCATGGCACTGGAGCGTGTTCGCAAACTGCGAAACCGTTACAATTTGAGCTTTTGAAGAGGCCTTCGAAATGGGTAAAGCCAGCAATGTCTTTACCGTTCATACGCCCGTCGCGGCCGGGAATGATGAATTCCCCGTCGAGATGATGGATAAGTATTTTTCGCATTACTTCGGCAAGCTGGGTATCAATCGCGAGCAATTCCTGGCGTTGGGCCGTCTTCATCCGAAAGATGACCGTGAGAGCTTCAAAATGCCGGTACTGGCCATTTCGGACAAGTGCGTATCGAAATGGTGTCAGCCAGTTGCATGGGGATGTTTCACGGACGATCTGGTCGGGCATGTGGCCGGAACTGCCGGTCAGTGAAGTGCCGATCAATTCCATTACCAACGGAATTCATGCCAAGACATGGCTGAGTCCGGAACTGAATTCGCTGTTCGAACGTTATCTGGGATCCCGATGGGCCGATGAAGCGGTGGATAAGTCCATCTGGCACAATCTGGACCAGGTTCCGGACGAAGAAATATGGCGGATTCACCAACGATGCAAGGAGCGACTGGTCGGCTTTGCACGTGCCCGGCTGAAACGTCAGCTTCAGCGCCGCGGCGCCTTCCATACGGAATTAAGCTGGGCCGAAGAGGTTCTGGACCCCGAGGCACTGACCATCGGTTTTGCCCGTCGGTTTGCCACCTATAAACGCGGCAATCTTTTACTCCGGGAGCCCCGAACGGTTGATTAAGCTGCTCAATAATACGGAAACACCGGTACAATTCATTTTTGCCGGCAAAGCTCATCCGCGCGATACCGCCGGAAAAGAGATTATTCGTCAGCTCGTGCATTTTGCCGCCGAAAATCCTGAAATCCGCCGCCGGCTGATTTTCCTTGAGGATTATGATATTGATATTGCCCGGTATATGGTGCAGGGCGTTGATGTCTGGATGAACAACCCGCGACGCCCGATGGAAGCCAGCGGGACCAGTGGTATGAAGGCTGCAATCAACGGCGTTCTGAATATGAGTACGCTGGACGGCTGGTGGTGCGAGGGATATATTCCCGACGGCGGCTGGATCATCGGGGCTGGAGAGGAATATGATGACCTGTCCTATCAGGATCAGGTTGAATCACAGGCCATTTATAATCTGCTGGAACAAGAGGTTGTCCCCTTGTACTTCAGCCGCGCCAAGGACCGGCTGCCGCGCCGCTGGATCCGCCGGATGAAAAATACGGTGAAATGGTGTGCGCCGCGATTCAATACGAATCGCATGGTGGCTGAGTACACGCGCAAATTCTACCATACCGCTGACGTTAAGTGGGAAGAATTGACGGTTGATGACATGAAACGTGTCAAATCCCTTTCTGAGTGGAAAAACGTTACGCGTCAGGCTTGGTCCGATCTGGAAATTCGCAATGTCGCGATTCAGAATGTTGAGGGAGAGGCCTTTGACGGCTGGGACAACGATCAGCCGGAACTGAAGGTCGGTTCGGAAGTCCGTATTGAAGGGCAAATCCATCTGGGGCGTCTGAATCCTGAAGACGTGTCTGTTCAGATATATCACGGCAGGGTGGATTCAACCGGAAAGATTGAAGATGGACAGGCTGCAGAGATGAAATATGTTGACGGTTTCTGTGGATGTGGATCGGGTGGCGGTATTTGAAGGAATTATCCCATGCCGGGTTTCTGGACGCCATGGATTTGCATTGCGGGTTCTGCCGCGTCATCAGGATTTGGTGGAGGCTTACGAACCGGGTATGATCCTCTGGGAGTCAACGGATTAAAAAGAGCCACACGATAAACGTCAGGCCCGCAAGGTTGTTTTCCCCTTGCGGGCTTTTATAATATCAGGTTCAGCCGTCCGCTTATTTTACGTCCGATAGCTATTCATTGTTTTGGATTATTTAATTCCTACCCAGATACATGAAAACATAACTCTTTTTATTAAATAGATTTACAATTGAATCCGTGGTTTTCCAGACAAAACGGTGCTATTATTTTAAGTGGGTCAGTTCTTATGTCGAAATTACATATAATGTTTAACTCTTTTGAATGTTTCTACAAAAACAGAAAAATTGTAACCTTTGAAAGTAGAGGGCCATGCGAAACAAATACTTTGAAACGATTTTAATCGTTACTCTGATGGTTGTTTTGGTTTCAGGATGCAAGAAAAAACCAGCGTCAGCGAATGCCTCCCCGATTATCGAGCAGACAAACCCGGAATCAATTGTCACGGTTGAATTGGCGCGAACCCGATCGATTAAGGCTCCTGTGATGCAGGAGAACGAATACACTGCGTACGTCGCTCCTAAGCGTTCGCCGCAGGAGATCGATGTTATTTGCTCGTTTTCAGAAGAAGCACCGGTGATTGATGGTGTGGCCGACGACGCATTATGGGAAACAGTGGCGCCGGTAACCACGCTTGATTTCACTTCTCAGCGTCCGATCGAATTGCGAAGTGTTCATACCAACGACATGATTTATTTTCTGGTGCAGTATTCGGATGCGGCTCCGTCCGAAACACATAAAAGCTGGATCTGGGATAAGCAAGAGCAAGTTTACAAACCGGGCAGTGACCGTGAAGACATGTTTATATTGAAATGGAAAATGAGCGGAGACTCGATCAGTTTTTCGCCGGACCTTGTTGAACCGCATACGGCGGACATCTGGTTTTGGAAGGCTCGTCGGACGAACCCCAACGGCTATCTGGATGATAAACGCCAGGAAATGACAACAGAGCAAGCAGAAGGAACAACACCCGTCAAGTCCGATAAATATGGGACACTGTATCTTTTGCGCAAAGGCGATGCGGGAAAAAGTGCCTACGAGGAGCAAATGTTCTTCGAGTATCACGGTGATTTTATCCTGAAATATTACCTGAGAGAGCCGGAAGGCAGCCGGGCCGATATTCGTGGCAAAGGCTGCTGGGCGGATGGGCAATGGACCATTGAGATCGGGAGGAAATTAAATACCGGACACGAAGACGATATTGCTCTTTCCATTGGACAGTCATATGTATTCGGTGCCTCTTTATATGAGATGGCAGGAATTCCTGAGGTGAGTGATAAATGGTTCCAGCCGCTGTACAAAACAGGAAATGTATTTGATGCCTTAACGTTGATTATTCAATAGAATGTTAATGGGATTATTTCCGCCAGAAGTATGAAATACTCATTTACAAAAATATTTCGAATATCGTTTGTGATGATTATAACATCACTGTTTTTAATTGCGCTGACGTCCTATGTCTCCATACAGAAAATATACGGAAATATTGAAGATAATCTCAAGTCCCATATTCTTGCATTGGATATTATTGCGGAGATTTCGCAGGATATGACACAAGCCCATGCGGAATTTACTGGATACTACTACAGTAAATCAAAAGATAATCTTTGTTTGGAGCATTTGGACAGGATTCGAGCCTTATTAAATGGTCCGAAAGTTTCCGCGAGTGAAGAACTTGCTGATTTTCGTGATACGATGAATAAGTATGAGCGGCAATGCCGGACCCTCTTTTATGCATACGAAGCCACCTATTTTGACGATCCTTCAAGGGATTATGCCCAAGAGGCTTTAGTAGAAATGAAGGAAATTCTTAATTGCTCCAAGACGGAAACAGAAAATTATTATCGTACTCAAAAAACAGCGATTGATAATGAAATTGCCAGCTTACTGAGTGATTTGAACCGTTCCCGATGGATTATGTATAGCAGTCTATTTGCAGGGATTTCGTTTTTGTTGGGTGTTGTGATACTTACAAACCGGGCACTCAATGACCAGTTGGGACAGATTGTTTTTGCGGCCGACAGCATTCGCGAAGGTGATATTTCCTGCCGCATCAATTCTCCTTTTCGGGATGTTTTCGGCAAACTGGCTATCAGTATCGATGCTATGGCGGACCGTATACAGATGACCGAAGAAGAGTTGAAAAATACGAACCGGACGCTGATGGAATCGCTCAGGGAAGCGGAGAAAGCAAATGTTGCCAAAAGCGAATTTTTAGCCAATATGAGTCATGAAATCCGTACCCCGATGAATTCGATCATTGGCTTTACGGAAATTTTAAAAGAAGATGAAATAACCGACGAACAAGAGAGATATCTCTCAACGATCCATGTATCTGCCAAGAGTTTACTCCAGATTATTAATGATATTTTAGATATTTCAAAAATTGAGGCGGGAAAATTTGAAATTGAATATGAAGAATGTTCCCTTGAAGAAATTCTCAATTACACGAGCTCCTTATTGAGTCCGCTTGCAAATCGAAAACAGATTAATTTTAAAGTACATCGATTTCAGCCGCTGCCGGAATATTTGATTACGGATGGATTACGAGTCCGTCAATGTCTGATTAATCTGATCAATAACGCGATCAAATTTACGGAACAGGGTCATGTATACCTGAATGTTTCGACAAGACTGCATGAAGGGAAAGATTATCTCTGCTTTGAAGTGGAAGATTCCGGCATTGGAATCGAAAAAGACGAGATGGACATTATCTTCGATGCTTTTAGTCAGGCCGACGGCAGCAGTACCCGTAAATACGGCGGAACGGGATTGGGACTGACGATTACCCAGCGACTGGTGGAATTGCTGGGGGGAACGCTAAGCGTAGAAAGCGAGATCGGCAGAGGTTCGACCTTTACTGTTATGATTCCTCTCGAAGCCGATTCGGTATTGAAAACGGTGCTCTCAACAAAAAATATATCTGTGTAAAGGAAATGTTATGAGAAAGAATGTAATAAGTATTCTCCTATTCGTGGTTATCTCTTCGTTGTGCTATGCCACGGACGATAATCAGGAGTATCGAGGCCAGGTCAGTTTTTCTTTCAAACTCAATAATGATTGGAAAATGAAAATTACCAACGAATTTCATTTTCGCAATGGCGAGCATTTTGAGCAGGAAAATGACGTTCTCTTCACCTATAAAGGATTCGCCGACTGGCTGGATGTTGGTTTAGGCTTCCGGCAGGTTCAGCAGAAAAATTCCTCGCATGATTGGCTGCGGGAAAATCGTCCGTATGTTGAAGCGACGGTTAAGAAGAAAATGTTTGGCCTGAAGTGGTCCGACCGGAACCGACTGGAATTTCGCGACTTTGAGAATTCAAAGGACTTGTTTCGGTATCGCAATCGGCTGAAAGTGGATATCCCGGTTAATTTGTTTGACCTGCCGCTGCAGCCGTATGTGGCCGATGAGATTAACATCATGGAGGAATTCGGCTATTATCGAAACCGGATTTATGCCGGTTTGGTCTGGGATGTGAACGAAACACTGGATGTGGACTTTTTCTTTTTCCATCAGAAAGATAAGAAAAGCACCGGTTGGGATGACCGGTTTATGACGGGCTTTGAATTGAAATTTTCATTCTAAGCATGATTATTCAGCAATGTAACAGCAAAAAGCCCTTGCTTATTCAGCAGGGGCTTTTTTTATGTTGTTGAGGGTGCCGCCTCAAAAACAGGACTTAAACAATCCGATCTCATACATAGCAAAGAAACGACAAAAAAACTTCCATACTGCCTGTGGATTGATATAATACCCGCCATGAACAGCGATGCGGAAAGCGATTTAATTCAAATACGCCGGTACGGAACCAGCGGGCCCAAAGGGGTGCTTTTGCACGGCGGACCGGGGGCGCCGGGCTATATGGCGCCGGTTGCGAAAAGGCTGGGTGAACATTTTCGTGTTATTGAGCCCTTTCAGCGCAAAGGCGATCCCGTTAAACCCATGACAGTGGCACGGCATATTTTGGATCTGGGCGGGGTGATCGAGGCTTATTGTTCGGATGAAAAACCGATCCTTGTGGGACATTCCTGGGGGGCGATGCTGGCGATGGCGTATGCCGCCGCACATCCCGAACGCCCGGCCTCGATCGTTTTGATTGGCTGCGGTACTTTTGATGCCGATTCACGTGAGCGGATGAATGCCATTCGCCGGCAGCGTATGACTCAACACGTTTTCCAGAGGATGCAGGAACGCATTGAATACATCAGTGACCCCGACGAGTGCCTGAAACTGCAAGGTAAGCTGATGATGCAGGTCGATTCGTATCATTTAAAACATGTCGAAGACGAGGTGGTTTATTATGATGCATTGGGCCATGAACAAACCTGGCGGGATATGTTGCGGCTGCAACATGAGGGGACTTATCCGGCGGCGTTTAAATCGATCGGCGTACCAGTTCTTATGCTGCATGGTGATCAGGACCCGCATCCGGGGCCGATGATTCGTGACAGCCTCATACAGCATATCCCGCATTTGCAGTACCACTCCTGGTCACAGTGCGGACACTACCCGTGGCTGGAAAAGGCTGTACGCAAGGAATTCTATGACTGCCTGATGCAATGGTTGTCGGGCGGGACACCACCCCGATAATCGTTGATTTGCAGAGATATAAAAAAAAGAGAAAGCTTAATTACAGCTTTCTCTTTTTGACTTATTCTGTCTCTTTTGAGCTGACAAGATCATAGACTTCTTCAGGCGAGGCGGCTTTCTCCATTTGGCTCTTGAACTGTGCATCCAGCATGAGCCGGCTAATGCGTGCCAGCGCCTGAATGTGCGGGCCGGTCTGGTCCGGAGGAGAAACAAGCAAAAGAACAATTGAAACGGGTTTGTTGTCGATGCTTTCAAATTCGATCGGTTCGGAGGCAATGCCGATCGCCATGACCAGTTCCTTGGTGGCCGAGCATTTTCCGTGAGGGATCGCGATACCGGAGCCGATACCGGTGCTGCGGGTTTGCTCACGAGTCATCACAGCCTCGAAGGCCTCGCCTCGATCTGAAATTAAGCCGTTATCAGCTAAACAGTTGATTAACTCTTCGATAACGTCTTCTTTATTCTTGCAGGCAAGCGGTGCCTTAATACAAGAGGGTTGTAGTATTTGTGTTAAAATCATTTGTACACTGCCAAAATCAATAATAATAGAATTAAGTATTTCATCCGAACAAACAAGGGTTCACTTATAGCGATTTACCGGGGTCAATGCAAATATTTTATAAGTTTTTTATTAGCCACCAATACAGGTCTTTTTTTGTTGAGAATGCCGGCAGGAAAACCCGCCGGCATTTTCAACAAAGAGTACTGAAGAAAAAGAGAATCCTTTAGGTGACGGAAATTTCAAGCTCTTCCGATTCGGCCATATTGGTCTGGTAACGCTGCTTGATCATACGTGTCGGTTGCGGTACTCGGTCCTGCGGTAATTGTGCCATGTTGACCGCTTCAGAGGCGGTCTCCGCATACAGGTCCGCACCGATTTCTTCCCAGAGGCCTTCTGCACGTGAAAAGATCCCGCCGGAAAGCATGATTCGCATTTCAGGAAATGCGTTAACACCGCGGATCGTATCGATCAACTGCCGTATCGTGGGGGCATCACTCCCATTGTAGCCGTATAAAAGCAAAACATCCGGAGCATAACTATGAACAAATGATAGAATGTCGTCATTGTTGACCGTTCCGCCCAGAAAACGACAGTTCCAGCCGTCGCTTTCAAAAAGGTCGTTCAGCATTTGGCCGCCCAGTTCGCCCTGCTCTGAGGATTCGGTTACGATAACAATCTTTTTGGTCTTCCCGGGACGGCGGGGCAGCTTGTTCTGGAGCTGGTTGACGATTGAACGGTTAATTCGAGAAGCAAACGCTTCCTGCGCCGAATCGATTTTGTCTTCGCGATAAAGCTTGTCGATATCGACCATGATGGGCCAAATAATGTCCATATAGACTTTGTGTGCGGTTGTTCCGGCCTGAAGAGCTTCCTCGATGACAGTTCGGCATTGATTTCTGTCTCCGGTTAATAGGGCACGCATGTAACG
Source organism: Anaerohalosphaeraceae bacterium (assembly GCA_963675525.2). Classification (GTDB taxonomy): domain Bacteria; phylum Planctomycetota; class Phycisphaerae; order Sedimentisphaerales; family Anaerohalosphaeraceae; genus 4572-13. Next base: position 466,583 of record CAXXSL010000011.1, on the reverse strand, counting down.
CTCAAGAATCAGCTCATTATTCATTTGGTTCCTCTCATTCATGTTAATTTGGCTATTTCTCATGGTCAACTCTTTCTTTATTAAATGTTAAAATAGGTAATATGGGCGTTATGGGTGTTAAATCGGAATACTGTCATAAAAAACTTTAGATAAAATAGGAAAGGAATGTTTTTGAGTTCAGCATGATATTGATTCAGAAAATATTAGATAAGTTAATATAATAAAAAGAGATACGATTGAAACAGCGAATATTGTGGTCCAATAAAACGGTTTATTTATAAGTGTTTATCTGGATTAAAATATTAAATAAACTATCTAAAATTCCTATATTAACAAATGTGGCGTATTTGTTTTCGCTTGGTTTTCTGTTCTTATTATATAAAAAAGACTCTCAGGTCCTTGAGAAATGAATTTTCTTGACAGATTATACACACTGATGTATTCTTCCTGAACCTTTGGTGTTTAACGGATTTATTCGATTATTTTAGAATTGGACAAAAAAATGAAGCGAATTCTTGTCTGTTTGAGTCTTCTTTTTATTATGGCTCCCTGCCTTTATGCGATTGACGTAACAGAAATTAGCGAGGTGCGGCTTCGTAACGAGGCAAGCCGCTCTGAGCTTGACAGCACCGATCTCGGTCTCATTACAAAGTTCTGGGATAAAGCGATCAACACAATGCTGCTGTCTGATGATTCGCAGGAAGTGGTGGAGATTCGCAGACAAATCGAAGAGCAGAAAGGTTCGATGCCTCTTTCCTTTTACACTTCCGCTTATATTTCAGGTGCGAATGAGAGTCTCAAGGTCGCCTTTCAAAACGCTCAGCGGATAGATGATCCCGTGAAGAAGCAGATGCTTGAACAGAATCTGATGATCCTGACCGCACAACTGAAAGATCCCGAATTGGCTGAATTGGCATTAAGCCGTCTGGATGATGGTGACCCGGTCATTCGGTATTGGGCTGTCAGAGCTGTGACCAACTCCGGTGTGATCCAGGCGTTGTCTTCCGAAGTGACGGCTGATGAAGACGCCAAGGCTGCGATTTTAAATGGTCTTAAAGGGCGTATTGTCTTTGAGCAGCAGGCGGACATTATGGTAATGATCATTAATTTTGCCGGAGTGATCGATCACCCGACGGCTCGAGAGATTCTTCAGACCATTGCCGAAAGGCGTATCGAATCGTATATGAATTGGTCGGTTGAAAGCGAGGAGGTAGATACCAAACTGCTTATCGCGATGGGGAATATCGCGATGATTCAGGAAGACGAAGCTGTCAAAGCGTCATTTGCCCGTCAATTTGCCCGGTTGTATGCGCTTGTATTTCAGCGGTACCAGATGGGGCAAGACGTTCTTTCGGACTGGCAGATCGAAGCGGCTGTTACAGTGATCCTGGAAGTTGACAAGGAGGTACTTGCCAAAATGCTCAATATTCCGCAGACGGGTGTATCGAGGGCGATTCAGCAGAACTCACGCTTGGACCGTGAATACGAATCGATCTTTGGCGACCGCTTGCGGAAGGGGGATTTAGCCATGATTTATCAATTTGAATATGGCAAAGACGCCTCCGGCAAGCCGCTGACCGAACCGCCTCAGATGCCTGCGCCTCCGGCAAAGATCACCGATACGGAAGAATAAACAAATCTTGAATTAAACACGGAAACTCCCGCAGGAAGAGATGCAAAACGTTTCGTCCCTGAACATTCCGAAAGCACATCGCAGGACGCTTCTTTATAAAGTTCTACTGTCCGGCGTGTTTGGTTTCCTGTTTCTTTTCTCCCTCTCGTGCAAACAAAAGGCATCTTCACCGGACGGGCAGGAAGTTGTACTCAATGAACGAATCGAAGCCAAGATCCAGACACTGGATCCGGCGAATGTTGGCGATACGACCTCGGATGGCGTCTGCAGGGAATTTCATGAATCCCTTTACGGTTATCATTACCTCAAACGTCCCCAGCAGATTATTCCTGAGTTGGCCGATGGAATGCCTGATATTCGCGACGACGGAAAGACCTATCGCATTCCCGTCAAAAAAGGCGTCTACTTCCATGATGATCCTTGTTTTCCGGATGGCAAGGGGCGCCAGCTTACGGCGCATGATTTTGTGTTTGCCTTTAAACGTCTTGCTGATGTTAAAGTCAAAAGCAAAAATTGGTATATTTTTAAGGGCCGAATCGTGGGACTGGATGATTTTCGGAACTATACCAAGACCTGTTCGAAGGATGGGGTCGATTATGCCCGTCCGGTTGAGGGGCTTTATGCTGAAGATGATTTTACCTTTGTTATCAAATTGAACCGTCCGTGGCCGCAGTTGATCTATTGGCTGGCCTTTCTGCCGACGGTCCCAATGGCAAAAGAGGCGGTCGATTATTACATGGAAGACATTGTCAAGCATCCGGTCGGCACAGGTCCGTTTATTTTAAAGCAATGGCACCGCGGGGTTTATCTGGAAGCCGTTCGCAATCCCAATTACCGGCAGGATTTTTACCCCTCCGAAGGAAATCCAGGCGACGCGGAGGCGGGCTTGCTGGCCGATGCAGGCAAACAAGTGCCGTTTATCGACCGTGTTTTCTGGCGGGTTATTGTTGAGGACCAGCCGCGATGGCTGCTGTTGATGCGGGGGGATATTGACATCAACTCGATCCCCAAGGATAACTTTGGGCAGGCGGTCTCCATGGGAACCGAACTGACGGAGGAAATGAAGCAGCGGCAGATGGTACTGAAATTATTCGATGAACCAAGCACGTTTTGGCTTTCGATGAACATGAATGATCCGATCCTCGGCCACAACAAGCCGTTGCGGTATGCCATCAATTATGCCATCGACCGCGAAAGATTCATTGACATCATTGAAAGCAGCAAGGGCAAGCCCGCTTTTGGATTCATTCCGCTGATCATGGCCGGGTACGATGAAAGCATTAAAGACTGGTCACCGTGCCGGTTTGACCTTGAAAAGGCCAAAGCCTGTTTGAAAGAGGCTGAAAAAATAAACGGAGGTCCCATTCCCAAACTGCGGATGGCCATTGGCCGAACGGGTACCAAACAAAAGCAAACGCTGCAATTCTTAAGCCGCAGTCTTTCCGAGATCGGTCTGGAGGTCGAGATCGAGTTATTTGACTGGCCCACATTCCTGGAAAAACTGCGAACGAGCGGTATGCAGATGTTCTTTACCGGCTGGATGGCGGATTATCCCGATGCGGAAAGTTTTCTGAGTTGTTATTATACCCCAAACGCCTCCTGGCCGAACAATACCAGCTTCAGCAACCCCGAATTTGACGCGATCTATGAGCGGGTGTCGGTCATGCCGGACTGCCCCGAGCGAACCGAACTTTACCGGCGGGCCCAGCGTATTGTCGTGGAGGAAATGCCGAGTGCTTTTATCTACCACCAGGTGGGGTATATCATACATCATGCCTGGCTGGAAAATCTCAAGCCGGACCCGTATAAAGCCGATACAATTGGGTTCGGAAAGTTAAAATACTATAAAATCGATGCGAAAAAACGCGACGAATATAGAAAGACATTCAAATAACAGATGAACCGATTTGCACAACAATTGAGTTGGTTGCTTTTGACGGTGGTTTGCATCATCTTGCTTATTGTCAGCGGCTGCCGAAAAAAAGCCCCCGAGGGTGTTTCTGACGAATCTGTCTTCCGGTTTTCTCTTGTCGCGAAGGTGAAAAATCTGGATACCGGAAACATTGAAGATGTTTACGGCAGCCTGATCGCTTCGCAGATATGTGAGTCGCTTTATACCTACCACTACCTGAAGCGTCCCTTTGTGATCGAACCGCTTCTTGCCGATGGAATGCCGGATATTAGTGAAGACAAGCTGACCTATACGATCAGGATAAAACAAGGGGTCTATTTTCAGGATGATCCGTGCTTTCCGAACGGAAAGGGGAGAGAGCTGAAGGCGCAGGATTTCGTTTTTGCCTTTAAACGCATTGCGAATGTCCGGTATGCAAGTACACAATGGGGCAGCTTTAAGGAGCGGATCATCGGTCTGGATGATTTCCGTGAATACACCAAACAGTTTAAAAATGAATTTGAAGTCGATTACAGCGAAGAGGTCGAAGGTCTCAAAGCGCTTGACGATTATACACTGCAGATCAAGTTTATCAAACCCTGGCCCCAGGTTGTCGATGACCTGACAAGTGTTATTACCGCGCCGGTCGCCAAAGAGGCCGTGGATTATTATCAAAAGGATATGCTCGCTCATCCAATAGGAACCGGGCCTTACATGTTGAAGTCGTGGCATCGCGGAGTGTACCTGGAACTAGTCAAAAACCCGTCTTTTCGCCAGGATGTTTATCCGGCGGAAGGGACCGCTGAAGATGAAACAGCCGGTTTACTTGCAGACGCAGGCAAGACGCTTCCCTTTATTGACCGAATTATCTTCCGTGTCATCGAAGAAGAACAGCCGATGTGGCTGCTGTTTATGCGTGGAGAATTGGACATCGCCGGGATTCCGAAAGACAATTTTTCAAGTGCCGTTGATTTATATGCGCAGCGCCCCAAAGAACAGATGCGTCAGCGGAATATTCAACTGGCCGTTACCGATCAGCCGTCATTATATTATATTGGCTTTAATATGCATGATCCTGTTCTGGGAAAGAACAAGCCGCTTCGCGAAGCATTGTGTTGTGCGCTCGATCGTGAAAAACTGAATAACTTGTTTTATAATGGTCGCTGGCGCGTTGCCCACAGTATCATTCATCCGCTTCTGAATGAGTATGATCCCGGTATTCAGAGTCAACATTACATGCGTTATGATCCCCAGGAAGCCGAACGACTGATCGTCGAGGCGGAAAAGATACAGGGGGGACCGATCCCGGAACTGGTCATTGGTAATGTGGGGGGAAGTACCTTTGCCCGCCAGTTCGGTCAATTTATCGAAAGACAGTTTGAGGCCGTTGGCCTTCAGGTTAGAAATGACTACACAGACTGGCCGACGTATGTGGAAAAAATGAATAAGGGACAGCATCAGATTTTAGGCGGTGGGGGAGTTCGGTTTTCGACGCCGGATGCGCTGGGCGTTTTGATGATGTTTGCCACGAAATATTTTGCCCCGCTGGGCAATTCGTTTTTCTATTCCAATCCGGAATACGACCGATTGTATGAACAGGCCGAGGTAATGTTTCCGGGACCTGAGCGAACGGCATTATATCGTAAGATGGAACGCATGGTGCTGGAGGATTATTCGGCGGTTTTCACAAACCATCGTGTGCAATACACACTTTATCATGGATGGCTTGAAAATTACAAACCTCATCCGTTCCTTTATGGTTATATGAAGTACATTCGGGTTGACATGGAAAATCAAAAGGCGTATAAAAAGCTGCTGAAAGAGTTAAAGGAAAAAAACAAAGACCAATGACGGCGTATATTATCCGACGACTGCTGTATATGATCCCGATTGTTATCGGCGTACTACTGGTGACATTCTGCCTGTTTACGTTGGTCGGCGGCGACATCTCCCAGCAGATCGCCGGCAAGAACGCCGATGCCGAAACCATCGCCGAAATCCGCCACGAATACGGGTTTGACAAGCCGTTGTTCATGGGTTATCAGCCTTTAGAAATGGATCACTGGCAAGAGCCTACCGACCCGAATGAGTTGATGAAGTATATTGATCAGGCTGGTAATGGTGAACGTGTTATTGTAACAGATTATCAAAAAGTTCTTGCAAGACAACGGGCGAAACAAGAATGGCTTGGAGGGTTATGTAAGGAACGTTTATGGGGCGGGCAAATTAGTAATGCTTGGAAAATGTTGGATTTAGACAGCCAATTTCTGGCTCAATTCACAAAGGCCTTTACGTTCAACTTCGGCCGGGCCTTGGACCGGGAAAAGATCGGCGAGAAGCTTTGTCGGGGTGTCGGCCCATCGCTGGCACTGACGGTTCCGATGTTTATCGGGACGCTGGTCATTTCCATAAGTTTTGCCTTAATTGTTGCGTTTCTGCGCGGGACGGCGTGGGACCATTTCATTGTGATTTTGTGTGTGGCGGGGATGAGCATCCCCTATTTAAGCTTTATTATCTTCGGCCAGTATTTCTTTGCGTACAAAATGGACTGGTTTCCGATCTTTTACGCGCCGGATCGACCGATGGGCTGCAGTGTGATTTTACCGGCATTGATCGGCATTGTTGCCGGGTTGGGTTCGAATCTTCGATTTTACCGAACGATCATGCTGGATGAGATTCGCAGCGATTATGTCCGAACGGCATTTGCCAAGGGGCTAAGCACCCGCAAGGTGCTTTTTAAACATGTCCTCAAAAACGCTATGATCCCGATTGTGACCAATGTCGTTTTATCGATTCCGTATTTGATTCTCGGTTCCTTATTGCTGGAGCGGTTTTTCGGCATTCCGGGGTTGGGGTACTTAATGATTGAGGCGATCAACGCCCGCGACTTTTTTGTCTTGAATGCCATGACGTTCATACTGGCGTTGTTGATCGCATTTTTTACATTGTTAACAGATATTTGTTACGCATGGGTTGACCCGCGGGTGAAATTTGACTGAGATTTTTAGAAAAGACAGTTTCTCTGGGTGGCATCGCTTCTGGCCGTAGGCCAAAGCGATGGTTAGACCATGCGAACCATGCCTTTCGCCTTTGGCGAGAAGACATGCCACCCGATTGAAGCGGCTAAAACATGATGACTGATTTAACGACGACAACTGAAAATTCAAAGCCGGTCAAGGGCCGCAGCCTTTGGGCCGATGGGCTCCGTCGCCTGCGCAAACGCAAGTTCGCGATGGTATGTTTTTTCATTGTACTGGTGTATTTCATTCTGGCCGGACTGATTTATCTTAATGAGGCCTTTGAATGGAAGATTTCGTTGTTTGACTGGCGGCAATCCGTTGGGCCTTCCTATCAGAAACCGTGGTTAGACTATGAATGGACGCCGGAGGGGCAGGATGTTCCCGAAAAAGGCTGGACATTTTTCGGGACGGATTTTCTCGGCCAGTCAACCTTCCGCAAGATGGTATATGGCGCCAAGACATCCATTACCGTGGCGTTGTGCGCGTCATTCATCAGCCTGTTGATCGGGGTGCCGCTGGGGGCCATCGCCGGTTACTATCGCGGCTGGGTAGATGATGTCATTGTCTGGTTTTATACGACACTCAGCACGATCCCTTATATCCTGCTGGTCATGGCTTTTGCGGTGGTGCTGCGCGAACGAACGATCTTCGGTCTTGAAATTAAAGGGATTACGGCGGTCTATCTGGCGATTGGTTTAACCAGTTGGGTTGGCATCTGCCGGCTGATTCGCGGGGAGATCATCAAACGCAAAGAAAGCGAATATGTATTGGCCGCCCGTGCGATAGGCTGCTCCTCCGGGCGGATTATTTTCATTCATCTGCTGCCGAATGTTTTTCATGTGATTATTATTAACTTCTCCTTACGATTTGTCAGCTTCATTCATGCCGAGGTGATTTTAAGCTTTCTGGGATTGGGTGAGGCCGACAAACCCAGTTGGGGAGCAATGATTGACGCGGCACGGACCGAACTGGCTCGCAACGTCTGGTGGGAAATGGCCGCCGCGACCGTGGCGATCTTCTTTATTTCGCTGGCGTTGAATATATTTGGCGATGCACTGCGGGACTGTCTGGACCCGAAATTGAGAACCGATTGATATGACACAAACTAACGACAACCTGTTATCGATCAAGAACCTTTCGACCCATTTCTATACGGAGCAGGGGTTGGTCAAAGCCGTCCAGGATGTCAGTTTCGATATTCCCAAGGGCAAAACACTGGCTGTCGTCGGCGAAAGTGGTTGTGGCAAAAGCGTGACGGCGCTGTCGGTGATGCGGCTGATTCCATGGCCGCCGGGAAAGATCGTTGACGGCGAGATCCTATTTGACGGTGAGTCGCTGCGGGAAGTCTCCGAAGACCGGATGCGCCAGATTCGCGGCAACGATATTGCGATGATCTTCCAGGAACCGATGACCAGTCTGAATCCGGTCTTTACCGTGGGTAATCAGATTATCGAAGTCGTTAAACTGCACCAGAAAAAAAGCGGTCACGAGGCATTGGGAATCGCGGTCGATATGATGCGTAAAGTAGGGATTGCTGACCCCGAACGCAGGGTCGGTGAATATCCTCACCAGATGAGCGGCGGTATGCGTCAGCGTGTGATGATCGCCATGGCCCTGTGCTGTGGGCCGGAACTGCTGATTGCCGATGAGCCGACGACTGCGCTGGATGTGACGATCCAGGCGCAAATACTGGAACTGCTGCGTACTCTCCAGCGGCAGGAGGGCATGAGTATTATGATGATCACCCATGATCTGGGCGTGGTGGCCGAGAATGCCGATGAGGTCGTCGTTATGTATGCCTCCCGCGTGGTGGAAAAGGCTTCAGCCGAAGAATTGTTTGACAAGCCGCTGCATCCGTACACCCGCGGGCTTCTGAAATCCCTGCCGAAGCTGGGTGAAAGGAAAGAACGGCTGGATGTCATCGGCGGCAGTGTTCCCAATCCGCTGCATTTTCCGGATGGCTGTAAGTTCCATCCGCGATGCCCTCTCGGGTGTAACGATTCACGGTGTCGCTCACAGGAGCCGCCGTTGAAACAGGTTGCTGCCGGCCGCAGTGTGGCCTGCTGGCATGCGGAGGGCTACGACGATAAAAGCGAATAATTCAAAAATGAATGAAGACCTGCTGCTTTATAATACGATGAAACACAGCAGTGAATATCTTGTTGATGTCAAAGACCTGAAGACGTATTTTCCGATACGCTCCGGTGTTTTCAGTAAAATCGTCGGTCATGTCAAAGCCGTGGACGGCGTCAGCTTCAAAATCCGTCCCGGCCAAACGCTGGGGCTGGTCGGTGAAAGCGGCTGCGGCAAAACCACCGTCGGCCGAACCATGATCCGCCTGATCCCGCCGACCGAAGGGACGTTCGCCTTCGACGGCGAAGATGTCTTCTCTCAGCCGCAGGGGCGGATGAAGGAACTCCGCCGCGACATCCAGATGATGTTTCAGGACCCGTACGGTTCTTTGAATCCGCGTATGACGGTCGGGAGCATCATTGGCGAATCGCTCGGTGTTCACGGGGTTGCCCGCGGCAAAGAACGCCAGGACCGCGTGGCAGACCTGCTCAATAAAGTCGGGTTGTCTGCCCAGCATCTTAACCGCTATCCGCATGAGTTTTCCGGCGGTCAGCGCCAGCGCATCGGCATCGCCCGGGCTTTGGCGCTGGACCCCAAACTGATCATCTGTGACGAACCGGTTAGCGCGCTGGATGTTTCGATTCAGTCTCAAATTGTTAATCTGCTGCAGGATCTGCAGGAGCAGTTGAACCTGACGTATCTGTTTATCGCGCATGATCTGGCGGTGGTCGAGCACATCAGCGACTTTGTCGCGGTGATGTACCTGGGCCGGATCGTCGAATATGCCGACCGGGACCTGCTTTACGCCAACCCGCTGCATCCGTACACACAAGCGCTGCTTAGTGCGATTCCGGAGCCGGATCCGGGCCGTCGAAAGCATCGGATTGTTCTTGGCGGTGAAGTGCCCAGTCCGTCCAATCCGCCTTCGGGATGTCCGTTCCATCCGCGTTGCCCGCTGGCCGAGGACTGCTGTAAAAACGAGATACAGGAGCTTGTTTCCAAAGATGGAAACGAGCATCTGGCGGCCTGCTGGAAGGCCTGAAACGGCCTATAAATGCTCGGATTCACCATATTTACGGTGATTGTAGTTGACAAAACAGGCGGTTTCTGGTATCATCTATTTTATAGAAAGAAGCAATAATCCGGAGCTTTGAAAGCGACATGACAGACAAGACGCAAGTAGATGTAAGCACAGTTGACGGTGTTCTCGTTGTTTCGCTTCGTCAGGCATCAATGGGCGGGGTGGCGAATGTTGAGGATATCGCAGCAACGCTCCGGGGGTTGCTGAATCCTTCCAATCCCCAAAAAATGGTGATCGATTTTTCTCAGGTTTACTTTTTCTCCTCGCAGGTACTTGGCTTGCTGGTCGATCTCTGGCGTCGGCTCAAGGATGCCGGCGGGGCGTTATTGATCAGCGGTATCAATCCTCAATTGACGAGGGTGTTTCGCATTACCCATCTGGATAAAATTTTTGAATTTTATGAAAACACAGAAGCGGCTGTTTCTGCGCTGCACGCATTGTGATACACAGTATCCGCCTGTTTCTTCGCGGGAACGGGCAACGACTCTTTATGAAAGGATACAGCCATGCATTTAGACACACAATTTTCAATTTTCATGGTCAATAAACCCGGCGTTTTATCTCAACTCCTGATATCGCTGGCCGCGACCAAGGTCAATATCGTGGCGATGACGATGATGGATTCGGTCGAGCATGGCGTCATGCGTCTGGTCGGCGATAACACTGAAAAGATACGCGAAACGCTGGATAAAATGAATATGCATTACAGCGAAACACAGGTGCTGTGTCTGAACCTGCCCAACAAGGCCGGAGCGTTTGCCGATGTGACGGAAAAACTGTCCAAGGCCCATATCAATATTTCGTATGCCTACTGTACCGCGGGCGCACGCGGCGGCCGCACCACGGGCATCCTCAAGGTTGCCGATGTCAAAAAAAGCAATGAAGATCATCGACGGACACACCCCCGACATCAGTCACAAGACGAAGAAAAAAGTCAAAAAGGCGGTCCGTCGTTCACCTGCTGCTCGACGGTAAGCCGCCGATCATTCGACGGTAACGCTTTTGGCGAGATTCCGGGGCTTGTCCACGTCATGGCCCCGCAGGACCGCGGCGTGGTAGGCCAGTAACTGCAGCGGGACAACCGTCAGCAGGGGCTGGAGTTCATCGAGCGTATCCGGGACCGAAATCAGGTAGTCGGCATAGGGCTTGATGTCCTCATCGCCTTCGGTGGCCACGACAATGGTTCGTCCGCCGCGGGCACGCACTTCTTCGATATTGCCGATGAGTTTTTCATACTGCGAGCAGCGGGTGGCGATAAAGACGGTCGGCATGTTGTCGGTGATCAATGCGATGGGGCCGTGTTTCATTTCTGCTGCGGGCAGGCCTTCGGCGTGGATGTAGCTGATCTCCTTGAGTTTCAAGGCACCTTCCAGCGCGACGGGATAATTAAATCCGCGTCCGAGGAACAGCCAGTTCTCTTTGTGCATATTGGCCCCGTGCGATCTCTTTGATGGCATCGTCCAGGGCGAGGATCTTTTCGATCTTATCCGGAATCTTCATCAGTTCGCCCAGAAGATTCCGTGCCATTTCCGAACTCAGGTGGCGTCTGCGTCCCAGCTCGATGGCCAGCATCGCCAGTACGGATACCTGGGCGGTAAAGGCCTTGGTGCTGGCGACGCCGATCTCCGGTCCGACCCGCAGGTAAACACCGGTGTCGGTGACACGTGCGATGGTGGAGCCGACGGCATTGACAATGCCCAGAACCATGGCGCCGCGTTCCTTGGCCTGTTCGATGGCGGCCAGGGTATCGGCGGTTTCACCGGACTGGCTGATAGCGATCACGAGTGTGCCTTCTTCGACGATCGGGTTGCGATAGCGGAATTCACTGGCGTACTCAACTTCGGTGGGAATCCGCGCCAACTGCTCGAACAGGAATTCGCCGACGATTCCCGCGTGCCAGGCCGTGCCGCAGGCGGTGATGATGATGCGCTTGGTTCGGGTCAGGTCGCGCAGCATGGTTTGAATGCCGCCGAGGACGACGCGCCCATTCTTGACATCGACGCGGCCGTTCAGGCAGGTTCGCAGGGCCTCGGGCTGTTCGGCGATCTCTTTCTGCATGTAATGATCAAAGCCCTCAAGCTCGATCTGGTCGAGTGAGAATTCGATCTCTTTGAGTTCCTTTTCGACCTCTTTATTCAATATGGTCTTGGTTGTAAAGCCTTCGGGGTGGATCGAAACCATTTCACCGTCTGACAGATAGACCGCCTGTGTGGTGTGTTCGACGATGGCCGAAGCATCCGAGGCGAGGATGTATTCGTTTTCGCCGACACCGAGGATCAGCGGACTTCCCTTTTTGACGCCGATCATGACATCGGGGCAATCCAGGCACATGATGGCCAAACCATAGGTGCCGTAAATTTCATTGAGCGCTTGCTGAACGGCCCACTCGAAGCGGTTGCAGTCATCCGGGGCTTTGTTGCCGTTTTTAGCCTGACAGTTTTCGTAGAAATAGCCGATCAGGTTGGCCAGCACTTCGGTGTCGGTTTCGCTTTTGAATGTGCAGCCTTTTTTGGTGAGCCATTTTTTGAGCGTGGCGTAGTTTTCGATGATGCCGTTATGGACCAGTGCGATCTTGCCGGAGTAGTCGGTGTGCGGATGAGCGTTGACCGTATTGGGTTCGCCGTGGGTGGCCCAGCGGGTATGCCCGATGCCGACGGTTGTGACCGCGTCGACGGGGGCCAGAATTTCCTGGAGGTTGGCAATGCGTCCGCTGGTCTTGCAGATTTCAAATTGGCCGTCCTTGATCAGGGCGATGCCGGCGGAGTCGTAGCCGCGGTATTCGAGGCGCTTAAGGCCCTCGATGAGGATCGGTTGGGCCGGTTTTTTACCGAAATAGGCTACTATTCCACACATTTTTTCATCCTTAAGTTTGTATTTTCGCTTCGATTCGGTGGTGTTCTTTGTACGGTGGTATTATCGTCAAAAAGCCGCCGCCTGTAAAGCAAAAAGGGGCCGGGACGGCAGAGAAGACCCCAAATGGGTTTGTATTGGGTTTGGTTGGGTTCGCGTGGCGCTATTTTAAATGAGGGTGTTGCGTTCTTTGGGGGGTTTGAGTGCAGTATATTGCATTGCTGTCGTGGTGGTACTTGGGGCTATATTGGGTTCGTGATTATTGTAAGCAAGAAGGGGGATTTTTATGAATTTCAAAGCAAAATCGTGGATTTTGGGCTGGAAACGGGGTGCGCGAGTAGGGGGTACTTGGGGGCGAAATTGGGTTCGTATTGGGTTCGATTTACAGGCAGAAGTCAGGAGATAGAAGATAGAAGTCAGAATAAGATAATGACTTACAGTCATTTTACTGCGGAGGAAATTGGGTTCGTTTTGTAAAAAAGGTTGCTCAAAGAACTCATGAACTCCAGAACATAAGAACCCAAGAATGTGGACTTCTTCCAGATGGCTTTTTAAATAGATCCTTCACTACGTTCAGGATGACCATTGTTGGGGGCCGGGCGAGATAGCGGGGCTCGCACTCTATTTAATTGTGAATATCCAATTTTGTGTATTATACCAAAAGTTAGATAAATGTAAAACTTTTTATCCACAGATTTCGGGGATTTTCACGCGAAACAGGGTAGAGGGAATTGGCAATTGTCGAATGACGATGGACGATTGTCGATTGGTATTTTGAATTGAGGAAGCGGCGTTTGCCGCGGGTAAAAATATTGAAGGTTTATCAATGTTGGCGGGCGTTGGGTTTGATAATAGAAAATAGGGAAGAAAAAGGTGTCTGACCCCTTAATTTATCCCATGGACTCAAGAAGATTGGGTTTGTTTGGGTTTGATATTTCCTTAATGTTTTTTCGAATTTTTACTGTAAGTCTATTTATGGAAAAAGGTTGTCGGTATTAAGGAAATATTAAGATTGGGTTTGTTTTGCGAAAAAGGGTGTATCAAAAATGCTAACTTCCCCGTGAATTGACACTTTGGGCGCGATACGATATTCGCATGGCTTTCATCTTCGCTGAAGCTACGACGGACAGGTGCGCCATGGCGTTTTTGTTGGCTGTTTTTTAGCCAGGCGAGGCGGGTTGCTCGCACTCTGATTCAATTGTTAAAAGATCCTATTCTAATTTTCAAAAAACTAAGCCCCCCGTATTAGGGGCGAACGTGCGTGTTTGGTGCGATTTTTGGTGATTTTCGAGGGGTCGAAAATGCGTAAGTGCTTATGAAAAAAGGGATAATATTTTTTATTTTTTTGGTGGATAGCAAGATAGTACATGCAGAAAAAGTGTCATCTGGATGCGAAGCATCCAGAGTCTATAGTCCTGAGGATACGGAAAGCTCGAAATCCCAAACACATTCCAAAATCGAAGGTTTTAGTGATTTAAACAAAAGAGAAAATTGTTCGGATTTACGTGATTTATGGAAGAAAGAGTCAATTTCCTTCTCCTTAAGGCCGATAATAACAATAATTAATGGGGCATTTATGTAATTTGGAAGAACAAGTCTGCTATTTAGACTTGTGGTTTCTTCTGTCGGGGTTAAACTGGTAAGGATGCGACTTTCTTAATAGCACACTGTTATTAATCCCATTTTTTGAAAGAAGAAAGGTTTCATGTAACACAACAGTAAAAATCCGGTCTTTATTGTAGAAATTCGGATGCTTGTTGGAGTAAGAATATTTTTTATTGGAGGCAACATGTTGAAAAAACTCACCCTTCTCTTGGTCATTTACAGTCTTACTCTTTGCGTCTATGCAAACTATTCGGGTGGAACCGGCGACCCCAATGACCCCTATTTGATATACAATCTGAATGACCTTATAGAATTTGGGCAGAGCCCCGGACACTGGGATATGAATTTCAAGCTCATGGCTGATATCGACATGGCTGAAGACACATATGAACAATTCAGCATGATCGGGCGTGACGTTTTATCTTACCCCCGAGACATTAAAGTCGACAGCAATGAGAAAAAAATGTACTGGGTTGATACAAACTATTACCGTATTTACCGCGCGAATACGGATGGCAGTCACATGGAGATTGTAATCGGTGAGAACGCGGCCAGACCGGTATCAATCGTTCTTGATGTTATAGGCCGGAAGATTTACTGGGGAAATGCGGATAAGATACAACGTGCTAACTTCAATGGGAGTGATATTGAAACGATTACCAGCGTCGGAGTGAGCAAGCCATATGGCATTGCATGCGATACTACCCGAGGCCGAATTTACTGGACAGAACCTTACGACGGTCAAATCAAACGGGTCAATGTTGATGGAACAGACCAAAACGTTATTCTTGCCGGGTTGACAGGTCCGAGGGGAATTACTGTCGATGAGGAGAACGGTCAGGTTTATTTTACTGATGGAGATAGCATTTTAAAATGCAACCCGGATGGCGGCTCACTTCAGGTCGCGGCATCAAATATTCGTAGTGTCAAAGGAATCGCATTGGATGTGGCCGCGGGCAAGATCTATTGGACTCAATACCAAGGGGTGTATCAAGCGAACATGGATGGCAGTAACCCGATTAAGCTTGAAGGGACTAATCTGCAGTACGAAGACGGCATCGGTCTGGAATTCCCGGGGCCCAGTGTATACTGGACATCATCCTCCTCTAAAAAAATTAACAAGCTGGGCAGCGGCGTGAATAATTATTTAATAAAGAATTGGTTCGACGGCGTATTTGACGGTAATAACCATGCGATTTCTAATCTTGCTTTAGGTTTTGGCAAAATCAGCGGAGTTGGTTTTTTTTCCGATATTAACAATTATGGCGGTTGTGAGAATCTTGTATTGATTAATCCCGTCATCACCTCGCCAGAGTCATATGGTGTCGGCTCGCTTGTTGGTTTTTGTTCCGGTCGTTTAGCGAATTGTTCGATTGTTGGCGGTTTCGTGCAAGGGGACCGGATGGTCGGGGGACTGGCAGGAAGGAATTCCGGAACCATTGAAGAATGCCAAGTCTCTGCAACTGTTTATGGTAGTGAGAATGTCGGTGGACTTATTGGGGCAATCGACGGGTCGACTGGTGATGTTTTACGGTGTTTTAGTACAGGTTATGTCAGTGGAGACTTATGGGTCGGGGGCCTGTTAGGACAGAGTGGTGGAAACATACAGGACTGTTATTCTTCTATGCATGTCAATGGAAATGAAAGTGTTGGGGGGATTTTGGGTACAAGCGGAGGGACTGTCAGGAACTGTTTTAGCCAAGGCCCAGTGACAGGAAACACAGACGTGGGCGGATTATTAGGAGAGAATTTAGGTGCTGTCGAAAGCAGTTTCTGGGATGTGGAATCTTCCGGTATTGCCGGCAGCAGCGGGGGCAAGGGCCTGACCTCGTCACAAATGAAGACATTTTCTATTTTCCAGAACGCCGGATGGGGTGATATATGGAGCATGTCAGACGATTTCGATACTCCGCGTTTGGCTTGGGAAGGAACGGGTTTTCCATCAATTCCTCCAGCCAATCCGATTTCATTGAATGGTAGCGGCAGCGAGACTGATCCTTATCAAATTTGGACCGCGGAAGAGTTTGCTCTTCTAAGTTGGTATCCATCCGTTCTTGATAAACACTTTGTATTGAAGTCGGATATTAATATGGATAGCGTGAAGCTCTATCCGATCGGCGACATGGGATCCTTTACCGGTGTTTTTGATGGGGCAGGTCATGTGATATCGAATGTGGCTATCAATCAGCCCGGTGATGATTGTGTCGGTTTGTTTGGCAGTATTGGTTTCCATCGTTTCAGCCAGGTCAGCTCCGATGGTGAAATAAGGAATCTGGGTTTGGAGCATGTTCATATTACAGGCGATTCATATGTCGGTGGTTTGGCAGGGATAAATTATGGAGGCATGATCCGTGCGTGTTATGTTAATGGTGTGGTGACAGGTCGTACTTCTGTTGGCGGCTTAGTGGGATGTAATGTTGGCAGCGGGCTCTTTAAGGGGCCTGTTAATGATACGATTAGCGAAAGCTATGCCTCTGTCTTGGTTACTGGTGAAAGCAATGTTGGTGGATTAGCGGGAGATAACTACGGTACCATTAATTATTGTTATGCGAAAGGGCCGGTAGTCGGTGAAAGTAATGTTGGTGGGTTTGTAGGAACAATTTTCGAAGAAAATTTTAGATTTTTGTTCGGAATAGGTACTTTTGAGAGTTGTTTTTGGGATATGGAAACTTCCGGAATAGATGTTGGGATAGGCGCTGTACCCCCGCTGGCCCCAGAGCCTGCGGACGTAACAGGTAAGACAACGACCGAAATGAAAACAATGTCCACTTTTACTGAAGCATGCTGGGATTTTGAAGAAGTCTGGTTTATTCGTCAGGAAGGGGAGACATATCCTCAGTTAAGATGGGAAAATACTGCGCCGGTGGCGGATGCAGGGGTGGACCTGACGGTCTATGCTTGGGTTAATGGATACGCAATGGTGCAGTTGGATGGTACAGGGTCGTCTGATGCTGATGGGGATGTGTTGGCGTATTTCTGGTATAATGATGCGAATGAGTTGATTGCTAAGGGAGCAGAGCCGGAGGTGGTGCTGGGTGTTGGGGAACATATCATCGAGTTAATCGTCAATGACGGCATTGAAGATTCGGAGCCGGATTCTTGTGTTGTTACCGTAGTTGAGGCGATTGAGACGGATGCGAGGGATTTGCCGCGGGTCTTCAATCTGAAGCGGCATTCGGATAAAATTGTCGGCTCGGCTGACCTTGCCGGACGGCGTTGGGGCCGATGCCCTTGATCCGGATGAATCCATGCTTTTGCTGCCGGGGGATATTGAGCCGTCGTGGCAACGGGTTCTGCGGGCCGGGCGAGGGTGGCATCGCAGGGCCAGTGTTGTCGCTTTCTATGATGCGGATTTACTGCGGGATGAGCTGACGGCCAATACGATGCAGGAGATCACGCTGGTTGTAAAACTCGAAAGCGGGCAGTTTGTCTATGGGACGGACAGTATCCGTGTGATCGATCTCATGCCTAAAAAGCAACAAACGAAAAAGTTCGAAAGGATTCAATCGAGATCCTATTCAAAGCCGGGACGGTGAGGAAAAGCCCCGTTAATTTGGATTGAGTTTGGATTGACAATAGACGATTTATGATTGGCGGTTGAGTTTGGTTTGACGATTGGGGTGGGATTTTCGGCCGGGATTGATGAAAAGTTTTAAATATTCCACAAAAAAGCAGGGGAATTTGCTTGAAATGTTAGTCTTAACTAACTATATTAGTTATAACTAATATGAGTATTGACCCAAAACCACAATTGAGTGCTTCTCTGGAAGATTACCTTGAGGCGATCTATCACCTGTCGGATGCCGAGACGGTTGCCCGCAGTAAGGATATTGCCGAGCGGCTTGGTGTTTCGCGGGCTTCTGTGACCAGTGCGCTGCGGGTGCTGAGTGAGAAGGGGCTGGTCAATTACAAGCCCTACGGCTACATCACCCTGACCGAGAAAGGGCGCAAGCCGGCGGTGCGTGTTGCCGGTCGGCATGAGATATTGCGGCGGTTCTTTGCGGAGGTGCTGGGCGTTAATGAGCAGACGGCGCATGAGGCGGCCTGCCGGGCCGAGCATACGATGGGTCCGGAGATCACCTCGCGGTTGGTGAGCTTTGTGGACTTTGTGACGCAGGGACAGGATGACGCCGACAGCGTTGTGGGGCAATTTCAAGACTATTGGCATTCGGTAAACAAAGACTGAAAAGGAACGAAGGCAAACGATGTCAAACTCAGATGTGATCGCGTTGGATGGAGTTGGGCCCGGCAACCGTGTCCGGATCGTCAGTATCGATTCGGGGCAGGGCTTGACAAACCGGCTGGCGGCAATGGGGTTGCTGAAAAATGAGGTCATCAAGGTTGTTCGCAATGACGGAGCCGGTCAGATCATCGTTTCGGTTAAAAGTTCAAAAGTGATCCTCGGCCGGGGTATGAGCCAGAAGGTGTTTGTGACGTTGATTAAGGCAGATGTTTAAAAATTAAAATTTAGAAATTATGCGCTGTCGAAAAGCTCTTTTTTTACTTTCGCCCCTTCGGGGCTGGATTTTTTTAATCCTTTTCCCGGGGGTTAACACCCCCGGCTAAGTGACTGACGGCCCTTTCAGGGCCTGAGACCTGAGATGGGATGTTTTCTACAGAGCAAGAAATTTAATTATGGATTCGCCTTCGGCGAAGCTGTTTTAAACAGATTCCTCGACTGCGCTTGGAATGACAGTGCGTGCGGCGATGTAGGTTGTTTTATCATAGGAATGAATCGTGCCGTCCAAAGATACCGATAACAAGATACTGGTTGCCCTGGCGGGTAATCCGAACAGCGGCAAGACCACGGTGTTCAATGCGCTGGTGGGTTCGCGGCATCATGTTGCCAATTATCCCGGTGTGACGGTCGAAAAGAAAGAGGGGATCTGCCGGCATGGGGGGTATGAACTGGCCCTGGTGGACCTTCCCGGCACGTACAGCCTGACGGCGTATTCGGCCGAGGAACTGGTGGCCCGGCATTTTATTTTTGAAGCGCACCCCGACGTGGTGGTCGATATCCTGGACGCGTCAAATCCGGAGCGTCATCTCTACCTGGCGACCCAGTTGATGGAAATGCAGGTGCCGTTGATACTGGTGTTTAATATGTCGGATGTCGCGGAAAGCCGGGGGCTGGTGTTTGATCTGGAGCAGATGGAACTGCTGCTGGACGTGCGGATCGTTCCGATGGTGGCCAGCAAGAAGAAGGGGGTTGGCGACCTTCTGGATGCGATGGTCGAAACGGCCCAGGCCGATGATGCGTCCAAGGGGCTGCGGATTCATTACGGCGATGAGATCGAGGAAGAGCTGTCGAAAATTGAAGCGCTGCTGAATCAGACCGAGGGGGCCTTTGCGTCGAAGTACCCGGTTCGCTGGATCGCGCTGAAACTGCTGGAAGCGGATGCGGAGGTCAGCGGATGGATCAGGGCGGCGGATGTGCGGCAGCAGGTTGCCGGGAGCCGGGAGCATCTTAAAACAATCTTCGGCGACCCTGCCGATATCCTGATCGCGGACACCGGCGGTACGGGGTGATTTCCGGCGTCTGCCAGGAAACGATTAAAACCACCGTTCAGATACGTCATGATGTCAGTGACAAGATCGACGCGGTGCTGACCAAACCGCTATGCGGGGCTGCCGATCTTTGCGGTTTTGATGTATGCGGTCTTTTACCTGACGTTCAAGATCGGGCGCTACCCGATGGCGGGGCTGGAGCATCTGTTCGGCTGGCTGGGTTCGGCGATCTATTATTTTCTGGCCCGCGGAAACGCTGCTGCCGCTGCGGTCGCTGATCGTTGATGGGATCATCGGGCGGCGTGGGCGGTGTGGTTATTTTTCTGCCCGACGATCCTGATTCTTTTCCTGGGGATCGCGTTTCTTGAAGATACCGGTTATATGGCGCGTGCGGCATTCGTTATGGACCGTATCATGCACAAGATCGGGCTGCATGGCAAAAGTTTTATCCCGATGCTGATCGGTTTCGGCTGTTCGGTTCCGGCGATCATGGCCACGCGGATCCTTGAGAACCGGCGGAACCGGCTGGCGACAATGCTGGTGATCCCGTTGATGAGCTGCGGGGCACGGATCGCGATCTATACGCTGTTTGTGGCGGCATTTTTTCCGAAACATATGCAGGGTCCGGTGATGTTTTTGATCTACCTGATCGGCATCCTGCTGGCGATCGTCTGTATTCAGCTTTTGCGCAAGTCGCTGCTGAAGGGCGAGACGATCCCGTTCGTGATGGAACTGCCTCCGTACCGGATGCCGACGGCCAAGGGGCTGCTGATCCATATGTGGTTTCGCGGATGGATGTACCTGAAAAAAGCCGGGACGGTGATCCTTGTGATCTCGATCGTTTTGTGGGCGGCAATCAGTTACCCCCGACCTGCAGAAGAGGATCTGGCGGCACTGACGCCCCAACAGCAGCAGAGTGCGGTTTTGCAATACTCCGTTGCCGGACGCGTTGGCAAGGCGATCGAGCCGGTTATCCGTCCGCTGGGCTTTGACTGGAAGATCGGCACTGCGCTGATCGGGGCGTCGGCGGCCAAAGAGGTGTTTGTCTCGCAACTTTCGATCATTTATGCGCTGGGTGACACGGGCGAAGACACCAAAGCGCTTCAACAGCATTTGCAGGCCGATTATACACCACTGCAGGGATTCTGCGTGATGCTGTTCTGCCTGATCACGGCACCGTGTGTGGCGACGGTGGCGATCACCTGGAAGGAGTCGGGGACGTGGAAATGGGCGATGTTTCAGTATTTGGGCTTGACGGTGCTTGCGTATGTGGTGACGCTGTGCGTTTATCAGGCGGGCATTTTTCTGTCGGGCGTTTTTTAGACGGCCGAACCCATTCAGGGCTCCGGACTACATTCCTACATTTCTGTATTCCCTTTAATATTGGCCTGTTGTGCGTTTTCAGTTGACGGTTTTTGGATTGCGGCTAAGATATCGGGATGACGACAAAACCTGTTATTGGCATATTGGGGGGGATTGGTTCGGGCAAAAGTATGGTCGCGGCAGCGTTTGGTGTGCTGGGGTGTGCGGTTATCGAAGCGGATACTTTGGCGCACGGTGTGCTGAATGAGCCGGAGGTTACCGCGGCGGTGGTCCGGCGGTTCGGTCCGGCGGTATTAACGGCAGAGGGCGTGGTCGACCGCGAAGCACTGGGGCGGCGGGTCTTTGACGATCCGGCGGGAATCGATTTCCTCAATGGGCTGATCCACCCGCGGGTTTTGCAATTATGTGAGGGGTTCATCGTGCAGTATCAGGCGGATGCGGCCGCAGCCGGAATCGTCCTGGATATGCCGCTGCTGATGGAGGTGGGCTGGGAAAAAAAATGCGATTTTCTGATTTTCGTGGACTGCGAGAGTCAAAAAAGGCTGGAAAGAAGTCTCAAAAAAGGTAAAATAGATGCAAGTCAGCTAAAAAAACGTGAAAAATATCAAATTTCTCTGGACAAAAAGAAAGAAATCGCACATTATAGTGTTCATAACAATTCTGAGATTTCAGAGGTAACGGAGCAGGTCGCTCAAATCTTTTCCTGCATTACAAATTAGTATCGTATCAGTTTTGATGGCCCGGTGGGGGAAACTGTTACGCCAAGAGTGAAAAGCTGATAAACAATTAGGATTTAAGGCCCGAACGGATTCCACGGAGAAATAAACAACACAAATTTCCCCATTCGTTATGTCGTAATCAGCACTGTTGGGGACCCATGACGGCGGAAGTTGACTTCCTGATAATATTAGCCTACTGAATAGATAAAACCATTTCCTGTATTCTTAACTTTGCAGGACGATAAATAGCAACAGATACAATCTTTTTTCTTTAACAAGGAGAAAAAATGGCCAAGACAACGGCAAAAACGCGCAAAAAAAAGACAGCCCCGAAGAAAACCGAGGAGGTAACACCTCAGGATGAACCCCAAACCGAAGCGGCACCCGGTGAAGAAATGGCCAACGGCCAGACCGAGTCTAACGGCGCTGAACCCACGAAGGAAATGACCGAGGAAGAATCCACTCACGCCAAATATGAGCGGATCAAACGCGGTAACCTGCATATTACCGACTTGCAGAATCTGGAAGTGACCGAGCTTCACAGCATGGCCAAGAAGGAGGGCATCGGCGATTATATCGGCATGACCAAGCAGCAGTTGATCTTCCGCATTCTCAAGGAACGCATTCGCCAGGAAGGGCTGATGTACGGGGAAGGTGTTCTGGAGATATTGCCGGACGGGTTTGGTTTCCTGCGGAGCCCTAAATATAACTACCTGGCCTCGCCGGACGATGTGTATGTGTCGCCGTCGCAGATTCGCCGGTTCGGATTGCAAAGCGGTAACATTGTTCAGGGGCAGATCCGCCCGCCGAAGGAAAGCGAGAAGTATTTTGCGCTGCTTCGCGTTGAGGCGATCAACTACCAGGAGCCTGACAAACTGGCTGAGAAGGTGGTGTTCCGTGATCTGACGCCGCTGCACGCTGAAGAACGGCTGATGCTCGAGACCGTACCGGAAGAACTGGGGATGCGAATCATCGACCTGGTGACGCCGATCGGCAAGGGCCAGCGCGGCCTGATCGTGGCTCCGCCGCGTACGGGCAAGACGGTGCTGCTGCAGAAGATGGCCAATGCCATCAGTACGAATCACCCGGAAGTGAAGCTGATCGTTCTGCTGATCGACGAGCGGCCGGAAGAAGTGACCGACATGGAGCGCAAGACCAGCAAGGATGTTGAGGTAATCAGTTCGACGTTTGATGAACCGACCTCGCGTCACTGCCAGGTTGCCGAGATGGTGATCGAAAAGGCCAAGCGTATGGTGGAGTACGGCGAGGATGTCGTGATCCTGCTGGATTCGATCACGCGTCTGGCCCGTGCGTACAATACGGAGATGCCTCACTCCGGCAAGATCCTGACCGGTGGTGTCGATGCCAATGCCATGCAGATGCCCAAGCGGTTCTTCGGGGCCGCCCGTAATATCGAGAACGGCGGCTCGCTGACGATCATCGCGACGGCGCTGGTGGATACCGGCTCGAAGATGGACGAGGTGATCTTTGAAGAGTTCAAGGCGACCGGTAACATGGAACTGCATTTGGACCGCAAACTGGTCGAGCGGCGAACGTTCCCGGCCATCGACATCAGCAAGAGCGGCACGCGGCGTGAAGAATTGCTGCTGGATGCCCGCGAACTGGAACTGGTGTACAGGCTGCGTAAGGTGCTCAGTGAAATGAACATGGTTGAGTCGGTCGAGTTGCTCAAGAACCGGCTGAGCAAGACGCGTTCGAACGCAGAATTCCTGATGACGCTGAAGCTCGATTAACGCTTTACACGGTTGTGAAAATGGTTACAATACAAGTCCCGGTCGTGTTTGGCCGGGACTTTTTATTTGAAGAGATATTAAAAATTAAAGATTAAAGAGCAATCCGCCGTCGCCAAGGCTATGGCAGGACAAGAAATATGGAATCGCCTTCGGCGATAGCTGTTTAAATAGATTCCTCACATTCGTTCGGAATGACAGTGTGTTTCATTCGGAGATGACGGTGTTGGAGTTGGCAGGAAACAAAAATAGGATACAAAATGACACGCGAAATACCGACAATTTATGATTCGACGGCGGTGGAGGCTCAGGCCGCGGCACTTTGGGAAGCGGGGCATTATTTTCACGCGGATGAGATGGCGAACAGTCCATCGTATGCGATCGTGATCCCGCCGCCGAATGTGACTGCGGCGCTGCACTTGGGACACGCGCTGAACAATACGCTGCAGGACATCTTGATTCGCTGGAAACGGATGCAGGGCTATGCGACGCTGTGGATGCCGGGCACGGACCACGCGGGCATTGCTACGCAGACGGTGGTGGATAAACGGCTGCGGGCCGAAGGCAAACCGGCGCTGGTGGATTATAAACAAATGCAGGAGCGGGGCGAAAACGGGCGGGAGCAATTCATTGAGAAGGTGCAGTCGTGGAAGGATGAGTACGAGGCGTGCATTCTGGGGCAGCTTAAGAGCATGGGGTGTTCGTGCGACTGGCAGCGGACGCGGTTTACGATGGATGAGGTGTGCGCCAAGGCGGTACGGACGAATTTCTTTAACCTGTTTAAAGACGGCCTGATCTATCGCGGCAAGCGGCTGGTGAACTGGGACCCGGCGACGCAGACGGTTTTGGCCGATGATGAGGTCGAACATCAGAACGTGCAGGGATTTTTCTGGTATTTGCAGTATCCCTTACAAACGCCGGTGATAATTGACGGTAAGTCGGTTGAACATGTGACGGTTGCGACGACGCGGCCGGAGACGATGCTGGGTGATACGGCAGTGGCGATGAATCCGGCGGACCCGCGGGCGACAGCGCTGGTGGGCAAGATGGTACGGCTGCCGATCGTGGGGCGGCTGATACCGATTATCGCCGATGAGCATGTGGTGCTGCCGAATCCGGACAGCGACGATGAGAAGGCGAAATTTTCGACCGGCTTTTTGAAGGTGACGCCCGCGCATGACCCGGACGACTGGCAGATCGGGCAGCGGCATGATTTGGACGTGATTAACGTGATGGCGCCGGACGGGTCCATCAGCGATAAGCACGGCTGGGACGATGCCGATTCGCCGGAAGCGCAGAACCTGCTGGGGATGGACCGGTTTGAGGCGAGGGAGGCGATCGTTGATTGGTTCCGGACGGAAGATTTACTGGAAGAGGTTCGCGATTATGCGCATGAGGTGGGGCACAGCTATCGCAGTCATGTGCCGATCGAGCCGTATTTGTCGGACCAGTGGTATATTGCTGTGAAGAAAGAGATTGACGATTGTCGATTGACGATTGACGATGGACGATGTGAAACTGAAAAGCGTGAGGGTGTTACCTATATTAAAGAAACGGATGTGCCGGTGAATTCGTTGGCGGGGCTGGCGCTGAAGCCGCTGCTTGAAAATAAACTGCGGTTTATTCCCGAACGGTATACGAAAAATTATCAGCTCTGGCTGGAGAACCTGCGCGACTGGCCCATCAGCCGACAGCTTTGGTGGGGACATCAGATACCGGTGTGGAATTTTACATTGCCTGATGATAGGAAATATAAAGAAGTAGTTGGCGATCTTACTTCTTTGTTGAAGAAATGTGGATGTATTGGAAAGGTTTGGTCATATAGAAAAGAAAACGATTCACATATTGTTTACATTTGCCTTAGTGATGCACAAGACGATCGGTTGCTAAATGATATTTCTGAATATAGCAAACAAATTGCATATCCTTCAGATGGGCCAGATATTACTCCAAATACAATTCAAGCACACGCAGGCGATGTTTTAATTTTTCTTGAAAAATATGTAGATGACATAATTGTTCGCGATGAGGATGTTTTGGATACGTGGTTTTCTTCTGCCTTGTGGCCGTTTAGTACGATGGGGTGGCCGGATGAGAATGCGACGCTGGAGAAATTCTATCCGACGCAGGTGTTATGCACGGCTCGCGAAATCATTACGCTGTGGGTGTCGCGGATGGTGATGATGGGGCAGTACTGCATCGGCGATATTCCGTTCAGCGATGTGTATATTCACGCGATGATCCAGGACGGGCAGGGGCGCAAGATGAGCAAGAGTCTCGGCAACGGGATCGACCCGTTGGTGGCGATCGACAGCCACGGTGCCGACGCGATGCGGTTTACGCTGGCGAGTATGACGACGGATACGCAGGATGTACGGATGCCGGTGGCGGCGATCGAACTGCCGGACGGGCGGACGGTCAACAGTTCGCCGAAGTTTGACAACGGACGGAATTTCTGTAACAAGCTGTGGAACGCCTCTCGGTTTGCGATGCTGAACCTGGAAGGGACGGACATTGCGGCGTTTGACGCGGCGAAATTAGATGTAACCGATAAATGGATTTTGTCGCGGCTGATGAAAACCGTTGCGGCGACGACAGACGGCCTGAAAGACTTTAAATATAAAGAGCCGCTGGACGAAATTTATAAATTCTTCTGGAATGATTTCTGCGACTGGTATCTGGAATGGACCAAGCCGCGGATGCTGAATGACGCACAAAAACCCATTGCTCAAAATGTGCTGGCATTCGTGCTGGACCAGACGCTGCGGCTATTGCACCCGTTTGTGCCGTTTATTACCGAAGGCATTTTTCAGAATCTCAACTCGATTTCTCCGCAGCGTGGGTTGAAGGGGATCATGGAATTAACGGCGGCCGATTCGATCATGGTATCGGCGTGGCCGGAGTGTGTCGAAGGCTGTATCGATGAAGAAACCGAACGGCAAATTGGGATTGTGCAGACGGTGATTCGTTCGATTCGTGAAGTACGCAGCCAGTATAACATTGCACCGTCGAAAAAAGTGGCCGCCTCGGCCAGTGCGTCGGATGCGATGTGTCAATTATTAAAGGCAAATGCAGCGTTGATCGCCCAGCTTGCGGGTGTTGAGCCGTTTGACATTGCCGCCGATCTTGACAAGCCGGAAAATGCCGCCGCGGTGGTGGCCGGCGAGGTGCAGGTGTATGTGCATGATGTGATCGACCCGGACGAAGAACGAAAACGTCTGCAGAAGCAGAAAGAATTTGTCGAGAAGGGCATCGCGCCGCTGGCCGCCAAGCTGGGCAATGAAAACTTTACCAGCCGGGCCAAGCCGGAGGTGGTCGAACAGAGCCGTCAGAAGCTGACCGAATTGCAGGACCAGCTTGCAGCGATTGAAAAGCACCTTGAAGAATTAGAGTAAATATTAGAAATCAAACAGCAATAATAAGGATTCGCCTTTGGCGAAACTGTTTAAATAGATTCTTCGCTATCGCTCAGAATGACGACGTGTGAGAATCGATGCCGGAAAGGCAGGTTGGAACACGATGGAAGTTGCAGTTGAGCTTGCACAAATCATTATTAATGAAGAGGCCGATCAGCAGGTCGTTGTCCTGCGGGAATTAGGCGGTTTGCGGCGGGCGTTTCCGATCGTCATCGGAATGCCCGAGATATTAGCCATCGACCGGCGACTCAAGGGCATCGCGCTGCCGCGACCTCTGACCCACGACCTGCTAGCCTGTACCATCAAAGAAATGGGTGGCCTTGTCCAGAAGGTGGTAGTCAGCGACCTGCGAGAACATACATTTTACGCGACGATCCATGTCAAGCAGGGTAATACGCCGATCGAGATCGACAGCCGGCCGTCAGATGCGATAGCGCTGGCAGTGGGGCTTAATGTTCCTCTTTTTGTGGAAGATCACGTTTTTGACCAGTTGGCGATATAAAGTTTGAAATGATCAGCACGCCGACGCCGACGCACAGCAGTGAATCGGCGACGTTGAAGGTCGGCCAGTGGTAATTGCCGACATATACATCGATAAAATCCCGCACCCGTCCCTCGTTGAACATCCGGTCATACAGGTTGCCGATGATGCCGGCGGTGATGCAGCCCATTGCGAACAGGACCAGCTTGCTGGTGACTTTATGTGAAAAGAAAATGCCGACGACTACGACCAGTGCGACACATGAAATCGTGATCAAAAATACGGTCCAGCCCTGAAATGCGCTGAACGCGGCTCCGGTATTTTCCCGGAGAATAAATTGAAAAAAGCCGTCGATGATCGAATACTCCGGCCAATCAGCCTGACTGAGCCATTCAAAGACGGCGGACTTGGACCAGAGGTCGACAGCGGCACCGCCCAGGGCCACCGGCCAGAACAATAAAGCCGCTGTCAGCCACGGCACAGGGGCGCAGAACGACGCCTGCGGTTTATGATTGTTTTGGGTCATTGGGCCATCCCGGGTTTAGTTCGTATAATGCTCCAGAAGTTTCCTGAGCTTGGGTTGATCGTCTTTGATCTGCAGGGAGATATTCCATTGTTCTATGGCCCTGGCCTGAAGCATTTGATCGTTGCTGTTTTTCATCGACATCAGCATATAGGCAACGCCCAGTCCTTTGTGTGCCATCCAGTCGTTGTCGTCGATCTTCACGGCCTGCTCATAACTTGTGATCGCCGCCTGGGTGTCTTTGAGCTTCAGCAGTGTAAAACCGAGATACTGATGGGCCATGCCGTTGTCCGGTTCCATCCTGATCGCGTCGGCCAGCAATTCGTTGGCCGCACTGTAGCGTCCGGAGCGTAAATAAGCCCGGGCCAGCGAGACCATGATCGACGGTTGATTGCCTTCCAGTTCCAGGGCTCGGCGATAAGCATTGATGGCCTGGCCATGGTCCTGTTTTTCTTCGAAAAGGTCACCGATCAGTTTTTCCGGATCGGCACTGCCTGGCGACAGTTCTTTTGCTTTCTCGGCGTAGGTCATGGACTTGTCGAACTCTTTGAGTTCGTAAAAACATTGTGCGGCGCCGATGTGGGCGGGGTAGTGTTCTTCGTCCAGATTGCATGCGGCGACATAGGCGGCGACAGCGCGGGCAAACTGTTTGATGATCTGGCAGACTTTCCCGAGGTTGTAGAAATCCTTAAAGGACCAGGGGTCCAGTTGGGAGGCTTTTTCATAGGCGTCGGCACTGTCTTCAAACTCTTCCATTTCCTGAAGGAGGTCGCCTTTCATCGAAAAGGCCAGTGCGAATTCCGGGTCCAGACTCACGGCCATATTCAGTTTTTCGATGGCTTTTTCCCGTTCGTTCAGATCGTTAAGCATCATGGCATCGACGTACAGGCTGACGGCCTGCATCCGCTGTTCCTGCATCAGCATTTCTTCGGAGAGACCTGTGTCGGGGGTCATTTCGGGGATTTGATAGGTCATTCCCTCCGGTGCGGCCGGAATCTGTTGGGCCGGCTGACACCCAATGAATAAAATGCAGACTAACAATGATCCGAAAAGTAACAGATGCCTGAGAATTTTGTCAGTGAACATGCAAAAAACCTTTCTAACCGTGTTCGACGGCCCCAATGTCTGATTTTTCCATAAATAATTAGGATAATTTCAGCCGGTGATTATAGCAAAAACGCCTGTTGTGTCAATGGATTTTGTGAATAAAAACCTCACCGGCTCCTTTCTGTCGTCAATCGAATTGTTGAAATATGAACTTCAACGGCATCAAACCGTAGAATTCCGGAATACCGATTGACAGCGGTAGTGTGTTTTTCTACTATGGACAAACTATGGAGTTTCAACGAATGGCGATAACTTAGAAAGGTTCAGACACGATGCCTGAGAAGAAAATAACACTCAGAAAACGCCCCTGTGTGATGATTATTCGTGACGGATGGGGGTATAATCCGCATCCGGAAGAAGATGCTTATAATGCCATCAAGGTGGCCAATCCGCCGGTGGATACCGAATTGATGGCAACTTATCCGAATTGCCGGATTCGGACCTATGGCGAGGATGTGGGACTGCCGGCAGGAACGATGGGCAACAGCGAGGTGGGGCATCAGAATATCGGCGCCGGGCGGGTGGTGTATCAGGATTCGGTTCGAATTACACTGGCGATCCGTGAGGGCGATTTTTTTGAAAACCCTGTGCTGAATGAGGCGATGGAGCATGTCAAAACCAACAACAGCAAGCTGCACTTGATGGGGCTTTGCAGTGACATTGGTGTGCATTCGCTGCTGAAACACCTTTACGGCTTACTGGAGTTTGCCAAACGCAAGGGACTGGACGAGGTTTATCTTCACGCTTTTACCGATGGACGTGATTCGCCGCCGACCAGCGGGGCGGGCTACCTGAACGATATCGAGGCGAAGATGGCCGAGATCGGCGTCGGCAAGGTTGCGACGGTGATGGGACGGTTTTACGCGATGGACCGGGATAAACGCTGGGACCGTGTGCAGGCAGCGTTTGATTGCATGACGCAGGGTGTCGGCAACCGGGCCGGCAGCGCCGTCGAAGCAATGAAAGCGACGTATGCGGATGATAAAACGGATGAGTTTGTTGCGCCGACAACTATTACCGATGCGGACGGGAAACCGCTGGCATTGGTGGAAGACGGCGACAGTGTGATCTTCTTTAACTTCCGGGGTGACCGGCCGCGTGAGATCACCCGGGCGTTTGTGGACGATCCGTTTGACGGGTTTGAGCGGGCGGTACGGCCGACTGTGCACTATGTCTGCCTGACCGAGTATGACGCGACGATCCCGGCTAAGGTTGCTTTTGAGCCGAAGCACCAGATGCCGAACATTGCCGGGGCGCTGTTTAGTCAACAGGGGCTGACGCAATTCCGCTGTGCTGAGACCGAAAAATATGCCCATGTAACATTTTTCTTTAACGGTGGACGGGAAGAACCGTTCGAGGGCGAGGATCGTCAGATCATCCCGTCACCGAAGGTCAAGACGTATGACATGAAGCCGGAAATGAGCGCTAATGAAGTCTGTGAAAAAATCCTCGAACAGTTGGATACCGGCAAATACGATGTGGTTATCTGTAACTTTGCCAACCCGGATATGGTTGGGCATACGGGTGTCCTCGAAGCGGCGGTCATCGCCTGCAAGACGGTGGATGCCTGTGTCGGCAAAGTTGTTGACAAAGTCAAGTCGCTGGGCGGCAGTTGTGTGATCCTGGCTGACCACGGCAACTTTGAGAAGATGTGGGATTTTGAAAACAACATGCCTTATACGGCTCATACGGTTGGCGATGTTCCGTTTATCATCGTGGATGAGGACTTCAAGGGACGGAAGATGACTGAAGGCGGGCGGTTGGCCGATGTGGTTCCGACGATGCTGGAAGTGATGGGTCTTGAAAAACCCGAAGAGATGACAGGTAAGAGCCTGTTACTATAAATTAACTATCAAAAATTAAAAATCAAATAAACGGATAGCCCTTCGGGCTGAGCTTTTTTGTTTGATGAAAGCCGAAAACGGATGTTATGGGTAAGATAGCGGTTCTGGACGACAACATGATCAACATGATCGCTGCCGGAGAGGTGATCGAACGGCCGGCCAGTGTCGTCAAGGAATTGCTGGAAAACAGCATCGATGCCGGTGCGGGTAAAATCACCGTTGAGGTCGAGGAGGGCGGCCGGGCATTGATCCGGATCATTGATGACGGCGGGGGGATGGATGCAGAGGACCTTGCGCTGGCGTTTGAACCTCACGCAACCAGTAAAATACGCACGCATGAGGACCTGGGGGGGATTCGGACGATGGGGTTTCGCGGCGAGGCGCTGGCCAGTATCGGTTCGGTGGCAAAGGTGACGGTCATCAGTCGAACGGCGGACTCAATCGGGGCCAACCGGATTGACATCGACTGCGGGAAAAAGAACGAGGTTCGTCCATGCAGCGGCGATACCGGTACGACCATCGAGGTCCGCAATCTGTTTTATAAACTGCCGGTTCGCCGAAAATTCCTGCGTACGCCCGCGACGGAGATGTCGCATATTACCGAACATTTTACGCGTATCGCATTGGCCCACGAAAACCTGGATATGACGCTGCGTCACAACGGCAAAGAGGTCTATCGTCTGCTGAGCGGACAGGGGGTTGTCGAACGCATTGCGGTCCTGTTCGGCAGGGACCTGGCAGCCGACCTGCTGGCGACCAGCCGATCCGAACGCGGGATGCAGTTGCATGCGCTGCTGGCAAAACCGGCGGCGGCACGTGCTGGCAGTAAATATCAATACCTGTTCCTGAACGGCCGGTTTATCCGGGATAAGTTTATTCTGCATGCGATCAAGGAAGCTTATCGCGGTCTGATGGAGCCGAACAAGTACCCGGTGGTATTTTTGTTTATGCAGATGCCGCCGGCCGGGTTTGATGTCAATGTGCACCCGACGAAAGTGGAAGTACGGTTTGATAATGCCAACGCGGTTCATTCGGAGGTGCTGGCCGTACTGCGGGATAAGCTGCTCAGTTCAAATCTGGATGTTAGCGGAAGTGTGCCGACCGGCGGGTCGCTGGATTTAACGTGTGCCTTTGGCCAGGAAGCCCGAAAAGAACGTATCCGAGAGGCGATGAAGGATTTTTTCGACAAGCCCGCATCGGCTCAGCCGCAGCGAAGATTTACGTTTGGCAAATCCCCTTATTCGGGTTCCGGTTCGTCATCGATACCCTTGCCGGAGATGCCCGATTTTAAGGATGAGCCGGTTTCTGAAAACTGGCTGGCGCGGGAATTTCTTCAGGTGCATAATACGTATATTCTTCTGCAGAGCCAGGAAGGGTTTGTGGTAATCGACCAGCATGCCCTGCATGAGCGGATTTTGTATGAACAAATGTGCCGACGATTGCGGGAGGGCAGCCTGGTTTCGCAGCGGTTGTTAATGCCGCATAGTTTTGAGGTAACCGCGGTCCAGATGCAGGCGTATGAGTCGCAGACATCGCTTTTTGAGAAACTCGGTATCGAGCTGGAGCCGTTTGGACCGAATACCTTAGCGGTGCAGGCGTTTCCTGTGATGCTTGAGACGGCTGATCCCGTGGAGTTTGTTACGGAGATGCTGGACAAGTTAACGGATGAGGGCGAGTCTGCGGATGAAGAACGACTGCTGCATGAGATACTGGACATGGCGGCGTGTAAGGCGGCGATCAAAGCCGGTCAACCGCTGTCGCCCGACGAAATTGCCAAATTGTTAAAAGACAAAGGGGTCGTTCAGCGGACCAGCCGTTGTCCGCATGGCCGCCCGACGACGATTGCCTTTTCTATCCATGAGCTTGAAAAACAGTTTAAGCGGACGGGCTTTTAGAATGTTAAATGTAAGACGCAATCTGCCTTTGTGGCGTTTGATATTTATAGCATCCTTTGTTTTTTTTGGTTGTTCGAAAAAATCAGGACCGGCAGACACGGCTGAGGTTGGCGGGACTGATATGCGAATTGTTTCGATGGCGCCGAATCTGACGGAAATTTTGTTTGCGCTGGGATTGGATGACGAGATTGTCGGCGTGACAAAATACAGCACTTATCCGGCTCAGGCACAGGAGAAACCATGCGTGGGGACTTTTTGGCAGCCGGATATTGAGGCGGTGCTGGCATTGCGTCCGACGTTGCTGGTGAATCTCTGGTTTGACCAGCAGGCGGCGATTGTATCGCATATGGAGCGGATTGGCTGCAAAACATTGACGCTGCGGATCGAGGCGATTGACCAGTTGTACGAGGCGATTGCTGAAATCGGAAAAGCGGTTAAAAAACAGTCTGAATCGCAGTTAATGGTTGAGCGACTACAGGATAAGCAGTCGGAAATCATCGCTCATTATGCGGGGCGTCAAAGGCCGAAAGTGCTCTGGGTGATTCAGCGGCATCCGCTGCGTGTTGCCGGACGGGATACGTTTATCAATGAGTTGATCGAGATGACCGGCGGTGTGAATGCAATCGGAACGACACTCATTCAATATCCGCCGATCAGTGCCGAAGAAGTCATCGGCAGTATGCCGGATGTGATTATCGAGCCGGTGATGGATGCGGAGCAGTTTGAAGAACAACAAAAGAGTGCCGCGGAGTTTTATCATCGGTATGCGGTTGTTCCGGCGGTGCAGAACGGCCGGATTCATATCATTGACGGCGATTTGGTCTCGCGGTTGGGACCGCGGCTGGATGAGGCCGCCGAACTCGTGGCGGGGTGTCTATGGCAGGAATGAATGAATCAATGTTAACGCCCGGAAAGCTGATCGTTCGTTGTGGTCTGGCGGTGCTGCTGCTGGTTGTGGTAATGGCCGTTTGCCTGCTGGTCGGTTCGCAGGATATTTCGCTGCGTCATGCGATGCAGGGACCGGTGGTCGACGGTGTGCCCAACAGTGATTATGTTATTCTTGTGAATGTTCGTTTACCACGTGTGTTGCTGGCGGCCATTGTCGGCGCGGCGCTGGCTTGCTCAGGTGTGGTGTTCCAGGCGATCCTTCGCAATCCACTGGCCGATCCGTATATTCTCGGTGTTTCCAGTGGCGCCGGGCTGGGCTGTATGTTGGCCGTTCTGTTAGGCTGGACGTGGACGTTCTGGGGCTTATCGGCCCTGATGGTCGCTTCGTTTACGGGTGCGATGGGAACGGTCTGGCTGGTCTGGAGTATCGGGCGCGTGACCGGGCGGGTCCATGTCACCGGGTTGTTATTGGCGGGGGTGGTTGTGAACGCTTTCTTTTCTGCCATTATCATGTTTTTATCTTCTATCGCGAGTGCTAAAAAATTTCAGACGACCATGTTATGGCTGATGGGCAGTTTTGCCGAGCTTGACCGAATGACACCCTTGCTGGCTTCGGGCGCGATTGTTCTGTTGGGGATTCTATTTTTATTGATGCTCGGCAATCAATTAAATATTCTCAGCTTTGGCCGCCAGGATGCTCGCAGTTTGGGTGTTCCGATCGAACGAACGTGTTTTTTGGCGTTTGCCTGTGCGGCACTGATCACATCGATAGCAGTTTCTCTGAGCGGATTGATCGGTTTTGTGGGGCTGGTTGTTCCGCATGCGGTTCGCCTGGTGGCGGGGCCGGACCATCGTCAACTGATTCCACTAAGCGCTATCATCGGTGCGGCCTTTCTGGTTATTGCGGATGCGGTCGCGCGACCGATTCTGCTGCCGGTGGGGGTGATCACTGCATTAACGGGAGGACCGTTTTTTCTGATTTTACTGATTCGTTATACGAAAACCATTCATTGGGGACACGCGTGAGTTTCATTCAGATACAGGATGTTACATTTGGGTATGAAGATCAGCCGGTGCTGAAAGACCTTTCACTGGCGGTTGAGAAGCATTCCTTTTGGGCGATTGTCGGGCCGAATGGGTCGGGGAAAAGTACGTTCCTGAATTTGCTGAGCGGTCAGTTAAAGCCGCGGCGTGGGACAATTCATATTGACGATGAACCTGTTTCATCTTTTTCAACACGGCGGCTGGCAGGGGTCTTGTCGATGGTTCGCCAGGAATTTGTGCCGGTGTTTGGGTTTTCGGTGCGTGAAACGGTGATGATGGCCCGTTTTTATCGAAAAAAAACGAGCCTTTTTGAGGAACCGGAGGATGCTGCGGCTGTGGAATCGGCGTTGCGTGCAACGGATACGCTGGATTTTTCGGACCGTCCGCTGGGGCATCTCAGCGGTGGCGAACGGCAGCGTGTTTTTATTGCCCGGGCTCTGGCTCAGGAAACCCCGATTTTGCTGTTGGATGAGCCAACCAGCCATCTGGACTTAAAGCATCAGGTGCGGATTTTTGATTTACTCAAACAAATGCAGGCCGAACAGGGTAAAACGGTGGTATTGGTGACCCATGACATTAACCTGACCTGCCAGTATTGTGACCGGGTTTTACTGCTTGGCAGTGGCGGAACCTATTTTCAGGGTACCCCCGAAGAGGTGCTGGATGCCGAACGAATCGAAGAGACCTTTTCTGTAAAGGGGTATCAGGGTCTTGTCTGTCGTGAAAAATTCTTTATCCCGCTGGGTAAGTTTTCCAAGGATCACCCTTTGGATGAATTGTAACTTATTCTTTTAAATAAAGTTATGTGATTGTGCCAAGAAGCGGAGCATTTTTGGTCAAAACCAATATTTTGGTTGTCATAATGAGGGCATTTTGTGTATCATACCCCATTCGATTTTATCAAAGGGGTACTATAAACTCCCAGATGGCACCAAGATAGCGGAAAGGCAAAGTTCGAGTGGCAAAAAAGGTAAAAAAGAAAGCAACGACGAAGGCTGTGAAGAAAACGACGAAAAAAACTGTCACCCAGAAAACAGCTAAAAAAAGTACGCCTAAGAAGCTTGTGACCAAGAAAGCGGTGAAGAAAACCGCGAAAAAGGCAGTCAAAAAGGTAACAAAGAAACAAACCAAAAAACGCACTGCTAAAAAGAAGACGTCTGCTCTAAAAACGCTTCGTCGCAGACAGCGTAGAAAATCAACACTTTCAAAAGCTGAATTAAAGCATTTCCGTGCATTGTTGATCGAAAAGCTCAAGGAAATAACAGGCGACGTCAACCACATTGAAACTGAAGCACTCAAAACGTCCAGGCTGGACGCCAGCGGGGACCTTTCCAGCATGCCGATCCATATGGCCGATATCGGCAGTGATAATTATGAGCAGGAATTTTCGCTGGGCCTGATGGACAGTGAGCGAAAGATCGTCCATGAGATTGTTGCGGCCCTGAAGCGAATTGAAGAGGGGACTTATGGAATCTGTGAAGGCACCGGACAACCGATCCCCAAAGTTCGTCTGGAAGGGATTCCGTGGACTCCGTACTGTGTCCAGTACGCCGAGATGATCGAGAAAGGATTGGCCAGCGAAGACGATCATTGGTATGATTATGAGTCTGATGAAGCAGAAGATTCTGATGAGATCGATGATGATGATGACGAGGAAGAAGATTATATCGATGAAGAAGAAGAAGAAAAGAATGCTCTCTTTTACGGTATCGATGATGACGATGAAGAGTTGGTTTAGTGTTTTTTTGGTGTGACCGTTTTAGGAATATGTTGATTCATGGATTATAAGTGTCCAGCGTGCGGGAAAGTAATCCCTTCGGCGACATCCAAGGAGGACGGGAAAAAGCAGATCAATGCAGCATTTTTTCCGTTTTGCTGTCAGCGATGCCGGTTGCTTGACTTGGGGAGTTGGCTGGATGGGGATTATCGGATTCCAACCGCAGCCAGTGATTCTGAGGACGAAATAATTGACGATCAGTGAGCGGTTGAAGAGATTTGTGGAAATCGCAATCAGTCGAAGGAAAGGATGACC
This sequence comes from Anaerohalosphaeraceae bacterium, assembly GCA_963675525.2. Taxonomy (GTDB): domain Bacteria; phylum Planctomycetota; class Phycisphaerae; order Sedimentisphaerales; family Anaerohalosphaeraceae; genus 4572-13. Next base: position 429,899 of record CAXXSL010000011.1, on the reverse strand, counting down.
CTTGGCGGGACGATATTCACTACGAAGTATCTGGGACGATCTTGCACTGCCGGAACTGGCTTTGAGTTTTAAGCTGGCGATTGGGCCGGTCAAACTGGTGATTGCGTTTTGTGCAATCCTTACTGTTTGCCTGCTTGGCTATTTAATGGATCGATGCAGTCAGGGTGTTGTGGTTTGTTCCCAGAACTATCCTCAGTATGGTTTGAATGTCGGTCAAACGGAGTTGGACCTTTATATTCAGGATTCCTCAGAGGCAGGCGCCTTTATCGAGCAATTGCAGGACGTTTCCTACGGCGACAGGCAAGGCGTCTTTTCGACCTTGTGGGATTTTGTGACATCGCGTTTTCATCGTTCGACAACGCATTTATTGGACCTTGGCAACAGGAATATTTTTCAGAATGTTCAGTATGTTTTGGGAAATATATGGGAATGTTTTCGTGCGGTTTTGTGGGCTTTTCGGTTTCATCCGATCTACAGCCTGTTCTTTTTTAGCGTATCATTTATTGTCTTCAGCTTTTCCGGCGGGGCGATTTGCCGTTGTGCGTCACTGGAGTTCGCTCAGGAAGAACGCCCCGGTCTGTTTGAGGCATTACATTATGCCGCTGAGAAATTCGGGTCTTATCTGTCGGCGCCGTTGATTCCGGCGGGGATGGTTATGGTTTTTTCACTGGTGGTGTTATTGGTCGGGTTGACAGCCGGGATCCCGTGGGTGGGTGACCTGTTGTTAAGTGTTTTGTTCGGTTTTTTACTGATTTTCGGGGCGATTATTTTTCTGCTGGTTATTGGTGTGGCTGCGGGAGGGCTTTTACTGTATCCGGCGATTGCCTATGAAGGTACCAGCGGACTGGACTCCATCGGCCGTTCATTCAGCTATGTACTCAACCGCCCCGTCTGGATGTTTTATTATGTGTTTATGTCCAGCATCTTCGGGACATTTTTCTACCTGGTGCTGCGGTTGATCATCTTTATTGTGCTGCGTTTTACGTACGGACTGCTTGCCGTGGGAATGGGCATGGCCGGATACGGTGATAAAATCCAGCGTGTTTGGGATCGGCCTGAGTTTATGGATGTTTTAAGCAGGGCATCCGGCGCTACGGGCTGGAGTGAGTCGGTGGTTTCATTCGTCATTTATTTATTTCTGCTGATGATCATCGGTTTTTTACTGGCGTATGTGGTCAGTTATGTGTTCAGTGCTTCAACGGTGATTTATGCGCTGATGCGAAAAAAAGTGGACAGGATTGAACATGAACAGGTCTATATGCATCTGGAACAGGTCAAAGAATAATTAAAACAGGGAATTTGTATGCCGCAATCAGAGTCTGAACGACGACCTGACAATCAAAGCTCGATTCAAAAAGTGATCATGCACCATCGAAAATTATTGATCGTTCTGGCGCATATCGTCTGTTTTTTCACGGCGCTGGTACTGGCGTTTCTATTTGCCAACAATATGCAGTTATTAAGGAAATGGGCCATATACCAGTTTCCGATTTTTTTCTGTATTGTTGTTCCGGTCAAATTGATTGTTTTCGGGCGGTGCAAACAATATCAGGGGTGGTGGCGATACGTCGGATTGAGCGATCTTTTTCAAATTGCCAAGGCGTCTTTGGTTAGTACAGTTGTTCTTGTTGTTCTCTGGTATGGGTATGGATTCATGGGTAAGCGAGTTATCGCCGATGTCCGGATCCAAACTATTCGCCAAAAGATGCGGCAGCTTGAGTTTGATATAGAGGCGGCTGTTAGTACGGTTGAATCGAGTGGATTAGTAAAGGAGTATGAGAATCTAAAGGGTTTAAGAAACCTGATGGAACTGAGCCGGCTTTCAGAAATTTTGAAGGAGGCTGAGTCGTTTCCCCTTAATAGTGAAAAGCGGAAACAAACAATGGAGCGATATGCTCAATTGCGGCAAGTCCAGCGGACCATTGAAGGGGTGATCATGCTGGATTTACTGACGACGGTTGTCATCCTGTCCGGGTTGCGTATGCTGATCCGCCTGTATCATGAACAATATTTTACGGAACATCGCGGAACAGCGAGGCGTTACCTGATTATCGGCGCTGGCAATGCCGGCGAGGCCCTGCTGCGGGAAATGGGCCGCCGAACGGATGTTCAGTACGATGTTGTCGGATTTATTGATGATGATCCGGCCAAGCTTGGGATGAACATCCACGGGATTCCGGTGTTGGGCAATGTGGACCAATTGCCGGAAATCTGCAAAAAGCAGAATATTGACGAACTGGCGATTGCGATTCCTACCGCGAGCCGGAAAGAACTTCGCCGCGTCGTCCAGGTCTGTCAGGGTACCCAGCTTCGTTTCAGTACCGTGCCGTCGATCACGGATATCGCTTCCGGGAAACTTCGTGTTTCACAGATCCGCAATGTTGACATCAACGACTTGCTGGGTCGGGATGTTGTACAACTGGACCTGGCGAAGATCGAGAAGTTTCTGAAAGATAAAGTGCTGTTTGTGACCGGTGCCGGGGGGTCGATCGGGTCGGAAATGTGCCGGCAGGTTTGTGCATTTGGGCCGAAATCCTTGCTATTGGTTGAACAGGCTGAAAATCCCCTGTTCTTCATCGAACGGGAACTGCGAAAAAACTTCCCGGATGTTCCCATTCAGGCGATCATTTGCGATATTGGCGATAAGGTCCGCGTGGATCAGTTGTTTGATGTGTATCATCCGGATGTGGTGATCCATGCTGCGGCGCATAAGCATGTACCGCTGATGGAAGGAAATCCCGGAGAAGCGATCAAGAACAATGTGATCGGAACCCGGAATATTGCCGATGCGGCGGATCGGGTCGGTTCGGAAAACTTCGTGATGATCAGTACGGACAAAGCCGTCAACCCGACCAGCATTATGGGATCATCCAAGCGGATTGCGGAAATGTATATTCAGGACCTGAACACGACCAGCCGGACGCATTTTGTAACGGTTCGTTTCGGGAATGTGCTGGGGTCCAACGGTTCGGTGGTTCCGATCTTCAACAAGCAGATCGCCGACGGCGGTCCGGTGACCGTGACACATCCGGACATGACGCGTTACTTTATGACGATCCCGGAGGCCAGTCAGTTGGTGCTGCAGGCCTCGGCCATGGGCACCGGCGGCGAGATATTCCTGCTGGATATGGGCGAACCTGTGAAGATCGTGGACCTGGCTCGGGAATTGATCACGCTGAGCGGTTTTCGTCCGGGCGAGGATATCGAGATCGAATTCAGCGGTTTGCGGCCGGGGGAAAAACTGTTTGAGGAACTGTCAATTGAGGGTGAGGATATGCTGCCGACCAAGCATCCTAAGATCGCCATTTGGAAAACGATTCCCAAAGATCGTGAAACGCTGCGATCTCTAATTGGTAAAATCGTAGATATTGCTCCATCCCAGGATCGCGGCAAGATCGTTGCGGCCATCAAAGAACTCATTCCGGAATTTATGGGCAAAGATTAATCTTTTGTTTTAAGTATAAAAAAAGCCCGCTTTGAGAGCGGGCTTTTTTTTGTTTAGAAAGTCGGTCGACTCTTATTGTTGGTTTTCCATGGGGTGGGCGTTGTGATACTGTTCGTTCATCTGGCTGGTCGATATATGGGTGTAGATCTGGGTGGTTGACAGCGACTGATGGCCGAGCAGTTCCTGGACGCTTCGCAGGTCAGCGCCGTTGTTGAGCATGTGCGTTGCAAAGCTGTGCCGGAGCGTGTGGGGGCTGATGGCCGGGTCGAGGCCCGCTTCGATGAGATATTTATCCATTTTTCGTCGGACACTGCGGGTACTGAGCCGTTTGCCGTGTTTATTGGCAAAAAGCACCTTGTGGTCGAAGGCGGGGTCGTTGGCCATTCGTTTGTTGCGGAACTCGATGTAGGATTGAATGGACCGCAGGGCACTGGACCCGATGGGACTGATGCGTTCTTTTTTGCCTTTTCCGCGAATGTGAATGACTTCGCTCAGAAAATCGATGTCATCTAAATTCAGCGCTACCAGTTCACTGACCCGCATCCCGGTGCTGTAGAGGACCTCCATGATGGAGCGGTCTCTGGCTCCCAGCCAGGTATTGGCCGGCGGGGTGTTCAGCAGGCGCTGGACCTGTTCGTATTCGAGGAACTTCGGCAGTCTTTTTTCCTGCTTGGGGGTTTTAATGCTGGTAACGGGGTTGCTTGACACATAATCGCGTTTGACGAGAAACTTGTAAAAGCTTCGGAGCGTCGCCAACTTGCGTGCGGTGGTGGACTTGGAGTATTGCTGCTGTGACAGAACACCCATAAAGCGCCGAATGGTGTTGACATCGACGTCCAGCAAAAGCTTGTCGATCTGAACGTCGGTTTGGGTCTGAGTCGCGGTGGCCCCGGAACCATTCCATGGACTCTGATGGTCGTCATGGCTGGCCGGTTCCCCTGAATGGCTGTGCTCGGTAATAAATGTGACAAATTGAGCCAAATCCGCTCCATAGCATTTTGAGGTATGAGCGGAAAAGTGTTTCTCGTAGTTTAAATAGCTTAAAAATTCCTGAATGACCGCTGAGTTGTCCATGACAATTCCCTTCTTTACATCAATAGTGGAACTTCGGATACGACAGGCTGTAAGGGCCTGAAAAATTAATATCCCTGCTCATACGTCTGCAGAGGATCGTTTAAGTCCTTATACAAAAGCTCATCGGCCTGGTGGATCAGTGACTGGGTCAGCTTAAAGCTCAGAACTGCCGCATCAAACCAGTCAAAATCCGTTTTGTTGTCCGTTGCGGTTGCGACCAGTGCATCCAGCAATTGACCTTCACAGCCTTTATCATAACGGAAAATATATTTTTCCGAACCTTTGTTCAAAACAAGTTGTTTCTTAATCTCTTCCATGGGATACCTGAAAGTAAAAATCCTGTTCCTGTTTCAACCGGGAGAAAATTAACGTTTCTGCGTAAGTCACGCTCAAAAATGCAAAGAAATGTCTCGCAGAGCGAATTTCCTTACCTTTTATATCGACCGATAACTCAAAGTCCTTAAAAAGAAATTAGAAAAAGTGCTCAAACAGGGGGTGTTTTTGATTCGTCCCATAACAAGCCGTGGCAATATAGTAAAAAAAAGAGGATGCAGCGGTTATTTTATCGGGTTTTGTAGAATGTTATCTGATTTTTTTGTTCCGCTTCGATCCGTGATGCCTCCAAAAGCTGCTGAACTGCTTTCAGGGCGGCGGCAGGATGGATGCCCAATCCGTCGCAGATGTTGTCCAGCGAACAGGGTCTCCGGCGGAGCATATCGAGGATGGCCTGTTTTTCGTCGGCCAGGGGGGTGTCGCTGACGTGTTTGGAAAAATCGGCGATCACTTCGACCGAATCCCCAAGCTGTTGGGCGATCTCGTTCATTTTTTCCGGGCTGACGCGGGCCGCTTCGGAGTGAGTGACCGGACGAACCGAGGTGTTGAGTTGAATCTTGTTGGGGCTTATACGGGTGATTTGTTCTTTTATTTTCCGAATAGATTCTGGGTCCGTATTGATGCCTTCACAGAAAAAGACCTCCAGCCAGATGGGTCCGCTGTATTCCTGTCGAAACCGGCACAGCCCTTCGACGAAGACATCAAAGTCAATATCCGGATGCGGGTGGTTCATCGTTTCGAAGGTTTCGGGGTCTCCGGCGTCCAGTGATGGCATGACGATATCGGCTTTAGCGCAGTCCTTCCGGACATCGACCCAGCTCAGCAGGGTGCCGTTGGTGATGACAACGACGGGGGCATCGATGAGTTGTTTGATCCCGTCGATGAGTTTGCCGAGTCCACTGTTGAGGGTTGGTTCGCCGGAACCGCTGATGGTGACGACGTCGGTTTCGAGACCTTCGGCGATCTTACGTTTCAGTTCATCAAGTACGGCATCGATGGGGACATATTCTTTGCGTTCGATCGCCTGCGGGGCGTCTTTGCCGAGTTGGCAGTAGATGCAGTTTTGGGTGCAGGTCTTCATCGGCACAATGTCTACGCCCAGACTGCGTCCCAGTCTGCGGGAGGGCACGGGGCCGAACAAATAGTGGTAGGCTGTATTTGTCATCGTGGTGATTACCGGTTTTGAACGATATCGAAAATTTGTTTACAGGATTCGACCAGCGGCGGAACGTTTTCAAGAGCCAGCATACAGGCCGCATCACAAAGCGCATTAGCCGGGTCGGAGTGGATTTCCATGAACAGGGCGTTGGCACCTGCGGCGACGGCGGCTCTGGCGAGGACCGGGGCCATGTCGGGCATTCCGGCACTGGCGTTTCCCAGTCCGCCGGGACGCTGGGTGCTGTGGGTCGTGTCAAACACGACGGGGCAGCCCAATTGCTGCATGGCGGGGATGGTGGTCATGTCATTGACCAGTCGATTGTAGCCGAAGAATGTGCCGCGTTCGGTCAGCAGGATTTTTTCGTTGCCGGTGGAACGCACTTTGCCGACGCAGTTTTTCATTTCATCTGGACTGACGAACTGGCCCTTTTTGATGTTGACCGGTTTACCCGTCTTGCCGCAGGCGACCAGCAGGTCAGTCTGGCGGCACAGGAACGCCGGGATTTGAAGGCAGTCAACCACTTGGCCGACAGCTTTAGCCTGCGCGGCCTCATGAACGTCAGTCAAAATCGGCAGGCCGGTTTTTTCGCGGATACCGTCGAGAATCTTTAATCCCTTTTCCAGTCCCGGCCCGCGGAAGCTTTCGATGCTGGTGCGATTGGCCTTGTCGAAACTGGCCTTGAAAACGCACTTGACGCCGGACCTTTTTTGGAGGTCCACCAGAAACTCGGCGATCTGCTCGCAGAGCGATTGACTTTCAATGACACACGGTCCGGCGATGATGAAAAAATCACCCTTAAGCCCGACTTGAATCTCTCCGATCTGAAAACTGCTCATTATTTAGCCTTTTTGAAAATTTGATTATCCGATCATTCTTCGCAAGCGTGTTCGAATCCCCGCGGGTTTGGCCCCCGGCGGAACCAAGACGCGAATGGCTTGCGGGATGACCTTGATATCGACGGGCATTGCCGGGCCGGGGTCACCGTCAATCTGGCTGTAGATCGGTTCATCGGCCGATTCGACCCGAATGGAGGCGGCTTGTGTATAAATAACATTTTTGCACTTAGTATGTTTCTTCACGACCGCTTTGACGGCGTGCATCATCAGCGGCAGTTGTCCATGACAGCGGAAGATGCATATATCCAGAAGGCCGTCACCGAAGTCAGCGTCCTTACAGATGCTCAGCCCGATGGCATAGCGGGAAATATTGCCGACAAAGATCAGCCCCGGGCCGTTGAATATTTCTTTGCCGTCGGCGATAACCTTCATGGATGGGAAGGTGTATTCCCAGAAAGTTCGCCAAATGGGCCAGAAATAGAACAGGTGACTGATGTGGCCGGTGCGGATGGCGCTGATGCGGTGGATGACCTGTCCGTCAAAGCCGAAGCCAATGACGGAGGTAAAACACCTTTCGTTGGCGGTGCCCAGGTCCAGTGGGCGGATGGTGCTGCCTTCGAAGGCACGAATGAGGGTTTCGATATTCAGGTCGAACCCCAGTTCGTTGGCCAGCAGGTTTTCAGTGCCGCAGGGGATCGGCAGGAACAGTTTGTTGCTGCCTTCGAGCCCATGCAGAACTTCGCGAATGGTTCCGTCGCCGCCAGCGGCGACCACCAGCGCGCATTGAAAATCCACGGCCGCCTGGGTTGCCAGATCACAGGCATGATTTAGTGATTCGGTCAGTTCGACCCGGACATCGTAGCCTTTTTCGATCAGGTAATCCTTCAGTTGAGTGACCAGGTGTTTGCCGCTGCTGGCCCCGGACTTGGGATTGACAATATATTGGATATATCCGTCTTTAGGATCCATCTTGTTTCTACTTGCCTTCCAGTTTCAGTTTGTGGGCCATCATCGAGGCATAGCCTTTTGAAATATGCGGTTCGTCCTGCAGGCCCAGCTTTGTCAATACGTCTGTGATGGTATTTTCGTCAGGACCTTCGACCTCGACAAAGCAGCCCAAGCGGGACAGTTCATCCAGGCAGACGCAACAGCAATCGAGTTGCCAGACCGAACGGGTTTTTTCGAGTGTGATGCGTTTGGTGTAACCCAAGGACTCAAATATCTTCTCCATAGAAGCCACATCGCTGATGCCGGTCTCGTATTCCGGCCGAGATTTGTATTTTCCTTTGTCTCGTGCGCCTTTGAAGGTGATCATTGCCGTTTGTTGAGTACCAACAGTCTCCTGACGGATTCGCAAGCCGCAGTCATTTTTGTGCAGCAGTTTGTGCAGGTCCATAAAATAGGTATCGACCTGACGAGCTTCATGCAGGGGCTCGGCGCCAAGCTCTTTGAGCGTGTCAGCGACCGGCCCAAGAGCGGGTACTTTGATTTTTGCTTCTATTTCGTGATTAATTTTTACCGGCATAGACGGCCTATTTTAAATAACTACACCTGCGCAAAGTACACAACATAATTTTTGCCGTAATGTTTGGCACACTTCGGGCACGTTGTATAATACATTAAATGCTTTTTGATTTCCTTGCCTTGTGCGTTTACCCATTCGGCCATTTGTTGACACCAGATTCGCGTGTCTTTATACGGACCCTCAAAAACCTTTGACAAATAGGTTCCGCTGAGCTTGACGTTTTCGGCGTCCGGGACTTCCTTGGTCACTTCGAGATAAAGGTCCATGTTCCACCGCGACGTATGGTCGCTCAATCCCAGCGGCGGCTCCGGCGTAAACGCATCCGCCTTCTCGATTTTGTCCATACAGCGAATCATTACCTTGCCGAAATTCAGCGGTATGTAAAAAAGGCACCGTACGCTGTCTTTAATAAACAATTTATCCTGCCATTGAAATTCTTTTTCATCCCACGGTTCAGGATCAAACCGCGGACAACAGCCTGTTTCTGATTCGTATGGGTTCTTCATGATAGGTTTCCTTTTAATAACGCCCTTCGATTTCGTTCTTCTCAAAAATACGTCATTAAACAACGATATTGACCAGTCGTGATTTGATCACGATTACTTTTTTGGCCTTCTTGCCGTTCATGGCTGCCTGCACTTTTTCGCTGGCCAGTGCCAATGCTTTAATCTGCTCTTCGCTTGCATCAGCGGCGATGGTGATCTTGTCCTTGATTTTGCCGAGTACCTGCACGGCCAATTCAATTTCTTTTTCTTTTGTCAACTCCGCATCAAATGCCGGCCACGGCTGATATGCCAGAGATTCATCGTGGCCCAGTTTCTGCCAGAGCTCTTCGGCGATATGCGGGGCAAACGGCGACAGGATTCGTACGAATTTTTCGATCACGTCTTTGGAGCGCGTTTCCTGTTTGCTCATATGATTGATAAAAATCATCATCTGGCTGATGGCGGTATTAAACGCGAATCCGTCGATGTCTTCGGTTACCTTTTTGATCGTCTGATGCAAAATACGCAGTGTCGCTTCGTCGGCTTGCGTTTCCTTTACACAGTCCATCACGTTACCGGTTTCGGTATCGATAATCATGCGCCACACACGCTGCAGGAAGCGGTGGACGCCTTCGACGCCATTCATCGACCACGGTTTCGTCGCTTCCAAAGGCCCCATGAACATTTCATACAGCCGCATCGAATCGGCCCCGTATTGGTTCACAACATCGTCGGGATTAATAACGTTTCCGCGGGACTTGCTCATCTTCTGGTTGTCCGAACCGAGAATCATACCCTGATTGATGAGCTTTTGATACGGTTCCTGCGTGGTGACGTAGCCCAGGTCGAACAGCAGTTTGTGCCAGAAGCGGGAGTACAAGAGGTGCAATACCGCGTGTTCGGCGCCGCCGATGTACAGGTCAATGGGCAGCCAGTATTTCTGCTTTTCAAAATTGACCGGTGCGTCGGGGTTCTTCGGGTCCATATACCGCAGGTAGTACCAGCAGCTTCCGGCCCATTGCGGCATGGTATTCGTTTCGCGTCTGGCCTTCGTGCCGTCGGGCAGTGTGACATTAACCCAGTCGGTTGCTTTCGCCAATGGCGGCTCGCCGGATTCGGACGGCTTGTAGTCTTCCAGAGCGGGCAACTGAAGCGGCAATTCGCTTTCATCCAGTGCAATCACCCGGCCGTCTTCGGTATGCAGAATAGGGAACGGTTCGCCCCAATATCGCTGGCGGCTGAACAGCCAGTCACGCAATTTATAGTTGACGGCCTTTTTACCAAGATTCTTTTCGGTCAGCCATGTGGCGATTTTTTCTTTGAATTCGGGTGTTTTCAATCCGGTAAACTTGCCGGAGTTGATAGCGGTTCCATCGCCGGCAAAACACAACTTGCCTTCCTGACACAACTTGGCGTCGTCGGGATTCTCCGGCTGGACAACCTGAATAATCGGCAGCTCAAACTTCGTGGCGAATTCAAAGTCGCGTTCGTCATGCGCAGGTACGGCCATGATGGCACCGGTTCCGTAGCTGATGAGCACATAGTCGCTGATCCAGATGGGAATCTTTTCGCCGTTGACCGGATTAATTGCATAGGCCCCGGTGAATTGGCCGGATTTGTCCTTGGCCAGATCAGTGCGGTCCATGTCGCTTTTCTTCGACGCGGTTTCCTTGTACGCTTCGACTTTGGCTTTGTATTCATCGGTTGTGATTTCATCGACGAGATTGTGTTCCGGTGCCATGACCATATAGGTCGCACCGAACAATGTGTCCGGGCGGGTCGTGAACACACGAATCACCTCATCGCGGCCGTCGAGTTTGAAATCGACTTCGGCGCCAATGCTCTTGCCGATCCAGTCAGATTGTAGTTTTTTGATCGATGGTGACCAGTCCAACTTGTCCAGCCCGTCCAGCAGGCGTTCGGTGTATTTTGTAATGCGGAGCATCCACTGCCGCATGGGTTTGCGGATGACCGGATGGCCGCCGCGTTCGCTCACGCCGCCGATAACTTCTTCATTGGCCAGTACCGTGCCCAACGCAGGACACCAGTTGACCGGCGCTTCGGATTCATAGGCAAGGCGGTGGTCCCGGATGTATTTTTCTTTTGCCTGGCCGTTTAGTCCGTCCGGTATCGGCAACTCGTCAATCGGTCGTGCCTTTTGCTGCTCATCATCGAACCAGCTATTGAAGAATTTCAGAAAAATCCACTGTGTCCATCTAACATAGTTAACGTCGGTGGTGTTGACCTCGCGGTCCCAGTCGTAGGAAAAGCCCAGCGACTGAATCTGGCGGCGCATGTTGTCGATGTTTTTTTGCGTGGTAACGGCCGGGTGCGTGCCGGTTTGAACGGCATATTGCTCGGCGGGCAGGCCGAATGCATCCCAGCCCATCGGGTGCAGTACGTTAAAGCCCCGCATCCGTTTGTAGCGGCTGACGATGTCGCTGGCGGTGTAGCCTTCCGGATGGCCGACATGCAGGCCCGCCCCGGATGGGTACGGGAACATGTCCAGCACGTAGTATTTGGGTTTGTCCGAGGTGTCCGGCGTTTTAAATGTCTTGTTTGTCTGCCAGACGTTCTGCCATTTAGGCTCGATGGCGTTAAAATCGTAGCGTCCCTTTTCAATCGCATCCATAGTGTGTCATATCTCGTTAAATTGTTGTTGTCGTGTCTTTTTGCTTAATAAAAAACACATTATACTCGATTGCCCTCAAAGGGCAAGGGGGATTTGGAAGGGCAATTTTTCGAGGCAGGAGTGGTTCAGATAATAAGAAAGCACGGCCTGACAAGGTCAGACCGTGCTTTTTCATTCATCTCTCCTAAAATGACCTTGAATTTCAGGGCGTGGGTGATTACCCTGCATGGCATATAGTTTTTGTATGTACATATTAAATATAGATGGAGGTTGACATGCATGACCCAGCACATATTTCGGATCGACGCCGCTTCCTGCAGCAGATGGTTTGGGGGACCGCCGTCATGGCCCTGCCCATAAGATTTACGAAGGCGGATGAGGCAGGAAATCGACCTAATATCATCTTTGTGATGGCCGACGACATGGGCTATGGTGACCTGGGCTGCTATGGGCAGCAGCGCATGGCGACGCCGAACATCGATAAACTGGCCCGGGAAGGGATCCGTTTTACAGACTGTTATTCGGGCTCAACGATCTGCGCGCCGTCTCGCAGTGTGCTCATGACCGGCCAACACACGGGCCATACGCGCGTGCGCGGCAATATGTGTCCGGTGGGCGGGGTTGTTGGCTACAAGGGTACGCGCCAGGTGCGGCGTGTGTGCCTGACCGATGAGGATATCACGATCGGTCACGTCATGCAGCAGGCCGGCTATCGAACCGGCATTGTCGGTAAGTGGCACTTAGGCGCCTATGACCCCAAGGCAGGTCCCATGGACCGCGGCTTCGACGAATTTAGTGGTTGGCTCATCAATGCCGCACGTACAGGCGGGTATTATCCGGAACAGCGCGTGATCGATCGAGAATTGGTCGATGTCCCGGAAAATGCAAATGGTCAACAACAGCGCTACACCACTGATCTATGTACGGATGAGGCGATTGCCTTTTTAAAGAAGAACAAGAAAGCCCCTTTCTTCCTGTATCTGGCCTACAACAATCCGCACAGCCCCCTGGAAGTACCGGATCTGGGGCCGTACAGAGACATGAACTGGCCCCAGCATTGCAAGATTTATGCGGCTATGATCCACCGTCTGGATCAAAACATCGAGCGACTGATGCAATCGATCCAAGACATGGGGCTTGATGAAAATACGCTCGTCCTATTCTGTTCGGACAATGGCCCGCGTTCCGAACCCCGCGAGATTCAGACCGAAGTTTCCAACTTCTTTGACTCCAACGGCCCGTTGCGCGGTTATAAGCGTGACCTGTATGAGGGCGGCATTCGCGTGCCCATGATCGCCCGCTGGCCGGGTACGGTTAAACCAGGCACGACCAGTGACATGCCCTGGTACTTTGCAGATGTCATGGCCACGGTCGCAGATGTGGGCCATGCGAAAGTACCTGCCAATACTGACGGTATCAGTGTCATGCCCGTACTGACCGGTCAGAAAAAAAATATGGGAGACCGCTTCCTGTATTGGGAATATTTTGAAAGCGGTTTCCAGCAGGCTGTGCGATGGGGCAAGTGGAAGGCCCTCAGTCTAAAACGCGGTCAACCCTTGGAACTCTACGACCTTTCCCGGGATATCGGGGAACAAAATAACGTCGCCGCCGAACACCCGGAGGTCATTAAGCAAATCGAAACGTATTTGAAGACAGCTCGCACCGAGTCTCTTAATTGGCCCCTGTCTAAGGAAAGCTAACGAGGTAATACCCATGATCCAACGTATACCCACCCTCACAGCGTGCATTATGTGCTGTGCTACGGCTTGGTCCGCTGTGTCCGATACACCTGACGTACTCACATCCGACATCATTAATATCCGTACATACGGCGCCGCCGGTGACGGCCGAACCCTGGACACCGCAGCATTACAACGTGCCCTGGACGTCTGTGCCCAACGAGGTGGCGGTACAGTACTCTTCCCGGCCGGGACATACCTGAGCGGTGCGCTATTTATCAAAGGCGATCATGTGGTCCTGCAATTCGAGCCGGGAGCAATCCTCAAAGGCTCAACCGATGTCAACGACTATCCCCAAATTGACACCCGCTTTGAAGGTACCGAGCGTAAATACGCCGCGGCCCTGCTTAACGGCCGGGGCCTGCACGATGTGACCCTGACCGGTACCGGTACGATTGACGGCTCCGGACAACCCTGGTGGAAAGCCTACAATGCCCGTCGTGCAGGCGAAACCTATGAAGGCTACGAACTGGAAACCCGCCCTCGCCTGATCTGTTTGTACGAATGTCGCGATGTATTGGTGGAAAAACTGACCTTGCAGAATCCCGCTTTTTGGAATCTGCATTTTGTCTACTGCGAGAATGTACGGGCCGAGCATCTTACCATTCGGGCCCCACGCGGCGCCTTGAGTTCGGACGGCATTGACATTGACTCCTGCCGTCACGTACTGATACGCAATTGTGACATTGCCTGTGACGACGACTGTATCTCCGTCAAATCCGGACGCGATGCCGACGGCCTGCGCGTTAACCGTCCCAGCGAATACATTGTCGTGCGGGACTGTACCCTGGGGCCGGCCGGATGCATGGTCTCCATGGGCAGTGAAACCGCAGGCGGCATTCGCCATGTGCTCGTGGAAAACTGTACAGGGCGGGATGCGCGTAACGGCTTGCGTCTCAAGACTGCGCCGGGCCGCGGAGGGACGGTCGAAGATATTACCTTTCGGAACATCACCTTTCAGGATATGCTTTACTGTATCATTTTTAACATGCGCTGGGGGTCCAGCAGTTGGCCCAATGACACCTACCCCCCGGAAGCCGTGCCGGTATTCAAAAACATCAGGGTCATGGATGTTGTTGGTTCCGGAGAGCGTGCCGGCCTGCTTCAGGGTCTGGACGAAAGTCCTCTGCAGAACATTATCTTCAAGAACGTGAAGATCACAGCCCAAACCGGCATGCGCGTACGCAATGCGCCGGGCATCGACCTGTCGGATCTAACCATAGAGGTCAGCGAAGGTGAGCCTTTCATCGACTTAGCCAAACGCACCCAACACCAACCTCAGTTCGATAGTTAGGCCGCATTTCTCATTTAGAGCAGGGACATTGGAGGATTTTGGTTGATTTTTGGGGGTGGGGTTTGGTATTATAGAGGCTTGAAAGAGTCCTTAATTGGATGGTGTAGAAGGCCGAAAAGGAGGTTTTTAGGAGAATGAGGGAAAAAACTGCGATATTGAGCATTTCCGCTGTGTGTCTGTTTGTCTGTCTTTCTTCGTTTGCGACGGCGGCGTCAACCCATGTCATCAGCGGGGTTGTGGCTGACGGTGCGGGAACGGGGTTGGGCGGTGTGGACGTGGTTGCTGACAATGGCGGTCCATCAACGATAACAGGCGCGGATGGGACATATTCGATTGTGGTGCAGAAACACTGGAGCGGGACGGTGACCGTCAGTAAGGCGGGGTGGCTGATGACGCCGGGGTCGAATTATTATGATAATGTGAGTGCCGATATTCCGAATCAGGATTATACCGCATGGCAGCCGACGATCAGCGGATATGTGCGAAAGTCCGACGGCACGCCGCTGGCCGGGGCGAATGTCACAGCCGATAACGGCGGCAGGTCGGATACGACGGATGCGAGCGGCTATTATGAGATTGTTGTACCGTATGAGTGGAGCGGGGCGGTTTCGGCAACGCTTTCGGGTTATCATTTCACAGATAAGAACTATTCCAATGTTGTAGCCGATGAAGCCAATCAGGACTTTAGCGGTTTCCAGCCAACCATCTCCGGATCAACGGGTGTTGCCGGAGCGACGGTGACGGTTAGCGGTGTGGGCAGTGTCATTTCAACGCCATCTTACAGTGTAACTGTTCCTTACGGTTGGAGCGGTACGATTGAGGTGAGTTTGGCGGGCTATTATTTTTCAGAATCGCCGAGAAGTTTTACGAATGTAACCGCCAATCAAACGGGTCAGGATTTTACCCCTTATCAGCCAACCATTTCCGGTTACACCGGTGTTGCCGGGGCGACAGTGACTGTCAGCGGTGTCGGCAGTGTGGTATCCACACCGGGGTATAGTGTGACTGTGCCTTACGGCTGGAGCGGGGCGGTTGAAGCGACTCTATCAGGATATGATTTTATAGAGTCTCCGAGAAGCTTTACAAACGTAACCACAGATTTGACAGGCCAGGATTTTACGCCATACCAACCAACAATAAGTGGTACCATTACCGAAGAAGACGGAACGCCGGTAGAAGGTGTAGCTGTAGCGGCCAATAACGGTGGCGGGTCCGATACGACCGATGCAAGTGGTTTTTTTGAAGTTATAGTGCCGTATAGTTGGTCGGGACAAGTGTCGGCCAATAAAATAAAGTGTGACATCACACCGGAAAATTATGCTTATAGCAATTTAATCGCTGATGCCCCAGAGCAAGACTTTATTGCTTCCTATATTAGTACCATTATCGTCAAAGCTGATGGGACAGGATATGTTCCGACAATTCAGGCGGCGATCGATATTGCTGAAGATGGGGATACCGTTCAAGTTGAAGATGGAACCTATACGGGGACTGGAAACCGGGATATTGATTTTCTGGGCAAAGCCATAACTGTTCGAGGCAATGTTACCGATCCCAGTCTGGTTGTGATTGACTGCCAGGGAAGCTGGGAGAATTTCCATCAAGGATTCATGTTTGTTTCGGGAGAAGACGTAAATTCTGTAGTCGAGAACTTTACCATTATAAATGGTTATGTATGGGCCAATCATGGCGGTGGAATCCGTTGTCATAGCAGCAGTCCAACTATCCAAAATTGTATAATTACAGAGAATAGATCCCCTTCAGGTGGTGGGGTTTATTGCGTTCTTGGTAGTCCTATCATAAAGAACTGTACAATAAAGAATAATGTCGGGTATAATAGCGCATCTGGTTATGGTGGTGGGATCTATTGTAACAATAGTAATACAATGGTCAAAAATTGTCATATAATAAATAATAGTGCAAACGAAGGTGGGGGAATCTACTGTTGGAATGACAATCTTACTATTAAAAATTCTTTTATAGCGGGAAATAACGGAGAGCATTATGGTGGTGCATTTTACTGTGCATGGAGCAATACCATTATTGAGAATTGCACGATAACAAGTAATAATGCAGGAGCTGATGGCGGCGGTATTCATTCCTACACAGGTTGTAACTCAATAATCCGTAATTCCATTATTTGGAATAATTCGCAACAGCAGCTTTCTGGTTGGGGTAATAACGCTACTTATAGTAATATTCAGGGTGGATGCGGAGGAACTGGAAATATCGATCTTGATCCGTTATTTCAGAGTAATGGCTACAGCCTTTCGGCAGATTCTCCCTGTATCAATGCAGGTGATCCAAATACTATTGCGGATGTCAATGAAGTCGACATTGATGGAAACTTGAGAATAGTTGGAACAAGAGTTGATATGGGAGCGGATGAATTTTCTACGGAAGAACCTTTCATTTTGATGTCTGTCAGTAATCTCAACTTTACAGCGATGGAGGCAAGAAATAATCCAGTACCACAAACGATTACTTTCTATAATTTAGGCCGATCGAATCTTAACTGGACAGCCAGTTCGAATACCAGTTGGCTGCAAACTATCCCGGCAAGCGGCAGTGTCAACTGGGAACAAACTGCCACTATCAGCATTACGCCGGATATCGGTAGTTTGACGGCGGGTCAGTATTTCGGTCAAATTACGATTTCCGACCCCAATGCTATGAACAACCCAAAAATGATTGATGTGTACCTGACTATCACAGGACCTTCTCTTAGTATCAGCCAAAATAATTACAACTTTACCGCAAGCAAGGAAACGTTGAACCCCGAACCACAAGTTTTGACAATATCGAATACAGGCGGAGGGACATTGAATTGGAGCATTACGCCGAATTGTAACTGGATGCAGATCGAACCGGATTTGGGTGTAATAACAACAGGCAGTGCGGACGTGATGCTCAATATCGACCAAAGTAATATGGAATATGGCACCTATAACTGCCAGTTGACGGTCGAAGCACCGAATGCGAGCAACAGTCCGCAGGTGGTAACGGTGTCGTTGGATGTTTTGCGGCCGGAAATTGGGTTTTCGCCCGCGTCGCTTGATTTTGAGTGTGATGTGGATGATCCGAATGTATTAACGCAGGTGCTGGAGATTTCTAACAATGGATATGATACCTTGAACTGGAACATCGCTGAGGATTGTGAGTGGCTTTCTGTTTTACCTGTAAGCGGACAGTGTGCTGCCGGACCGAATGAAGTTATGCTAACGGTAGATACGACGGCATTGGAAATTGGGTATTACGATTGCCAGTTAACAATTACGGATGAAAACGCTTCCAACTCACCCGTAACGGTGCCGGTGTCGCTGCATGTGTATCGCGACGGCGAACGGCATGTGCCGATCGAATATCCCACGATTCAGACAGCTATCAACGCGGCGGTGGATGGGGACCATGTGATTGTGCATCCGGGTTGGTATCCATCAGAAAATTATTATTATGACGAAATCCGCTATCAGGGCAAAGCTGTCACGGTGAGAAGTATCGAGCCGGATAATCCGGAAATCGTGGGCTCTACCATAGTAACCGGCAGGTTCTATTTCGATAAACAGGAAGGGCGGGATGCCGTATTAGACGGATTAACTATAAATGGGTATATATACTGTTATAACAGCAGTCCGGTCATTAAAAATTGCGTTTGGTCAGGTTCTTTAATACCTTATGGTGACAGCGGCTACCCTATTTACGTCAATCAAGGCAATCCCTGCATTCAAAATTGCACGTTTGTTGGAGTGCAAATGACCAGGCAGGGGGGCGGCGGCATAAGAATTTACAATAACCGTAATACCACCGGTAATACGATAATCGAAAATTGCCTGTTCAGCCTTAAATGTGTTTCATATCCTTATGACCAAATGTCTGCGATTATGATTCGAAATGGACACGCGGACATCGTAAACACGACGATTGCTTATTGTCTGTTCAATATTGATGAATTTTATCCTTATGTTCCAACGGGAGCTGGGTTATTTATTCGAGAATCCGATGTATTACTGGAAAATTCAATTATCTGGGGCAACCAGGGAAGTGATAATAAACAGGTTACCATCCAAAACAACAGCGGTGACTTTAATAATCCGCTCAATTCCCG
Source organism: Anaerohalosphaeraceae bacterium (assembly GCA_963675525.2). Lineage (GTDB taxonomy): Bacteria > Planctomycetota > Phycisphaerae > Sedimentisphaerales > Anaerohalosphaeraceae > 4572-13. The sequence goes on along the minus strand of CAXXSL010000011.1, from coordinate 411,272 downwards.
CGTAACTATCTCATATAGTGACATCGAAGATAGTGAAGGCAGTATTTTGATATTCCCGGATTATTCTTCTTTTGGTAATTATTTACAAAATGGGATTCTTCCCGATCCGAATCTGGTTGATCCAAATACATTAACCTGGGGGCCGGGGAATATCGATACTGATCCGGTGTTTGCGAGAGAGCCGAATGACGGCGGGGATGGGTGGTTTCCGATATCAATTCCCGGAACATCAATGATGGATTATAGCCCATTATATAATAATGATTATGGTGACTTGCATCTCAAGAGCAAGGCGGGGCGATTTGTTTGGGATGGATTCGCCAGGGCTGATTTTAATCTGGATAAGCGGGTGGATTTGATTGATTTTACAGAATTAGCTCAGAATTGGGGGCTTATAAGAGACTGGTATTTACAGATACCATGTAATTTATATGGGGATGACATAATTGATTTGGATGATTTTCTCTTGTTCTGTGAAGATTATCTCCAGCCGCGGGTGTTTGGGGCTTGGGTGGTTGATGACGTTACCAGTCCTTGTATTGATGCGGGCGACCCGAATGATATGGGGTGGCAGGATGAACTGTGGCCGCATGGGGGCCGAATCAATATGGGCGCCTACGGCGGCACGCCGCAGGCGAGCATGTCGCTTAATCCGGTTGGTAATCCGGCGGACCTGAATCACGATGATGCGGTTGATTTAGGCGATTGGTCGCTGTGGTCGGATGACTGGCTGGATGAACGCGTTCTGCTGGACAGCGATTTCGACCTGAATAACATTGTCGACCCGAACGATTTGTCTATTTTCCTGAACAACTGGCTGTGGGGGGAATGATAATACACCCTCCGCTTCAAGAAGCGGAGGTTAAACTTGGGGAATTTCGATTGTGTATTGATTGGGTCTTGACATTTCATTTGCAGTTCCTTAGACTATAGGCTCTATTTTTAGAGAAAAATGTGCGTTTTTTGGATAAAAACTGCCGGCAGGATGCCGGCGTTACATTATTATTAAGCCGGTCTGACACCGGGGTTACGTGATTTATTTGAGGTACTGGACGAATTCATGGCAAAAGCAAAACTTCCTGACGGAAGCATTCTTGAAGTGGCTGACGGGGCGAGCGTGGCGGATTTGGCGGCTCAGATCGGGCCGGGGCTGGCGCGGGTTGCGATAGCGGCCAAAATCAACGGTCAACTAACAGATCTTTCCACTCCCATCACTGGTGATGTGGACGTGGTCATCATTACCGCCAAAGACGACTTGGGATTAGAGATCATCCGACACAGCTGTGCGCATGTCATGGCCGAGGCGATCTGTTCGATTTGGCCGGAGGCGAAGCTTGTTTACGGGCCGACCGTGACGGATGGCTTCTACTACGACATCGATCTGGACACGCCGATCCGGCCGGAAGATTTCTCCCGCATCGAACAGAAGATGAAGGAAGTCATCAAGGCTGATACGCCCTTTGAACGCATTGAGATGACACGCACCGAGGCGGAAGCGAAGATGGCCGGCGACATGTACAAGCTGGATAATATTGCCAATGCCACCGGCGAGGTGCTGAGCTTTTACAAGCATGGCGCGGATGGATTTGAGGATTTATGCCGCGGGCCGCATGTGCCGCGTACCAAAATGATTGACGGTAAGGGCTTTAAAGTGATGTCCGTTGCAGGCGCTTACTGGCACGGCGATGCGTCGCAGAAGATGCTGCAGCGTGTGTACGGCACGGCATGGCGTGATAAGAAAGAACTGGCCGATTACCTGTTCCGGATAGAGGAAGCGAAAAAACGCGACCACCGGCTGCTCGGCAAACAGATGGACCTGTTCAGCTTTCACGATGAGGGGCCGGGGTTTGCTTTCCTGCATCCGAAGGGGATGCGTATCTGGAACGGTATTATCGATTTCTGGCGGGATGTGCATCGCCGGTACGAGTATGAGGAAATCAAGACACCCATCATGCTTAACGAGTCGCTGTGGCACAAGAGCGGCCATTATGAGAACTATAAAGAGAATATGTACTTCACTACTGTGGACGAGATGACCTATGCGGTCAAGCCGATGAACTGTCCCGGTGGGCTACTGGTTTATAACAGCAACAAGCATTCGTATCGTGAACTGCCGATGCGTGTGGCTGAGCTGGGGCTGGTGCATCGCTATGAAGCCAGCGGTCAGATGCACGGGCTGGTGCGGGTGCGTCAGTTTACACAGGACGATGCCCATATTTTCTGTACGCCGGAGCAAATTGAAAGCGAGATCGTCGGCGTAATTGACCTGGTGCAGGAAATGTACGCGACATTCGGGTTTACCGATTACCATGTTGAGCTGTCCACCAAACCGGAAAAGCATATCGGTTCCGATGAGATTTGGGAAACGGCAACCAATGCGTTAAAGGGGGCGCTGGACCACAAGGGCATGGATTACCAAATTAATGAGGGCGATGGGGCGTTTTACGGGCCGAAGATCGATTTCCATATCAATGATTGTTTGAACCGGTCGTGGCAGTTGGGAACGATCCAGTTGGATTTCTCCATGCCGCAGCGGTTTGAACTGGTATATACCGCTCAGGACAATACGGAAAAGACCCCCGTGATGATCCATCGGGCGATTTTAGGGTCACTGGAGCGGTTTTTGGGGATACTGATTGAGCATTACGGCGGGAATATGCCGCTTTGGCTTTCCCCGGAACAGGTGCGGATATTGCCGATCAGTGAAAAAACAAATGATTTCGCCGAAGAGGTCAAGGCGGCGATTAAGATGGCGGCCCTGAGCGTAACGGTCGATGCCTCCAATGATAAGATCGGAGCCAAGATCGCCCGGGCCCATGCGGACAGGATCCCGTATATGCTGGTGGTCGGCCCCAAAGAGGCCGCTGACAGGGCGGTCAATGTTCGGATTCGCCAGAGTCAGGAAACGCAAACCTTGTCGTTGGATGAATTTATCTCAACCGCCCTAAGGAAAAATGCCGATAAATGTCTGGACTTATCGCTCTAAATGAGCGTTGATGGTCTGACAGGAACCGTATATTAGAAAACAATATTTTTTGAAAGGTAATGAGCCATTAGCAAAGATAATTTACGGATTAACGATCGTATTCACAAATGCCCGATTCGCTTGATCGACGAAAATAACGAGCAGGCGGGAATCGTTGATACCAGAGAAGCCTTTGAAAGAGCCCGGGAATTGGGGCTTGACCTTGTAGAGGTCGCGCCGACTTCAGAACCGCCGGTATGCCGGATCATGGATTACGGCAAATATCTCTACGAACAGAAGCGAAAAGTCAAGCTGAGCCAGAAAAAGCAGCATACGGTTGTTTTAAAGGAGATTCGGCTGCGTCCCAAGATAGATGATCATGATCGGGACATCAAGGTGGAGCATGCTGTCAAGTTTCTTGAAAAAGGTCATAAAGTTCAGTTTACCATGCTTTTCCGCGGCCGCGAAATGATGCATGTGGAACATGGTTTCGAGATCATGAACGAAATAACCGAAACCCTGCAGGAAAAAGGAAAACTTGAACGCGCCGCTCAAAAACTGGGCCGACGGATCACAATGGTCATGGGACCGTTGAAAACCTAATTAATTAGGTCGAATTTCATCGATTATTTCCCAAAAACCAAAAAACACAAATTTCCGGTTGACAAAAACGCCCCTAACGATTATCGTATCGGGTCTCTTAATCGGGATATGTACGTAGAGTGTCTATAAAGTCATTGATAGGAATAAGTTAAATGCCTAAGCAGAAAACCCATAAGGGTCTGAGAAAACGCGTAAAAGTGACCGGTACCGGGAAAGTCAAACGTCCCAAGTGCAACGGCAGCCATCTGATGAGCGGTACAAGCGGCAAGAAGTGCCGTGAAATGGGAAAGACTGCTTTGGTCACCGGTAAAGTTGCTCGTAAGATCAAGACATTATTAAATCAGTAAGCACACACTAAAGAGCGTCGCTTCCCGGCTCCATCAGCTGCCGCAGCGACCTGTATGCTTCGTCAAATGAAAGGAAAGCTGGTATGCCAAGAGTACGAAAAGGGGCTGCTGCCCGTCAGGCGAAAAAAAGGATCCTGAAGGAAGTCAAAGGTTATCGTGGTGCAACGCGCACCCAAATCCGCCTTGCCAAGGAGGCTCGAACCCGTGCTGCCGTCAATGCACGTGTCGGCCGCAAATTAAAGAAACGTGATTATCGCGGCCTCTGGATTATTCGCTTAAGTGCGGCCTGTCAACTGCGAGACATACGTTACAGTCAGTTTATTAACGGTTTGAAGAAAGCCGGAATCGAACTGAATCGCAAGATGCTCAGCGAGATCGCAATTGCTGACGAGGCTGCTTTTGACGCAATTGTTGAACAAGCGAAAGCCGCACTGGCGTAACACGAAGCAATTTTAATACCGCCTGTTTGATTTCGTTAACGGACAAAGGAAGATGCTGGAGCAGTTCACACAGATTGGTGACCGGGCCCGGGCCGAGTTGGAGACGATTATAGATGCCGAGTCTCTTGAGGCATTTCGTATCAAGTATCTCGGACGCAAGGGTGAGGTGACCGGCATGCTCAGCCTGATCGGAACCTTGCCCAAAGAGCAAAAAAAAGCCGGTGGGCAACTGGCTAACCAGATCAAACAGGAAATTACTGCGGCCTTTGATGCACTGAAAGATTCACTGGGGTCCTCACAAAAGCAGACTTCACCGGTGGTGGATGTGACGCTGCCGGGAAAACCCGTCCAGCAGGGCAAGTCGCATATTATTTCACAGACGATCACAGAACTGCTGGATATCTTCGGACGAATGGGGTTTGATATTGCCTATGGCCCGGAAGTTGAAGACGAGTGGCATAATTTTGTTGCCTTGAATATCCCGCCGGAACATCCGGCACGTGATCCCATTGATAATTTTTATCTCGATGATTCCATTCTGTTGCGAAGCCAGACTTCAACAATTCAAATTCGTGTCATGGAAAATCAAAAACCCCCGATCCGTGTTGTTGCACCCGGGCGCGTGTACCGACCGGATACGGTGGATGCGACACACATGTTCATGTTCCATCAGCTTGAAGCATTGGTCGTCGATGAAGGCATTACGATGGTGGATCTGAAAAGCAGCGTCAACCAGTTCATCCATACGTTTTTTGGGGCCGATACGAAATGGCGTTTTCGCCCGAGTTTTTTCCCGTTCACGGAGCCAAGTTGTGAGGTGGATATCCTCTGGGTGGATAAGTCCGGCAATGAAAACTGGATGGAGATCGGCGGCTGCGGCATGGTGGATCCGAATGTTTTTGACGCCGTCGGCATCGACAGCGAAAAATACACCGGATGGGCCTTCGGTTTCGGGATCGAACGGCTGGCCATGAAAAAGTACGGGATTACCGACATCCGGAATCTCTTTGAAAACGATATTCGCTTCCTGAAGCAGTTCTGACCAAATCGTCGGCGTCCCATAAAAACACAAAAAAGAGTTGACATGTGATCATTTTGTGGATATAATATTTCCCAAATGGGTTGTATAGTTTCAATCGATGACAGGAGATAATTTTTTAGGAGAAGGGTCATGGCTCTTGCGCGTTTTTCTGTTTTGGCATTATTTTTGATATTTATTTCATCTTCTATTTCAGCAAACACAATCTATGTCGATGATTCGGCGGCACCCGGAGGAGACGGAACCAGTTGGGCTGATGCATACACTGCGATTCAGACTGCCATAAACAACTCTTTAAACTATGATGAAATTATCGTAGCCGAAGGTTTTTATTCCGAGAACCTTAACCTTAACGGGAAGTTGGTAACGTTGACCGGTACGGACCCGAACGATTTAACCGTTGTTGCTGCGACCGTTATTGACGGTGGTGCTTCGGGTAGTGTTATAACCTGTAATAATGGCGAGACGGCCGATACGGTAATCGCAGGCTTTACGATCCAAAACGGCAAGACCAGCGGGTTTGGAGGGGGCATTAATTGCTATAACACTTCTCCAATCATAAAAAACTGCGTGTTCAGTGATAATACATTCACCGGTAGCGGCAGCATCGGAGGCGGGTTCTTTTCTTACTTAGGTCAGCCAACGATCTCCGGTTGTACGTTTATCGGCAATGGGGACGACGGAGAAGAATACGACCCTCGTAAAGGGTATGGCGGAGGGATCGGCCTTTATGATAGTGATGCAATCGTGACTAGCTGTGTATTCAGCGGTAATAAAGCTTACCGTGGTGGTGGGATTTCTTGTTATTCAAATACTCCTTCGGAGCCAAGGTGTAATCCAACGATAACGAATTGCACATTCAGCCAAAACACGTCAACTCAAGGAGGCGCGATCCATTGTTATCAAGATAGTACTCCGAGCGTAGTCAACTGCATTATGTGGGGCGATTCTGCAACCAACAGCGGCAATGAGATTCATTCGTCCACGAGTTCACCCATAGTGAGCTATAGTGTTATAAAAGACGGTTGGACAGGTGCGGGAGATAATAATCTCAGCGATGATCCGAATTTTATTGACCCCGACGGTTTAAACTTCTATTTGGACGCATTTTCCGTGTGCATCAATGCAGGTGATCCGGCCGGTGACTATGCAGGCCAACAGGATATCAGCGGTTTTAATCGCGTTCTTTATGATCGAGTTGATGTCGGTGCTTATGAAATCTTCCCGATTGGCGGTGACCTGAATGAGGATGAACTGGTGGATGTGGCCGATCTCATTATGTTTGTAGACACCGATAGCTGGTTGGTCGACAATGATTTGCCGGTATTTGCCAAGTTTGCCAGACAATGGATGTACGGAATTGATCCACCTGTCGATGGCGACCTGAACGGGGATGGACAGGTGGATCTGGCCGATCTCATTATGCTTGCAGACAGTGATAGCTGGTTGGACCCATATGATTTGGTTGATTTTTCCATACTAGCTGGAAACTGGCTATACGGCACATAATTATCGAAATGGATTAACATGTCATGATACTCTTAAGGCCGGGTATTAGCTTCAATCCCCGGCTTTTTCTATATTCTCCGTAATTTTTTGAAAACCGGTCTGAAATACGCTAACCCTTCGATTTTTCTGAGCTTGCGTTGACACACGTGCTGTTTTTCGGTATAATCCGCCTCTTAAATTTCAATGTTCAGGAAAGGTATTTATGGCTCGAAAAGGGATTATTTTAGCCGGCGGCAGCGGTACCCGGCTGTATCCGGTGACGCAGGCGGTCAGCAAGCAGATGTTACCGGTGTATGATAAGCCGATGATCTTTTATCCGCTAAGCGTTTTGATGCTGGCCGGAATTCGTGAGATATTGGTGATTTCCACACCGTATGATTTGCCGCAGTTTCGCAATCTGCTCGGCGACGGTTCTCAGTGGGGTATCACATTTGAGTATGCCGAACAGCCGAAGCCCGAAGGATTGGCCCAGGCGTTCATCATTGGCAGGGAATTCCTGAACGGTTCGCCTGCCTGCCTTATCCTCGGCGACAATATTTTCTACGGGTACGGTCTGATGACGGCTCTGAAGCAGGCGATGACGGATGAAGAAGCCGCTACTATTTTTGGATACTATGTCAGCGACCCGGAGCGTTATGGTGTTATCGAGTTTGACAAGGCAGGTACCGTGCTCAGCATTGAAGAAAAACCGGCTGATCCAAAGTCCAACTATGCGGCGGTGGGGCTGTATTTTTACGACTCACAGATCGTCGATATTGCTTCTCAGATCAAACCCTCACCAAGAGGCGAATTGGAAATTACAGATGTCAATAAAGCCTATCTGCAGAAGGGCAACCTGAAAGTACAGCTTCTCAGCCGCGGCATTGCCTGGCTGGATACGGGCACACATGATTCGATGCTGCAGGCGGCTAATTTTGTTCAGACCGTTCAGCAGCGGCAGGGATTAATGATTTCCTGTCCGGAAGAGATTGCTTATCGCCTTGGCTGGATTACGGCCGAGCAGGTCTTGAAAATGGCGGAACCGTTAAAAAAGAATCATTATGGCGACTATCTGATTCGTCTTGTGAAAGGGCAGCGTCCATGAATGTGATACAGACGGATGTTGAGGGCGTTTTGATTCTTGAGCCGAAAGTTTTTGGGGATGTACGCGGCTTCTTTATGGAAACATGGAGTCGGGATCGGTATGTAGAAGCGGGAATTAATGCGATGTTTGTCCAGGATAATGTTTCTTCTTCCAGTAAAGGTGTGTTACGCGGCCTGCATTATCAACATCCGCAAGGACAGGGGAAACTCGTGCAGGTGCTAAAAGGCGAGGTGCTGGACGTGGCGGTGGATATCCGCCTGGGGAGTCCGACATTCGGCAAAGCTGTTACATGCCTGCTCTCGGGTGAAAACCATCGTCAATTTTATGTGCCGGTTGGTTTTGCACATGGTTTTTGTGTGCTTAGTGAGATGGCACTGTTTTCATATAAGTGTACGGATTTCTACAATCCTCAAACGGAAGGCGGCGTACTTTGGAATGACCCGGATGTGGGTATCGACTGGCTGATTCAGGAGCCGATTCTGTCGTCAAAGGACTTGACAAATCCCCGTTTGAAAGATATTCCCAAGGATAAGCTCCCTGTTTATGAAGGGGCGCAATAGATGGCGTTTGGCACGGTGGCTATTTTGGGCGGTAAGGGAATGCTTGGCAGCAATTTGTCACAGGTTGCTGAATCTCGCGGTTATACAACGGAAGTATATGATTTGCCGGAGTTTGACATCACAGATAAACAACAGGTTGAAGTAATAGCGGCTCATAGCGATGTGATTGTCAATTGTGCGGCTTATACAAATGTAGAAAAAGCTGAAAGTGAGCCGGATTTAGCTGAGATGATAAATGGGCATGCGGTCGGGCAATTAGGCCGGATTGCCAATGCGGCAAAGATTCCCGTGTTGCATATCGGTACGGATTTTGTGTTTGATGGTGCCAAGCAGGAGCCTTATATCGAGACGGATGCAACCAACCCTCTCAGTGCCTATGGCCAGTCTAAGCTTTTGGGTGAACGATTACTTGTCGAATCCGGTTGCGAATCTTGCATTATGCGTGTCCAGTGGACATACGGTGAGAACGGTGTTAATTTTATCACGAAGATTCTCAACGCCGCCAAAACAAGAGACTCACTTCAAGTTGTCGATGACCAGATTGGGTCGCCGACACATACGTTGGAAGTGGCCAAGGCCATTTGTGACTGTCTGGAAAAAGAAACATTTCCAAAGGGGCTTTTTCACTTTGCGGCCACCGGCTATGTCAGCCGCTATGAAATGACCCGTTTTTTGTTTGACACACTGGGGATCAAAACACCGGTCAATATTTGTAAAACATCTGACTTTAAAACGGCTGCCAAGCGACCGCTGAACAGCCGATTTTGTTGTAAAAAAATAGAACGTCTGCTTGGGCGAAAAATCCCAAGCTGGCAGGACATGTTGAAATCATATTTGGAGACATTATGAAACGGATACTTGTCACCGGCGGAGCGGGTTTTATCGGCGCTAACTTCGTGCGTATGGTACTGGAAGAACACCCCGATACGCTTGTGTTAAATCTGGATGTATTGACGTATGCCGGCAATCTTGAAAACCTGAAAGGCTATACGGATAATCCTAACCATGTTTTTGTGAGGGGGGATATTTGTGATGCGGACTTGGTTGCCGGACTCATCGATGAACACAAAATTGAGGCGATTGTCAACTTTGCGGCCGAAAGCCATGTAGACAGGTCTCTGGTCGAACCGGGCATCTTTATTGAAACCAATGTCAAAGGAACACTGACACTGCTGAAGATCGCATTGGATAAAAAGCTGCAACGTTTTTTACAGGTCTCTACGGATGAAGTTTATGGTTCGCTGGGTGAGGAAGGCTTTTTTACGGAGAGTACACCACTGGGTCCCAATTCACCGTATTCTGCCAGCAAAGCTTCTGCCGATATGCTGGTTGCGGCATTTGGTCATAGTTGGGGACTACCATACAACATCACACGATGTTCCAATAATTACGGCCAATACCAGTTCCCGGAAAAGATGATCCCGTTGATGATAAATAATGCACTGAATGACAAGTCACTGCCGATGTATGGCGACGGTTTGTATGTTCGCGATTGGCTGTATGTGTATGACCATTGCACGGCGATCTGGAAGGTTCTGACTGAAACTAAGCCCGGGACGGTTTATAATATCGGCGGTAACAACGAAAAGACCAATCTCGAAGTGGTTCGGCTGATCCTGGAGCGTCTGGGCAAACCGGAATCACTCATTAATTATGTCAAGGACCGCCCCGGCCATGACCGCCGATACGCGATCGATTCATCGAAAATCATGAACGAACTCGACTGGAAACCGACGGTGACGTTTGAAGAGGGTATCCTCAAAACGATTGACTGGTACCTGGAAAACACCGATTGGCTAAATCATGTTGTTTCGGGTCAATATCAACAATATTATGAAGCGATGTACTCCGGTCGGTAGTCTGGTATGCGGGGGCGAAATAGCCCTTGACCTGACTGGTGTTATCGGTTAGGCTTTGACCCTTTTAACAAGCCGGAGATAAAGGATTTATGACAAAAACAACGGATTTAACCGCGTTTAAACGTGTATGGGCTTATGTATGGTGTCAATGGCCGCGAATTATCGCTGTGGTGTTCTGGTCGATGCTGATGGCCACCATGCTGTCGGTCAGCATGGTCACACTGATTCCCGTGTTGAAAGTGATGATGGGTCAGGAAGGTCTGCACGGTTATGTGGATCGCAAAATATGCGATTATCGATACGGCATGGACTTTCGCGTTAGCTCTTCAGAAGCCATGAGCCGACAGCTATCGTTAGTGCATGTGGGCGATAAAGGATGGGCGTATGATAACGGCCTGCAGGTAGATGATAAGATCGTTGGTATAACCATTCCTGATGTTTCAGAATCAGCGGTTTCATCGGTGAAGATGCTGGAGTTGCTGGCGACACAGGCCGGTGAGCAACCCATAGAAATTACCGTGCAGCGAGCCGATGGACAATTGACACCAATCAGTGCCAATGCTCCGCCTAAGCCGTTTTATATTGACTGGGCACAATGGCCGGTAAGTTTTATGCCGCGTGGTAGAGAAACTGATGAAATGAAGTTGCGTGCGGTTTCCATCATTGTGATTATGTTAACAATAATCACAATTTTTCGCTGTATGGCTCGTTTCTATCAATCTTTCCTGGCCGAAAAGATCGTACAAATTACCGTTACCCGTATTCGGGAGGATGTGTTCCGTCATGTGATGTATATGTCGGTTGGTTTTTTTGCCGCTCGTGGAACAAGTGATACAACCAGCCGGATATTGGGTGATGTGTCCATGAGTTGCAAGGGCATCAAGATCCTTCTGGGTAAAACCATTCGAGAACCGTTCAATGCGATTATGGCTCTTTCTGTTGCGTTTTATATGAGTTGGCAGTTAACACTTATCTTTCTACTTTCGGCCCCGTTTGTGATTGGGTTATTTGCCATCTTGGGGAAAAAGATAAAAAGAGCAACGAAAAAGTCGCTGATGGTAACAGCGCAAATACTGGGACGAATTCAGGGGGCGATGAATGCCCTGCGCGTTGTAAAAGTATACAATCGGCAGGAGCATGAGATCGAACATTATCAGCAGGTCAACAGGGCATTACTCAGACAGAATCTCAAAATCGCGAAAATCGAGGCCAGTACCAACCCACTTTTGGATGTAATGGGGATGTTAGCTATGGCCGGGGCGATTCTTGTTGGGGCGGCGTGGGTCAGTGATAAATATTCCGGTATCGACGCACCTGAATTTTTTGTGCTGATCGCTTTGTTGGGTGTGGCGGCAGAATCCGTTCGCAAGGTCAGTGATGTCTGGAACCATGTCCAACAGGCCAATGCCGCCGCTGAGCGTGTTTTTGCCGTGGTGGACGAACCGCGTGAGCCCGAAGAACCGGATGCATTTGAATTAGAGCTTTTGAAGGAAAAAATTGAATTTAAAGATATTATCTTTACCTATCCCGATGCAGCGCAGCCTGCTTTGAGGGGCATTGATTTGACTGTTCCTGCCGGCCAGACGGTCGCTGTCGTCGGTCCGAATGGTTCCGGCAAATCAACCCTCATCAATCTTCTTCCGCGATTTTATGACCCCGACAGCGGACAGATTCTAATCGATGGTCAGGATATTCACCGAGCGACCTTAAATAGTTTGCGTGCACAGATCAGCATGGTAACACAGAACACAGTAACATTTCATGATACGATTGCCCACAATATCGCTTATGGCAAACCCGACGCCTCTATGGAAGAGATTATCCATGCGGCTCAAAAAGCCTACGCTCATGAGTTCATCGAACCGTTGCCCGAAGGGTATGAAACGGTGATTGGTGAAAACAGCTCTGGTTTCAGCGGCGGCCAACTCCAGCGTATCATTATTGCACGGGCAATCCTGAAGAATCCGAAGATTTTAATTTTCGATGAGGCCATGAGTCAAATCGACGCCGAAAGCGAGTCTAAGATTCATGTGGCTCTCGGGGATATCATGAAAGGCCGCACGTGTTTCCTGATTGCACATCGGTTCAGCACGGTTATTTCTGCCGATCGTATTGTCGTGATTGATGAAGGTCGAATCGTTGCCCAGGGCAAACATGAAGAGCTGATGACTTCGAGCAATGTCTATCAACGTCTCTATGAAACCCAACTGATGGGTGCGAATCAGTAGCCAGGGAGCTTTGTTTGTCCATGGAAAAGGGCACGGTAACAATCTGTGTGGTGAATTATAAGACGCTGGATTTGACACGTCTTTGTCTGCGTAGTATTCGCAAATACACCGATTACCCTTACAGAGTTCTGGTTATCGATAATGACTCGCAAGATGAATCAACCGAGTATCTTAAAACCCTTGACTGGATACAGCTTGTCGAGCGAAGAGACAAGACCACAGATTCATCCGGAGGATATGCCCATGCTGCGGCGTTGGATATAGGGCTGGGGCTTTGCGATACGGAGTATTTTATGGCGATGCACTCCGACACATTTGTTCATAAACAAGGCTGGCTCGGTGAGTTGATGCGGCATTCTAAGGACAATCCCAAATTAGCCTGTGTCGGTGGGGGCAAATGTGAATTGACTCCGATGTGGAGCGTGTGGCTTAAGAAATTGACGGATTTTAAGACTTTTAAACGCAAGCTGTCGCGTACGCCCGACCCCATTGGGATGTACCGGTATTATAACCGAACGGTGTGCAGTATTTACCGCACGGAGATTTTGAAAAAGGAAAGCCTATCGTTTTTGATGGACCGTGATAAAGGCTTGACCGTTGGTAAAAAGCTGTATTTTGAGCTTGCCGACAGGGGATATCCCACTGTAGAATTGCCGGACCGGGTGATGAAGCGGTATCTGTGGCATCTGGCCCATGCGACGCAGGTCATCAACGCAGATGAATATAATCTACGAAACCGAACGTTACGTAAAACCCGTCGCCTGTTGGATAAAATTATGAATTCCGAACAATTCCGGCAGATCATGGCGGATAATTCACTGGACAGATAGGCATGCAGAAAAAGATTACAAACATCGTATTTACGAAAAACAGGCCGATGCAGTTGCATGGATATTTGGAAGGATTACGTCGGTGTTTTTCGCCGGAGTTGCTCCGGACGGTGATTCTGTATAAGCCGGAGTTGTTTGATGCCGAATACGAATACTGTTTCTCGCAGTTTCCCGGCTGTGAGATTATCCGTGAAACGGATTTTCATTCGGATTTACTGGCGGCAATTCACAATACCTGCACGGACTATCTGCTGTTTGGTATCGACGATGTGGTCTATTTTGACAGTGTGGGTTTAGAAGTGATTGAGAAAGCATTTGAAATGCTTGGGTCGGATTTGCTGGGGTTTTCGCTCCGGCTGGATAAACGGCAGATGCCGGAAGATATTGAGGCGGGTAATTTGAAAGAATATAAGGTCGATAACCAACAGGTTTATGGGGCCAACTGGACAAAAGGCAAGACGGAAAATACACAGTATCCGTTTGAGCTTTGCGCGACGATCTATCGTACCGAAGATATCAAGCGAATTATAGCCGGGACAATGAAGGGCGGCGATTTTATGCATACGCGATTTGCGCCGTGTTCGTTTTTGACGAAGCTTATTGGTTGTGTCTATCCCCGGCGGAAGCTATTGAAGAAGTTGGGTTATTTCTATAATCCGAATACCTTTGAATCCTGGTGTTGTCGACATGTACAGAATAACTCCGATGGATTTGGATATTTATTGGCATTTCAAAAAATTTGTGCCAGTGCCATTCAGGTCAACTGCGTCAATACCACTACGTACAACGCATGGGATGATGATGAAAACCTGACGGTTGAACGGTTGAATGAAAAGTATAAAGAAGGGATGCGGCTGGATATTGATTTCATTCAAAAGAATCCGTCACAGACACCCCATGTGGACCGCAACTATTTTCGACTGATCTCACCCCGGCAAGATTAATATGTTATGCAGATATATGTTCGATTCGGAGTAATTGACGGCCCTGCCGCGGGGATACTTTTAAGCGTTATATTTATTGAGGCAAAGACGAAATGAACAGGACAAAACGAATTTTCATGATTGCGGATTTCAAGGATGAGTCAGAGCGGTCGATACGCCTGCAATCGCGAATGTGGCTTAAGGGTTTTCTTCGTTCCGGACATGATGTCCAGCGATTTGCTTACCGCAATATTCTGACACAGTTCAATCCTTTTTCTGGCAGGCATTTTCGTCGCTTTATGCCTAAATTTGTCAAGCGCTATACAGATGAGTTGTTACTCAATCAGATTAAAGCGTATCGCCCGGATATTATATTTGTATTCGGCATGAAATATCTTGAGCCGGTAACGATTCAGGTGATTCGCCAGGCACTTCCTGACGTGTTGATTGTTGGACGAGATGAAGACCCATTTCCGGAGAAAAATATCGAGAGGCTGGCAATTGCTAAAGAATGTGATATGGTGATTACTACCAGCGGAGGACGATTTCTTCAGGCATACAAGAATGCGGGTGTTCCTAAATGTGCGTTTTTTCCCAATATCTGTGATCCGGATATTCAGTTTCGATATGATGTTGATGAGAAATGGGAGGCGAATGTGATTTTTACCGGTAAAGCAACGCATCAGCGGCTTGGTGAAACAGGTGACCGGTATGATTTAATTGAGCGTATATCGAAAATGCCGAAAGGGCGGGTTTATGGCTCCTTCGGGGTTCCCCGCGTAGAAGGGATGGATTATTTTCATGCTTTGAGCGGAGCCAAAATCGCACTGAGTATCAATATCTGTAATGATGTGCCGCTTTACCATTCAGACCGGCAAATTAATTCGCTTTCCTGCGGGGCATTTGTTTTGTCAAAACGAGTTCCGGATACGGAATTGTTATTCGAAGACAAAAAGCATCTTTGTTATTTTGATACAGAAGAGGAGTTTTTCGAACGGGCTGATTGGCATTTAAATCATGAGGACGAGAGACAAAAAATTGCAAATGCGGGTATGGATCATGCGCATCGCCAATATAATTGCACAACAATGGCACAGTACTTTATCGAACTGATTGAGAAAGGATATTGTTCGACACCTTGGAATTATGTGCTTTAAATGAAAATATATTTTCGAATTGTTTCTGTGAAAGGAACAACCGTGAGGTTTTTCAGAAGAAAAAAAGAAAGCAGGTTTTTAAAGGATCGATTTCCTCAATATGATATCGGTAAATGGTCATATGGTAAGCCCAAGGTGATAGAATGGAATGAGGGAACGACGTTAAAAGTTGGGGCTTTTTGTTCTTTTGGTGCAGATGTTCAAATCTTTTTAGGAGGGGAGCACAGGGTTGACTGGGCTACAATGTATCCATTTAGTTACTTGTGGGAGTCTGCTGCCGATTTTACAGGACATCCTGCTACGAAAGGAGATGTTGTCATCGGCAATGACGTCTGGATCGGTTACCGGGTGATTATTTTATCCGGTGTTACAATTGGTGACGGGGCGGTTATCGGGGCCGGAGCGGTTGTTACAAAGGATGTTCCCCCATACGGTATTGCGGCGGGAAATCCGGCACGGCTTATTAAGAAGCGGTTTGATGATGAGACTATCAGGCGATTGCTCAATGTTGCGTGGTGGGATTGGGAAGATGACAAAATTGAAAAATACCTTCCATTGCTTTTGAATCAGGAAATCGAAAAATTCCTCCTCGAAGCTGAAAAGTGTTTATGAACGAACTTCTCCTTTTGAAGGAGAAGGATGTCCGATGACAAACTCGATTCCATGAGCGGGGATTTTATAAACGAGATTTTCCTCGTAGTATTCCTGAAAACGCGTACAGGTATTAATTAGTCTGCCAAAAGCCTTTCGCAGAAAACCGAACAGGCCGAATTTTGATCGAAATATCAGACGTTTAAAAAAAATCTGTATTCGCAGGTCGGAATAAAAATTGGGGACTTTCCGGCTTAACTGGTGTTCTGTGTCAGTGTAATAATAGAATGTATAAAGGCCGAAGAATCGTAAGTGAGTTGGATCAGAGTAATAATAGGGGTTTGAGAAATGCGGGACAAAGATGTATAACCGACCGCTTTTCTTCAAAACCCGCATCATTTCACTTAGCAAAAAGTCAAAGTTTTTAATGTGCTCTAGGACACTTCTGCAGTGTATCTCGTCAACGGAATGGTCTGGAAAAAAAGGCAGTCCCCGTTCGACATCTGCCACAATATCAATTCCCGGTCGGTCAACCCGGTCAATCCCAATCCGACCGCTTTTTTTCTTTTCACCGCAACCGATGTCAATAATGACCGGCTGATTGCAAGTTAATAATTGCTCAAGATTTATTTTTACAAGGGTTTCCATTCTTTCCTCACTCTATCGGGCTTGAATCATAAGTTCTGATTTTTACCCATAAAATCCTATAACAAATAAATTTTACTTGTTTTCCTACTGAATTTCAATATTCTATCTGAATCTTTTGGAAATAAAAGGAGAATTTCTATGCGGCAAGTTGTAAAAGATTTTATGGTTATTAGTGCAGGGATATTGCCGATTGCTGAGCCGATTTATGAGTTCGGGTCACTGCGAGTCGCCGGACAGGAGACATTTGCCGATCTTCGGCCTCTGTTCCCAGGGAAAGAATATATCGGTGCAGATATGCGTGAAGGACTGGGTGTTGACAAACTGCTGAATCTGCACGATATTGACCTTCCGGATAACTCAGTGGGTACTCTTCTTTGCCTGGATACGCTCGAACATGTGGAGTATCCGCACAAGGCGATGCAGGAAATTCATCGAGTCCTGAAACCTGACGGTGTTGTTGTTATATCGAGTGTGATGCAATTCCGTATCCATGATTATCCGCATGATTATTGGCGTTTTACACCGGAAGCATTTAAATCCATTCTCAAGCCGTTTTCATCGTCATTTGTGACTTTTGCCGGGTTTGAAGCGTTTCCCCATACTGTGGTTGGTATCGGTTTTAAGGGACAGTCGTTTTCGACAGGCGATTTACATGCCCGGTACATAGAGTGGCAAAAACAGCATTACCGGCAAAGGAATATAACAGGGTTCCGGCGAATTCGAAAATTGCTGACACCGCCTCTTTTATCATCAAGTAGCCGCAAAGCATTAGGTTTGTAAGATAGAAGTCAGATCGAGGTTTGAGCTTTAGATCTGTTGCATAATACCAAAATTGCAACAACAAAACCGTGTTTTTGAATCAAAAAACGGCGGTTGAATCTTTCAAAGACGGGTTTGTGTAACAGCCTCTTTACTGATAGCGAAAAAGTTATTATTTCTGCGAGAAGACTGCTGGCCTGACAGAGGAAATCTGGTGAAACTATTAATTCTCAGTAATAATTTATCTCGTCCAAGTTATCGGCAGCGAATCGGTGATTTTTTACCGTTTTTTCAGGAAAACGGAGTCTTTTCCGAAGTTTATCAATTACCGAAAGAAAGATTCCGGCGATGGCTGCTTTTTAAATCTGCCCGCAATTATGATGCTGTGCTGCTGCACAAAAAATGTCTGAATTTCTTCGACGCGAAAACCCTTCGCCGCCACGCCCAAAAGATCATTTACGATTTTGACGATGCGATCATGTACAGCCCGAAAAAACCGGATTCCGACCGAACGAGCCACTTTCGATTGTTCAAACGAACCGTCCAACTGGCTGATTGTGTGATTGCCGGCAATGATTATCTGGCCGAACATGCCCGCCGGTTTTGTTCAAATGTGCATGTTTTGCCAACAGGGCTGGATACAAAACCCTATCTGTCAGATTCCGTAAAAAGGCAAGACCACAAAATCCGGCTTGTCTGGATCGGCAGCCGGAGCACACTGAAGTATCTGCAGGAGATCTGCCCGATTCTTGAGCAGGCTTCCAAAGAAGATGTCTGTCTGTGTTTGCGTGTGATCGCCGATGATTTCCCAACGCTTCATTACCTGAAACTGGAAAAGCACATGTGGGAACTCGATACACAGGCTACGGATTTGCTGGGATGCGATATCGGGTTGGCGCCGTTGCCGGATAATCGCTTTACACGCGGCAAATGCGGCTTTAAAATCCTGCAATATTTTGCCGCCGGACTGCCGGTGATTGCCTCGCCCGTCGGTGTTAATGCCGAATTAATTGAAAAGAGCTGTGCCGGATTCGTGGCGAACACCCCGCAGCAATGGCAGGAGGCGATTGAAAATCTGGCTCGGCATCCCGAACGGCGTGAACAAATGAGCCAAAAAGCGAAACAGTTTATCAGGCAGTACGATACGCCAGTTTTGGCAAATGAATTTTTAAGGATCATCAAAACACAGATGGGTGAATAATCCATTTTTGTGTTGATTATGGTAGATATTTCGGTAAAATCCCAAGAGCTAGTTGTCATTATTCTTTTTGGAGAATGCGTGTCCTTTTTAAGGCCGCTTGATTATAATGCCCAGAGAACCGTTGAAATATTTAATAGAACGCACTACGCCGATCGGAACGATTGCGCGGTTGCATCGCCGTCGGCAGTTACGAAAAAAATTTATTGCCTGGCAGTCACAGGGCATGTCCGGGGCGATGCCCAATTACGGCAAACAACAGACAGTGATCGATTACATCCAACAGTACAAGCCCGAAATCTTTATCGAAACCGGCACATACAAAGGTAAAATGGTTTATGCCGTCATGCCGTATATCAAACGTATTTATTCAATTGAACTGGATCGGGGGTATTATGAAAAAGCGGCTGCCCGATTTGTGGGTTATCCGGACATACAAATTATACATGGTCAGAGCGGCGATGTCCTCCCGGAGATCTTAAAACAAATTGACCAACCGTGTCTGTTTTGGCTGGATGCACACTACTCTGGCGGAAAAACAGCCAGGGGGCCGCAAGACAGCCCCATTATGCAGGAAATGGACTGCATTCTAAACCACCCGAAGGCGGACAGTCATATTATTTTGGTTGATGACTCCCGGTGTTTCGTGGGCGCAGAGGGGTATCCGGAAATTTCTGAACTGAAAAATCATATCATTTCTCAAAAGCCACAATGGGGATTTGAGGTAGAAAACGATATTATTCGAATACATCTTCAATAGGATGGGTCAATGAACGAACGGGCTTGTAGTGAAACTGAAAATAAAAACAGCAACCCCAGTACATGGTTGCTGGATTATGCCTGCAATGAAACCTCACAGTTTGGTGAGGATGGTATTCTGGCTAAAGTATTGGAGACGATTGGTCGCCAGGATAAGTGGTGCGTCGAATTCGGCAGTTGGGACGGCAAGGTCTGCAGCAACACCTACACTTTCATTACGCAAAAGGGCTACTCGGCGATTCTGATCGAGGCTTCGCCTAAACGATTTAAGGATCTGGTTAAAAATTTTTGTGAGAACAAAAATGTTATTTGTATGAATAAGATGGTTGGATTTCAAACGGATAATAATCTGGATGTGATTCTCAAGGATACCCCAATTCCGAAAGACTTTGATCTTTTATCGATTGATATTGATGGCAATGACTATCACGTTTGGGATTCGGTCAAAGAGTATAAACCCAAAGTGGTGATCATCGAATATAATCCGACGATTCCCAAGGTCGTGGAATTTGTCCAGCCCAGAGACATGAGCATCGGACAGGGTTCCAGCATCCTTTCCATTTCTAATTTGGCTGCGTCCAAGGGTTATGAACTTGTCGCCTGTACGCAGTGCAATGGTATTTTTGTGGACAGGCAATATTTCCATCTTTTTGGCATTGCGGATAATTCAGTGGACCGGATGTTGACCAACCAACCGATGGTGACCCATCTTTTTTGTGGTATTGACGGGACGGTTTTTATCCGAGGGTATGGGAAATCACCCTGGCAGCAGATATCTTTTAATGAAGAAAAAATGCAGTTACTGCCGCGATGGGCCAGAAAACTTTACGGCGATAAAAATATCATCCGGCGAAAGTTGGGTAGGCGATATCGAAAATGGCTCAAGGATAAGCCCTCCGCCAACCACTCATGTTCTGATATTGTTTAACAGGGATGATTCAATATGCAGTTTAATTCGTTAGTTTTCATACTGTTTGCCATCATCTTCTTTTCGATTTGGCCCCTGATGCGCAGGCGAAATAACACCCGCTGGATATATCTGGTGTTTGCCTCGTTTGTATTTTACGGTTGGTGGGACTGGCGGTTTCTGTTCCTGATTATGGGCAGTGGTTTTATCGACTATTTTGCCGGTCTGGCAATGGCCAAATTTCCCGCGAAAAAACGCCTCTGGCTGATCCTGTCGATCATCGGCAATATCGGTTCGCTGGGTCTGTTTAAGTATCTTGATTTCGGCCTGGCGAATCTAAACTGGATATTCCAGTTAGTTGGAGCGGATATCCAGATTCCTATGGCACACCTGATTCTGCCCGTGGGTATCAGTTTTTATACGTTCCAATCCATGAGTTACACGATTGATATCTACCGCGATGAACTCAAGCCTACTCATAATGTGTTTCATTTCTTTGCGTATTTATCGTTGTTCCCACAACTGGTGGCCGGCCCCATCGTTCGCGCACGGGATTTACTGCCTCAGTTGGAATCTGCAGAACCGGTTGGTCCGCAGAAACGATGGGAGGGCCTTAATCTTATCGCATTTGGTTTTTTCAAGAAGGTGGTTGTTGCCGATACGTTGGCCGCAGTGGTCAATATGGCCTTCGGAGCCCCTGCAATGATTCACTCTGCTGCGTACTGGTGGATGGTGATGATCATGTTTGCTTTTCAGATATACTGTGATTTCAGCGGCTATACGGATATCGCGCGGGGTCTCGGCAAGTGGATGGGCTATGAATTTCCGGTCAACTTTCGAAATCCTTACATTGCCTCCAGTTTCAGGGATTTCTGGGAGCGATGGCACATCTCACTGTCCACCTGGTTCCGTGATTACATTTATTTCAGCTTGGGCGGTTCCAAAAAAGGAAAGCTCAGGTCACATGTTAATATGTGGACGACGATGCTCATTTCCGGGCTGTGGCACGGAGCGGCCTGGCCCTTTATCGGATGGGCGGCGATGCACAGCTTTTTCCTGTCCTTTGAAAGAATTACCAATTGGCCGAAACATGTTCTTAAACTTCCGGGCGGACGTCATGTGGCAACTTTGACGGTGTTCCTGCTGACCACGGTTGCGTGGGTTTTTTTCCGCGCACAATCAATGCATCAGGCCTTTGCTGTTCTGGCGACGATGTTTAACTTCAGTGCCTTCAATGCCGGCGTGGTTCATGACCTGGTGGATAATAATGCGATCAACGTACTGATCCTGATAATCGGTTCTCAGTTATTCTTTTATTTTGGTTCCGACAAGGCGGATTGGTCTGTTTCCCGCAACCGCTTCAAAATCGCCTTCGATTCGGTCTGTATTGCTGTCATTATTTTGATGTGCGTGTTTATGCGGGCACCCAGTAACACGTTTATTTATTTTCAGTTTTAAGGATTGCCGCACGCGTTGAGGTAAGAGTAAGATATGAAAAAGCTTAAACAAATTTTTTCGGACAGAACTGTCGCCACTGTGTTGTTGGCAATCGTTTTGATGGTGGTTATGGGGTCTTTGCGCCCGGACAAAGTTCCGGGACTCTATCCTAAAGAATATTGGGCGACCAAAATTCATTGGAAAAACTGCGCCGATGGAGTCATTACGGGTGATTCGAGAGCGCTGATGGGGGTTTCACCGGAGGAATTGCAGAAAAACCTTCTTTATCGTCAGATACGCAACTACGGTTTTGGTGCCAACTGGTATTCCCGTCAGTACCTGGAAGCCACTGAGGCGTTGTTTTGGGAGGGTGCGGACAAGCGCGCTGTCTTTATGGGCATTTCTCCGCATTCGCTGACCCACCGAGAAACGGTACAAGGGCATTTCATTGAGCTTAGTCGTCAGTCCAAACAGGATTCTTTTTTGGATATTCATTTTGGCGCAATGGTCAATTTCTTTGAGCCGATGTCATTTCGCGATGCGATGCAAGGCTTGCTTCCCAGCCTTGCGCCAACGCATACACTGAAGAATTACAGGCCGGACGGATGGGTGGCGGTTCACAAACAGCCGTTATCGCTGGATGAAGTAAAACGTTACCGCAAGATATTTGAAGACCGGCAGGTTTCCGACGAAGTCATCAATACGATCATGGAATATGTCACGAAATGGAGATCGCAAGGCATTGATGTGTACGGATTTATTTTGCCCACCTGCCCGCAGATGGTGGATGTTGAGCAGCAGGTGAGCGGTTTTAATCAGGACGCATTTGTGGCGGACTTCAAGCGAGCCGGCGGCACTTGGATTGATGTTGACCTGTGTAAGTATGAATGTATCGATGGTTCGCATCTTCAGGACACTGGCGCACTGCAATTTTCGCAGGACCTTGCAGCGTTGATTCTTGAGGCCGCAGATGATGTCAAACCGGTCAATGTTGGCGAGAACAAATAAAACGATTCAAAATACCAAGGAGAAGTCTTGAAAGTATTGATCATTGGGCTGGATGGAGCGACCTGGACTGTCTTTAACGATTTTGTACTCGATCAGTTCATGCCTAATCTGCGCCGACTGAAAACACAGGGCAGTTCCGGTATCCTGAAATCAACGGTTCCGCCCATTACCCCGGCTGCCTGGACAACCTGTATTACCGGCTGCCATCCTTATACGCATGGTGTTGTCGGATTCAGAGACTTTTGTTTCAAAACAAATGCACTACATGTCAGTACCGCAGCCAGTTGCCGTGTTCCGAATCTGTTTGAGACATTGAGTGGGCAGGGTTTCAAAGTGGCCGCGATCAATGTTCCCTGGACATACCCCTGTAGAAAAGTCAACGGCATCATAGTGGCTGGATATGGGATACCGGGTGTTGATTCACAGTTTACGTATCCAGTTGATTTTCGCGACGAACTTCTTCAGGCGATCCCGGACTACAGGGTTTTGGCCGACTGGCAAAACGAGAATGATGACCAGCCGGAAGTCTTTGATGCCAATATCGCCCGTGTTGAAAGGTGTTTTGAACAGCGTGTGGAAGCGGCTGCTTTCGTGAACGACAAAATCAAGCCGGATGTCCTGATGGTGGAGATTCAGAATGTTGATATGCTCCAGCATCGTATCTGGGCATTTATTGACAGCCAGAGCCGGGATCAATATCCCTTTCAGCGGGACCGGATATATAAAATGTTTCGTAAACTGGATGCGGTTATCGGGCGGCTTATGGAACTGGCCGACAAGACCGATGCGCATGTCCTGTTAGTCAGTGATCACGGTTTTTGCGGTATGAAGGGAACCGTCAGACCGAATGTTCTGCTTCACCAGTGGGGTTATTTAAAGATCCAGTCGCCTTTGCAGAGAGCGTTTCGCCGTGTCAGACGAAATCTGGATTCGTTTTTTCACAAGAGACTGGACAATGCGGGTATCGAATTTAAAACACCTGTCAACTGGCGGCATTCAAAGGCAATGATGGTTTATCCGGCAATGTATGGATTTATTTATTTAAATGTGAAAGACCGCATCCCAAACGACCGGGTGAATGCGAATTCGGGCTACGGAGAGATGTTAAATGACCTTAAATCGCGGTTTCAATCCGTGCTTGATCCGAAGTCTCAGAAACCTATTTTTGATACGGTTGCTACGCCTGAAGAATTTTTTGGAAAAGATGATCTGGATCCCGAAATCACAGGAGACTTATTACTGATTCCCAGGCAGGGCTATATTCTGCACCAGACGACCTCGATAAGAAAACCGCCGGTCGAGGCAACCGGCAGCGACGATATATCCGGATGCCACAGTCCCGACGGTGTTTTCCTTGTAAACGGGGCCGCAATTAAACAAAATTATTGCATCCAATCTCACATTGTCAATATTACACCGACGGTCTATGCGTTATTGGAGGTTCCGATACCGGGCCATTTGGACGGGCAATATATCGAAGACATCTTTACCCAAAAACCAAATGTGATCTGTCGAACTGTTGAGGAAGCATCCGAGAAGACCCGCCAAAAAGCCGACCTGACGGACAGCGAGGAAGACGAAGTTATCAGACGGTTGGCAGATCTTGGTTATATGGATTAGCTTTTTCCGCATTTGTCGATTTCTTTCATCACAAAAAATGATTGCCGCTCAATTCCGCAAACCAACCGAACGCCGTAACAGGCCGGGTGGTACGTTTCAATGCCGTTATCCAGCAAGATGGTTGCGTTTTTTCACCCTCCAATAATTTCAAAACGGTCGCATTTCGTTTGTTATTCTGATTGATCGTATCGTCTTGGCTGTAGTTGAAAAAATTGCCGAAACAGCGAAGACCGTGAGATGTAAAAAAAGCTTTCTGGTTTTTTTCAAAAACTACTCTTTCTATAAAATATTTCGTTCATTGACGTTGGCATTCATTTTTTGTTGATACACTGCCAGCAGGTACCGACTGCAATGCCGTTTCATCGAATCCAGATCGATTAAAACCGGGTTGTCCTGATGAATCAGAATATTGCTTGGTTTCAAGTCGCCGTGAGTCATTTTGAAGTGAACAAGATTATCAAGCATCGTTTGTGTGTTTCGCGATAGTTCCTCTTTTACGTTTTGGGGAGTCTCAGCCCGATCGAAGTAGTCCCGGATGTTCGGTCCTTCGACAAATTCATTGAGAATGTAAGACTGCCATATCAGCCCGCATTTTCGCTCTTCCAGAAAGCCCATCGGCTTAGCCGTCGCGATGCCTAGTTCACCGAGCCGATGCCCGAACAGCCAGCATTTTTTGGCGCGGCTGCCTTTAAGCGTGTGCCGCAGCGAATGCCAAAGTCCTTTATGGTTATAACGCTTCACGGCAATATCCCGACCGCCGACATTGATCTTACTGACAAAGCAGGTATTGCCGCGTTTTAATATAGTTCCGGCTTCCATTTGCTCGTCGATGTCCGGCATGAAGGATAAGATGTCCTGCTCGGCAAACACATTCCGTAGAAAAACACCTGAATATCGGCCTCGTTTTTTGCGGATATAGCGTTTGGACGTTCGCAGGGTTTTTCCCAGTGCCCGATTAACCCGTCGCAAACGTTCTTTTTGGGTGAGTGACTCGATCGCTTCGGTCGCCGCAGTATCCAGATTCCATTTCCGTGCCTGAAAGTATACCTCCAGTAAAGCAGGCATCGTGCCCCAATAGGATTCGGGAAGGCTGGCAAACAGGCATCCCAACTGCTTAAAACTTGCGACTCTGTCGAGCGAGTTGTTAGCAAAAGACATTTCCGCCGGATCCAGTGCATAAACGGATTGGCCGTCCCATAGAAAGTTTCCCAGATGAAGATCCCGCTGTACTACTCCCGCGTCATGCATTTTTCCCAGATGCCGGAAAACCGCTTCAAAAATTTGCCCTGTATGGTTTGCCGATTCGACAAGGCTGAAAACATCTGATGCATGTTGGATTTTCTCAAGCACCAGCACATGATGACCGTCGGCATTTTTTCCCATTGCTATAATATCGGCAGTTTCAAGCCCTCGCGACTTCAGTGCCTCAAAGCCGGTTACCTCTTTGGTGAAGTGGCGTTTGCCGTTGAAGGTGGAAGTAAAGCATTTGATGATGGCCGCTCGACCGTGACACTGCCCCTCATAGACAGTGCGGCGACCGGCAATATGGCGAAGGATGGGCCCACAGCGTAAAATGGTCGCTTTACCGCCCGCAATTTCATCCCGAATTGTCATTTCAAAAGCATTTTCCACAAGTGGCCTGCTGCAAAATAAAGGTTGCCATTTCGTGCACATAGTTTAACATATACCTCGAAAATGAAAACAATAATCTTTAAACCGCCTTGTTAAGCTTTTCAGGATAAATATGGGTTTTCCAGAATATATTATCATTGTAGCGATTACAGTGCAATTGTTGTTTACCGTGCAGGTGATCAACAATTTTCGCTATGCCATGAACAAATATAAACGATCGCGCAAATGGTACCGGCCCCGATGTGTGCTGATTGTTCCCTGCAAGGGGCTTGATGAGACATTCGATAAAAACATCGAATCGTTTTTCCGGCAGGAATACGAGAACTATCACCTTTTCTTTGTTGTGCAGGAGCGCACAGACCCTGCCTATGAACGCCTGCTGTACCTGAAGGCCCGCCATGCCCAAACCAGCCAGGCCGCTTCTGTGAAGATTCTGGTTGCCGGTAAAAGTGACTCATGCAGTCAAAAACTGCATAACCTTCTGTACGGTTATCATCAAATTCCGAACAGCGCCGAAGCACTGGTGTTTGCCGATTCGGATGCCTGTGCCGGTCCCAGTTGGCTGGCGCATCTTGTTTATCCGCTGCGCCGGGATAAAACCGGTGCCGCCAGCGGCTATCGTTGCTTTGTGCCCAACCGAAACAATATGGCAACGATAGTGTTGGCGGCCGTCAACGCAAAAATCTGTGAGTTACTTGGCAACACGCGATTCAATCTTGCATGGGGCGGTTCAATGGCGATCTTGGTCAAAACATTCCGAGAGCTGAACCTCGACAAAACATGGCAGAAAGTTCTCAGCGATGACCTGTCTTTAAGTTCGGCGGTACGTCAAAAAGGCCTTCTGATGGCCTTTGTTCCGGCGTGTATGATCGCCTCTTATGAAATGACCACATGGTCAAAACTCATTGAATTTGCTCGCAGGCAATTCGTGATTGCCCGAATCTACACCCCCGGGATGTGGCTGTTCGGATTGTTCAGCGCTCTGTTCAGTGTATTTGGGTTATGGGGTGGGGCGGTGCTGGCTGTCTGGGCCAAAAACACCGGTTATGTCCATGCGAATCTTTGTGTTTTACTGCCGGTTGTTTTTCTTATCTGTCAGTTTCTGCGTGCGGTTTTACGTCAAATACTGATCGCTAAGCTCCTGCCCAATGATAAAGAAAAATTAAAAGCGGTACGTTACGCCGATATTTTCTTCTTCTGGTTCTTTACGCTGGTCCTGCTGTTTGTCATCCTGATCTCGACGGTCGGACGTACCATCACCTGGCGCAGCATCAAATACAAACTCAACTCACCGACAGACATTCAAATATTGCATAACTAAGCAATGAATTTTCATTCGGAACGCAGTGATGAATCTATTCAGCCGCCGAAGTCGACTCTTTTCTATCCACGTGGATGATATTTTTTGTGAATCGCACGGAGACGGTCATTGTCCACATGCGTATAGATCTGAGTGGTCTTAATATCCGCGTGCCCCAGCATTTCCTGCAGGGTTCGCAAATCGACCCCGCCGCTGAGTAAATGCGTGGCAAAACAATGCCGCAGTGTATGGACCGTCAATCCCTTCGGCATCCCGGCACGCAGGGCGTATTTTTTCACAATCCGCCACAGATCGATCCGGCCGAGTCCTTCTCCGGTGCGAGTGAGGAATAAGGTGTCCGGGCTTTGCGTCTTTTGTAACTGCGGGCGAAGTTCTTTCAGATAGGCCGTCAGTGTTCCGGCGGCCATTCGTCCCAGCGGCACGATTCGCTCCTTCCGGCCCTTGCCGAAACAGCGGACATATCCCACCGTAAGATTTACATCTTTGATGCCCAATCCCGCGACTTCCGATGCCCGTGCCCCGGTGGCATACAGCAACTCCAAAATCGCCTTATCGCGCAGATAATACGGATCATCCGGGCAAGGCGACTCCATCAGGCGAAACACCTGGTCTTTGTTGGCGATGCCGGGGAGTTTTTTCCACTGCTTGGGGCTTTCAAGACAATCGCTAATATCCTCGCTGAGCTGGCCCGTCAATATCCCGAATCGAAGGAGCATTTTCACCGCAACCAGGCCCCGTCCGATCGAGCTTTCGGCCTGTCCGGCCTTGGATAATTTTTTCAGATAGCTGTAAACCGTTACCGGGTGAATGGCTTCCAGTTTGTCGGTTTTTTGCTGACGGCAATGCTCGGCAAACCGGAGCAAATCCCGCCCGTAAGCGAGCACGGTATTGTCCGACAACCCCGCCTCGACCGTCAAATAGTCCAAAAACTGCCCGACAACGTTACCCAAAGGCAGCGGCTGCAGTTTATTTCGCAAAGATTGTATCTGTGTCGTCAGCATCATGATCCCGTATTTTGTTATCGGCATAAGGCCCTGAATCTGTTCAAAAAGCTTTTTGCGGGCACAAAAAAGGCAGACTTAAGGCTTGAGAGAAGGGCTGTTTGACGATATAATCCGACCCATATTCTTAAATACAGGAAGAATGACTATGAAAAAACTCTCTATTTTAATGGTGGTCGGTGTCATACTGTTTTCAGTAACGGGTTGCGGCAAGCCTGAGCAGATTGTTTCATCCGATCCGCTATGTCTTCCCGGTGTCGGTGTCTCCGATGCGATGGAAGCGGCACAGAAAGTGCTGGATCAAATGCAGTTTACCATCGAAAAATATGACGCGGAAGCTCGTTATATTCGCACTCGCCCGCTCAGCGGAGCGCAGTTCTTCCAGATATGGCGTCAGGACAATGCTTCCGTCCACACGGCTGCCGAAGCAAATGTTCAAAGCCTTCGCCGGATTGTTGAGATGGAAATAACGTCGGACGCCAATCGCACGTGTCTGGCTTGTCGCGTTTATGTCCAGCAGTTGTCGATCCCCGAAAAGCCCATCGAAGGCATCATCCGTATGGCGGGGACCTATACCGTCAGCAGCATGTCGAAACAGACCCTCGGCCTGGACGATGAACAACTTGAAGAAATGGAATGGCTCGACAACGGTTTGGACCGGGCACTCGAAAAGAAAATTCTTGACAAGATCAAAAGGGAAACGACACAATGAATGTTCTGGTTTGCGGCGGGGCCGGTTACATCGGAAGCAATATGACAGCGACTCTCTCACGGGAAGGCCATCGGCCGGTCGTGTTTGACAATCTCAGCAAGGGGCATCGTGCTGCGGTTAGAGATGCTGAATTTGTCTGCGGCGACTTTGGCGATCTGGATTTTACGGTTGAAACGCTCAAAAAATATAATATCGATGCGGTCATGCACTTTGCCGCCTTTATCGAAGTGGGCGAGTCCGTTCAGGAACCACTTCGCTATTACGAAAACAATGTCAGTAAAACGCGCACACTGCTGGAGGCCATGGACAAAGCCGGCGTTAATAAATTTGTGTTCAGCAGTACGGCGGCGGTCTATGGAATGCCCGATATCATTCCGATCACCGAAGATATCATCAAAAATCCGATTAATCCCTACGGCGAGACCAAGTGGGCGGTCGAGCGGATGTGTCATTTTCTCAGCCAGTCGAACATCATCCGGTATGCAGCACTTCGCTACTTCAATGCCTGCGGTGCGGGTTTTGATGCCAAGATCGGCGAGGACCATAGTCCTGAATCGCATCTGATTCCGCTGATCATTCAGGCGGCGATGGGCAAACGTGATAACATCAAGATTTTCGGCACCGATTACCCGACCGAAGACGGCACCTGTGTTCGCGATTACATCCACGTCGAAGACCTCTGCAAGGCACACCTGCTGGCCCTGAAAAAACTCGACAACGAAACCGAGCAGTTTTATAACCTCGGCAACGGTACAGGCTATTCGGTCCGGCAGGTCATCGACACCGTTAAAAATGTTTCCGGCAAGGACGTCAAAATCGTCGAAACCGACCGGCGACCCGGCGACCCGCCCGTCCTGACTGCCGACGCGACCAAAGCCCGGCGCCAACTGGGTTGGACGACGGATTACCCCGAACTGGAAGCCATTGTCGAAAGTGCATGGAAATTCCATACCGAAAACCCGAAGGGATACGAATCATAGGAATACCGATGAATGACACAAAACAAAAGGCGGTGGACTTTCTGCATCGTTACCGGATGGATCACCTGGACGTCGATTTTGAAGAGAATCTGACCGTGTTTTCAGACCAGATGGCCCACGGATTAGCGGGCCAGGAAAGCTGCCTGGAAATGATCCCGACCTTTCTGGAAACAAAAAATGAAATTCCGATTAATCAGCGGGTTATCGTGGCCGATGCGGGGGGGACCAATTTCCGCGTCGCAACCGTCCATTTCGACGAAAACAAGAAAGCGGTCATTGAAAACCTGCAAAAATTTGCCATGCCCGCAACGGAATCTGAATTGAGCCGCAAGGCGTTTTTTGAAGCGATGGCGGGTTATTTTCGAGAGGTGATTGCGGCATCCGACAAAGTCGGCTTTTGTTTTTCTTATCCCGTGGAAATTTTGCCCAACAAAGACGGTCGCCTGATACGTTTTGCCAAAGAGATCAAGGCTCCCGAAGTGGTCGGGCAATTAGTCGGCGAAAACCTCAATCTCGCTATCGCGAGTATGGGATTGGGGACAGAAAAACATATCGTCCTGCTCAATGATACGGTCGCGACGCTGCTGGCCGGAGTGGGTTACGAAGGCCGCGATTTCAGCAGTTATATCGGTTTTATCCTCGGTACCGGTACCAATGCCTGTTATGTCGAGAGCAATGCCAATATCACCGAACAAGGGGGGCTGGACCCGGAAAAAAGTCAGATCATCAATACCGAGTCCGGCGGCATGATTCGGACACACCAGGGCGAACTGGATAAGATGCACGATGCGTCCACGAACAACCCGGGTATTCATATTTTCGAAAAAATGATCTCGGGTGCCTATCTGGGTCCGTTGTATTGGGTTACGATCCGACAGGCCGCAGCCGATAGTCTTTTGTCCGATTCGGTTACCGAGGCAGTTGATCACATGGCCGAACTAACAACCATCGACATGAATGATTTTATGTTAGACCCCAACGGCAATAATTTGCTGGCCGATATTTGCCGAAAGGGCGACCAGGAGGATGTCCAAATGTTGTACACCGTTGCTGAGCGATTGGTCGAACGCGCTGCCAAGTTGGCGGCCGTGAATCTATCGGCCTTGGCGATTAAATCCGGATGGGGCACTGATTCGGCTCATCCGATCTGCATTGTCGCCGAGGGCACGACCTTCTACCACATGAAAAATCTCAAATCCTGCGTGGAATCATACCTCAAACAAAACCTCGAAGACAAACGCGGGATTTATACCGAGATCATCACCGTCGAAAACGCCACCCTCATCGGCGCCGCCATCGCCGGCCTGACCAACTGATGAATATTCCGGCTTGTCACCGGAGCGATTCTAAAGTTGGGCATATGATCTGGCTGAGAACGGCATTGCTCCCAAGACCCTCTGTGAACTGGGAGGATGGTCAAAACCTCAAAACCCTGCATGAGTATTATACTAAAGTCACCGATGCCAACAGGGACATCGGCATCGCGCGTGTGCGGTACACGGTTAGAGTTTAAAACTTTACAATAGAGTGTTTTACCTGTACAGTTTTGTCATACATCGGATTGTTATATAATTTTTCACAGGAAGAGAATTGTATGAAAAAAAACACGTATTTTATCACGGTTGTTTGCACATTTTTTTTAACAACATTTCAGGGATTCGCAACAGCAGGTATTGACATGGATGCCTATAACCTGGTTTGGGGCAGTCCGAGCCTTCATGCCGGCCAGTCCATGCCCTGCGGCGGCGGTGATATCGGTCTGAATGTCTGGGTTGAAAACGGTGACATTTTATGTTACATGTCACAAAGCGGTGCTTTTGACGAAAATAACTGCTTGATGAAGTTTGGCCGGATGCGGATTAAACTGTCGCCCAATCCGTTTCTGGAGACGGACGTTTTTCGTCAGACTTTGAAACTCAGAGAAGGGTATGTTGAAATCGTCGGCCAAAAAGATGGACAAACCGCAACCATCAATCTCTGGGTGGACACCCATAAGCCCGTAGTTCATGTGGAGATTGACTCCAAAGAGCCGATATCTGTCGAAGCAAGTTATGAATCCTGGCGGACAACCGACCGTAAGCTCACTGGCGGAGAAATTCAGAGTACTCGCTCATACCTAAGCGCTCCGGTCAAGCCCCTTGTTCGTAAAGATATTATTGCATTCAAGGATAATGGCATTCTCGCCTATCACCGCAATGATACTAACAAGCCCAACGCTTTTGACCTATGTGTGGAGCAGCAGGGATTGACGGCAGTCAAAGATCAGATGTGGAATCCGATTAAAAATCTCACTTCGGGCGGTTTGGTGCGCGGCAAAGATATGGCACCGGCCGGCACCGGCGAAGGCCGCTATGCCAGTGCGGATTTCAAATCATGGATTCTGAAAAGCAAGAAACCGGCAGTTTCTCATGCCATGTCCATTTTTCTGCATATTGACCCTGCCGAAACACAACAGGCGTGGCAGCAAGGGCTTGATAGTCTTGTTAACACTTATGACAAAGCCGACAGCCGTAAACGTACACTGGCTTGGTGGGATGCATTCTGGAATCGCAGTTATATTGCTATACAGCCTTCTGGAAATTCCAACGATAACATTCCCTGGACAATCGGCCGGAATTATCAACTGTTTCGCTACCAGCTCGGTTGCAATGCCTACGGCAAATATCCCACCAAATTCAATGGAGGACTTTTTACCTATGATCCGGAATATGTTGACGGTCGTGTCAAATATTCACCGGATCATCGTCGCTGGGGAGGAGGCAGCTTCACTGCTCAGAATCAACGGCTGGTTTACTGGCCGATGCTCAAAGGCGGAGACTATGACATGATGCCGCCGCAGTTTGATTTTTATTTAAAACCGCTGAAAAATGCCGAGCTTCGCACAAAGGTATACTGGGGACACAATGGGGCCAGTTTCACCGAGCAGATGGAAAATTTTGCCTTGCCGGTGGGCTTCGAATACGGCTGGAAACGCCCTGATTATTATGATCCCGGCATTCAGTACAATTCATGGGTGGAGTACCAATGGGATACGGCACTGGAATTCTGTTGGATGATTCTTGAATACCATCGCTACTGTGGAAATGATATAAGCCAATATTTGCCCCTTATTGAAAGCTGCCTGATCTTTTTCGATGAACATTATCAGATGCTGTCTTTACACAGAACGACACGGGGGCTGGATGAGAATGGGCACCTGGTGCTCTATCCGGGGACGGCGTGCGAGACATACAAAATGACGACAAATGCAGCACCAACGGTAGCCGCATTACGGACTGTCATCACCCGGCTTTTAGAACTGCCGGCCTCCTATCTGGCCGACGAAAGACGCGACTATTATAAGGGGTACCTCGAGCGGATTCCGCCGATTAGCTTTCGGGAGAAAAACGGAAGCAAGACGATTGCACCTGCCGAACGATATGAACGTATCCAGAATATTGAACTGCCGCAACTCTACCCTGTTTTCCCCTACGGGATTTACGGAATAGGCAGACCGGACTTACAGGTTGCCATTGATACATGGAAATATGGAGCGGACCGCCCGGATCAGAAAAATCATATCTCATGGCATCAGGACGCTATTTTTTGCGCCCGGCTCGGGTTGACCAGCGAAGCTGTTGAGATTACAATAAAAAAAATGGGTGATTCCGGCAGGCGATGCCCTACATTCTGGGGCCCCGGCCATGACTGGGTGCCCGACCACAACTGGGGAGGCAGCGGCATGATCGGCCTGCAGGAAATGCTCATGCAGGCTGTGGATAATAAGATTTATCTCCTGCCGGCCTGGCCGAAAGACTGGGACGTCGACTTTAAACTGCACGCTCCGCACAAAACAACGGTCGAAGGCCGCGTCAGGAATGGAGAAGTCATAGAGCTGAAAGTCACTCCGGAGTCTCGCAAATCAGATGTTAGAATAATGGACAATCGGGAGAGTTGACAAAAGTCGTTCCATATAAGGGCCGCATGAGATGTAAAATGAATAAGTTTTCCAAACACTCTGCAAAAGAGCAGGAATTCAGACTACAGACAAATTATGTCTGCACTCTCTCGGAAAAAGTTGGGCATGTAATCTGGCTGAGAATGGCATAGCTCCTAAGACCCTCTGTGAGCTTCGTGGATGGTCGAGTTCTTCGACTCTGTATGAGTATTACACTAAGGTCAGTGATGCCAACAAGGACAAGGCAAGGCCAGAGAATAGCAAAACTGGCGGCAGAAGATAATATTAAAAGTAGACAAATAAACTGAGACTTTCCATTTAATTGGTTACTAAACATCATTTAGCTTGTCCGATGCAAATAATTGTGTCTCAGTCAGGAAGTGTGACCAGCTCATTGGTAAATCCGTACCAGTGAAAAACATTGTTAGCATCGTCCGCTACAATATTGATAGCGATATCGGTGTCGTCGGGAGCAAGGGTATACGTGAAGTCGAACGAGCCGCAGTTTTCGCTGTCGCCCAGACCCCGGTCGAGACCGGCTTGCGTAAACAAGGGATTATCGCAATGAAACGTAAAGGTTCGACCGGAATAGCCGCCAACATACAGACGTAATGTGTACGTTGCACCGCCGGTTAAACCAGAGAGCGTTAACGTATGGTCGCCATTATTGCCCTTATAGACGAAACAGGACAGTAGATCATGAAGCCCCGATCCAGCGATGGCCGGGCTGTCCATGCCGGTCCGCGTGTCAGAGGGCCCGCTTAAGATATAATTGAGGCTCGGATTATTGCCGGATGTGCCGGCGTCGAAAGTTACACCGTTGATCGCAGCAGGCGTTGCGGCAATTAGATCAACCTTATGGGTATAGGTTTTCGATGTACTGATGCCCGTTTGAGCATCGGTGTTGCCGAAACTATTTTCCGCCAGACTGGGAGCAACACCCTGCAGCGGCGCAGCCGAATCCTCAACGGAGTTATCGCTCTCATTATTGCTGTTATCAACCGCCGTAACGACATAGTAGTACGTCGTGTCGTTGCTGACCGTATTGTCAACATAATTGCTGGTAGCGACATTGGCATCAATAATGGAATAATCGCTGCCGCTGATCGTACTGCGATAAACGACATAATGATCGAGGTCCACTTCACTGTTATGGTCCCAGTCCAGCGAGATGTTGCCGAAACCCGCCATGGCCGAAAATCCTGTCGGGGCCGCTGGCGGTATCGTATCGGGGCCTGTCCAATTTTCAGCCAATAACGCAAAGTCCAGCATGTTGACTTCGCCGTCACCGGTCAGTGGTGGTGCGATATCTGCTGAAGGAACACCGGGACTTTGCAGCCATTGGTCGGTTAAGAGTTTCAAATCTTCCAAGTCAACTGAACCGTCATTATTGATATCCCCTTCCATCTGAGGCCTTGCGAAATAGCCCATACCTTCCAGTCCGCTATCCGTGACAGGTTTAAGGAAGGTAATCTCCGGGAGTGAACCGTCTGATTTTCGAGCTGCAATCAGTTGACTTTCATCCAGGCTCATGAAGCTTCCATCTGAAACGGTACCACCAAACGACGCATCAAAAGTGTTGTTGATCAGTGTACAGAGGGAGGTGTCTATATTCGTTACGTTATTACTGCGGTGGGCTAGATTGTTTTCAAGGTAATGATCATATCCATCCGTATCCACAGGTGGATCCGCAAGCCTGCTGAGCATGTTATAGTTGTTGCCGTTGTTATAGGCCGAGTTGAAGTACCAGTCGTTGCCCCCAACCTGATGGTTGGCATAGAAACCGTTAGCCTTGTTACCCACAGCGATACAGCCGAAAGTAATATGTCTTGGGATCGGATTTGGCAGTTCTGAAGCCGGCGCATAGGCATAGCCGCCGACTTTAAAGCCATTGCCGTCGCCCCGACTCGTGAAATCCGGTGTATAACCATTGTACATCGCCCAGCAATTCTTAAAAACCGCGGGCTCTGCGGTATTGATACAATCAAAGCCGTCATCGCTGTTAAACCAGGCCCGGCAGCCATTAAAGACATTACCGGTAGCGCCAGCATAGACATGTACACCAAAACCGTCAACGTTTCCACCTCTGCCATCTTCTGATGTGTAATCCCAGTTATTATATGCATCGCAGTTGAGAAAAAGGTTGTTGCCGCCAGATTTTATCGCGTATATGCCGATCGCCTGACCATCTCGCATGATGAGCTGCTCGTAGATGTTATTGCTGCCGGTATTATAAAAGCATACCGACTGGGTATGTTCAAGGATCGTCACCTGAACGCCAATCACTGTAATGCCCTTAATATGGATCCATGAGCCGGCTACGGCAAAAGCGTGAATTCTGTAGTTGGCCGGCGTTATATCCTGGAGGTCGAAAATCGGCTCTTCACCGGGATACGCCCAGTACTTGATGCGATTGCCTTGAGTGCCGCTTTTATCAAGATATGTCACTTTGGCCCAGATGCTTTCATATCGTGCGATCTGACTCTCTGTTATGCGATACGTTCCGCCGCGTATATAGACTGTATCACCTGCAGAGACTTGACTCTGGGCATGCTGAATAGTAGCAAAAGGAAAGTC
Organism: Anaerohalosphaeraceae bacterium; assembly: GCA_963675525.2. Classification (GTDB taxonomy): domain Bacteria; phylum Planctomycetota; class Phycisphaerae; order Sedimentisphaerales; family Anaerohalosphaeraceae; genus 4572-13. Next base: position 374,641 of record CAXXSL010000011.1, on the reverse strand, counting down.
AATTGTCCCTGTATTTGTGTCACTGCCATTGACAGCAACAAATACTGTTTTCGCATTAGCGCAAAAGGATGCCATCAGTAAAAGAGACAACATCAGTAATTTGTATCGCTTTTCACAAGCCATGATGTTTACACGAATAATTGGCTTCCCACAGCCAAACCATGTTCGGGAAAAAATGTAATTTTTTCGATCGCATTGAACATATCAAATACCAAGCAGCCAGTTTTCAGCAACCACCGACAAGTCAGTCATGTCATGAGTTGTTAACCATGCTTCAGCAACTTTAGCAAAATCCTCTAAATTGATTTTATCATCATCCGTTAGATCAGGAGGTAAAGCGGAGTCTTCATTGCTGTAGCCGGATTCATTAGCGGACGTATTTTCTGCGGTGACGACGTAATAATACGTTGTGCCGTTATTAACAGTGTTGTCCACATACTGGCTCGCGGTGACATTCTGAATCAGCGTGTAAGGCCCGCCTTGTGTTTGGGAGCGATAGATAGTGTAGCCGCTAAGATTGCTTTCAATATTGTCATTCCAATCCAGACTGACACTGCCGATACCGGAGACGGCCGTCATCAATGTTGGTGCGGCCGGCGCGTTAAACACCACATTAAAAGTTGCGTCCGCCTTGTCAGAGGCTGTTGATGCGGCATCAATCGGATCTATCCTAAGCCCAACACCCGAATGGCGGATATATCGGTCGGGATAATTAGACGATTGAAAGGAGTTCAGACTTGAATCCGCCCAACCGTCTTTGACATAAAATGTTGCATCACTCTTAAATATACTCGAACCGTCATTCTGGTTTAGATAAAGAACATAGGCGTAATGGCGAAGATAATAGCCCGGGTGTTCAACGGACTCGAAGGAGATCCCGAAAGTGGGGTCGGCCAGGCCCGCGACAATGTTCCATTGTCCTGAATTCAGAAGATCAGCATTAAGCACAATCTCGGCCTGCGCGCCTATACCTTGATTGTTAATGTAGTAGCCGGGTTGATTATATGACTCAATGACGCCATCCCCAAGCTGCGGAGGTGCCGGAAGCGGCCAATTTGCCAAAATAGCATTATACTCAGCAGTCGTGATATTCAGGATGCTGCCGTGGCGTTTGCGGTCGGCGCCCAGATTGTACTGCGAAGAGTTCAGTACACTATACGTGCCCATAACAGACAAGTCCGTTGATACCAAAGGAAGGTAGCCGCCTGCGGTAACATCGACCATCAGACACCATTGGTTAGCATCGTTGAACTTATATAATATGGGGCCTTCCGACCAAGAGCTTACTAAATTATGGATGTCCCCGATTTCTGTCCAACTACCGAAGATGGAATTGTTGCCTTCAACCGTGACAGAGTCATAACCCATATATGTATCACGGGATACCCGGTAATATTGATAGGTACTGTTTGCTGCTTTAAGGATCTGTGTGTCAATAATGCCGTAGGATCCGGGGCGGTTAATGTACATCTGCGGCGATGAAAAATTCACAAAATCGGTTGTCGTCGCGTAATATATTCTGGCTTTATCAACACCATCCAGCGGTGAAATAGTGGCCCAATAGACGACATAGTTTCCATTGGCTTCGTCATAGATCGCTTCCGGCGCCCACGCGCAACCGGCGTCCGGGATACTGCCGGCCACATCGGCCAGCCATGGGGTGGACCAGTTCACTAAATCGGACGATTCCCAGATGACCAGCGATGTGCTGCCGTTGTGCTGGGCAGTGCCCCAATCTGTACCGCAGCCAATACATAAGTCGGTTGCAAGAATCCAGAACTTCGTACCATCGGCGGACCGGATCAGGGACGGATCACGCACACCGCCGTCTCCTAAATTTGCAGGTACAGTTAGCACCGGCTGAGAATTATTGAGATCAGTCCAATACAAACCATCGGTGCTGATCGCAAAATAGATTTGCTCGCCATAATTTGAACTTTCACCGGTAAAGTGGGCCATGAGATACCCATCATACGGCGCCGCTTGAGCAGAAGCAGGAAAGTACGCTATACTGACAGCGCAAATCATAAATAAGACAAACACTTTTTTTCCAACCACATGTGAAGCCATGAATCGTTTCATTTTTTCCATCACTATCCGTCTCCCGGAGTGAATTTTTCCATCCATTCGTTATCAATTATTTTCATTCCATGCGAAACGGATTGATCCCAAACATGCCGGAATAAAAAAAAACGAACAGAATATATAGTCATTATGAGCAAAACCCCCACTGTTAAAAGCCAATATAAATAATATAGCATCATCACTCAATCGTGTCAATGGAAAAACAGTTACAAGAGCGGTTTTGTCCTGATCAGAAGGGATGAGTATGTAATCCGGCTCCAGAACGGGATTGCTCCCAAGACCCTCTGTGAGTTAGGTGGTTGGTCGAAACCTCCAAACCCTGCACGAGTATTATAGCATGAGGTCAGTGATGCCAACAGGGACAAGGCAAGGCAGGTGTTGGATGAGTTGATGGGGGAGTGATATGAAATCGCCTCTACTCAACTGTCAAGCCCTCAAGCCCATCGATACACTCAGGACTCCTCCTTTGTTTTTTAATTGAAACAGATAGCATCTCTTTGGACTCTGTTATAACAACTGTTATTGTCTCTCTAATAAAATCGTCATGACAATAATTTAATTGTCCTTCAAACTCTTCTCTGTCAGAGTCTCTGGAGTAACTTATATGAGTATTATTGCTCTCATCCTTCCATATATCACAGCAAAGAAAGTCTTCAAAATCAATATAAGGAAACTCCCGAGTAATTAATTGCTCTGCCAAACTCGAGTAATACTCAATCCTTGCTTTCTCTAAATAGGGTGATGGTTTTGGCATATTGCAACTCAACTGGCAAAACAATATGCTACAGATAATAATAGTTTGAAATCTGTCCATCATTTCGCTCACCTTTACCCTTTAAACGGTTACAGAACATGATTAACCCTTTTCCCTCAAACCATCATGGCTCATATGCCATATTCTACCACTCCCATCCTGAATATTCAACAAAAGACCATTTGAGTTTACCGCTATCAGACCGCAGAGAGGCATTTCTCCCTGTAATTTTCCCCCTTGACAAATGCCTTCTTTTGGTATATATATTTCCGTCTTAATGACTTATGTCATTTGAGGGCGTTTAGCTCAGTTGGCTAGAGCACCAGCTCGACAAGCTGGGGGTCACTATAGCTTGGCCTGACGAACTGATGGTCGAATGTTAAACCGCTTGTGTTACGGCTTTTCGTGATTGCCGACCAGGAAGATGATGATCAGTGAAACACCTGTCAGGATTCCCACGATTTCCATGGTTTTGATAGCCAGATTGCGGAGGTATTCCCCGGAGAAAATATCAAGCACATAAAGGATTGCGATTACCGCAAGAACCAGAGTGGCGATCATCGCCGTGCCCCGTAATGCCAGCAGAATTTTTTTACCCATAAGGCCCTCTTCTTTCTTCTTTGGTTAACATAAACACAACCCTGTTCATCAATAATGTAGCCAACCGGAATCAAGATGTCAACAGAAACATCGCATTGCCGCTACCCCAAAAAATCCGTCCCGCAAATTGCCGTTTTGAGGGCGTTATCGGGAATATCGTTGACGGGCAGGGGGGTTTCGGGTATCTTAACGCCTTTGAAAATCACCAAATTTGTGAAAAAGGGATAGCTATGCTGAAACGAACGCACAATTGCGGCCAATTGAGACTTGAAAATGATACCCAAACCGTCATTCTGTCCGGTTGGGTGAACTCATATCGGGACCACGGAAATCTGGTATTTATCGACCTGCGCGACCGAAACGGGCTTGTGCAGCTTGTGTTTGACCCTGAAGCGGCCCCGGAGGCCCACAAAATCTCCCGTACCCTGCGGTGCGAGTGGGTTATCGCCGCCAAAGGCACCGTTCGACCCCGCGGCGAAGGCCTGGAAAACCCGAAACTGGCGACCGGTCAAATCGAACTGCTTGTCAAAGAACTGGAGGTTCTGAACACCGCCAAGACGCCGCCGTTCGAAATCGATACGGCCGAGGCAGTCAACGAGGAACTGCGTCTGCAATACCGCTACATCGACCTGCGTCGTCCGGCCATGCTCAATAAGTTGGCGGTTCGCCACCGGGTGACCAAAATCGTGCGGGACTATTACGACGAGAACGGTTTCTGGGAAATCGAAACGCCGATGCTCGGCAAGAGTACGCCGGAAGGGGCACGCGATTTTCTGGTGCCGAGCCGTTTGTGCGAAGGCGCGTTTTACGCCTTGCCGCAGTCGCCGCAGTTGTTCAAGCAGATATTGATGGTGTCCAACACCGACCGCTATTTCCAGATCGTCCGCTGTTTCCGCGATGAGGACCCGCGAGCCGACCGGCAGGCGGAGTTTACGCAAATCGACGTGGAGATGAGCTTTCGTGGATGAAGACGATGTGATGGCGATGAACGAAGGCGTGATCGCCCGCATCTTTAAGGAAGTACTGGACGTCGATGTGGCGCTGCCGATTCCGCGTATCTGTTATGCTCAGGCCATCGACGAGTACGGCATTGACCGGCCGGACATGCGGTTTGAGATGAAGCTTAAAGATATTTCCGATATCGCTAAAGACACCACCTTCAAGGTGTTCACCTCGACCGTTGAAAAGGGCGGTATTGTCAAGGGGTTGTGTGCCCCGGGCGGGGCGAAATATTCCCGCAGCGACATCGAAAAAACGATGACCGGATTTGTCAGCGACTATGGCGCCAAGGGGCTGGCGTGGATGAAAATCGAAAAAGATGAGTCCGGCAAGGTTATGCCGAAGAGCAGTATTGCGAAGTTCTTTACGGAAGAACAACTGGCGCAGTTGGTCGAGCGGTTTGGCGCTAATGAAGGTGACCTGATGCTGTTCGTCGCCGACAAGGCTGATGTGGTACATAAGGCGTTAGCGCCGTTGCGTGTTCGATTAGGTCGTGAACTTGAGTTGTTTGACCCGAAAGAATTTAAATTTGTGTGGGTCGTGGATTTCCCGCTGTTTGAGTGGAACGAAGACGACAAGCGGTTCGATTCGCTGCACCATCCGTTTACCTGTCCGGTCGAAGAGGATATGGGCAAACTGGAAACGGACCCCGGTCATATTCGTTCGCAGGCCTACGACCTGGTCGTCAACGGGTCGGAAGTCGGCGGGGGGTCGGTTCGTATTCACCGTCCCGATATACAGGCCAAGGTGTTCGACTTGTTGAACATTTCCAAGAAGCAGGCACAGGAACGTTTCGGCTTCTTTCTGCGAGCACTGGAATACGGCGCCCCGCCGCACGGAGGCATCGCGTTCGGGCTGGACCGGTTGGTGATGCTGCTGACGGGAACGGAAAATATCCGCGACGTCATCGCGTTTCCGAAAACGCAACGCGGCCAGTGTCTGCTGACCGAAGCGCCGTCCGATGTGGACCAGTCACAACTGGATGAACTGAATCTGCGTGTTCAAAAACATCTCCATCAGCTTGAAAACGAATAACAGCGGATAACCTGTATCGGGACCGCAGGAGGCGAGTCTTTCAGAACAAGGGATAAAAATGCCGCAGGCGTTAGTCCATATCATTAGAGATGTTTGGCAGGCGACCCGTCGAAAATCGCTGTCGTTGGCGGAAAAATGCCGTCTGCAGTTTGGCGCCGCCGTGCTGTTCAGCCTCGTTCTTGCATTGCTGATTCCTTATTTCTGGATGAATAAACTGACGGAAAAGACAGCCCTGGACTCCGGGAGGGCTGTCGGACAGGCCGTATATGAATCCCATTTCCAACTGAACACGGTGGATGATAAAGGATTGCCGCCACTGTCAGATAAGGGGATTCTGGCGAATGAATCGGACCGGGTTATTTCATGGTTCCTCACCGACAAGAGTCCTGAAAATCTCCCCGATTCTCTGACAGAAACGCAGAAAAATAAAATTGAGATCATTCGCTCCGATGCCGATGTCAACGACGAGGCGTGGATCGACCATGAAAATGGGAAGGGGCATTATATTCGTCTGGTGCGGGCGGAAGAAAGCTGTCTGCAGTGTCATGCCGAACAGGGATTGGCTGCGACGGTTTACAATAAGAATCAGGAAGTGGGGATTCTGGTCGTTGGGATGTCTGCGGAGGGATTAGCCTGGGCGCGTTTCATGAACCGCTTGTGGGTGGTGGTTGCCGGATTGCTGGCGGCAACCGGGGCGATGGTGGCGTTCTATACGATTTTTCAGCGTGTGATACTCAGGCCGATTCGCCAACTTCGTTCGCAGGTCAATAATATTGCCGAGGGAAACTATGACATCCGCAGTACGATCCAGACCGGCGATGAATACGAGCGGCTCTCGGAAGCGTTCAATCACATGCTTGATAACCTGATGGAATCTCAGCATAAGCTGGAGGGCGCCAACGAGCAGCTTGACGCCAAGATTTCTCAGCTTTCCGAAAAGAATATCGAGTTGTATAAAGCCAACAAACTCAAAAGCGAATTTCTTGCCAATATGTCGCACGAATTCCGTACGCCGTTGAACGCCATCCTGGGATTTGCCGAACTCTTGCGGGAAAAGCCTGCCGCCGATGTGGAAAAATCAAAACGCTGGGCCGAGAACATTGTTGCATCGGGGCGCAGCTTGCTGAATATGATTAACGACCTGCTGGACCTGGCCAAAGCCGAAGCCGGTAAGATGGAGCTGCGCATCGATAAGACAAGCATCCCGCAGGTGCTGGAAGGGCTGTCGGCGTTCTTTTCGCCGCTGACCGAGCAAAAAATGATCAAGGTCCGTATGGATGTCGCCGACGATCTTCCGCTGGTGCAGACCGATGCTCAGAAGCTCCAGCAGATATTGTATAACCTGTTGAGTAACGCAATCAAGTTTACACCGGAGCGGGGACGCATCCAGTTGAAGGCATCGATGCGCGATGATACGACGGTGCGTATTTCGGTGACGGATACCGGTCCGGGTATTTCACCCGAATCGCAGTTACATATCTTCGAAAAATTCAGGCAGTTGGACGGTTCGATTACCCGCCGGGGAGAAGGAACCGGGCTGGGATTGGCGATTTGCAAACAGCTTGCCGATCTGTTAGCCGCCACGATTTCACTGGAAAGCAAACTTGGCAAAGGGTCGACATTCACTCTTGACGTGCCTGTCAATATCAAAAAGAAGGACGAGCAAAACGAACCGGAAAGCCCTGATTCTGCTCAGTAATAAAAAAGTGAATCTTTGATCAGCAGAATCATGCGGTTTTCAAGGCATCCTGAAAACTTTTTATGTCATTGGCCCATTTCTCGGCTTCGAGGACATCAACTTTTCCTTGTTTGACCAAAACAGCCAGGTGACGTTCTAACGTGATCATTCGTTCGTCCGCCTGATCCTTGGTTTTGACCTGCATTTGCGAATAGATCTGCTCAATTTTCCCTTTTCGGATCAGGTTGGCAATCGCATAGTTGCTGTTGAGGATCTCCATCGCAACGACCCGGCCGTTGCCTTCCTGATTGGGGATCAGTTTTTGACAGATGATGTATTCCAGCCCGAGCGAGAGTTGGTTACGCACTTCATCCTGTTTCTGGTGCGGGAAAAAGTCAAGGATTCGCGTGATCGTTCCGGTCACGTCGCGCGTGTGCAGGGTCGAGAAGACCAGGTGGCCCGTTTCGGCGGCGGTCAGCGTCAGCGCCACTGTTTCGGCGTCCCGCATCTCACCGACGAAGATGATATCGGGGTCCTCCCGCATCATCGAGCGAAGACCGTGCGTAAACGTATCCACATCCCGCCCCAGTTCGCGCTGAGAGATCATCGAGTTTTTTTGCGTAAAGATATATTCGATCGGATCCTCTAATGTAAGGACCCGGCAGGCGCGGTTTTGATTAATGCGGTGAATCAGCGAAGCAATGGTGGTGCTTTTGCCTGCACCCGTGATACCGGTAAAAAGGATCAATCCATGTTTACGCCGGACGATATCTTGCCATGCGTCGTTCGGAAAACCGATTTTTTCCGGCTCGGGAATGTCGGTTCCAAGGGCCCGGATTGCACAGGCCAGCCCGTCATTTTCCTTGAACGCATTAATACGATATTGGAGTGTGCCGAATTTATGTGAGCAGTCCACAGCAAGGTCACGCTTAAGGTACTCGACATTCTTTTCGCCAAGCAGGGGATAGATGAGCTGTTCGGCAATGGGCTGGGTTACCACGCCGCCTTTGAGACGGACCAGTTCACCATCGATGCGGTAGGCAGGCTGGGTGCCGATCTTGATATGCAGGTCGGAGACACGCATAGCCCCCATTTTCTCGAAATAAGCCAGCATATCGGCGATACTGAGAAATGCGCCTTCTCCGGCAGGGTACACTTTTACATCAGGCGAGTAGGTCTGTTCCATAAGCTGATTTTCCCCGAAAAAAGACAATATAAGTCCATTTCTGTTCAAAAACATTTATATAAAAAACATTTTAACCTATATTTTTATCTTTTGAAAGCCTGTTTGTGTCAAAAAAAGCTTAATTATCAGCTCAAAAACAACATAAAACAGATAAACTTTTTCGTAATTTCATAACGAAATATTTTTTTTTGATTTTTCTTGCTTTTTTATTCAAAAGTGGTTATTATCATACACATATATGAGTGCGATACTGTTTATGCAGTCATGCAGGAGGAAAGAGACAGTGTAAGAGGTATTGTTCAGTATATGAATATTGTCTATAAGGAGAATGTGGTGATGAAGAAAAAAGCGCTTTTTTGTATCCTTTCTGTATTCCTTCTGTGTTCACTTTCAAATGCTAATCTAATCGTGAGAATCACTGCTGATGATACCGATCTGACTATCGGTCAACCGACGACACTGCGTGTGTATGGATACGCCGAAGAGGCCGTCGCAGATAACGGTCTTTATGATTGGTCAGTCAGCGCTGTTGTGGATGTAGACGGGATCGTTCAGGTTAATGGTGCAGTTATTTTAGAGCCGACGCCTCTTGATGTTGGCAATTCAGGTTATTCGATGAACCTTGGATCGAATGGGAATATTGATGCGTCCGGGTTGATATCTGGTGCTGTGTCTGTATCAAACGCCGGAGTGGGCTATTCAGAATTATTTAATTTCCAAATCCAAGCCATTGCACCTGGAGCGGTTCAATATTCTTTAACGAATATCCTGGGTGATTTGAATGATTTTTCGGTAATGTATGATGCCAGTTTTGGTAACGTTGTTTTTGACGAGGTCAATTCTGTCGGACAGATCAGCGTTCTGCCGGAACCGACAAGTATATTGATTTTATCAGGTTTAACTGCAATGGGGTATTTCCGCCGTAAAAGAGGGTAATATAAGTTGGCGGTGTCCCTTTCGTTGTTAAATCTCTGTTTATGATTGACGTGGCGGTGTAATCTGGAGGTTTACATCGGTTGGTGGGTGAGGTTGAGGAAGGATAAGAGGAGAGGGTGGTCTATAATATGAGGAACCGGAGAGAGATTGGCTTCGGGGGGAGCTGTGTTCGAGGTGTGTGCCCATTTCCGCTGTATGTTTTTCTACTCTTTTTTGTCTTCATATCGATTGTTTCTGCAGATCTTGGTCCGGAAAATGTGCTGATTCTTGTTAATCAGAACAGTGCGACCAGTCAATATGTTGTAAAAATGTATCGTGAGTATTATCCGTCGATTCAGGATAATCAAGTGCTTCAGTTGAGCGGTCTGGCCGACTGCAGTGGACCGACCAGCACGGCCGCAAACGAAATCATCACGCGGGATGTGTATAATAGCTGCATTGCCGAGCCTGTCCGTCAGCACTTGCTTGACCATGAACTGCTTGATCAGGTCATGGTGATTGTAACGACCGCCGGTGTGCCGTATCGCATCGAAGATACCAAATCTGGTTTTGCCAATGTCGTCTATCCCGGAGGATCCGATTGGACGATTGTGATGAATGCAGAAGAACAGGTGGATGCTGCTTCGGTCGAATCGGAGTTGACCTGCTTGTGGTATAGTGACTACGGTTCGAATCCGGCAGGGCTGCAAAACCGGATTGTCAATCCTTATCAAGGCTGTCGAAGCCAATTTGACCTTTTCGCCAGAGACCTACCGAGCGGCGATGCTATGAACTGGTGTTACGCTCTGTCCCTGAAACCCGGCGTTGCCCCTCCATATATGGAAGGTACCCCTTATGGATATGGAACCATCAACCGTAAATTTGGGCCGGGACATATGTATCTGGTATGCCGTCTGGATGGACCCAAACAGCAAGGCAAAAGCGCAATATTCGCTGTGCGGGAAATCCTGGAAAGATCGTCCCGGGCAAGTGTTCCGACTCTTGGAGTCAATCCGAATCAGGCGGCTGCTATGCTGGATGATGCGCCTCTTGCACCTTCCGGAAACTTTGATTACAACCGTGTTTTTAATTTAAATAATTCCACCGCCGTTTTTTGGGAATACGTCGGGGGCCAGCCATCCCCGCCGGATGCCTACGGAAATTGTGTAAAAGATGATTATGTGGAAGCGTTTAACAATTTGGCGATTGAATACTACGAAGAGAGCTCATTGTACATGGGGTTTTCGCCGGATATGCATCAATTGCCGGTTATACTGGACTATCGGAATTATGTTTCGTCGAACCAATCTGATTTAAATTCACTCTATCCCTATTTTCCGAATCGGGTAGAACCACAGGGGGTGATTGTATATTCCTGTTTTGGAACCAATGGTGATGAAGGGCGGAATAAAGATTATTTGTTTGTCGGAGGTGTGGAGGGGGGACCTCCCTTTACATTAGTAAATGGAGCGGTGTTTACATCTCTGGAAAGTTTTAATGCGGTGACGATGTTTTCTGACCAGACGACCTCCCAGGCGAAAATCGTAGATTTTATAGAAATTGGCGGCAGCGGAGCGATTGGACATGCATTTGAACCTCAAGCCGATGCGGCCATCGATAATGGATTCCTGTTTTATAATTTATTAGCCGACCGGGATCAGGATAACATCGCAGACCTGACTTTTGTGGAAGCGGCATATTCGGCAATTCCATATCTAAGCTGGTCGGAGGTGGCGATTGGGGATCCGTTAATGCGGATTTGTTACGGGCCGGGAGAAGACCAGGTTTGGGAACCGATTACCGGAGATGTGAACAGGGATGGCGTGGTTAATATTCGCGACATGGTATCTTTACGAAACCTTAATCTTTCGGGAGGAAACCCGGGTTTATACGATTCTATTCCCGAAAAAAGGGAACGATATTACGACCTTTGCGATCTGAATCAGGATGGATGTAACAATATCCGTGATATCGTTGTTTTGAGAAATATATTGTATTCGTACTAAAAAAAACCGTGGTAAATACGGTATTTTTAAAAAATAATAAAAAAAAGGTTTTTTCCCTTGTGTAAGATTTGACTTTAGCTATAATTGAGACTGTGGAAAGATATCGTCTGTTGGAGAACAGATAGTTTTGCCAAAATGAGGCAATTTAATGACTGGAGGATGGAAAGATGAAAAGAAATGTATTTTTGTTTGTTTTAGTATGCATGTCTATAGTTACACTTCCCTCTTTTGCATTATTATACGTTGATTCCGTCGATTTGGATGTAGGGGAATGTTATTTCTTTGACAATGCTTCTCAGCAGTTTGGTTTGTCGAATACAACCGGTGGAAGTGAAGTGACAGTTGATATCGGCAGTTTCCATGTCGCCGGAGGCGGTTGGGATTACTCCTTTACCGGGACGATTGTCGTAACCGAGAGCGATCTGATCTATAAGAATCCATCGGGGGCACAGGCTCAGGCCATCTTTACGAATTCATCAGCTACAATGACCATTATTGCCACCACGCTGACAGAAAACGCAACTTCCACTGAAATCATTAATCCAACAACGAATCCCGGGGGTGTTGTACTGTTAACTGCTGCGATGAATGATGACGATAATATGTGGCTGGTCACGGAAACCGGTGCTTATGAAGATCATTTCCTTGGGGATACACATTATGAGATCACAGGCGGCGAGTTGGTCAATGGCTCCCTTTTAAGAATGCTCGATTTTCGGGCGGTATGGGATTTTAATACATGTTCACCGTATAATATATCCGGATTCAATCAGGATATTTACAGTGGAACGCCTTCGCTGGAGATGATCCCCGATGGGATTCCGGAACCGGCGACACTTCTGTTGCTGGGCTTGGGTGGTTTTTTTATACGAAAGAAATAAAAATTTAAAAAGATGAATATTATGTTTACCCGGAGGAGGGTAATAAATAAAGCATAAGTCTATTGGATGAGGAGAGTGAAAGATGAGAAAGGTAAGTGTAGGTGTAGTTATTCTGCTTTTATGTGCGATTCCGAGTTTTGGTGCGCTAAGTGTGCAGAGTGTGGGTGTCGATATACTTCAGGGCGATGGATTATCGGCCGTGTATGACCATACCACATCGACGTTAACCTGGAGCGGCGGCGCTAGTGTTTCATTATATTCAAGCACGAATGGCAGCGGAGCCCCGGTTGCGACCTTCAATCAGGGGATTGGCATTAATGCAACATTCACTATTTTGGACGATGACTCTGCAAATGGAGTGGCCAAAGGTTCTTTTGCCGCGATTGACTGGAGTGTAACGGTTCTGAGCATTCCGGTGATTTGGGGTAGTCAAGCGGCCGGCGAATATTATGTCGAGGAAGAGCAATTTTATACTGTTGGTCCAATGGTATTTGATACCGGCATCTTGTTTGGATCAGGAGTTGTGCATGTAGACGGCGATCTCCTTGGTTCCTTGGGGGATTATTCCTGGACCGATTCAAATGGGGATGCCCGGCTGAAATCACAAGTCACAGGCGATGCAAGTTTTGACAGTTATTTGGATCAGTCGTACAGTTCTCTCGTCACAACGATGTGGCTGTATGCGGATGAAACCGTAATACCCGAACCAGCGACATTGGCATTGCTGGGATTAGGCGGATTGTTGCTTCGGAGACGCCGAGCCTAATATCTCTCTCCTCTATTACATATATAGTTTTCAACGGGTCGCGAGCGATCGTGGCCCGTTTTTTATGCGCCAATCCTGTTTTTATGAATACGAATAATTTTCACGATGATTGGTTGACAGGAGGGGTGATTTCTCCTAATATATTCGGGCAGTGGTTTGGTGCTAAATTTACGTTTTGGATCGCTGCAAGGAACATGGATTGTGAAAATTGTTGTTGTCATACCCGCCCGCTACGGCTCAAGCCGATTTGAAGGGAAAGTTCTCGCCAAAGAAACGGGCAAATACCTCGTTCAGCACACCTATGAGCGTGCTTTATGCGCTAAAAGTGTTGATGAGGCTCTGATCGCCACCGATGACGAGCGAGTACAGCGTGCCTGCCGGGAGTTTGGGGCGGCCTGTGTGATGACCTCTGTCGAACATCAGAGCGGGACCGACCGGATCGCCGAAGCGGTCGCAGAGGATAATGTTGACATTATTGTCAATCTGCAGGCCGATGAGCCGGATATCGATCCGGATTATATCGACCAGGTCGCAAGCCTTCTGATCGCAAATCCAAAGGCTCAGATGGCCACACTTCTGGCACCGTTTGAAAATCCAGCGGATGTTGCTAATCCGAATATCGTTAAGTGCATCACCGATACTGCGGACAGGGCGATCTACTTCTCCCGGTCTGTGATACCCTATGACCGCCAGGCCGGTGGTGTGGGGTCGGTCAGCGATTACAAGCGTCACCTGGGAATTTATGCCTATCGAAAAGATTTTTTGATGGCCTATACAGCGATGGCCCCGGGTTTTCTCGAACAGCGGGAAAAACTGGAGCAGCTTCGCGCAATAGAAAATGGCAACACGATTTTGACCGCGACCGTCCCAAAGGCCTGGGACGGGGTGGATACCAAAGAGCAATATCAGGCGTTTGTAGAGCGAATGATCCAAAAGAAAAATTAACAGACTGTTAGAGCACGGAAGATATAATGTCAGATAGTAAAGATCTATTAGCGAAAATCAGCGGCAGTTCATCGGATAATGAATACTTTTTGCCTTTTCCCAAAGGATACCAAAAAGGCAAGACCAAGTATGTCATCGTGATGGGTACCGTGATGAGCGGATTGGGTAAAGGAATATTCTCTTCGTGCCTGGCCAAACTGCTGCAGGATAAGGGATTGAAGGTCGCTCCGATCAAGCTGGAAGGGTATCTGAATATTGATTCCGGGACGCTGAACCCGTTCCGTCACGGCGAAGTGTTTGTGCTGGATGACGGGATGGAAACGGATATGGACCTGGGAACCTATGAGCGCATGCTGGACCAGAATCTGAGCCGGTTGAATTTTTCGACCAGCGGGCAGATCTACAGTTCCGTCCTGGAGAAGGAACGGCACGGCGATTATCTGGGCAGAGATGTACAGATGATTCCGCATGTGACGGGTGAAGTGAAGATGCGGCTTCGCGAGTTGGCGGTGTCATCGGAAGCGGATGTTGTATTTGTGGAGATCGGCGGCACCGTGGGGGATTTGGAGAATGCCTTTTATATCGAGGCGATTCGCGAATTGGCTTATGAAGAAGGGCCGGGAAGCTGCTGTTTTGTGGCATTGACGTATATCCTGGAGCCGAAGACGCTGGGCGAGCAGAAGTCCAAGGCAGCACAATTGGGGATTAAGCAGCTTTTGCAGTTGGGGATCCAGCCGGATATTATTGCCTGTCGCTGTGAGCATCCTGTGACAGAGCAGGCCCGGCAGAAAATGAGCGTGTTCGGCAATGTACCGTTCGAGCGGGTTTTCAGTATGCACGATTCGGCGAGTATCTATTCAATCCCGGCGATGCTGCGAGAGGGTGGACTGGATTTTGAAGTCTTGCGGATGCTGAAAATTGAAGACCGCACCAAGCTTCGCCATGAACGCAAGGAGTGGAGCCGGTGGTGTGATTTTACGGACAAAATTAACAAAGAGACGCATGAGGTTTGTATCGGGATTACGGGTAAATATACGTCCGTTCGGGACAGCTATGCATCGATTTTGAATGCGTTGGAACATGCGGGGATTCATTTGGCTTCGAAGGTGAGGGTGGAGTGGATTGATACGACAAATGTAACGGATGGCAATGCCGCGGAGCATTTGAAGGATGTGGATGGGATTATTGTGCCGGGTGGTTTCGGTACACGGGGTTGGGAAGGGAAAATTGCGTGTGTTCGGTATGCCCGTGAAAACAATATGCCGTACCTGGGGCTGTGTCTTGGATTTCAGGCGGCGGTAATCGAGTTTGCGCGGAATGTGTGCGGTATTCAAAAAGCCAATTCCACGGAGATCGATCAGGATTGCGAATCTCCTGTAATCAGTATTCTGCCGGAACAGAAAAAGATAGAAGGACTGGGTGGCAATATGCGGCTTGGCGGACGGGATGTGGAAATCAAGAAAGAGACGCTGGCATGGAAGTTTCTCGGCAAAACCGGCAGCGTGCGTTTACGATTCCGCCATCGTTATGAAGTTGACCCTGAGTATATCGAGCAAATCGAGCAGAACGGGTTGGTTTTTTCGGGCAAGGCGCCCAATCAGCCGATCATGCAGATATTGGAACTGCCGCAACATCCGTTCTTTATGGGAACACAGTCACATCCGGAACTGACGAGCCGACCCATGCGTCCGTCGCCGATGTTTGTGGGATTGGTCGCTGCGGCTCGAAAAAAGAAATATCCCGATCAAGGGATGGATGAACCCCTGACTGCCGTGGCGAACATCGGTAAATTTTAACGGTCCGAAATGACCGATATTGACGCTGGATTTTAACGGGCCCGGTTTTTCACTGGGCCTTTAGCTTTTCGAGTTCTTCTTTAAGTTTTTCATTTTCCTGCAACAGGGCTTGATTTCCTTGTTCGGTTTCTGCAAGGGTTCTCAGGATTTTGATATTTGCATCACCGGCCGCCTGTGCAGCCCGGACATTTTCTGCTTCGAGATTTTGGATGTCTTTCTTTAGTTGGGCAATTTCCAAATCTTTTTCTTTAAGCTGATTTTTCAGTTTCAGGTTTTCGTTCCCCACGAACCGGGCCCGCTGGACCAGGTTGGAATCCGATTCCTGGCAGCCGGTTAGCAAGATACTAATACAAACGAGTAACGACATAAGTATTGTACGATTCATTTTAAAGTCTCCCATTTTCTAAAGTTCACAACATTTTACCCAAAATACTTATGGAATCAACTGCTATTTAGGATTTTGACGCGAGATGGAAATCCGTCTTCTTTTTTATTGAAAAATTGATCATTATGCCGAAATATAGTTACATGCGTTCTAAATCAGTACATATCAAACTGGACAGGGTCATTGAACTGGCTGTGCTGCTGTTGATGGCGACGGGTACCGTGTTTGTCTTTTCCGCGGGAGCGACGGTCAGCGGCGAATATGACCTGGTTCGGTTTTATAATTTTACGGTCCTGAAACAAGTGGTCTTTTTTCCTCTGGCGATAGCGGTTATGTATGCGGTTTCAGCGATTGATTATCGGCGTTTCAGCTTTACGCTTCGCCCTCTGGGGTATTCGTGGACGCCTTATTTATTTGCGGCGATGGTTTTGTTGCTGATATTTGTTCTGTTTGGGGGGGTTGAGCGAAACCAGTCCCGGCGATGGATGGATTTAATGCCGGGGCCGGTCTATGTCAGCTTTCAGCCGTCTGAAATGGCCAAATGGGTGATGATCCTGTTTGTGGCGGGTTTTCTTGACAAGTATGCCTCGACGTTAGACCGGTTTAAACAGCGATTTGCCCCGATCTGCCTGATCATTGCGACGGTGGTTATCCTTATCATTAAAGAGGATTTCGGCACCGCGGCGTTTATTGCCTTGGTCTGTTATTTGATGCTTTTTGTCGGCGGTGCCAGGATCATTCACTTGTTGTCACCGCTGCCGCTTATGGTGGTGGGGTTTGCCGGGGCGGTAATGATGAGTCCGACCCGGGTAAACCGGATCAAAGACTTCCTGGACCCGTCAACTATGGCGTATCAGGCTAAACAGTCCCTGATCGCAATCAGTACCGGCGGGATTTTCGGCAAAGGACTGGGGCATGGTGTTATCAAATATGGGCATCTGCCGGAAGATACGACCGACTTTATTTTTTCGATCATTGCCGAAGAAATGGGCCTTGTGGCCTGTATCTTTGTGATGCTGCTGTTTGTGGTGTTTGCCTGGGCGGGGATCGTGGCGGCGATGCGGTGCAGGAATCGCTTTGGCCGGTTCGCGGGTGTCGGAATTGTAATGGCGGTTACATTGCAGGCGATCATCAATATTGGCGTGGTCACGGTGATGCTGCCGACGAAAGGCATTCCGCTGCCGTTTATCAGCGCCGGGGGGACGAGCATGCTGCTGACGTCTGCGGCGGTCGGGATATTGTTAAATATTGCACGGCATGAACAAGATGCCGATCAGGCGGTGGCTTGGGATGTTTACCCTGAGAATTTTGTGATGGAGGAGGTTGGCTGTGACGGATAAAGGTTCCTGTCATTATTTCTTTGCCGGCGGCGGCACGGGAGGGCATATTTATCCGGCCCTGGCGGTGGCGGACCATATTCATCAAAAACAGGATGGCAGTTCGATCTTGTTTTTCTGCAGCCATCGCGAAATCGACGCACGAATTTTGTCACGGTCGGGTTATGAATTTTTACCTTTACCGGCCGTTGGTCTCTCGAAACATCCGAAAAAACTGGTCCGGTTTTTTGCTCAATTTGTGAAAAGCTATTATTTTGTCAAGCAGATACTGGAACCGTTCAGGCAGAATACGGTTGTCATCGGAACGGGCGGATTCGTTACCGCGCCGGTTGTGATGGCGGCAAGATCGTTAAAGATTCCGGTGTATTTGATCAACGTGGACAGTGTGCCGGGCAAGGCCAATCGCTTTCTGGGTCGATTTGCGAAAACGGTATTTGTCCAGTTTGAGGATACGGCGTCGTTTTTCAAAAAAGGCCGGGTTGAGGTGGTGGGGTGTCCTTTGCGTCAGGAATTTCAAAACCCGGATAAGCAGAAGGCGTTTTCGGAGTTGGCTCTCGATGCGGACAAGCAAGTTTTGCTGATTACCGGGGCCTCCAGCGGATCGATGAATATTAACGACGCAATTCTTTCGATCATGCCCCAGTTAGCTGAGTTTTCTGACCGGTGGCAGGTTGTCCATTTGACGGGACAGGTGCATATTGACTCGGTTCAGGCCGCGGCCGGCGGATTTGACATAAGCTACCATGCCGTCGATTATTATGATGATATGCCGAACCTTCTGGCGGCGGCGGATATTGTCGTCGGCCGATCCGGGGCGGTCAGCGTGGCCGAATACGCCGCGGCGGGAAAGCCGGCCATCTGCATTCCGTATCCGTACCATAAGGACCGGCATCAATACAAAAATGCTCAAAAACTGGTCGATGCCGGAGCGGCGATGATCGTGGAGGATAATATCGAATCGCCTACGCAAATGGCTCGGGATTTATTGAATGCGTTAACAACCCTGATGGCCGATGAATCCAAACGACAGGCAATGGCTTCATCTTCCAAAGACCTGTACAATCCTCACACAGCCAACCGGATTATTGATTGCCTGACTTCGTGAATTAAAATGCTCTCCTAAGCGTCCGCATCAATACGTGACCGTAATTTTCCGATTTTTGAATAGCGTACCCCGATCATCAGAAGCAGTGGAATGAAGATGGCAATGTTGACGATTAATGGCGGCAACAACGCATCAACGGTATGGTACATTTTATAGCTATAAATAATTCCAAGCGGGCTGAACATGGCTAAATAGTCATTTTCAAAAAGCCCACTGAGGACCATTGGAAGTATCAGATAGAGACCGGCAATGAAGACCAGAAGGTAGCCGATTTTTTCATTGTTTGGAAGATAGATTGAATAAATTTCAAGCAGAGAAAGCAAAATAAGCCATGCCGTTAAAAAGAGTAATGTCAATTTAAAATAGTCAGGCAGGGAACCTGTGACGGCGCTGACCATTCCGGCGGTCATCCCCCATAACAAAAACAGAAGGATACCTAAACATAAGTTTGAATTCAAAAATATTTCCCAAAGCACACTGCCTTTTTTTGAGGATAGCCGCGTTATTTCGATATATTTATCGAATGTTCTGATTGATAACAGGCATATCACCAACAGCGGGATGGATGTGACAAAGTAGAACGAGTAAAAAAGAAATTCTGCACCCTGATTTTCTATCGTGAACAGGAACTTATGATAGAGCGCATAGACCAGAAAAAGATAGCAAACCATAAACCCCAAGGCGCCTTTTCGGCTGAATAAGGGTTCATATTCTAAGGTAAACCGTCGTAATATCCCGGAAAAAGCCCAACCGGCACCAATTAAAACGTATGCACTGACCAGATAGAGAATCGGAACCTGAATGTTGAAAAAATCAGCAGAAAAAGAAATGACTTCTCCATTTTCGACAGCCCCGACAATCGTTCCGCATATGGGCCCAAATGCAAAAAGGGCTGCCACGACTAAAATTGGGATGCTGGTGGATTTTCTGTTTTTATAGGATAGAACTGAAAACAGCAGTGAGGCGGAGTTCAACAGCAATGTGCCCGCGATAAATAAAAGGAGCCACTGCAACAGAAGTTTCGTTGAAATATCCCCCATCATTCCCAAAACCAGCCATATGGCTAAGTTAATAGCAGCAATGAGGATATTAAAAAGATTTCGGCCGACAAGGATTCCGATTGCTTTTTTGCCTGCAGAGAGAGGAAGCAGACGGAAGAAATCGAAGGATTTGTCTGCTATTTCACGAGGGACGACATTGCTGCAGTTTATCGGCATAAGCAACCAAAGTAGGATAGCCTGTAAGATTGAAAATTGAATGAAAAGCGATTTATAAAGGTCCTGTGTGGAATCGAAAACTTCTCCAACGCTGTAAATAGATGTATTGATGAAGAAAATCAAGAGCAAACTGCAACTATAAAGTGTGCCAAAAGTCCAAAGCTGTTGCGGTCTGAATTGAGAAAATCGATATCGTTGAATGATCGGGTTACTGAACATATGGTTTCCTTCCTTAACTGACTTGCAGGTTTTTCTCTTTGGAGATTTCCATAAATAAGTCTTCCAGTGTTGTTTTTTGTTCACAGATATGAATCACCCGAACCCCGTTGTTGACGAGGTGGGCGTTCAGGTCCGCCACGGCTTGTGGGCCGTTATTGACTCGCAGGCTGAACGTGGAGTCTGATGCCTGTTCGAGTGTAACGTCCGGAAATTGCTCGATAAGCGTTTTGGCATGGTTTACGTTTTCAAGGACTCTGATTGTGATTTTACCGATACCGGTGATTTCTCTTTCAATGCGCTCAATATCACCTTCAAGGACGAGTTTGCCTTGATTCATGATAGCGATATGGGAGCAAAATCCGGAAAGTTCGCTCAAAATATGAGACGAGATAAGAATGGTCTTGCCTTCGGAACTAAGCCTTCTGAGGATATCCCGAAGCTGAATACGGGCCATCGGGTCCAGACCTGATGCCGGTTCGTCCAGCAGGAGAATATCCGGTTCATGAACCAGCAGCACCGCCAGGCCCATACGCTGGATCATGCCTCTTGAAAGGTGCCGGATGAAGCTGTCTTTTTTGGATAGCAGGTTAACATAGTCAAGTGTCTGATTTATCTTTGCAGGTATCTCATCGGCCGGGATGCCGTAAGCGCGGGCGAAAAAGTCGAGGCATTCGGTTAATTTTAGATCATTGTATAAATTGAAAAAATCAGGTAGGTAGCCAATCTTTTTGCGAATTTCCAGCGGCTTTTTGCGTAAATCAAATCCGCAAATCTCTGCGGTTCCGTCTGTCGGCGGTAAAACGGTTGCCAGCATTCGAAGGAGCGTTGTTTTCCCGGCACCATTCGGTCCGATGAGGCCGACAACTTGGCCGGGTTCGATCGAATAATTGATATCATTGACGGCGATAAGAGATGAAAATTCTTTTCTGAGATTCGTCATGCGAATAATTGGCATCTTGCTTCCTTCCTAATAATGTATATATTATTAGACGACAAATAGATTAATATGTTGCATATAATTGTAAAAATTACATTCAAGATTGTCAAATTAATTCAGGAGTTGTTTCGGTGCATTATATACACAAACAAAGTAAGGTTTAGATGGAGTTCTAAATGCAATATTTTAGTGATGATTGACGGCTTTTGTGACATGCCGAAAGATTCACAAGGGTTGAGGTGAATTTGATGCGTCGCGATATATCTTTTCGGCAATGAAGGAAAGATACTCTGCATCGATTTCATCGAAGGTGTCTTTTTTATCGCTGTCGCCGTCGAGAACGGCGGTGATGTTTCCATGTGTGTCCGTAACGGGGACGACGATTTCAGATTTACTTCGCGCGTCACAGGCGATATGCCCCGGAAACAGGCTGACATCGGGGACCAGGACCGTCTGGCGGTGATTGATTGCCGCCCAGCAGACGCCGGTATCCCGGGGGAGCTTTTGGCATGCGATCGTCCCCTGATAGGGACCGACCAGCAATTCATTGTCGACGAGACGATAGAAACCGACCCAGTAAAAATGCCGCATTTTGTGGTATAGCAGCGAGGCAATCGTGGCCATGCGTGAGACGGGGTCATTGGTTGTTTTGAGCAGGCTGTTTAGTTGTTCTGCCATTCGCTGATAGCGTTGTTGTTTTTGTCGGTGATCCATCTCGGTGTCCCTTATTGTTTATTGACCGCATTTTCAATTCGTTCAATTGCCAGCAGAAGATTTTTTTGTGAACAGGCGAAGTTGAGCCGGACAAAGCCCGGTTGGCCGAATTCGGCGCCGTTGGTGATTCCGACACCGGCTTTTTCAAAGAAAGCGACCGGATCGGAGAGGTTCAGTTTTTGTACATCGATCCATGCCAGGTAGGTCGCCTCGACGGGGGCCATGGACAGGCCGTCGATGCTGTTGATCGCATGGCAAAGAATGCGAAGATTTTCTCGCAGGTAATCCAGCACGTTGTTTAGCCAGTCAACTCCCTGTGTAAAGGCGGCCCGGCAGGCGGCATAGCCTAACACATTAACATGCGGGACAATATCACGGGCGGCGTCCATGTAGGCTTTACGAAGTTTTGCGTTGGAGATGATGGCAAATCCGCAATTGAGCCCCGGCAGATTAAACGTCTTGGCCGGAGACATCAGGGTGATGGTGTTGGCGGCAATGTCCTGATCCAGTGTTGCCGTTGGTGTATGTTTGGCACTGGTATCCAAGATAAGGTCGCAATGAATTTCATCGGAACAGAGCAGGATGTTTCGGTTCAGACAAAAAGCGGCGAGTTTGAGCAGTGTTTCTTTATCCCAGACTCTTCCAACGGGATTGTGGGGACTGCAGAACAGCAGCACTTTTGTCTTTTCTGTTACGACGGATTCCAGTGTTTCAAAATCAATCGTGTAAATACCGTTGGTGTTTTTCAGCGGACAGGTCAGCAGCAATCGCCCGGACAGGCCGGGAGCCGAAAGGAAAGGCGGATAAACGGGCGTAAAGGTGAGCACTTGCTGGTCGGGTTCGGCAAAGGCGCGGCAGATCACATTTAAAGTGGAGACAAGCCCCGGCGTCCAGACGATCCATTCCGGGCGAACTTCCCAGTTATGTCGGTTTTTTAACCATTCAATGACGGTCTTGTTTGTTTTGTCACCGGCAATGCCATAACCAAACACACCATGAGAGACCCGCTCCTGCAATGCTTCTATAATGGGTTCGGCGCTGCGGAAATCCATATCGGCTACCCACATGGGCAGGATGTCAGAGTCTTTGTACCGGCTCCATTTCAGGCTGTCTGAAGAAGACCTGTCAACGGACAACGGCTCAAAGGTGATATCGTTGGCCTCAGAGCACATTTATTTTGCCGGAACAAAGCGTTTTCGGTCATGGCTGTCCTGATTATTTTTGCCATTTCCGGTATTGGATCCGGATGTCTGATATCCTTCGAATTTTCCAAAGATCATGCGTCCGGCGGAGGTCTGCAGTGCGCTGGTAACCGTAAAGGTGATGGTTTGACCGACTCTGTCGTTTGCACCTTCGACGACAACCATGGTTCCGTCTTCGAGATAGCCGACACCCTGATGGGATTCTTCGCCCAGACGGAGAATTTTCACTCTCATTCCTTCGCCGGGCAGGGTGACGGTTTTGAGCGCATTGGCCAGATCGTTGATATTGATGACATCGACCCCTCGCAATGAGGCAACTTTATTCAGATTGAAGTCATTGGTCACAAGCCGTCCGTTGCAGTCTTTGGTGAAAGCGACCAGTTTTTGGTCCACTTCCGTCTTCTCATCGAGTCCGGGCGGGGGGGTGTCGTCCACTTTAACTTCGACAAATGAACTGTGCTGCAATCTGTTGAGCATGTCCAGCCCTCTGCGGCCCCGATTGCGTTTGATCTTATCGCCGGAATCAGCGATGAGTTGGAGCTCATTGAGAACAAATCGCGGCACGATCAGCGGGGCATCGAAAAGCTTTGTTTCAGCGATATCGGCAATGCGGCCGTCAATAATGACAGATGTATCCAGAACCAAAGGACGCAACCCTTTGGTTTGGCGGGTGAACTCAACATAGGGGACCAAAAAACGGAAGTCATCTTTTGTTCGTATGACGATGCTGATACAGAGATAGCAAATGCAGATGTCGACAAACCAAAGTGCCATTCGTAATGTGGTTGGAGGCGCATTGACGGAAATAAGATTGATAAACTCCAAAATCTTATTGAAACCCAGGCTGATCACAAGACCGACTAACAATCCGAAAAAAATACCTGCCAGTGTGGACAACGACTTTTTCGGCGTCAGCCATTCGACCACAATCGCAAGAACAGTTAAAGCCAGGGCGATATTAAAAACATAAAGATCCTGAGTTGTTTTGGCTGTTTCGTTTAGCCCAAGTACCATTAGTGCCGCTGCCGTGACAAAAAACAAGAATCGAATAAAATACAATAACAGCATAAATAAACCTTTCCAAAAAATATAAATTAACATCGATTATATGAACTTTTAAATCTCAGCAATAATAAACAAACATTTTAATTACTTATCGGAGAATAACAATGATTTCTTTTATATATCGGCTCATCTGTCACGTAAAATAACATGGAAACATTATCGGTCTAATGGATATCACACTGTAACGGATTTGGGCGATGTTTTTCAAAAATTTTCAAATTTAGTGAGAACCTACTTGACAAATAGGTGTAAATACTAAATAGTAATAACAACTAATTAATAGTAGTACAAAAAAAAAGGATAAATGGTGCCTGGAATCGAAGAAGATATAAATGTAGATAGAAGAATATCTGATTTTGAGGGTATTTGCAGAGACAATGGCCTCAAGATTACCCCTCAGCGTATAGCGGTCTATAAAGCTTTGATTTCTATGGACACACATCCTACTGCCGAGGAGGTTTACCAGAAGGTACGTGATGAAATCAGTAATATTTCATTGGATACCGTCAATCGAACTCTTCATACGCTATCCGGGATCGGGGCGGCTTTTATTGTCGAGGGGACAGGTCAACCACGTCGTTTCGATGGCGGATTGGAAGATCACCAGCATTTTTTATGTATCAAATGCGGTAAAGTGATTGACATTCACCATGAGTCATTTGACAATATCGATATACCAGCCGAACTGAAAGGGCAGTTTCAAATATTGCGAAAAACCGTATATCTCGAAGGATTATGCGGAATATGTATGCAAGGCGATAACAAGTCTGAATCAGAAAACAACAATATCAACAAAAACTAATAAGAAAAGAAAGTGAGGTTCTGAAGATGAGTTTGAAAGGCACACAGACGGAGAAAAATCTGCTGACGGCATTTTGTGGCGAATCACAGGCACGCAATCGTTATACGTATTACGCCAGCAAAGCGAAAAAAGAAGGATTTGTGCAGATATCTGCGATTTTTGAAGAAACCGCCAGTCAGGAAAAAGAGCACGCCAAGCGGTTGTTCAAGTTTCTGGAAGGCGGCGAAGTCGAAATCTGTGCTGCTTTTCCGGCCGGCGTCATCGGCACCACTGAGGAAAACCTGCAGGAAGCGGCGGCGGGCGAAAATTATGAAACCACTGAAATGTATCCGGGATTTGCTAAGATTGCGGATGCAGAAGGGTTTAAGGAAATCGCGGCTGTGTTCCGTAAGATTGCCGTGGCCGAGGCGCGTCACAGAGACCGCTATTTGAAACTCCGCAAAAACATTCAGAAGGGCGAAGTTTTCCGTCGCGGCGAAAAAGTGCAATGGGTCTGCCGCAATTGCGGTTATGTGCATGAAGGCTTGGAAGCACCAGGAACCTGCCCGGCCTGTGAACATCCGCAGGCGCATTTTGAAATCGAAGCTATAAATTACTAAAATAATCGGTTTTGAATGGGCACGTACCGGGTTTCCGACTGCCGAGAGAGAGTCGGCAGCCCGGTTATTCAACTGAAAAGTGATGGGAAATGGAAAAACGCTTTTTGATTATTGCAATCATATGCGGTATTTTATTACACTACGGTAGTTGTGAAAGGAATCCTATTATGCAGGAACGAGAAAATGCAGTGACAATGAAAGGCAACCCGCTGACGCTTGTCGGGTCGGAAATCAAGGTTGGTCAGGCGGCTCCGGATTTTACTGTTTCAGGCAATGACCTTTCTGCTGTAAAGCTTTCAGATTTTAAGGGTCGTGTCGTCATTATATCAGCCATTCCTTCGCTGGATACGCCCGTTTGCGATACGCAAACCCGGAAATTCAACGAGGAAGCCGGCAAACTCGGCAAAGAGGTCGTTATTTTGACGATCAGTATGGATTTGCCGTTTGCGCAGAACCGCTGGTGCGGTGCGGCCGGTATCGAACAGGTTACAACTGTTTCGGATTATCAGCAGGCGGACTTTGGGACAAAGTACGGGTTATTGATTAAAGGGCTTCGGCTTCTGACCCGTGCCGTACTGGTGATTGACCGTGACGGAGTTGTTCGGTATGTTCAGGTTGTACCCGAGGTTACACATGAACCGAATTACGAAGCGGCTGTCAGTGCGGTCAAGGAAATTTTGTAATTGCGAAATCAATAACTGATTAAGGTGACACCATGAGAATCATAGCAAACAATGTTTATGCGGTTGGCGTTCAGCATTGGGACCGCCGTCTATTTGACGAGTTGATTCCGCTGCCTGATGGGACAAGTTATAATGCTTATCTGGTCAAAGGGTCCGAAAAGATTGCGCTGCTGGATACCGTTGATCCGGAAATGACTGACCTGTTGATCGATCATCTTGTCAAGGCCGGTGCCGACCATATTGATTACATAATCAGCCACCACGCAGAGCAGGATCACTCCGGCAGTATTCCCGACATGCTCATGATGTATCCGGATGCGAAGGTTGTTACGAATCCCAAATGTAAGGACATGCTGATCTCACATCTGCATCTCGAAGAAGACCGATTTATTGTGATCGAAGAGGGGCAGACGCTTTCGCTGGGCGATAAAACCCTGCAGTTTATTTATACTCCGTGGGTACACTGGCCGGAAACAATGAGTACCTGGATGGCGGAGGACGGTATCCTGTTCTCGTGTGATTTCTTTGGATCGCACCAGGCGACGGGGGACCTGTTTGTTACCAACGAACATAAAACATGTGAAGCTGCCAAACGGTATTACGGTGAAATCATGATGCCGTTTCGCAGTTCCATCCGCGGAAACCTCAAAAAACTGGAGGGGCTGGATATTAAAATGATCGCCCCCAGTCACGGCCCGGTCTATCAACGGCCAGGCATGATCATGAAGGCCTATGAAGAGTGGGTGGACGAAGAAAAGGTCGTCAACAAAGTTGTCGTGCCCTATGTTTCGATGCACGACAGTACCCAGAAGATGGTCGAGTACCTTGTGGAGGCACTCATTGACAGGGGAGTTGGCGTTCGACAATTTAACCTGACAGTGGCTGATATCGGTGAGATGGTGATCGAGCTGGTCGATGCGGCGACGGTTATCCTGGGTTCTCCGACGGTACTGGTCGGTGCTCATCCGTCGGCGGTTTATTGTGCTGCGTTACTGAATGCCCTTCGCCCCAAGACAAAATACTTTGGGATTGTCGGTTCTTACGGCTGGGGCAGTAAAATGGTCGAGCAGATCACCAGCCTGACCGGGAATATAAAGGCCGAGGTTTTTGAACCGGTTATGTCAAAAGGCATGGCGACTGAAGAATCGTATTCGGCGCTCGACGAATTGGCGGATAATATCCTTGCCAAACACAGGGATTTAGGTATTCTATAGTTGACCGAAGGGAAATGAAAACTTTTGGAAAGGGATTTAAAAATGGCAGCTAAACTTGAGATTTATAAGTGTTCATTATGTGGAAATATTGTCGAGGTCCTTCATGGTGGTGACGGTGAACTGGTTTGCTGCGGCGAGCCGATGAAGAAACTGACCGAGAACACGACTGACGCGGCAAAAGAAAAACATGTGCCCGTTATCGAAAAGATCAGCGGCGGCTACACGGTTAAGATCGGCTCCGTTGCGCATCCGATGACAGATGAGCATTCTATTGAATGGATTGAATTGTTGGCCGATGGAAAGGCTTATCGTCAATTCCTCAGTCCGGGCGATGCACCGGAGGCGACCTTTATGGTCACAGCGACCCAGGTCAGTGCCCGTGAACATTGTAATCTGCACGGATTGTGGAAAGCATAAAAGAACCTATGGAAACACGCGGATGTTTTCCGGCAGTGTAGGAGAAACCCATGATAAACAAAAAGATAGAGCAGGCGTTTAATCAACAGATCAATGCCGAAACTTATTCGGCCTATTTATATTGGTCGATGTCTGCGGCGCTGGAAAAGATGAACCTTCCCGGTTTTGCCAATTGGATGCGGATTCAGGCCCAGGAGGAAATGACCCATGCCGCGAAGTTTTACGGCCATATTATCGAACGCGACGGCAGTGTCGTGCTGACGGCGATCGATGCCCCACCGGTCCAATGGAACAGCGTCAAGGCGGTCTTCGAAGCCGGGCTGAAACATGAACAGATTGTCACAGGCCTGATCAACGGTTTGGTGGATATCGCGATCGAAGAAAAGGACCATGCGGCCAACATGTTTCTTCAGTGGTTTGTCAACGAGCAAATCGAGGAAGAAGCAACAGCCATGGACGTTTTGGGTAAACTTGAAATTGTTGGACAGACAGCCGGCGGCTTGTATATGCTAGATAAGGAAATGGGACAGCGCGTTTTTGTACCGCCTGCCGCACAAGAATAACCTTAAATTTTGAGAATCAAGGAGATATTTGATGAGTATCACATTTAATGCGGATGAAGTCTACGAAATGGCCGAAGAGATTGAACGGAATGGAGCGCGGTTTTATCGTGAAGCCGCCCAAAAAGCCTCCGATGCGGACATAAAAAAGATGCTGCTGGAGTTGGCTGCGATGGAAGACGGGCACGAGAAAACATTTGTGCAGATGCGGAAAGAACTTTCCGACGCGGAAAAAGAGTCGACGACATTTGACCCGGATAATGAAGTGGCTCAGTATTTGCAAACGCTGGCGTATTTTCATGGAACCGAAGGAAAAATCAGTGCAACTGAAACGTTGAGCGGCCAGGAAAGCATGACCGAAACGCTGAAAATTGCGTTGCAGGCCGAGAAAAATTCAATTGCGTTTTATGTGGGCATTAAGGATTTGGTGCCGAACAAAGCCGGCAAGGATAAGATACAGTCCATCATTATTGAAGAAATGGCGCATGTTTCAAGCATTGGTGCCAAGCTTCAGGCAATTAAATAGGCAAAAACTATTCGGCGCAGGCAAGCCGTGATGTCTGCGCCGATTTATTTAGTGACACGATAACAGGGGGCTTTGAACGGATTCGGCGACAATGGCGCAGGCACAGAAGAAACAAACACTGTTGCGAACACAACCGGCGATGCGGAAAGTATTGCTTGCCCTTGTGCCTTGTATTTTTGGGTCGGTCTATTATTTCGGATGGCGTTCCCTGGCCATGATTCTTTTTTGCTGTGGGTGGGGTTTTTTCCTTGAGTGGTTGTTTTGTCGCCGCCGGAAAGAACCGGTTTCTGAAGCGGTTTTTGTCACAGCCGTTCTGTTTGCACTCGTGATGCCGCCGGGTGTCGGCTGGCATGTGTTGGCCGTGGGGATGGCGGTTGCGGTTATCTTTTCCAAGGAAGTCTTCGGCGGCTTTGGCCGCAATATTTTCAATCCCGCATTGGCAGGCCGCTGTTTTGTCTATATCTGTTTTCCGATTGCTTTGACGGGTGTTTGGTACCCCCCGGCAGAAGGCCCGATGGGGGCTGTCAGTCTGTGGTCCAGTGCCAAGCGATCCGATGGGACTTTTGCGGTGACCAGTGCCACACCTATGGCGAATTTAAAAGCAGGCGGACTGGTTTTATCGCCCGAATCTAACCCTGATGAGACAAACGACCGTATACCGTTTAAGGTGGCAGAAGGCCAGGCGGAGAACGTCAGCCGAATGGCTTTGTTGAAGGGACTTGCTCTGGGTCGAATCAGTGGGACGATGGGGGTAACCAGCGCCTTGCTCATTTTAATCGGCGGCATTTATCTCTTTTGGAAAAAAATTGCCAGCCGCACGACCATTTTATCTGTCATCATAACGTACGCTGCTTTGAATCAAGTTCTGTACTGGTGCCGAGTTGAACCCGTTCCCGGCGCGTGGCCTGCTGTATTAGGCGGCGGATTTTTGTTTGGGGCATTTTTTATGGCCACCGATCCGGTCAGTTCGCCCAGGACAGAGCCCGGTAAAGTCTTTTATGGTATCCTTATCGCGGTTGCCACGCTGGTCATCCGCAATTTTTCGATCTTTAACGGCGGTCTGATGTTCGGAATTCTTCTGGGCAATATGTTTGCACCAATTATTGATTACGGAGTCAAAGCATTTCAGGACAGGCAAAAAGCGAAACTCAAAGCAAAGGAGGCCGTCGCATGAAAGATAAGCCTTACTTTGCGGTTATATATATGTTTGTCGTGACGGCATTTTTCAGTACGGTGCTCATCGGTTTTTCGCGGTTGACGCGGGATCGTGTCAATGCCAACGAGCAGCTTGCATTCGAGAGGGCGGTTCTTGCTGTTTTTCCGGAGATTGCCGTTGAAAGCAATGCGGATATTCATCGTATCTTTACTGATCAATTTGCGAAAACACCGGAAATGGGCGGGGCGTATCTCTATTATAAGGATCGAGAGATTGCCGGCTATGTGATCCCGGTCGAAGGGCAGGGTTTCTGGGCGCCGATCAAAGGCGTTGTTGGTTTGGCTCTCGATAAGCGAACGATCACGGGGATTTCCTTTTATGAGCAAAGTGAAACGCCGGGACTGGGAGCACGAATTGTCGAAGAGGATTTCCGCGGCCAGTTTATCGGCAAAACGATTTCGCAGACTGATAAACCGATAGCGATCAAGCCCTCCAGTGAAGCACTTCGAGAAAATCAGGTACATTCCATTACCGGGGCCACCCAAACCTGTATTCGATTGGAAAAACTAATTAATGACGGGTTGTCTGAGTGGTTTCAATCGGTTAAACCCGCGGAGGAGCAGCCATGAGCCCGCAACCCTCCAAATCAACCAAAGACCTTGCTCTCAATGGTATCTGGCGGGACAATCCCATCTTCCGGCAGGTGTTGGGGATTTGCAGTGCACTGGCTGTGACCAATGTTGTTTTGAATACTGCCGTCATGTGTACTTCCTTAACACTGGTAACGGCGTTGAGTTGCCTGACGGTATCGCTGCTGCGGCACTGGACACCGCGAAACATTCGTATGATGGTGCAAACGCTGATCATCGCTTTTTATGTCATCATCGTGGATCTTATGCTTCGGGCGTATTGGCCGGAAATGAGCCGCAACCTCGGTCCGTATGTCGGCCTGATCATCACTAATTGCATTATCATGGGGCGGTGTGAAGCCTTTGCCGGATCAAATCCGCCGGGATCCTCTTTTGTGGACGGGTTCTTCAGTGGACTGGGCTATTCATTGATACTGCTTGCGATTTCAGTGGTTCGTGAAATACTGGGAATGGGAACCGTTCTCGGTTTTGCGGTACCGTATTTTTCGAGTCCGTACTGGGACAAGTGGATCATCATGGTGATGCCGCCGGGGGCATTCTTTACGCTGGCATGTGTGATCTGGTTGTGTCGGTCCATTAAGTCGAAGGAGGCGAAACCATGAGCGGCATCGGTTCTGAAATGTGGCTTGCATTGGTGACCTGCTTTGCAGCGATATTTACCCAAAATATTTTGCTGACAACCTTTTTGGGCATGTGTCCGTTTACCAGTGTTTCGCGTGAAGTTAAAACCGCTGCGGGACTCGGCGGAGCGGTGGTTTTCGTGATGACCTTTACCACAGCGTTGAACTGGCTGGCGTATAAATATGTTTTGATTCCGCTGGAACTGGAATTCTTTCGCTTCATTCTGTTTATTATTATTATTGCGGCGTTCGTACAATTCGTCGAAATGGTGATTGACCGGTATTCACCAAAGCTCTACCAGAGTCTCGGTATTTTTCTACCGTTGATTACGGTGAATTGCGCGATTCTTGGCGCTTCATTATTTATGGTGATCAGGGAATACTCATTCATCCAGACCATCGGTTATGGATTCGGCGCCGGAGTTGGTTGGCTGCTGGCGATATTGGCGATGGCGGGCATCCGCACCCGGCTCAATGAGTCACGCGTGCCCGAAGGGCTTCGCGGTCCGGGGATCACATTGATCATTGCCGGGCTGATGGCGTTGGCATTTATCGGATTTACGGGAGTTTTGAATTAATGTCGCCTTTTACCATAACGTATATAGCAGCGGCTTTTTTGTTATGTCTGTTTATAGTGATGTTTTCTTTTATGTTTAGTTTTGAAAACAGGCTTAGAAAAATATGCCCGGACAGAAAAAAAGAATCCTTCCTTTCTGCTTTGGCACCATACAAATTTTACGTTATTCTAAAGAATTGTCTTATTTTCAAACTGATGATAAAACGCTAAAAAGATTAAAACGAAGCATTATTATGCTTGAACTCCTAGTAATTGTGATGTTTGTATTTTTGGGTATTTACTGTACCATTTATTGACAATGATAGATTTCATTCTTACCATTCTGATTATCAGTTCGATCAGCGCCGGCCTTGCGCTGTTGTTAGTCTTGTGTGAAAAGTATGTGGTTAACTACGGCCCCTGCAAAATAACCATCAACGGTGAAAAGGAATTGGATATTCAGGGCGGCAAACCCCTGTTGACAGTTTTGCGGGATGAAAAGATTTTTATTCCCAGCGCCTGCGGCGGACGGGGAACCTGCGGCGTCTGCAAGGTCAAGGTACCGGAGGGCGCCGGGCCGGTGCTGGCGACGGAAACTCCTTTTTTGACCAAAGAAGAGCAGGCCGATAATGTCCGGCTGTCCTGTCAGGTTAAGGTTCGTAACGATATTCTCATCGAGATTCCGGATGAATTGTTTAATGTGCGCGAATACGACAGTGTCTGTGCGAAAATCGAAGAATTGACCTATGACATGAAGCGGTTTCGTTTTGAACTGAAAGACCCGCCGACGGCTAAATTTGTTGCCGGTCAGTATATGCAGTTATTTTGCCCGAAATACAAAGGCAGCAGCGAAGAAGTCTATCGAGCCTATTCGATTGCTTCGGATCCGGCCGCAAACAATCTGATCGACTTGATCATTCGACGGGTACCCAATGGCATCTGTACAACATGGTGCTTTGAGCATTTAAAAGAAGGCGACCCGGTGAAGATGAATGGTCCGTATGGCGATTTCCGTTTGAGCGACACGGATGCCCCGATGGTATTTGTTGCCGGCGGCAGCGGCATGGCCCCGTTCGTGTCGATCCTCCATCATATGCAGAACACTAATAGTAAAAGAAAAGCCAAATACTTTTTCGGTGGCAATAGCACCAAAGACCTCTGCATGACGGATGAAATGAAAGCCTTCGAGGATGCATTAGAAGGGTTTGAGTTTGTCCCTGTTGTGGCCAATCCGGAAGAAGACGAAAGCTGGTCTGGCGAAACGGGCTTGGTAACCGAAGCGGTCCATCGGCAATACAAAGATTTAAGTGGTCATGAAGGCTATCTGTGCGGCAGTCCCGGCATGATCGATGCGGCAGCCAAAGTATTTGTTTCGCTGGGGATGCTGGAAGATAAAATCTATTACGATAAATTTGCATAAGGAAGGGGACCCAAAATGAAACAGTCTCCGCAGGAAAAAAAGCTGGAAGAGATGCTTCGCTCGACGAAACTGGTTGCCGGAGGGTTCATGGGAACCGATTCCCGCCACCCGACTGAAGTTATTGGGGATGATGCGGCCGAATTGGAAAGAATTGGTTTTACGGCCGAAAGAGTTGCTCTGCGGATGCGGGAATTAACCGAACTGGCCGGTCCCCGACTTGGCAGTTGGGTCGAGGCCGAGACCGGAAAGCTGCGTGTCAAAAGCGAAGATTTCAAAGGGTCGCTGGTGTGTCCCTGGCCGCATTCGGGGCGGTTTGATAAACGTATTATTACTGCTGAGCGTCTTGATACCCGTCAAAAGCTGTCGTGGACGGACCTGAATATCCACATGATCGAAACACACGGTTTTTTTGAGGGGCGAGGGGCATTTTTCAGAGTCGAACCCGCCGAAGCGATACAAATTCTGTTTGAGGGGTTGACCTTGTCTCAGAAGTAAGCATAATAAGCTCAGTCATATAATAATTCCGGAATTTAGATTTGAATCAGAAAGGAAATCAGCGATGAAGAAGTACAAATGTGTCTTATGCGGCTATATTTATGATCCCGAAGCAGGCGACCCCGATAACGGCATTGATCCCGGAACGGCTTTTGAAGATATTCCGGATGACTGGGTCTGTCCGGAATGTGGTGCCGGCAAAGATGAGTTCGAGCCGGAAGATTAAACACGGATTGCGATAAGCCCTGAACAGTAAAAAAATTGTTCGGGGCTTTTTCATAGAAGATTCTAAACATAGAGAGTTTGTGTTGCAGAAAGAATTATGGAAACGATTAATGCAAAGGTCAACCGGCAGGATATGATGTGCGTGGAATCGGTGGCGGGGCCGACCGGTTTTGTTGTCTTCGGGGCATCCGGCGATCTGGCACATCGAAAGC
Source organism: Anaerohalosphaeraceae bacterium (assembly GCA_963675525.2). Lineage (GTDB taxonomy): Bacteria > Planctomycetota > Phycisphaerae > Sedimentisphaerales > Anaerohalosphaeraceae > 4572-13. Next base: position 340,679 of record CAXXSL010000011.1, on the reverse strand, counting down.
TGTATCATAGTCTGTATGAACTTTATCGTCGAGAGCTTATCAGCGAGGAGTTTTACCTGGTCGGATGCGGGCGAAGTGAATTGAGCGATACGAATTTCCGGAAAACGATAGAAGCCTCAATGCGGCAATCAAGCGAAGGCATCGACGATGAAAAACTGAATGCCTTCTTAGGGTGTTTTTATTATGTCAGTGGCGATTATGCTTCGGATGAGCTGTATGAAAAGATTTGTGTCGCCGTTACAGAACTGGACAGCAAACATAACATTGACGGTAACCGTATTTTTTATCTCTCTGTTCCGCCGGCTCTATATGAAACCATCATTGACCGGCTTGGAGAAATGCGGATGATGTGTCCGGCGGCATCCGGACGGCTTGAACATGTTCGGTTGGTTATTGAAAAGCCGTATGGGAACGATTTGGACAGCGCGCGCCAATTGGACCAAAAACTACATCTGTATTTTGACGAGTCTCAGATTTACCGGATCGATCATTACCTCGGCAAGGAAACAGTTCAAAATTTACTGATGTTTCGTTTTGCGAATAGTATTTTTGAGCCGGTCTGGAACCGAAACTTCATCGAGCAGGTGCAGATTACGATTTCTGAAACAGTGGGTATCGAGCATCGCGCCGGTTATTACGAAAAGACCGGTGCACTGCGTGATATGTTCCAAAACCACATGCTGCAGATGCTGGCGCTGGTAGCAATGGAACCGCCGGTTTCTTTTGCGGCCGACAGTGTCCGGGATGAAAAGGCCAAATTGTTACGGTCGATTCGTCCCATCGCGACTGAGGGTCTCAAGCAGGATTTTCTCCGAGCACAATACAAAGAGGGGGTCATTGAAGGACAAACGGTTCCCGCATATCGCCGGGAAGAAGGGGTTTTGCCTGATTCGATAACAGAGACGTTTGTCGCAGGGAAATTGTTTGTCGATAATTGGCGATGGAGGGGCGTGCCGTTTTATCTTCGTACAGGAAAACGGTTGGATCGTAAGCTGACGGAAGTTCTAATCACTTTTAAGGGGGTACCGCATTCGATGTTTATGTCTGCCGGACTCGATGAAATCCCGCAGAACACACTGCGGTTTCAAATTCAACCCGATGAGGGTATTTATCTGAGTCTTCAGGCCAAACGCCCCGGTTCGAAAATCTGTATGAGCACATTAGAGATGGCTGTGGACTATCAGGAAATCTTTGGTTTTCAGATGCCTGAGGCCTATCAGCGACTTCTTCTTGATTGTATGTTAGGCGATCAGACCTTGTTTACTCGTTCCGATTCCATTGAATCAGCCTGGAAATTGCTGATGCCCTTGCTTTTGAAATGGGGTAAAAATATGCAGGATTTGATCGAATATCCAGCCGGATGTTCCGCAGACGATATTGCTATTTGACAAAGTCAGTAGCTTGTATCCACCCATATTTCAATAAATACTTACAATAAATACACTTATGATATTGGGAATAAACGCTCTCAACCTTTTTATTTTGCGCGATACAAAAAATAATGCGGCTGTTAAATGTTCTTATTTCCTAAATAATGTGAAAAAATACACAATAAATATTGACATTTCTGTTTGAATTGCTATAATTTCGCTCATAATGTGTCATAATGAGATGTAATACATACAGCGTAATCTTATTGTGATATTAACGGAATGACCATTTAAATGTAGGTCTTGCTTATGATTATGAATAGAAAATGTATTATTCGTTTATCAAGGTACAAGAATGCTCTGAAAAGGCTCAAGGCATTGGGTTTTGTGAAAGTTTTTTCGGGCAATCTTGCGGATGCTGCAGGTGTAACATCTTCACAGGTTCGAAAGGATTTTTCCCTCTTCGGCATTACGGGGAACCGTCGCGGCGGCTACAAAGTTGATGAATTGATTTTTCGGATTCGTGAAATTCTGGGCAAAAACGAACTGCAGAAAGTCGTGATCGTGGGCGTCGGTAATATTGGAAAGGCCTTGCTGCGATATAAAGGATTCGAGTCCGGCGGAATTAAGATCATTGCCGGATTTGACATTGACCCGGCCCGGTTTTCTCAGCAACTCGAAGTACCGGTTCTGCCGCTGGATGATTTTCGCCAGTTCGTCCAGGAGCATAATGTTAAAATCGGTATCCTGGCAGTGCCGGATGTGGCCGCCCATCACGTCTCCGAAATCATGGCGTCTGCGGGCATTAAGGGCATTTTAAATTTTGCGCCCATCCAGCTTCGCGCGGCCGATGATGTTGTTATCAGCAATATTAATCTAGAAGTGGAATTGGAGAATCTCATCTACTTTGTTAATGCTCAGGATAAAGCGGAAGCATAGCACTTAGAGGTCATCCGAATGAGAACAAGAACACTAAAACAAAGTATTCTTTTGGCCTTTACCGGGATTATTGTCCTGTTGGGTGCCAGCGTCCTGTGGCTGGGTTTCTATGTGATCAAAAAAGATCTTTTTGAGAGAGCCCAGAGCCGGGTTGTCCGTTCTCTGGACAGTGCGAGGACATTCTATCAGGAAGAGATCAATCGGATCGGGGAGTCACTGGAAATCGCAGACCTGAATGTTGATTCTGAGAGTTTAAAGGAACAATTGCGACTGGATTATTTTTATAGGGTTTCTCTCGAAGAAGCTCGGCGAAGCAGCAGTGAAATTGTCCGTGCCACCGCAGGCAAAATGATACCGCTGGGAGGGACCCGAATCATTGGGCAAGGCGAGCTTGCCGGAATGAATGAAGCTATTCAGAAACGCGCTCATATCAAGATTGCAGATACCCCGAAAGCCAGACATTCGGCCGTGGCTGTCTTGGAAACAGCCATGGCGAAGGAATTTGCATTGCCGATTGATGGCTCCGATGGCAATGTCTGTGAAATTGCGTATGGGGGGAGAATCGTCAATCAGGATTATTTGTTGGTTGATCGAATTCGAAAGCTGGTGTTCGGCGATGAGCTTTACAAAGATAAGCCTGTCGGGACCGTGACCATTTTCCAAGAAGATGTGCGAATATCGACTAATGTGCTGAATGAACAGAATGAGCGGGCGATTGGTACGCAGGTTTCCGCTGAGGTTTATGACGCGGTGGTGGAAAAGGGGAAACGCTGGTTGGATCGAGCTTTTGTGGTGACCCATTGGTATAAAACCGCCTATGAGCCCATTTATAATATTGATGGAAAAATTATCGGCATCCTTTACGTTGGCATTTTGGAGGGTCCCTATAATGCAATGGCGGCTCGAATTCTGCTTGGTTTTATAGCTGTGATTCTGCTGGCGTCGCTGTTAGCTTTTGTGTTGTCGATTGTTTTAACCGAGGCTATTTTTAAGCCGATTACGCAGCTCCTGGGGGCGACGCAGAAAATGGCTGGCGGTGAGCTGGAGCTTGAAGTTCCGGCCAACGCTTCGATTGTGGAACTAAATCAACTGGCCGAGTCATTTAACAACATGACCTTTCGTCTGAAAGAACGAGAGTCCAGTCTCAGACTGAGCAATGAAAAACTGGCCGATCTCAACAAAAGCTATTTGGATCTGCTGGGATTTGTGGCACACGAGCTTAAAGGACTGCTGTCGTCAGCGGTCATCAACGCCTATTCGCTTCGCGACGGGTTTTTAGGCATGATCAATTTTAAACAGAAAAAAGCGGTTGATTCCATCTGCCGAAATCTGGATTACCTCGATGCAACCGTAAAAAAGTTTTTGAATCTGAGCCGGATCGAACGCGGGAACCTGGAGATCAATATAACAGAGTTCGCCATTGGTAAAGAAGTATTTGATAATGCGGTCCAAACCTTTACAAAATTGCTGAATCAAAAACAGATGAAGGTGAAAAACCAGATCGACCTGGAGTTGAAGGTTAAGGCTGATGTGGATTTGATGCAGATTGTTGCTAACAATCTGGTGAATAACGCCATTAAGTATGGTCGGGCGGGCAGTGAGATCTGCATTTCCGCAAAAGACAAGGGCGGCTTTGTCTCGATAGGTGTGTACAACGAATCGACGCCGATCCCCGATGAGATGATCGGTCAGTTATTTAAGAAATTTTCCCGGTTGGATACGCCGGAAAAGAAACTGGTTAAAGGGACCGGCTTGGGACTCTATATCACCAAGCAGATCGTGGAAGCGCATGGGGGAAATATTCGCGTCGAAGCGAAGGAAAACGGAAATTTGTTTATTTTTACGATTCATAAGGAGTAACAAAAGTGGTGACACCGATAGACATTATTAAAAAGAAGCGTGCTCAGGCGGTCAATCGCATTATCAGTAAGGGTTATCTTTCCACCAAACGCGTGTATGTGGGAATGGCTACCTGTGAGATCGCTGCCGGCTCTAAAGAAGTGATGGCTGAGTTTCGCCAGGCGATTGCCAATGGCCTGACGGATGTGTATCTCAGCCAGAAGGGATGTGCCGGTCGGTGCAATCTTGAGCCGACTGTCGAAGTTGTCGAAGAAGGCAAAATCCCTGTCAAGTACGGTAAAGTAACGTCCGAGAGGGCTCGCGAAATTATTGAACGGCATTTGAAAAAAGGTGAGGTAATCACCGAGTGGTTGATCTGAGAAAGGGAGAACAACACGTGAATGATCAAAAATATAAGCTGACATTATGTGATGGCCCCACCTGCATTCATAATCGGTCCAGGGAAATCAGAGAGAGTATAGAATCCGAGATCGAAAAGCAGGGACTCAGCGGTCAGGTGAGTATTCATTTAAGCGGTTGTCTGGGGATGTGTAAAAAAGGGCCGATTTTGATTGTCAATCCGGGCTATGTCATGTACGGGCAGGTGCAACCGGAGGATATTCCGGCAATTATCAAATCACATCTGGTGGAAGGTAATCCGGTTGCCGGAAAAGTAATTCAGGAGGACCATCTTTATAATCGGTTCTTTCGTATCTTTGGTGATGTGGATTTTTTCGGCAAGCAGATGCGTATCACCCTGCGAAATTGCGGCATCATCGACCCGGAAAACATCGACGATTATCTGTCGGTTCGCGGCTATGAGGCGTTGGCCAAAGTGTTAACCGAAATGAAACCGACCGACGTGGTCGCAGAGGTGAAAAAAAGCGGTCTTCGCGGCCGCGGCGGGGCCGGATTTCCTACCGGTTTGAAATGGGAATTTACCGCCAATCAAAAGTCTGACGAAAAATATGTTATCTGTAATGCTGACGAGGGCGATCCCGGAGCGTTTATGGATCGCAGTGCCATTGAAGGTGACCCACATACGGTGCTGGAGGGCATGGTCATTGCCGGTTACGCAATCGGTTCCAGAAAAGGAATTATCTATATTCGGGCCGAGTATCCGCTGGCGATTGCGCGACTTGAAAAAGCCATCGCCGCCGCCAGGGAACACGGCTTACTCGGAGACAACATTCTCGACTCTGACTTCTCATTTGATATTGAAATTAGATTGGGTGCCGGAGCATTTGTGTGCGGCGAAGAAACGGCCCTTATCCGTTCGATCGAAGGTGCTCGCGGGATGCCGCGTCCGCGTCCGCCGTACCCGTCGGTCAGCGGATTATTCGGCAAGCCGACGCTGATCAACAATGTAGAAACGTGGGCCAATATTCCTGTTATCGTTCTGGACGGCGGAGATTGGTTCAATGCAATCGGTACCGAAACCAGTAAAGGCACCAAAGTGTTCGCATTGGCCGGAAAGGTTCGAAATACCGGCCTGGTCGAAGTCCCGATGGGCACCACCCTTCGCAAAATCGTCTATGACATCGGCGGCGGCATCCCCAATGATAAGCCGTTCAAGGCCATTCAGACCGGCGGTCCCAGTGGCGGCTGTTTGCCCGCCGAGTATCTCGATACGCAGATCGATTACGAATCGCTGGCCAAGGCCGGTTCCATCATGGGTTCCGGCGGCATGATCGTTATTGATGAAGATTCCTGTATGGTCAGCCTGGCCCGCTTCTTCATTGAATTTACACAGGACGAATCCTGTGGCAAATGTACCCCGTGCCGCGAAGGAACCAAACGCATGCTGGAAATCCTGACGCGGATTACCAAAGGCAATGGCAAAGAAGGCGATATCGAAAAGCTCCAGCGTTTGGGACGGATGATCCAGAAGTCGTCGCTGTGCGGTCTTGGACAGTCCGCTCCGAATCCGATCCTGAGCACGATTAAGAACTTCCGTGAAGAATACGAAGAACATATTCGTGAGAAAAAATGCCGGGCCGGACAATGTGCTGCACTGTTGAGCTATGTGGTCAACGACAAGTGTGTCGGCTGCGGTGCCTGCAAACGTGTTTGCCCTGTTAATGCCGTTGAAGGCACTCGTAAAGAAAAACACCGTATACTCGAAGATGTCTGTATCCGGTGCGGACAATGTTATGATGCATGTAAATTCGATGCGATTACAAAAGCGTGAGGATAATAATGACTGATAAAATTACAATTCATATTAATAATAAAGAATACCAGGTTGATCTCGGACAGACGATCATGCAGGCAGCCGATAAATTGGGCTTTCATATCCCGAGACTCTGCTACCATCCCAAGCTTTCGATTGAGGGCGCTTGCCGCGTGTGTATCGTTGAAGTCGAAGGTGCAAGAAACTATGTGGCGTCCTGTGCGTTTCCCGTCAGCGACGGCATGAAGATCCACACAAATACACAATTACTGCGTAAGGCACGTCGGGATATAATCGAATTGATTCTCGATAACCATCCACTCGATTGTCATACCTGCGAGCGTGACGGAAACTGCGAGTTGCAGAGGCTGGCGGCATCGATGGGTATTCGCCACCGCCACTTTGAAGGCGAAAAAAAGCATTACGAAAAGGACCTGTCCAGCGATGCGGTCATTCGCGACCCGGACAAATGTATCCTGTGCGGACGCTGCGTCCGGATGTGCTCTGAAATTCAGCAGGTCCATAATCTGACCCAGGCCCATCGCGGTTTCAATACTGTCGTGATGCCGGCGTACAACATGCCCATGGGCGACAGTGTCTGTACCGCATGCGGACAGTGCATCAATGTCTGTCCCACCGCAGCGTTCCTCGAAAAGAATTACACGCAGGAACTGTTCGAAAAGCTCAATGACCCGGACTTGATTAAGGTGGCCCAGTTCGCTCCCTCCGTGCGTGCGGCGATCGGTGAGGCTTTTGGCCTTGAACCAGGACGCAATATGGAAGGCGAATTGGTCGCAGCTCTTCGCAAGCTCGGGTTTGATTATGTCTTTGATACGCAGTTTGCCGCGGACCTAACGATCATGGAAGAGGGCAGCGAATTTTTGGAGCGTTTCCAGAATGGCGGAACGCTCCCGATGATTACATCCTGTTCCAGCGCCTGGATGAAGTGTATGGAGCAGTTTTACCCGGACCTGATCGATAACATTTCGACATGCAAATCTCCGATGTCGATGCAAAGTGCGATCACCAAATCCCATTTTGCAAACAAGATCGATGTCGATCCGAAGAAGATCTTAAGCGTTGCCGTGATGTGCTGTACCGCCAAGAAATACGAAGCGGCCCGGCCGGAACTGGAAGTCGATGGCATGCGAAGTACCGACATCGTCGTTACCACGCGGGAGGCGGCATGGATGATTAAATCCGCCGGTATCGATCTGCTTGGTATCGAACCGGAAGAGCCGGACCATCCGCTGGGCGTTTCCAGCGGGGCCGGGGCGATTTTTGGCACCACCGGCGGCGTGATGGAAGCAGCGATTCGGACAGCCTATGAACTCTACACGGGCGAAACGCTGGTGGACATCGAAGTCGCAGCCATTCGCGGCCTCAAAGGCATCAAGGAAGGCAAGATCAATATCGACGGCAAAGAGATCCGCGTGGCGGTGGCTCACGGACTGGGCAACGCCTGCAAACTACTCGATGAGGTACGCCGCGATCCCGATAAATATCACTTCATCGAGATCATGGGATGTCCCGGCGGGTGTGTCGGCGGCGGCGGTCAGCCCTATGCACAGGTCAATACTATTCCACTGGATGACGAGGCGCTGAAAAAACGCGCCGAAGCGCTCTATGATCTGGATCGCGCCAAGACCATCCGGCGGAGCCACGACAACCCCGACGTCCAGAAGCTGTACAAAGAGTTCCTGCACAGCCCGTTGAGCAAAGTCTCACACAAGTATCTGCATACCCATTACAAGAAGAAAACCCCGGTGGGGATCGTTCCCAAAACCCAACTATAAAACTGGAGTTAAACGATGATAGAAATAGCACAGGATAAAATGGACGAGCTTCGCACGTTTATCGACGAGGTCAACCAAAAAGAATACGCAGAGTCCTATCTGATCGCGGTATTGCATAAAGTACAGTCGATCTTTGGCTATCTGCCGCGGGAGATGATGGATGAGGTGGCCGAAAAAATGCAGATTCCGACGGCTCATATCTGGGGGGTGGCGACGTTTTATCACTACTTCAACCTTAAGCCGATTGGAAAGCATGTCGTCAGCGTTTGCATGGGCACGGCCTGCTATGTCAAAGGTGCCGACAAGGTGCTGGAGGCGATCAAAAAACATCTGAATCTTGAAGTTGGCGGCACCACGGAAGATAAACTGTTTACTCTGCAGGAAGCACGGTGTCTGGGGGCCTGCGGGATCGCCCCGGTCGTGATGATTGATGATAAGATTTACGGCGAGCTGGACTCGAACAAAACGATCGACCTCTTGAATCAGTATCGAAAGGCAGTGAAATAAGCGGCCGTTTCAGCTGCGGTTATTGTGAAATTCAAAAAGACATTGAAACATGTTGTATAAGTCCATAGAATATCCGAAACTTTAATTTTTGAACAAAGGAGACACAAGATGGCGAATAAAATACTGGTTATTGACGACGACAACGATTTTGTTGAATCGATAGTCAACCTGTTGGAGGCACGCGGGTACGAAGTGGCCTCAGCCTCCAACGGAAAAGACGGTGTTGCGGCGGCAAAAGCCCAAAACCCCGACCTGATCCTGTTGGACGTGATGATGACGACCCGCGATGAGGGGTTCAATGTAGCCCGTGAGCTTCAAAGCATCGACGAAGTCAAGGGCACCCCGGTGATTATGGTCACAGGCGTCCGCAGGGAAATGAACCTGCCGTTCGGGTTCGAGCCGGACGAGACCTGGCTGCCGGTCAAGCAGATCCTTGAGAAACCGGTCAAGCCGGAAACGCTGCTGAACGCTGTCGCCGACGCGTTGGCGTAGGTGCCGCGGCTGTCTGATCGATGACACACCCGCAGGCCGGCGGTGTTGATGCGCCGGCCTGTTTTGCTGCGCGAATTGGACTGCTTTTGAGCACAGATTACGCAGGCTACGACTTGTCTTGTAGAGAAATACAATTACAACTGGATTCTCGCCTGTGCGGGAATGACATGGGATGACGCACAGGTACGTTTCGGGCTTTTGGTTTTGCTTATTTGATGCCTTTTTCTTTCATGTAGGCCCGGATGCGTTCGGCGTGATCCTTATCATCGTTGTTGAGTTTTTGGAACAGTTGGACCATTTTGGGAGCCTCCGGGTTTGACATCATGTTCTGGAAGTGGGTCTCGCTCGCGGAGGATTCGATCTCCAGGGCCGTCGCAAACGCCGTTTCTCTGGATGGGAGTTTGATATTATACTGTTTGATCAGTCCGGTCAATTCCCGGTTGATCTCCCGCAGTATGTCAAGGTTGTTGACGAGCATTTCATAGGGGAAAAGTCCCTGAGTCATAAAAAATTCGATGCCACTTTTGATAAGGGCTGCATGATTGAGCTCCTCTGAAACCAGTTGGCTCCAGAACCCGGCATCTTCAGGGCAAATTTCACGAAAGATTTTGTACAGGGTTGCGGTATTGTATTCCAACTGCATTGATTCATTTGCCAACAGTTTCGGATCGTCCTGCATTCGCTTGCTCCTTATCAGTTACAGTTACCAGTAATCAGTTATCAGTGAGCTGTTATTTTATCCTGCGGGTTAATGATTGGATGCCAGAGAAGACTGTCATGAACACCATCAGGGCGTAGGTGATGATGGTGAACCAATCGCCCCAAGGGCGTGAGACATAGGCCCAACCGATGATGACGGTTCCGATGCCGAATGACTGAAGGAACATTTTGAGTTTGCCGGACCAGATAGCACCGAACTGAACGCCGCGGCTTTCGGCGATGTGGCGGAGTGTCTGGACGATGATCTCGCGAGCGAAAATGATGATAGCCGTACCCCAGCGAATCACATCGAGCGTCATTTCGGAGAAGCCGAAACAAGCCATTTTCGGCTGGTTGACCCAGGCAAAGCAGAAAAAGGCCCCACAGACGAGGAATTTGTCGGCGAGGGGGTCCACGGTGCGGCCGAACTTGCTGGTGACCTCGAACTTACGGGCCAGGTAGCCGTCTACGATGTCGGTCAGGCCGGTGATGACGAAGAGTATGAAGGCACCGAGCAGCAGATCGGCGGGCTTGTCGCCGACGGACGGGGCGTGGATGATAAGAGCCATGATGACGACGGTCATCACCAGCCGCCCGACGGTCAGGGCGTTGGGAACGTGCCGGATAACGCCTTTTTTGTTTACGTCTTCCATATTGCTTGGATTATAACCGGCTTTGGGCCTGCGGGCAAGACAGGAAATTTCGATTTCCAACCACTAAATTCCAAACAAGGTCCAAATTCAAATATTAAAAGATGAAACAAAAACACAGAACTCGAGTCTCAAGCCTTATACCGGATTCACGATAAAGTCGTAGTCGTCGCGACTGGTTATTTTGGTTTGGATGAATTGGCCGGGGCGGGCGGCGCAGTTTTCGATTCGGCAGATGCTGTCGACGTGGGGGGCCTGTCCGGCGTGACGGCCGATCGCGCCATTGTCGTCGACCTCATCGACAAGTACGATCCGCTCGCCACCGATTTGCGAATCCATCTTGTCAAAGATGATGGTCTGCTGGAGGCTCATGAGGCGGTCGGTGCGTTCGTCCTTGATGTCGTCGGGAACCTGGCCTGGCATGTCGGCGGCGGGGGTGCCGGGTTCGGCAAAAAACGGGAAACAACCGAGGGCGTCAAACTGTGCCCATTTGACAAAGTCCAGCAATTCGGCGAACTGCTGGTCGCTCTCGCCGGGGTAGCCGGTGATGATGGTGGTGCGCAGGGTCACGCCGGGTATGGCTGCGCGGAGTTTCTCGATGAGCGAGACGGAGTGTTCTTTAGTGTCGGCGCGGCGCATCGATTTCAGGATGTCGTTATTGATGTGCTGGATGGGCATGTCGATATAGGGGACGACCTTTTCGCTGTCAGCGAAGGTTTGGATGAGGTCGTTGTCGATGCCCGCCGGATAGAGGTACATCAGCCGGAGCCATTTGAGGGCCGAGAGCTTTTCCATCTCGCAGATGAGGGTTGACAGCCCGTTTTTGAGGCTTGTGTCTTTGCCGTAATAGTTGCTGTCCTGGGCGATAAGGCTCAGCTCGACAGCCCCGAAATCGACCAGTTCCTTCGCCTCGTTCAGGACCATCGCCATCGGTTTGCTTCGGAAGCGGCCGCGGATGGCGGGGATGGTGCAGAAGGTGCATTTGCGGTCGCAGCCTTCGCTGATGCGGAGGTAGGCCCAGTGCTGCGGGGTAATGAGCAGGCGGCCTCGGTCGTCGTGGATATCGATGCCCGCGGATTCCATGTAGGTTTTCGCGGGACGGGCCTTTTTGGCGTTCAGGCAGTCGGCGATAATCTCGGCGATGCGATCACGCTGGCCGAGTCCGACGACGGCATCGATGCCGGGGACCTCGGCGGCGAGTGCTTCGCCCATCCGTTCGGATAGACAACCTGTGACGACGATCTTTCGGATGCAGCCGGCTTTCTTTTGGCGAACGGCTTGCCGGATGGCCTCCAGAGCCTCCTCTTTGGCCGGGGCGATGAAGCCGCAGGTGTTGATGACGCAGACGTCGGCGTTGTCGGGGTCCGGGCTGAGAATATAGTCGGCCTGACCAATGCGGGCGAGCATGGATTCGCTGTCCACCATGTTTTTAGGGCATCCGAGAGCCACAAAACCGACGGTGACGGGCGGCTTTTTGTTGGTTTTTGTCATCATTGCCAGAGAATAGCAAAAAATAGCACAAAAATCCATAAAGAATGTTGTGCATGAAAGCACTATTTCTTATAAGAAAATGCAATATCAATGGTATCGAAAAACGTATAAAAGTATAGATAAAAGAGGGGCTTGGATGCAGCAATTAGAAACGGTGGTGATTTTTTTTCGTTTTAGAAAAAACCCGACCATTGCCGATAAACGAATGCAGGGACGTGAAGCGATTTCATCTATACTGCGACATAACCAACAGTGTTTATTTAAGATGCTAAATGACGTTTATTAAATCAATCTTAATGATAGCCGCCGGATGTGGTCTGTCTGTGGTATTGGGGGGGTGCGGCGACCTTTTTGAGAAAAAAAGCACCGAAGTCGAATCGAAAGCGGTGATTCGTGACATCAGCCGTGTGCGAGAAAACCCGAATATCGGCAATCCGCTACCGCAGGTTTATCAGGACGGCCCGCAACGACTGAAGGTTGCCGACGGGGTGAAACTTTTCTATTTCACGAAATACATGCCGGTGGGGGATCTGAATTTTTCGCATAAAGATAAGAATCTGGAAAAGAAGATGCAGGGGTACGGGGGGACAATCCGGGATCTGGGGTTCAAGGTCAGCAGTAATCCGAGTACGAACCAGTTAATTATTCATTGCGCCGATGATGCCGAATGCGATCAGGTGCTGTCGTATCTTGCCAAGACGGATGTGCCGCCAATCCAGGTGCATGTTGATTGTCTGATTCTGGAGCGGTTCGGAGATGTGACCAAGGACTGGGAAACGACGCTGCTGATAGAGAACTTATTCGGCCAGGAAATCACGCTGGGGGAAAGCAAGTATCCTAACCCAGTCTTTCCGGGCGCGGCACTGCGGGAAAGCCGGCGGGGGGAGTTCGGTCTGGATTTCGGTTACTGGATGAATCAGGGGATTCCCGGCCATCAGGTTCGCGCGGTGGTGGACATGCTGGAGTCCCGCGGTTATCTGAAAATCCTGATGAATCCCACGCTGGAAACTGTGAACGGCAAGTCGGCGCGGGTTCAGATCAAGGATCGTGCGCCGGTTGAGAAAACGGTGACGGAAAGAAATAATGTGTATTCCGTTACGGATTATAAAGATGTATCGGATACGTTGACGGTAACGCCTTATGTTTATGCGGATGGTTCGATCGGGCTGAAGACCAATATTGTGATCGGTTCCAAATCCAAGCCGGAAGGGGTTGTTCAGACATCCATTATCACGGAACGCTCGATTGATATCGCGGAAAACCGGATCGAACCGGGAAAAAGTCTTGTGATCGGGGGGATGCGGAAGGCGGAAAATCGCTCGGTGGTCCGTGGTGTACCGTTTTTTAAGGACCTTCCTCTGATCGGGATTTTGTTCTCGAGCAAGGATTTTGAAGAGAATGCGACCGAGATCGTTTTTATCCTGACGCCGAGCATCTCTTCCGGGGGCATGGATTATCAGCTTATGGCCGATATGGTCAGGGAGAAGTTTGAATCGTCATCGCAAGTGTCCGATTGGGATGAGTTGATGACTGATCCGATGGGAACAAAGGCTTATTCCGATCTTGTCGGTAAAGAGGCTGATGCTGCGGAATCGGAAAAAATTAGGCTGCAGGTCCAGACGGCGGAAGTCAACCGGCTGGCCCAGCAACAGCGGCTTCGTGCAGAAGAGGCAGCTCTTGAGGCCGAGGCGATGCGTGTTCAGGCCCGGCAGGCCCAAGCCATGGTCGACAAGGCCCAGGCTCAGAAGAAGGCCTCAGAATCTCAGACCGAAGCAGCCGCCAAGGAGGCCCAGGCCCAGCAGGCGAAAATGTCACAGACTTATGCGGAAATAGAAAAAGCTGCCAAAGAGGCCGAAGCGGCCAAAGCCCAGGCTCAAAAGGCCCAGGAAGAACTGGAAAAGGCCGAGCGCAAGGCCAATGAACTTACCAGGCAGGTTAAAGAGACACGCCGACAAGCAGAGGCTATTCGTAAGCAGATTCAGGATTTTGAGAAAGGCCAGCCGTCTGGCGATTAGGAACTTGATGGCGAGCAGGCCCCAAACTGAGACGTATATGAGACGAAGAAAAACAGCATATATAGAGTTTAGCCGGTTGATTCTATTGGCATTTATTTTGCCGATCATCAGTGGCTGCGGTGATTTTTTTGCTGAAAAACCAACTGAGATCGAATCCAAAGCGATCCTTGAAGAGTTGGGGCAGGTTCGGGAAAGTCCGCATACCGATAATCCTTTGCCGGCCGTTTATCGGCAGCCGACCGAGCGATTGTCGATCAAAGGCGGGGTCAAGGTATTTTATTTTGCGAAACATCATCCTGTTGCTGATTTGGCGGCGCTGGTGGCCCAACAGATGGATGTGCAGTCCACGATTAACCCGGCAACCAATCAGGTGGTGGCCTACTGCAAAGACGATGCCCAGGCGGATGCAGTTCAGCAGTATCTGGAGTTGATCGATGTCGCTCCCGTTCAGGTCAACGTTGATTGCTTGATTCTTGAACGATTTGGAGATATCACAATGGACTGGGAAACCTCAATTCTGGTGGAGAATTTACTGGGAGAAGAGGTGACATTGGGGGAGGCACGGGGAACATTTGACAACGGCGTATTAACGGGTTTGGCCCCGGCTTTTCCAGGGGCTTCCCTGCGGGAGGCAGAACGTTCCAATTTCGGACTTGATTTCGGGTACTGGATCGATCAGGGGGTTGAGGGGCACCAGGTACGGGCGATTGTGGATGTGCTGGTGTCTCGCGGGTATTTGAAAATACTGCTCAATCCCCAACTGGAAACCATCAATGGGCAGAAAGCCACGGTGACCATCAGGGACTATGCTCCCATCGAGGAAGTCAAGACCGGTAACGCCGGCAGCAGCAGTGTGTATAACATTACCACATATGTCTGGGTTGAAAACACCCTGACGGTGACGCCGTATGTCTATTCGGACGGTTCCATCGGTTTGACCACGGATATTAAGATTGGTTCGCGTTCCAAGCCGGAGGGTGTTGTTCAGCGTGCCATTATTACCGAGCGTTCGATCAATGTGGAGGAGAACCGAGTTGAGCCGGGGAAAAGTCTGATCATCGGCGGCATGCGAAAAAGCGAGAAACGCTCGGTCGTTCGGGGGATTCCGTTTTTGAAAGACCTGCCGCTTCTGGGCGTTCTGTTTTCGAGCAAGGATTTTGAAGAAAAAGGGACGGAGATCATTTTTATCCTGACGCCGAGTATTTCCTCCGGCGGCATAGAGAACAGCGAGATGGTCGAGCAAATCCGCAACCAATATGCCGAGCCGGAATACAAGAAGGGAATGACGGCCGAGATGATAGGGCCTTTTGCCAAAGACGCTTATACCGATGTGCTTGAAAAAGAAGCCACGGGTGCGGAATTAGAACGTGTTCAGGCAGAGCTGGAACTGGAGAAGGCTCAGATGGAGGCGCAATCTGAAAAAGAGCGGGCTGATCTGGCCGCTGAGAAGGCAAAAGCATTGAAAATGCAGGCTCAGAACCTGCAGAAAAAGGCTCAACGGACTCTTGAGGAGTCCCAAAAAGCGGCCGAAGAAGCGGCAGCTGCCCAGAATCAAACGCAGACCGAGAAGGAAAAAGCCGAACAATTAGAACAGCAGAAACAACAGGCGATCGAGGCTGCCCAAAAAGCCCGCCAGGAAGCGGATGAGGCGACACTAAAGTCGACAAAAGCCGAGCAGAAAGCCCTACAGCTTCAACAGCAGGCCCAAGAGGCTCAGCAGCAGTTGAAGAATGCACAAGAGACCGCTCGTCAGGCCGAAGAAGAGGCCCGTAAGAAGGCTGACGAAGAAGCCAGACAGAGGAGAGCGGCGGAACAAGCAAATCGTAAGGCCGCCGAGGATGCCGCCAATCCTAACTCCGAAGCAGAAGAAGTTCCTGCAGGTGAATCATCCTCGCCGGAGAGCGATGGGCAGATATAACGCATTACTGAAGCAGAACATCTTGTTTGCAGACGGGCTGGTCGTCGTTCGCTGCAGGTATTCGAGCGAACGTATATGCGAATGTATTAGTCCATTTTAAGAGAGGCCCGGTAAAGATTTTGAGTTTATAGAACTAACAAAACAGCATAAAAAGTAAGTAAAGACGCGTTTTTTTAACAAAAAATGTGTTTTTTTTAAAAAAAGCCTGGGATTTATTTGTTTTTTTTCGTGCATTTGATGTGTTTATTGCCGATAATATTACCAGTTTAAAGAAGTATATTTTTTCATCTCTCAGAAATATTCTTCCAATTAACTTAAATCGAGAGATACAGTTAAACGGCCTAAGAAGGTCAAGGAGTAGTAACAGTGAGCACAGGTACAGTAAAGTGGTTCAATGCGAGTAAGGGTTATGGTTTCATCACTCCGGATGACGGCGGCAACGATTTGTTCGTCCACCATTCAGAGATTAAGACGGAAGGCTATGCCACCCTCGATGAAAATCAGAAAGTCACCTATGAAGTCGGCGAAGGCAAAAAAGGCCCGTGTGCAAACAATGTGGTCCCTGCCTAACCATACAACACGCTAAGAAACGAAAAGGCTCTGCATCGGCAGGGCCTTTCTTATGCGCACAGGTTTCTCCGGATAACAGTATTGTCATGAATGGCCGCTTTCCTGGCTTGTAGGGACCTTATAGGTTTTCAAAAAAAATTGACAGCGGCGAATATTTTACCTACGATAAAATGTTTAGATAAAGGTAAACAAATGCCCAGTCATTATTTAGCAAGACTTGAAATTGACGACATGGAAATCCTTGGTTACTCGGTTGCCGGCGAGGAGACGGTAATCGGTCTGCCGCAGTTGGATGTGTGTTTTGATATCGGTAAGGCCCCGGATCAGTTGATCTCCATCGGCCATCTGCTGCTGACGCACGGACACATGGACCATGCTGCGGGAATTGCGTATTATCTGTCACATCGAAAGTTCAACGGCATGAGCGATGGCACTGTTTTGACGCCTCCGAACACGGTTCAGAACATCCGACAGATACTGGACGCGTGGGGTCGATTGGACGGTAGTTTCATCCCGGTCAAGATTGTGTCTGCCGAACCCGGCGATGAATATCGAATTAAGCCGAATTTGATCGCGCGAGTTTTTCCAACCAAGCACACTCGTCAGTCGGTCGGTTATACCCTGCTTGAAACGCGAAAGAAGCTCAAGGAAGAATACGTTGGTTTAAGCGGTCCGGAAATCGTGAAACTCAAGAAGCAGGGCGTGACGATCGAAAACAACATCGAAATACCACTTGTCAGCTATCTTGGCGATACGCAGTATGTGGACTATTCGCAACTGGACTATGTGTCCCAAAGCAAACTATTGATCGCGGAGTGTACCTTCTTTGAAGATGAGCATGCCGAGCGTGCCGATGCGGGCAAGCATATGCATATCGATGAATTTGCTCCGTTGCTGGAGCGGATGGAGAACGAACACATTATCATCACCCATCTGACTCACCGAACCGGTGTCGTAGAGGCACGAAACAGGCTGCAGGAAAAGTTGACACCGGAAACATTTCAAAAAGTTATCATTCTTATGGATCGTCAGCACTGGACTCGCCGTAAGACGCAGTAAAGGTGGCCAGTAAGGGGTTACTTGTCCTGGACCATTTTCCATGTGCGCAAGACCTCGGCGACCGACCAGGCCTGTGCG
Source organism: Anaerohalosphaeraceae bacterium (assembly GCA_963675525.2). Lineage (GTDB taxonomy): Bacteria > Planctomycetota > Phycisphaerae > Sedimentisphaerales > Anaerohalosphaeraceae > 4572-13. The sequence goes on along the minus strand of CAXXSL010000011.1, from coordinate 323,083 downwards.
AAGGTGCCGCGGGGACGATGGGGTTTTTCGCCGTCGAATATCTCGGAGATACTGCCAAGGCAACCGTCCTGTTCTAAATGCTGTATCAGCGGGTTGAGAAATCCTCTGCAACTGCGGTTGGTTATTGGGCTGGAGCCGTGGGTTTTCAGGTAGGCCTGCACGAAGGGGCCGATCAGCCACCCCCAAACCGTTCCCTGATGATAGGCGGCATCTCGCTGGGCCATGGAACCGGTACAGTGTGATTTATACCGCGGATCACTGGGACTCAGTGACCGCAGGCCGTAGGGTGTTAAGAGTTCTTTTTCGATGATATCCACGACCTTTTTGGCCTGACTGATATTCAGCGGTGTAAACGGCAGCGAAACGGCGAATATCTGATTGGGGCGAAGGCTTGTATCGGCTTTTCCTGTGGGGAGGATACAATCGTTCAGATACCCCTTTGACTCATTCCAGAACAATTCCTGAAAACTGAGCCGAACCTGCTCGGAGGTTTCACGGTAAAAGTGCTGGTCATCGCCATCCTTATTGCGGTAGAATTCTGCCAAATGGCACAGATTACTGTACCAGAGGGCGTTGATCTCGATTGCTTTTCCATAGCGTGGTGTAAATGTGATTCCGCCGTGCTTGGCATCCATCCATGTCAACTGAGTATCGATGTCGCCGCCGGTGATGAGTTTGTCTTTGTCGGCATGGATTCCGAATCGTGTGCCTTTTCGATAGGAATCCATGATCCACTTTACGGCGGGCAGGAGTTTAACGCAGAAATTTTGCTGGTCTCCGGTCACTTTTAAGTATTGGAAGGCGGCATGAACAAACCACAGCGATGCATCGATGCTGTTATAGTGTGGTTCATTGCCGTAGTCATCGAAGCGGTTCGGGATCATGCCCTCGCTGACAGCTTTGGCAAAGGTTTTCAGTACTCCCCAGGCGATGTCATAGTGGCCCGTGGACAAGCAAATTCCTTCAAGGGAGATAAACGTATCGCGCCCCCAGTCCAAAAACCAGGGATAACCCGCCAGAATTGTTGGTGTAACTTCATCTTTGATCTTTCGTTCGATGACAAATTGTCCGGCTGCCAGAGTTAGTTTCTGGGTGACAGGGTCCGCCGAGATAGCATTGGCCAGTTGCTCCTTTTCGTTGAGAGCGATCGCATCGATGGCAGTTTCCAGGTCCATTTCGCCGATGATCTGTCGACTCCGTTCGTCTTCGAAAAGCCCCGCCCAGAGAATTATTCGCTGAGGCCCGTCAACGGTACATTTATATTGCCCGGGGGACCAAAGGTCTTCAAAACACTCCTGTCCTCGCTGGCGTTCGGCCCGGTAAAGAAAATGGTGCCACCACTGGGGTTGCTGCTCGAAACGCATCGATTCGCATCGAAATGCCAATTGCCCTAAACCGGCATCCTGGCCGGAGACAGATAAGATGTATTCATCCCAGACGGAATTCAGGGGGGTGCTGGAATACTGCAAGGCATGGAAGTCCCGCATTGCCGCAAACGGACGAACGGAAAAATCAAAGACCCTTCTGACATCGGAGAACTCATAAACCACCGCAACGATATCGCTGTCTGGCAGCAGATAGATCGATTTGGTCAGATTGGTAACGTCAAGGTCGTATTCAAAATGAACACCGAGGCCTTTGCGAAATTCGAGAAGATGTTTATAACCCGTCGGATGAAGGGTGTGATCAAATTCGAAACAACTGGGCGAAAAGGCACGATCCTGGCAGGTAATCGTATCGAGACAGTTGGAAAACGCGGCAATTCGATTGGCAGGAGGAGCATGCGTGCCTATCAGCAGTCCGTGATAACGCCGGGTGTTACACCCGACAACCGTTCCGGAAGCAAATCCGCCGCGGCTGTTCGTCAGCAACCATTCCTTATCCAGCAATGAATCTATCGGCTTGCCTTGTATCGAAACGGCGATGGCTGTGCTATCCGAATCTTTCTGTGTCAGCATTCTTTATCCCTGTTGAACCGTGAACCCATGTCGAAATTAAGATGTTTTTCCCAAAGGCCGTTCGTTTTTGAGAAACGATTGATTACAGCGTTCCCGGAGATTACTTAAAACATTCATGAAATTGATGTAAGAATCATAAGGGGATTCGTATGGGTTGAAGTATTTATGGACATCGCCGTCAGCGAAGTATTTCGTACACATATAATAAAAGTGGTCGGACGTCTGCATCCGCCGCCAATCGGCAATCAGTTCTTCGTTTCGAGTTTGCTTGATGAGTTTCTCGATTTTGTAAATTTCATGCAGTGCATTAGACTGCATGGCATTGCCCAGCCAAGCGGAAAGATCCCGCTCGGTGTCGGCCCAACTGATAATATGCGGGATATCGACCGTGTCGACCGACTCATAGGTTTCAGCGAGTTCGCCGGGTGTCATAAAATTATTGTCCGGGTGCTTGAGGAGTTCTTCGGGGAGATGATACATGAAATCGAAAATCCCGGTATCCTCCCATTGGTGCTCACCGAACGTTTCATAGTCCATAAACAGGTTGACGCATTGACCGTTGCCGTTGACACGGTTGATCCACTGAGCGAATTTATCGGCCATCAGCGGGTATTCGGCCCATCCTCGATTACTGAAGCGAAAGGCGATATCATCACTGAGCGAATAATTTTTCAATAGCAGTTTGAGCCGCTGGCAATTTGGCGGGCGATAGACAAAATTACTGTTACGGTAGCCCAGAACATGATCGGCGCCTTCGGTGATGATGGCGTCGAACCAGCCTGTTTTTTCGATTGTCTCGGCCAGTGCATTGTTATAGATCAACTCCGTATTGCGAAAGACACGAGGCTGCTGGCCGTATAATCTGCTGATCAGTTCTCTGTGTTTATTGACCTGTTCAATAAACTCGTCATGGGAATATAAAAAGCTCAGGCTGTGATAATAGGTTTCTGCCAGGAATTCAACACATCCGGTTTGAGCTAAGGCGTCAAATGTACTCATGACCTCGGGGCAATATTTTTGAAACTGCTCCATGATGACGCCGGTGATGCTGAAGGCAACCTTAAACCGTCCCTCATATCGACGGATGGTGTCTAAAAGGAGGCGATTGGAGGGCAAATAACACTTATTGGCAACTTTTCGACAGATGGAGGCATTTTTGAACTCATCAAAATACCGGGGTGTGTGGTCAAAAACCGTGTAGTGCCGAAGACGGAATGGCTGATGAACCTGAAAATAAAAACATACTGATGGCATTAGCACCCCCTATCGAAAGAAGTATATTCACAAGCGATTTTACACATGCTGCATCATTTCCTGGTAGATCCGCAGGCATTTTTCTGCGGCCCCGGACCAGCGTAACCGGCGAACCTCAAAATTACCATGTTCGCGGAGTGTTAACTGCAAGGGCGGGTATTTAAGGACCGCGATGATCTTGTTAGCCATTTCGTTCACATCCCAAAAATCCACTTTCAGGACGTGAGTAAGCACTTCGGCGACGCCGCTTTGTTTGCTGATCAACACCGGAACGTCATAATTCAGGGCTTCGAGCGGAGCGATTCCAAAAGGCTCCGAAACGGACGGCATGACGTACATGTCCGCCATTTGATAGACTTTTTGAACGTCTTCGCCGTGCAGAAAGCCGGTGAACAGAACCTTATGGCCGATCCCCATTTGTGCGGCCATTTCAATGACGCGGTGCATCATGTCCCCGGTTCCGGCCATGACAAATTTAACGTTGTCGATCTCTTCAATTACCTTACGAGCGGCCATGAGGAAATATTCTGGGCCTTTCTGCATGGTGATCCGGCCGAGGAACAGCACGATTTTTTCATCACTGCGGATACCAACTTTGTTAAACGCCATCCGGTTGTTACCGTTTTGCTCAACGCCGTTATAAACCACCTCGACTTTTTCGCCCAATATGCCATATCGGCTCATAATGATATTGCGTGTCAAATAGCTGACGGCAATAATTTTGGTGGCGGCGTGCATCCCTCGTTTTTCGATATCGTAAATCATTTGATTTACATTTTCGCCGCTGCGGTCAAATTCCGTGGAGTGAACGTGTACGACAAGGGGCTTGCCGGAAATAGCGGCCACGGCAATGCCCGCGGGATAGGTCATCCAGTCGTGGGCATGAATTACGTCAAAATCTTCCTGAATGGCCAGCCTGACCGCTGCGGCGGCGTAGCGATGGACTTCGGAATACATATCTCCGCCGTAGTGCCCCTCCATCAGAGACGCGGCCGGCGTGTTGGAAGTCAGGTGCAGCCATTCATCCAGAGCGGTTTTCCCCCCCGCGTCATGGATATATTGGGCTGTCCGCTGACGAATAATGCTTTCTATTTTTTGCTGATAAAACTCCGGTGATTCGTAGGGTTTTAGCAGGGAGGGGATTCCATGGAATGTGGTGTGTTTGAGGTCCTCGATCGATTCGATCTCCTGAACAGCCTTACCCTCCTTGTTCAATGTTTTACATTGAAGCGGACTGAGCATTTTGACATGCGACTGTTGATTGTCTTCCATCGGTTTTGGGATCACGAAGGAAATGTTAACACCCAAGTCGTCCATTGCCTTGGTCAGACCATAGCACGCAGTGCCCAGACCACCGCTGATATATGGGGGGAATTCCCATCCAAGCATGAAGACTCTCATTGTAAGCTCCCAACCAGTATAAAACCCATGTATTCCGAACAGTCAAATTCCATTTTACTGTCTTTCGGCTTGAAAAATCAATCTCTTTTTCAGTTACCAATTATAAAAATACTCTACCGAGCCGTCTACAGAAAACTTTAAAGAAATAATTATAAAGCAGATCATTGCTTTCATGCAAGGATAAATACAGAGGAAATATCGATAATTTTGATAAAAAAGACCACCTCCTTTACCGGAAGGCGGTCCTAAATGCACTTTTTGCCGTCGTGAATGGCGGAGGACTTGTCTTACAGGTCCTGAGGCTTCACGGTGCTGCGGCGGTTATTTTTCGTGCGATTAATGGCCGCATCCAGCAGAGCATAAACGCTGTCATTGAGAGCAGCGATTGCATCAGAAGAACTCATCATCCCTTTGCTCTTAACATACGCCTTGACTTTGCTGGCAACGACCAGCACTTCCTTCTTGCTGCCTTTCTTTGCTGCTTTTTTCTTTGCTGCTTTTTTCTTTGCCATGTGGCACCTCCATGTAAAAATTGTAGTTCCAATAATAGTGGCTTTACGAAAGCCCCAAAGCACATTTGATTGTATTTTGGTAGGGTTTCAATGCATTTGCAATAAAAAAATCCTCAAAAAAAGCAAAATTTTGCACTCACAAAGCCTATAACCTGAAAATTCTGCACTTTAGAGGTATCTATTTCGTTTGATTTTTAGGTTTTTTGTTTTTTAAGGTTCTTTCGCGTTAATTCCCTTGTGATGTTGGTCGATGTGAAAACCACGTTGTTTGTGGGAAATTGATTCTCAATTTGGAGTTGTCAGGATGCCGAAGAAAAGCAAAAAAGAATCAAACAGTACATTTGTGGCTAAAGATTTCGTGACGGTTGCGTTTGCGGAAGATATGGATCTGGCCAAACAATACAAACAAATGCTGGCTGAGCATGAAATACCGGTGGCCATTAAACGACAGCCGGAAATGGCTCAGAATGGGTTTTCGGATATCGCGATTCTTGTTCCGGAATTACTTCTGGACGAAGCCCACACGCTGATTTCTGAGCAGTCTTCATACGATGATTTCTTTGATATGACGTTTCGTGACGATACGTTATCGGAAGAGCCTAATGAATATGAAGATTCGTATGACGACGATGATGATGTCTTTTAAACGAACGATAAAATCCTCTTGGCAGGTGTGATGTTATGGCTAAAGAAAAAGCAGAGCAGACAGACGTAAATACAGAAGAAAAAAGAACATTTGTCGAACGCCGAAAAAGTGTTGTTGACCGCCGGGTGGGGTTGGATCGCCGTCGAGGCCCGGGACACCGCAGAACACCGGAACGCCGTGCGGCCGAAGAAGGCGAAATGAACGATGAACAGTTCGAATTTCTGATGGCAATCGATCAGTATAAGAAATCCAATCAGCGCCCATTTCCCACATGGACCGAAGTGCTGGAAATTATCAAGGCACTGGGATACCGAAAAGTCGCTGATCCCAAGTCTTTGGAATCTTTCCGCAAGGCCGAAAAAGAAGAACCCGTCAATGCATAGGAAATCCCTCAGGCGGGCATGCGCAAACGGGTTTCGGGTGTTTTATTCTGCTTTATTAGTTTTAACTTAAGATGCTTAATGGTCTGCTTATGAATCTGACAGATTCTTGATTCTGAGATTCCCATAAGCGTTCCGATCTGTTGCATTGTCAACTCTTCCTGATAGTAGAGAATCATGACAATTGTCTCGGTCTTATTCAGTCCTTTTATCATTTCAAGCAGCGTTTCCCGATGTTGCTCGGCCCGATTCGGCTCAATGCTTTTTGGGTCGGGTAGAAAGTCACCGGGGTTACTTTCGTCTTGCTCGCAATTATTCATATGGAAGAGCGAGATGGTTTTTAAAGAAGCCTGGTTATTCTCATAGCGATGGAGGGTTTTTAACGGGATTTGCATCTGTTCAGCGATTTCCGATAAACCGGGAGACCGATCCAGTTGTGCCTGCAGTTGCTGCTTGGTTTGTTCAAGGTTCTTTTGTTCTTTTCGGATATGACGCGGGACCCAGTCCAGACTTCGAAGTTCATCATACATTGCACCGCGAACACGAAGTTTGCAATAGCCTGCAAAACTGACTTCATGACTGGTATCGTAATTGTCAATGGACTGCATTAATCCCAGTACGCCAGCCGTCACCAGATCATCGTAATCCAATGATTGACAATGATTTCGTATGACACTGCAGGCGATTTTCTTAATCAACGGAAGGTATTGCTCGATGATCTGGTTACGCTTTTGATAACTGGGATGATTCTGTTGAGAAGTTGATTCCGGTGTTTTTTGGGAGGTGTTTGAATTTTCTAATAATTGCATTGCTTTCTCCTTCAAAATAAAAAACGTTAATTTTCCCTGAATAACTGAAGCATTGAAGAATGGATCATTTTCAAGATATAATCCCGCTCGGCGTTTACGGGCTCGCCGGGAAACCGATCAAATGCATTTTTTAGTCCTTGAAAACCCGCCCAAAGAAGAGTTTCCAGATTGTTGCTCTTTTGCTGGCTGGCCAGGGAACAGGCCGCTCGGCGAATGACCGGCAGATATTCGGCGAGCAGCGTGTCATAGGTTAGTGATTTTTGAATTGGGGATTTTGTTTTCATCGTTTAACTCCTTTTCTGATTTTAAATAGCCTTGGATATATGTCGCAAAGCCGGTGCCAAAGAGTCAATAAAACAAAAAACACGGAAATAATTTCACGAAAGATTACATAACTTCTTTTTTTAAGATATGTTAGGTGTAAGTTGCCGGCTGGAGGTCTCGGGGTTTTTTCGTGGAATCATAATCATGCGAAGTTCAGCTTTGTGCAGATGTGACAAAGCCGTTGCATTTTTGAGAAAAAAGTGGGAATACCGCATCTCAGGACAGGGTATTAATAATTCCTGATATCGAATAATTGAGGCTGGGGACTAATTTTTGTGTCGGAATTTGTGATATCAGTAATTTTTATTTTGGTTAACGTTCGTTTATACCTGTTTATTTTTCGATACAAAGTTGCCAGACTAATACCAAGTTTTTCTGAGGCCAGATGAAAGTCGCCATTATACTTTTCAAGGGCTTTCTGAATGCTTTGATATTCATAATGCAAGACTTGTTTCTGGAGCGTGCCGGTTGAAAGATCAACGGATTCCAAATCATCCTGAATGCTGCGAGGCAGATCGCAGAGATCGATTCTCTGGGTGCGGCATAACGTGATTGCGTGTTCCACGGCATTTTCAAGCTCCCGGACATTCCCCGGCCAGGAATAGGTCTCGATTGCTTTGTGAGCCGCCTGTGAAAATCCCTGAATTGTCTTACCTAGTCGCTGGCTGTGTTGTTTAAGGAAATGACTGGCTAACAGGATAATGTCATTACCTCTTCGAGAAAGAGAGGGAAGATTGACTCCGACCACGTCAAGACGGTAATAAAGATCTTTTCGAAACAAATACCTGCTGATCTTTTCTTTGAGGTCCTGATTGGTTGCGGCAATGATACGGACAATCGATGGAATTCATTGTGGTACTTCCGACTTTTTGAACATTGTGGTCTTGTATGACCCGCAGCAGTTTCGCCTGAAGTGACAGCGGCATATCTCCGATTTCATCCAGGAACAATGTTCCTGAATGAGCGATTTCGATCAGACCGGATTTTTTGTTAATTGCCCCGGTAAAGGCTCCTTTTGTGTGGCCAAATAATTCGCTTTCGAGAAGATTTTCAGGTATTGCGGCACAGTTAATAGGTACAAATGGGTTGTTCTTTCTGGCACTGGTATTATGGATGGCCCGGGCGACCAGTTCTTTGCCGGTTCCACTGGCACCGGTGATCAGGACATTGCAATCCGAGTCACTGATGCGCTCAATAATCTCGAAGACCCGCTGCATATTCTCTGCATTGACCAATCATATTTTCGAGGCGGTACTTCTTGTCAAGTTTGCCGCGAAGATATGTCACCTCCTGAAACAGATGTCGGGCTTGGAGACTGTTTTCAACAATTTTCAACAGTTCTTCATGTGCAAACGGTTTGGACAGGTAGTCATAGGCACCCGCCCGCAGGGCCTGAACAGCCGTGTCGGTCGAAGCATAAGCGGTGATCGTAATAATCGGAGCGGTAATATTGGCTTTCTGGGCTCTTTTAATAAATTCGATTCCGTTAATATCCGGCATATGAATATCGGTCAGGACCAAATCGACATCTTCATTCAGCAGGATTTCCAGTCCCCGAATCGCCGAATCTCGTTTTTAAAATCGAACGATCCGGATTCCTTAACAGTTCCGTTAAGAGATCTCGCATTCCCGCATCGTCATCAATTACAAGAATGGTATCCATACGTTATCCGATCTGTGTATTTTCACTGTTAAAGTGTTCCGGCAAACGATGCCCCAGCGGAACCGGCTCAAGCGGCAGCATGAGCGTAAAACAAGTTTCCCTGGATGGGCAATGAACCTCAATCCAGCCTCCATGCCGATGTGCGATGTTCTGGCAAATGGAAAGTCCAAGGCCCCGGTTTCGAGAAATAGATTTTGTGCTGAAAAAAGGATCGAATACTTTCGAAAGATGCTCCGGAGCAATGCCCGGTCCGGTGTTTGCTACGGAAATCGCGGCATAGTGTTTGTCCGTGTTTTGATTATTATGAATGCGGGCAGAAAGAACAATTTTTCCATTGATGTCACAGGCTTCGACAGCATTAATCAGGAGATTGATGAGGATCTGGATGACTTGGGCTTTATCGGCGAAGATTTCCGGCATGTCATTGGGGATGTCGACAATAATTGAAATGTCTTTATGACAGGGGCAGACAGTCAGGAGGGATTGTATCAGTGTGTTGACAGAGACAAACTCCGGAGACAAATATTCACGGTTCTTACTGGAATAACGTCGCAGCAGATTGCTGATTTGATCGATATGCTGGAGAATCGGAGAAAGAGAATTTTGATCACCATCTTTTTTGGCGATCAAAAACTGGATCCTGCTGGAAATCTGTGTCAGTGGATGACCGATTTCATGGGCCAGTTCTTTTGTGATTTCACCGGCAATGGCTTGACGCTGTGACTGATCAAGTTGCTCTCGCAACTCATGAATTTTTCTTTCATTTAGATGTTTTTCCGTTGTGTCGGTTATCAGACCGATAAAAGTTCCTCCCATCTGGGAAGGTTTTTGGATGAATGTGAGGCTGATCTCATGGCAATTAAGAGAGTGGTTATGATTGTCATGCAATTGAACACGAACGGAGTTGTGTGCCTGCAGGGCCTGATGCAATTTTTCAAGTTCTGCCTGGTTCCGGATATCATAGGAATTGATCCATTCCTGAAGGGTCGGCCGGGATGAGCAGTGATATCCGGTGATATGTTCAAAAGCCGGATTATAATAAACAATGGGGCAATCGGTTTCATGAACTTCGGCGATAACAACGCCGTTCTCGGTTGCCATAATAGCCTGATGTGCAACATCCAGTGCCTTTTGCGTCTGAGCCAGTGACAATTGAATACGTTTTCTCTCGAGGGTTTGTGAAATAACCGGAACCAACAGATCAAGAAACTGATCGTTTTTAATCAGGTAATCATCGGCGCCAAGCTTCATCATATCCACGGCGACCTGTTCATCTCCATAACCGGTCATCACAACAAAGGAGAACTGGCGGGACTGTTTTTTAAGCTTGACGATTACGTCTTTGGCGGTCATATCACCGAGCTGATAATCCAGCAGGAGTAGCGTTTTTTGGTCGGAAAGCATAGAGCATTTTTCAAGTGTCTCTGTAGCACAGAGTGTTCGCTTAACAGAAAATCCGGCATTAATTAACTTTCGCCCGATCAGTATGCCTAGTTCGACGTTGTCTTCAGCGATTAGAATTGTAAAATAATCGTTTACTTTTACGTCCATTGTCAGCTCTTTCTTTTAAGACCTTACAAACACACCATTTGCAGAATGGCCTACTTAGACTTAGTTAAAAATAACTCAGCGAGGACGGACAATCGTTATTCATTTGAAGTGTTAAGTCTTGCCAGACGAAAGCGGTTGTGTCGCGAATGAAATACATATATTTACCGATTTTTATCAAGCTCCAAACTTTCACATTCAAGACAACGAAGTGCATTATACCCTTATTATCCATGAATACAAGTCAAAAAAACTAATTTTTTTGGAAAAACCACCTCACTGTTATTATAACAGAAATCAGTAATTGTACTGAAACATGATAAGATGCATTTAGATGTTTGTTCAGGCCATTTCAACACGGCTGATTAAGAAAGAAGGCTCCCCTTGGGCACCATAAAGAAGACACCGAATTTCTTTAAATAGGCAATAGTTGCCGTTTTTAACTTTAAGGCGATAAAAGATATATGGCACCACAGGGCAATGGGGGTGTTGTTTGGAAAGACAATCGAGCTTTTTCAAGTCATAAGGGTGAATCTGTTCAACAAACCAGCTTAATCCGTTTTGGATAAATTCCTCTTTTGTATATCCAAAAACGGCCGTAATGTTGGAACTGACGTGTAAGAAGCGATTTGACTTCAAATCCAGTCCGTAAAAAAAGGTAGTAGCAGGACTTGCAGGATGGTTGTCAGGGGATGATGGATGGTTGAGTTGCTTTTTTTGAGTTTGTTCGACACATGTCGTCATTTGGATGCACTCCTAAAATTACAGATGATTGTCTTATAATGCGCATTCCGCATTAATGAATCGGCGTCCATGCCTGTAATTTGAGTGTATCCTTACCGTTTGTCGAACAGCGGTGTCTTGCTGACAATAAAGGTCGTCAGCAAGGGTCGTCAAAATTGAGTCAATTTCCGGGGTATGAAAAAAATTGCAGAAAGATCCCTGCCTAATAAAGAATTCGATTTTCTTATGGGACAGAAGGGCATTTTATCTTGAAGCCGTCAAAGCCTGAATGACATCGGTCATAAATAATTTGAGCAGGTGTTTCATTTTTTCAGGGTCATCCGGATTGTCCTCGATGAATTTGACGATGCGGCTGCCGATAATGACCCCGTCAGCGCCGGCTTCGGCGACGTGGCGGGCGTGTTCGGCCGAACTGATCCCAAAGCCGACACAGATCGGCTTGTCGGTGTGTTTTTTGAGTCTTTCAATTAACGGTTTGACCAGGTCCGACAGCCCCGTTCGCTCCCCGGTTGTTCCCATCAGGGAGACGGTATAGATAAAACCTGTGGTATGAGCGGCAATTTTTTCGATTCTCTCTTCGGCAGTATTGGGTGTGACCATAAAGACGGTTTCAAGACCGGCCGCCTGTGCTGCCGGTGCGATCTCTTCGGCATCATCGATGCTCAAGTCGGCTACAAGGACGCTGGTGCCGCCGGCTGCTTTGAAGTCGGTAAAGAATTTTTCGACACCGTATTGAAAAATCAGGTTATAGTAAACCAGCAGTCCAATGGGGATGGGGAGGTAATCCGTGACGCGTTTGATAAAAGCCAGGGCTTTGGCGGGTGTCATACCGGACTGCATGGCGCGAATGTCCGCTTTTTGAATCGTCGGTCCGTCAGCGACGGGGTCTGAAAAGGGAATCCCCAGTTCGAGGACATCCGCCCCGGCATCAATGGCGGTCTTAACCAGTTCGAAACTCGTTTGTTCGTCCGGATCCCCGATCACAAAAAAAGGAATTAACGCGGCCCGATTTAGGTTCTTAAATACATCCTGATATTTTCCCATAGTGGTTCCTGAGTTAGTTCAGCCAAAGGCTGAATGCTTATTTTTAAATTCGATTTTTACTCGCTCATTACATCATTGGTCGATGCTGTTCTACAATGGAGACGTCTTTATCTCCCCGGCCGGAAAGATTTACGACGACGATGCCATCTTTCGGTATGTTGCCTTTTTGAGTCATCAGCCACGCAAGGGCGTGTGAACTTTCCAGTGCCGGGATAATGCCTTCGGATCGTGTGAATAATTCAAAGACATCCAGTACTTCTTCGTCCGTTACCGCAAAATAGTCGGCTCGTCCGCTCTCTTTGAGATAGGCATGTTCAGGCCCGACTCCGGGATAGTCCAGTCCGGCGGAGATACATTCGGTTTCATGGATCTGCCCGTTTTCATCCTGAAGAACCAGTGTCTGGGCACCGTGTAAAATGCCTTCTGTCCCTTTGACTAATGTCGCGCAGTGTTCATGTGTGTCCAGGCCCTTACCTCCGCCTTCAACGCCCACCAGCTTGACATCGGGATCTTCAATGAATCCCGAAAAGATGCCAATCGCGTTGGAACCGCCACCCACGCAGGCCACGACTCTGTCCGGGAGTTTTCCGAAAGTATCCAGACATTGCTGCCGGGCCTCGGTCCCGATCGGCGACTGAAAGTGCCGTACGATCATCGGAAACGGATGCGGGCCGCCGGCTGTGCCGAACAGGTAGAACGTATCGTCAACATGCGACGTCCAATAGCGAAGGGCGTCATTGATGGCGTCTTTTAACGTGCAGGTCCCGCCGGAAACCGAGACCACTTCAGCACCGCACAATTTCATTTTGTGAACATTCACGTTTTGGCGGGCTACGTCGATTGATCCCATGAATATTTTTGTTTCCATGCCGAACAGTGCGCCGATCATTGAGGTTGCCAGACCGTGCTGCCCGGCCCCGGTTTCGGCGATGAGTTTTTCTTTGCCCATGTATTTGGCCAGCAATCCCTGTCCGAGTGCATTGTTAACCTTGTGGGCCCCGCCGTGCAGCAGGTCTTCCCGTTTGACATAGACCTGAAACCCAACGTGTTCACTGAATCGTTTCGCGTGGTACAGGGGGGTAGGCCGGCCCGCATAGTTGCGGTATAAATCATCCAGTTCAGCTACAAACGCAGAATCTTTATGATAACGTTCAAATCCCGCTTCGATCTCTTCCAGTGCGGGGATAAGCACTTCGGGCACATAAAAGCCGCCGAATTGACCGTATCGTCCTTTTAATTTCATGCTTTCGCCTTTAATCCAGTATGGTCTCTTATATTATCGAAAAGCAGTTTCATTTTCTGATGATCTTTTTTTCCCGGTTCGGATTCAATGCCGCTGCAAACATCAATTGCATACGTGCGGCATTCAATTGCTTTCTGCACGTTGTCCGGAGTGATTCCGCCGGCCAGAAATATCCGGCAAGGGCTGTTCCTGACCAGTGACCAATCGAATGTTTCTCCGGTGCCGCCGTAAAGTTCCGGATTGAATGCGTCGAACAGAAGGGCTGAGGTATGATATTGTTCGGCTATCTGGATCGATTCGGCGGACCGAACGCGCACTGCCTTGATGCTGTGAAGACTCCATGTACGGAACTGTTCACAGTAAGCCGGTGATTCGTCGCCGTGGAACTGGACCCAGTTCACGAATCCGGTATTCGTCACCTCGTGAACATCTTTGGGGTTCGCATTCACGAAGATACCGCAGGTGTCCAGGAAACCGGGCACTTTTGCGATGATCTCGAAGGCCTTTTCCGGCTTAATATAACGGGGGCTTTGGGGGTAGAAATTAAAGCCGAGAATATCCGCTCCCATCTCAAAGGCAGCCGCGGCGTCCTCATAGTTCGTAATTCCGCAAATTTTCACCTTAACTGTTAACATGAAGGTGTTCGTTTCATCCTTTTACTTATCACAGGCGTTACTGATTTCAATCAACGTTTTCAGGCACGTCATTGCATGACCGCCTGTGATGGCGGCATCCGCCTTTTCAATTCCTTCGACAAAGTCTCCGGCAAGTCCGGCCGCAATGATGGCGGCGGCGGCATTCAGTATAACAATTTCTCGTTTGGGGCCGGTTTCCTTTCCTGACAGGATATCCAGAATGATTTGTGCATTCATTTGTGCATCGCCGCCGGCTAAGTCGGTAAAATCAGCAATCCGAATTCCATATTGCGTGGGGTCCAGTTCTTCGGAGCGGACCTGACCATTTTCAAGATGCATGACTTTGGTCGGCCCCATTGTGCTGATTTCGTCCAGCCCGTTACTGTGAACGACCATGGCTCGCTTGAGCCCCAGCAATCTGAGCGTTTCGATCATCCGGGACATGAGAGCTTCTTCGGCCACTCCCAACACCTGCGCGTCGGCTTTTGCAGGATTAGCCAAAGGGCCAAGAATGTTAAAAGCCGTCCGGAAATCCAGACTTTTGCGAATGGGCTGAACATATTTCATCGCCGGGTGAAAATTGGGTGCAAACATAAATCCAATATGGGCCTTTTCGATGCATTCGGCGACACGTTCCGGCCCCGGTGAGATGTTAACGCCAAGTGCCGTTAATACATCTGCCGAACCGCATTGGCTGGTGATTCCCCGGTTGCCATGCTTGGCGACATAGGCCCCGGCGCCGGCTGCGACCAAAGCAGCCGCTGTCGAGATATTAAATGTTTTCAATGCTGCGCCGCCGGTACCGCAAGTGTCGATCAACGGACGTGCGTTCACGTTAACGGGAACGGCGTGTTCCCGGAGAGAGCAAGCCAATCCGGCGATCTCTGTTATGGCGGCTTTTTTGACTCGCATGGCCGCAAGAAAGGCAGCGATCTGGACCTCGGCGACGTCACCTTCAAAGATGATATCCAGCAGTTGCCGAGACTGATCGAACGTCAGGTCCTTTCCTTCTAGAATGATCTCAAGATATTCCGTTATTTTAGCCATATTGTACTCCTGTAAATAAAGGGAATCAGTTGCTTCTGGAATTGTTGGCGATTTTAAGAATATTTTCAATAACTTTTCCGCCAGTTGGCGTTAAAATACTTTCCGGGTGAAATTGAACGCCGTAAACGGGGAGTTCCTTATGTTTAATGCCCATGACAATACCTTCAAAATCGGCGACTTCCTCTAGACAATCCGGCAGTGTCGTGGCGCAAAGGCTGTGGTAACGCCCGGCCTGAAGCGGGTTTTCCAGCCCTTCAAAGACGCCGGAACCGTCATGGGTGATCCGCGAGGGCTTACCGTGCATGATTTCCGGCGCATGACTTATAGTGCCGCCAAAATACTGCACAATGGCCTGATGTCCCAGACAAACCCCTAAGATGCACAACTTATCTTTAAAATAGTCGATGGCCGCCAATGTAACCCCGGCCGTATCCGGATTACCGGGCCCCGGCGACAAGACCAGCAGATCCGGCGAAAAACCGGCAGATGCCTCTATCAGTACCTCAAGCGGGGTGTCAGAGCGATACACTTTTGTTAGACAATCACGTTTGGCGAACTCATCAACGAGGTTGTATGTAAATGAATCAAAATTATCGATAAATAGGATTTTCGTTTTCATGATAAATTCCTGTTTTACTGTTTTCCGTTTTCTGCGGCCATGCGAATGGCTTTGATGCACGAATTGGCTTTATGCTGCGTTTCATCAAATTCACTGGACGGGATGCTGTCGTGGACGATACCGGCACCGGCACGAATGTAAGCGGTATTGCCTTTGACCTGCAGGCTTCGAATGGTGATACAACTGTCAAACTGTCCGTCCACGGTCAGGTACATGACGGCGCCGCCGTAATAGCCGCGTTTGTTTTTTTCAAGCTGACGAATAATTTTCATCGCTTCGATCTTTGGCGCTCCGGTCAGAGTGCCCATGTTCATCGTCGCAAGATAAGCACTCAGAGCATCCAGGTCGTTTCGCAGTTTGCCTTTAACGTTGCTGACCAGGTGCATCACCGATTCATAGCGTTCCGTAATGAGCATTTCATTGACGATCCGGCTGCCGGGCTCGGAAACACGGGCGATGTCATTGCGGGCCAGATCCACCAGCATCATGTGTTCGGCCAGTTCCTTTCGGTCCAGCTTCAATTCCGCTTCATAACGGATATCCGTGTCCGGGTCGATCTTTCCGTCTTTTCGGCCGCGGGGTTTGGTCCCCGCGATGGGGCGTATCTCGACATAGCGTTCACAGGTTCCGCTGACACGTAAATTCAGTTCAGGGCTGGCGCCCATCAGCGTGGTGTTCTGTGTGTTCAGGTAAAACATATACGGTGAAGGATTCAGTGTTCGCAGTTTACGGTACACATCCAGCGGTTCGGCGGGACACGGTTCGGTAATGGTGCGGCTCAGGACCACTTGGAAAATATCACCTTCGATGATATGCTCTTTGGCTGTTCGCACCATGGATTCGTATGTTTCCTGATCCGTATCCGTACCGGGTTTTTCAGTGGTCGACGCCAAGGAGTTTGGTTCCGGTCGTTGTTTTTTTGCGGTTTCAAAATAGGTGTTAAAACATTGCTGCGATTCCTCATAGATTCCATCACGGTCATCATCGGTAATAATGGCATTGACGACCACGTAACCTTTGCCGTGCCTGTGATCCATCAGGAAGATATTGTCGGCGAAATACATCTCATAGTCCGGGTTGCCCAGCACGTCCTGGCTGTTAGCGGGCAGTTTTTCAAACTGATCGACAAAGTCATAGCTGATCGCTCCGAGCAGGCCGCAGGTTACACGGAACGGCTGGCTGGCCAACTCAAACGCAAACCCGACGGCCCGGATCACATCCATTTGATTGATGCTCTTCAAACGTGACTCTTCATCCATGATGCCGTCATTGGTTCCCAGTTGGCCGCTGATCCGCTCCGGCTGAACATCGACTTGTTTGCAAAAAGCAAAACGTTCCCGATGCTGCGTCAGGTACCCGATCATGCGTTTGCCCGTATTGCTGAGCGATTCAAGAACAAAGGTGTTGGCGGTTCCGGTCAGATGCAGGGCGGGGTTGGCGGTGCCGAATGTCAACTCCCCGCCGCCGCCTTCGGACAGATGATCACGGGACTCGAACAGGCAGCAGTGCCGGTTACGTCCGTAGTCACTGAGTTTGGCAAAGAACTCCACCGGACAGGTAATGTCGATCTCCTGTACCATCGGGATGATCTGCCCCGGTTGGGCCTGTTCGATTCGATGTTTATAATTATTCATGTTATTGTAATCCTTTTTTTGTTCATTTTCAGGGAAATTATAAAAAAAACGACCTGCTGTTATTTAGCGAGCAGGTCGCGATCGTCGAATTCGGTGTGCCAATACAAACCGTCCGCTCCTACCTGCCGAGGTCCCGAGCAGGTCGCCACCAAAAGAACGTACGAGATACATTGTTTCTATGCATAGTAACAATTATATCGACCACTACATCCGGGGTCAATAGAAAAAATTGAAAAAAATTAAAAACCATGCAAAATATCAAATGAAATGTAACACACCCAGAGGAACTTGAACTACCTCGTCCATTGATGAAAAAGGGCGTTCCTGGCAAAAAACGGTTTAGCTGTCCGGTCTTCTATCGATAATGGACTTAGGTGATTGGAGATTTTACATCCGAAACAGTTTGGTTCGGGTAATGGCGGTGTTTCACGTTATGGGGCGGTTGCTTATTCTTTTTTGGGTTTATCCTTCTTATTCCAATGATCATTGCCTTGTATTATCGGAACACCGATAGTCAGGGACTGGTCTGTGTGTATGCATTTCTTTTTCCGGCCATTGGTTCTTGTGTTCTTGGCGGATTCCTGCCTGTCCTTTTTAAGCGGAGTACTCTCGATAATACGGGAGCGGCATTATTATACGCGGCGGTCTGTATTGCTTTTTCTATATTGGGAACGATTCCATTCCAAATTATCCTGGAGTGTTCTTTCGTGGACGGCTTTTTTGAGGCGATGAGCGGGTTTACGACGACGGGCATTACGGTTTTGGCCGGACTGGATGAAATGCCGCGTTGTATTCTTTTCTGGCGGGTACTGACACAGTGGATGACCAAGAATGCATAGTTGTATCTGGATAGTTCAGGTAAAGGGTATAATATCTTTGTAGACATTGATAAACAGGAAGACTACTAATATACAAAAAAACTCCTGAATGCCTGTTTCTAAGCTGCATTCAATCACGTCATTCATTAAAATAATACACATATATGGAAGTGCAACTGAGATAGTGCGAGGAATTGATTTTGGGCGGGTAGTTTTGGGGATGAATACATTTGAGGAAGATTAATCGGGTGATGGGTTTTAAATCAAAGTATGCTATTCTTAGATTCTCTATTCTGAGTACACTCCTATTATCTGTTTTCGTTTATGCTCAAAATGGATTCATCGCCCAATATGATACGGCATGATGGGCACAAAGGTAACGATCGAGATTCTTGTCAAATTCCAAGAGGCTTTCGATTTTTCGGGCGGAGCTTTTGATATCATATTTTCTGCTGTGGGGAAACTCTGGAAACTGAGCCCTATCCTTCCGGAGATTCCCCCTCAAAATGAAATCAAAAAGGCCCTTGAGCTTGTTGATTATCACAATCCGACCTAATTTTCAGCACAATAATGTGTGAGATTTTCCAGGAAAGGAACAATAATGAGGGTAACAAGACGTGATTTTCTAAAATACTGCACAGCTTCTGTTGCGGCGCTGGGCTTGGGTATTGGGGATCTTCAGCGACTGGAAGCGGCTCTTGCCAGCAGTGGGGCGCCAACCTTGATTTGGCTTCATGGCAGCGGTTGCCAGGGAGATTCGGTTTCCTTCCTGAACCTGTTCAGCGACGATTTTGCGTTGCCGGGTTCAACCCTAACGCTAGCAGACGTTCTGCTAACCCATGTGAACCAGGCGTATCATAAGGTCGTGATGGCGTTGGCAGGGCAGACTGCCGTAACAATGGCCAACCAAGCCAAACGCAAGGGCGGCTATGTGCTGGTGCTTGAGGGCGGTGTGCCAACTGCTTTCGATGGGCGAGCGTGCATCATTGCAACCGATGTCCGGCCCGGATCTGAACGAACGCAATCCTTCGGGTGTCGTCAGTTGTCCGGATTTTGTTAGTTCAATCGACCCCAGTAAACTCATTATTAACATTCCCGGGTGTCCAGCGCATCCGGAATGGATTGCCTGGGCGGTGGTTCAACTGGTTTTAGGCAATGTTCCGGCACTGGATGCGTTCAGGCGACCGCAGGCACTTTATGGAAACAGAACGATCAATGTTCACGGAATGAATATTCACGAGAATTGTCCCCGAAAATTAATAGCGTGTCCATTATAGCATAATTCACTGCAATGTAGAGGCAAATTCCGTATTTCTACCTACTAATTAATTGGCTATTTCAACCAAATTTAAACTGTTTTCTCTATAAATTTTCATGAAAACCATGTATCTATTCAAAAAAGCTGAATTACAAAGATGGATCTGGATATCGCCGGCCTAGAAACCTGTTGTTGTATAGCGGTTTCCGGCAGTCCTAAACAGCTTCACTTGAGATCATTTTCATAATCATCTTGTACTTTTCAGCATTTTCACAATACCACTGGTTACCAGTTTTCAATGCAGCCTACGGTCGCTGGATCATTGCAGACTAACCACTGATTGGCCATAGCCGTAAAATCGGCCAGATTAATCTCATTGTCAGCTACAATATCCGGAGAATAATTGGGTGGTACGGCCACGGGACTGCTTGACAGCCACTGATCGGTCAGCAGCATTAAATCCGCTATTCCAATTTGACAATCGCCATTGAGATCCTCGTCCAGCCTGTAACCCAAACTCTGCACGTCCTGACAGTTGGTCGGCTCGAAGATTTGGCTGCTTAGTTTAGTTAGATCAAATCTATCAAACACTATCCATTTTCCTTGCGAGCTGGGGTTCTGCCCAACAACTACAAATTTGAGATATAAATCCCCTGAACCTACATAAATATTGCCAAAGTCATTTGCATAGTACCCTTCCGTATCACTGTATTGATCTTCAGGAGGACACATACTTTGACCGTTAATATACAATTGCATAAATCCATGGTCATCCATACTCTCCAGTATGGCAGACAGATTATAAACTCCTTCGCCCGGCGAAGGAATCTGATATTCTACATAATCGCCATCAGCAGTCGCTTCGAGGATTGTAGTCTGGCCGCCACTGGCTGCTGCTTCATCAAAAACCCTGTGTGTCCTCCCTGCTGTAAAAGTAGCACTAAGAGCTTCGCTCTCGTAAGACGTTGCCGGGGCATCACTGGTAGCAGGTGAGACATATACCATATAGGATGCTTTCGGGTCCAATGTTGGTAAGTCCAACACGACAGCACCGCCAGATATAGAATAGTCTCCTGCAACCATTACCTCGGGAGACATAAGAACCATTTCATCACGAATCATTTCTGCTCTTATATGAATCTTGCCATTATATGTTAGAGAATCAGGGATATTATTCAGGTTCAAAGATACATCGTGATAAGTTGTATAATTTTTCGTCCCAATCAAAATGATCGATCTGTTCATATCATTATCTAAACTTGCAAAGGCATCGCCATTTGAGCCGCTTATACCAACCTGAACTTTTCTGCCTGTCATGTCTTTATAAGCATTGTAATTCCACCATAAACCTCTGGGTAAATTGGCGCCATCCTTATTCGCCATATCTGCCAATGTAGCGATAAAATTGGAATCACTTCCAGACCAGCTCCAGCATGCGTGCAATCCAAATGCAAAGCCATGCTGAACCGCTCTTTCCATGGAGGCCAGATAATAAACATTGACTCCGGGTATGGACGTATTATCATTCGAATAGGAACCACCCTGATACTCTGTTACAGCAATCGGCATGGGAGTAATTCCGTTATTCTGCATCCATGACTTTATTTCACTGCAATGAGCTTCAACGTCTAAAGGGTCTTGGGATAATTCATGCCACGCCAGAATATCCGGAAGACAACCATTGTCTCTGCAGTAAGTCAGAAAATCAGACAAAAAACTAAGACTATAAGCATGATCTTCAGGCGCCTGAATCCTCGCTGCCGGATTAAGTGCTTTAATTGTTTGATAAGCTTCCTTATGCGCTCGCTTATACGTGTTCAAATTACCCCACTGAAGACGCGGTTCATTCCAGGGTATCCAGGAATAGATATCGTAATTGTTGGTTTGGGCTTCATTATATATATCCGTACATATATCTCTCCATGTTTGCCAATCCCCGCCATCGCCAGGCCAATAACCACTTTCTTTTGCTCTATAGTACAATCCTATCATTAGATCGGCACCGGTTGCTTTAATTCGGTTGTAAGTGTCTGCTTCGTAACAATTAGGAAGGTACCCATAATAATCTGCCCCACGGACAGCGTTTACTTTAATACCATCGATCAGGTATTGTGCAGGATGATCGGCGCTGATACCGTGCAATAATCCGCTTGCAACCTGATTAGATGCCCCCAGATCAACCGCGTAGTCCACTGTAATACTTGATTGGGTGTTGGTTGATTGGGCGGTGGCATACTTCGTGTTCAACTCGGCACTGACCTGTGCGACTTCCGCAGCATCCAGAACACGGTTGTACAGAACCACTTCGGCAATATCACCATTGAGAAAACCGCTAGATCCCTCTTTGTACGAGCCCAGACTCAGGGCCGGAGTTAATCCTGATGCGGTGTTTGTTTGCCCATCAACAAAGCTGCCATCCAACCATGCATCCGAGACACTATTTAGCCCGAACGTGTGCGCGGCTGTATTTTTTTCTGGAGTCGAATAATCTGTCGTACCCGCTCGAAAACGAAATTGAGTCGACCAATCGTATTGTGCAATTCGAACACGATTGTCAAGGACAGGATCACCGCTTTGACCGGATATAAAATACTGATCACCGCCGATTGAATTAAACTTGCCCACAAGAAACAGCGTGAAGCTGTTGACGTCGACCACGTCAGCTAAATCCACCCAGTCGTCCACTCCGTCAAAACGAACGCTTGCGAGATCGTTAACGTCAGGTGAAGCGGTAACATACGTCGGCTGGGCGTCAGCTAACGTCTGTAATGCATCGTTTCCTAAGCCGGACAGATCTGACCATGTCGCAATCGGAGCACCATCTGCAACACCTGTGATCTGACTGGCATCCAGATGTATCACCAGGCCATCGGTTACCGGCAAGACTGCAAAAAGAAACGGACTAAAACAAATGAAGAAACACACAATAAAAAAGATGCTCATGCTTGGTTTCATAATATCCACCCCAAAAAATCAGATAAAGAAGAATTCTCTGTCCAACCGAAGATTCCACTTTTTGTTTAAAAACTTTCTGCCCGTTTGTTTTCTCTCGTTCCGGGGCCGAGTACTCACTCGACCCCGGAACAGGAGTTTAAATCGCAAAACAACAATTTACGTTACGGTGCATCATGCAACCCATCCTTTGACCACCATTCGGCGATTGCATACGGCATTAAAGTCCTGCCAGCCAGTTAGTTGCGATATCGACTAATGTGTCCATGTCATAAATCGTCTGCCAGCCCTGCCCAAGTTCTGCCATATCCATGTAATTTACCTTCCCATCCCTGTAGAGATCGCCGGCATAATCCGGTATCACACTGGCTACGCCCACACCGTCATACACGGCACGATCAGCTCCATTTACAAGAGAACTGTCATAGTCATCAATATAAACATCGATCGAAGCGCCTCCAACCACTTCCCTGCGGCCGATATAAACGCGATAAAGCAACGCTTCGTAATCAATAATACTGACAGAACCGAAGAATTCAGATGCTTCGGCATGTTGAGAGGACTGTCGGTTAAAGTAGAGTATATCAGATGGTGTAAATCCACCGGCTACGCCCCAGTCCCTGGACGGATGACACCAGAAGTAAGCAAACACATCGTAGGTCCCATTTGCCAAGCCGCTTATGGTCGTCTTCAACATAGGAGCGTCTTCAGACGATTCATTGGCGGTATAACAACTGCCTGCGTTTCCGTATTCTGTGTATTCGTGCCACTGGTCGTCTGCGGCACCAGGGATGCCGCTCGGGCCGGTGGGCGTAAATGGTGAACTGTCTGCATTTGTCGTGTTACTTGGGTCGGCATCAATATAAGTGACCAAACTAATTGCTTCATTGTGACGATCGATCATTCCCACCAGTACCTGGTCATAGTCTGCCTGTGGGTTGCTGCCAAACGCTGGATAATAACCCCTCAACCAGAAGAGCGCCGTATTATTGGCGTCCCATCTGGGAACAGCAGGACGCAGGTTATCGACCGTAGAATCGAATGTGATCTGTGTCCAGTTCCATGTTGCACCATTGTCGGCGGTTACACCTTTGAAGATCTCATGATTGGCATACTCTGTATCATCACGAGGATCGAAGGGCGTGGAGATATAAATCAGATTGGGATTATCAGGATGTATACAACCGAGACCGGTGTAATCCGATTCCCAGGATTCAAGGCCCTGTCCAATTTTGGACAGCTCCGTATAGGTCCACGATGAGCCGTCGAAACGCCCATAGAAGATACGATGGTCTGCAGCGCCGCGGCCGTCGTTGGCACCGTATAATTCCGTACCATAACGTGTGATAAACAGGCAAACAGGGTAATCGTTTTCGTCAAGTTCCAGTTCAATGGTCCACGCTGTGTGATATTGACCCGCTGCGATTGCCCCGGAAAGGAAGACCGGCGTAAATTCTTCCGGGCCGGGAGCATTCTCATCAAAAATGCTATTGTCGATTTCAGTTCCATCAGAGTTGTAGCTCTTGCCGCCTTGGATATAGCCATGATAGATATTATTATTGTAATCGCGAGGATGGTGTTCAGTAGCAATAAAATCAATGCGATCAACACCATTGGAGGCATATTTGAAGTAGCCATTGGAATAACTGGTGCCTGTCGTGGGCGAAGAAAGTTTACCGGCATAAGCCCATGTCTGTCCCCAGTTATCGGAGTAAACGATATACGGACTTCGATCAAATTGTCTTGAGATGTTGTACAAACGGCCGTTGCCGGTTCCCTCAGCCGATAAATAATGAAGGTTGTGGTAGGTAAGGTTACCGCTGTCTGAAAGACCACTGAGGGTCTCCCAGTTAAAAGAGCTTTCCGCGGACCATGAAGTGCCGTCATTCGGATTGACAGTGGTCCGGCAGTAGCTGTAATCGTTGGCGTTGTGCCCCGTGTGCATATGTAAATATCTGCCGTCCGGGCGTATCCAAAAAGCACCCATATTGTGGTCATCCCCGCCATTGTTTTTCATGTATACCCGGGTGCGTTTACCGGTGGCCAGATCAAATGCTGTTGTCTCTACATTTGAGGTACCGCCAAAGCCTGCGGATTCATTCGTCGTGCTGGTAATAACATCACCGCTGACAGGATCATAGATAATCTTCTCATCCTGATACCAGCACCAGCCGGCATTCTCATTAATCAGCATCATATTGCCGGCAACAAGGTCGGCTGGCGAGACGGGAACAGTGTATTTGTCGGACAGATAAGTTCTAACCAGTTCGGTTTCCGCTACAGTCAGCACCCGGTTGTACAGAACCACTTCAGCAATTTCACCATTGAGGAATCCAGAAGTACCATAAATCGTGCCCAGTCTTATGTTCGGAGTGGTTGTATAGCTGTTTGTTTGCCCCGCAAAAAAGGTGTCATCTTCCCATGCCTGGGATACAGAGTTCAGCATGAACGTGTGTGCGTTTAAATCTTTAGCAAGGCCGGTATAATCTGTGGTTCCCACACGAAAACGCATAACAGATGACCAGCCGTATTCTGCAATTCGAAGACGGTTGTTCCCACCAAGACCGGCATCATAACCGGATATGAAATACTGCTCAGAACCATTTGCATTAAACTTACCCACAAGAAACAGCGTAAAGCTGTTGACGGAAACCACGTTGGGTAATTCCATCCAGTCATCCGTTACGAACGAGACGGATGCGTAATCGTTAAATGCCGATGAACTGGCAACATACGTCGGCTGGGCGTTGGTTGTAGTCTGTGTTGCATTGTTTCCTGCACCGGACAAGTCCGTCCATGTCCCCAGGGAACCGCCGTCTGCAACACCGGTGATCTGACTGGCATCCAGATGCATCACCAAACCATCAGCTACCGGCAGAGCCGCGAAAAGAAGCTGGCAAAAACAAACCTGAAGAACACAGACACTTTTCATTATGCTTTTAAACATTCTACTCCCCCAATCAATATGATTTATACAAATAAAAGGCAATCTCTTCTGGGCCGCCCAAAATTTTTTCTTTTTAGATACACTTCACTGCTATACACACAGGAAAAACTTAAATGGAAAATTGACAAACGCTGTTATCTTTTTTATTTATCCATATAGGCCCATCCGCGAATCATCCAATCAAAGTCTTCGCTTTCTCCGATATCCGTCGACGAATTTATGCCGTAGTTACCCCCGGGCCCCGTGTTTTCCGTTGCCCAATAATGGTCAAAAACGACTTCATCATGCCATTTGTGAGACTCAGCATGCCCATCCGCAAATCCAAACACGGCACTGTTGCCGTGACTGATCGCCAATGGCGACCACATACCATAGCTGCCATTCCCGTGGAAATTGGGAGTCGCCATAATAAAATAGCCTCCATAAGTCCAATTCCCTCTGCTACTTTCGCCGCTTTCAACAAAGTTATATCTATTTGAGGGCGAGGTTATCCGCCCAAACTTCCTGACTTGGTACTCATAATCTGCATTGGTCGGATTCGTGAATCCATTCAAACAGATCGGAATCGCATAACTGACGTACAATCGGGTCCCATCCGGCCCTTTGCGCAGCTTATCGGCCGGGCAATGATAAACATCGGGGTTCTCCATATAAGAGTGCAGTTTGCCTTTTTCCGCCCCCCTGATTTCATCTTCATCTGTCACCGGAGGCGAAATTTGAATCATCGTTAAAGAAGAAGTCGTATTATCCGTTGCCAGATGAGGCTGACCAATCCAGGCTTCTCTGCAGACCCTATTGGCGCCAACATTTTCCATCATCGAACTCATCAGCTTTCCGTCGTTCTCATCCTGATACATATACCACGCCAGGGACATCTGCCGTGTATTGCTCATGCAAACAATCGAGGCCGCTTTCTTTTTGGCCAGACCTAAACTCGGGATGATGACCGCCATAAGCAATGCGATAATCGCAATGACGACCAGCAATTCGATTAATGTAAATCCTCTTTTGTTCACAACCTGTGTCATTGGCTTTTCCCTTTAATTCGGTTTGATATAACGCTTCCGTTGATTCTCTTTAATAAATATTCTTAAAACTCAGCAAACCCTTCGCACATAAAGGTAATTCAACAGGCCTTAAGACAGAACCTCTTTTAATGATTCTTTTTCAGGGTCAAAAACCAGGCGGTGTAAACACCGCCTGGTTCTCTACTGACCCTCTATCAAATACGTTTTAATCTTGAGGATACAAACCATTTGTTAACCATCGTAAGGCGAACTCGGCAAAGTCTGCCAAATCGATCTTACAGTACGATGAGCCCGTATTATCAAGGTTGGCCGCACCGCCCCAGAAGAGCGTGTCTGTGCACGGAAGGATACCTGTGTTATCATAGTATTCCTGTGCAAATGCATCGATGTCAAGTACAGCATCACCGTTATCGATTCGATAGTTGTAAATTCTCAGGTTGTCAATTGCACCGCCGCCAAACATATCGCTCAGCAAATGACGAGCACCCTGACGGCTTGAACCCAGCAGAACACCACGCTGCCATGCGTCGTACGATGCCGGTGTGGTGCCGGTGAAGCTGCCAACCGATTGACCGTCTACAAAGAGCCTTGAGTTGTTACCGCTCCAGCATGCGGCTATCATGTGCCACGCTGTGTCGGTCAAATCATATTCCGGACGATCCGGGCGGCCTGCAACGTGATTAGCAAGATAGACCGCTGCATTCCGGACGAGAAGATCGTTGTCCCCATCAGCCTGAAGGGCAGACAAAAAGCCGGTTCCAGTCGTGGTATCGTTAAAGTTGCCCAGAACGATCTGGTACTTGTCCACATCCGGTTTGACCCAGAAGACGATTGTACCTTCGTCCAGGCCGCCGCCGTAACCATTCGAGGTAACCGGGTAGGCCTTGGGATACCCCTCAACGCCGAAATCAACATACTCGTTGGGGTCCAGATAAAGTGATTGGCCGCCAGTTATGGCATAGTCAGCACCGTTTACATAGTTGATCATTGCCGGTACTGCCAGCAGTGAATTGGGGTCACCCTGTGTATCCAAGGCCGTCCCCGTCGGAGCATCTGCCGCACTGCCTGTGGCAGGGGCAAGGTCGCCGTCAAAGTCATACTGCGCCATCAGTCGTTTGATAATCAGAGCCGCGGTATCAGAGGTCACCAGCGGCGTTCCATTGTCAATCTCACAATAGTACTCGCCCTCATCGGCTAATACAGGCGTAAAGATTTCTAAAGTCGATATGTAATTGTCGTTTCCGTCATCGGTTAGGGTGATCACAATATCGCCGCCTGTGGACAATGGCGTCGCGTTACCGCTCTTGTACCAAAGAACCGTTGCCGATTCGACGCTGGAAAACTCACAAATAAACACAGCGTTTGGATCTGTAGAAAAAGCACGGGCATCTTCAGGTTGCTGCGAAATAGTCGGAACTGATGTTTGTGAGACATAGGTCCAGACCGGCCCGATGATATTATTGGGATCCACCTGGGTGATTTTGCTGACTCCCGGGGTCAAGCTTTGGGTGTTACCATCCATCGCTTCCACAACTGCCCACTCATACGTTGAATCGGTAGCTACCGTTACCGTGCCTGTACCGGGATACTGAGAGGTTGGATCATCGGTGCCGGGGTCAACTCCCGTGGCACCAAGATAATACAGGTTTGGATCTGTCCCGGAGCCATCGGACATAAAGACATATTGGTCAACAATATCGGGATTGACAGCATTGGCGCCGGTCGGATCTGCTGCGGCTTTCCAATTTAATACAACCGTCGTAGGCGTTACTTCATCAACAACAGGATCATAAGGCACCTTAGTAGACAAATAGAAAAAGACCTGCTCCATTTCCGTAGAGTTCAGAACGCGGTTGTACAGAATCACCTCTGCAATTTCACCATTGAGAAAATCCGCACCGCCGGTACGCATGTAACCGCCCAGACTCAGTGCCGGTGTTGATGATGCGCTGTTGGTTGCTCCGGTAACGGCGGAGCCGTCAACCCATGCGTTCGACACACTATTCATTGCAAGCACGTGTCCAAGCGTATCTACTGTGCCCGACCCGTAATCTGCTGAGTTTCCGGCACGGAAACGCCATGCAGTTGACCAGTTGTATTTTGCGATTCGAAAACGGTTGTCAAGAGCCGTAGGATTACCGCTTTGACCGGAAATAAAATACTGCTGAGTAGTGGCACCGGCATCATTGAGTTTGCCCGTAATAAACACCGTAAAGCTGTTAACGGTGATCGCATCAACCATATCCATCCAGTCATCCGTTCCGTCAAATCGAACGGAAGCATGATTTCCAAATGCAGCCGAATGGGCAACATACGTCGGCTGATTACCGGCTGTGACCTGTGTTGCATGGTTGCCCAAGCCGGACAGGTCCGTCCACGTGGCAACCGAAGCACCATTCGAAAGACCAAGCGAGTCCGCATCCAGATGCGTCACCAGACCACTGGTAACCGGCAACGCTGCATTCACTGCGCCCGTCATAATCAGAACGATGGACATCATAAAAACTACTGTCTTTTTCATAATCATTCCCTTTCAACAATAAATGATCTATGGATTAAAAATACATACATAATTGTAATATCCGATCGCCGGATAAAAATTTCTTATATTATGTTTTCAGAGTTATATCCCTGATTGAAATCGATTTTTATATGTTCCATAAAACGGACCGCCATCACAGTAGCAATGACGGCCCGTTACTCTCATTTGACCGGGATGTAAAAAATAGTAAATCTTTACATCCCTGCCTCTTAAAACAGAGGGTGATGCGTTATCTTACTTTTCTTGGCTTACTTCTTACGACGGATCAGCAATGCACCCAGACCCAGAATCGCCATCGTAGCCGGCTCAGGAACAATAGACCCGCTAAAGTCATCGAAGTGGGTATTTCCTGCCGACCCACCGGTGCGATTATTCACAATTTCAATCTCGAGCGAACGGGCTAATGCAGGTACCGCACCCGACAGGTTGTTCGCCACCCAGTTTGCAGGTAGGTTGTACCCGCCACCTGTCTCCGCGATAATCCCGGTCGTAAGGTTGGTCCCGATCATCAATGTCGTACCGGCAACATCTGAAAAGAAGCTGATGTTGACTGTGGCATCGTCCAATGGGTCGTTGTCCGCAAACATGAAGTCAAGCTTCACTGTCGCGGTTCCCAGATCAACCAGCGCTGCATCCCCAGAGATATCGATCAACTGTATAATTGTCTGGGGGTTGTTGCTAGAGCCGTAGCCGACAGCCAACCGATTCGAGGAAAGCCAGTTGTCGCCTTCGGCGGCCACGTCGGGGTCAACAGCGGAATCCGGAGCGCCGGCAGTCGTGGTGAACCAATCGCGATCGACATTGCCATCGACAGTCGAGGTGATGGTCCAACCCGTCGCGCCAACCACAGGTGCCGTGTCCGTTTCGAATCCGGCATTGGTTATATTGAGCGTCCCGGCGAAACTCGACGCGGCCATCAGCAATACACTTAACACAACTAAAAATTTACTTTTCATCTTTACATCCTCCACAAAAAAAATATTACATTATATTAACAACACTACAAACCACTACATACTTACACACACTACAACTACACACACATCACACACTTCACGATATGAGTTAAATTCCAGACCACCTTTCCTGGCATCGCTTTGCCCATAAGGGTGTCTGTTATCTTGTTCCATCATCTTCCTGGGGCCCAGAAAGGGATAAATCCCGTATTTTTTTTCGGGTTGACTGATCCGTTTTGTTGGGTATAATGACATGTTTAGGTTCCGTCAGGGCGCGCAAAAAGCCCGGAACTCGAACAGGTGGGCCGATCGGAGTCCGCTAAAACTTATGATCGGCTCACCCTTTTATTTCATCACGTTCAATCACACTTTTTGAAGTCGATTATTCAGATTTCAAAGAAACGATACAACTTTATTCTATTCCAACACCAGAACCGGTTTCTATCGAAGAACCAATTGGGGTTCTAATAAGTAGAAAAAGTCAAACTCATAAGCCATATCCGACGACCTTGAAGATTTCTGATCATCGGTAACAACAAATGTCAGAAAACGTGCATCAGGCTCTAACGTTACGGTTGCAGACTGCGAATTTTCCTGACTTGCCAAAGCCTTGTCCTCATGTTTCAGTACTCCATCCACCAGAATGAAAAAATCGGCCTTGCCATTTTTTTCTGCCCATGTCAAACCGTATCTGGTCTGTAATTGTTCTATCTTCCGGCCGGGATATGCCTGGCGGATACGATCCAGATTGATCGTAATACCCACATTGCTGTGAAGCAGTACACATGGCCGCTCCTGTGAACCATGAACCACTCCGTCGAAGAGCGCCGGCTGCATATCTGAAGAAACCTTATCGGACGATTTATAAAATACCGCGATATTACGGTTGAAATTCCCCGAGGTTGCCGGACAATCGAAATGATGCCCTTGAGAAGTAATCGTCACGGGTCCATTGCTTCCATCAGGGACAAATACGCCATCGATAAACACGTTACCCGAAACCCGATTGTAAGAAGAATTCGTAGGATA
Source organism: Anaerohalosphaeraceae bacterium (assembly GCA_963675525.2). Classification (GTDB taxonomy): domain Bacteria; phylum Planctomycetota; class Phycisphaerae; order Sedimentisphaerales; family Anaerohalosphaeraceae; genus 4572-13. Next base: position 292,092 of record CAXXSL010000011.1, on the reverse strand, counting down.
TGCGCTAGATACCAGCGGCTTTTGCTCATAGTCGCCCGTGTTGGGATTCAATGTTCGCTCATTAAAGACTGGGTCAAATCCATTCCCTCCGGCAATGATGCTTGCCAGTTCCATATTCTCGCCTCTCCAAGCGACTTGTTCATGGGAATCGATCTCCCGGATAAACAAACGCGAATTACAAGGAATGTCAGAAATTGTCTGTGCCACACCAGACACCCGCTTGGCGGTGTTTTCTGTAACTTCTATGCTGGTCCTGTGGGATTCGTCCCCGGCAATAAGCGATGTTTTGCCCTTCAGGACATACAATTGCGTGTCCCCGTCCGCTTCCGCCTGTACCCCAAATTCGGTCCCCAGATCAATGATCCTGGCGGTCGGAGTATAAACAGAAAAACCGATCGCTTCTTTCGGGACTGTCGCATACACTTTGCCGTAATTAAGGCCAATCCGGTCGTCCGCAAGAATTTGGAATTCTGCAGGCGCTTCAATGACGGTCTTCGCGTGATTGTCGAAGCTTAGCTCCACCAGACCTTCTCTAAGCATCAGTTTGTTGCTGTTCTTAGTTAATCGAGTGCCTTTTTGCATGGAAGCATCAATGTCGGCCCATTTGGCATTGATGCTATCGGATAAAGTCGCAACCTCGACACTGTGTGTAGAAGGTACAAACTTTAAAAACAGTGCGATAAAAAGTATGGCCGCGGCGTTCATGGCCAGAAAGGCAATACTGAACTTACTCACTTTTAGCTTCTCCCGCGGGGGATAGACAACCTTTTGGATCAACTCTCGTCGACTCTTTTCTTGAGATATCTCAATTTCGGGAGCTGTTTTTTCATCTTCAGCAAGTTCTTTCCAAAAATCAGTGTCAAATGTAGGATATTGTTCTGCATCAAAATCAATACTAAAAGTCAATGCAGGCCTTCTCAAATAAGCGTACATAATATTCAGATCCGAATAAATCTCACGGTATTCTGAACTTTCCTGCAAATATTTTTCCAGTCGGACAAAGTCACTTTCTGAAATTCGTCCTTCGATTGACTGAAGCACCAAACTATACAACTCACTTTTACCCGCTGAATATCCCATTACATACTCCCCTGAATGGATGCAGACCGGCGGATACAGCGATGCAATATTTCATGAATTTTTCCCATGATTCGATACATGGTGTGGGGCGCAATACCTCGTTCATCAGCAATCACTTTTGTCGGTTTTTTTTCGACATATCGCATTTTAATTAATTCGTAATTACGGGGGTCCAGTTTTCCTAGGCAGTCTTTTAGGTTTCCCAAAAGATCGTCTCTTTCGGAAGTGAGTTTTTCGGTTGCTATCAAAGCCAATTTTTTTTCAAGATTGGGAGAAAATGACAGTTTGGAATGTCGATTTTTCTCAAAAAACTTGAGTACAAGCATACGTGCAATAGCGATTCCCCAGGCAATGAAACTTGTTCCCGGCTTAAAGGTGTCGTATTTGCGCCACATTACAGTGGTGACATCTTGCATAATATCTTCGGCATCGTTACTGTTATGTACGAGCGAGAGGATAAATGCATATATTTTTTCTTGATTGCTCATCAAAAGACGCAAAAACTGTTCATCACGCGGAGCATTTTGATTATTAGAATTCACAGCCATTAAAATCCTTTAATTCGTTTAGCTTCATTAAAGCTATCGTTATTGCTTTCCTTAGAGAAATACGATGAAAAATGAATATTTACAGAAAAACTAAAAAAAACTTCGAATATATGTGAAAAAAAACATCCATAGCAGTATTAGGAGGTGCACAATGCCCGGTATCCTTGTTTTTTCTAAAATTCCCAATCATCTCCCAATACAAACAGACCAATGGCAAGATTGAACGGTTCCATCGCTCGGCGAAAGAACGTATCCTGCTGCAGGTGTGGGAATCGCCCGATCAGTTGGAACAGGAAATCGGTCGGTTTATTAATTGGTATAACGCCGGTCGATATCATGAAGGCGTCGGCAATGTCACACCCGATGATGTGTACTTCGGCAGACGGGATGCAATCCTGAAAGAGCGGACTAAATTGAAAACCAAAACAATCCTTGAAAGAAAGAAAACTGTAAAATAACGGAAACGGAGCCAAAATCGTCTCTAAACGAAAATGCTAATGTGTCTCATATTACTTGAAGACGTACAGGGGCAGACTTCAAAGGCGATTCAGGGATTGCCGGACTTTTCGGCTATGGTAGCAGAACAGGCAAAGGCAACCGGAACAGATGATGATGCGCTTACACACCAACTTACACATCTTACTGGCTTTTCAAGGAATCGGTTGTCTTCGGTTGGCACTGGAGAAAGTAAAAAAGTCATGGAAGGGGAAAATTGTAACACCTTGAAAAGCGGTGCTTTAGGAAGCGATTGTTACCCCATTTCATCAAAAGGGAAAAGTGGGCCCGGCTGGACTCGAACCAGCGACCAATCGATTATGAGTCGATTGCTCTAACCAACTGAGCTACGGGCCCGACTGTCATATCAAAGATCTAACAGCAAATATTAAAAATTTGGAGTCCGCCTTTGGCGGGACTTTTTTACGCTGGATTCCCGCCTTTGCGGGAATGACACTGCGTTATGTAATATTTTCATTCCTGAAAGCATTGCACTCGACGAAAGGCGAATCGTATAGTAAACTATCCACTTTGTCAACCGTCAATTTTAACCAGGAACGGCGATTTCTTTATGAAAAACGCTTTTTTGCCGACAACCCGCCAAGAGATGGTTGCGCTGGACTGGGACCAGGCGGATATCATCCTTGCCACGGCCGATGCCTATGTGGACCATCCGTCATTCGGGGTTGCGCTGATCGGCCGGTGGCTGGCCGCACACGGCTATCGTGTGGCGATTCTCGACCAGCCGGACTGGAAAATCGTCGATCCGTTCCGCTCGCTGGGGCAACCCCGTCTGTTCTGGGGCATCACTTCCGGCTGCATCGACTCCCGCCTGAACATGTACGCCTCGATGGGCAACAAACGCAAAGAGGACCTCTACAGTCCCGGCGGCAAGCTGGGCCTGCGGCCGGACCGTCCGCTGCTGGCCTATGCCGCCAGAGCCCGAGAAGCTTACAAGGGCGTGCCGATCGTATTGGGCGGGTTGGAAGCGTCGCTGCGGCGACTGGTGCATTACGACTATATCGAAGACAAGCTCAAGCGTTCCGTGCTGGCCGATGCCAAAGCCGATTTGCTGGTACATGGCATGGCCGAGCGGACGATTCTGGAAATCGCCCGCCGGTTCGACGCCGGAAAAACGATTGACGACATGACCGACATTCCGGGACTGGCCTACCGGGTCATTCGGGATGTAACGGTTCCGGCCGAGGTGGTTGAGCTGCCGGGACGGGAGGAGTTGGAGGCCGACAACGAAAAGTTCATGGCGTTTCAATTAGCGTATCAACAGGAGGCACGGCCCTCCGGCAAACCGGTGGTCCAGGAGCAGGGCCCCGGGCAGATCGTCGTCAATCCGCCAGCGGCGCCGCTGATGACCGAGGAGCTTGATACCCTGTACGCTCAGCCGTTTACGCGTCTGTGCCACCCGAAATATGACAAACTTGGCGGCATCCCGGCATTGAAGCCGGTGCAGTTCAGCCTGACCAGCCATCGCGGCTGTTTTGGCGGATGCAGTTTCTGTGCGATCTATTTCCATCAGGGTAAGCAGATCGCCAGCCGGAGTGAGCAGTCGATCATCGGCGAACTCGACCGCATCATTCAGCATCCGCAGTTTTGCGGCACCATCGAAGACATCGGCGGTCCGACCGCGAACATGTACGGCATGACCTGCGCCGATGCCGGCACGTGCAAACGCGACAGTTGTCTGTTCCCGAAACCCTGTCCGAAACTGCCCGCCTCGCACAGGCAGGTTGTCTCGCTGCTGCGAAAGGTACTCGCCTGGCAGAAGCGGCAGAAGAAAAAGATACACATCTTCGTCGCCTCGGGCATCCGGCATGACCTGGCACTGCACAGTCCTGAGTATGTTAATCTGCTCGCCGGGCACTTTGTCGGCGGTCATTTAAAGGTTGCGCCCGAACACACATGTCCACATGTGCTGGATATGATGCAGAAACCGCACAACGAGACATTTGAAGCATTTGAGAAGGTGTTTGAAAAAGCAACGAAAAAGGCAGGCAAAGAACAATATCTCGTGCCGTATTTTATTAGTGCCCATCCCGGCAGCGGCGAGGACGAGGCGATTGGCCTGACCGAGTATCTTGTTGACCGAAACTGGCGGCCGCGGCAGGTGCAGGATTTTGTGCCCGTTCCGCTGGCGCTGGCGACGGCGATGTATGTCTCCGGCCTGTCGCCGAAAGGCAAACGCATTCATATTCCCAAAGGCCGCGGTGAAAAACGCCTGCAGGCGGCACTCTTGCAATATTACGACAAACGCAATTGGAAACTGATCGAAGGGGCGATGGGCCCACGCGGCAAACACAAGCTGCTCGCCCAAATCCGCCGACTGCAAGTTGACATGCCGCCGAAGAAGAAACGTCGGAAATAATCTACCGGATTTCTGTGTTGGCATTATCGACAGGGGTCGTGTAGAATATGCGGCCAATGGAACAACAAAAATCAAATCTATTGAAAACCGTATTGCACTGGTACACCAAGCTGTTTGCTTTTTGGATCGTGGTGTTTGCGGTGGTGGGGTATTATTTTCCGCAGCCGTTTGTGTTTTTGGCAAAGGCTAAAATGTTCGGTGCCGGGGCCGCTCAATGGCCCGCAGTCTTCCAGTCGCTGCGCAGTCCCAACCTGTGGTTTTTTTCGCTGACGATGTTCGGCATCGGGGCGGTACTGACGGTCAACGATTTCAAAAATATCGCCAAACGTCCGGTCATCGTCCTCATCGGCTCATCGGCTCAGTTCACCATCATGCCCATCGGCGCGTTTGTACTGGCCAAACTATTCGGCCTGCCCGACATGATGGCGGTCGGGCTTATCATCGCCGGATGCGCTCCGGGAGCCATGAGCAGCAACGTCATGAGCTACATCGCAAAGGCGGATGTGGCCTATTCGGTCTCGCTGACGACGGTCTCGACGCTGCTGTGCCCGATTTTAACACCGCTGCTGACGAAACTGCTGGCCGGGGCAACGCTGCCGGTGGATGTCTGGAAGATGTTTGCCGATATCGTGTTCATGGTCGTCCTGCCGCTGGGGTCGGGCTTTGCGGTCCGGTATTTCTTCAGCGCCGCTGTCGAAAAGGTCAAGGATGTGTTCCCTGCGATATCGGTGACATTCATTATCTTCATCTGCACACTGGTCATCGCGTCCAACCGCGAAAAAATGCTCCAGGCCACCGCCGCGGTGATTGCGGTGGTGCTGTTGCTGAACATTTACGGCATGGCCGCAGGCTACGGCGTCGGGGCATTGTTCAAAATGCCGTTTAGCCAAAAGCGAACCCTGTCCATCGAGATCGGGATGCAGAACGCCGGACTCGGCACGGTGCTGGCCATCGAACACTTCGGCCCCGAAGCCGCCATCCCAACGGCCTTCTTCGTCTTCGCCTGCATCATCACCGCCTCGGTCATGACCGAAATCTGGAAAAGCAGAAGGGAGTTGAAATGAAAATCTCCAAGTTTAGAATAATTATGAATATTGCTTTTTTGTGTTTTAGCATCTTTCTTTTTTTCTTCGTTTTTCACATGCATGAATATTTTTTACAAAAGGCTGAGCCTTTTGCGGGCCAAGAGGTTAGAAACGTTGATTGGTGGATTAAATCTTACAATCAGTATTATTTGATGGCTTCTATTTTTATTGCTTCAATTACATGCTTGTCATTTTTCATTGCAATTAATTTGAATAGCTACAAACGTGAAAAAATAACTTATCTATTGATGATAATATGTATTTGGATTGGTTTGTGCAATCTTTCAATTATAATATGGCCTTTCCTTCCGCTGATCTTCTGTGTGTTTACATTCTTAGGCGTCTCTGGTTTATCCCTGTATTTATTGATTAAACATCGGACAATACCTGCCGTTAAACCCCTTTTGGTATTTATAGTAATGATGTTATATGTTGTGAATAATATATGGTGCATGGGCAGATATTTTGATTTATTTGGCGATTGAATAAAATTGCGGACGGGTGGCAGCCACCGAATGACATGAGGTGGATGGATTTGGCTGCGGAGGGGAGTGAAAAGTATGCTAAGTATACGAAGTTTTATTTTTAGCTCAAAAACAGGGGTATTGTTCGTATATTTCGTATTGATCCCTTTCTTAGGCGGTTGTATGACAGAATGTTGCGAAAAAACAACATTTGAATCATTAAAGTGGATGCAAGAGTGCTAACTATGAAAACAATGGAAAGTATGGAAAGTTTCGTTTTTGAGCTGAAAAGCGGGGGTACTTTACGTTGTTTACGTACTATACAATGAATCCTTTGTCAGGGAGAGAATGGAAAGTATAATTTCTATACTTTCTTTAATTACTTTTAAACCGGATATGTAATTAAAGTAATTAATGTTTTTACTGTCAGGGGAGGGATCGGTGCTGCTGACTCGGATGCCGGAGGAATGTCCGATAAATTTTTGGATTTTTTCTTGACAATTGGCCCGGTTGGTGTTAGGATTTAGTTTCAATTTGGGGATGGTGGAAAGACAATCATTGAGGGTGAAGGAAAGTTCGTAAATAGATCGTTTTTTCTTTTTTTGTCGATTACGGCTTTCTATGTGAGGGACCATAATGAAAAGTTCTTTCCTCTTCCTTTCGATTCTCATGGTGTGCGGTTTAGTTCAGGGTTATGTTGTCATGTTCGAAGATCTTCCTTTGACTCAACAGTATATCATCGGTAACTCGTTCAGTTCTGACGGTGTTGAAATCACATGCACGACATATGATCCGGGCGCTACCGCGTTTGCCATTGTACAAGCCGATGGTGACGCAGGCGGAACCGGTAACGAAATATGGCTGAACAATATCAGTCTCGACTTTGCATTCCCCATTGATCCGCTGTATGGATTGTCATTGCAATATGGTGAATATGGCGGCGATGTGATTTTCGAGATTAACGGTGATCTTCACGGTGCAGCGGGCTTTTCAGCACTGCACGGCACAATGGTTGGAGGGGTTATGGTAACGGTTGTTGATATTGGGGACAAAGGAGCCATCTTTGCGACCGGACCGATCAGCTCATTCAGTATCGGCGGTAATGAACTGGCTATTGATAATATCATTGCCTGCATCCCGGAACCGGCAACGCTGGCTCTGTTGGGGCTGGGCGCTCTGGTATTGCTAAGGCGAAAAAAATAACGGCAGCAATGCAATGCGATTACAAAAGGCAGGCTCACTCATTGGGTCTGCCTTTTTTGTTGGTTGGAATAGACGTTTTTTTGTCGCTGTCCGAAACAGCTTTTGCTATAATTCCCGTTTCAAAGACGAAAGGATATAACAATGGCATATGTACACGGATATTCGGAGCGGGAAACGCAGCGTCTATACGAGCAGGCTGAAATACTGGAAGACATTATCCACGCCGGGACGCAGTTTCCCGCCGGCAGCAAGGTACTAGAGGCTGGTTGTGGCGTGGGGGCGCAGACGCGCCTTTTGCTCAAGCGAAGCAGCGATGCGGACTATACCTGCATTGACATTTCCGAAAAATCGCTGGCGACTGCCAAACGGCTCAAGGAGCAGGCCTGTTTCGGCAATGTCACATTTCAGCAGGAGAATATCACCACCCTGTCCTTTGCCGATGAAGCATTCGACCACATCTTCGTCTGTTTTGTGCTGGAGCATCTGGACGACCCCGTCACAGCGCTTGTCGAGCTGAAACGCGTACTCAAAACAGGCGGGACCATCACCGTCATCGAGGGCGACCACGGTTCCTGCTTCTGGCATCCGGAAACGCCTGAGTCCATCGCCGCATGGAACGGCCTCATTACCGCCCAGCGCAACATCGGCCACGATCCCAACATTGGACGCAGACTGACGCCATTGGTGACCGAAGCCGGATTGAATCTGCAAAGCTGCGTTCCGGCGTGGCTCTATGCCGACAAACTCAAACCCGCACTGCGCGACGGCATGGTCAATCATATCATCGTGCCCATGGTGCAGTCCGCCGAAGAAACGATCCTGAAAAACAAACTTGTGCCCGAAAACATGTACCGGCAGGGCATCGCCGATCTATCCCGTGTGGATGAGATTGATGAAGGCACGTTTTTCTATACCTGGTTCAAGGCCGTTGCGAAAAAGGTATAAATGGGGTATGATGGCGGCCGCTAATATTATCCAATGGAGATCGCATGAGTGTATATGAGTCGAAAATACAGGATTTTGTTGCGGCCTGTCATAAAGTTGCGGCGTATGATTTGGTGCGGTGCAGCAGCGGTAACCTGTCGTGGCGGATCGAGCCGGATATCGCACTGCTTTCGGCCAGCCGGTCATGGCTGAGTGAAATAACGGCCGAACAGACGGCCGTCTGTGAAATTTCAACCGGCAAATGCATCAATGACAAAACGCCGAGCTGTGAAAGCGTGTTCCATCTGGGTATTTTGAAAAGCCGTCCCGAAACGAATGTCGTCCTGCATTTTCAAAGCCCGTATGCGACGGCCATCTCTTGCGGCAAGCCCGAAACGCACGATTACAATCTGACGATTGAAGGGCCGGTTTATATTGGAACGCCCGCCGTGGTACCGTACCTGCCGCCCGGTTCGCCCCAACTGGCTCAGGCTGTGATCGAGGTGTTTAAAGATGCTCAAACACACCTGGCGATTCTGAAAAATCACGGCCTTGTTACCATCGCCAAAAACATCAACGACGCAATCCAACAGGCCGTCTTTTTTGAGATGGCCTGCCAAATTTTACTGACGAATCCCAAAGCCAAGCCTCTGGAGCCGGATGCGATTAAGCATCTTCGAGATTTAGGGCAGGCCTAAACCCCATGCTCTGGTTGCGTTAGAGCCGTGAGAAATTATGGCACCAGGAGCAGTCATAGCCCTTGTCCTTGACGTGGATGTCATGGATGGTTTTGAACGGTTTGACTTCTTTGCGTTCATGGCAGATCGTGCAGTTGCCGTTCGACAGGCCAGGTTTGAGTTCGTAGCCCAGTTCGCCCTGCAGGTCCATCCGCAACGTTTGGCTGCCGAGTGAGTCATGACACTGTCCGCACGCCAACGCATTGTCTGACGGTTCCACGCCATGATTGATCGTCTGATAGGTATGGACCGGCACTAGCGTCCAGCTTCCGGTCAGACCCGCGAAGGCCATGCCGTCGGCAACCGCTTGGTTGAAATCTCCGGTCACGAAATACTTAAACGTCGAGTGGGGGACCAGTTGCCCGGTCGTATCGTGGCGGGCTGAGTTGGAGATATGTTCCTTCATGGGATAAATTTGCGCGCCGGCCGAATTGACATCGCCGTTCGGGCTGCCCATCTCATAGTATCCCATTGCGTTTTGAACAATCACCTCTCCGCGTGCATAGACATTGCTGGTGCCGTCAAACCATGCATACGTCGGTGTCAGATTGCTGTCGCGAAGTTCCTCGGGCTTGTAGCCGCCTTGACCACCAAACAGTCCGGCCGCCCAATGCGGGTGCTCCCAGTTGCGTTCGACCTCTGTACTGAAACCCATTTTCGCATACGTTGGAATATGGCATGTCTGGCAGGCAACCCGAACCGTGTGTTGATTGAGTTGCGTTGAGTCATGCGGCTGGGAATTATGACAATTCGTACAGGTCAGTCGCTCGGGCCGGTCGTTTGGCCGCAGGTCCAGTCCTCGTCCAAGTACATGGTGATTATCGTATTCGTGGCAATCCTGACAGCTCATATTTTCACCCTCGGCATCCGGTGACATATGAACGTCCAGATTCGCCGGCGGACTGATACTGGCGGTGGAGATGTCACCCCGTTTACCGCAATTGGTTCCCGCAGCATACGCATGACACCGCAGGCACGATGCCCGCGTCGGCAAGTGTACGGTCTGTGCCGCCTCGACCGCGGTGATCCCCATCGCTGTCTCGTCCGGCCCGTATTGAAAACTGCCGTCGTCGTCATGGACCGGCAGGTTCCATGTGTGTTCGGTTCCCTGGTAATCAGTAAATGTCTTCTGGGCAAAGCCCCCGGTAGAATTACACGGCGCATCCGCATCGGTACAGTCGCCCCAATGCTGCGAGAAAATTGAGTAATCATGCAGGTCAACATCGCGATTATTCGTTAAGTCGGACAGGCCGCATCCTAATGGCAGGGAGCAGTCCATTAATAACCAGTGGTTGCCGAATATCGACAGGTCAAGTGTATCGACATAGCGATCCCAATTGAAATCACCCACGGGATATGGATCGACCAGCTTCCGCTGGTATTGATCCTGATGACACATTAGGCAGTCAATATTTGCCAATTGCCGATAGCTCATTGTCGCGCTGGGGGTGTTGCCGTAGCCGACATGACAGGATGCACACGTTGCACGGGGGGAACTGACGACACTGCCGCAATAGGTATTGAAACCGAGATCGGCCTTGCCTGCATTGGCTGGGATATTGGGAACATTTGGCGTCGGGCCGGTCCATTGATAGTGAACGGAAGTAAACATGCTTTCGGCCTCGACATCGTGACATTCAATGCAGGTTGCCGGACCGTTGTACTCAGTGATGGCCTGGTGTTCGGGAATGACGGCAAGTGATAAACTGTTTAAAAATAATACGACGACGACAAAAAACGCTGAAAACTTTTTCATCACAACCCCCATCGAAAAAGATAAACGTTAAAATAATAATCAGTCATGTACTGTACAATTTTATTATGATGGAAACGGCAAACCATTTCAATAAAAATTTGAATTCTTTGTCAATATTATTACGAATACTCAGTCTAAAACAGTTCATAGATTACAGAAGTATAATGCAGAGATTGTCTGTTAACTCGGGTTAACATATCCCATAATCCTTGAGGAAAGACTCATTTTAAGAGCGGGTAGATGGTTTTGGAACATAGTTGCCAATGTATATGTATTTCTGTATAATGCTCGGGTGTTATTTCAACAAAAGTGTAAAAAGTAGGCTTAAAAACCAATAAAGGTATAGGATACAATGTGAGTATGAAGATTATTGCCGATCAGAATATCCCGTTTGTGGAAGCGTGTTTTTCGTCGATAGGGCAGGTGACACTTGTCGGTGGCAGGCAGATTACACCCGATATTGTTAAAGAGGCCGATGCACTGCTGGTGCGCAGTATCACGAAAGTCAACGCCGGACTGCTCGAAGGCAGCAACGTTAAATTCGTCGCCACCGCCACCATTGGCACTGAGCATGTCGATCAGGACTACCTGGCCGCCAAAGGCATCGGCTTTGCCTCGGCGCCCGGTTCCAATGCCAACAGTGTCGCCGAATACATCGTCGCGGCGTTATTAGTGCTGGGCAAAAAACAGAATTTTCAGCTGGAAGGCAAATCCATCGGCATTGTCGGCGTTGGCAATGTCGGCAGCCGGGTCGAAGCCAAATGCCGGGCGCTCGGTATGAAGGTTGTCTTGAACGATCCGCCGTTGCAAAGACAAACCGGCGATGCGAAATACCGTCCGCTGGATGAAGTCTTCGCCTGTGACTTTGTGACGATGCATACTCCGCTGACCAAAGACGGCCCCGACAAAACCTTTCATCTGGCCGATGAAACATTCTTTGCCTCGATGAAGGAAGGTACGGTTTTCCTGAACTCGGCCCGCGGCAAGGTGCAGGACGAAGTCGCATTGAAAAAAGCGATGCAGTCCGGCAGGCTTTCCGCCGTCGTATTGGATGTCTGGGAGACCGAACCGAACGTGGACCCGTGGCTTCTGAAAAAGGTTGACATCTCCACACCGCACATCGCGGGCTATTCGTTTGACGGCAAGGTCGTGGGCATGGTCATGATTTATCAGGCGATGTGTCAACATTTCAAACTTGAAGCCGTAAAAACAGTGCAGGATTTTCTGCCCGCGCCCGAAGTCCCCGAAATTCACATTACCGACGACCAACTTGCCGCCGGCGAAGAACACATTATCCACGACACCGTCCAGCAGGTCTATGTCATCAACCGCGACGATTTCAATATGCGGGAGATTCTCCTGCAGCCCGAAAGCGAACAAGGTGACTGGTTTGACGGTCTGCGAAAGAATTACCCCGTACGCCGGGAGTTTCAGAATACAACTGTTTTGCCGCGCGATACGCAAAGCAACCTGGTCAAAAAACTGATCGGTATTGGTTTTAAAGTAAAAAGATGACTCTAACATGTCACCCCGGCCTCCAAACCGGGGCCCAGTAGGATGCCAACTGGATGCCGGGTCAAGTCCGGCATGACAGAAAAGAAAGTGAAATGAAAAAATTGCCGGACATAATTGAATGGCCGAAGGGCAAACTGGATTTCTCCGGCGGCTGCCTTGTGATGGGTATTCTAAATGTCACGCCGGATTCCTTCAGTGACGGCGGGCAATTCCTGGATGTCGATAAAGCGGTTGCTCACGGTATCGAAATGGCAGCCCAGGGCGCGGCGATCATCGATGTCGGCCCGGAATCCACCCGGCCGGGTTCCGAATCGGTATCCAAAGATGAGCAGATCAAACGTGCCGTTCCGGTTATCAAAAAATTGTCGAAGAAGATCGATAGTCCCATCAGCATCGACACGAAAAACCCGGATGTTGCTCAGGCTGCCATCGAAGCCGGGGCATCCATCATTAACGACATTAGTGCATTGGCCGATGACAACATGGCGCAGACAGCAGTTGCCTGTCAGGTGCCGGTGATTTTGATGCACATGCAGGGGACCCCGCAGACGATGCAGGCCGACCCGCATTATGATGACGTGGTTTCCGAGGTGGCTGAGTTCCTGATGGAGCGGGCCAAATCTGCTGAAAATGCAGGCGTTCAACCGGAATGCATTTTTATCGACCCCGGCATTGGTTTCGGCAAGACAACAGAACATAATTTACAATTGCTCAATCGTATGGAATTGTTCTGTGATATGGGTTACCGCGTACTCATCGGCACCAGCCGCAAACGCTTCATCGGAGAGTTGACCGGCAGAGACAAAGCTGCGGACCGGATATTCGGCACCGCCGCGACAGTGACTCTGGCGATCGAAAAGGGCGTCTCGATTGTACGCGTTCATGATGTTCTGCAGATTGCCGATGTGGTGAAAGTGGCCAACGCGATTTGCCGTCCCGGCCAGTTGGGCGACTAAAGTTTTGACACCTGCCGCATTTTGATGTTATCGGCATAAGGGAAAACGAACATGGGTTTTTTCTTGTATAGTGCCGTGCTGAAGTCCATTAGGGTGGCGTTGCCGACGGGGTCAACGGGCGTCGAGGTCAACAGGATATTGGCAATCATCGCGGTCAGTTTCGAAAAAACGCCTTCTTTGGCCTTCGCTTTTTTCAACGAAGCGATTTCCACTGACATGCTGGGATTTCCGTTTTTGTCCTGTTTGAATGTCAGTGAATTAACTCGGGCCACTTGGCAATTTGTGCGGTTTTCATAGAGAAAGGTGCCGTTTTCTTTGGAAATGTCGTAGATACTGATTTCGACGGGGCTTTCGGTATTGTCCCGATTAAATGAAACTTCGACCTGCTCCATTAGAATACTGTCGCCATTAACTTTGCCGATGCCTTCAATCCGCCCCTTACAGGAGCCGGTGATGCAAATCGAGTCCAGCAGTTTGGTGATTTCACCGGGGTTCTTTTTTCGCAGGAGCTGATTTTTGATCATCTCCTCAGGATTATAAGATGCCGAATAATTGCCGTCGCCGGTAATTTCGAAATTACATTTCACACGAACCGTCTTTCCACGCTCTTCGGTTTTCCAACTGGTAATGTTTGCGGAAAAGGTTGTCTCGGGAGCGGTGGAAACGGTAACGGATGTCAGGGAGGTCAGGGGTACAAAATACATGAAGCAATCAACAGGGTTTGACTGCCCGGGTAGATTGGGATGATAATTCAGACTCAGACAGGGCCCGGTCGCACCCTCCTCAGACGATACCTGTTGACCGTGTGTATAACCTGCCGCTGTCGCGGCAATCATCAATAAAATGTATAGTTTGGTTTTCATATCTCAGGCCCCCCTCAGAGCTTACGGTTTCTCTATAAAGTGTAAGATATATATTCTATAACGGGGACAAATAAATGCAAAGTTAGGATTTTATTAGTTTTTTACTAAAAGGTCGTCTTATTGGCAGAAATACAGTTTTTCACTTTTTAAAAGCACAAAAGTCCGGATAAAAAAGGCCATTTATTTTTCTGAAAAAGCCCCTTATCGGAGTTTACTTTCATCGGCCAGAACAGGGCCAGCACGGAAAAAAAGCTATTTTTCGACAAATTTTCTTTTTTCTGAAACACCTCTACTGTGCCAGCGTCTTAAGGATAGAAGTGGTAATTTTCCGATTTTTAGGTCCAAAATAAGCGTGACATGGATTCCAGAAGGCGTAAAATAATACGCAAACGGAATCGTCAATGAAAGGAGTACACATGGACTGGATTAAAGATTTCTTAAAGCCCGAATTCATCTGGGCGCTGATCGGATTGATATTACTGATGATGGAGTTTGCGATTCCCGGGTTGATCGTCTTTTTCTTCGGTATCGGGGCTTGGGTCGTAGCGCTGATCTGTTTATTCGCGCCCATTTCCGTCAATACCCAGCTAATTATTTTTCTGATCAGTTCAGTCGCGTTGCTGCTGGTCCTGCGAAAATGGATCCGGGGGATTTTCGTCGGTCATGTTTATTCCAAACAGAATGCTGCCGAAGATCTGGAGGAATTCATTGGGCTTAAAATTGTTGTGACCCATGCGATCAAGCCCCCGCAAACCGGCAGTGTTGAATTAAACGGCGTGGATTGGAAAGCACAGTCGGACTGCGATATTCAGGCCGGAAAAATGGTCGAGATCGTCGGTCGTGATAATCTGACGTTAATTGTTAAACCTTTATAATTACAGAAGGGAGAATTACATGTTTCATACAATAAACATACTGGCAGAGGTGGATCCGTTAATGGTCTTTTTGTTGGTGATTGTTGCATTTGTCTTGGTTGCCTTTTTCAAAACCATCCGTATTGTGCCGCAAAAAGAAGCCTACATCGTCCAACGGCTCGGAAAGTACTCCAAAACACTGGAAGCAGGTTTCCACATACTGATTCCGTTCGTTGACCAGGTCGCTTACAGGCACACCTTAAAAGAACAGGCGGTGGATGTCCCCCCGCAGCAGTGTATTACCAGGGACAATATCGCCGTAGAGGTGGACGGCATTTTGTACATGCAGGTTTTTGACCCCAAAAGAGCCTCGTACGGGATTAATGACTATCGCTTTGCGTCCACGCAACTGGCTCAGACGACAATGCGTAGCGTGATGGGCAAACTGGACCTCGACAAGACCTTTGAGGAACGTGACGTGATCAACTGTGCGATTGTTGCCGCCGTGGATAAAGCCTCTGATCCGTGGGGCGTCAAGGTGACCCGTTATGAAGTGAAGAATATTCTCCCGCCTAAGAGCATTAAAGATGCGATGGAAAAACAAATGCGTGCCGAGCGTGAGAAACGAGCGGTGATTGCCGAGTCGGAAGGGGATCGCCAGGCTAAGATCAACCGAGCCGAAGGTGAAAAGCAGCAAATGATCGCCCAGTCAGAAGGAGAAAAGCAAAAACGTATTAATGAAGCCGAGGGCCGTGCTGCCGAAATTGAGAAAGTGGCGATGGCAACTGCGCTGGGGATTCGCGAGATCGCCAAAGCCATCAACGAAGAGGGGGGTTCGAGTGCTGTTAATCTGCGAATTGCCGAGCAGTATATTAATGAGTTCGGGAAACTGGCACAGACGAATAATTCGATGATTATTCCGACGGATCTGGCGGATATCGCCGGTGTGATCAAGACTGCGACGGCTGTTTTGAAGACAGGAAAACTGCAAAACTAAAATCCGCCTGTTTAGACACAACCAAAGCCCTGATTGTCAGCACCGACAATCAGGGCTTTTTATTTTAAAAGAGATCCGGGGACGCAGAACTGTTTGTTAAAGGTATCTGTCGTCACGCCCCCGGATGGTAGAGGGTTAGTATTGGGGGGTCACCGAACCCATCCCATTATGTTATACACAGCTCGTTCTGCCGCAGCCTGATCCTGCAACTTATACAACTCAGGCGGCCTCGAATTATTTCAGGGTATACCCACGAATAAAGATGATTTTGGTGACCGCAGGATTGATAATTATCCAAAAAAACTCTGAATATTTATTAAGAGCTATTGTGTTTGCCGTTGAATTTTTCTTTAAGTGTTGTTTTATTAAGATATTATGAGAAATTTGACTGTCCGGGGAAATCTTTATATTCCAGCGTGGCGATCCAACGTGTGCCGCTGTTGGAAAACAGCGGTTTTCCGATGTGATTTTATGTCATAAAACCCGATGAAATCAGCATAAAACTTCTTGACGCGGGCTCAAAAACAAGTATATTACCCCCTTTGTTGCGGATGTGGCGGAATTGGCAGACGCGCAGGCTTCAGGTGCCTGTGTCCTTTGGGACGTGGAGGTTCAAATCCTCTCATCCGCATTTTTTTATGCGCATTGCTTTTCATTTCTTTTCATTTACCCAATTTTAAGGGTTTTTACTCTTTCAGGCCGATAATGACTATAGACTATTATGGACCTCTTTGGAGAAATACAAGATACGATTCAGCAGGTTCTGCCGATCGTGCTGGTTGCTCCCGGCCTTGTCCTGGTAGGTGCGGGCCTTTTTATGTGGCTGGGCGGCTTGCGTTGGCTGAAGACCTTGGCCGCGTTCAGTGCGGCCCTGACGGGGTTGTTATGCGCCTGGTTTTTTACAGAGCGGCAGTTCGTGCCGATGATATTATTTCCCGTGATCCTGGCTGGCTTAGGTGTTTATTTTCATAAGTTCATTGTGGTGGTCTTAGGCGGCCTGGTCGCGGCGATACTGGTATTATTCGTGCCGGTTATGGTCGGCTTCGAAAAACCCAAAACGGTAGACAATCTACCGGTCATTGAACAAAAGTTTGATTTTCTGGAAAGTGTCGAATGGGTACAGGCAAAGATCGCGCAGGTCAGGCAAGCCACCAAGCAGGCAGTAAGCAATATTCCGCAGTCAAGAAAATTGATGGCGATTGCGGCTGTCTTTGTCGTAGGAGTATTGGGTCTGTGGCGTTGGCGGCTGGTCTGTGCGGCGACCTGTTCGATCATTGGGACGATGCTGACCTATTCCGGCATGATGATTCTCTTGTTGTATAAAGGTTCGGAGCCTATCAATAAGATTGCCGAGGGCCGTCAGTTTTTTGCCCTGATCGCGGTTGTGATGGCCGTTATCGGCGCCTTACTGCAGCTTTGGTTGTGTCCGGTTGTGCCGAAGAAAACGGAATTGATAAAAGAAGCTCTTAAAGAGGAAGATAAAAAATGAATGCATTGGGCTTATTAGCAACAATGAGTGGCCAAACGACGGTCTCGGCACAGGATGTCGATGTTGTACCGGTGGATTTTATCTGGCAGCAGATCACGGATCTAAGCTGGCTGCATGCGGTCATCGCGATTTCGGTAGGGATCGTGTATATGCTTTACGGCTGGCGGATTTTCCGGGTCCTGGTGGTGATCTGTTTCGGTCTGGCGGGGATGTTTTTAGGAATCCTGGCCGGAACGTCGTTTTCGTTTATCACGGAGATGTGGGGGGGCATTCTCGGACTGGTTGTCTTTGCGGTCATTTCCGTGCCGCTGATGAAGTGGTGCGTCTCGATCCTTGGTGCGGCGGCCGGTGGTGTTTTGACAGGCGGTATCTGGTATGCCTGCGGATTGCCACAGATGTATATCTGGGCGGGCGTTATCATTGGTGTGGTGGCGGGCGGATTGATCTCGTTTATTCTGCTGAAGGCCTCCGTCATGCTGTTTACCAGTCTCGGCGGCAGCGCTCTGATGACAACCGGGATGCTGGGACTGCTGCATCAATACGAAACGAATATCAAAGAGCCGCCGACGACCTATGTGCATGATTTAATTTTTCTGGACCATTATCAGTGGTTTTTGCCCGTTTGCGATCATCGTTCCGACCGTGATCGGAATCATCGTCCAGAACAAGTTCATCAAGCATTCGGCGAAATGGGAAGTTAAGTAATAGACGATAGCTCGTAGACATCCCAGTTGATGTCCAGCCAGAGGGTGAGGACTTCAGTGTTGGGGTATTGGCCTTTTAAAAGTTCTGTTGCTTTTCGGAGTTGGTCTTTTTGTGTCTCATCATCGACAGGATTCCCCGCACAATCAGGGTGAGCGCAGATAGCAATCGATTTGCTGCCGTGTTTCTCGGTAGAAACTGAAACTCGCTTTAAAATCGAATCCAGCAGGGCCTGGTCGGTCTGTTCGGCAAGGATTTTGACCGGCCCCGGCTCGGTAATGGAATCGACATACTCCACTCCAAACCGTTCCATTAAATAGTTTATAACCGGCAGTTGGACTCTGCCATCCATACAGTTAATTGAGGTACAAAACGTCATTTTAAGACCCCTGTTCGTTCGGTTTCTACAAAAATAAAAACGACCCGGCGTTTTTACACCGGGCCGCTTGGTTTTTTAAAACATGTAAATGTTATTCCGGCTTTGCTTCAGCTGAAAGCTCCGGCTCGGGAGAATTCGGTTTGACAGCAATACCGCTCATCTCAACAGGCCGCAGCATCATGGAAAGCCCGGCTGCGACCAGACAAGCGATGCCGCAGGGAATAAACGCCCACATCCATGCTTGCGCATCTCCCATTTTTCCGCCGAGAATGGGGCCAACGACACCGCCGACGCCATAGGCCATAAACACCCAGGGGTAATTGGTGCCCACGTTTTTATTGCCGAAATAATCTGCGGTGGCTGCGGGAAACAGGGCGAAATTTCCGCCGAAGTTAAACCCGATGATAGCAGCTCCGATATACAAACCGATTTCATTTCCACCGATAAAGTAAAAAACGATCATCATAACACCCTGTGCCGCACTCATCAGAACGATAGCGTTTTTTCCGGCCGGTTTTGTCGGAAACAGCACCCCAGACAATTCGTCCGATGCCGTTCAAAAAGGCGTAAAACAATCCCATTGCGGTTCCGGTAATGACATTCGCCTTCGTTAGTTCAATGCCGCTGGCCGTCAACGCATCAATGCCGAACAGTTTGATAATGCCAATGACCATCAACCCCGCCATTCCGCCTGCTGTAAATGTCAAAAACAGAATCCAGAACTGAGAGGTGCGAACCATCTGGCCTTCGGTTAAATCGATACCACCGGATGTTGCTGCTTTGCTCATGTCCGGCTGCCAACCTGCGGGCTTCCAACCCTCCGGTGGATTGACCATCAGCAAAGCGCCGATAATCACTAATACTGCAAACATCACGCCATATAGTTTGAAAACCTCGCAAACGCCCCAGCCCATTCCGTAGAAACCCCGCCCAGCCGGGAGTCAGATTGACAGGACCAAACTGAAAGCCACTGGTCATTTTAATCCAGATGAGTGCCCCGAAACCAAAACCCGCTACAGCCAATCCCGTGATGAGTCCCTTCTTGTCGGGAAACCATTTGACCAGTGCCGCGATCGGACAGACATATCCCAGGCCGATTCCGGCTCCGCCGAGCAGGCCGACACCAATCAATATACCCCAGAAACTCGGATTTTCATTAGTCCCTGAAAAAGCCTGCCAACAGGTAGCCTAATCCCAGAACAATGCCACCTGCGATGGCGACAATACGAGGTCCTGCTTTTTTTTGCCATCGGCCTGCAAACAGCGCCATTACGACGGCAAATGTCAACAGGCCCAGCGCAAAAATAACTTGTGTTTGGGTTTTTGTGAAACCGGTGTCGGTTAGCTGTTTCGTGAATGCACTCCATGCGTAAATGGCCCCAAGACAAAGCTGAATCAAAATTCCGCCGACTACCACCCACCAGCGATTCATGACTTTTTGTTCTGACATGTTGCTTCCTTTCAGAATCAAAGAAAGCCGGGTATGTTATTAAAACACACCCGGCAAATTGCGTTTAAGCTGTATTATTGACCACGATTGGCGATCAGATGTTCGACGACGCTCGGATCGGCCAGCGTTGAAATATCGCCCAGGTTGCCGGTGTCTTTTTCGGCAATCTTCCGGAGGATACGACGCATGATCTTGCCCGAACGGGTTTTCGGCAGTGCCGGTGCAAACTGGATGGCTTCCGGTGCTGCGATGGGGCCAATCTCCTTGCGAACGTGCTTTATCAACTCTTTTTTGAGCTCATCGCTTTCCTGGATGCCGTCAACCAATGTGACGTAGGCATACAACCCCTGTCCCTTAATTTCGTGCGGAACCGGCGTAACAGCGGCTTCGGCAACCTTGTCATGGCTGACCAGTGCGCTTTCGACTTCGGCGGTACCGATACGGTGACCGGAAACATTCACGACGTCATCGATGCGTCCCATCAGCCAGTAATCGCCATCTTCATCAATGCGGCAACCATCGCCGGCAAAGTAGATGTCATTGTACATAGTGAAGTAGGTGTCGATAAAGCGCTCGTGGTCACCCCACATTGTACGCATCATACCGGGCCAGGGCTTGCGGATACACAGCTTGCCGCCTTCGTTTCTGTCAACTTCGCTTCTGTCGTCACGCAGGACAACCGGATCGACACCGAAGAACGGACGGGACGCACTGCCCGGCTTGAGAGTCATCGCACCCGGCATCGGGGTAATCATAAAACCGCCGGTTTCGGTCTGCCACCAGGTATCAACGATCGGACATTTTTTACGACCGACTTTTTCATAATACCACATCCAGGCTTCCGGGTTGATGGGTTCACCCACCGAACCGAGAATCCGCATGGTATCCAGTTTATATTTCATGACCCACTCTTCGCCCAGACGCATGAGGGCACGAATGGCAGTCGGAGCCGTGTAGAATACGGTTACGCCGAATTTATCACAGATCTGCCAGAAACGGCCGGCATCCGGATAGGTCGGCACGCCTTCAAACATCAGACTGGTGGCACCGTTGGCCAACGGACCGTAAACGATATAACTGTGGCCGGTGACCCACCCGATATCAGCGGTACACCAGTACATGTCATCTTCATGAATGTTAAAGATGATTTTGTGTGTCAGTGATGTATGCAGCAGGTAGCCGCCGGTTGTGTGGACAACGCCCTTGGGTTTGCCGGTTGAGCCGGAGGTATAGAGGATAAACAGCGGGTCTTCGGCATTCATCGGCTCGGCGGGGCAGTCTGCACTGGCTTTCGCCATTACATCATGATACCAGAAGTCCCGGCCGTCTTTCATGTTGCAGGGGTCATCGGTGACTTTCGTGACGATACAGCTTTCAATCGTCGGACATTTTTCCAGGGCTTCATCGGAGATCTTCTTGAGCGGAATGTGCTTGCCCGCACGTAGTGAAACATTGGAGGTGATCAGCATTTTGCAGTCTGAGTCATTAACACGGCCCTGAATTGCATCGGCACTGAAACCACCGAAAATAATCGAGTGAATTGCACCGATACGAGTACAAGACAGCATTACGATTGCCAACTCCGGAACCATCGGCATATAAATAGCGACGCGGTCGCCTTTCTTGATACCTTTGGCTTTCATGACGTTGGCGAATTTACAGACTTCCTGATGCAATTCTTCGTAGGTGAATTCTTTTACGGCACTGTCGTCTTCGCCTTGCCAGACGATGGCTTTCTTCTTCGCAATCGGTGTGCCAAGGTGGCGATCCAGACAGTTGTATGAAACGTTCAATTCCCCGTCGGCAAACCACGTGTGCTCGACCTTACGAGCTTTGGTATCCCATGTGTATTTCAGGCTTTCGGTAGGTTCTTTGGACCAGGTCAACGTTTTGGCTTGTTCCAGCCAGAAACCATCCGGATCATTAATGGATTGATCCCACATTTGCTGGTATTGGTCCATGCTGTTGACCCAGGCATTGGATTGGATGTTGGCGGGTGGGGGGAATTTCCGTCCCTCGGACTGTAGAGACTCCATTCCTTTTTTTTCTTCTGACATGACACCTTTCCTTTCTATAAATAAGAATTTTGAATACTGGACAGGTTTTTTTCCGCTTGAGAGTGCGGTATCTTTTGAAAAAAGCCAAAATACGGATTATTTGATGAAAATCAATAAAAAAATGAGCAATAATGTGAAATAGGCCTGTTAAATCTCAGGGATATGTGCGCACGGCTGGAACAATAAAAAACCTCGTTTTTTTATAGGGAGATTGCTGATCCTATGGTCTTAAAATGAGAATTCTTGACTTGGAAAGGCAAAAATGGTACGCTTTGCCGATACTTATAATTAAATGAACTCAGGAGGTCATATTGCGAGTACTTTCAGGAATTCAGCCTACGGGCAAATTGCATATTGGAAATTTTTTGGTGCGATGCGACAGCATCTTCAGTTGCAGGCAGAAAATGAGGGGTTTTACTTTATTGCGGATTACCATGCCTTGACGACCAATCCGCAACCGGAGGCCATCAAAGCGAATATTCTGGGGGTGGCGATGGATTATCTGGCATTGGGGCTGGACCCGGAAAAGACGGTTTTTTGGCGTCAGTCCGATGTGCCGGAAGTGACCGAACTGGCTTGGATCCTGTCTTGCGTAACGCCGATGGGACTGTTGCAGCGCTGTACCAGTTTCAAGGACAAGGTTGCGCAGGGTTTATCGCCGGTGCATGGGTTGTTTGCCTACCCGGTTCTGCAGGCGGCGGATATTCTGATGTTTGACAGCAATCTGGTGCCGGTGGGAGCTGACCAGAAGCAGCATATCGAGGTAACCCGCGATATCGCGATAAAATTCAACAATATGTATGGCGAGACATTTGTCCTGCCGGATGAGCATATCTTGAAGTCTGTAGCGGTTGTCCCCGGTATTGACGGCAGGAAAATGAGCAAAAGCTACGATAATGCTATCGAGATATTTGAGCCGGAAAACAGCGTCAAGAAAAAGATCATGCGAATTGTGACCGATTCTACGCCCGTTGAAGACCCCAAAGATCCTGATACATGCAGCATTTTTGCATTCCTGAAACTGGTTTCCGAGCCGGCGGAACTGGCCGAATGGGAACAAAAATATCGTTCCGGCGGCATTGGCTATGGCACGGTCAAGAAGCGTGTGGTAGAATTAATGCATGACTATTTTCGCCCCTTTAGGCAAAAGCGACAAGACCTGGAAAACGACCACGACTATGTCGAACAGGTCCTGAGTCAGGGGGCACAAAAGGCAAGAGCTGTTGCTAAAACGACCATGAAGCGGGTGCGTGACGCGATTGGTTTGGGAGAGATACGAAATGAAAGAAAATGAAAAGCTTGTGACGATTGCCGAATTTGAAAACGGGTTTGATGCCGAGTTTGCCAAGCTTGCGCTCGATAACGCCGGAATCAATTCTGTTGTGCTCGGCGAAGAAATCGGTGCGATCAAACCGTACAGCAGCACATCATTTAACGTTGAGTTGCAGGTATTTGAAAAGGATGTTGAAAAGGCAAAACAGATTCTTGCCGAAAAGACCCAACTGGGTGATGACGATGCTGAAAGCGACCAATGAGCCAATACCGTGTTAATTTAGACATCTTTGCCGGACCGCTGGATCTATTATTGTATCTGGTCCGTAAAGAGGAAGTGGATATCTACGATATCCCGATCGCAAAGGTTACGGCCCAGTATATTGAGTATGTCGAACTGCTGAAAATGTTCGACCTGGAACTGGCGGGAGAATTTCTGGTGATGGCCGCGACGCTGATGGAGATCAAGTCGGTGATGCTGCTGCCCCAGGCCGAGACGTCGGAAGAGGGCGATGAAGAGGCTGGAGACCCGCGTGCGGAACTGGTGCGTCAGTTACTGGAATACAAACGCTTCAAAGACGCGGCCAATATGCTGCAGGAGGCCGGCGAAGAACGTAAGCAGCGGTTTACTCGTTCCGATTATATTCTCGAAAAGATCAAGCCGACCGAAGAGCCCCAACTGGATTTAGATCAGGTCAGTATCTGGACGCTGCTGGAGGCGTTTGACGGCATTATGAAGTCGGTGGGCAATCTGGGCGACAGCTATAAACATATTCAGGATGACACGCCGATAGACCTGTATCAGATCGAATTGCTGAATCGCCTGCAGGCTGATGGGCCGATGACACTGGAGAGAGTTTTTGAAGAACGTCATAATCGACTGGTCATGATCGGTCTGTTTTTGGCGATGCTGGAGTTGATACGTAACAAGCTGATCTGGGCCGAACAGCCCGACAGCGAGGGCCCGGTTTATCTGAAACCCCTGACCTCTGAGCCTGCCGAAGAGGCTGTACACAATGCGATCTATGCAAGCCCTGAAGCAATGGAGTCAACCCCGCAGGATTCGCGCCAAACAGAGCTGCCGGTTCGTGCCCCCGTTCGTATTGTCGATATGCCTGCCCGAGATGTTTCTGCCGTCGAGAGGCAGATATCCGGAATTCAGGATTTGGATGGATCCACTGAGTCGCCGTAAAAAAGGATATCCATGAAGAAAACAGCGATTGTGTTTTGTTTTGTTTTACTTTGCAGCGGAGTGTATGCACAACCAACGGAAAAAACGGTTCTTCGGCTTTGGGAAGACACGATTCCCATGACGTTGGGCGATGAAGAGAAAGACATTCCGACATTGACATGTTACCCGGTTTCGTGCGAAAATGCCGAGAACGGTGCGATTGTGATCTGTCCTGGTGGCGGGTATGGGCATCTTGCTTTGGATCATGAGGGCAAACAGATCGCCGAGTATTTCAACAGCATCGGTGTTTCAGCGTTTGTACTGAAGTATCGGTTACCCGGTGATGGGTATCGACATCCGGTTCCGCTGATGGATGCGCAGCGAGCGATTCGGCTGGTTCGTTATCACGCGAAAGAATGGAAAATCGACCCCGACAAAATCGGGATCATCGGCTTTTCCGCCGGCGGGCATTTGGCGTCTTCGGCCGGAACGCATTTCGAAAAACCGATTGATACCGGTGAGGGGGCGGATGCAATTGATACGGTTTCATGCCGGCCTGATTTTATGGTGTTAATCTACCCGGTCATTTCCATGCAGGACGAGATTACGCACAAAGGCTCTAAAATGAGACTGCTGGGCGAAAATCCTGAGTCTAAACTTGTCGAGTTGATGTCGAATGAAAAACAGGTTACGCCTGAGACGCCACCGACTTTCTTGGTTCACGCCAATGATGATAAGTCGGTTCTGCCGGAAAATAGTGTTCGCTTTTACGAGGCTTTACGAAAAGCGAAAGTGCCGGCGGAGATGCATATCTATCTCAAAGGCGGTCATGGTTTTGGCATGCGGCCCAATACCGGTCCGGCAGCATCCTGGCCGGAGATTTGCCGGCAATGGATGCAGCAATTGCATTTATTACCGAAGTAACCGGGTTTTTTAAGTATTATTTTGACAAATGCGGGGAAATCCGATATTCTTCGCCGCTTCAATTTTATACGGGGTGTAGCTCAGCTTGGCTAGAGCGCCTGGTTTGGGACCAGGAGGCCGAAGGTTCGAATCCTTTCACCCCGATTTCACAAGCTCTTTTAATCAATGGGTTTGTGAGAAATCATTTCAACATCATCAATCTCGAAAAGTAATCTGCTACACTTTAGACTACACTTTTGAACCTTTATTATGAGGTGGAATTATGTCCAGAAGCAGATCGACATCCAATCCGATTTCGTATCACAGGCATACGAATCAGTATTATGTTACCCGCGGCGGCAAAGGGAATCACGCCGGATATACTTTTGCCGGAAACCACCTCTTCTGATGACTACATTGATAAAGCAATTGAAGTTCTCAAAAGTCGATAAAGAAAAAACAAATTCCTTCAGAAATAGGTTTTTAGT
Organism: Anaerohalosphaeraceae bacterium; assembly: GCA_963675525.2. Lineage (GTDB taxonomy): Bacteria > Planctomycetota > Phycisphaerae > Sedimentisphaerales > Anaerohalosphaeraceae > 4572-13. The sequence goes on along the minus strand of CAXXSL010000011.1, from coordinate 266,324 downwards.
CCTATGTCAATCGGCTATTAAAACCGGTTTCATTTTTGAGATCCTTAAGTTCTTAAAATCAAAGGGTTTATGAGTGCCTGCTTCACGGAATTTTTGAGCTATTTGGTATTTTGGTTTTAGCACGGCTGTATATTCTGATCTTATCGAAAAGTACAATTACACACTCAGGGTGAACAATCGAGTTTTAGTCTTCTATTTCCAGAAAAAAGTGTTAAAATATCGCTTGTTCTGTCCTGAAAGTTTACCTTGAAACATATTGGGGTGTAAAGCGTCTTATATATAAGCACCTTGTACATATGGGGTATTGAAAATGCAAAGAGGCATTAAGCAAAAATTAAATAGAGTACGAGCCAGGCTTGCCCTCAAGAAACTTATTGATATTTTAAGATGCGTTCTGTTCTATGCCGGCATCATCGTACTGGTGGGGATCGCAGTTGAAAAACTGCTGGCGGTACAATTGTTCACGTCTCAGTTAATATTGGGTTTATCGGCGATTTGCGGTGTTATTGTGCTGGCGTGGTGGCTCATCAAACTGCCGACGAAGCAAAAAACGTCTCTCCTAATTGATGAAAAACTGAGGCTCAAAGAACGGATGAGCTGCTTAATGGTATTTGAGAGCAGTGAGGATTTGTTTGCACAGGCCTCGTGCCGGGAAGCAACAGAGACGGTCAAGGTGATCAACCTCCAGAAGCACTTTCCAATCTCATTTTCAAAAAACTGGTTCTATTCTTTGGGCATGTGGCTAACGGTAGTTTTGCTGATAGCCTTTATGCCTCAGTACGACCTGCTGGGAAGTTTGAAAAAGCAACAAGAACAGGCCAGGAAGAACCAGGAGATTGCGACTGCCAAAAAGATGGTGGAGTTAACGGCCAGTTCAGTCAAACTGGCGGTTAAGCAGCTTGGAGACAATGATTTGGAAAGTGAACTTGCGTCACTTACAGCCATGTCATCAGAACAGAATCCGGAAGCTGTCAAACGCCAGGCAATTCAGAAATTGGGGAATCTCTCAGATAAAATCAAACAGCTTGAAGCCGGATTGAACAAAGAATCTCTGGAGATTACCAAGAAGATGCTCAACCAGTTGAAGCCTATGTCTGAATCATTTTCGCAAAAATTGCAACAGGCAATGGCAAAAGGAGATTGGAACCGTGCTCAGGATATGATCAAGCAATTTCAAAAGCAGCTGGAACAGGGCCAGATGAGCGAAGAACAGAAACAGCAACTTTCCAAACAAATGGAAAACCTCTCAAGACAGCTTGAACAAATTGCGGCTCAAAACAAGCTTCTTGAAGATGAACTTGCCAAGTATGGCCTTGATAAAGAGCTGGCGAAACTCTCGGCCAAAGAATTACGGAAAATGCTGGAGAAACAATCGCTCTCGCCGGAACAAATTGAGCGACTGATGCAAAAGTTTTCTGCCTGTAAGTCAGGATGTAAAAGTTGTTCGGGTCTGGCCAAGGCTATGGGTGCATGCAGTAATGGGTCTGGCGGGCTTTTGGCAGATGAGTTTAGTGAACTTGCCGCTCAATTGAATAATTTGGAAGCATTTGAGCAACAGGTCAATATGATGCAGGCCAGTCTTGCGGAGATTGAAAATGCGATGAATTGTCTTGGTAAAGGGATGTGTCAGGGCACCGGGTGCATCGGTCCCTGGAAACCGGGAGATTCGGACAAGTATGGCTCGGGGACAGGCGGTCCGGGGCATGGTTTTGGGCCGGTCAATAAAGACGCCGAAGGTCAAACTGTTATGAAAGCAACCAAGATAAAAAATATGGATCAGCAGGGACCAATTGTTGCCAGCTGGTATTTCAAAGGAGAGCAGATTAAAGGCGAAAGTTCAAAAGAGCTGGAGCAGATGATACAAGCCGCCAAAGATAACGCTGCCGAGGCAATCAGTAACAATGAGATTCCCCGGCGTTACGAAGAGTCTGTTAAAAGTTATTTTGGGGGTCTGGAAGACGATTCTGAGTAATCAGAAAAATAAATCAGGGTCACACTCCGCTACCTTTAATATAACGATATTGTGGCGAAAACGGAAAGCCGCGACCACTTTTCGATAGGTATTATGGTACTCATAAAATATGGAGCACAAGGATGGTTTTATTCAGAAGGATTTTTTGTATCGCAATATTGGGAGTTATCGCAGGAGGAATTATTTCATGCCGGAAAGGTTCTTCCACTGAAGAAGTGGTTCTTTACTGCTCGGTTGATCAAGCCGTTGCTGAGCCGATCATTGCCTATTTCGAAAAACAGACGGGCATCAAGGTATTGGCGAGATTTGATACTGAAGCAAGTAAGACGGTCGGTCTTGTGCAGAAACTCAGGGCTGAAAAAAACAATCCTCATGCCGATGTACTCTGGTCCAATGAGATTTTTTATACGATTCGTCTGGCACAAGAGGATTTGCTTGAGCCGTTTGACTCCGAAACCGTTGCCAATTGGCCCGAAACATTTATGGATTCCAGTAAAAAATGGTATGCGTTTGGGCTTCGCGGGAGAGTGATTGCCTTTAATACAAACAACGTATTGTATGAACAGGCTCCCGCAAGTCTCGAAGAGTTGTTAGATATAAAATGGAAAAATCGGGTTGTGATGGCAAGGCCTCAATTTGGTACCACTGGCGGCGATGTTGCAAGTTGGTTTGTTCTGTTCGGTAAGGAAAATATTGAGCCACTCCTTCAGTCTCTTAAGGACAACGGAATCAAACTTGTAGATGGCAACAGCACCGCCGTTCGAATGGTTGCGACGGGACAAGCGGATGTCTGTTTGACAGACACGGACGATGTCTATGCTGGTAAGCGAAACAACTGGCCCGTTGAAATGAAAATGTTGCGTCGAGCAGGAAAGGGAACATTAACCATTCCGAATACAGCGGCCATTGTCAAAGGATCGCCCCATCGAAAAAATGCTGATATTTTAATGGACTTTCTGCTGGGTGGGCAGGTTGAAAAAATGCTGCTTGAAAGCGATTCGCATAACTGGCCGGTAATGCCAAATCACCATACTGATATTAATTTGTACGCTGAATATAAAATTTCCGAACCTTTAAAGATTGACTATGAAGTGGTGGCTGAAAATTTGGAATATGCGCTGCAAAGGGCGGGAGAAATACTGGATTGACGATAAGAGATAGACATTCTTTTTATTTTGCGATTGCTTTTCTACTTTTGTGGTTATTGGTGTTTATGCTGCCGTTTGTCAGATCCATTGTGGGTGTGTTAAGCTGTCAGGGACTGGTGACAAATGGAGAATTATTCTATTTAATTGCGCTAAAAACGCTTGGACTTGCAGGTGTTATTGCGATTTTATCTGTGCTGTTAGGAGCAGTTCCGGGAAAACTGCTTGCGTTGAGTAATAAACAGAACGGCCTGTTGCTGGTGATGATCATTCCATTGGTATTGCCTCGATACGTTCAATATTACGCATGGTCATTACTTTTAAGCCCTACAACACCCATCGGGAAATTATTGTCTAGTCACTCTGATATTGCGAAGACCATTGCAACTATCAGTACAATAATTGTACTGATACTTTGGTACTGGCCCCTGGCAAGCCTGCTTCTTGCCCGTGGCTGGAAAAATCTCGGAAGCAATGTACTGGAAATGGCGAATCTGGAGACAAGCAAGTATCAACGATTTAGGCATATTATTTTTCCATTATTATGGCGCAATATCATCCTGAGTTTTGCGGTATGTTTTGTTCTGCTACTTTCTGAATTTTCAACCTTCCATCTTGCAGGGGTTAAAACCATTGGAACATCACTTGGGGTGTTATACGAACTTACAGGTTCAGAGGCAGCGGTTTTAAAGGCTGGCTGGCCCTTGATTCTTGTATCTGTGCTTGCGGGTTATTTTCTGCACAGAGAACTGTTGCAGTTAAATTGGGCAGAGATTCCTTCCAAGAAAGCAACACTGAAGGTTGGTAAGGTGGAATGGAGCGTCCTTGGATTATTGGTTTTTATCTCAATCTTTATCCCTCTCCTGATCCTAATAACAAATATCCAAGGTAGTCAGGCGTTTGTAAACTTTATAAAACTGCACAGTGATGAACTTGGCGCGTCGTTGCTAAGTTCGTCTGTCGCAGTGGCGATGGCTTGTTTTCTTGCATATGGTGCAAAAAAAATGAACCGCCTTGGATATTTGGGGAAAGGTTTGCGAGGGATTGTCTATACCAGTATATTTGCAGGGATGTTGCTGCCCGGTTCATTCGTTGGTATCTCGTTATTGAAGACAGCTAATTTGCTGGTACCGAACTGGAGTCATGGGTGGTGGATGGTTTCTGTAGGACAAGCAGTCCGTATCTGCGGTGTTGCACTGATTTTATTAGAACTGAGCCATACAGCGGATGACCACCGTATTGCGGAAATGGCAAATATCGATGGGGCCGGTCGATGGGCGAAATTGAGGTATATCTATATACCACAAAATCGGAGTTTTATCGGAGCGGCATTTATTCTGCTGTTAATGATCAGCGTAACTGAACTTCCTGCAACAATGGTGTTGCTGGGTGCCGGGGTGCCAAATTTTGCGCAGCGATTACTGAATCAAATGCATTATGCCAGAGATGACCAGGTCATCGCGTCATGTCTTATATTGATCCTGGTTTTCATCACTTTGTCCATAGTGGTTGTCTGCCTCTTAAAGCGGGCTGGCAGAAGTCATCTTCTTTATCTGCTGGTGGGGCTGTGTATTTTATTTTGCGGTTGCGACGAAAAACCGATTCAAGCAGAAGCAGACGTTATTATGATATTTGGTGGGACGGGGAGAGGGAAAGTAGAATTCGTTTATCCTCGAGCGATCGATATTAACGATAACGTTTTATATGTTATCGATAAAGCCGGAAGAATACAAAGAATCTCACTTAAAGGACAATATATCGGGGAGTATACTATGCCTGAGATTGAAGCGGGCAAACCCACCGGTATGAGTGTCGGGCCAGATGGGTATCTGTATGTCGCTGATACGCATTATCATCGAATTGTTGTCTTTGATGCTCAGGGGCAGATTATCAACGAATTTGGCAAATTCGGAGAAGCAGAAGGGGAGTTTATTTACCCAACCGATGTTGCCTTTGACAAAGATGGGCGAATTTTTGTCAGTGAATATGGCGGTAATGATAGGATCAGTGTTTTTGATAAGGACGGAGTCTTTCAATATTGCTTTGGAGAACCGGGCACTGGAGAAGGCCAATTCTCCAGACCTTCGGCAATCTGCATTGACGCATCAAATAAATATTTATATATTGCCGATGCGTGTAATCATCGAATAGCGGTCTATACGCTGGAAGGTGATTTGGTGCGGTATCTTGGTCACATCGGCACCGAATCCGGTTGTCTGAGATATCCTTATGACCTGGCATTGTCCGACAAGGGCAATCTTGTTGTTTGTGAATACGGTAATAATCGAATACAGATGTTAAGCCCTCAAGGAGAAAGCCTTGCGGTATATGGCCGGGCGGGACGAAATGCCGGGGAACTGGCTTATCCGTGGGGACTGGTTGTGGACCGGGAATATGTTTATATTGTAGATGCAGGCAATAACAGGATTCAGGTGTGGCAATTTTAGCAATGACATCAAGTTTTGATTTCCTCCGGCCGATGTGGCTATTGGTTTTATTGCTGCTGGTGCCGGTGGTCTATATTGCGGTTCGCTCAATGGAATCGTTGAGCCCACTAAGGCGATGGATGGCGATTTTGATACGCTGTGTGCTCATTGTAATTCTTGTCTTATTACTTGCCCGATTTACCCGGGTTGAAGAGAGTGACGAATTAACAGTCATTGCGGTGGTGGATCGAAGTCGCTCAATCCCGGATGAACTGCTGGAAGATCGCATCAATTATCTTGAAGAAGCGCTGAAATATAAGCCGGAAAAGGATCATCTGGCGGTTGTTGATGTTGCCGAAATAGCCAGTATTTCAAAACTTTCATCAAAAGATACGGAAGTCCGCCGGAGGAATACGGTTATTCGAGGGGAACAAAGTAAGCTGGCCGAAGGAATACAGATGGGCCTTGCGATTGTTCCACCCAACACGGCTGCGAGGCTGCTGCTGATCAGCGATGGCAATCAAACCGAGGGAGATTTGCAGCAGGCTGCGGAAATCGCGGCGATGAATAAAATACCGATCGATGTATTACCGGTGCAGTATCAATATACCAGCGAAGTTATTTTTAAACGTCTCAGTGTCCCTTTAAGAGCCAGAAGCAATCAGACCATTTCATTAAAATTTGTTCTGAACAGTACCTCAAACTGTGCCGGAAAGATATATCTGAACTTAAATAATAAACCTGTCGATCTGGTACCGGACAGTTCGGAAGTTGCCGCTGAAGTTTTCCTGAAGCCGGGAACAAATGTTCACGTGGTGTCGCTTCCGGTCGGGTCAAGAGGGGTTCACGAGTTTGAGGCGGTTTTCGTGCCTAATTTTCCATCTGAAGATCAGATTGAAGCCAATAATCGCATTTCAGCGGTCACTTATGTTGCCGGCCCCGGTCGTGTTCTGGTGGTTGATGTGGATGGAACCTCCGCAACACATGTGGTACGGTTGCTGAGTGAATGTGAACTGGATGTGGATGTTATTCATACGTCTGAGTTTCCGGACAACCCCGCTCAATTGATGGATACCGATGCTGTTATACTGGCCAATACCGGTTGTGATAACTTTTCTTATCAACAACAGGAACTACTCGTACGATATGTGACAGACCTCGGCGGTGGTCTGGTGATGACCGGCGGGCCGGAGGCATTCGGCGCCGGTGGATGGATTGGGTCCCCAGTACAGGAAGTGTTGCCAATTGATCTGGACCCGCCTCAGAAAAAACAGCTTCCAAAAGGTGCATTGGTACTTATCATGCATTCCTGTGAAATGCCTCAGGGGAATCTGTGGGGGGAACGGGTAGCGATTGCGGCAGTGCGAACATTGAGCAGACTTGACCTTGTTGGTGTGCTTTCCTACAATTGGGAAGGAAATAATAACTGGGTCTATCCGCTGTCGGAAGCGGGCGACAAAGAAGGTGTGATTTCGGCCATTCAACGGATGGCGGTCGGTGACATGCCCGACTTGGGCTCCCATATTCAGCTTGCCTATGATGCCTTAAAAGATTGTGATGCCGGGCAAAAGCATATTATTGTCATTAGTGACGGCGATCCGGCTCCACCGACAAAGGCGTTGCTGAACCAAGTCAAAGATGCCGGGATTACCTGTACCGGTGTCGCTGTTTTTCCGCATTCGCCTGCCGATGTGCGGAGTTTGCTATGGATCGCCCAGAATACCGGCGGACGATTTTATGATGTAAAAGACCCGCAACAGCTTCCCCAGATATTTGTTAAAGAGGCCCGGGTTATCAAACGAACCCTGATTTTGGAACAAACCTTCACGCCCCAAATCACTTTCTCAATTGACGAAATACTAAAAGGAATTAGCGGTCCTCTGCCAACACTGGATGGTTTTGTGTTGACAGGAGCTAAAGGAGGCTTAAGCCGCGTCGTGATCGCCAATAATGAAGGCGACCCCGTTGTTGCGTCCTGTCAGGCCGGGTTGGGGCGAAGTGCGGTTTTCACAAGTTCGTTGGATAGCCGATGGGGTGCCAAATGGCTTGACTGGAGTGACGGCAAGCGGTTTGTTGAACAACTCGTCAGATGGGCCGGAAAACCCGCCCAGGCTTCAGACTGCGAAATCATGGTTGATGTTCAGGGGCGTGACGTTAATGTCTATGTTGAATCGCTTGATGAAAATGGTGAATATATGCGTTTGGCCAATATGAATGCCCAAGTTATCCTGCCTGACATTATTAGCCGGGAGCTAACCTTAACGCAGACCGGTCCGGGGCAATATAAAGGGAAGTTTGAGGCGGACATATCAGGTAGCTATCTGCTGAACCTGCGATATAAGAAGATTGGCGAAGGACAAAAAGAACTTTTAATGCAAGCACCTTTTACAGTTCCATTCGCGCCGGAGTTTAGTGATTTAACGGACAATATTGGACTGTTAAAAAAAGTTCATGAAATCTCCGGCGGACGAATAATTGACAGTGAACCGCAATCTGCGAATCTTTTCGACTCAACCGGTGTTCAGTTTCCAAAAACACAAATTCCGCTAACCAGGCCGTTGTTGATATTATGGCTGGTTGTTTTTCTGTTTGATGTTGCTGTTCGTCGTATTGTGATTGACTTCAGGTCCGGGATGAAAAAGCTTGCCGCTTTAGTCGTGAGAAGCCAAGAAGATTCTGACTCACAAAAAACCTTGGCACAACTCAAGAAGACCCGGAAACAGGTTCAAAAACAATTTGAACATCAAGAAGAAAAACAGATTCGACAGAAACGGTATGAGGCAAAAGCCGACGTTGTCGAATCATTACCATTTGAGGATGGTCTGCAAAAGAAAAAAGTCGCAGCGCCGCCGGCAGAAGAAAAGAAATCAACTCCAAAAACAGAACCGCCTGCAGAAAGCCACATTCAACAGCTTCTGAAGGCGAAGAAAAAGGCAATTGATAAAAACGAAGATCAAAAGAATTAACTCAAATTCCGGGAGATATGAAAATGTCAGAGACGATAAAAGATGTTGAGAAAAAATGTCACGAATTTCGATTGATGTTTGAAAAGCTCAGAAGTGAAATTGGCAAAGTCATTGTGGGGCATGGAGACATTGTTGATAATGTGTTAATTGCTTTGTTTTGCGGCGGTCATGTATTATTAGAAGGCGTTCCAGGGCTTGGCAAGACATTACTGGTTAGAACCTTAAGTCAGGCGTTGTCGCTGGACTTTTCAAGAATCCAGTTTACGCCGGATTTAATGCCGGCCGATATCATCGGGACCAACATGCTGATTGAAGACAAAAGCAGCGGCAAGCGATTCTTTGAGTTCCAGAAAGGGCCGATTTTTGCACAAATCATACTTGCCGATGAAGTCAATCGAGCGACACCCAAAACACAGTCGGCAATGCTTGAAGCCATGCAGGAACATTCGGTAACCAGTTCCGGAGCGGTCCGCAAACTACCGGAACCGTTTATTGTACTTGCAACACAGAATCCAATTGAACAGGAAGGAACTTACCCTTTGCCGGAAGCTCAGCTCGACCGTTTTTTCTTCAAGTTACTGGTTCCGTATAGTAACCGGAATGAACTGGCAACGATATTGAATCGAACCACGACTGCTGAACATCCGGAAGCTAAAGCGGTTCTCAATACAGAACAAATTATGGAAGCCCAGCATTTGGTCCGGCGCGTTGCCGTCGCTGACCATGTGCAGGACTATGCTATTCGGCTTGTTCTGGCAACACATCCACAGGGTGAGTATGCCGCTAATATTACCAATCAGTATATTCGGTTTGGTTCTTCTCCGCGAGGCGTGCAGTCCATTATATTGGCCGCAAAAGTCCGGGCAATGTTGGATGAACGATACCATATCAGCTTTTCCGATATAAGAGAGTCTTGTCTGGCGGCACTGAGGCACCGTATTCTGTTAAACTTTGAAGCGCAGGCCGAAGGGGTTTCCAATGATGATGTTTTAAATCAGATTATCAGTGATATCCCAACCTCAGCCGAAACAATCAGTCACTAACGAATAGTAAGGAAAGTCGATAGACGCCGTGAGTAATCGCAGAAAAAAATTAACTGAACTGCTGGATCCTGATTTTATGGCCAAGCTGGATTCTTTGGACGTCTTGAGCAAAAAAATTCTCCATGGGAAACTGCAGGGCCAGAGACGATCCAAACGCAGAGGTCAGAGCATTGAATTCGCCGATCATCGTCCTTATGTTGTCGGTGACGACTTAAGGTTTGTGGACTGGAATATTTATGCCCGGCTAGAGAAATTGTTTTTAAAGCTATTTATGGAGGAGCAGGATTTAACGGTTCATATTGCCATTGATATCAGTGGTTCTGTCAATTACGGTCAACCCGTTAAATCTGAATTTATCAAAAAATTGGCGGCAGCATTAGGATATGTCAGCCTTGTCAATAATAACAGGATGACATTAAGCACTTTTAATCTTGGCATTGTCAACCAGTTGAAATATATGCGAGGAAGGAATTATTTATCTAATATGGCCGAGTTGCTACTGGACGCTGACTGCGAGGGAGCAACAGACTTTGAGAATGTTTGTAAGCAATTGGCGGCTTCTCAGGCCGGTTCGGGGATTATGATATTAGTGTCGGATTTCCTGTTTAAAGAAGGTTATGAGTCTGCATTGCGACGGATTGTTGGCCGTGGGTATGACCTCTATGCCATTCAGGTCCTTTCACCGCAGGAGCTTGAACCGGACCTTACCGGTGATTTAAAGCTGGTGGACATTGAAGATGCTGACGTCGCTGAGGTGACAATCAGTACAGCACTGATAAAATATTACAAAAGAAATCTATCCGCCTATTGTAGCGAACTGAAGGATTTTTGTACTCGAAACGGGGCAAGCTATGTGCCTGCCAAATCATCGGATTCAGTGGAATTACTGGTCTTAAATTACTTAAGACGGATAAGACTGTTAAGATAAGGAATATGATATAGAATGAACTGGCTGAGTCCATTAACAGCATTATATGCGGGCCTGATTACGGTACCACTTTTTTTGCTGCTATACTTTTTAAAGCTTAAGCGGCAGGATAAAGTTGTGTCCAGTACGCTTCTCTGGAAGCGGGCCGTGCAGGACTTGCAGGTTAATGCGCCGTTTCAACGGTTGCGGCGTAACATTCTGCTGTTTCTCCAGCTTCTGATGTTGCTTGCTGTTTTGGCGGCACTGGCAGGCCCCGTCTTATCGTTGCATTCCTTAAAGACACAACGATACGTCTTGCTAATCGATAATTCCGCAAGCATGAATGCCTCGGATGTCAAGCCGAGCAGGCTGGAATATGCAAAAGAACAGGCAGTGATTTTTGTTCGGTCTTTGACAGAGGGGTCCTTTTTTTCCCTCAAGCGTCAACCGGCACAGGTCATGATCGTAACGATTAATGACAACGCCAAGGTTGTCTGCAACTTTACCTCAAACAAAGAACAATTGGTCAATTCGATTGAACAGATAAGACCCGGTGACGGCGGTACCAATCTGGGACAGGGCCTCGTGCTGGCAAGAGCTTATTGCCAAACACCTGATATTGAATCGAATAACCGCAGCTCTGAGCAAACCGCCAAGATCTTACTTTTCAGCGATGGCGGTATCCAGGACGTTCAGAATCTCAAAATCGCAGAAGACGAGATGATCTATCAAGCCATTGGAACTTCCTCGGATAATGTTGCGATTACATCAATGAAAGCGAGACGGTCATTTGAGGATGCCGAACAGGTGAATGTTTTTGCGATACTGACAAATTACAATGACTCAACCGTTAGTACCGAGTTGGAACTGAGTATTAACGGTGACTTAAAAACGGTGAAAAACATTACAATTCTCGGAAAAAGTGTTGACCCGCTCACAAAAGAAGAGAAAAACGGACAAATCAGTGTCGACTTCAATATTTCATCTCTGGAAGACGGGGTCATTGAACTGCGACAGCTAAGAAAGGATTCTTTAGTGGCTGATGATGTTGCATGGGCTGTTATTTCAGCTCCCAAAGACGTCAAGGCCCTACTTGTGACCAACGACAACCGGGTACTTGAGTCTGCCCTTAAGGCCTGTCGGCAGGTCAAACTGTATAAATGTACTCCGCAAGAATTTTCACTGATGGATAGCGAAATGATGGAACTGGCAAGACCTTACGATATTGTTGTCCTGGATCAGCACGACGGACAAAAAGTCGCAAGAGGTTCTTATCTCGTCTTCGGAAAGGCCCCCGAAGGAATCGACGTTGAAATTGTTAAGCAGGATGAAAATCAGATTGTTGTTGATTATCGAGCTAAGCACCCTGTGCTAAACCATGTGAATATGGAGAATTTATTTGTCGGCAAATATTACCAAATGAACTTGCCGCGGGATGCTGAACTGCTGGCGGAGTTTGACCATGCTCCGGCTATCGGGCTTATCCAAAGGAACAACAGCACTTTTATCCTGGTAGGATTTGATGTTATGGAAAGCAACTGGCCGTTTGAACCCGGATTTGTCATGTTTGTTTATAATTCAATTTCCTATCTTGCCGAAAAAGCGGGACTTAGCGAAAAGACAGAGTTAAACGTGGCCGAACCGATGATTTTACAGGGATTTAAAGCAGGCACTGAGGGGATATTTTATGGCCCTATCTATGAAAATGAAAAAATTATTGTAACAGAAAGCGGGAAATTACATCTTCCTATAATGGAGCGAGTGGGTTTATATTACCTTGAAATGCTTGATTCCGACCCCAGACTATTCGCGGTGAATTTGCTGAACAGGGAAGAAAGCAATATCCGCCCGCAAGCACAACTGACGGTCACCGGGCAGGATATCAAAGCCAGCGAAGTTGAGATTAAGCGGTTTAATTTAGCGATATGGCCTTATATCGTCGCAACAGTTCTGTTGCTGGTTTTCGTGGAATGGTTTGTGTATAATTCTAAAATTCGATTATAGAACAGATTTTTTTCGGGAGCGAAAATGGTCAAGAAAGTGTTTGTACTAACCCAGATACTTATTTTATGCTGTGGTGCTGGACTGTGTGAAGATATCATATTTAATGTTGACTGCTTCTTTGGGTGGGATGGTTACTATCGGCCCATGCAGTGGACAACCGTCAATGTCGGTATCACTAGCACACTCACCGAACCTTTCCAGGGAGTGCTTTCAATTTCCGCACAACAAGATGGCCTGAATAATCTGATCATCAATCATGAGTTTGTATTGACGCCAAATGTGCGATTGAACATTCCTTTGGTCACAAAATTTGCTTACGGAGCAGAGAAGTGCTCGGTCCGCATTTCCACTCCGAAGGGAAAAACAGTTTGGTCAAAGTCTTACAATCTTTGGGATTACTCCCAAAACAAACAAGTGTTACATTCACTCGGTGAAAATGACCTCTTGGTGGGCCTCGTCGGGCAAAGAAAGTTTGGCATTCTTAAGCTAGAAGAGGAAGCAGCCTGTAAATATGGTCGTTCCATTGGCAGGGTCTTTGTCAAAGACAAGCTTCCTGTGCAACTGCCTTGGGACTGGACGGGGTACTGCGCACTCGATATTCTGGTACTTTATGACGCCGACATGAGTCAGTGTAATGCAAACCAATTGAAGGCCATTGAGCAGTGGGTTCGCAATGGAGGAAAGGTATTGCTGATCTTATCATCGCATCCATTATCGCAAGACAATCCGTTGGCATCTTGCCTGCCGTTTGAAGTTCTGAGTTCAGAACAATATACGATTCCGCCGGCAACCGCCGATATCATCAAACTGAAGCTCGAAAAGCCCGAAGAAGTTATTGCATGGCCCATCAGATCAAATGATTCCAGACTTTGCGATTTTGTAAGTACTGAACAGGACACTGCCCTTTTGGGAATCGGATATTGTGGATTCGGAAGAATTGGCATGCTTTCGTTTGATCCCTCGACACTGGAAAAGGCTGCGAATCATCAATTACCACAATTTTGGATTAATTTGCTTTCCTTAGTTCTTGTGGATTCCGTGATTAGGGACCAACAACCTGAGTTGCCCGAGAAAACTGAAAATGAGTCTTACAATTATAATCAGTTTCAATATGATCTACAGCAGATTCAGGTAATGTCTGTTCGGGACATTATACCAAATATGAACACTGAAGAGGAGGAACATAATTATGATTATTATCCGAATCGCTATGGGATTGGGCTTGAGCAGGCAGGCAGTAATGCTGTAATGGGATATTTATTAAATATTCCGCAGATGCGACCTTTGAGTATCTGGTGGGTAATCCTGTTGCTGGTACTGCTGGCGGTGTTGCTGGGTCCAGTGGACTACATCGTATTGAAAAAACTGGACAGACAGCCATTGACATGGCTGACCTGTACTTTTTGGATTACTGTTTTTACGGTCGGAGCCTATTACGGTGTGCAGGTATTACGAAGCGGTGAACTTCAATACCGTTCTGTTACAGTAACGGATTCCATTACGACACAAGATTCGACATGGTCGTCAACCCATGCGGGACTGTTTGCACCCAAGAGCGATAAATATCAACTCGACGGGATCAACAATAAACAGTGGTGGTCCGCAATCTCACCTGAGCAGAGGGAAATCTATTCTTATCGAGGAGGACAGGGCGCAACTCGGAATGTTTACTGCACGCAGTATGATGGTGCGAATATCCCTTATGCGTTACCTGTGAATATCTGGACAATGCAGTGTTTGTTATGCGAAGAGCCGGTTGAAAGTTTTCCGATCCGAGCAACGGTAACGAGACAGCAGAATCAAATTATTGCTGAGGTTTCGAATCTGTCAGATACGCGTTTGGAAAAAGGATATATTGTTTTTTCTGATAACCGTGTTTTTGAATTTGATGCCCTTGAGCCGATTACAACAAAGACTTTCAAAGGCGGCCTTAAGAAAAAGCAGGTTTGGCACATCGATAGCGACAAGAATTATCGCGAGACAATAAAGTTTAATAACCCAATACTAAACACAGAAGAATCCTATATTGCAAAGGGGAGCTTAGACAGGACAAAAGCCCTTATCGCAATGATTGAGCGAGGGGCGGCAGTTGTATGTGCAGAGATGAATACAAAGGAGCCGACGATTCAAATCAAAGACAAAGAATGTGGCTATGTCAATCGTAAATTGTACAGATTGGTAGTATTTCCAGATGAATTGTAAGGGGAAGCAAACATGATAGAGATAACTAATTTAACAAAATGTTACGGTGAGCTTCAGGCCTTGGTGAACTTGAACCTCAAAATTGGGCAGGGAGACATCTATGGTTTCATTGGTCCCAATGGTGCCGGCAAGACAACGACCATGAGAATCCTGGCTACGCTTCTGGAGCCAACCCGCGGCCAGGCGTTTGTTAATGGAAAAAACGTTTTAACCCAGGGCAAGGAGGTCAGAAGAACCGTTGGCTACATGCCGGATTTTATGGGTGTCTATGATGATTTAAAAGTTTTTGAGTATCTTGAGTTTTTTGCGGCGGCATTTGACATTCCTTCCAAACAACGAAAGTCTATTGTTGAAGGCGTGCTTGAGTTAACAGATCTTGTGGGCAAAAAAAATGCAGCTGTTGACAGCCTTTCCAGAGGGATGCAGCAGCGGCTTGGATTAGCCAGAGTTCTTATCCATGATCCGAAGGTACTGATTCTGGATGAACCTGCCAGTGGTCTTGATCCCAGGGCACGAATCGAAATACGTGAGTTGCTGCGTGAGCTGAAAAAAATGGGCAAAACAATCATGATTTCCAGCCATATCCTTAGTGAACTCGAGGAAATATGTGACTATGTGGGGATTATTGAGCATGGACAACTTGTGTTCAGCGGGACACTGGAGGAAATCTGGAAAAAACTGGGGACTCATTCCAAGGTACGTGTTACGGTGTTCCATGAGCACAAGCAAAAGGCCATTGAATTACTGAATGCTGTCCCTGAGATTGAAAAAGTGACAGAACAGAAATCATATCTACTCGTAAACTTCACCGACGGCCAGACTGCCGGAAGTGTGGTTGCCAAAACACTGGTGCATGGAAATGTTGATATCATATCCATTGAGCCCGAGAAAATGAAGTTGGATGATGCATTCCTGCAATTAACCAAGGGAATGGTTCATTGACCGAAAAGAGATACATTTATGAGAGACGCAATGGCAACCATTTTTTGGAAAGCAACAACCTTGTCATGGCTAACAGGGCCGATTTTCGATAAAGAACTGCGGATATCCAGCAGACGCAAGCGGAATTATTTTTTGAGGGTGGCGTATCTGCTTATCTTGCTGCTTGTGCTGGCTTTAATCTGGGCGGAGGAAATTGGCTTACGGAGCAACAGTATTGGTTACCAGATATCCAGACTGTCTCAGGTTGGATTGGTGATTACTGGTGTTGTGGTGATGATTCAGTTTTATCTGGCTCAGATAATTTCGGTGGTTATGTTGAGTAACTCCATCAGTGATGAAGTGTACCACAAAACATTGGGCGTTCTTATGTCTACGCCTATCAGTACATTGCATGTTGTTGCAGGCAAGATTTTTAGTAAGCTGTTGCAGATTACTTTACTTCTATGTCTGACGCTGCCCATCCTTGGGATCGTCAGAGTTTTTGGCGGTGTCCCGTGGAATTTCCTGTTAATAAGTTTTTGTATTACACTGATGGCTGTCATTTTTGCCGGGATGCTCACCCTGAATTTCTCCATTCATGACAAACATGCCTATATTGCAATTATACGGACGGTTCTGGCATTGCTATTGCTGTATTTATTTTTGCCGTTATTTTTAGGTTGGATTGTAATTGAACACTTTGATGTCAAGGAAAACGCTGTATTCAAATGGGTCATGGTGGCAAATCCATTGCTTATCATGCAGGTACTGGTACAAGAGTTGTTCAGCCCCCGTTCCATTCCGTTTAGTACATTCGGATGGGGCTGGCATTGTTTGTTCATGCTGACAGGTTCGGCTCTCTTGTTTTTACGCGCGGTTATCGTGGTACGAAAAAAAGCGTTGCTGCAGGCCTGCGGACAGCTGGATCGTATTAAGAAGAAGAGAGGCTTTTTCTTGTTCACGAAAATGGATAAGATTCGTCGTGTCAAAGGTCCGCCGCTGTTGTGGAAAGAACTACGGTCATCGACGTTTAATATGGGGGTTGTCAAAAAAACTCTTTCTGTTATCCTGATCGCGGGGAGTATTCTGATTTCCTACTACATTTTTGAACAGGAGAATTTTCTGGACGAAGCTGATTGTCATATTATGTATGGCATGATCTTTTCTATTTCAGGCCTTTTTTTTACTGCGACCTTTGCGGCTACGACAATTACCTCAGAGAAAAACAGCCGAACATGGCCGATATTGTTAAGTACGTTAGTTACAGACTGGCAGATCATTGCGGCCAAAGTAATTGGTGTTTTTCGAAGAAGTGCGCCGTTCTGGTCCATTCTTTTTTTACATGCTATCTTCTTCACAAGCACTTATATCCATCCCGCTGCATTGCCGCAGATTATTACGATTATTGTTCCTTTAGTTTTCTTCGCAACCTCTTCCGGTGTACTGTTTAGCTGCCTGTTTAAACATACAACCAGTGCGGTGATTGCCAATTTGATTTTTGTGGCACTCATCTGGGGAGGAATTCCTCTGTTGGCAGTTCTTATTGGTGAAATAATGCATTTGGGTGATGATCTGATCGAGGCAGTGATCATGCTGAATCCATTTTATCACTTGGGAGAGATTTTGAATTCAACAGGTGGATCATCTCACGCAGGAAAACTTTGGAGCCAGTTAATCTATCATTGGAAAATCGGGGGAGAGATGAATTTTATTAAGACAATGATCATGTTAACGGCTGTTGGGTCACTTCATATAGCAGCCGGGGTTGTTTTTCTGGTTATTACAAAAATACGATTAAGAAAGAAAATAGTATAGATGAACAGATTAACGTCGGTCTCGTTTCCAGCCCAATGGCTGATGTGGCTAATCGGCCCCATCTTCGAAAAGGAATTGCGGGTTTGCAGCCGGCGCAAGCGGTATTACGTTCTGCGAAGTTTATACCTTGTTATTATGGCAATCGTTGTAATAACGGCATGGTTGGCAAAAAACGCTTCTCTTGGTTTGCAAAGTTCGTCTTATAATGTTTCACGCATGGCTGAAGTTGGCAGAACAGTGATTATTACTGTCGTTTGGTTTCAATTTATTGTTTCACAGATTGCTGCGGTCTTGTTTTTCAGCAATGCCATTTGTGATGAGATGAATCGGGGGACACTGAATGTTCTGATGACAACGCCAATCACAACTTTACAGATTGTCATGGGAAAGCTTTTGAGCAAACTGTTCCAACTTGCCCTTATCCTGGCCCTATCATTGTCAACCCTGTCAATTGTGTATATTTTTGGGGGTATACACTGGGAATATCTTATTTCGAGTTTTTCAATCACAATGACAGCCGTTATTTTCACGGGCACATTAACACTTTTTTGTTCCGGCCGAGTCAAGCGCCCATACACAGTTATTCTTATCATGATTACGTTTATCTGCATCTACTATGCGATGGGACCATCGCTGATTGCGATTTTGTCATCTACTTCCGGAAAAGGAGTATGGCTGCTGATGGCTAATCCGATGGCGGCCATGTACGAGGTCAGCTTTCCTCAAATAACCGGGGCCATGGCGACAGGAAAGGCATTTCCCTGGGGCACACACTGCCTGATCATGCTGGCCATTTCAACTGTCTTTGCAACCGGTACAGTAATCGGACTTCGCAAGTCAATTCTGACCTTCGCATTTGAAAATAACAGCAAACAAAATAGCTATTGGTTTCGATTCAAACACTTCTTATTGGGACAAAAATTCCGATACCCGATTGAGCTCCGAAATTTACCGGATACCCGGGCACATCATTCTTTACGTGAACTGATTTTATTTATCCTGTTGATAATCGGTTTTGCGGCAGGTTACGTTTGCTTGTGTTTCGACAAAGCGGGTTTTGGGGGGGTTGTTTTCAGAACGTACTCTATGACGGTGTGGTTGATCGTATTTATCAGAACGATGGTTGGTGCTTCAACAGCGATCACGAAAGAAAAAGAAAACAAAAGCCTCAGTGGTCTTCTATGTTGCCCAATCAAAAGCAGTCAAATCATAAAAGCAAAGGCAAAATCTGTGTATAGGGCTAACTATGTGGGGTGGGCGGTCTTAACGATTAACGCTGCTTCGGCATTAGTTATTTACAGTATGTTTGTCTATAAAGATGTGAATTTTGGTCCGGGAGGCGTTGTTGCGATGTCCGTCTTTTCGGTTTTAAGTGTGATTGGTAATCTCATCTTTATCATTGGATTCGGGCTCTATTTGAGCGTCCGTTTAAAATCCAGTACAGCAGCCTTAGTTGCAGGTTTGTTGGGATATCTGATGTGGTATTTTTTGCGTTATGTTGTCATGCTTATTCCAACCTTTTTGTCATCAGTCATGGGGTTTTATATGTTATCATTCTATATTCGCCCATTTGTCGATATTGCGGCTGGTTTGTTTTTTCTGCGACGGGCAAAACGCTCGCTAAGAAAATATGCTTTCAGATAAGGATTGGCTGGGGTAATGGACAAAACATTTAATATACGCATTCTCAGCCGACTGACAGGGCCCATTTTCGACAGGGAGCTACGGGCCAGCAGCCGGCGTAAGCGCTATTATCTATTGCGAATGATCTTTATCGGTTTTTTGCTGCTTTTTATTGCTTGGACATGGCTGACGACGACGGTTTTTGCTTCGATGGGCCAATCTGTGGCATTCACAGCCATGCGCATGTCAATTGTATCCCGGGGCGTAGTCGCTGCGGTCATATGGCTGGAGTTTATTTCTATGCCGCTGTTGGCCACCGTGATGCTGAGCGATTCAATCAGCCGCGAGATCAATAAACGAACATTGGAGATTCTCCTGTCAACACCAATCACATCGCTGCAGATTGTGATGGGAAAATTGTTCGGCAGTCTCTTTCAACTTCTGTTGTTAACGGGAATCACATTGCCTCTGTTTGCAATTATTAGGGTTTTTGGCGGCGTGCCGTGGGATTATGTCATCGTTTCCTTGTGTATTACGCTGACGACAACCTGCCTTTTCGGTGTCATAAGTTTATATTATTCGATACGAACGCGGCAGTCCTATAAAGTAATCGGGTGGATATTGTTTACAGGTTTATTTGTTTTTGGATTACTTCCCGGCTTAGTCGGTGCGCTCAACCAGTATCGTAATTGGCAATGGCTGTCTCAAGCAAGCCACTTGTTGGAAATCGTGAATCCCTTTCTCGCCATGGCCGAAATTACGACGTCTGTGATGACCAGCAATCCACAAGGAGCATCGGTTTTTAGTTGGGGGACTCACTGCTTGATTATTACCCTGGTGTTTCTGGCTGTTATTTTGTTGTCAACAATTCGACTTAGAAAAACCATGTTGAATTTATCAGCAAATCGAGTCGGTAGGGCATCCAAAATGAGGAGAATCCGTGCCATTTTCGCGAAGGATAAGAGTAATGCCGTTTCCACCAGAGGAATCGTTGAGGTTTCCGGTAATCCGATTTTATGGAAAGAGATGAGGGTGGGCGAATCAGAACACTTAATGGGACCGCGAGCAAGACTAATTGCATGGATCAGTGCAATTGTTGTCGTGTATTTTTGTGGGGCGTATTTTGAAGTTCTAACCAATCCTGTTTTTCATGCGGTTTTAGTAACGATTTTGGCTTTGTTCGCCTTTCTGCGGACGGCAACCCTTTCAGCACTGAGCATTTCGAAGGAAAAGCAGTCACGGGCATGGCCAATTCTTCTGACAACGCCCATTGAAGACCGTGAAATTTTAAAGATGAAGACGAAGGCGATTTTGTGGAAAACATCGTTTTTCTGGATTATTATTTTTGGTGACGTATTGATCTTTTCGGTTTGCTTTGTTCTGAATCCGGCTGCAATTTTAGGAGTTGCAATAGCGATTATTCCAACGGTTCTATTTTTGATTGGAGTGGGTGCTTATTTTGGCATGCGGCTCAAAACAACAACCGGGGCCATGGCGGCAACATTTTTAGTGCCAATTGTACTATGGATGCTGTGTCCCTGTTCGATAAACTTCAGCCCTTTGGCTTTGATTGCAATGAGTGTCGGGATTGGAATGGAAGAGGAAGGCTGGATGTTCAGCCTGATTATGATGGGCGTCAATCTGATCCCGGCCATTGTATATGGTGTTGCCGGATTTATTTTTCTCTTTCTGGCGAGATCATCCATGCGAAAATACATCTTTAATGTTTCAGGATAAAACGATCAATGACAGAGATATTCAACAAAGTGGTCAGGCCTTTCACGTTGTACTGGTTAACAGGGCCGATTTTCAACAAGGAACTTCGTGTTGCCAGTCGCCGAAAGCGGTTCTACTTTTTACGGTCATTTTATCTTATTCTTCTGATGGTTATGATGGCGATGGTGTGGGTCGCGGTTACGTATACCCTTAATTCCGTGGTTTATAATATCTCACGGATGGCCGAAGCCTCAAAGATAATCGTTACGTCTGTCGCGTGGTTTCAGTTCATTGGTGCTCAGCTTGTCGCAATTGTTATCTGTAGTACCGCAATCAACTCAGAAATATACAACCGGACGTTGTATGTTTTAATGACAACACCCATTACATCGTTTCAGATTATTATGGGAAAGTTGTCCAGTCGGCTTTGGCAGATTTTTATTTTACTGGGCATTAGTTTTCCTTTGCTTGCGATAGTTCGCGTTTTTGGCGGAATCCCCTGGTTATATTTGATCAAAGCACTTTGTTTGACGCTAAGTACCGTTTTCTTTATTAGTGCCGTGAGCTTATTTTATTCGATTCTTTTCCGACGCGCCTATGTGGTGGTAATTTTCACCGTCATCACGCTGGCGATTATTTTTATACTTTTTCCGTTCACGATATACCTGGGCGGAGAGGCCCTTGACAGTGTTTCTTTTTGGGGAGGAATGTTTAAGATAGAATTTGACAATATTGCTGAAGAAATTGTCCATGTTACGAATCCTTATGTTATGATGGCAATGACAACGGACGACTTGTTCAATGCTTCATCGGGCCAGTTTTCCATTAAATGGCTTGTTCAGTCCGGCATGTTGCTGTTGTTGGCTCTTGGTATTTTATTCATTTCATGTATATTTGTGCGAAAAATGTCCTTAAAGAATCTGGTCCCAAAGAAAACCAGAAAAAGTTACAAAATGCCTCCTCTTAAATCCAAAACCTATTGGCTTCGCCGTCCGTTCTTCCTCCATTCTATGATCCAGCGCACCATTGGAACCGGAATGATTTGGAAAGAATTTCTGCACCCGGTTCTCGGTAAATTCCGAAAAGTAGTCTTTATTGCTCTGATATTGATGGTGGGCGCATTTGTTATCAGTGTTTTCTTGGTATTGCTGTTTGAAAGTATAGATTTATTCGGTATTGTCCTTGCCGGCACAGTTTTCGGCATAATAACATTGGCTATTCTTTTTACAATTATCATTCCAGCTACTTATATTACAGCCGAAAAAGAATCCGGCACATGGCTGATTCTTTTGACCACATGCTATTCGGACACTCAGATCTTAAGCGGGAAAATCATCGGTATTCTGCGACGCATCATCATTGTTTGGTTGCCTTTTTTGCTGATTTATTATATGGTTGCCTATGTGGCCGGTAATCCTGTTTCCATGTTTTTTACGCTGATACTCGTATTATCAATAGCAATCGGCTTTGTAATCACTTCCGGCCTTTATTTTAGTAGTCGATTCAAACATTCAACAACGGCGGTCATCTGCAATCTATCGTTGGTTGCGATATTATGGGCCGCAATCCCTGGAATACTATTGATGCTTGAAGAACTTTCTTACAGAACATTACGACCCATTGAGCGTCTTATTCACATTGATATTCATGACCTAAATGAATTATATTGGGTGCTAACGCCGCCCGGTCTTGTTCTGGATATCATAGAAAATACATTTGACCCTCGTCGTTATCATATATTGAGTCTTCCGACGCTATTAATCGTCTATGCAACACTTCATTTACTTGCTATAATCGTATGCCTGTGGCGTACAAAAGCCAATTTGCGTAAAAGGATTTTTTGAAAATGATGCGATATTTATGAGCAAGGTATGTTTAGAGAAAATCAACAAGGTTTTCGACGGACGGATTCAAGCCGTCTGCGATGTTGATCTTGAGGTCAAAGAGGGCGAGACGATGGTACTTCTCGGGCCGAGCGGAGCCGGAAAATCAACGATTCTTAGATTGATTGCGGGGTTGGAAAACGCAACCAGTGGCGATATTTACCTTAACGATGAATTGGTCAACAACAAAGAACCGAGAGAGCGTGACGTTGCGATGGTGTTTCAGCATTATTCGCTGTACCCGCACATGACGGTTTTTGAAAACATGGGCTTCGCTCTGAAAATGCAGCGTACCCCCAAAGAACTGATTGCCGAAAAAGTGCTTCATACGGCAAAAATGCTGGAAATCGAAGACTTACTAGAACGCAAACCGTATCAGTTATCTGGAGGCCAGCGACAGCGGGCCGCACTGGGAAAAGTGATTGTTCGAGAACCAAAGGTGTTTTTGTTTGATGAACCGCTGAGTAATCTCGATCAGATGTTGAGAAAAACCGCAAGAAAACAGATAAAAGAAATATTAAAAAAACTTGGCGCTACGGCCGTCTATGTAACACATGACCATCGGGAGGCCAGGGTTTTGGCAGACAAGGTCTGTGTCTTAAATTTCGGTAGAATTCAGCAAGTTGGCACATATGATGAAATACGGCAAACCCCTGTCAATGAATTTGTTGCAGGATTTTTCTGCGAAGAGTAACATCCATATTTTGAGGTGCAAATTGCCGGACGAAAAACAGAATATACATTCGATAAGTAGTGAATTTAAAAAGCGGACACCAGAGGAACGGTCAAGTGAGGGTTGATCATGGCAGTGAGGAAACTCAAACGAAAAATAAAGAATGAAAGAGAATGTGATGCTTGAAAACATGTCTAATGCTTCTCTGGGATTGGCAGGATTATATGATGATTGGCCTGAATGGGTTGATATTGTCATCTATGCATATGTTATACTGATAGTGATTCTGTGCGTAATAGAAGTTATTGTTCGTTCGAAAAGACAGAACAAGAAAAAGTCAGAAAATGTTAAAGATCTAACAGGGGAAGATTATACAGGAGTTGACCATGGCAGTCATGGCTTTTAATGTTCTGGGAGCAGCGGGACTCTGGGAGTCTTCATATGAAGAATATTTATGGGTTAGATTTATTGTTATTGCATTTTGGTCATTAGTTATAGCTGGATGCATAACGGCTATTCTTGATATTATAATAAAATTCATTGCCGAAATTATTCATAAACACAAAGAGCGGTCAACAACTGTTAATGACATGATGGGAGTAGACTATGGCAGTCAGAAAACTCAAACGAAACAATAAAACAAGCAGATCATGGTATGTGACATTTTATGATCATAACCGGAAGGAACATTAGGTCTGTGCCGGGACGGACAAAGGGTCTGCACAGTCACTGGATTCTAATCTGAAGAGACTGATCTCGTCATGCAAGAACGGACAGGACTGTCCGGAGTTGCACCAGTGGATCGACCGGATCTCAGACCACAAAGGGCAGTCAGGACGGGGACGGATCCGGTCTGTGTGGATGCGGTTGGATCGGCTTGTCTTGGGGGTGGAACTCATCACGCAACTATCACGCATCCGTCAGCGTCAAGCGGCACAAAACGGCATAAAACGGCATAAAACGGGGGTGGGGTTCTGGGTGCGATGGGTGAAATCTCAAATCCGAAGAATGCCGTAAAAGGGCACAAAACCACTGTTTTATGGCAAAATAAGCAACACGCCCGGAGGGAGTCGAACCCCCAACCCTCGGTTCCGAAGACCGATGCTCTATCCAATTGAGCTACGGGCGCTTGAGATTTGGGGACTATAGCAGAACCTGCTTTTTGTGTCAATAACTTTGTATACTGCTTTCGGCATGGGTTGAAATGGGAAATCAGTATTTAATTACTTTCCAGCCAGTGCAGCGAAAAAACGCTCATTTCGGACAGGTTGATGATCCCGTCGCCGGTGCGTCGCGGCATGATGTCATAATATGGTGTATCGGTCAGCCATCTATCCGCCAATACTCCCAAATCGTCCGCATCGGTCAGGCGGTCACGAGTTAAGTCCGCCTCGAATGGGCGCACCTCGGGCACAACGCGCATCTCCGTGGTGAGGTGATAGTCCTTATCACTGATGCCAGTCGAGGGTGTTACGTAATCATAGACCAACTCGATAAAATAGGACCGCCAGCCAACTAATGGCACACCGGGGTCGGCGATATATACACCGGGCGAATCTTCGCTCAGCGGAGTGAACGTCCAGGCATCGCCGATGGTGACCCGTCGAAAATCACGCGCGGTTGGGTTATCCGCCTGCCACAAGAGAACGCTGTCCGGAGTATAAGTACCAGTTGTCGTCACGGTCATTGAGCCGTCATCATTTAATGTCCAGTCAAACTGCGGACGAGGGTCGGTTCTTAAGAACGCATCATAATACGGCACCATATTTTCAAAGACCTCCTGAAAGGCGCCGTCGAGATAATGGTTGGTATTCGGCACCGTGCGTACATACGTTTCGCCCAACAGGTCGTCAATATAGAACTGAATGGAATCATGTACAAAGAAATCGTCACCAGCCGCAGTCACAATAAACTTCGGGATGTTCAGCCGGTCGCGGTATTCATAGGGATCGACAATGGTCACCAACTCATCGGCTCTTGCGGTATCAAACCAGTCGAAAATGCCCATGTCCTCATAGGGACTCAGCGCATCGGCCCAGAAACCATAACAGGACCACTGATGTGCAAAGCTTCGCCGCATGTTCAGCAGGTCGCTGACGATGGGGGCGATGGCGGTGACGCGGTTGTCAACCGCCGCCGTCAGCCATGCCGTCCAGCCGCGTTTGGAGCCGCCGGCCAGGACAAAGTGTTGGATCGTGGGGTCAAATTCCTGAACAGCATCCATGCAGGCAATGACGGACTTGACCATCGGCAACTGCACCGGCCAGAAATCGTCGCTGCCGTTGAGAAACTTGTCCCAACTGTACGCGATGATCTCATCTTCGCTGCGTGTGAAACCTTCGTCGGCAAACTGCAGCGGCTGATTGGGTACGCCGCGCAGCTCCACGATCATCGAATTTGTAGCATAAGCAAGATCACGAAACTGCTGATTGTTCGGGTCGACGGCCGGATCGATGCTGGGTGCCGGCTCATTGATATCCCCGCCGTTGATCAGGATCAGGGCCGTATCTTTTAGCGATGAATCATTGTATCGCTTCGTGATCGTCACCCAGTGGGTCCAGACGGTTGTGTCCACCTCATTGGGTTCGCGCCAGGCCTGTGAGGTCATCTCAAGCGAATAGGAAGTTGTGAGGGGTATAAAGATCAGGATGTACTGGGTTAACGAATCGACCTGGTTCCATGTATAATTGGCATCCGCCAGCGAGACATAATCGTCAAGGGCCGTTGCGAACGCAGCGGAACTGATAAGTAACAGTACTAAAAGAAATACCCCGTAGTCCGATCTTGTTTTCATGCCCATCTCCTATAATCATACAAAAAGGACACGCTGCAAACAGTATATACAACAGGGTACCAGAAATGCATCGGATTTCCAAGAAAATATCGTTTGGGAACGGCTAAAGACTGTACGGAAGAGATGATTTAGAGTGGTTTTTCTTGAAGTTCTGATTAAATCGTGTATGTTTTACCTGTTCTTTTAACCAAACGAAAGGCGAGGGAAAATAGAATGAAGGCGATACGGATTCAAGAATTCGGCCCCCCGGAGGTGATGCGGATCGAGGATGTTGCATTGCCGGTTCCGTCAGCAGACCAGATTTTGATCGACATCAAGGCTGTGGGGGTCAATCCCGTGGATACCTACATTCGTGCTGGATTGTATGGCTCGAGAAAATTTCCTTATACGTCGGGAATTGACGCGGCCGGGGTGGTCCGGCAGGTTGGCGAGGCGGTTGGGCATGTTGCCGTCGGACAGCGGATATTTATATCCGGCTCTGTTAGCGGAACGTATGCAGAGCAGTGCCTGTGTCACGGGATGCAGGTGCATTCGTTGCCGGATAATATCAGCTTTTCTCAAGGCGCGGCGCTAGGGGTTCCGTATGGGACAGCGTATCGGGCACTTTTTCAGCGTGTCCATGCCGCAGCGGGTCAAATGGCGTTCATTCATGGAGCCAGCGGCGGTGTCGGGCTTGCGGCGGTACAATTTGCAAAGGCCGCGGGTCTCAAAATCATTGCTACGGCTGGGACTGAACAAGGGCGTCAGTTACTTCTTGAGCAGGGCGCTGACCTTGTGCTGGACCATCATGTTCCGGGGCATTTCGATAAGGTGCTCGATTTTACAGATGGGCAGGGGGTGGATATTCTTTTGGAGATGCTGGCCAATGTCAATCTCGGAAAGGACTTGACGGTAATGGCCAAAAAAGGACAGGTTGTGATTATCGGCAGCCGCGGCCCGGTCCAAATCGACCCGCGTGATATCATGTCACGGGAAATCAGCATTTTGGGGACGATGTCTTCTTTAGCGAGCGAGGCCGAAAAAACACAGGCCTATAAAGCCATTGAAACGGGGCTTACGGATGGCACACTTTGTCCGGTGATTGCACAGGAATTGCCGTTAAGCGAGGCCGCCAAAGCGCATCACGCCATTATGGAATCAGCCCATTGCGGGAAAATAGTGTTAATTCCTTAGAATTAAGTTAGTTTGGAGTTGTTCTTTTGGTCAAAGGGGGCAGTTTTCCGGCCAGTCCCACGTGTCCGTCTTTGACAATCAGGACGCCATCAATGCCTTCAATGCTTACAATTTGATTTAATGCAGCTTCGACTTCGTCGCTTTTCCTGACGAGATTTGCGGCGTGTGTCGCGGCCGCATCCGCCAGGGCGGCGTCTTTGGCGACAACGGTTGCCAGATCGCAATGTCCCAGACTCATCGAATGTCCCATTTTGCCGGAGGATGAACAGATGGAAACGGGTGTGCTGTCGGGTTGTAATTCAAATGCAAGTTGATTAATTTTTTCAGAGCCGCCGGAAAAAAGGCCGATGACAACCGGTTCGATAGTTTGCAGATAAATATCGCCGCCGTTTTCAACGATAGCTTCTTCGGCGCCGGCTCCGAGACCGGCTTCGGCGGCAAGTTGTGCCATAACGCCCGCTACCGCCGCCATCGGACCCACGCCGACCAGCGCCGCCGCACGGGCCATGCGTTGTACCGCTTCGGGAGCGTCGGGCCGCAGTTCAACCGGCTTCATCGCATGCTGAAAATCCGGCTGGGTTTGAATATAGTCCTCCAGTGTTTTACGCTGCCGGAGAATTTCCTGTGTCACCACGTCAAAGCAATCACAGCAGATGCGAAAGACCGCCTCTTTATGAATAAATGTTTTGTAGGTTCGTTTGCGATTCATGCGGTTTGTTTAGAACGCCGCCGTACACGCACCGTAGGGACAAACGCGGACACATGCCAGGCACTCGATACATTTGGATTCATCGTAAACAACTTGCCGGGTTTGGCCGTCGAGAATATTCAGGGCACCGGTGGGACAGTAGGGAACACAATAGCCGCAATGGGTGCATTTTGTCTCGTCCCGCGTGACGCCTTTGCCGCTGAAATTAACAGTTACATTGAAGGTCTTGACAAAATCAATACCGCGTTGTATCTGTGCTTCTGTGCCCGTGACATCGAGGACGAGGAAGCCTTCTTCTTCCGGTGTCACTTTCGCGCGAAAGACATTGACGACGAGGTCATAATCTTTTACCAAATGATAGATAATCGGTTTCTCGCATTCACACTTCGGAAAATACAACATGAGTTTTTTCGTAATCATCTCACTCATTATTTTTGTTTCCTTTTGATAAGCGGCTTCATGGTCTTATCTTTCGGCAGCGCGGCGATTGGTTTGGTAATCTGGAAATCACCTCGTCGAATTTCGTCAGCCAGCAGATTGGCGATCTCCAGTGCCTTATAGTAGGACGATAGCGACCCGACCTGTACTTTTTTGCCGTTGATTTGTATTTCTCCGCTGCGCAGTTGCTCGTAGTTGACCTGACAAATGATATTACCGGTTTTTTGCGGGTAATCTGAACTGTAATCAATGACGGGCGCCAGAATATCCCGGTCCCGCACACACGTCCGCTTGAGGATGTCTTCATTCAATATCGGGATCGGGATTCCAACACCCAGTGCCAGTGAGACACCATAACCGGGAAAACTGACGCCGCGGACAAACTCCTGTTTCATCTGTTTCATATCGGCCGTCAATGCCAGCGTTCCTGCGCCTTCGACGGGAACCCCGCCCGGCGTTCGTTCGCATCCGCCGGCGTGTTGGGTTCCCTCTGCATAAACATGACCCTGCGCCCCTCCCAGCCAGACGCGTGTGCCGATGCCGATGGTTTCATAGGTAGGGTCATTCAACAGCGGCGAAAGCTGACCGGCAGAGCAGTAGTTGGCATTTTTCTGATTCGGTTCCAACCGGCCCATGTAGGTATAGATCGTCCGGTCCGAATTGTTGATCGCCACATTATAGTTCTGGTAGCAATTTCGGGGATTGACCATGATGGCCTGGTTCAAATCCTGAATAGTAAAATAGGTCCTCAGTTCACGCAGCGGATAGCAGTCGGTGCCGTAAGACAGGGCGAACAACTGAAGCGACTTGCCTGCGATAAGGTCCTCCATGACATGGCCGCCGCCATACCGGAATTCTCCCGGCGGATACATATTGGCCGGGTCACCATGCCGAAGCTGGGTTGCTCCCAGATACACATCCACCGCCGCAATGCCGGTATAAACCAGAACATCCTGAATCCATGCCTCTGACATGCGGATTTTGGGTTTGGAATGGCCAAAGTTCAAAAAGCAGCCCGACGAGCACATGGGCCCGAAGGTGGCCGTTGTCACAACGTCCACCTCTTTAGCCGCGGCTTGAAGCCCTTTTTTGTCCACGTAATCGGCGATTTCGTCAGCCGTTAAAACCACGGCCTTGCCGGATTCGATGCGGTCACTGATCTGTTCGTATGTTTTCATAATATCCGTCTATCCCTGAAGATTGAATTTTATGGTGTTATCGTACCAGAAAGAGCAGTCTTTTCAAGAGGATTTGTGAATGTGCTTGAAATCACGATGAAAAAGGGGTATTTTCAGACATGCCGATTATGAATGCAACACAGACTATATTCGTTCGTTATTATAAAGACAGATTGTTGTTTTGAAACCGCGAAATGATGAGACAGGAATTGAGGCCTACAGAATGAATCCGGAAAAGGCAAGCGTTATTATGAGTCCATGGGGACAGGATACCGACGCTATTTTACAGCACTTTGATGTTGCGCGTGACAAAGGGCTCAAAGACAGGCAGGTTTTGCGGTTTGTTAAACTGTATGGACTGAATCGTCTTCGCCAGGCCGAAAAGGTGCATCTTAGCCAAATCCTGCTGAATCAAGTTAAAAGCCTGATTGTGATTCTGCTGGCGGCCGCTGCGCTGTTGTCATTTGCATTCCATGAGTGGATGGATGGGTTGGCGATTACCGGTGTTATTGCCATCAATACGGCGATCGGTTTTTTCATGGAGTTAAAAGCGATTCGTTCGATGGAATCGCTGCATCAAATGGAACGGGTGACCGCAAAGGTCCGCCGCAATGGGAAGATTCGAGAAATCCCGGCTGTTCAGTTAGTGCCGGGGGATGTCGTGATTCTCGAAGGCGGCGACATTGTCAGCGCCGATATGCGGCTGCTGGTCTCGGGCAAGCTTCAGGCCGATGAGTCCGTGCTGACCGGGGAATCTATGCCGGTGTCCAAGCGAATCGAGCCGATTGACGAATCTGCGGGATTGGCGGATCGTACGAACATGCTCTTTAAAGGGACGGCCATCACACGCGGTTCCGGCGAGGCGATTGTCACCGCGACCGGCATGGAAACGGAACTGGGACACATTACGGACCTCGTTCAAAAGGCCGAGGATGAGGTAACCCCGCTGGAAAAACGGCTGGACCTGCTGGGGCGAAATTTGCTTTGGGTGACGCTGGTATTGATTGTCATTATCGCCGCGGTTGGGATTGTTCGCGGCAAGAATCCCATGGTGATGATTGAGACCGCTATTGCACTGGCGGTGGCGGCGATTCCCGAAGGTCTTCCGATTGTGGCGACGCTGGCACTGGCACGTGGGATGATGCGGATGGCCCGGAGGAATGCGATTGTCAATGAATTGGCGGCGGTGGAAACACTGGGCGGGGTCAGTGTCATTTGTACCGATAAGACCGGAACGCTTACCGAAAATAAGATGACGGTAACCGGCCTGATTTTGTCCGACCAGGATGTTAAAATTACCGCTTTCGATGAACAGGGCCGCGCGGAATTTTTGATTGACGGGCAGACCATTGACCCGCTTCGCCATGAACGCATCACGAAGGCACTTGAAATTGGCATACTGTGCAGCAATGCATCTCTGAAGAATGAGCAGGGCGATTCAACGGGCATTGGAGACCCGCTCGAAGTGGCCTTGTTGATCGCGGCCCGGAAAGCGTCAATTGATTACGAAAAACTCAATCAGAAATTCCCCGAAGAGCAGGAGGACGCCTTTGATTCGGATACGAAACGGATGGCAACCTTCAACCGGTTTGGCAATAGTTACTGGGTTGCGGTCAAGGGAGCCGTAGAGACGATTCTTGCCGACGCTTCAACCGTTGCGACCGAAACAGGTCCTCAACCGATGGATGAGAAATGGAGATCGTATTGGCTGCGGCGAAATGAAGAACTGGCTGAAAAGGGGTACCGGGTACTGGCTCTGGCAATCAAAGAAGAAGCCTCACTGGAAGCCGACCCCTATCAAAATCTTGAATTTGTGGGCCTGGTTTGCATGGAAGACCCGGCCCGGGAAGATGTCCGCGATGCGATCCGCGCCTGTCAACATGCGGGGATTCAGATTGTTATGGTTACCGGCGACCATCCAAAAACCGCTCTCAGCATCGCCGCGTCCGTAGGATTAACAGATGGTGATGAGAATGTCGTTATTGCTGGCAAAGACATCAAACCTATCGAAGAGCTGTCGCCTGAAGAGCAGCAGCGATATCGACAGACCCCGGTGTTTGCGCGTGTCAGTCCCAAACAAAAGCTGGATTTGATTGCGATTCATCAACAGGCCGGGGCGGTGGTGGCCATGACCGGCGACGGCGTGAATGATGCGCCGGCGTTAAAAAAGGCCGATATTGGGATTGCCATGGGCTTGCGCGGCACGCAGGTGGCCCGTGAAGCGGCGGACATGGTCTTGAAAGACGATGCGTTTTCCACGATTGTTGTCGCGGTTGAGCAGGGTCGGATTATATTTGAGAATATCCGGAAGTTCGTTGTCTATCTGTTGTCTTGCAATATCAGTGAGGTCATGGTGGTTTTTGCCGCTTCGGTGGTCAACGCGCCGCTGCCGATTCTGCCGCTGCAGATTTTATTTTTGAATCTGGTGACCGATGTCTTTCCGGCTCTGGCGCTTGGGGCGGGGAAAGGTAACCCCGGGGTAATGGAAGCAACCCCCCGCTCTTCAGATGAGCCGATTTTAAATAAAAGTGGATGGACCTCAATTTTCAGCTACGGGCTGTTGATTACTTTTTCGACGATGCTTGCTTTCGGCCTGGCGTTTAAAATGGGGATGGAGCGAGAGCAGGCAGTGACGGTGTCGTTTTTGACACTGGCCCTTTCGCAGTTGTGGCATATTTTCAATATGCGAGGGCGAAGGACGGATATCTTTGATAATGAGATTGTGAATAATCCCTTTGTCTGGGGAGCATTGGCAACGTGTGTAGGCCTGCTGATTATTGCGGTTTACATGCCGTTGGCGGCGAAGGTTCTAAGCCTGACTCATCCGGGCATTAAGGGATGGCTGCTGGTATTGGTCGCCAGTGTATTGACGTGCGTTGTCGGACAGTTCTTTAAACAGATAAAACGAAAACCCCAAACGGTTTAACATGAGGAAAAGGAAAATATGGATAAGCGAAATTATGTAATTATTGTTTCAGGGCTGCCGCGATCCGGCACGTCAATGATGATGAAGGCGATCCATGCTGGCGGCATCGAACCGGTGATTGATAATATCCGCAAGGCGGACGAGGATAATCCCAAAGGATATTATGAATTTGAGCCGGTCAAAAAGACCAAAGAAGATGCTTCGTGGGTCCCTGGAGCGGCGGGTAAAGTTGTCAAGATGGTGTATCGCCTGCTTTACAATTTGCCCGCTGATTTTGAGTATCGTGTTGTCTTCTTGCAGCGGGATTTGACCGAAGTGCTGGCATCACAGAGAAAAATGCTCGAGCGTTCCGGCAAACCCGGCGGTGCAATACCCGACGAACAGATGGCGGCATTATTCAAGGCCGAACTCGATAAGTGCGATAAATGGCTCAACGAACAACCCAATTTTAAAGTGCTGTATCTAAATCATCGTGACATGATCAATGGTCCGCAGGCGCAGTGTGAAAAAATAAACGATTTCCTTGACGGAGGATTAAATCTCGAAGCCATGGCCGAGACGGTTGACCCGACGCTGTATCGCAATCGAAATGTCTAAAAGTCACATGTCAGTTGTTTGTTAGCTGCGCAGCGCATTTTTCTAATTGGTTGCGTGTCTCTTGGGTTAGCGCTGGCATTTGGGCCGCCTCAATCGCTGTTTCATAGTCGGCCATCTTTTTGGCACCCATACAAATACTGTGATGGGCTGGATTGTCCAGTGTCCAGCGTATTACTGCTTGCGCCATCGTCACGCCTTCCGGCACAGCCTTTTCAAAAATGGCATACTGCTGGTAATCAACATCCCGAAACCAGTTGGAGCGATTGTCATCGCCTTGCCATTTTACGGCCTTGTGAAAATATTTTCCGCTGAGCCGTCCCTGCGCCATGACGCCGCGTATCTGTGTGCCGATGTTATGCTTGCTGACAAAATTGTCGATGTCCGCCCGGGGTTCTAGAATATTCGTGGGGTACTGCAAGACATCCAGCATGGTACGCTCGTGCAGGGCTTTGATAAGCTCGAAATTGGGCGTTGAAATACCGTAGTAACGAATCTTGCCGGCTTTTTTCGCCTGTTCCAGAACTTCCCGGCTTTTGTCCAGGTCTTCGACTTTCGGGGCGCAGTGATACAGATAGATGTCGATCATGTCCGTTTGAAGCCGTTTCAGCGAGCCTTCCAGGCTCGGCAAAATAGTCGGAGGACTGCAATCGTCCAGACGTGTTTCCTTGCCCACGACCCGGCAGCCGAATTTTGTTGAAATGACCCATTTTTCTCGTTTGCCTTTAATAGCCTGCCCGACTCGCCGTTCCGATTCACCGTTTCCATATTGTTCGGCGGTGTCAATAAAGTTAACCCCCCGGTCTCCCAGTTCGCTGATAAGTCGCAGGACGTTTTCTTTGCCGGGGTCGGGGTGTCCATCAGGTTTGCCGTCAAAAAACAGCGGTCCGGCCAATTGCCAGCCGCCGATACAGAGCGGCGATACCATCAGTTCTGTTTTACCGAGTTTGCGATATTCCATAATTTCTTCTCCGTTTTTTCATAAGTTATTTCTGTGTGAGCCATGTTGCGCCAAGTTGGCCGCAGGCGGCTTTAATGCTTCGACCGCGTTTGAAACGGATGACTGTTTCGATTCCAGCATCGGATAAGATTTTAGCAAAGGCCTGGATCTGTTTTGAACCGGATGGCTCGAATCGACAGCCGGGAAACGGATTCAGTTCGATGAGATTGACATTAACCTTTAGCGGCCTTAGCAGTTTTACCAGGGCTTTAGCATGTTCAGGTCGGTCGTTCACGTGATCGATCATGCAGTATTCAATCGTAATGCGTTTACCCGTGGTGTTTTGGTAGGTTTTCAATGCGGCCATCACTTCGCTAAGCGGATATTTTGAACCGATGCGCATGATCTTGGCGCGAGTCGCCTCATCCGGTGCATGCAGGGAGACCGCCAGACGCGGCTGCAAGCTTGACAGTGCCAGCTTTTTAATTTCTTCCGGCAGACCGCAGGTGGACAGGGTGATGTGACGGATGCCGATGTTTCGTCCGTCTTCATGGTTAAGAATATCCACCGACCGCATGACCTCATCATAGTTATCCAGTGGTTCACCCATACCCATATAGACGAGGTTGTTGATTCTCCCGCAGACTTTTTCGGCTTTGTAAACCTGGTCGACAATTTCGGCTGCGGTCAGGTTTCGCTGGAATTGCAGTTGGCCGGTTGCGCAAAATTTACATCCCATTCGACAACCGGCCTGTGTCGAAATGCACAGTGTGTTGCGATCATCATCTTTGAGCCGGACGGTTTCGATCTTTGCCCCGCCGGGCAGGCCGAAGACGAATTTGATCGTGCCGTCCGGATCGTCGTGCTGTTCAAGCAATTCGATGCCTGCGATCGTAAATCCGTCATGGGCGAGTTTTTCCCGAAAGGGTTTCGACAGGGGACTGATGTCTGAAATAGCGATAGCATCTTTCTGGTGGATGAAGGAAAACAGATATTGGGCACAAAACGGCTTTTGTTCATACGCAACAACCAGTTCGAGCAGGTCAGAGTAGGTTTTGTTTTTTAAGTTTAGACTCATGGGAGCATAATACCCCCGATGAGCGGGGGCTTGCAACTGAATTGTTGAGATTTGAGGATCGTTCTCGCTGACTACAGATCGAAGTCCTCATCGAAATCGAAGCTTTCGGAAAAATCGCTGGCTAATTCCGTCTGGCTTTTTCCAAGATCGATATCCGAAAAATCTTCCATGGCTTTGGCGAAATTTTCATCTGGGACTTGTTCTGTCGCTGGAACTTCGGGTTGGACCTCTCGTTCGGGCAGGTAATCTTCAAAACTTTCCGGAACACCATCGATCTGAATCACGAATTCAACCGGTCCGATCTTTAATACGTCGCCGGCCTTAAGCTGTGTTTCCTCAACCGGCTGGCCGTTGACCAGTGTTCCATTTCGGCTGCGCAGATCTCGCACGCTGATCTTTCCGAAATCCTGGCTGACCTCGCAGTGCCGCCGGGATACGACCATCAGGGGAATACAGAAATCACAGTCCTGCCGTCTGCCGATAAAAGTGACGGTGCTGGGAAGTTCAAAACTGCTGGTGGTGCCGTCCTTTTTCAAGAATACAAGATTTACCTGCATCGAACGCCTCTCCTTTTTAAGGATATTTCGTAGATTACCGCTAATTATACCCCTTTTTCCCAACAATACAAGTAAAATTGGATTTTTCGCTGAAAAAGCTCTGTCGAAACCACTGATTATTGAAATCCGAAACGATAAAGGGAAACGTCATAGCGTCGTCAGTATTTTTCGATTTCCTGATTCAGAGCATCCAGGAGATTTGACTCATCAATGGTTGCGGTCTTTTGGCATTTTTGTAGATGAGGCCTTTGCCGGGGACGTTGACCGCGCGGTGCGTGGCGACGGTCCCCATCACCCGCAAAGAGTCCGGCACATGGAAATGGGCCGCATTCCAATACCTCGGCCTCACCGCATTGGCCTACATAATAACCCTCGCCGTCTATCAAACGGGAATGTTATTATCCCACGTATTTTGAGCATCCTCGACAAAAGCCCGAAGCGCCAGCGCAGGGAACGCATACCCCACAATAAATAATAACCCTCCACAGCAACAGCCTGTATAGTTTCGGGTGGCATGGCTTCTCGCGAAGCGAAAGCCATGGAAGACTCCCACAATCCCAACGGGGTCGAACAATCCAAAACACTCCGATTTTTCTTATTGCCCCGTATATTATAGAGCCTATAATACCTCAATAGGGTGGCCCATATTTCAAAAAATGTAATAAGGAGATTCCCATAAATTATCGCAACAGTTTGATTGCAATCGGCGTTTAAAAGAGCAGACTATAACTCTGAATGAGGTTGATATATGGATATCTTACAAACCATTGTGTGGTTGATTGCCATCGAATTCTTCTTACTCGGGGTGACAATTTTGTTTTCTCATTTCCATAGGAACATATTTTCTTTTTTGGTAATAGCTATAATGATTTTACTTCCATCAGCCCTTCTAGGGGGTATCATAGGAGCGAAAATGGGAGATGATATTGCTCCTTACATTGTCTATGATCAAAAACGTGTCCAAACGGAAAACATAAAAGTCGTAGGCTTTGAAGACGGGAAATATGTGTTTTCAAATGGTGAAAAAGTTCGGATATCAGATAGTTTTGTTTTAAGAATAAATATAGGGATTGGTTATCTAATAGGTACAGCTATTATCTTTTTCCCAGGACTCTATATTGCAAAACGAATTGCTCGCAAGTCTGCGCCTGATGTTTACAATCTATTAGAGAACAAAAAATAAGAGAAGTATAATTATCGAAATTTAATGTTATTAAGATAAGGTGATCCTATGCTAAGTTATACAGGGGAGAATGCATTGTTTATACCGTACATTACATTAGCATTAAGTATCCCGGAAATCCTTTTTAATTTAGTAGCCGTAATATTTCTGCTATATATATCCCTTTGTTTAGCAGTACAGGTCATTGAAGGATTGAAGAATAAATCATTTGAACTTACCAATGATTGGAAGTATGATTTTAGAAAAGAACCAATTCGTTATGTATTTTTCATAGTGTTTTATTCGTTTTTCTTTGTGTTAGTAGCATATATGGGCTGTGCTTTAATCTATGGTCTCTTTATTCGTTCTATCTAATACAAAATATCAAATAAAATGATAAATGGGGATAACGATGGCAGTCTATAAAACAATTCAGTCGAAGCAAATCATAATGGGCAAATTATCGCATGGCAGTGACCTGCTTGGGGAGTTGACCGACATCTGTCACAAAGAAAAGATCGTGCTGGGGACCGTTACGGCCATCGGGGCCGTGCAGAAGGCATGCATCGGCTATTACGATCAGGCCCGGTATCAGTACCGGTTTTCCGAGATCGATAAGCATCTGGAAATCGCCTCTCTGTCAGGAAACATCTCGCTGCGGGACGGCAAGCCGATGGTGCATGCCCATGTCATCCTGTCGGATGACCAGTGCGTCTGTTTCGCCGGACATCTGGCCGCCGGAACGATCGTTTTCGCCTGCGAGTTTACGATAACCGCTTGCGAAGGCCCCGCGTTCCTCCGCGAACACGACGACCCAACCGGCCTGCCCCTGTGGAAATTGTAACGTAAAAATTCACCCACCAACAGCCGCCCTCACATACTTATGATAATTTGCTGAATTCTTAAAATAATTGTTTACTTTTTATCTAACTTGTGCGATAATACACCGTGTGGGGTCGGAGCCTCGGCGGAGACCAAAAAATTGAATATTCACAATTTAATAGAGTGCGAGAACCGCTATCTCGCTTGGCCAACAAAGCAGCCAAATAAAAACGCCATGGCGCAAGCCATGCAAAGACTGTCTGTAATTTGCGCCTAAAGTGTCAATTCAGAGGGTTCTTAGGTTTTTTAACACACCTTTTTTCGTAAAACGAACCCATTTTGTAAAAAGGGAAAATCACGCTAAGCGATTTCTCCGCAACTGGTTACTGAAATCTGAAGTCTGAGAGCTGTAATTAAAACGAACCCAAACGAAGCCATTTGACATGCAGTGTCATCCTGAGCGAAGTCGAAGGATCTATTTGAAACAGTCATCCCGACTTTGTCGGGATTCCACATTCTTGAGTCCTTATGTTCCTGCGTCCTTGAGTTCTTGCATTTAATATTTGCGTAATCGGTGGTTTCAAACAGGACAAAAATGGCGACAGACTGGACAACTTTGGCGCATTTATGGCACACTTTGGCGCATCTTTGGACAACTTTGGCATCGTTTAGGACTACTTTGGTGTCATAAAAACAACAAGAATCCGCGTTTTTGGCACATAAAACGCATTTTTTCTCAAAAACAAGCTTTTTTAACAACTCTCCCCCTGTAAGGGGGAGTACTCCGAAGGAGGGAGGGGGTTAAAACTTTTCAATTTCTTTTGCCAGAGCGTCCAGCAGATTTGCTTCATCGACAACGGCGAGTTTTTTTCCGTTTTTGTAGAGGTAGCCTTTTCCTTCTGCGGCGCAGATGGCGATGTCGGCGTCGGCGGCTTCGCCGGGGCCGTTGACCACGCAGCCCATCACGGCTACATGCAGTGGTTTGTCGACATCGGCTAACAGCCGTTTGACTTTCTTAGCCAGATTAACCACATCAATCCGGCACCGGCCGCAGGTGGGGCAGACGACGAGCTGGGGCCCCATTGTTTCTTCCAGTCCCAACGACCGCAGAATCGCCCGGCCGATATGTATTTCCTCTACCGGGTCGCCTGCGATGCTGACGCGAATCGTATCGCCGATGCCTTCGGCCAGCAGTGTGCCGATAGCGACCGATGACGGCACCAGCGCATCTTCCGGCAGGCCCGCATGCGTCAGCCCCAGGTGCATCGGATACTCAAACGCTGTGGCGATGGCCCGGTTGACCTCAATCGTCCGCACAGTATCGGCGCTTTTGGCGCTGAGGACGAGATTGTCGAATCCCTGTTTTTCAAACAGGCGGACATAGCTTTTCAGTTCCTTGAGCATCAACGCAGTTCGCCGGGCGGGGGGGACGTCTTCTTTCAGGTCCCGAATGCTCGCTTCATTGACGCCGACGCGAATAGCGATTTTGTGGGCTTTGGCGCAATCGATAATCCGGCGGATATCTTTCGGGTCTTTGACATTGCCGGGATTGAGCCGGATTTTTACCGCTCCCGCTTCAATGGCTTCAATCGCGCGGGCGGCGGAAAAATGCACATCCGCCACAACGGGCATGTTGACTTTGGCGACGATTTTCGCGAACGCCTCGGTATCGGCCTTGGTCGGTACGGCAATGCGCACGAGCCCGCAGCCGGCGGCCTCCAGTTGGCGGATCTGCCGCAGACAGGCGTTGACATCGGTGGTAAAGACCTTGGTCATCGTCTGCACGACAATCGGATATTTCGTGCCGAGTTTGAGTGAGCCGACCGTGACAGTTTTGGTTTTACGTCGTTTCATCATGAATCCAATTGTTATCCGTTACCTTTGTGTCATCCCAGCCCCCGAGCCGGGATCCAGAGCGTTCCCCATCGGATGGCGGGGCAAGCCATCGCTGGA
Source organism: Anaerohalosphaeraceae bacterium (assembly GCA_963675525.2). Classification (GTDB taxonomy): domain Bacteria; phylum Planctomycetota; class Phycisphaerae; order Sedimentisphaerales; family Anaerohalosphaeraceae; genus 4572-13. Next base: position 226,704 of record CAXXSL010000011.1, on the reverse strand, counting down.
TTCCCGCCTTCGCGGGAATGACAAGGGGCTTGCATCGTTAATTTGAAGATTCTATCTTGTTCTTTCAGGCTTTACAACTTAAAATGCGGCTGTTTTCCCGCTTCATGAGGTGATAATGGATTATATACGCATTGTGTTATGGATATTAATTGTTTTGTCGCTGGTTTTTATTGGCTGGCGGCGCTACAAAAGGGGCCGGCTTATGGCGGTTGTATGGGGCATTTTGGGGATTCTTCTGGCGGTCTATGCGGGACTTTGCCTGATGCTGTTTTTGATGCAGTCCCGGATATTGTATCAGCCGCACCGGGAGTATGCTTACACGCCCAAAGACGTCGGGTTGGATTACGAAGCCGTGACGCTGCAAACAACGGACGGGCAATCGATAACGGGGTGGTATATTCCGGCTGCCGCTGGTAATGGTCAATGGACGGTCCTTTTTTGTCACGGCAACGCCGGAAATATCTCGCATCGACTGGACACGCTCGAACTGTTTTATGAACTCGGCTTGAATTGTCTCATCGTGGATTATCGGGGTTACGGGCAGAGTTCGGGCAGACCGACGGAAAAGGGCACGTTGTTGGATATCAAAACGGGCTGGAACTGGCTGGTTGATCAAAAGAAGCAATCACCGGCCCGGATCATTCTCTTCGGTCGGTCACTGGGCGGAAGTGTTGCGGCAATCGTCGCCCAAGAAGTGGCTCCGGCAGGGGTTGTCCTTGAAAGCTCCTTTACCTCTTTCGTCGATGTCGGTCAGAACTATTATCCGTTCCTGCCGGTCAGATGGTTTGCCCGATTTGACTATAACACGCTCGATGCTGTCAAACATTTACAGTGCCCCGTCTTTGTGGTTCACAGTCCCGATGACGAGATTATTCCTTACGAATTCGGAAAACAGCTATTTGAGGCAGCCAACGAACCGAAGTTGTTCCGTGAACTGAAAGGCGGGCACAACGAAGGCTTCTATGAGAATCCAGAACTCTATCGGAAAATCTGGCAGGACATAATCGATTGGCTAAACAAAAAAGCTGACGAGGGACGATCATCCGCCGGTTAAAATTGTCGGACGACTCCCACGACGACGGCCTGAATTCGGCAGTGAGTCGACAGGATGGGTTCGAAAGCATCGTTTTCAGGTTGGAGACGCACGGCATTGGCGTCTTTAAAGAAGCGTTTAACGGTTGCATTTTCCCCATCGTCCAGCAGGGCGATAACAAGTTGTCCGTTCTGTGCGGCATCGGCCTGTCGGCACATCACATAATCGCCGTCGTGAATGCCTGCGTCGATCATACTGTTGCCGCGAACCTGCAGTGCAAAAACATCCCCGCGATTTCCGAAGACATCACCCAGCGAAAACGGCTCTTGCGATTCAATGGCGTCAATGCCGTAACCGGCCGAAACACACCCGCGTAAATAGATTCCCTCCGAAGCCAAGTCCTCAACCCGTGACGAGAGTTGAAGTGTACTTTTCTTTTCGAGCTGTGATGCCTGTTTAAGCAGTTTTACGCCGCCGCCGGTGAGTTTCGAACAGCGTGCCTTGCCCGTGGACGCTGTCAGCAGCTTTTTTTCTCGCAGTGCGGCGATGTGTTCGTACGCGGTAGTGCGGCTTATGCCCAGTGCATGAGCCAGTTCCCCAATCGTTGCTGAATAGCATCGGTTCTTTTGAAAGTTTCCAATTTGTCGAAGGACTACCAGTTGTTTTGGCGTGATCTCTGTTGGCTGATGGATCGGTGGACTGATCATTGTGAATTTTCTCCTGAGAATGGGACTGGGTTTTTTCGTGTTCGATCGGCATTGCACAAGCGATTTCAGTCAACATTTCCGGTTGCACTGTGGCGCCGATGATTTCGGCGATTGCATTGAGAACCTTGCCAAGCGGTGAGCCGTCCGTATGCTGCTCGCAATTGCCGATAGGATCATCAGCATGCCATTCGCTGACATAATCGCCGCCCGGGCCGAACTTGCAAAGTGGAAGTTCCTTATTTGTGTTTTTAAAACGGTCCATCGTTTTATCCTGCTAAAAAGAGTGTTTACAACTGTCTTTCACGTGAAAATATCTATCGGCATCTCAGGGCGAATAACACCAAACAAAAACCGAACAAAATGATTATTTTTTCGGCGATGGTCGTTAAGGTAATAGACGACAATGACTTAATGAATTTAAAAAAAGAGTTCAGGACAGGGGAAACTCGATTGATTTTAAGGGATTACCCATACGGGTCTTTTTATGCCGAGTAGGCAAAAAAAAGACCGCCCGCACTTCGCAGAAGGAGGAGGAAGTCGGTGAACTTCCCAGGGCTACTGAAGTTACGGGCGGCAGAAGGAGCTTTCATCTTAAAAAACCACCACTATGGCCTCTGGACATAGAAGTCACGCAAAAGCAAAATACTGCGTTTTGCCTATGTATAATAATCTAACCTGTTTTGGGGGTGGATGCAAGATTAAAAATTGAAAAAAATATAAAAATCAGATAATTTACTATAGGAAGAAACATCTAAAAAAGAGATATTTTGAGTTATCAATATAACTAATTGTGTAAGAAAGAGTTAATAAATCAACCATAGGTATATATACTGAATACAGACATACGGGCAGGTATTTTGAATCAGCCTTGACACAGAAGTGGACTCTCATAGTCCTGTTATTTCCGCTCAATTCATAGCTGCTCATCTTTTCATCCTGACGGATGACCGAAAGCGAAAACCCCGGGAACATCCGCAGCAGTTCCTGCTGATAATTGACCCGGCCGCCCTGACGGTCAACGATGATCTGTATCGGATCATTCGCCGGTGCATGATTGAGCACATCCATGATCAGTGAACAGAGTGCCGTAAACAAAACCCGGCTTTTGTTTTTGACGGCTGTGACCCGGCTGTTATAGAAAGCGACATCCAGGCATTCGCTGTGAATGCCGACCAGATGGATGTTATTGTCTGCCAGGGTGCGTTTTAAAACACCGGAGGCGATCTGTATCTCGTCGACTTGCTGCGGGAGTGTATGTTCATGTAGAGCGTTGTACCAAGGGTATTCTATAATGCGGCCGGCGCAACCGGGGCAAAGTTTTTGGATCAGTTGAGCGGCGGTATGTATCGGTTCATCCTGATGGTTGGATACCGCACCCAGGCAGGCATGTACGGTACGCCGGAGGTGTTTGATGCCGCTGCTGCGGTTGTAGGCCTTCTTGCTGTCGGTAATCAGAATACGCCCGGCGGCTCCTTTTTTTCCCGATGTAACAGCCTTTTGCAGGACATCCCAGAGGTCGGTACGCAGCAGTTCTTCCGGCAACCGAAACACCGCGCTCGAAACCACCAGTGGCCCCAGTAAGGGTCCATATCCAGCTTCATCAATCCCAACCAATATCGCCATTATAAATCCTGTTCTGTCAACGACTCAAGCATCCAGCATCAAAACGGTCATTCCGAGCGCAGCCAAGGAATCTATTTAAACAGTCATCCGCCGATAGGCGGATCCCATGTTCACCGCCGCCATTGTATCCAACGTCTCCCAAAAGACAAGCCCCTCTTTGGAACCTTGAACCGTTGTTCACCAAAAACCGACATGTTTGCTATCATCCTGCCAGTCAAGCAAGTTTTTTACCGAACAGGACAAAGTCATCCTTTAGGACGCCTAAATTCTGTATAATTGACGACTCTTATTATGGGGGAATTTTCATTGACGTCAGATGGGCCTTCGTGTATACTATTTATCACAATGGAAACGCGGACTATTTAATCGGTTACGCATTTGACAGGCACAGCAGGGCCGCGTTCCATGTAATGACTAAAAGGAGAACTCGAAGGAGAACGAGGATGGGAACAAAAAACGTTTCTTCCAAAACGAACGGCTTGCATACAAGGGTTCAACGTGTAACAACCGCCTGCGTTCTCAAAATCCTGTCGCTGCTGCTCCTGCTGTTGCTATCGGCCGCGGCACAAGCCGCTTTTTACGGAGGTTACTATTATGACGACAATGGCGACGGCACATGCACCATCACTGATTACTTCGGCCCCGGCGGCGACGTCACCATTCCCGGTACACTCGCCGGCCTGACGGTCACCACCATCGGCAGTTATGCGTTCGAATATTGTAACAGTCTGACCAGCATCACCATCCCCGACAGCGTTACCACCATCGGTAGCCAGGTGTTTTTTGAGTGCAGCAACCTGACCAGCATCACTATCGGCAGCAGCGTCGCCATCATTGGGGTCAATACATTCAGTCTCTGCACCAGTCTGACAGCAATAACAGTCGATGCCCTTAACTCCACATATAGCAGCATAGAAGGGGTCTTGTTCAACAAAAGCCAAACGGAACTCACCCGATATCCGGAGGGCAAAGCCGGAACCTATACAATTCCCGACAGCGTCACCACTCTCGGGTTTCATGCGTTCTATAACTGCGATGGCCTGCCCGGCGTCACCATCGGCAACAGCGTCACCACCATCGGGGACAGGGCGTTCAGTCACTGCTCCATCCTGACCGACGTCATCATCGGTAACGGCGTCACCACCATCGGGGAAGGGGCGTTTTATTACTGCCCCAATCTGACCGGCGTCTATTTTAGAGGAGATGCTCCCGGCTTTGGGGCATCTGTGTTCGATTATGACGACAATGTAACTATCTATTACATCCCGGAAACCACCGGTTGGGAGGCGACCTATGGCGGACATCCGACCGCGATTTGGCCGCTGTCTCCGGCAGACACGGACCTGAATTACGAAGTCGATATCTACGATTTTTCCGTGCTGGCCGGTCATTGGCTTCAAACAGGCTGCGGGGATCCAAACTGGTGCGAGTGGGCCGATTTCGACCAGAGCGGCACCGTGGACCCAAACGATGTAGTCCTGTTGGCCGATGACTGGCTCTTCGGCATCGTTCCATAGACCTTTTTCGCAAAACAAACCCATTTCAAACGGAAGCTAAATCATCGTAAGTGATTTTATCAAAAAGACTAACGACCATTCATCAGCGATTAACGACTAAATAAACAAACCCAAACGAAGCCAATTCAGAATATCATCATTTTTATGTTTTTTTGAGAAAAGAATGTTTTTTATTGCAATTAGATGAATATATCGCATATAATGACATTTTTGGTTTTCATGTGACTTTTAATGTGGATTTTGAGAGGTAACAGGAAATGACAAAGCCGGACATTATGACTGTTCAGGAAGTGGCAGAATTTTTGAGAGTCTCGGAGCGGACCGTCTATGACTGGGCCACGCATGGGGTCATTCCCTGCGGGAAACTGGGGACAACGTGGCGGTTTAAACGGTCAGAGGTTGAAAAATGGGTCGATGAGCAGCTTTCCTCGCATACCAAAAAGAATGTTACATTTTCGCCTGTGTCGCTAAAGGAGATCCTCAAGCCGGAGCATGTGATGCTGATGGAGGTCGATTCCAAAGATGCGGCATTGATGCAGATGATCGATGGTCTGGATCAAAGCGGTGCGATCGGTGACAGAGACGCGGTTGCGGAGGGAATTTTCCAACGCGAAAAGCTCATGAGTACCGGCATCGGGCTGGGGATTGGTATCCCGCATGTTCGGATGGACGGCATTGAGAATCTGCTGATGGCAGTTGGCGTCAGCACGCTGGATATCGTCGATTATGAATCCCTTGACAGCCAACCGGTTCGCGTAATTTTTATGATCCTGGCAGGCAAGGACCAGCATACCATGCATATAAAAACGATGGCGGCGATCGGTGGACGTCTGAAAAATCCCGTGCTTCGCGAAATGCTGGTGCAGGCTTGTGATGCGGAAACCATTTACAGTCTTTTGACGGAAGGAGGGCGATAATGCCTCTGGCGATGGCAGAGATTCATCTTGGGATTTTAATGCTGCTGGGCATCGGTGTTCTGGGCGGCGCTCTCGGGGCGTGGTTCTTCCAAAAGATCCGCATCCCGCAGGTTGTCGGCTATATTGCCTTTGGAATATTAATTGGTAAAAGCGGCCTGAAACTGCTGGGAACCGAAGACATTGAAAACCTTCGTTCGTTTACGTGGTTTGCTTTGGGAATCATCGGTTTTCTGGTCGGGGGCGAGCTGAAGTTCGAGACGTTTAAACAATACGGTAAACAGTTTATTCAGATCCTGCTTTGGGAAGGTCTGTTGGCATTTTTTCTTGTTGCCGGGGCGACATTCGGTATCGTTTATCTTGTTACGCATCATTTTGCGGCATCGTTGGCGGCGGGCGTTGTTTTTGGCGCGATTGCTTCGGCGACGGACCCGGCTTCAACGGTGGAAGTCTTATGGGAGTACCGGGCACGCGGCGTCCTGACGACGACGATCATTGCGATCGTCGCACTCGATGACGCATTGGCGATGACACTTTACGGAGTAGGAACCAGTTGTGCCGAGATGCTGCTGGGGCAGGGTGGCAATGTACTGGGGGAAGTATTGCGAATTATTATTGAATTGGGCGGGTCGGTGTGTTTTGGTCTGATCAGCGGTTCAATCATGGTTTTATTTCTTCGCTATGTGCATCAGAAACAGGAACGTATGCTGGCAATCGGTGTCGGGATGCTGCTCTGTGTGATCGGTGTGGCCATTGCCCTGCATCTGGATGTGATCTTAGTGACCATGGCGATGGGACTGCTTTTGGTCAATCTGACGCCGCACCGAAGTGAAAAACTGCTTACTGTTGTTAAGAGTTTTTCGGTGCCGATTTATGTGATGTTTTTTGTGATGGTTGGAGCCCGTCTGGAAATCATTAATATGCCGCTTTGGATGTGGGGCATTGTTGCGGTTTATGTGATTGGCCGAAGTGCGGGAAAAATGATCGGCTGTTATGTCGGAGCCAAATTGTCCGGAGCCTCAGAGGCGGTCCAAAAATACAGCGGGATGGGCATTTTTGCTCAGGGGGGTGTGGCGATCGGGTTGTCAATTATGGCCAGCCAGCACCTGGGAAATATCCAAATTATGGAGAATCTTTCGCTTGGAGAACTGATTATTTCCGGGGTTACGGCCACGACATTCATTGTCCAGATCATCGGTCCGGCCATGGTCAAGCTCAGCATTCGTCTGGCAGGCGAGAATGACCGGAACATTACGGAAGAAGATATGATAGAGAGACTTAAGGTCTCTGATGTGGCACTGAAGCAGGTCGAACCTCTCTATGAAACCGATCCCATCGGAAGAGCCGTACAACGGTTTTCTCTGGGAGAAAACATGGCCTACCCGGTTGTTAATGCACTCGGGAAATTGTCCGGAATCTTGACATTGTCCCATTTAAAAGATATATTGCTGGACGGTGACTGCTGGACCTGGATGGTGGTTGCTGATGTTCTGGTTCCGGGGATACGCAGCATACCCGAAACGATGCCCCTGAAAGAGGCCATCGCAATAATGGAAGAGAGCGGGAATGAACAATTGCCGATCGTAAGAAGTGCTGAAGATGAGCTTGCCGCAGGGATTTTGGACAGAAGGCACACTCGGAAAATTATCGAACAGGAAATGATCCGCATCCGTGCGGTAGTTTGAGAGAGCGGAAATGATCTTTTATAAATTGAAAGCTAACGATTTTGCATTTTAGGTTCGGACAAAACCGGAATGTAAGATCAGAATAAATTTCTTCTCATCACCCTCCTCCGAAGCCAGATTCGCTAAGCGAGTCTGGCTTTTTTGTTGCGCGTTTAGTGATTGGTATGGCGGGATGATCGATGATTGGGTACGGAGTGTTTTTTTAGATTTTTGGCCATCCACCTCATTTTATTCGGTGGCTGCCACCCGTCGGATTCGCTCAGCGAGTTCGGTTTTTTTGCTGCGCGATTGAGCAACGTGGATTTTCACTTATTGTTTTTGATGCTATTTTCCGATATAAAACATATCGTATTATAGATTCTTCGTGAATTCTCTAGGGAGGTTTGAAATGAAGCATATCATCTTTGTATTCACATGTTTTATAGTGTTAGCTGGTTTTTGTCCGGCTACGACGATTTATGTCGATGACGCGCTGGGCGCTGACAAAAACCCGGGAACGATCTCGCTTCCCAAAAAAACCATCAGGGCGGGCATTGATGCGGCGGTTGATACGGACATCGTGCTTGTTCGTGATGGCATTTATGCCGGCACACTCAATCGTGACATCAGTTGCGGCGGCAAGGCGATCACGCTGATGTCCGAAAATGGACCGGATAACTGTATCGTCGATGCGGAAAGCAATTCGCGGGTATTGAATTTGGTAAGCGAATCTGCGGACCTTGTGATTGACGGCTTTACGATTACCGGCGGGTACAACGATAATAGTCTCGGTGGCGGCGGAGCTTATATTTCCTCTTCTGACTGTACCATTCGCAACTGTGTTTTTACTCAGAATCATGCGGACTATCTCGGCGGAGGGATGCTTATCAACGCCTGTAATCCAATCATCGAAAACTGTACCATCGAACACAATACGGCCTCGAAAACCGGTGTTAGCACAGAACGCGGCGGCGGTATCTATTTGTTGAGCTGCTCAGCTGACGGACCACTGTTTGATAACTGTACGATAGAGAATAATACCTGTGCCGGCGACGGCGGCGGCATTTTCAGCAACAACAGTTTTGTCAGAATCAACGGGTCGCATATCATTGGCAATCAGGCCACTGACCCTGTGCATGGCTGTGACGGAGGGGGCATTTATACCCTACAGGTCGTAACAGGACCGGCCATGACGATTACAGATACCGATATCATTGACAACAGTGCTGACACCAGCGGCGGCGGGATGAATATTGAATACAGCGAGGTTTCTCTTACAAATGTTCTTTTCGAACATAATGTTGCCAACAATGGCGTCGGGGGTGGATTCCGCCAGGTTGATACGAATACAACTATCGACAACTGTACCTTTGTCTATAATACTGCTTCAAATTCCGGAGCAGCGATGGCAATGTTTCGGTCACGACCTATCATGCCCACTACAACAGCAAAAAATTCCATCATCCGGGACAACACCGCCGGTAATATCAGCTACAGCGAGGTGTATGCGGCATTGAATACCGCTTTTGAATACGGTTATTGCAATATCGATCCGGCCAGAATCCACAGTGTCGGTTCGATCGTAACGGACCTGGGGGGCAATATTCTTGAGCCGTCACTTTTCGCAAGTACTGGTTATGATAATGCCGGTCAATGGGTTGCCGGCGATTACCATTTACAATCCCGTGTCGGCCGATGGGATCCTTTGTCCGAAACATGGGTCGCCACGGACACTGCTGACTGTTTATGTATTGACGCGGCGGATCCTGCCGACAGCTTCGATTTAGAACCACTCTATAACGGCAATCGGCGCAACATCGGCCGCTATGGACAAACCGCACAAGCCAGCCAGAGTCCGACCTGCATCGCCCACCTGACCGCGGATCTGACCGGCGATTGTAAAGTGGACTTGTCTGATATTGCCGAGATTGCAATGCAGTGGCTGATATGCAATATCCGACCGGAGGAATATTGCTGGTAAGATGGTATCGAAATGATTGTATGAGAAATTTATGGGGTTAAAAATAATGTACCGGAGGTGGGACTTGAACCCACACCTTGTTGCCAAGACGGGATTTTGAATCCCGCGCGTCTGCCAATTCCGCCACTCCGGCCTGATTTAGAACGCCTACTATAGTAAATCGGAGGATTTACGTCAATTCTTTTTTTCGTCGGTTTCGAGAAATACGATATCTTCGGGGATGGCGACGACATCCCGCCTGCCGGAGCCGAGCAGGTCGCGGATATTGGCGCTGTGTTGGCCGGCAACCTTTTTCAGTTCATCGGAACTGAGGCTGGTTACGGCTTTAGCGGCGTTGTTGATCATGACCACCGCACCGATGGGAAAAGACCCCTCGATCTGCGTAATGCCGCTGGGCAGGAGACTTTTATGACGGGCGATAGCGTCCATCGCGCCGTCGTCAATGGTAATGGTGCCTTCGGGTTTGCTGTGCAGGATCCAGCGAGACCGGTTGCTCAACTTGCATTCCTTCGGCAAAAACAGCGTTCCTATTTCCTGACCATCCAAAATCTTTTTGATGATGTTGGTTTCCTGTCCGTGGGCCAGTACCATTTTGCAGCCGGCGGTTGCGGTGATCTCGGCGGCTTTCAGTTTGGTTTTCATGCCGCCGGTGGAGTGGGTGCTGCCGCGTTTTCCGGCGGCTTTAACAAGCTCATCGGTAATTTCTTTGACCACGTGAACAGGTTTTGCGTCGTTGTACTTGCGGGGGTCCTTGTCGTAAAGAGCATCAATGTCCGTAAGCATGATCAGCAGGTCCGCATCGATCTTGCTGGCGACCAAGGCGCTGAGTTTGTCATTGTCGCCAAAGGCGGTGCCAATCTCATCGGTTGCGACACAGTCGTTTTCATTGATGATGGGGACCACGCCGAGTCTGAGCAGTGTTTCAATCGCGTTTTTCAGGTTCAGGTACGGTTTTCGTTTATTGAGGATCTCTGCGGTCAGCAGCACCTGCGAGACGGTCAACCCGACATCGGAAAAGGCCTTGTGATATTCATGCATCAACAGAGGTTGTCCGATTGATGCGCAGGCCTGACGAACTTTTGTATCCGTGACGGGGCCGGAGAGTCGGAGTTGTTTGGCGCCCATCCCGATAGCGCCGCTTGAAACGAGCAGAACCTGGCGGTCATTTTCGATAAGCCGGAGCACCTCCTGAGCCAGTGACCGGAGATAGTCGCTGTTGATGCCGGTATTTGTGGTCAGAGTGCTGGTCCCGATCTTAATGACGATTCGTTTTGCTTTATTAAAATTTCGCATGTTAGCCGACCCAATCCTTGTTCAGTTTTTTGTGCGTAAATTTTTTCCCGGCCGCTCCGGAGAAATCGGCGACGGTATGTCCGGCTCCGATCATCCGCCATTTATAGATCAGCAAACCTTCCAGCCCGACCGGTCCGCGTGCGTGGATTTTATTCGTGCTGATGCCGACTTCGGCGCCGAGGCCGAAGCGGAAGCCGTCACTGAAACGTGTGCTGCAGTTCCAAAATACATCCGCGGCATCGACCAGATCCATGAAAGCCATTGCCGTCTTTTTGTTTTGTGTGAGGATGGCATCGGTGTGTCCGGAACCGTAGGTATTGATGTGTTCGACAGCCGCATCGAGGTTTTCGACAACCCGAACTGACAGGATGTAGTCGAGGTATTCAGTTTTCCAGTCCTGTTCGGTTGCTTGTTTAACATCAATGATCGCGCGGGTTTTTCCGCAGCCGCGAATTTCAACCTGCTTGGCTTCCAGTGCCTGTTTGACGCGGGGCAAAAATTCGGCCGCAATTTGCTCGTGGACCAGTAGTGTTTCGGCGGCATTGCATACCGCGACGTATTGGCACTTCGAATCGACGGTGATGTTGACGGCCATGTCCATATCGGCCTCGGCGTCAACGTACACATGACAGATGCCGTCGGCATGACCCAGCACGGGAATTGAGGTGTTGTTCATAATATGCTTGACGAATTCGTTGCTGCCGCGGGGAATGATCAGGTCGATGGAGTCATCCAGCTTGAGCATCTCAGCCACATCGGCCCGCGTTTCAAGCAATCCCAGCCAACCGTCGGGCAATCCGGCGGCCTCGGCCGCTTTCGTAATCACATCTGCTAAAATACGGTTCGTATTGACGGCTTCCGAGCCGCCTTTGAGCAGGACCGCATTGCCGCTTTTTAAACAGAGTGTCGATATCTGAACCAGCGCATCGGGGCGCGATTCAAAGATGACGCCAATGACGCCGATAGGGCAGGTGACTTTATAGAGTTCCAGTCCTTCGTCCAGTTCTATTGCCGCCAGTGTTTGGCCGACGGGGTCGTCAATTGCGATCAGGCTTTTGATACCCTCGCAGACACCGTTGATCTTGTCCCGGTCAAATTTAAGGCGTTTTAGCAGGGGTGCGGCCAACAGATCTTTTTCTGCCTTAATGAGATCCTCCTCATTAGCGGCAATAATCGCCGGGGCATTTTCCTGAAGCGCAGTACATACCGCTTCCAAAGCCCTGTTTTTCTGTTCAGCTTTAGCCGCGGCCAGTCGGGTTGAAGCTTGACGAGCCAACGCGGCGATTTCGGATATAGACATTTTCTCTTCTCCCGTTGTATTTGGAGTTCATTTGACACAATACAATCGGGCCAACTATAGCGGAAATGCCCGGTAAAATCAATTATCTAAGATATATCGCAAAAAAAAACGGCTCAAAAGGGGGATAAATCTCAACTTTTCAGGACTTTTACGCCCTTGAAGTTAAGCAAAGGGCGATTGGAGACGATTTATTAGCGAATTAAACGATTATCGGAGATAATTATGAGCATTAATAAGATGGGATTGGTGATCATTACGGCCATTTTGGTACAGACCGCTGCGGCGCAGCTGGAAGAGGTGGTAATGCAAACCGAATCAATTTCGCTGAACAATGTCGACCGAATGACAGGAAGTGATTATAACCCTCGAAACGACTATACCTTCCGATTCGTCAACGGCGCAAGCGATATTTCGGATGGCAGCGATTTTGAAGCGGTCCGAAATGCGTTCGAAACATGGGTGAACCTGCCCAGTGCGGATCTCCGTGTCTCAGAAGTTATCGGCACAGCCGGATTTACTCCCGGTAGCATTAACGGTACGAATGATATTTCCTGGATCGATTCCGGTTACGGTTACGAGGATCCGTGGACCGATATGCTGGGGCTTTCACATAATGCCATTGCGGTTGTTATGACGTGGTATTCGCCCGTTTCCGGAACCGTTTTAGAACGTGATATGTATTTTAACGATATCAACTTTGACTGGCGGACGGATAGCGATGGTTTGCAGTCCGGCGGTTTTTACGTCGAACATATTGCCCTGCATGAAGCCGGGCACATCTACGGTCTCAACGACCTGTATGATCCCGGACAGTCCGGCTGGCAGGAATGGATGGGCAGCGGCAACAAAGGGCTGACGATGTATGGGTATTCAAGTTGGTGGAATGAGGATACCACGTTGTCGGAGTTTGATGTCGCAGCGATTTCATCGTTGTATGCAACGGCAGTGCCCGAGCCTGATTCGGCAATCCTGTTTATGATGGCCGGCGTTATTCTGGTTGCCGTACGCAGATTCTAACCCGATATAATATAATCGGTTAGGAATTTTTTCAATAAGCCCTTGTCAGTAGCGGTTCCGGTCTGTATAATCACCCCTCATTCGCATTAATGGATGATGCGGGCGTAGCTTAATGGTAAAGCCCTAGCCTTCCAAGCTAGTCATGTCGGTTCGATTCCGATCGCCCGCTATTTTGTAGTTGTGGAGAAAAGCTTGATTTTCAGCCTTAAATTGAGTGTTTCAAGTCACTTGTCGGAAAGTTCCCCACCCAGTACTATTTATTTGATGGTGCATCCATGCGCGTATAAATGCGGGGTAATGCGGCATGCGCGCTATGTCAGGCGCTATACGACTTATGCCCTGCTCCCCATTCCTGATCCACAGTTTATGCGAATTTCACATTGTTCATGTTCCCGCAGTCTTGCTGGAGGTCAGCCTTTTGTATGTCAAAATACTGTGACACTCCCCAATCGAAAGAGGGGAGCAACAGGGAATACAAAGTAAGTCTACGCAAAAGGTCCATATTACGTCTACTCGACCAAGTTTTTGCCTGTCTTGTCACTTTTTTCTTGTTGGAAGATTAAAGATCCCGTCGCATCTTTTTTGAGTCGTTTCTCCTATTTGAATCAATCCAATTGCTGAAAAAATGAAAATAACAAAAGAGAAAAAAAATAGAGATAGGGGAACCACTGCACAGCAGGTCATGTCTGACAAAAATATACAGCTTTTTAAAAGTGCCCGGATATTGGTCGCTCCAAATGCCATAACTGAAAAATATATAAATGGCAGTCCTGTAATTTGGAATAATATCGCCAAAAACTTACTGGCCCACCGGGTTCCGATTTCATACGTTTCTTGTGTTCCATTCTGAAGAGTCATCTTTCCCTTTTTACTTTTCATTAAATAGATCGCAAGTTTCATAAAGAAGTAATATGATATCGCAGGTATACTAGAGACTACGGAATATTTTAACCATCCTTCAATTGTTATGCCTGCTTCCCAACCGAACATAATTATTTTCCATGGTATGGGCAGATGATCGGCCTGAATTTGGTATTTTACATACAGGCTTATGAGAACTAATGAGCCAATCATGCCCGATAGATAAATAAAGAACGCAAAACAACAGGTTTGAGGAGATGGGAAGCAGGGAACTTCAGTTGGTTGCTTTGGAGCCACAGGCTGAACAGGCGGCGGCAGGGGAACCTGAAGAGGTTTTCCGGCTTGTGGGTGGTTGGGGACCTGCGGACGGGGCACCACAGGACGTGGCCTGATGTATGGTCTGGGACGTACAGGCGGACAACGTGGAACGTTTATCTGGCCGGCAGGTTCCAGGAAAGTTTTATTTAAATGAGGATTCCGTATCTTCTGACGTTTCTCAAAGGCCTGAACGTACTTTTCTGATTGACAAAAGCATTTATCTGAAGCCAGAACGTTAATTGCAGTCGCTTTATCGACTTGGCGAAAACTGTCCGCCTGAATCACATTTGGTGAATTTTTGGGAAGATTCCATCCATAAATGCGGCGTTTAACAAAATCCGCAACCATCAGTACGGACGGAATAAGAGAAACAAAACTTATCGTTGCGGCAGGCAATGCCTTATTGGGGGAACCTTGTGTGCAAACCTGAGCCAATGCTAGTTCGTACGTAAGACCTGCATAACGGGAAATCATCTTTTTCTTGACCGGGTCCGGCTCTTGTTGGATCGCTTTGATGATGACTGAACCATCAATTCTGCGATTACCTATTCGTTGCAACTGCAATAGCTCATTAACACTAATTTTCAGCCTGTCCGCCAACTGGTGTACAATGTCAGGTTGATCTTCGTTCCGATCTTTATACAAATCAAATAAACAGGCATTTTCCGGACGAGCGTATTCATGTATGGAAACCATCCATCGCGACATATCAGTTCCGCCATTGGCAATAACACTGCCCAATTCTGTTTGTAATCTTCGACGAACAGCTCCATTGTCCAGGCAGCAAAAAATGTAACCAAGGCGGTCACGTGACAGTTCAACAAAGCGTTCAAGCGGCATACCATAGGGAAAGGTGTGTGCTTTTTGATTCATCGCTTTCATAAATTGTTGGGCGTGAATTACCTTGAGTTTATTGATGTCTTTTACAGGCTGAGAACTCGTGAACAACCGCTCTTCATTGCTGGGTTCAATTTTATCTGAGTCGATATAATCCAGGGAAAGCTCGGGATTATCAAAACATCCAAGAATATAGTTACATGCACTGCCAATGGCTCCAAGTCCAACAATACATGCGTGCCCCAGGCGATATTTTTCGGGAAAGGCAGGGTTTTCAGCTTTGTGTTTGTCAATTGAAAAATCATAGCATGAAACAATGGTTCGTTTTTTAAGAGGTTCAATCTCAATATCCGAATCCTTAATCGGCAGCCATAAATGCTTAACGATTTC
This sequence comes from Anaerohalosphaeraceae bacterium, assembly GCA_963675525.2. GTDB lineage: Bacteria > Planctomycetota > Phycisphaerae > Sedimentisphaerales > Anaerohalosphaeraceae > 4572-13. The sequence goes on along the minus strand of CAXXSL010000011.1, from coordinate 211,249 downwards.
TGTCGCGCCAAGTGCCGCGGAAAATATCATTCCTAAAGGATTTGCCGAGTGAGTGATTTTCTCGTGCCTGCCTGTCGGATTGACAAAGGCCAGCCAATTATCGGCTCCAATGGTAACCGCCTGGGTAGCTTTCGCTGTCTGCCGACCTATAAATAATCCAAGATCATAGATCTTAAGTTTATCTGAATTGTCTCTGACAATGTCTTCTTTTTGAAGACCCGCAATGGCCCGCATAAAATTTATTATCTGTAATGAAACAGATTGGCCTTCTACAAGAAGTGGAATAAACGGCAATGCTTTTGTGTCCTCGGGAACATCCAGATAGATTTTCGGAGCAAGCGATCCTAAACGTGTTAATATGTTTACAGCGGTGATAAGGCCGATCTGTCCAAGACGTGTTTTTGCCAAATCCCCTGAAACACCGATTACAATCGTCCGGTTGCGTAAGGCATCTTTGATCTTCGCAGTTTCGATACCGAGTGATTGTTCCGCAAACAGCTCTGCTCTGCTTTGATTGCTAATATGTACATTCATTAGAACTCCATTGATGCTATAAAATAATCTGAGTATTCGGTATTACAAAAAAACGACGTTGAATTTCAGACGAATCCAAGGGGTACCAATCACCATTTGTCAGACGTTCATAGATGCCAACACCATTTGTGAAAATTTTTTGTATGCCGTATCTACCAAAACAAGGAACAACAATAGAAAAAAGTCCTGGACTATCAGAAAAAGCCCATTCGTCGTCTGTAAAAGAGTGGAATGCCCTTTTAGGGTGGCTATGCACTTGAGCTAAAACAAGTTGGCCCGTTCTGCGAATGGTATCAAAGCACCTTGATGTGATGTCATTTGGTAACGTACATCCTCCAGAGTGACTTTCCGTATAAGGCAAAATAACGGTTGTTACCACACCCATTGATTTGCCAACAATATAGCCAGCCAGAAGTGCCGCCTCCTCTCTTTGCTCAAGACCTGTGTTATACAGATGTTGTTCTAGTGGTTTTATGACAGATTCACAGAGTAGTAATCCTTTAAGTCTGTCCGGCCGACATTTAATTAATTTCACATTCATCTTAGTGTCTCCCTTGAGTTAATCTGATCCTGTTTGCGTGTCCTTGGCATAAGTTGATTACAATCTCTATCAACTCAGACAGGCTGTGATTGGGGGGAGGGAATTCGGGATGGGCCCTTTTATAGGTTTCGGTTCCTGCCAGACACAACTCCTTGTATCCTGAGGCACCTGGGATCTTTATGATCCCTGTCGGCCAAAACCTGTTCTCTTCGGATGGTTTAGCCGTGACAGGATTTAAAAAGGTTACACGTGGCAGTTTATCCGGATACTCTTGACAACAAATTTGTGCCAACAGCGTTCGGCCATCCCTACATGGGCACCCTATAAAAACTAGCCTTCCCCGATTCCATATTCGTACACTGTAAAAAGTGGCGATTTGGCGGCTGTTTTTATAGTCTGTGTCGAAATTAAAATTTAGCAGTGGATCAGGCATCGTACCATCCTGAAAAACGGCATCAGCATTTTTTTCCACCCGAATGCAACTTGCGGGATCAAGCGGAATTCCAATGCATCTCCCTGTTTCAGTACATCATTGAGCAACTGATTGTCATCAACTGGTTGTCGATTGGCACCGATGACGATGTACCGTTCAGGATTTGCAGCGGGAATCTGCATTTCTGCCAGAGCCTTAAGTTTAACTTGGCCTATTGTTTCATCTCCCTCAATAGCTAACTGGACTCTTCGATCATCTGATGCCACTTCCGCGAGCAAACCATCTTGTTTGCTGGAATTTATATCCTCTTGCAATTTATTTCTGTTCCGATCGCCATGTCTTTCAATTTGTCCCATGATATTTATCCTTTCTTTGCATAGATTAGGCCATGATCTCATGGCGATTTTTCCAAACATGTTCCACATCAACCACTCTTCGACTGGCCGGCAGGTCCAAATAGTGCAGGTGTGCATTCGATGGTTGAATTGCATGAATCGTTGCGCCGAACTGCTCATCTAATGCTGCCATCATATCATCGAAGGTGATCCCGCTTGGTTTCTGTAAATTCTCCGACAAATCTCTGCGAATTGCATGAAGTCCTGCGCAACGCACAGCTTCTGCCAACATCGCACCACTGACAATTCGCGGCGGAAAGATCTCCTCCTGCTCTCCCCCATCGTAATAATTAAGTCGAAGTAAGAGATTTTCATCATTATAAGTAAAAACTTGCTGAACCACTTTTTCAGCCAGTTCATCAATAGTATTGCCGATAGCGATCGGTTTGTCTTGGAGATGGACACCAAGAATCTTCATACAACCCTCAGGTCCGGGTCGGGGAACAGAGATTTTCTTGGTAAATCGGCCCGCCCTAAGCAAGGCGCTATCGACTAGATCGACTCGATTGGCGGTTGCTGCCCAGACAATACGGCCATTTGTGTTTAATCCCTCCATTTCTGATATCAGTGCGGCCGTCAGTTTTGAGTCCCCCGTTGTACTTAAATCATTTGTGCCTCTGTGCAAACCACCATTATATTCAAAATCGTCTAATAAAATGATTGATAGCCCAAATTCTTTAGCGGCATCACGGGCCGCTGCACCTAACGCTCTGACGTTTGCCGCACTTTCGCCGAAATATGGGCTTGAAAGCGACGAGCCTTTGACTTGGAATAAAACAGGTGCGTCTTTGGGCAACTTCAGTGCCGTAAGCAGTGACGTCCCCATCGCTTTAATCATCATCGTCTTGCCTACACCCGGTGCGCCTTCAAACAAGATTCCTCGCGGAGGTTTTACACCATAGAAATTATAAGTTTTAGCATACAGTATGGGTCCTAATACTTCACGTTCGATGGTTTCTTTGATTTCTTCCATCCCGCCAACGTCTTTCCAATCCACATCTGGGGGTTCATTAATATACTGTGCGGTTTTGACAGATTTCTGCGCAATTCTAAGGGCGCAATTAATCGCAGTCTCGTATTCCAGCAAATCTCCAGGTTTTAACTTTTGTATTACTTCTTCACTGGTTAATTCACCTCCCCGCCCCAGGACGAGATGTTCAGTGCCGATTTTCATCAACAGGCGGCCGTCGGAAAGAACTCGTTCAAATTCTGCTGCTGGACAAGCCGGGGACAAGCCTCTGGTCCCTACGATGGCTCCAGCCATTTTTGGCAGGACAACTCGGCATCCCGGGACCAATTCTTCTTCTGTTACGTCGCCGGACACCTCCACTTCCGACAGTGTGTTCCCGTCCTTGACAGTTGCAAACCTGCCCATTTCATCATCTCTTACCGCCTCCAAAATAGCTAAGTTGCGAGGTGCTTGTTTCAAAAGCTTGATTTGAGTTTCAATTTTCCGCAGATACTCAGGATTTGATGTCGAATAGTGTTTAGCCAGTCTTTCAATCAACACCAATCTGACTAATTCAGGCTGTCTGCTCAATGTCTGCTTAACCATTGCCAATCCTGTGTCCGGCTTCATTCTCAGTTGATTTAACATCGAATCCACTAAACGAACGACTTCTGGGTTGGGATTTGGTTGATTTATTCCTGAATTCATAAATTATCCTCTCATGCAATTAATCATTATTCGTCTGTTGTCTTTTTTGATATCGTTTTCCGTAATACTGTCTTGTCCGCGGACAGTCCGCCGTCCAAGATGTACTACGTCATAAGGTATCTTTTACTTTCAAATGCTTCGGCATATCGTTTTCCAATCTGATGCCCACGAAATCGGCTGATGCACATCATTGCCTTGTACTCCATATAAATTTTCTGTTGAGCTGTTTGACTTTTATGGCATCGCAAGGCATGGATTTTTCTTCTGATATAGGCACTAATATCGATAAAAACAGAAGGAGCAAATGATGACGTAACCGAGGGAGATTCGTACATTAGCATGCGTCTGACATGACGAAAAGCCGTTTGGCAAGCCTTTGAGGTCACCTGATGGTCCTGATGATAATCAGACTCAGAATGAAAAAAGACCGCGTAAATATCTTCCGGATTGCCAAAATTAAACGCTTCAAGAAAATGAATTACTTCAAACGAGCCCGGAATCCGTGTATCCTCAAAATCCCCGAAAACAATATTTTCCCTTTTGACGCCTAGGTAGTGAAGCGCCTCAATTGACTCGCTGACTCGATTATCCGAAGCATTTTTGGGTCCAAGTCCTTTTTCTCCTTTTGTCAAAAAAATGCACCAGACATCATAGCCTTTTTCTATGTAATATGACACGGAGCCTCCACAACCCAGTTCGATATCGTCCGGGTGGCTTCCCACGAAGATAACCTTCAAAACAACTTTTCTTTTTCTCTTATACTTTTTAAGTTTTTTTGTTGTCATTTAATTTGCGCCTCGATTCAAACTTTTTCACAATTAGTCACCCACTATTTTATTGTCCAGCCTCTCTGTAATATTGTCCTGTCTGCGGACAGTCCGCGGAAAGGGGCTTTTTATAGGTGAGATTGAATATTTTAACCGGATGATCCAACTCGTTACTGGAGACTTTTGCCACAAAATGACCTTGTGTTATCTAAAAAAACAATGTATATTATTGGGTGATTTTTACTGCTATGAGGGTAAGTTAAGCAGCAGGTAAATCTCACTAAGGAGTCTATAAATGGACGATACAAGAGCAATGTTTGCGGGAAAACGTTTCTTTGTAAAATATTTAATAAGGTCCTTAATTTTTCTTTTCGGGTTTTTCTCACCCTCAGCAGTTTTCGGAAACGAAATCTCAATCCTTTTAATGCCCCTTGAGCCAATTGATCAAGAAATTCAGCCTTTCTCTTTTGACGACGTGAAATACTCACCGTATTTGATTTTTGATAACACCCTTAAAGAATGGGAAGACTTAGAATTGGGCAAACAGCACTGGATTTGTGATACACTTTCTGATTTTGCCAAAGCACAAGACGTTAAGATAAAGATTCACTTTGCATCCTGGACGCAATCTCTTAATGAAATAAAATCACTTCATTCAGAATTCAACATCATTCAGGTTCCCAGCACATGGACAACTCATCTAATTGATCAGAACATTATAGACAAATGGCAACAAAACATCGATTCAGAAAATTATCCAGAAAAAATCCTTCGCAGCTGTCAACATAATAATAACTTTTATGCTGTTCCTTGGCAATTTGATCTCCGTGTGCTTTTTTACAGATTGGAGTTAACGGACGACGTGAATTTAATACAAAACTTTGAAATGTTTCATAAGTGTCTTATCCAACGTAAAGAGAAAACTGGAAAATCTCCCTTTTGTGTGACCTTAGAAAGAAATTGGGACATCTTACACAACACACTCCGATATTTTTGGAACGGGAAGATTATTGAGAAAAAATTTTTCTACTGGAAGTCGGGGTTCAACAGAGAAGAAGCTATTGATGGAATATTACAGCTAAGAAATATAAGTAAAGAGGGGCTTGTATATTATTTAACTACTTCCTCCTCGCAAAGAAAACCGATATTGATGGACCAAGCGGCAGGACTTGTAAAGGGAGATTACGATGCTTTTGTAGGACCATTGGCCTTATACAATTATTTTAAGAATAGCGTTGACTCTTCGCATATTAAAGTGGCCTTATTGCCACAATTATTCACAGATGGACCACACACATTCATTGGCGGTAGCCACTTAGCTATTACAACATCAACCCGATTACAAACACAAAGAAAATTGGATTGTGATCTTGTCAACTATCTGACCAATTTGCAAAACAGCCTGGAAATGTCAAATCATACCATCGCTATTCCTGCCAGAATGGATGCACTTCACAAAACAATGAATCAGTATCCTTTATTGGAAATCGATTTAAATAAATTAATCGATTCCGGAGAAACATATCCAGCTTTGTCATTTTGGACAGAGTTTGAAAATGATCTCGTACTGAATAACTTCTATGGCATCTTGGGAGCAATCAAACAAACGCAGGATCCTCAAAAGATAGAGCTTCAAATTCACAATGCGGCAAACGAAGTTCAGCGTATCATTTTTTTGTATTACTTGAAAAAATTGATACCCTATATGGCAGGACTGGCAATCGTCCTAATGGGATTCACCCTATGGCTCGTTCGTGATCGAACAAGGTTGAAAAGATCCATTCGAAACGCAAGACAAAAAACCCAGAATGTTCTTCTTGAATATCAACAGTGCAAAGAGGAAATTAACCAACACCTTTTATCTATTGATTCGACTTTACATGACGGAATCATAGACGCCCTAGAACACCTGGACAATAGTTTGCTTTCAATTAATCGCACAGTCTCTATTCTACCCAATCATAATCCATCTGCGGTTTTGAATGAACTTAAAAATATAGACGATAAACTTGATGTACTCAACTCTTCTATTGATAGTGATATTCTTATTGTGCTATCCGATCATATAAAATGCTTAAAAGATGAGATTCTAAATTACATAGAGGAGGTCAAGAAAAAAAGTGAGGATGATGCAGAGTGCTTGGAAGATTTAGAACTATCAATTGAAGTTACGAGCTTTGAGCCACCTAAGCTGACAATTCATCTTTCTAATACAAAAAAACCGACTGATCCAATTCAAATTGATGATTTAACTGCAGGCTTATTAATATACGGAACACGCAATCATAGGTTATATTTACCGGAACTATTGTTATTCTTTCGACAAGCCAATGGACAGATACCAACTTTAACTTTTTCACAACGACAATTAAGTAGAACCATTAACCAACTTCTAGACATATTTGTAGATCAGGGAATTAATATAAACCTGACTGGGCCTAATCGAAGTGACGTTGTATTTAAGTGGAATCGTTCCAGAAGTGTTTATGATTTTAAACTTAGTAACATTGAATCGCCAATTAAAGAAGCTCAAGAAGAATGGTCTTTAAAGAAAGATTCTATAATTGCGAATGAATTGATTGAGCTTGTTAAAAAAGACCCATGTCACTTGGGTATATGGAGTGAACTTATTAAGGTCGTTCCGATTTGTTCAATTCAGGAACAACTGGATGCCGAGATTGATATATTAAATAAATCACTGCTTCGCTATCTTGGTACATTATATGAGCTGAAAGCCTATCTGATAAAGCCAGATGTTGACAAAAGATGGACGGATAATTCTCAACATATCCAAAAACAAATCCAAGGGCTTTCTGAGGAATTATATGAAAAATGTGTGCATCTTAATAATATTGATAGCATACCAGAAACGTTGTATAAATGGTCAGCATCAGCTGTTGATCTAAATATTTTCAATAATACTTCAGATTCATTTCGCCCAATATATATATTAGCAATAATCTTGAATGCTTTACAGAACATTGACTTAGCCTGCCCTTGTTTTTCAGAGTCAATGAATCCATACGAAGATATATTTAAAGCTTCTGAGTGGTTCCAGAAATTAGCTGAATCATATGAAAATTACATAACAGAAGAACTGATACAAATACGGAAAGATAACATAAGAGAGGTTGTATGTAAAAGATATAGCTTTCGCACCTCAGAAGCACAGGAAGATTATATAATGGGGATTCTTGAAGCTTATGTAGAAAGCTGTAAAAAGTCAATCCAAGCTGATAAAACTGATTTTCTTTGGAATTGCCTTAAAACAATTGTGTATAATGGTGGATTACACGATGTAAAAAGAAATATCTTCATGTTAGATGAGAAATTGATAGAGTACGCCGAATCTACAACATTTTCGAAAGATGACGTTGTTTATGGCTCAATAGCCCCTGAATTGCTTGAAAAAATCATAGAACAAGAGCCTCCTGAATTCGAGGACATGGAAAATTCTTAATATAACGACGATAAAAGCGGAGGTGAAAATGGGGCGTCTTGAGCAAAATAAAACAGAATTATAAAATCATCAGAACATGAGAAATTTCGATAATAGGAAAATGTCAAATTACATAAGGCTATATTCGAAACCGCACAGCCCATTAGCATGCGTTCTGTGCGTGGTGCTAATATCCTGTATGATTTTTATTACTTCTCATTCTTTAGGTCAAAATGCTCTATATGAATCGTCAAATAATAGCAGACTTTCTCAGTGGATAATAAAACAACAAAATTCCAAAACCGGTTTGTTTCGTAGTTATGACATGCCGGGGGATTATACGGCCTGGACGTATGACCAGGCCATAGCGATTATTGCTCTAAATGCTGGCGGGCATACTAAAACCGCCAAAACCTGTGCAGACAAGATGCTGAAACTGCGTGATAAAAAGTTGAAAGCCTGGGCCGATGGCTATCACGCCGGCACCGGCCAGGTAACGGCAAGGCCAGTTGCTGTTGGCCCCAATGCCTGGATGGGAATTGCTTTGCTTCGGCTACATGTGGTTACCCATGAAATTAAATATCTAACGGCTGCTGAAGAATTGGCGGATTTCATGCTGAAACTCCAGATCAGTCAGGGAAAAGCCGCGGGGGCTGTGTCCGGGGGATACGATGAGAACGGCCAATTATTCAGCTGGACAAGTACAGAGCACAATGTTGATTTTATAGCTTTTATGGCAGGTTTATACGAAGTTACCCAAAAGGAGGAATATCGTCGGGCTTGCTTAAAAACCGCAGAGTGGTTGCACCGCGAGATGTGGAATCTGACAGAACACTGTTATTATCCCGGATACAGCGATAATAACACTTTGGAAATCAGTCAGTTTCATGAGAGACTGGACAGCCAGACCTGGTCCATCCTGGCTCTAACTGCAGCGGAAAATCTTTGTAACATACCGGATTTTAAAAAATATATCCATAATGGCCTTCCTTGGATCGACCAATACCTTCAAAAATTTTCTTATCAGGATCATGAGTTGTCAGGCTTTTCGAAAGTGACTCTTGCTGAACAAGCCATGCCGAGCATCTGGTGCGAGGGAACAGCAGGATATATCCTAGCAGCCAGAATAGTTGGACACCAAACAGATTCCCTCGGCGATCTTGTGCAGTCACTTAGTTACCTTCAAAATGACCTAGGAGCCCTTCCCCATTCTGTCGGAATAACCTTCCCAGAAATCACCAAACAGTTCCAATCGGGAGATATCCTCATCGATCATTTTGAAAGTCATCCCAATTGTCTTTTGGGGAACATTGAGCTTTATGGAGACGGAGAGCCGGACTGGCAAGCTGTAAAGAAAACGGGATTTAAGGAACCATACAGTTGGTATTATACACCGGATTGTCCTGGATATCTGAAAGAGAATGTACATAACGGCATTCAGTCCTTCCGTCTGGTAAATGCAACTGATATGTGTCTAACCCAAAATCGTGGATGGTCAAGCCTAGGGATTGACTTGGGACCGGAAAATGGAACTACTCCCTTCGATGCAAGCCAATATAAGGCATTCTCTTTCTGGGCTAAAACGCTCACTGACAAAGAAGCGCAAATAAAGGTGGAATTCCGCGATGCGAATGCCAAGAATTACTTACCTCAGATATCAGCAGATATCACTTTTCCGGGAATTGATAAATCCTGGAAAAAGTATTCAGTCAAGTTGGATAAACTTCGCCATCAGGTAGATCTTGAAAAACTTGTCCATATTGGTCTGGCCTTTGGCAAAGATGTCGGAAATCCTGCCGGCACAGTAATTTTTGTGGATGATGTTGCATTCACCGGTTATAGCGGAGTATTGTCACAGGGCAAACAAACCTCTATGCCGGCAAAATTCCCGCAGCACTGGCCATATAATAATGTTGGAGCCTCTGCGTGGTTAATTTTTGTTGAGTTTAATGTAAATCCTTTTGAGGTTGCTACTTTTAGCGGAAATACTCAACGAATTCAAAGCGATAATTCTAATAACAAAAAGGCAGAGGAGGGTAATGAGATTGAACAACCTTCATATTCTGATGATTTCCCTTAAACGAATCGGATTGGAATTAGGGAGTGGCTGTCAATTCTGTAAAAGTAAATTTAAAAAAGCCCAATAACACCTTTTATTGAATCATGTTATATTATAGAGAGTTTTTTGTTCCTAGATTGTCCGCGGACACAGTATGTTTATGAAGGAACGACTTAAACCAAAAAATCTTGAAAAAAATTTGAATGAAGGAGTATCAGTCTTTAAAAATCAGGCCTGAAAAAGGCTTGTTTTTAACTTGGGGATATATGGGTAAACACGATAAAAAACTAATTACTAGTTATGCATCGCGCTGATGTAAATGCTCTTGATAACATGGGCCAAACACCGTTAGACCTTGCTCATAAGAAAGTCATAAAAGAAGAAATAGAAGAATCTGGGGTGGTTATTGGGGTATTGTGGAAAAAGGGTGCAAAATTCGGAAAAGATATTAAGACTATTTAAAATCAAAGGTCATAAAACATAGAAAACTGGATTCTTATGGACGATCAGAAGCTCATGATTTTAGATTTGGACGAAACACTAATCCACTCTCCATTGGCAAAACTGGATCGGTTGGAGGACTTTCATTTTGAGGATTATTACACCTATATACGGCCGTATCTATCTGACTTTCTCAAACAGTGTAGTCGAATTTACACTATCGCAATATGGTCTTCAGCCGGAGAGGATTATGTGCGCGCCATAGTTAACCGGATTGTCCCTTCATTTGTGAAGTTAAAGTTCGTATGGGCCCGACCAAACTATATGACGGCAGAAGTGTTAAAATGGGGCAATTCAAAGAATCTTAAGCGGCTCATTGCCAATGGCCTCAATCCTTTGCAAGTACTGATAATTGATGACAATCCTGATGACTCGGTTATTGAATTTGGAAATGTCTTACAGATTAAACCGTATCGTGGAGAGGATGACGACTGTGAACTTCTGCTTTTGTCAAAATACCTTCAAAAAATACAAGAAATTAATGATATTCACAAAATAGCATATCCGTTATGGCGGAATGAAGTTAAAGAGTGAAAAACATGAAAATACTTATTTACTGTGATTTACATAATGAATTCGGAATATTGGAGTTAGAACAAACCGACTACGATGCTGTCGTACTTGCTGGCGACACGGATGTAGGAATTCGCGGCGCAAAATGGGCACTTGAAGTTTTCAAGGATATTCCCATTATTTATATCTGCGGCAACCATGAGTATTACAGCAAGAAAATATATAAAGTCCACCGGCAACTGAGAGAACTTTCAAATGATTCCAATTTTTTCTTTTTGGAGAATGAGGAGTTGATTCTGGGAAATGTCAAGTTTCTGGGATGTACGCTCTGGACAGATTTTTCTATATGTGGCAATGAAAAAATGGGATTGGCAATGTTTGAGGCTCAAAGGCTGATGACAGATTTTAATAGCATTAGACTTGGACCGGAAAATCGATATCGAAAACTTAAACCGGCTGATACAGTATGTTTTCATAACGACTCTGTTCGATTTCTCAAGGAAAGACTTGAGAAACCTTTTGCCGGACCCACAATTATCGTGACCCATCATTTGCCTTCATCGAAATCAATATCAGAAGAATTCAAAAGCGATATCCTAAACGGAGCATTCTGCAGTGATCTTGAATGGATGATAAAAGAATACACCCCGGAATTCTGGATTCATGGCCACACACATACGGAATTTGACTATATGATTGATAGGACTCGCATAATATGTAATCCGAGAGGTTATTTTCCCAACATCGTTAAAGGCTTTCAGGAAAATCTGGTTATAGAAATATAAATGTGTCTTTACGGCTTCATTTTTACGTATTTAACTCAAATATTTCAGGAATAACCAATGTGTCCGCAGAGTGTCCGCGGACAGGATAATATAATAGAGTGTGATAACAACAAATAAATTGTCAATACCAACGTGCAAGAAAAGGTTGTAAAACATGAAACTGTATGTGATTGCCGAACTACCCGGTCGAAAAGTCATCATCAAGGGAAATCATGATTACTGGTGGTCTAGTATTAAAAAATTGAGAGGAGAGGCTTCCGAGAATATGTATTACATTCAGAACGATATAATAGAACTTGGTAATCTTGTAATTAGTGGAACCCGGTTATGGAACTACCCCTTCATTAAATGGCATAGTATTGCTTCAAGAAATCTAGTTGAAGTCACAGAAGAAAATGGGGAAAATGATAAAAAACGAGAGTTTGATCATGAAAAGATTCGAAATCGTGAAATGGAACGGCTTGAACGGTGTCTTTCAAAAATGCAAAATTCGGATGGAAAGCTTAGAATTTTGATGACTCATTTTCCACCTGTCGGGGCAAATTTCGAAGCCAATGAGATATCCCGGCGTTTATCTGAGAATAAGATTGACGTATGCGTGTTTGGCCATCTCCACAATATCGCCCCCGGAGAGGTTCTTGACCGCAACATGGATGGTGTGCGATATATCTTTGCATCGTGCGATTATCTTGACTTTAAACCCAAACAGATTCTTGAAATATAAGGGAGATTAAATTCAATGGTGTCTTCAATAACAGTTTCGGCTCGAGTTGGTTTTCAGGCGATTCATCAAATTGACGAGCGTCTGAAAGGTGTAAGCTTTCCAATTGAATTGGCGCTCCCATCTCGATATGAATGGTGGAAGGAGGCAGCGATTAGTCTTGATGGAATGATCGAGAGACTAAAAAGTAAGAATATCGTCTATAGCACGATTCATGCGACTCATGCAAAAATAAACAATGATGATTTTCTGGCATGGGGACGTCAGACAATTAAAATTGCTGAAGCTGTTGGAGCCAAGACAATTACGGTTCATCCAAATCGCGTTTCTAAAAAGAATAAAATCGACTTTCAGGAAATAGCTCGTAATAATCTGAGACGATTAAAACACAATACATTTGTTTCTGTAGCCATAGAAACATTCACGGGTCACGATCGGATATTTAGGCCGGACGAAATTATAGATGCAAACCTTCCGATGACTTTAGACACTTCACATATTCATGATAATGATATGATTATGCGTATTATTGATGATTATTGGATGTCGATTCCAGTTGTCCATTTGTCTGCTCGCAATAGCACAGGACAGCATCTTCCCATTGATATGTTTTGCATTAAAGTAGTCCGGAATCTGGCCAATCTCGGGTGGGAAGGTACGATTGTGTTGGAGTATCTTCCCTGGCATCATTACCGTCTGTCACAAGACGTTAAACTTATTGAGCAGGCATTAATAAAAGATGTCATGGTCGACGAAATATCTCCGGTATGTAATGCATATGAAGACCGTGAAGACATGTGGAGTCATAATACTCCGCCTCCTGGTTCTTAACAAGCCTGATATGCTTGTTATGTTGGTAAGGTGGTTTAACACTATTAATAAGAATTAAGTTATATATTTGTCCGGGTGAGCCGAGCGGCTAAGGCAGCAGTCTGCAAAACTGTAACTCGGGGGTTCGAGTCCCTCCCCGGACTTTCCAGAGACTTAAAATTATAAGTCTTTTTGAGGAATTTTTGAGGCTATAGCATGATTTATTATTAAGTTGCGAGCTATTATGAGGAGACGAAAATATGAAAAACCAAGTAATTTCAAAGATTATTATAGTTGTTCTGATTGGTGTTATATGGCAGCACTCTTGCTACGGCATGATTGCCTTCGATGTTAATGATTTGGTAGAACCTGATTTCTATGTTCCCGGGTTGTGCTTTTCTCCATTTACTGATGGCCAAGGCCCAGGTGATACGATTTCCCTTGAACAGGTTCGGGGGCGTCTGGAGATTATTAACCGAAAATCCCATGCCGAATGGATACGCACATATGGGGCCACCCATGGTTTGGAATACATCCCTGCTGAAGCGAATAGTTTGGGGCTCAGAGTAGCTATGGGAAGTTGGATCAGAGATGGAGATCCCGAAGAAATGTCCAATTTATTACAGGCCTGCGTGGATGGTTTGGTGGAAACTGTCATTATTGGAAACGAAGAACTTTCTGCTTATGATGAAACACCAGCGACAAGCTTAACACCAACAGAATATTACAATATACTCGATGATGTAAGGCGACAACTGGATAACGCGAATTGTGACTATATTCAGATTGCTGCAGCAGAGCCTTTCGAAACATTATTTGAAACAGACGGCACGGGGATATCAGGCATGAGGCACCCTGAATTGCTGGAGCATATTGATGTTTTGTTCCTCAATATCTATCCTTTTTGGAGGGGGTTCCCCGATATCGATGATGGCGGTTCGCATATCAGCACAGCGAAAAACATTTTAGCCTTAAAATATGAATTGGCGATTGATGAAATAAAGATGCGGAAACCTGCACTACCGGTTGTTATTGGCGAAACAGGCTGGGCAAGCAATGGGCCGACTTACGGTGATGCCGAACCATCTTTGGATAACCTTAGGCAATATTTCAATGAAGTCTCCAAGTGGGCAGTTGATAATAATATACTGGTATTTTATTTTGAAGCGTTTGATGAAAAATGGAAAGCATCATCCCCAACTGACATAGAAGCAAACTTCGGTATTTGGAATAGTCATGGGACACTCAAACAGTTATTTTTTGATAACCCAGTTTATTATGAAAGCTTTGATCTAAATACTCCCGCCTCATATTGTACAAGGCAACACTGGGATGCAGATGGACCTGAACCGAATATACTCGAGGCAGATTCCGATTCTGATGGCAGCTTTCTTCGGTTGCTTTATGATGCAACAGGCCAGACGCATTATAGTTCAATTGCTTTTGAAAGATATTCCGCTGGTCTTTGTGAAGGGATAATTATACAGTTTGATTTCCGAATGTCAGGCATAGATACGGAATCTGATGGGGATGGATTTGGTTTAGTGCTACTGCCAACTGTTTTCAATGGAACAACAGGATGTTCTCGCTATAGTGATAATAATTTTTTTGCAGAAAAGCCAACACTAACCAATGCCATTGGGATCGGCCTGGATGTATACCATCCCTCAGGGCCGAATGATAAAGTTCATATCAGTTGGGATGGAGTAGTCCTTACAGAGGAAGGACTTGATAGTTCGGTCAATTTGGACTCCGGTCTATTTCATCGAATTCAGATAAATTTACGTTCCTTTCAGGGTACGAAGGCTCTGCTCGATATCTTTTTACACCCCGATATATATCATCAGCCAAATTCCGAACCTGTTATTATTGCGAAAAACCTATTGATTGACATAGTTGAACATCCATTTAAACCGTATGAAGCTCGTCTTGAGTTTGTGGGACGTTGTGGGGGCTTAGATGTCAGTGTTGACGTCGACAATATTCTTGTGTTATGTAAGCCAAATAACTGCGAAAATCTGGTAGCGGATATCAGTGGAGATTGTCAAGTTGGCATGGACGACTTTATTTTGTTCGCCCAAGAATGGTTGATAAACTGTAATAGCCAAACCAGTGATCCATTTTGCCTATGACGCGGTTTCTCCCTGTCATGAGGAAGGCGTAGCGTCGCGGAGACGCCGTCCCGATATGACGCCGGGGCCATATAATTCAGGCTGCTGTTCGGCCGGTAATGATTGTAATCCGTGTATCCGCGGTTCAGGCTTTCGGCCAATTCGAGTCAAAAAGATGTTTGACAGCGAGCCTTTTATGAGTAACATATTTCCAATGGACTGCGAATTTCGGCAATAAAGCTTGGTGTCAGGTCCTGACTCAAAGCAGATGTATTTGCGATGAAACCTGCATATCGCATAAAACCTTCAGAGAAAAAATACCATGATTAAAAAAAAGGATTTAATGATTCCTGCAATTCTGATTTACGCACTCATTTTTATGGGATGCGGGAAGGATGCGGGATTTACTCAACAGTCGGATTGCCAAAACATAATCGAAGTTGGAGAATTCGAGCGAATCTATAACCCAAGCGCCGAATTGGAAAAACAGTGGCATATCAACGACCATTGTTTTGTGCTCGGACAAGACAGGACGTGGCACATGTACGGCATTACATTTGAGAGGCCCAAACCGCCGGCGGTGTATCCGGATTCGGAGCACGCTATTTTCTGGGCCCACGCAACCGCGAAAACACTTCTGCAGGAGCAATGGCACAAAGAGCCCTTTGACATGGTGATCGATGAATCGATTGACGAAGTCCATTTATGGGCTCCCCATATCATTCTACATGAGGGCCTGTATTATATGTATTATTGTGCCGGGGACCCGGACAATACCAAATACAAGATTCATCTGGCAACCTCTGAGAATCTCTGGGACTGGCAACGTCATCCAGCCAATCCGCTGGTCATCGATGGTTATGACGCCCGGGACCCGTTCATCCTTCGCGTTGGCGACCAATGGGTCATGTATTACACTGCAACAAGTAAACCCGAAGGCGGCAATCACACCGTTGCGGCCGTAACAAGTACCGACCTCATTCACTGGTCGGGCAAGCGGGTCGTCTATACCGACCCTGAAGTCGGTACCTGGGGTGGCCCAACCGAATCGCCCGTTGTCATCCGTCGCGGCCCGTATTACTATTTATTCATCGGTCCCGGAGCTGATTATGTAACGACCAAGGTGTATCGCAGCAAGGATCCATTCGCGTGGAGCTTCGATGATGAAGTCGCCACCATAAAATCCCATGCCGCAGAGATCGTTCGGGATGTGGACGGCCGATGGTACATCAGTCACTGCGGATTATCTCAGGCCGGTCTCTGGATAGCTTCCCTCCAATGGCATGATAGAATGGACGACGAAGACTGTTCAATGCCAGTGCCGAAATGAACATGCCGGATCTGCCCGGAAATTCGAATCTATTTATCTGACCGTCTGTACGAACGAATTTAAGCGTCTAATCGGTTTCGATGATTAATTGGTCCACTGTGAAGCCAATACTGCAAAATCGGCATAGTCGATGTAGTTGGTCGGTTCAGCAATGTCGCACATTGGATTCCAGTTGTCGTCGGAGGGATCGCTTAACCACGCATCGCAAAGCGTGGATACGTCCAGAATATCAATAGTCCCGTCAGGATAGACATCCCCGGTCATTTTCAAATCTGACGCAAAATAGCCGAGCAGATAGCACATTGCGGCCTGCCAGGGCAAACAAGGCTCCAGAAGTCCGGCGGTTTGAATATTAAGGTAATATTTGTATTTATATTTGACATAATACTTCAACGGATGCTGTCCCCAATCCCCACCGAACGCATTGATATTACCGCAGAGATAGCCGGGCACCGGGTTTGAATGGTCGAACATATAAAATGAATAATGATCAGTACCGTGAAGGGAATCACCGTAACCGGTCATAAAGTTTCTGGAAACCGGATTACGACCACTGATCCAGTCGAGTACATCCATCGCCGCGTCCCGATAGTCTGTATTACCCGTCCATTCGTAAGCCCGCAGCAGAATATAGGCATTGCCGCACAACATTCCGCTGGAACCCCAGGACAAATCATTATAATAATACAGGGGAATGTTATACGTGGTCCAGTTACGATGCGTAAGAGCCTCAGTTGCATCGGTAAGAAAATGACTCTTGATGTTATTTTTTATGGAGGCGGAAACGGGCCGCGTAGTATCCACGTAATCCATATATCCGGCCGCAATTCCATTGATGCCGGTTATAAAAGAGATACGATCATAATGACCTGCAGAGCCCGATACGCCCGTCCCGCTGAAATCACCCGGAAAGGCGGTTCTGGCGTCTCCTGTACTGTTGAACGCGGTTTCGAAGAAATTGCGGTAGGCAGCATTGCCGGTTGCGATATAAAGTTCGATTGCCGCAAAAGAGCGGAACGAGGCATCGTCCCGGATCCCATAGGACCATAAGTTACTGTTGGAAGTGGGATTGTAATTGCTCGGATGGGTCGAAAGCCAGGACCATGAAAGTTCTGCTCGACCTAACAGGTCATTGCAGTAGGACTCCATGCCGGGCACGGAGGAAAAAACCGTGTAAGCCTTGGCAAATATTCCGGCCAGCACACACGCCGCTCCGCTGGACACATCGGAGACTTTTTGCTGAGAATCGCTTGTGTTGTAAACGATGAAATGGACACTGCCGTCGGTGTTCTGCATTTTCTTAAACCAGTCCAACTGGTATTTAATTAATGGGATGAGATCATTGGCCTGTCCATCCGATTCGGGAAGATTCAAGAGATCGGGCCCAAGCTTGTCGTTGAATTGCTCGTATGTCTTCAACAGGAACCATAATGTTGCAACATTATTATGAACATCCAGATGCAGATCCCCCGCATCGAACCAGCCGCCCTTGACGTCACGCGTTGTAATCCCACTATCCGACGGATCGTAATCATACATTTTGGTGCTGTCGTTATCGTTATAATCATAAGGACTGTTGCTATTGTTGGCATAAATGGTCGGGCGAGTGTGGCCCTCGGCGTACGGTTCGGCAATGTCATTGCCGCTGCGGGCATAGTAGAAAAATCGAAGCGCATCACGAAACGCTTTATCGTAGCTTTTGACGCCGACATCAAAGGCCGGAGATGTTTGCCCCAATTCCGGACAATAAATAACATATCGCCCCGGCGTGGTAAAAGAACTGAAATCAGCGTGATAGACCGTATCGCCGCTGTAATCCCACGAGGAACCACTAGGAGTATCTAATGAAAGACTCGCCTGATGAACAATGGCACGCGTGGTTTCATCTCTAACTTGAAAATATGTGGGTGCCGGAGAAACCTCACCAGTCTCATAGCTGACGATCGCCAGCTTTCTATCGCTCGGCAGGTAGCCGAACTGATTAACCTTGACCATCTCCGAGTATTCACCGCCAATCTCCGGTATAACCCTTATTTTTTCAATATACAAAGTATTGATTGATGAATAATTTCCCGCACCAGAAAGCTTCAACATGCTGATTCTTGTCAGATCAAGATTGGGGTCATCGGCCAGAAAATCAGACATGGGAATATAGACATCCTGCCATTGCGACGTGGAAGGCGTCACGTAATCGGAAAGAAGAACCCACGCATCCTGATTGCTGTAAATACTGCCCTGACCCGCATAGAATCGATAGCGGTTCAAAATATACTGGTCGTCTATTAATCCGATCCACATGTCAGCCCCGGAAGCAATCTGCCCCCATTTGACCCGTAAATGGAGTTGTGGAGTGGCACCGTGTCTTAGAAAATTGACCGAGTGTCCCCAGTCCAATTTGAATTCCGCGTTCCACCAACCGCTGGGCATTTGGGACTCAAGAACAAGCGAACCGGCACCGATAGACATATTCACAGGAATCCCACCGCTGCATGTAGTAAATACACCCGCCGGATCCCGATAAACATAAGTCCCCTGTTTATCCCAGCAGGTATAGGGTGCTGCATTACTATTGGTCGCATCGAAAAAATTAATACCGATCGCCTCTTGTGCCCAGGTAGCAGACGGCAGGGAGATAAACACGATAGAAATCAACAACAATCCATACATTTTCATCATAAAACCATCCACCGTAAATGCTCGAGCAGTTTTAACAAAGAAACCACGTATCTTAAATGAAGGGCCAGCCCTTTGGCTATAGCAAATACACCCCACAGAAAGCACTATTATACTGTATTATCCCGATGAATACAATATTTTTCTGGATGCCGGAGTATGAGCGGGAGTCGTCCATTGAGTTGTGAGAGATGCTTTTAACCCCTCAAAATGAAATGACTCTTGAATTGAGTATCTCGAAAATGTATAATCATCAGGATTCAGATTGTTCCTGATTGGTATAAAAATAGAATATTTCCAAGTCAGAGAAGGGTAACTGAGGAGTCGGTAATGTCAGTAACACTTAAAGAAATTGCGTATCATGCCGGCGTTTGTGTCTCGGTGGTGTCGCGCGTTCTGAACGATAAAGCAGATCAGTACCGAATCAGCAAACAGTGTCAGGAAAGGGTTAAGGCGACGGCACTGGAGCTGGGCTATATTCCGAACGCATTCGCCGTTGGTGTTAAAACAGGAAAATTTAACTGTATCGCCTTGCTGCACAGCAGCTTTTCAAGCAAAAGTTACTTACCGGAGAAATTGCTCACTCAAATTCACCGTAGCCTTG
This sequence comes from Anaerohalosphaeraceae bacterium, assembly GCA_963675525.2. Lineage (GTDB taxonomy): Bacteria > Planctomycetota > Phycisphaerae > Sedimentisphaerales > Anaerohalosphaeraceae > 4572-13. The sequence goes on along the minus strand of CAXXSL010000011.1, from coordinate 191,376 downwards.
AGAGACACGATAAACATCTGCTACTGGCGAATATTCCCAGAGTGCACAGTGATCATCAGGAGTTACCGAAGATATTTCGTTCTTTAATGGCGGAAGGCTTAATTGTCAATTACTGTCCTAATCTTCCCGCCAATATACGAGAGGCGATCCAAAAGACATCCATGCCCAAGGTGTGGATTAACCATAAAATGGATAATGATGCGGTTTATCCGGACAGCTTTTCAAGTGCCTTGAAAGCAACGGAGTATTTAATTAGCTTGGGTCATAAACGAATCAGCTATTGCAATATTTTTTACGATGACCTGAAACCGAATACCCACTTTAGCGTGGCAGACCGACGGGGGGGGTATGCTTTGGCGATGAAACAAGCGTCGCTTGAAATCTTGGACGTTACGCCGGAACACAGGGTTGATGATTCGATGGAAAAACAGATTGAGTATTTTTATCATGTGCTGAAACGTCCGGATCGGCCGACTGCGATGCTGTTTTATTGGTCTGCTTCTGTGCCTGCTGTATTTGCCGCGGCTTCACGCCTTGATTTACGAATCCCAAAAGATTTGTCTATTATGACATTCGCTGGGGAATCCCATGTGCGAGTTGGGCTTAATACGACCGCGATGCTCGAACCGGAAACTAAAATGGGGGAAGTGGCGGTGGCGATGCTCTGGAAAAAATTTAAAACAAAAGAAGCGATTTTCCCTTCCAAACGATTGGATTATATCTTTTTGGATATGCACACATGTTCCAAAATTTAACTCCTTAACTAGTAATAATGGACTTTTACCCTTTAGAATAAAAAATAAAAAATTTTAAATCGAAGTCTACTCGCCCGCCGTATCTTTTCAATAAAGACAGGCAATAGCATGTATTTTGGGCGTCTTTATCAATAGCCGTAAGTTCTTTTTTCTAATGGACTAGTGTGTTCTTCTTCCCTAATAGCCGTTTCTGTCTACAGTGATTCCGCAACAAAAGACAAATACTTGTTTAAGTTGCACAAAAGATTGTGCAATAATTTACGTTGACACGAAAGTGGCCTCTTGGTATGATGTACATTTATAGTGAGGAAAAGCAATGAACAATGCAGTAGTTGGCTCGTTTAAGGGTTAGTGTATAATCTTTAGGCTTCTTTACAGGAGAAGTAAGTGCAATGATAAAACGTCAAAATGCCTTTACGTTGATTGAATTACTTGTTGTGATTGCGATTATCGCTTTGTTGATGTCCCGTTATCATGCCTGGCTTAAGTTCTGCAAAACGTCATGCACAAACAATCATCTGTGCAGCCAATATTAGAGGCTACGGTGCAGCCGTGCAGGCGTATGCGATGGACAACAAGGACAAAGCACCCTACAAGTCGACATGGCTTTTCAGTCGGAAAACGATTGAATGGGCGGCGAGCAATAATGTCGCATCGAGATGCATGTGGCACAATGGCAGAGAGACCCGGTGGATGGTTCTCTATGGCCTTATATGGATGATGAAAATTCACATATGTGCTCGGTTTTTGAAAGATACGCGAAGAGTCTTGGTAAAGATGGCGTTCCGTGTGCGGGACAACATTCATTGTTGACTCCATTCGATCCTCTGTACAGTTACGCAATGAACTGGTTTGTCGGCTTTGATTGGGCGACTCTTTTGCAGGTTGGTGATGTGGTGATGAACGATCAGGAAATTTCAATGAAGCTATCCCAGGATAACCCGGTCCGCTGAATGTTTTGCTTTTTCCGAAGAAAATCTCTGGCCCATTAGAGAGGACGAATGGGATGGGGTTACAAAATACAGCGAGAATGTTCTCAATGGACAACGCCTTATGGGTAAACGCAAACCCGGCTATACCGAATGGTGCGACTGACAATGTCGCGACGTATCATAATGTCAGCACCGACAGGAAGAACGAAGGAAAGGCCAATATGGTTTTTGTTGACGGCCATGTTGAAACCCGACGGGGTAAAGCGGGGTCGTGATGCGTATCTGGATTATGGAAAACCGTATGCGGGCCATGAGAAACATGAATGTTTGGTAGTGAGGGTATATGTTGAAGCATGGGGGCGTTTTTGAGGTAATTATATGTTAGTTCAAGTGTTGAGAGTGATTGGGTGTTGTGAGTTTTTCCGTGGAATAAAGTGAACCTATATTGGGAGGTCTTCGAGATGATAAGACAGGTCTTTTTTGCTATTTTATTGATAACAGCTTCAGTGGCAATGAGTGATTTGGCTGGCTACTGGACGTTTCGATGAAGGCACCGGCACAACAGCGGCAGATTCCTCCGGCAATGCTCAGGATGCGGTTTTCTATGCTGCTGACAGCATCAATTATCCGCAATGGACCACTGGCGGGATCGGCGGCAGCGGGGCGATCGAGTTTAACGCCAGTACGACCGGTTTTTCAAATTCCAACCACTTAGTCGTGGACCCCAACTCATTTCCATCGGATGACCCTAATAGCCCGGGTTTGCAAAATCTGACCGAAGTTTTCACGATTTCGATGTGGGTTTACAGAGGTGCTTTGTATGTCAATCTCTCGGCAAACGATATCCCCAGACTGGTGAATACCGACGCCTATGGTATACAGCTTGCTTTCGACCCTGCCAGCGGAGGGGATGACCCCTATGACTTTTTAGGATGGACCCGGGGCAACAAATGATAAAGTGAATATCGGCGCTTCAAACCGCCGGACAGGCCGTCGGTTATTGGTATCACCTGACGGTTACCTCTGACGGGAAGACGATCAAAAAGTATATTAATGGTGTAGAAGAAGACTCCACAAGTCTTCCCGGTGTGGACATGCCGGTTTCAATAACAGATTTCACCATCGGGGCGAAAGCGAATAATACGGCTAATTTCATCGGGATTTTGGATGATGTGGCTGTCTGGGCCGGGTCCTATTTGCCGGCAGAAGAAGTGGCCAAACTGGCCGACGAGTCCGAAACACCGCTGACGGTTGTGGATGTCGTGCCGGACCCGCCGCTGCCACCGAATTACTTCACCAAAGAAACCAATCATGCCTGGAATTCCGGGGGATGGAAACTGTTATATGGTCCGAGTTTCTCGACATTTTCATATTGGCCAGGCGAGGACATTACAGTGCATGCCGATAATACGGCAACAGCATGGTATATCAAGGATTTGCCAAGCTGGGATACGACAGCCATGGAACCCGGCGGGCATTATGCGCTATGGTCTGATGGTCAGATATGGTATTCTTTCAGGGATTTAACCCCTGCTCTACCTGATCCAAACTATTATGGCCAGTCTGACCGTAACGTTGATAACTTTGGAATGGCATGGATTGATCCGTCATGGAGTGGTGTTGACCCCAATATTGCAAAGTTTGCGCTATATATTACGCCTGATATTGCATTATGTATCCCAAACAACGCAGGTTATGAGTCACCTACCCTTCCGTGGGGAAAAGATTTTTTCAAAACGTATGCCCGTGTGGCTGCTGTCAATGCGGATGGTGCCAGTCTGCGTGTCAAATCGTATAGTTATGTGGATGGTACCGAGCCTCGCGAACCTAATAATCTGACGTCGTTAGGAGAGGTCTATTGGCCGTTAGGCGAAGATTATGTCTGGGAAGAATTAAAATATGCCTATCCGAAGCCACCGGTTACTTCACTCAGGGTGTGGACGGAAATCTCGATCGCGGGCGGGAACGCCAATACGCGGGTTTATATTGATGAGTTTAACCCGATTTCCGATCAGGCCAATACGGATCAGCATAATGCGAGCTACTTCCTTGGTGATATCGATCAGGACGCCATTGTTAATTATGGAGACCTTGAGACAGTGGCAATGACCTGGCTTGATACCGGTTCGGTCACAGAGCCGAGAGACACAGGGATGCTTGTAAACGGCGATTTCTATAAAGACCTTGGCCAGTTAGTAACGAGTGAATGGATTGGTGTGGATCCGACAGGGTGGGCATTTACGGGAACCGGCGATGCGGGTATTCAGCGCATGGAGGACACCGGCTACATGAATTCTTATATGGTAAACACTCCGGTTCCTATTGGCGGTTCTGTTGCAGCTTACCTTATAGATGATGCAGTACTCAGTCAGACAACAACAGAAAATGCCGTTTCCGGCCAGACTTATTATGTGATGGCTTATGTAATGGCCAATAGTTGGGATGGCTGGAAAGATATCGCAACGATAAGTCTTGAAATAGACAGCACAGAAGTTGCAAGCTTCTCGCGTCCGATGTCTCTTAATAGATGGCGTCCGGTTTACGGCACCTATACGGCTACGGCCGGAGATGCAGGAAAGCCGATCAAGGTTAAGTTATCTTATGAAGATGCAAGCGATCCGGCAACGTCGGGATATATGTTTGTAGGTTATACATATCTGGATAATGTCATGCCGGCAGAGTGGCCGGAAGGTCGCGGCAATCTTCTGGGCAATGGTGGATTTGAAGATATCGGCTGGATGGAGACATCAGGTGTACCTGAACTGGAATATCTGTACGGCGCTCTTTCTAAATCTGACAATTGGGGTGCTTGGTTCGTTGATGATGTACCGGCTCCTCCGAGCTGGATATATGAAGTGCCCACCGGTTTCGATGAAACCGATGAAGGTGGAATGTTTGCTTCCGGTCAGATGGGAGCCCCCATACCTTCGCCGGGCATGAATGATGTCAGCGTTTACGCTTCGGAAAACCTGATTCTTGGCCAGATCATCGGCAGTCTTTCTAACGGCGTAACATACTACCTGGATATGGCTTGCGGTGTAGTGATTGAGCCGACTGAATGGGGTTCTTACGATACGACATGGCCGAACCCTGCTCCGCAGTTCCACCTCGAACTGTGGCAAATACCGTCAGGTGTTACCGATCCTGACACAATTCATACAGGTATAACAACAAGCCAGGCCGGTTATGTGAAAATTGCAGAAGCCGTAGAAGATGCCGTAGGAGACATTAAGGGTGGAGGCTTTGCTCCGCCTGCATCAAGATGGCAACTGATAGGCACAACCTATACTGCAACATCAGCCGATACCAATGTGTATGTAAGAGTTTACGGCATTAACAGTGTTGTTACCGCTCTAGGGCATCCGTCATTTGCATTCAGTGATGTTTATGTTTCCACTGAGAAGCGGGCTGTTCCCGGTGGAGAAATAACGTTCGAGATCGAATCCGGATTGCAGTATGACGTCGCAGGGCCGTATACATGTTATCATGCCGGTCTAATGGGACTTGCTGCACCTGAAGGCGATGTGGACGGTGACTGCAGGGTGAATCTGGTTGACTTGGCGATTGTGGCTGGGAACTGGTTAGAAGACTGGTACACCAATATTACAGGCACGACGCCTTGGGAATAGTTTTTTGTTCGACGGCTGCGGATAAATGCCGTTGCCGTCGAGTTGAGTGTGCGTTTTAAAAACCGAGAAATGACGTAATATTTCCGGGAAGTATATATTTTAGTAACCTTATTGCGGAGGAAAGATGATGAGAAAGAAATGTTTAGTGTTAGTAGTATGCATGTTGGCGGCGGCCTCGGTGGCTTCTGCCGCACTGGGGGACGTGGACGCCACCGGGTTGACCGGTCTGTGGCGTTTCCAGGATAGTACAAACAAGTTGGCAGCAACAATCGGCACAGACATGGTAAGCAGCAATGTCAACAACAGTGCCTGGTTCTCGGGACCATGGACGATCATCAATCCGCTCGGTGGTGAGGGGGGTGTAGTTCAGGAACGCAGTTGGGATTACCTTACGTGCACTCACGGCATTGCTCCTAACGGCGGCGGCAGCTATGTTAATGAGTACACCATTGTCATGGATTATACCCAGACGAGCGGCCAGTCATCATGGAACAGCCTGTATCAGACGAACGCGGCTGGTAATACCTCTGATGGTGATTTGTTTATTCAGGGTACCGAAGGGTCTCGCGTGATTGGCATCGGTGAACTTGGCTATTCAACAGCAACCTTTGACTCATCGACATGGCACAGGATTGCATTGTCTGTTGACAATGGCAACTTCTTCAGGGTTTATGTTGACGGCGTCCTGTTCCTCGATACCTCAGGCAACACCGTTGACGGCAGATTTTCCCTCAACCCCACCGTCCATCTTTTCGCAGACGACAGTTGGGAAGACCAGTGGGGACTCGTTGGCACAGTTGCCACATGGGACCACGCTTTGACAGGTACTCAAATTGCCGACATGGGCGGTTGGCTGGACGGTTCAGCTACGCCGACCCCGCTGACTCTTGTTCCGGAACCGGCAACGATGGCTCTGCTCGGACTGGGCGGCCTGATTGCGATTCGCCGTAAAAAATAAGACCGGCGGCTGAAGGCATGGATGGACTTTTGTGGTTTATGAGTTGTGCAGTTTGTTGGCTGCGCAGCCTGATCGGGTCTATATGTATTGGAGGAAGTGAAGATGAAAAAATTAATGTATTTAATCGTTGTTTTGTGCCTGATTTCGATGGCACAGGCATCCATGGTCGCTCACCTTGACTTTGCGACCAAGAACACCCCTTACACCGTGGATGATTACAGCGGCGCTTCGGGCACCAGTCATGATGCCGACGAGGCCGGCACATGGTGGAACTTTGATGGCGACGCAGACCCGCGTGCCGACCTGTGGGACGATCAAGGCGGAGTTCGCGGCGGCGTTTATGCCCATCGCAGTGCTTATGAGCAGTATTATGAAACACAGGTCAGAGTTGGCAATAACAAGAACAACTTGGTGGAGTTCACCAGCATGTCTGATGTTGCGGCCAATGCCGGTGTGACACTGGCGGCCTGGATCAACCCGGAAACGGTCCATGTTGTGGGCGGCAATCCGGATCCGGATTTTGCTCACGTGATTGCGTTAGGTGCTTATGGCGACAATCCCATCATGACGATCGAACTCGACAGCAGCAAGCGTGTACATGGTTGGGTTGAAGGCAACGGTGCCGATACGCAGTATGAAATTACCGGCAGTGCTTCTGTTTCAGCGAATGCATGGACTCACATTGCGATCACCTATGACAGAGTCAATAATCTGGCGACCACCTATATCAATGGTCTATTTGACAGTTCAACCGGTATCGCGGGCGTTGGCGACGGCGTGCTGACGTTCTCCAGCCTGTATGCTCAGGTTGGCCACGGTATCGTAACCCATCATGATGCCGCTTTTATCGGTATGATTGATGACGTGATGATTTTTGATAGCGCTCTGTCTGCCGCAGAAGTTTCAGCAATCGTTCCGGAACCGGCGACGATGGTTCTTCTTGGATTGGGCAGTTTGGTTGCCATCCGTCGGAAAAAGTAGGTTTTAAAATCAAACGATTTTGAATTTTACGGTGGTTTCCTGTCAGGGGGACCACCGTATTTTAATGCTTAAAAATAGTGGGGTTGATATGAAGACGTTAAAAAACATCTGTATTCTCATTGCGTTATGTTGTATCGCCGTGAACCTCAATGCCGCTCAAGTTCTCAGCTATGATTTTGGCTACAAGAATACTCCCTATACGACGTGGGATTATGAGGATGTTTCCGCCAACAGCCATAACGGAACAGAAGGCGGCTCTTGGTATCATGCGGATGGCCGAACGGACACGAACGCCGATTTATGGGATGATGTTGGCGGTGACCGCGGCGGCATCTATGCCTCTCGTACAGATTATGAAATTGCTTATGATATTGCCAATGGCGGCAATCCGGATAACCAACGGGTTTTCATGGACAGCAGGCCCGCCATTGCGGCCGGCGGAGGTATTACATTTGCACTGTGGGTGAATCCTGAAACAACACATTCTCGTAGTGCCACCAATGCGGATCCGGATTTTGCGCACTTGATTGCGTTGGGTGCATATGGCGACAATCCGATTGCGACCATAGAGCTCGACAGCAACAAACGTGTACACGGCTGGATTGAAGGCAATGGGAGTGACACGCAATATGAAATCACCGGAACCGCTTCGATTGCGGCCAATACATGGACACATATCGCGATTACATATGACAGAGTCAATAACGTGGCTACCACATATATCAATGGTGTATTCGACAGGTCAATGGCGATTGCCGGTGTCGGCGACGGTATTCTGGACTTTGCTGCAGGAGGTATGTATGGTCAACTTGGCGGTGGTATTATTACACACCACACCTCAACATTTGTGGGAATGATGGACAATGTGATGATTTATGATGAGGTTCTTTCTGAGTCACAGATTTTAGAGCTTCTCAATTCAACACCCACCGAACCGGAGATTGCTCATACCCCCGACCCTCAGGATGAAGAAAATTTTGTTGAAATAGACACTGATTTAATCTGGCAAGCACCCGGTGCTTATACGGCTTCCGGCTATCATATTTATTTTGATACAAATGATTTAAAGGTACAAAATGCGACCCCGGCATCCACTGATTTACTTCATAAGGTTTTAAATCATACGAGTACAACCCTCGTTCTCGGTGTTGAGCTGAATTACAGCACAACATACTATTGGAGAGTCGATGCGTTGGATGCGGGTGTTCCGCAGGAAGGCGATGTTTGGGAGTTTACGACCAAAGCGAACCCGTTTGCTTTAGGGGATATTGATAAGAATGGAACGGTTGACCTTGCTGATTTAACGGTTCTTTCCGAACAGTGGCTCAATACCGGTTCCGGTTGGTCGGCAGATATCAATGGCAGCCTGAAAGTGGACCTTGTTGATTTTGCCGCTGTGGCCTCAGATTGGGATTTCTTTACCGCCAAAGACTATTTTGATGAGAGCAGCAGCCTCGCCAATTGGCTGATCGTGGATGAAGGCGGAATAGATAGCCCCTCAAACTGGAGTGTTGTTTCCGGAGAATTGATGGAATCATCAAACATTTACGGACCGGATCAGTTTGCGACGGACAACCGAAAAGGCAGCTATGCCTGCTGGAATGCTCCGCAATCATTATTATGGGCAGACTATCAGTTTAACGTGTCGTTGCGGTCGTCAGATAATGATGGTATCGGGGTGATGTTCCGATATCAGGATGCGGGTAATTACTATAAATTTGATATGGATTCACAACGCGTTTTTCGTAAGCTCTTTAAGATTTATAACGGAGTAGAAACGACCATTGCAACCGCTTCCGCAGGGTATACGGCCGGAGAACAAATGAACCTGAGTGTGGATGTCACCGGGGACCAAATCAATGTATTGGTCGGCGGCGTCAATGTTTTTGGTTCGGCGGTAATCGATGCGGACATCGCCTATGGAACCGTGGCATTATACAACTGGGGCAACCAGGCAAGCTATTTTGATGATTTCTCCGTTCAGGTGGCAAGCTCATTCAATGTTGTCGCCAACAATGACAGTTACGAGATGGATCAGAATACGACCCTTAGCGTCACAACCGGGGGCGTCCTTGACAACGATACGGCAGCGAGCGGATCTTTGTCTGCCGCACTGGTTACCGATGTCCAGCACGGAAATCTGACATTGAACAGCGATGGAACATTCGCTTACACGCCGGATCCAAACTACTCCGGTGTTGACAGCTTTGTTTATGAGGCGGTTTCCGATGTGCAGGGTTTTGACCAGGCCGCCGTTTCAATTCGGGTTCATTCTGATTCAGAGTTTTCAATCGTCCTTCTGCCGGATACACAAAATTACTCTGATTATGCTCCGGCGGTTTATAACAGTCAGACCCAATGGATCGCGGACAACAAAGATGAACTCAATATCGCGTTTGTTCTCCATGAAGGCGATTTTACAAACTATAATTTGATACGCGAATGGGATAATGCCGATTATGCGATGGATATTTTAGATGCCGCCGGCGTATCGTATGCCGCGGCAACCGGCAATCACGATACCGGTCCCGGTGGCAACGCAAGCACACGGGATGTTGGATACTTTAATAGTTATTTCCCGGTGGCCCGATTTACGAACCTGCAGGGTGTTTACGAAACAGGCCATGCGGAAAACAGTTATCATTATTTCACTGCCGGCGGTATCGATTGGCTGGCGTTGTCACTTGAATTTGGTCCGCGTACGGCCGTACTGGCCTGGGCCAACCAAGTTATCGCAGCTCATCCGAATCGCCGGGTCATGGTGGTGACCCATGCCTATATGTACTCAGATGACACGAGAATCGGTTCGGGGGACACCTGGAATCCGCATACGTATACGGTTTGCACGACGGCAACCGGTGACCAGGTCTGTAATGACGGAGAGGAGATGTGGACCAATTTCATTAAGCTTCATGAAAATATCTCGTTTGTTTTCAGCGGGCACATTTTAAATGATGGCGTTGGCACACTGGTCAGCACCGGTGATAACGGCAATCTGGTCTATCAGATGCTGGCCAATTATCAGTTTGAGGCCAATGGTGGTAATGGGTGGCTGAGAATTTTAACATTTTGTCCGGAGATGCAAAAGGTTTTCGTGGAAACCTATTCTCCGTATCTGGACCAGTACAAGACCGGGCCGGATCAGCAATTTGAATTAAACAATGTAGACCTTACAACGCCTTAGATTAGGGGGTGGTTTTGAAAAATTTATCATTTGTTATTGTCGCAATTTTAATTTTTACGAATTTTGCCATGGCGAGTTATCCTCCGCCGGTTGGTCTGTGGAAGTTTGACGATTCCGGAAATTTGTCGTTGGCTACGACCGGTCAGATTTTATCTTCTGTTGGGGGCCACAGTGCGGTGCCGGGCATTGAAGCCGGTGATGGGGCCGTATTGGACCCGGTTGGCGGCTATTACTCCTGCACTCACGGCATCGCTCCCTCGGGCGGCAGTTTTGTCAATGACTGGTCGCTGATGATGGATTTTAAAGTGCCGGCTGCCAGTCTGGGAAGCTGGGTATGTTTCTTTCAGACCCATTCTGCCAACAGTAATGACGGTGACTGTTTTATCGCTCCCGGCGGAACCGTCGGCGTTGCGGACACAGGGTACTCTTCAAATTCAATCGTCGCCGAAACGTGGTATCGTATTATCATATCCGTCAGCAATTCCAATTTCTATCGTATCTACGTTGACGGTGTGTTATGGCTCGAGGGAGTGCCGCAGTCAATAGACGGCAGATTTTCACTGGACCCCGAAATTCTTTTTTTTGCGGATGAAAACAGCGAAGATGCCGCGATTCATTGCAGCAATATTGCCATGTGGGACCAGGCCCTGACGGGCGCCCAAGCCATGTCTCTGGGCGGAGCTTCTCCGTCGATGGCCGCGGCCAGCAGCGCCGGCCTGAATTTACTTGCCAATGCTTCAGCCGAGTCGGGTTTAGCGAACTGGACTATTGTCGACGGCTATGACTGGCAGGCAACGAATATTACCGGGTGGCACTTTCCGCATACCGGCAACCATTATTTTACGCCCGGACGGGCTGCTGCGGGGGAAATCAATCAAACGATTGACCTGTCATTTATAGCGGATGATATTGACGATGGTTTTTCCGTAGCCGTGATCGAAGGTGATATCGGCGGCTACGACATCGATGAAGGACGTATTATTGTTGAGTTTCTCAATACGAACGAAATCATATCGACTGTTGACAGCGGCTGGATTGTTGGGGCAAGTTTGGCGGACTGGACACATGTATATCTTCTGGACCCCTACGAGCTTGTGATACCTGCTGGTACACGCTCTGTCAACTATCGACTGCTTGCTCAACGTATCGACGGGCCTGACTGTCAGGTCTTCTTTGATGACCTTGTTTTTGAATACAGGCTTGCGTATCCCGGCGGCAGTGATCCCGCTGCCCCTTTTGTCTCGGCCTCGGCCTCAGGAGCCACCGGAGACGATATTGAATTTATTTTTTCCGTTGCCTCTGCGGACACGAATGAAATAAATTACCAGGTTGATTGGGGCACCGACATTGCGGCTTGGTCTGACGTTCAGCCGTTGAATTCAGATTATGTTGTTCAGCATTCCTGGCCGGTGCCCGGTACGTATGATATACGTGCACGCGCTCGTGATTCCAACGACCAGATCAGCCAATGGTCAGAGCCGTTCAGTGTCACAATTGCCGGGGATGCCGCTGGCGTATTCGAATCTCAGCCGTATCTGCAAAATGTAACCCAGGACTCGATTACTATTGCATGGGAAACCGACCGCATTGTCAAGCCGACAGTCGAATGGGGTTTGACTGTTTCATATGGAAACCAGACAGAAGGATTATGTATTGATGCCGGCTCCGGAGTTTATTTCTGTAAGGTAAGAATTTCCGGCCTTGGCACACAAACAACGTATCATTACCGTGCCCATAACGGCTTAACGGTAAGCATTGATGCGACATTTACAACGGCCCCGAATGATGAGACGCCATTTACTTTCGGGGTTTGGGGCGACAGTCAACAGGTCGCCAGAAGATTATCCGGAAGCCCAACACACCCGGAGTGCAGCACCGCGATGTTTACGGATATGGCTTCCATGACGGATATGGCTGTTTCTGTGGGTGATGTTGTGGATTATCACACGTATTACTGGTACGAAACGGCGTTCAGGCCTTACGTCTGTGATATTCTCGGCAGGCAAAAACCGTTTTTCGTGGCCTTTGGCAATCACGATGAGCCCGAGACCAGCTTGGTACACAAGGCCGTACAGAACAGCGGCATGGGCACGTTCTCATTTAATTACGGCAATGCTCATTTTACCTGTGTCAACTATTCACAGCTCAATGACGGCACACTGCCGTCCGACGGTTGGATTAGTTCTTTGCCTTTAAACTGGATTGAGCAGGACCTCGCTTCTGATATGGCGCAAAACGCGACATGGCGGTTTTTGTTTATTCACGTTCCGCCCTATTGTGAACGATGGTTCGACGGCAGCCCTCTGATGCAGACGTATCTTGTACCACTGTTGAATCAGTATCATGTTCAGATGTGTTTCAGCGGGCATACGCATGAATATGAACGCGGCCTGCTCGATGGAACGTTTTACGTAATTACCGGCGTCTGCAGCTATCTTGATATTGTCGAATCGATTACCGAAGACTGGCCGCATATGACCGTCGGCGGTGCGCAGGATATTCCGGGACTGCCTGAGGGTGGTGGTTTAATCCACGGCTGGACGGAGGTCCGGATCGACGGCACAGAATTGAATCTGCTGCAGCACGGTTATAATCTTGACGGTACGTATCATGGGGTTATCGATACGATCAGTTTTGCTCAGTCAGATTTTACAATGGACACGGTTGTTGATATAGCTGACCTTTCGGAACTGGCTGATGTATGGTTGAATTCGGGGCAAAATTCGAGCAGGGATATTGCCGACAGGAAAAATAAGATAATCAATATGAAGGATTTGTCGGAGTTTGCTCTTTATTGGCAGTTCCAGGGACAATTTTAAACAGCAGACCCACTCAATACTTGACCTTCCCTCCGAAAATTGCGTCATTCAAAAAGCAAAAAAATTAGTATGATTTGCTTATGAAAAAGGTAACAAAAAAAATAAAGATAAATTCTGCCAGAAAACTGCCTGAAAATCCGTTTGTCGGCGGTTCACGATCCGGGCGTCATCATTGATAAAATTGTCATTGGAAATTGTCCTTCAAGTCACCTTGGGCCTCCTGACACAGCGAGCTAAATTGAAGGCAAAAACAGTTCTTGAAAGGAAGAAAGTAAACAGTAGAATAATGAAAACGGAACCAAAATCGTCTCTAACGAAAAATTCTAATTTGTCTCAAGGCTTTTGAAGACGTACAACAGATATAAACTTTCCACTCCGGGGGGTGGAAGGCAAAGAGTAACCATGACCATTGAAAGAACGAAGATAAAAAGGGCGAAAGATGCTTGACAGTCCCTTACGGGCTCAGCGGTGTGGCTGAGTTAAGATACGAAATATTATATGGGAATTCTCAGTTAAATAATGAAAAAATTCTTAAAAATGATCAGTATCCAAGCGGGAAAGATCGCAATGGACTATAAAGCCCGACTGTCGACTGTTCAGGTCGACCGCAAAAGCGAAAAAGAAATCGTGACTGAAGCCGATGTCGCCGTGGAAAAGTATCTCGTAGAACAGATCAAACAGACTTATCCGTACCATAGCATTCTCGGCGAAGAATCAGGTACACACGCCGGCAATGAATACCGTTGGGTCATCGATCCCATCGATGGAACCACCTCATTCGTGCATGATCAGCCCTTCTTCAGTAACTCCATTGCACTGGAAAAAAATAGTGAGTTGGTTTTGGCTGCGGTCAACATCCCTGTGCTGGGTGAACTGTTCATGGCCGAAAGAAGCAAAGGGGCCACATTAAATGAGAAACCAATCCATGCCTCCGATCGCAACGCACTTTCAGAGTGCGTTCTTGCCACCGACTTCGGTTATAAACCGCATCACAATCTGTCCTATTTCAACAAGATTGTCCCCATCATCCGTGGAGTCCGCCAGTATGGTTCATCGGCGATCAATCTGGCCTATGTTGCCTGCGGCAGGATGGATGGATACTGGGAATTGAATTTGAAAATCTATGACATGGCCGCCGGGATGCTCATCCTTCAGGAGGCAGGCGGAACTGTTACCGATTTTGCGGGTAAGCCCAATAACATCCCCGTCGAAACCCTTGGCACCAATGGTCACATCCACACTGAACTATCCGACATACTTATGGGAATTAAAGCCCAACCGTGAATCGCCGACGCACGGATTCGTTGTCCGTCCGTCTAATATTTTCACAATTATGCACTAAACTTTTAAATGAAGAGTGATCGAAAAGCGGCTGATATTGTTACAGTCTCGACAAGTGAAAATGATCAGATCTATGAATCTTAATTGGAAAACTTGATAATGAAGAAATTAAACATTTTGGTAATTATGGGGCTATTTCCACTCTTGCCTTTTTTTAAAGTTGCAGCAGAAATGGTCCCGTTTGTAATACCTGCCGATATACATCCCGAGTCGGAAATTGCAATGACTTTCCATCCTCTGGAGTCCAAAGACCGCTTGTGTGCAAAGTCCCACTTTTATAACCAATCAGGACAACGAATTCGTCTTTGGGGTGTGAATCTGTCTTTTGCTGCCAATTTCCCCACACATGAGGATTCCAGGCGGTTGGTTAAGCGTCTGGCTGCAGCGGGGGTCAATTCTGTCCGCTGCCATCACATGGATACTCGAAACTGGCCCTATGGTATCTGGGATAAAAATGGCAAAGACTTTCATCCGGAGGCCCTGGACCGACTCGATTTTCTCATTGACCAACTGGCCAAGCACGGTATTTACACCAATATCAATCTACATGTTGGCAAGAAATTCAGTATCGACCTGGATATCCCGGAATCGGGGCGGGAGTTTGACAAAGTGGTGGATCTTTTTACACCGCAATTGATGGAAGCTCAAAAAGAATATGCCTGCCGCCTGTTGACCCGCCGGAACAAGTATCGCGAGAACATGACATATGCCGAGGATTACGCTGTTGCAATCGTGGAAATTTCGAATGAAGACAGCGTATTTATGTCCGATGGGAATGAAAATAATTTATCAAACTGGAATGCCGAGCATACGCTGCGAAATTTGCCCCCTTTTTATGCTCAACTCCTGCAAGAGCAATACAATGTCTGGCTGATGAAAAAATACAGTACAGTCGATAATTTGAAAAAAGCATGGCTACCGGATTCCGGTGCGCCGTGCGGTACAATGAGCAGTGAATCTCTGAAAGAAGGAAACATCCAAGTCTTCGCTGAGAGTGAATCCACACACCGCAAGGTTGATCGCATGGTATTTCTGGCGGAAACCGAAAAGACCTACTATGATGAGATGAAACGATTCCTCACCGATGAGCTGAATTGTAAGGCGATGATTACCGGCACCATTGTTTTTAGCCCAATGAGTCTTTATACACAAAGCAACATGGATTTTATTGACAGCCATGCCTATTGGCAACATCCGAAATTTCCCAATCGTGACTGGGATGAGGCCGATTGGTTCATTAACCAAAAACCGATGAGCTACCGCCCGCAAGAAAGTGTTCTGCCTCGATTGGCCGCACAGCGGATGGAAGGCAAGCCTTTTACCGTAACCGAATATAACCACTCAGCGCCGCTGGATTCACAAGCCGAGTGTGTGCCGATGATTGCCTCGTTTGCGGCGGCCCAGGACTGGGATGGCCTTTGGTTATACACTTATTCCCATGAGAATGACCAGTGGGGCCGCAAGCATCTCAGTAATTTTTTTGACATTGACACAAATCCTTCCAAGTGGGGATTTATGCAGGCAGGTGCGGCGATTTTTCGAGATGTCGGGTTGAAACCTTTTGCCGAACAGACACTAGCTGCTTTGACGACCTCAGAGGCAAATATTACCGAAAGTCTGGTACGTGTTCATTGGGAAATTGAGCAGAACATGCTGGCTTTTTTTGGACCAATCTATCCCTATATGGTTTCGACAGCGTTCTATCATGCCCCATATCATCCGAAAAAAATCCGGCAACGGCCAACCGAAGTAAATCCGGCAGAAAAAGCCAATCTAACATGGAGTGCCCTTGGCGATGAAGGTTTATACCTGGTCCGAAACGATCAATGCCGTATCATGGCCGGAAGCGCAAAATGGTTTCAGTCTGTCGTTGAGGATGTATTTGTGAAAATTGACCACCCCGGTTTTATCGTAATGACAATCACATCGCTGGATGGAAAACCCATCGGGAGTAGTACAAAAATACTCATTACCGCCTGTGGCCGTTGTGAAAATACAGACATGAAATTTTCTGAAGACCGCCGCACTATCGGAAACCATTGGGGCAGGGCACCCGTCCTGATCGAACCGGTCGAAGGGTCAGTCAAATTGCCGTCTTCAATAACTGGACACACAATGACATGCAAAATATTAAAACCCGACGGAACGATCAGAGAACAGTTCGCTGTCATGGAGAATGTATTACGTCTCAAGCCTGAATATGGTACAATGTGGTATCTTGTCGAACGCAAAAAGAAATAAATATCGAATTGATCTGCATTACTGCTGAAAGCATACTGCGGCCTGGCAATCAAGGTCCCAAGTCAAGCAAGAGAGCATTACAGTGGATTTCCGGTGAAATCACCGTAAGAATTGGCTCTAATTTATGAAATCAAAATCGCTTTAATCCGGCCAATAGGGTCGTTTTAACGAAAATGTTCGTGTTAATATCAACGCAAATATTTGTTTAGCTTTTTTTCTTGATTTTCTATATTAATAAAAGTATAATAAAAGATTGTTGGCGGGTATATCTGTTACGATGATACATGCGGATGAAAACCTAGGTATAAAATGGAATATAGGTCTAAAAAAGGAGAAAGCAGAGTTTTTCCAGAATTTAATTGTGAATCAATATGGATATGTGAATATAAAAAGTGATGAAAACAGTACAGAATACATTTAAATCGCTTCGTCAAGCTGTTAACCATGAATTGGAAATGAATTTATTACCATTCTGGCTGACACATGTAAAGGATAGAGAGAATGGATTTACCAGCAGGATGTCGAATGATCTTGTGAAAGAGTCGACGTCTAAAGGGCTGGTGTTTCATGCTCGTTTGCTCTGGACATTTTCATCACTTTACCGTTTTAAATCTGACCTTAAGTATTTAAAGCTTGCCAGAGAATGCTATGTATATATTAAAGCTCATTTTCTGGATCAGGAGTTTGGTGGGGCCTATTGGCTGCTTTCTACGGAAGGTCAACCGGATGATACTAAGAAAAAAACTTATGGGCAGGCATTTTTAATTTATGCTCTGAGTGAGTTCTATAAATGTTACCCGCATTCGGCAATTCGAAATCAAGCCATAGAGTTGTTTATGCATTTGGAGCAACATGCGTTCGATAAAAATAATCTGGGCTATTACGAGGTCTGCGAAAGGAACTGGACCCTTGCTGAAGATCAGCGGTTAAGTGACAAGGACATGAATGAATGTAAATCGATGAATACGCATCTGCATACTCTTGAAGCATTTACCAATCTCTACTCTATCTGTGAAGATAATGTGCTTAAATATCGGTTAATAATGTTATTAGAGATATTTCGTGAAAAGATCATTCAGTCGGATACGGGGCACTTCGGACTATTTTTTGATGATGCTTGGAATGTTCGCTCACAGGGGATTTCTTTCGGTCATGAAATCGAAGCCAGTTGGTTGATCCATGAGGCTGCAAAAGTCTTGGGCGATCCGGAAATACTGACTCGCTATGAATATATCGCGGGAAAGCTTGCGGAAAGTGTCTATTCCGAAGGATTGGGGACAGGTGGTTTAAATTATGAAATAGATGGACAGGGAAATCTGGACACCGATAAGCATTTTTGGGTGCAAGCTGAGGGACTTGTTGGTTTTCTTAATGCTTGGGAAATTACCGGTCAGGATGAATATCGTGAAACGGTTTTTTCTATATGGGATTTTATTCAGGAATTCCTTGCCGATAGAAAACATGGCGAATGGTATTGGAAGGTTGATTCCCATGGCGTTCCTGATGACGGCTACCCAAAGGTGTCGATATGGAAGAGCCCCTATCATAACATAAGAGCTTGTCTTGAAGTAATCAAACGTATTGATGCTTTGCTTTCAAAGCACCATTACCCCAATGGATCATATATTTATGGCGGATAGAAACACATACAACAGTCGTTTAAAGCAACTCTATTTGAGACAACGTCAATACCTTTCACTCATTAATGAAGAAATATCTGAGACGAACGGCATATGCCACCGCTATAAAAATCCGATTTTGACGACTGAGCATGTCCCAATTGAATGGCGATATGATCTGAGTCCGCAGGACAACCCTTTTTTGATGGAAAGATTGGCGATTAATGCCGTGTTTAATGCCGGGGCCATTAAATTTCAGGGCAACTATTGTGTTGCCGCTAGAGTTGAGGGTACAGATCGAAAGTCATTTTTTGCAATTGCCGAAAGTCCGAATGGAATTGATAACTTCGTATTTTGGGACGAGCCCGTTGTGATGCCCGAATTGTCACCAGCCGAAACAAATGTGTACGACCTGCGTCTGGTTCAGCACGAAGACGGTTGGATCTATGGGCTTTTCTGTGTTGAATCCAAAGACCCTCAGGCACCTGCCAGTGATACGTCGTCGGCGGTTGCCCAGGCGGGGATTGCGCGTACAAAAGACATGAAACATTGGGAGCGGCTACCCAATCTTCAATCGCCGTCACCCCAGCAGCGCAATGTTGTTCTGCATCCCGAATTTATTGAGGGGAAATACGCCTTTTACACGCGTCCACAGGATGGCTTTATCGAAGCCGGTTCCGGAGGCGGCATTGGCTGGGGCTTGTCTGACACCATTGAAAATGCGAAGGTCGACAATAAAATTATTATCGATGACAGAATTTATCATACGATAAAAGAATCCAAAAACGGGCTTGGTCCAGCTCCGCTGAAAACATCAAAAGGTTGGTTGCAATGTGCGCATGGCGTTCGGAATACGGCGGCCGGTCTTCGCTATGTACTTTATCTGTTCATGACCGATCCGAACCACCCCTGGAAAGTGACCCATATGCCGGGAGGTTATTTCATGGCACCGGAAGGTTGCGAACGGGTCGGGGATGTTTCTAATGTTCTGTTCTGCAACGGCTGGATCGCAGATGATGACGGAACGGTCTATATCTATTATGCATCCTCGGATACACGCACGCATGTGGCGACATCCACGCTTGATCTTTTGATTGATTATGTAACGAATACTCCATCTGATGCGGGTCGGACGTATGCTTCTGTGCAACAGCGGCTTGGGTTGATCAGAAAGAATCAACAACGAAAGCACAATTCGTAAATCACTTTAAATCCGGCGTGTCGATTCCCGGACAGTTAGCTCACATTTAATGTTAACATGTTTTTGTGTTTGTGATGCTGATTCCGAATTCAACTGTTCGATCATGAGTTTAGCCGCGGTGCGACCGATTTTACGAGGTTTCTGACGCACTGTTGTTAGGGGAGGGTTAATGAATTGAGACAGCTTATAGGTATCACTGTAGCCTACAATCGAGATATCGTCGGGAATTCGGATTCCCATTTCCATGGCGACATTATATATTTCAAATGCCACCCAGTCGCTGCAGGCAAATATCGCAGTGGGCCTTGGGGTGACGGATAAAAGCTCTCTTGCTGCGGCTGGGATATGCTTGGCTTCGTCGGAACCGACAACGGTAATACAGTGTGTCTCGGAATATTGAGCGAGTTTTTTTTCAAAACATTCACGCCTTAACCTGGCCCATGTCCAGTGTGGTTCTCCGGCTAGGTGTCCGATTCGCCGATGTCCCAAATCATAAAGGTGCTTGGCGACAAGAGATGCTCCTACTTCTTCATCTGTCACAACGGAATCAGCAAAAGGCAATTCGTGGTCAATTGTTACTACCGGCAGTTGTCGACTTTCCAACTCATCTAAATGTGCGCCGAAGACTTCGCTGACCTTGGGCCAGAGAATGACCCCATCCACTCGTCTGTCAATCAGCCGATGCATCTGCTTGAGCATGAACGCTTCGGTGTCATCTCCGGCTACGTCTGAATCGTCCCAAAGAGTAATTGGAGCATAGTCTGCTTCGACCAGTTGGTCATGAATCCCCTTGAGGACCTCTGTCCAGTAAGGATTGTATGGAGGAACCATGACGCCGATGTTGCCGGTTCTGCCCGTCTGGATTCCCTGGATAAGTAAATTGGGGCGATAATTTAATTCTCTGGCTACCTTGAGGACCTTCTGGCGTGTTTTTTCCGAGATTTCGCCTTGTCCCCGCAAAACCCGCGAGACCGTGGTGATCGACAGATTCGTTGCTTCACCTATCTGCTTGAGACTGACTTGTGATTTTTTTTTCATGGCTTCCAAAAAAATTAATTATCAATTCAAGAGTCACTCTAACATAAATATTCAAAAGATTCTATTAGAATTGTTCGGATATTTTGACAATTCATTTCAATGTACAAGAGAGTTCTATCTCCTGTTTCCGTAAGGGGTTATGATTCATTCATGCAAGCATGCCACGCATTTTTTCACCATAATATTTGACCAGCGGCCATTGGGCCTCAGGAGGGATATAGTGGTCGGGGCAGGGGATGTACCCTCCTAAATCCACGAGTGGGCGGACCCGCTGGATTTCATCATCAACGGCTTTTTTGTCCAGAGCAAATACATTTTTTTGGACGCCGCCAATGGCACGAATTGTCTGACCGTATATTTCGCGCCATGGGGCGATACTGGCCCGCCAACGGCTGACTTCGACCGGGAACATTATATTGATGCCGTTTTCCAGCCATATCGGAACACGTTTGTCAATCTTTCCATGGCAGCCCGCCGAAATCAGGTCGATGTTAAGATTATTCTGTTATCTGGATTTCCTGTACCATTCAGTCACCACTTTTTCCGCCGGTTTACCATAGATGCAAAACCCCGTATGGCTTTTTGCCTCCTCGGGTGTGTATAAGTGCGGCAACCAGGCCCACCAGGTAAATCCAACAAACCACGGCTCGTTCCAGAATGTCTCCATTGTGGCCTGATAAAATCTCCGTTGTTCATCTCCATCATAAATGGCATCTGGTTGGTGATGTGTCCAGGGTGCGGCGCTGAAGCCTTTTGCGCTGCAAACACCCAGTTCGATAAACAGAATGGGGCGGTTGTATTTACCGCTTATGACAGCCAGGTTCTCTTTGATGGGCTGCCACCGTTTTTTGATGGCTTCCACGGTGCTGTCCGATTCGGGGACTGTGCTGAGGCCGGCGTCCAGTGCCTTATTGGCGTCATCACTGCCAACGGGGTAGTATGCACTGATACTGATTATATCAAGAGCGTCCCACCATGCGATGTTGTCTTCCCTGCCCCAGTTGGCGTTGTATGTAAGAACACCGGTATAAACCTTTCGGATATCGGCGATGAGGGCACGCCACTTGTTTTCATCATCTTCTGTGGCTTCCATCTCGCAGCCGAGACACAACATTTCACAGTTTGTTTCCTGTGCGATTTCGGCGTAGTGGAGCAGCATCGCCCTGAAGTCCTGCCACCAATTTTCCCACGCCTCCGGATTTTTTGTACCGTCTTCGTTGTTGAATTTGATCCAGGCGCGCCAAGTTGTGTCGCGAACATTTACAACAGGCTTCATGATGATTTTAAGGTTGTTATCCCGTGCCAATCTAATGGCCTGGCGGATTTCATCGTCGGTGACCATCTTGGGATTTGTCTTGGACCAGAGAATTTTTGGCGAATCAAAAGTTTCCATTTCAGCGCCGAACGACAGGCAGACAAAGTTTGCGTTGGTAGCGGCCAGTTTTAGCATGGATTCCTTTGGTTCCGGCCCTTCATACTGACCTCGATAGCCGGTCCACCCCCACGAAAACCCTTTGACAAACCCAACAGGTGAGTAGATTTCATCCGTAGCAGATGGTTGTGTTTGTGTATGGCATCCCGCCAAAATCATCAAGATGGTAATAATATGAAAAAAATATAGTTTTTTCATAACTGATTTCCTTTAAGAACTTATGTTATTGCGATTCCGATCCGTGCGTCGATGGTTCACCATAGACTTCAATTTCCCAAAGCGAATACCCGTATTTCGTGTTCCTCTCTGTCAGAAGCAGTCGTATAAAACGCCCCGATCCCTGCAGACCGTTCAGAGTGTCAATGCCACCGTCACCTTCTGTCGTTTCGTAAATGTCTGTCCATACCGAGGCATTATCCGAAAGCTGCACTTTGTATTTCCTGCCGCTGGCAAGCTCCCAGTTGAGAATAACTCGTTTGATGTCAAATGTCTTCCCTAAATCAATGACAACCCACTGGTCGGGCGCATATTTGCTGGCCCAGCGTGTGGCGGCGTCGGCGTCATTGAGAAATGCTGGCTTGTCAGTGCCCGGGCGAATGTCCGATGATGATACTGTTACAGGTTTATTGAGGGCGCGATTGATGGTCGCAGGTTCTGCTACCTCGATCCTGATCGTCCGATTCTCGTTCTGCTTGCCCTTGGCCGATAGTATGTACTCTGCCGATTTGTCGGGATGAACCTGAAGCGTCCCGTCTTTAGAGACTGCCTGGCTGTTGAGTGTCACTTGAGAACCGCTTGTTGTGTTCCAGGACAAGTTGACAGTGTCTCCGGGCTCGATACGTAAGACGTCCGCCGTAAACATTTTTATCATGCCGGAGGGCAAAACCTTTACTTCTGTCTGCCGACTATCCTGCAAGTCTGCTGTCGTAATCGTATAGACAGTCGTGGTTGTTGGTTTAACGGACAGGGAACCCATTTCCGAAAACAATTGTCCATTCAACGATACTTTTGACCCCGGGGTTGCACGCCAGATCAGTTTGCTGCATTGTCCCGCTTCAATCGTTTGGGGGTCCGCCGCAAACCGTGTCAGAAAGCCGGTTTTCATATTAAGTTTGACTGCTTCTTTGTCTGTATTAAAAACACGCATCATCCCCTGACCCAATATAGCCGGAGCACTGAAATGATCGACCGGCCCCCATGCATAACCCAATGCCCCGGCATAGCCGTTTTCATAGAGCCTGATATGTTTATCGAAAGCCGCAACACCAAAGGATTCTGTCATTTCGAACTCGGCACAAACCAAGGGTTTGTCAAGTTGCCAAAACGAAGCCGGCTTTCTGAATAGCGAATGGTCCTTCCCCGCCCAATCATAATAGTGAAGGCTGTAAAAATCTAAAATCCCATCCGGATCATGACCAGCCGCAATCAGCGCTTTGTCTGAATAGTAGTTTGTGCAACCATCCACATCTACAGTGGATCTCACGTTCCAGGCACCGTTTGTGATTAACACCTTCGGATCCAAGCGTCGGATTGAACCGGCACATTGGTTGACAATGCGCTGAATGTCCTGCATTTTCACGCGATCACAATGCTTCCACCCAAATTCATCCGTCATGCCTTCGGGTTCATTGAATATCTCCCATGCTAATAATCCCGGATGTCCCTTCAGGGCCTTAACCATGGGCTCCAGCGCATGATCGATATAGGCTTGGGTATATTCGGTTTCGGTGAGCAGGCATTTGTTCCTTTGGCGTATCTCATCGTCAAGTTCCCAACGAAGCATATCAAAGGACCACAGGCATACTATCAAACCCAGTTCGTTTTCACATGCCAGATCCAAAATTTTTCGTATATCTTCAATTGCATCTTCGCCGGGGCCGACAACATGTCCCGTTTCTCCAAATGCTGGGGTATTCACGCCATTCGTATGCAACCAGAGCCGCATGCAGTTGCCGCCCGCTTCATGAACCTGCTGAAACATTGTCTCAAATTGGTCAAAGTAAGTCTTGCCGGGGCCGATATCACGTGCGAAGTTAATATAGGCAACATTCGCACCGTTTAGAAACAGTTTTTGGTTGTTCCACAGAATCCGATTCGGCTCAGAGTCCGTCAGATGGCCAGACAGAGCAAACTGGATTAACAGGAAAATTTTGCCTTTTAAGATATATGATTTTTTGCTGTTCAATATCCCCATCACTATACTTCCGAGTTGGCTTTCATATAATCAAGCAATTCATCAATTTGGCAAAAGGCCACAGCGGTATATGTATCTGCCGCACCGTAGTACAGCGCAATACGGCCTGTGGCGGAATCGCACAGCGCAGCACAGGGGAAGCACACATTCGGCACAAATCCTGCGGTTTCGTATGGACGTTCTGCAGTCAGGAGGTAGTCTCGGGTGCGGTAAATGACTTGGCTCGGGTCGTCCAGGTCCAATAAGGCGGCGCCAATGCTATAGACATAGCCGTTGCAGGTCCAGGATACACCATGATAAAAGAGCAGCCATCCCTGGCGGGTTTCAATCGGGATAGGTCCTGCGCCGATTTTGGTTCCTTGCCACCAGCCCTGCCCACCTTTTGTCATGACGATGCTGTGTTTTCCCCAGTAAATCATATCCATACTGTGGGATAGAAAGATGTCGCCTAAAGGCGTATGTCCATTGTCACTTGGACGACTTAGGAGTAAGTACTCGCCCTTGACCTTGCGCGGAAAAAGAACGCCGTTGCGATTGAAGGGCATAAGCGGGTTATCCATCTTCACAAAAATCTTGAAATCCTGGGTTCGTCCCAAGCCGATTGAAGCTCCGGGGAAATCGTCACACCAGGTGATATAAACGGTATCGTCGATCTTTACGATACGTGGATCGTAGGCAAAACTGTTTTGCACGGGTTGGCCGGATTCATCCTGCCAGGGGATCATCTCATGTTCGATATCCCAATTCAGCGCGTCGTTACTCGTTCCCAAATGCAGTTGGGGACGTCCGTTACGGTAATCGGCGCGAAAAACTCCTACATATCGGTCATCTACGGCCATGACCGCACTATTAAATATACGAGCTACACGTGGAATAGGATTCCAATCAATGATAGGGTTTTTACTATATCGCCACATAGGAAAATCACACCCGGAAGGTTTGTCTTGCCAGGGGATCGTGGGCAATTTGTTTCCAATAATCGTATTACTCATAAGGCTGTTTCTCCATTATTCTGATGAGGCAGCGTTCTGTTTTCTGGCCACCAAATCCTGTCCTATTTGCTGCATCTTCCTGGCATCAAGATTATAAAACAAAGACGCACCGGCTGCGAGAATAGAGCCGACGGCAGGTAAGATGCTCATCATCATTTTGATTCCATTTAAAGCCCTGTCGGTCTGGTCGACATTCGCCTTGAATCCGATCCAGGCCAGAACCCAGGCTGCAACGGTGCCACCGATGGTCCACCCCATTTTCTGCGAAAATGTACCCGCTGAGAAGATCAGGCCTGTCGCACGCCTTCCAAATCGCCATTCGGAATAATCGGCTGTGTCTGCGTACATGGACCACGTCATGGGGAATATAGGACCGGTAAAGAAAGATGCAACAATATGTGTCGCGTAGATTAAAACAAAATTATCGGGACCGGCGAAGTAAAAAACCGCCAGGCATAAGGCATTGATCAAACTAACGATAATATATGTACGTTTCTTGCTTCCAAAAAATTGTGTCATTTTGGTCGTTGATATCACACCGAGAATGGTAATAACGGTCCCGGTAACCATAAACGGAGAGGCCAGAGACTCCTTGCCAATATAATACTTAAAGTAATACATCATGGCCGTACCGCGAAGGGATACCCAGATCAGGGTTATAATGCTCATGAATCCCAGGATCAACCAGGGGCGGTTTCGGATCAGGTCAAAGGCATCCTGTCGAACGTTAGATTTCTGTTTAAGCGGCTGAATACGCTCCTTAGTAGAGAAAAATGTAAAAAGAAACAGGCCCGCTGCTAGAATGCCGAAAATCCCCACAGCCAGTTGGTATCCGCGTTGATTGTTGCCTTTCCCCAAAAAACTGACCAAATAGAGGAGGGTTCCCTGAACAAACAGATTTCCAGAAAAGGCGCCAATGAACCGCCATGATGAAAGTGCGGTACGTTCATCGGAATTGGGTGATATCACCCCCAAAAGAGCACCATAGGGAATATTAACAGCGGTATAAACCATTGTGAGCAAGGTGTAGGTAATATAGGCATAAACAAGTTTTCCGGTCATACTGAAATTGGGAGTCGTAAAAGCCATCACACCAATAACAGCATAAGGTAAGGCCATCCATAGCAGCCAGGGACGAAATTTCCCATATCGAGACTGAGTTCGGTCTGCAATAATTCCCATCATGGGATCGTTGAATGTGTCCCATATACGCGTGACTAAGAACATGGTACCTACAGCGGCAGCCGAGATACCGAAGGTGTCAGTATAGAAGATGGTCATAAACATCGAGATCGTGGAATAAAATAAGCAGGAAGCCGTATCCCCGGCCGCATATCCAAACTTTTCTTTTATGAAAATCACTTTTTGGCCGCACTTAGTTGATTGTTGTTCTTCTTCCATTTAATGTACCTCTTTAACGTGGTTACAATGTTATTTTGTTACGACTCCAATACGGTCCCAGTATGCGCCTTCCCAGGCCCATCCATTGGGCTGGTTAATCAATTCGAGATTGATTGTCTGATTGGCGTAGTCTGACAGGTCAACGGTTACATCCATGAATCCATCCGGCGCATTTTTGGCATCGACGTCTTTTTTGAGAATTTCTTTTCCGTTTGCTTTTACGATGAGTGTCCAGTCGCCTTCGGGATGGCGGCCCACGGACAGTTGCAGGGTGGTGTCGCCTTCTTCGGGAATCTGGAGTTGTTTGCTCAGCGAGCAACCGGTGGTTTTGTCAAGCGGATGTGTGACAAGGATATCTGTTTTGCCCGCGAATTTTTTGTAATAGCCCGGCGACATCTCTGCTCCGCAGTTTTTGATGGTCCAACCCGGTGCGACGGGGCCGCTAGCTATCTGGAGTCCGTCTTTTATTTTTGCCATTTCTTCTCGCGTGTAATGGCTTCTTGCAACCGGTCCGGGTTTGGATGATTGTTGTAGCTGGTTCGGTTTTGCTTTTTGTTTTGGAATGATTAAAACTTCTTTTCCGGCCCCATCCGATTCAGTTCGGCCCCCGGCGCGATAAACCGCCAACCGAGCCAATGATTCGCAAGCATCAAACAAATTCGGCAGGTCATAAGGCGTATGAATAAATTTCTGTGTCGGGTCAAACGCTTTATATTGGGCGGGCAATCCGGCCAATCCTTTTGTTGTAAATAGGATCCCTGCAGCGTTCGATGGATTACAGTCGGCATCCTGTCCGCATCGCATGGAAATTTGGATTGTTTTTTCGATATCCTTGTCTCCGTACAACAATCCCATGACGATATAAGCGCCGTTAATCTTAGCGTCGATATTGAATTTTCCTTTGTCACAACTGAACTTTCGATAGTCCGGATTGAGTTGATATTTTTGGTCAATCTTTTCCCATGTTGTTGTCCAGTCCCCGGGATATTCTCGGTGCCATTTGAGTACATCCCGGATGGCTTCGGCGTACTGGCTTTCCGCGGGGATGTAATTTAACGCTTGTGTAATAATTTTTTCAGGTTCAGTTTCGATAAACGCAATGCTGTACATAGCCGCGACAAACTGGCCGCCGTACAGGCCGTCACCGTAATTGACGATTCGTCCGAATTTATTGCCCAGCATGACGGCGTGATTGCCCATTGCAGGACTGATGAGTCCGGCAAAGTCCGCTTCAATCTGGTAATCAATGTCGTCCGCGTGCGGATTGTATTTGGGATGCCCGGAATCGGGCGGGGCGATTCCCTGCCGGAGATTGATGCGCCCTGAATCGTTTGCGTGCCAGAGCGGGTACAAGGAATTTGCAAAATCAATTCCCGCCTGCCGGCTTGATACATCAAATCCATATTGCTGCAATGTTCTCAGGAACGTCATTTCCACATACAAATCGTCCTGCTCAAATGCGTGGTTAATCATTTCCGGTTTCCATTGGGGCACATTTTTTTCCGGTATCATTTGTCCCAGGTATTTAAACTCAACCGGAAATCCCCATGTAACGCCGACCATTTGTCCCAGCCATCCGGCCATCATTTTGTCCCGATAGTCCGTCATGGGAAGGCGGCCGGTTTCGGGTGTTACGATTTTTTCCGGCAGGGTGACGCCGTTGCCGGGTTTCAATGAAGTGTCTGCGTCATCCAGTCCGTCATTCCAGTATAGCGGGGCCAGATACACGCCGCCCTGTCCCCATCCGCAATGGCTGACATACCACTTGCCCTTGCTGTCCCTGATGACTTCGGCGGCATGGGACTTAATCTGTCCGGCTAAGTCTTTGATGTCCCAATGAAAAGGATCGGTGCTTTTATAGACACAGGTGCCGCGATAATCATCCCGCGGGCCGATAAACAGGTAATATATTTTTCCCCTTCGAATGACGGTGGGGGACTCGGTCGGCCCGCCCCAGGTTCCGACGGAAGGGTCGGTAAAAACGGTTTGCCGGTTGGACCAGTGCACGAGGTCATTACTGGTTTGGCAGGCGACGATATGTTTACCTTTTTTGGGTTCTGAGGTTGCGGTGTAATACATGACCCATGTATCATCGACTTTTAAGATATAGGGGTCCCGTGCATCATAGCCATCCACGATGAGGGGATTTTCAGGATGGCGAACCCAGTTATAAAGGTCTTTTGAGGTTGCCAGATTAATTTTGTATTTTGAATTGTCAGGGTCACCGGCGCAGTAATACATATAATACGTGCCGTCGTGTTCGATGACATAGGGCGCCCATAAATGCACTTCGTTCCAGGCTGCATCGACACTTAAGGCGAACTCCTGCTTCTGCCACGGGCATTGTGTCAGCGAATCTGCGGTTGCATGGGCCAGGTTGTCTTCATCCATCGGATCCAAAGGTTCCGGATGCGTGATGCCGAACAAATGCCATGTCCCGTCTTTGGCACGAATAAAACAGTGGTCATTGATATACCAGTTGCTTTTTTCACCAACGCCGGGGTCATAGATTTTTTTGAATTCTCCGCTTTTAACGGCCTCGTTTGAAGCGAGGGCAGTCAATATGGAGATGAATAAAAATATAAAGCAACAATGTTTCAGCTTACTTGCCATCATTATTTAAATCCTTTATAGACGTGCTGTCCTGTTATTTAACATCCACATAGTCAATTCCGACCATGTAACGCTGAATTGCTTTTGGATTGCTGCCGACAACTTCCACGGTGAGAATGTGGCGGCCTTTATCCAAATCGAAATTGCCCAGTTCGATCTCCTTTGTGGCAATAACGCTGTCCGGATGGTAGAGGTCCATCGGTTCAAGTACTTTCTGTCCATCCAGGTAAAACTGGATTATGCCATAGTCGGCCGCTTTTGTCAGACGTGTCGAGATGCGATAGTTGTTTTTCTTTTCGGTATCAATGGCGATGTTAAGCTTTTTTCCGGGTTGTCCAATCCACCAAAGTTGTTCGCCGTTTCTCCATTTATCGGTGGTAATCCAGCCCATCCCTTGCGATTCCAACTGTCCTTCGGGTTTTTCGAGTACAAGCATTCCGGCGATGTCCAGCGGATAGGTCAATTGGGTGTAATAATCTACACGGTCACTTACCGGAACCGATTCATAAAGATCCTTGCCTCCGGCCTGATACCAATAGGCGACACAGGCGTACTGCGTCGGGCGTTCATTAGCCCAATATTTTTCAATCGTTCCTTCAAAGGAACTCTGGAACGGAACATTATCGGTAATATGCCACCGGTTGACGGAAATATGTCCTTTGTTACCTTCACTGATTGTCTGATTGTGGAAGCTGTTTTCAAACAGCGTCCCGTCACTCCAGGCGTATCCGAAATAATCTTCAGAGCCCGTCCCATACGTCGAAGGGAATTTTTCGCCGTCCACAAAGAACTTTTCATCGCCTTCGCCCCACCAACCGCCGCGGGGATTCCAGATTTGCAGTTGAACCCCGCAAAAGCGTCCCTGGCCGGTGGTTTTCAGCATGGTCCAGTCAATCCATCGCTCGGCTTCCGTGGGTAAAAACACATCGCGATGCCACTTGGCGTGGAATTTACCATACGAGCCGGCGGGCATTGAATGGGGTGCGTGGGTCATCGTAACGGAAATGGTTTGGGTCTGCTGGCCTTCATTAACGATTTCCAGTTTTGCATGGTTTTCAAACGGCATGTACCAGTTGGAATAAAAACCCTGTTGGGTCATCCCCAAAGGCAGGGACTTGTACAGATTCATTCCCGGCCCCGTGCCGAAGAAGTCGCCCAGCGGGCTCCAGATGCTGGGGGTTTGTTCATTATCCCAATAAGCCTGTATGGAAATTTCCCTCAGTATTTTTCGTTGCAGATCGACATCCTCCGGCAGTTGGGCTTTTACGATAACAGAGGTAATCGCGCGTTGTCCGGTGATTTCAAATGCTTCTTTTTGCCCGGCGGATAGAAACAGATCGAAAGTTTCTGTTCGCTGGTCCGGAGAAGTCATGGCTGACTGCGGCCCGCAATCAGACAGAGAGGCGTTGGCTTTATCCAGTGCCTGGGATTCAACCTCAGTGAGATTCATCGAAAAGGTCGGCACCGTCGTTCCTTTTGGAAACAGGGTATAGGTGAAATGGTGAAATTCACCGTAGTCTTTATCGGCGACGATTTTACAGGATTTCTGAAAGGGGATCGGCGTGTAGTTGTTTTTTCCGCTGGCCAGAAGGTGTACCAGCGCTGGTCGGTCAAATGGCTTGACGGTTTTATTGAAATAATCCACAAAGGGTAAATCAACTGCCGGTTCAGATTGCCCATCCAGATAAATCCGTACGTGCCCGTCTTGTGGGGTTGCTGAAAAGATGCGCCAGATACATCCCGGCCCCTCCATCTCAGCAAGCACCAGCTTGCCTTTTTCCTTGCGAATCCAGCCTTTGCCGCCGAAGCCGTCACTATTTGCGTCCCAGTTCACATACGTGCCGGTTTTTTCGTCGTATCGGCTGGAACGGTCATAACTGGACCACTGCCGACAGACCTCACCGGGTTCCGGCAGGGAAGACAGATGTTCCAGGTCCGTTAGTTGTTCAACAAGATCAACATACGTGAGTGTTCGGGCGCATCCGTTTTCAATGAATAATAAAACAATACCTGTGAGAATTAAGTTTAATAATTTCATACGTTTCTCTTCCAATTAGTGGGAAATTAATACCAGCCGTCTTCGTTTTCCTGTTTATGTTTTTGGGCACATTGCTGATGATATTTTTCGCGAAACTGCTTGGGGCTGCATCCGGTGTGTCGCTTAAATGCTGCTGAAAAGCCGAAGGAGTCCGAGTAGCCCACCAGTCGGGCAATCGACTTGACCATATAATCAGTGCCAATCAGGTATTCCTGGGCCTGCTGCATTCTTAAGCGTGCGACCATTTCGACCGGTTTATAGCCGCAGTAGCGGGCACTGACCTTATAAAAGTGCTGAGACGAGATTCCGATTTTGCCGGCCATCTCCGATACCGTCCAGTTATGAGCAAGATCGGCGCTGACACTGCCCCAGAGTTGATAGAGATGGTGCTTCATCTCCTGACTGCTGTTGGATTCTTCCATGTCAAGTTCACGGTCAAGGTTCAGAAGGATCAATTCTGAGTAATGTTGAATGGCCTGGCTTGAGCGTTTTTCATTGCGAAGGGTCTCGGATAGGAAGCCTTCCAGAGCGGCTTTGAGTTCGTTTTGGGCCAGAGCAAGCCGCACGTGCGGTTTGCTGTCACGGATGAGCCGCCATGAATACGTATCCGCAAGATAAAACAGAATCACTTTCCATTCTTTGCCTTCCATGACATATTTGTGCCGATTGTGGGCGGGCAAGATAACCAAGTGCCCCGGCTTGATGGGAATCCGTTTTCGTGGAGAATCGGAAATATAGAGCGTTGCTTCCCCTTCCAGCGAGAAAATCAACGCATGGTCCCCCGGATCATTGCGGGAAATTTCGCATTTTTCTCTCAGAACGCACAAGGCGGCCATGACAATGTCCTTTTCTTTAAGCACTTTTGCGTCCGGATGGCTCAAATGGAGTTGGCGCCGCTCGGATTTCGGCGAAACGGAAAGACTGTCTATGAGGTATTGAAGACTTTCTGCCATGTTCTGTAGCTTTCTGTTATTGACGGTTTTTATGTCTATTTATAGTAATATCAGCTTTATATAACCAAAATCAAGGAAAATTTAAGGACGATTTGATTTTTGAGGAAAACAAGCTCGTTTTTAGATAAGAGTATTAGATATGTATTTCTCATAAGTCCATTAAAATAAGACTTTTAAGTATGTTCCGTTCAGTTTGTTGAAAAATTTAATTGATTTTCAAATTAATTTATAATACTATAATTCTAAGACAAAGATTTGCGGTATTAATATGTCGATGTCTTTTGTTTTTACTCAAATGATGAAGCAGTTGGCGATTCATAAAATAATTGAGACTATCAAGTAGTTATTGACAGCAAATAACAGATGAAAGGCGGTTATGCGGTTTAGGGTATTGTTCGATTATTTTGGGCTATTTTTCGTCATTGTGACGATGTCAGGCATTTTACATGCGTCGGAGTCGCGTTCCAGTTATTATGCACATGAAGTGGTCCAGGACTCGTATGGTGTGATTACGTCCTGGCACCCCGGACAAAATGGCCCACTGGACGAGCGATTGCGGATAGCTGTTGAGGCGATGAAGCGATACCCGTGGGTCGATGAAAAAAAGGCCGTGATGGCCGCACCGGATTTCATCTATAACTCGCACTGGAGCATCAAGGAGGACGGGACGATCCTGATTCCTGTGACCAATGACTGGATGTGCGGCGACCTGAGTCAGCGTGCCTGGAGTATCATTAAGGGACTGACGGCTTATTATCAATACAGCGGCGATCCGATTGCGTTTCTCTATATTCCCTTGACAGCTGATTACATTCTGGATTATGCCCAGACGACCGAAGACCACGACTGGTCCCGGTTTCCGATCGCTACGCCGACCAAGGGCAAGGCCTATGGCAAGTGTATTCAGGATGCGCGCACGCAACTGGACCTGTGTGCGATTGTCGGAACGGAGATTCTGCGGGCTTATAAGCTGACCGGCAATGAACGTTATCTTGAAGCGGCCAAACACTGGGGTGATGTGTTTGCCGAAAAGTGCAATCTGGACCCAACCTCACCGCCTTGGAATCGCTATACGCATCCGGAGGTTGTCGGCTGGTCGGATGAGTTAACCGGCAGTGTAACCTTGATTCTGGATTTTCTGGATGAGTTGATTCGAATAGGATATACGGGCAATGACCGTGCTATTATTAACGCCCGTGATGCGGGGCGACGTTATGTTCAGAATGAGCTGATGCCCGAGTGGCTTGAAAATGATACATGGGGCCGGAACTATTGGGATTGGGACAACCCGGTCATTTGCGGCATTGTTTCCATGTGCGGTGATTATATCATGAAGAACCCCCAATCGTTCCCCGCTTGGGAAACGGATTTGCGGAATATCCTGACATTGATCTTTAACCGTAATGGAGCCGATCCTTATTCCGTGGGTGATGTGTATCACGGTGCGTGGGCTTTTCCGGAATCCGCGACCTGCTGCGGGACGTCGCTTTCTTACAACCAGTATACGGCGGCTCCCACATTGTTGCGTTTTGGAATTTTGGCCAACGATGACCGGATTTTAGAAATCGGGCGGCGAATGATGATCATGGCGACCTATGACAGCCATGAAAATGGTGTTGTCTGGGACGGTATTTTTGGTGAACCGGTCGCGACTAAAGAATGGTCAAACTTGGCCCATCCGTGGCCGCTGTGTCAGGTCATGGAAGCGTTAACGTGGACGCCGGAATTATTCGGGCCGAAACATGAAAACCATATTATGCGAAGTACGTCGGTTGTGAACCATGTGGTTTACGAAAAGAACAGGATTGAATATTCCACATTTGATGCGCCGACGGAAACGATTGATATTATTCGACTTTCCTATCGGCCGACGTCGATTACCGCGGACGCAAAGCCGCTGTTAGAAATCGCCGGCCTGAATCGCAATGGTTATACGGTTAAACCACTCCCTGATGCTGATTACATTGTGACCGTTCGCCATGATAGGGCTAAGGAAATTGTGATTGCCGGACAAGATGATCCCCAGGAACAGGTTGACGACGCACAGTTGAAATTCACGGGAGACTGGAAGGAGATTTCCGCCAAGGATGCGATGGATGAAAAACTCCATGTCAGTAGCAAAAAGAAAGCATCGCTTGAATATACGTTTACCGGTAACCAGGTGCGAGTATTCGGACAAGTCGGCCCCGAGGGCGGACTGGCGGATGTTTATATCGATGGTCAGAAGCAATTGACCCTCATCGATTGCTGGAACCCGTGCGTCCGAAACAGGCAGTTGCTTTATTACAGAAACGGCATGGAAAACACGCAGCACGTTCTGAAGATCGTCGTACAGGAAAAAGGCAATTTGATATCAAAGGGAAAAGACATCTCCGTCGATTACATTCAGACTTCCGATGCCTTGTCCGAATCGGATTTTGGCCAGGGTTCAGGACCGACCGGGGCACAGCGCATGATCTTCGGGTATCCTGAACGTCAGGATTATGTTGATTCGAACGGGAACGCATGGCGTCCGGCGACGGAATGGGTCATTCGCAGCGGCTATGGTAAAGATACGGTCGAAAGGGCTTGGTGGACCAGGCGACGCAGCATGTATATCGGCAACACCCCGGACCCGGAGTTATATCGTTACGGAGTTCACGGCAATGATTTCTGGGTGAATCTGACGGTTGGCCCCGGCACGTATTATGTGGTTCTGAAGTTTGCGGATACGCCCCTGCATCCTTTTCTCGAACGGGACAAAGACAACAATCGAATCTCACATGCAGTCAACGTCAAAATCAACGGTGATTCGGTTATCGAAAAAATGAATGTTTCCGAGGCGGCCGGCGGTATTTTCGCCGCCGTGGATAAAACATTTACCGACATCAAGCCTAAAAACGGAGTGATTGAAATTCACTTGACCGGTGTTGACGACAAAGAGGCGATCATTCAGGCGTTGGAAATCGGTCCCATGGCGGAGTTTAAGCAAGGGCAGAAAAAATAATGAATGAATTGGAGCGTTTTAAAGCAGTCTGTAATGGGCAAACGGTTGATTATGTTCCCTTGATTGGGTTGCCTGGCGCATCGGGACTGTCGTTCGGCGGGGCCTGGGGACAGATTTATCAACAGTTGGTGGATACTGGCATGCCTGCCCGTGTCAAAGGGTGGAATCCAAATCCAACAATGACGTATTTGCCTTGCGTGAGAAGTATCCTGATTATTGTTTTGTTGTCTTTGTTTGCGAACCTGTACGCCGGGGAGTTCCATATTCCGGTTATTGACGGCCAATGGTGGAAAGTCGCCTCTACGCCCGATGATCTGGGAGAATATAACAGTGACAAACAGCAACCCGTCGATTTTGCATTGTGGCAGGCGGCCGATGGAACATGGCAGCTTTGGTCCTGTATTCGGTTTACAAATCTGGGCGGACATACACGTCTGTTTTATCGATGGGAGGGCAAAAAGCTGACGGATAAGGATTGGACTCCAAAAGGCATCGCCATGGAAGCGAAGCCGGAATTGGGCGAACCGCTGGGCGGTCTTCAGGCGCCTCATGTCATCAGGCATGACGGACTGTTCTGGATGGCTTATGGCGACTGGGACAACATGCGTCTGGCGACCAGCAAAGACGGTAAGGAATTCAAACGATATGCGAAGGCAGGCGTCATCTTTAACGAAGGACCGTTTGTCAATACGCGTGATCCGATGTTGTTGTTTACAAAGGATAAGTGGAACTGCTACTACACCGCTTTTCCGGCTCAACACGGCTATGTTTATTGCCGAACGTCAGAGGACCTGTTGAAGTGGTCCGATCCTGTGATTGTTGGCTATGGTGGCAAGGCAGGCAATAATCCGTATTCGTGCGAATGTCCGCATGTGATCGAAACGGTACCGGGCAGCTACTTTTTATTCCGGACCCAGTTTTACGGACCCGGCGCACAAACAACGGTTTATCAATCTGACAACCCCTATCATTTCGGCATTGACAACGATTCCTACTATGTTCGGCAGTTTAATCTGTGCGCACCGGAAATCGTCACACTTGACGGTCGCTACTATATCGCTGCGCTGAGTCCGGATTTGGACGGTGTGCGGATTGCCCGATTGAAATGGAAATGTTTTGAAAAGCCTGTCTTTGCATTTGATGTGCAGGACCATCGTTCACAATGGAAACAGGTTGAAGGAAACTTGCCGACGGTATTTACCAATTCAACCCGCGCATGGTTTCATCCGAAGACGGAATATTTCATTGCAACGTCTGAAACCGACCCGAAAGAATTTGATGATTCGCTGACCGGTAAAATCGAAAGCCCGAGTTTTTGCATAACAAGTCCGGATAGTGTAATGTTTGTTTCCGGCGGCAATGATCAGGAGCAGCTCTATGTCAGTATTGTCGATGCCGGTACCGGCAAGGAGTATTTCCGAGCGACGGGTAATAATCATAATCTATTGGAGCCGATTCTTGTTGACTGTCAGGCATTTATGAATAGGACGGTGAAGATTATCGTGGTGGATGACTCCTCTGGGCCTTGGGGGCACATCAATTTTGGCGGTATTTATCAGGCTAACCCATGCAAGGACAAATAAATATGAAAAAATACATGCGATTTATTTTATTTTCATCGTTGGTGTTATTCGCCAGTTCATGTTCGCAGTCTTCTGCCCTCAAGGCCCGAAAGAATCCACAACGTGTGATTCGATTTGCCCATTTCACAGACATTCATATGGAGCCGAAACGCAACGCTCCGCAGGGATTGGCCCAAGCGCTGGAACATATGCAGGCATTAGAGGATAAGCCGGAATTGTTGGTTACCGGCGGTGACCATGTTATGGACGCAATGGGTGCCAAAGCCGATTGGGTCGCCATTCAATACGATACACTCAAAAAGG
The DNA here is from genome assembly GCA_963675525.2 of Anaerohalosphaeraceae bacterium. Taxonomy (GTDB): domain Bacteria; phylum Planctomycetota; class Phycisphaerae; order Sedimentisphaerales; family Anaerohalosphaeraceae; genus 4572-13. Next base: position 154,183 of record CAXXSL010000011.1, on the reverse strand, counting down.
TATTCGATGAACATTGTCGCATTCCGATCAAATATTGCATTGGAAACCATGACACCTGGGGATGGAATAAAAAATATAGCGAAACAACCGGTGAAGAATCTTTTTGGGGCAAAAAGAGGCCGATTCAGGAATTTGAACTGCCGAATCGCTATTACGCTTTTTCCAAAGACTCCTGGCATTTTATTATATTGGATAGTGTGCAGCCGGAGGGAGAACATTATTCTGCGGGTCTGGATAATGAGCAATTTCAGTGGTTGCGGCAGGAGTTAAAGGAAAATCAGGACAAATATATTGTGATCGTTTCACATATTCCGATACTGTCGGTTGCGGCGTATTTGGATGGGGACAATGAAAAAGACGGACAATGGAAATTGCCTCGTCAATGGATGCATCTGGATGCCAGAAGAATAAAAGATTTGTTTGCCGAATATCAAAATGTGAAGTTATGTATCAGCGGACACCTGCATCTGGTGGATTATGTCAAATACAATGGCGTGACCTACATTTGTGACGGTGCGGTATGTGCGAAATGGTGGCAAGGTGACCACATGGAATGCGATGAAGGCTACGGTGTCTTTGACTTATTTGAAGATGGAACGTTTGTTCATCAATATATGTCGTATGGATGGCAACCGTCGCCGGAATAGTTGCTTGATTTCTGCATTCGTTTGCGGTTAAATACAATCGTCAATAAACCTTTCAAATAAAAGTTAACGTCAGGGTGTTCGTATGGTGCCTTTGCTGGAAATGAAAACAATATCGAAGTCTTTCGGGCCTGTGGATGTTCTGAAGGAGGTTCACTTTGACTTGTGTCCATCAGAGGTTCATATCCTGGCTGGTGAAAATGGCGCCGGCAAAAGCACGCTCATGAAGATTCTGGGAGGCGTGCTGACCGATTATGCCGGAACCATTCAGTTGGAAGGCAAACCGGTGAAGTTCAAGTCAGTTCAGGATGCCGCCGCCGGCGGCATTTCGATCATCCATCAGGAACTGTCGCTGGTGGGCACCCTGAGCGTCTATGAGAATATTTTCCTGGGGCGTGAAATGCATCGCTTGTCCTGGGTTCATCATGACCGGATGAAACAAAGTGCACAGAATCTACTGGAAGGGCTTGGTCTGAAAATCAATGTCAGTCAGGCAGTTGATGAGTTGCCCATCGGTCTTCAGCAGATGGTTGAGATCGCCAAGGCATTGTCATATAACTCGAAAATCATTGTCATGGATGAACCAACCAGCGCCTTGACCGAACCGGAAGTGGAAAAACTCTTCTCAATTATTGCGCAGTTAAAACAAAAGGGCTGCGGCATTGTTTATATATCTCACAAAATGGAGGAGATTTATCAAATCGCTGACCGCATCAGCGTACTCCGTGACGGCCAATACATCGGCACCGAAACAGCCGAAAAACTGCCTTCTGACAAATTAGTCCATTGGATGGTGGGGCGCGAACTGGACCAGCAATTTCCAAGACATCAGTCAAAGCGAGGCGATGTCCGCCTGGAAGCATCCGGCATTACTGTTCCCGCAACAGCCGAAAATCCCATCCCCGCTGTCAAAGATGTCTCGTTTCAGGTACATGCCGGCGAGATTCTGGGCATTGCCGGATTGCAGGGTTCCGGAAATTCCCAATTACTGCACGGCATTTTCGGCTCTTATGGAACACGCGTAAAAGGCACTGTGAAGATTGATGGCAAGGAACAACCCATTTCAAATCCCGCCTGCTCGATTCAGCAGGGGGTGGCCTTACTCACCAATGACCGAAAAACTTCCGGCCTGGTGTTGGAGATGCCTGTTTTGTATAATGCGTCACTGGCGTCGTTGCAAAAGTTTTCGCCCAATAGTTGGCTTCGTCCCGCTGCGGAAAAAAAGGCCGTATCCGAAACCGTCCGATCACTTCGTTTAAAGGCGGAAAGTTTACACCAACCGGTCAACGCATTGTCCGGCGGCAATCAGCAGAAAGTGGTACTGGCCAAATGGATTCAGACCGACCCCAAAGTCTTGTTGCTTGACGAACCGACGCGGGGTGTGGACGTGGGAGCCAAACAGGAAATTTACGAGTTGATGAATCAATGGACACAGGTGGGGCTGGCCATTGTTTTGATCACATCAGAAATGCCCGAGTTGCTGGCGATGAGCGACCGGATTATGGTCATGCATCGGGGCCGAATAACCGCCGAGTTTTCCGGCGATCAGGCTACGCAGGAAAAAATACTTAACGCCGCACTGGGGCAAACCGTAAAAGAGGAATCATAGTTATGACAAAAGATTTAGCAAAATCGCGAACAGATTTTCTCCATTCTCCCACAACGCGGGCGCTGGGTGCACTCATTGTCGTAGTGGCGTTGGGGCTGATGTTTCATGCCGATGGCGCTTTCTACAAGTGGGGTACACATCGAGACATGCTTCGCGCCGTTTCCGTGTACGGCATCTTGGCCTGCGGCATGACGATTGTAATTATTGCCGGAGGTATTGATTTGTCCGTCGGCAGTGTGCTTGCGTTTACGGCCGTCATGTTTTCCTTGGTATCGATTCACTGGCAATGGGGTGCTTTTCTGGCGATTATTATTTGTATCATTGCCGGAACCTGCTGCGGTGCGTTGTCCGGCTTTTTAATCGGTAAGTTTAAGATTCAGCCGTTTATCGCCACGCTGGCGATGATGGTCTTTGCACGCGGGTTGGCCAAGTGGGTCTCCGGCGGCCAGAAAATCTCCACGGCCGTCCAGCAACCCGACGGCACCTATCAGTATGTGGATATCCCCGAAATCTTCAATCTCATCAACGCGAAAGTCTTCGGCGGCAATATTACCGTCGTAACGGTCATTCTTCTTGTGTGCATTTTAATCTCATGGTTGTTGCTGAAAAAACTCCGGCAGGGACGGTATGTGTATGCCATCGGTGGCAATGAAGAATCTGCAAGACTATCCGGCGTGCCGGTCAATCCAATTAAAATTCTGGCCTATGGGATGAGCGGGCTGTTTGCCGCGGTAGCCGGAATTTGTCAGGCTGCGCAGGAGTTTCAGGGCGACCCGGAAGCGGGAACAGCGTACGAACTGTCAGCCATTGCCATGGTCGTGATTGGCGGGACCACATTGCAGGGAGGCAAGGGCAGTATCTGGCTGACACTGATTGGTATTCTGACCATTGGCTATTTGGAAAAAATTCTCAGTATCAACGCGGTCGGCGAAGACAAGCGATTGATGTTGACCGGTGTCATTATTGTTGCGGCGGTTTTATTGCAGAAAAACAAATAACGAAAGGATAGCACAATGAAAAGGGTAAAAATACTGTCACTATTGATTGCAATGATGCTCGTGTTCACAACGGGTTGTCAAAAAAAAGATGATTCTCAGGTTGAAAAGACCGGTTGGACGATTGGCATGAGCCAGTGCAATCTGGGAGAACCCTGGCGTGTCCAGATGAACGCTGATATCAAAGCCGCTGCCGAACAACAGCCTGAATTAAAAGTCATTTTCAAGGATGCACAGAACGACACCTTGAAGCAGCAGGCCCAGATGGAGGAATTCATCAGTGCCGGCGTTGATTTAATTATTATCTCGCCCAAAGAAGCCGCTCCGCTGACCCCCGTAGTCGCACAGGCCTACAAGCAGGGCATTCCCGTCATTGTTCTGGATCGCCGTGTATTAGCCGACCAATACACTTCTTTCATCGGGGCTGACAATAAAAAAATCGGCACCGCCGCCGGAAAATGGATTGTTGAAAAACTCGGCGGCAAAGGAAATGTTGTCGAACTGAAAGGCCTGATGACCTCCACGCCCGGACAGGACAGACATACCGGGTTTCGTGCGGGATTGAAGGCAGTCAGCTCGACATTATTTTTGAAGCCGATATGAAATGGCTGGAGCCGAATGCCCGCAAAGAAATGGAATCGGCACTGGCACGATTTGAGAACATCGATTTGGTCTATGCCCATAACGACCCCGGCGCCCACGGTGCCTATCTGGCCGCTGCCGCTGCCGGTCGTGAAAAAGAGATGCTTTTTGTGGGGATCGACGGATTGCCGCAGGAAGGGCAGGCCTATGTCAAGCAGGGCATCCTTTCGGCCAGCTTTGAATACCCGACCGGCGGAAAAGAAGCCATTGAAACGGCCATGAAGATATTTCAGAAACAACCAGTTGAAAAGGAAATCACTCTCAACTCCCGTGTATTTACGAAAGACAACCTTGAGCATGGCGGTGAGTGGTTAGTTGCTGAATAAAAGAGTGGAGACAGCAAAATATCTAATCATTTCTGGTACATCGGAAACTGGTTTGGTGAGGTCGGAAAAGGCTATAAAACCGGCATGGGATATGCGCGCGGTTAAATTCAGTCGTTTAAACCGTAAGTCGGTGTTTTTGTACTGTTAATACGTATGCATCCCTAAAAGGACATAAACAATGACAACAGAGTACGAACTTCCTTTGGGAGTCATATTTGATATGGATGGTGTGTTGGTGGATTCCGAGGAATTCATCTGCGAGGCTTCCTGCCGAATGTTTAAGGAAAAGGGCTTGACGGTGCATCCGGATGATTTTCTCCCGTTTGTCGGCACCGGCGAAGATCGGTATATTGGAGGAGTTGCGGAAAAATACAAATTTCCTGTTGATATCAATACGGCCAAGAAACGCACCTATGATATATACCTTCAGATCATCAAGGGATCACTCAAACCCTTGCCGGGTGTTTATGAATTCATCGAAGTTTGTCAGTCTATGGGTAAAAAGATCGCTGTTGCTTCCAGTGCCGACCGGCGAAAAGTTATGGGTAATTTGGCCGAGATTGGGTTGGGCACCGATCGTTTCGATGCGGTCATTACGGCTGAAGACGTGATTTATAAGAAACCGGCGCCAGATATTTTTCTGCTCGCCGCTGAGCGTTTGGGATTTGCTTCGCAGAATTGCCTTGTGGTTGAGGACGCAGTTACGGGGGTTGCCGCGGCTAAAGCGGCCGGTGCACACTGTTTGGCATTGACAAGTTCATTTACTCAAGCGCAATTATGTGACGCTGATTTCTGGGCCGTCGATCTGTCCGAGGTTTCACTTGATGCCCTAAAGTGGTCACATCCGTAAACGAAAGATTCAGAGGCCCTCTCCAAAGTCTAAAATAACCTTAAAATAATAGGAGAAATCATGTCGAAAGAATTGGTACCTTCGTTTGTAGTATTGCTTACCCTCTTTGCCGGATGCACATCGGTCAACTCATTTGATGATGTTAGTTGGTCTGACGATATTGCTTCAAAGCCGTATGTTGTCAATGTTCCGATTGAGTCCCGCTCCATCAGTTTTGAAAATCCGACCGGGGCCAAGGGCAAAGGCGGCATGGCCGCCAGCAAAATCGGCGTCGGCCGCAAAGGTGCCGCTCTGACCAACATTGGTCCCGGCCAGACCGTCACGCTCTGTGATGTCAAAGGCCCCGGTGTCATTCGGCGGATATGGGTCACCCTGCCGGCAAAACCTGAAAACCTGCTGGGTTTTGTCATCCGCGGCTACTGGGACGGTCAAAAAACACCGTCCATCGAAGCACCCATCGGCAATTTTTTCGGCTGCGCTCACGGCTATGCAAAGGCCTATCAGTCAGCGGTACACTCTATGACGGATACCGCGGGCATGTCGATTTTTCTGCCCATGCCGTTTACGAATAGCGCCAGATTTACCGTTACCAACGAAGGCCCCAATGAATATGTGCCCTTCTACTACCAAATCGACTTGACGATCAATGAAACGCTGCCCGCCGACGTAGGGCGTCTGCATGTTGCCTGGCGCCGCGAGAACCCGACCACGCTAGGTGAAGACTTCACCATTCTGCCGAAACGAATCGGCATGGGCCGCTTTGCCGGGTGTGTCATCGGTATTAATAATGTTGATAAAAAGTGGTGGGGGGAAGGCGAATTCAAGGCTTACCTCGATGGCGATGATGAGTTTCCGACGATTTGCGGTACCGGCACGGAGGACTACATTGGTCAGGCATGGGGTTTCCACGAAAACGCGTTTCTCTACGGCGGTGTAAGCCTGCGAAAAGACTGGCGATGGACGCTCTATCGCTGGCATTTACATGACCCGCTCTACTGGAAAAAAGATATTCGCATCACCCTTCAGCAGATCGGCGCCGGCGATGAAGGCGGTGGCGGATATTACAACAAGCAGGAGGATGTTAACGCTACGGCCTTCTGGTACGAGCCGATTCCCAGCGGACCGCTTGAGCTCATGGCCGATTATCCCGAACGGATCGCGCCCGGCTATACAATCGAATAAAAATAACCACCAATAGACAGACTCTAAAATGTAAACGGCGGAATAAAAGTGTACGTTCCATTTATTTCAGACCCGGCGCCTGAAACAGAATTAAGCGATGAGTTATTATCTAGGGTCGATGTGATTAAGCCAAATGAAACTGAGGCTGAATTTCTTACCGGTGTCGAAGTAGTAGACCAGGATACTGCTCGCCAAGCCGCAGAGTTGCTGTTGGCTAAAAGTGTTAAGGATGTAATTGTGACTTTAGGTGAAAAAGATTTCGTGCTGGCAAATGCCTCCGGTGCTGAATATGTGGCAAACAGACCCTTCAAAGCCATCGACAGTACTCCCGCAGGCGATGCTTTTACTGGTGCTCCAGCCTCTGGTATGGCTTATGGGAAGTCAATAAAGGATGCAACGGTTTATGCAAATAGTTTGCTGCTATCAGTGTAACAAACTTAGGTGCGCAGCCGTCTATGCCAACCTGCGATGAAGTTGATAGTTTCATCAGTAATTCTTAATACTATATCGAAAGGTAAGAAAAAAAGGTTTTCGTTGAACCGTATGGATTAGCTGTTGTTATATGCATTGTAACGATGCTTTGTTGAGGAACGAAAATACACATGCCTTGACTGGTTCAAAAACAGAAAATACAAGTCTCCTTCCGGGAATCCTAATTTGTTGATCTGAATCTTGAGACAAAGATATAAAAAAATAATTGCGCTTTCATTCAACATGTGCTATAATTCCGGACATGAAAGTCACTGTACCTGAATTGGAATTGAGGTCTACAATTAGGTATTTGGATCTTCGAGAGTACAAGCACTAATTAGAGTTGGGCACTGGCAGCGGTGATTTGAAATCTAAATGGGATTAAACCAAACCCCGAAATGCCTGGATCAGTCATTCGGAGTATATTCTGTTGAGTTTTTTATTACAAAAGGAAACAACGCCCTCACCTTAAGTGTTTCACCGATGGTCTCTTTACAGCAATGACTTAAAATTTTTAAGTTTCTATTTAATAGTCAGTTACAAGCAAACTGTTCGTGATTTTAGCAAGAAATTTGTTTTTTTTCCTTAAATCCTTATTTTAAGGCTATATAAAGATAGGTAATTCCAACTATGAAAGCGTGAGTTATTACAAACTAAAAAGATGTTATTACTATCAGCAAAAAGGATTTTCGATGAAGAAACATGATTTTTTCTACCGCCGTGTGGCAGTCTTGTTGTGTGTGTCGTTATTAACAGCTCTTCTGACTTCCTGCCAAAACAGGCTCTCGGAGTTCCAACCTCAATCGCTTGCTTCTTACGATTCGCAGGTCAATGTACTATTGGCAAAGATGACGATCGAAGAAAAGATCGGTCAGATGATTCAGGCCGAAAATGCGGGGCTGAAAGATCCGGCTGACATAGATATGTATTTTCTCGGTTCCATTCTCAGCGGCGGCAGTTCGGACCCCGAAGCCGGCAACAGTGTGGAGGCTTGGACAGATATGTATGAACAACTGCAGCAGCACACGCAGTTAACCCGTTTGAAAATTCCGTTGCTCTACGGGATCGATGCGGTGCACGGACACAGCAATGTACTCGGGGCTGTGATCTTTCCGCATAATATCGGGCTGGGGTGTACGCGGAACCCCGCTCTGGTCGAAGAGATGGCACGGATCACCGCAAAAGAAGTTCGTGCGACAGGAATCCAGTGGACCTTTGCTCCCTGTGTGACGGTTCCGCAGGATGAGCGATGGGGCCGGACCTATGAAGGATTTTCAGAAGATCCAAAGTTGTCAGCGCTTCTCGGAGCCGCGGCAGTACGCGGACTCCAGGGAAATGATCTAAATGACCCGGAATCAGTTCTTGCCTGTGCCAAGCATTACGTGGGCGATGGAGGAACGGCATTTGGGTCGTCGGAAGATAGAAAAGGACTTGATCAGGGAGACACGCGGGTTGATGAAGAGACGCTGCGAAAAATTCACCTGCGTCCGTATCCGTCAGCGATCCAGGCCGGGGTTGGTTCCATCATGCCTTCCTACAGCAGTTGGAACGGGGTGAAGTGTTCCGGCCAAAAATACCTTCTAACGACGGTTTTAAAAGAAGAATTGGGCTTTGAGGGTTTTTTGATCTCCGATTATGAGGCGATCAAGCAGATTGATCCGGATTTCAAAAAGTCTATTGGGATTTCCGTCAATGCGGGCATGGACATGGCCATGGAGCCGAAACACTATCGTGAATTTTTCGGTCGATTGTTAGAACTGGTTAACGAGGGTGTCGTGCCGATGTCGCGGATCGATGATGCGGTTCGGCGTATCCTTCGGGTTAAGTTTGCCATGGGGCTGATGGAACCGGACTACGATCTTAAAGCCGACCGGAATCTGCATAAAGAATTCGGTTCAGATGCCCATCGGCAAGTCGCCCGCCAGGCGGTGCGCGAGTCCCTTGTGCTGCTGAAAAATGAAAATAAAACGCTGCCGATCTCAAAGAAGGCAACACGGATTCATGTGGGCGGCAAGAGTGCGGATAATATCGGCAATCAGTGCGGCGGTTGGACCATTCAGTGGCAGGGCAAATCCGGCGATGTGACCACCGGTGGTACGACCGTTTTGGGAGCGATCAAAAAGGCCGTTTCTAAAGATACTCAGGTGACATTTTCTGAAAACGGCAAGGGGGCTTCAGGAGCGGATATTGGCGTGGTGGTTATCGGCGAAACCCCCTATGCAGAAGGTTACGGCGACACGAACAACCTGTCATTGGCACAAGAGGATCTTGAAGCGGTTAAGAACATGAAGAATGCGCAGATTCCGGTGGTTGTTGTCCTGTTTTCGGGACGTCCGATGATCATTAACGAAGTGTTGGAACAAGCTGATGCCTTTATTGCAGCCTGGCTCCCCGGAACAGAAGGGCAGGGGGTTGCAGATGTCCTGTTGGGTGACTATAAACCGACCGGTAAGCTCTCATTTACCTGGCCGCGGTCCATGTCTCAGATCCCGATCAATCTTGGTGATAAGGATTACAAACCACTGTTTGATTTTGGATATGGCTTGTCGTATTAGTGTTTCTAAGCTAAAAGTTAAATAGATAGGTAAAAAACCCGAGAAAATAAAAAAAAAGATTGCGATTTTTGGTATACTGTAGCTATTGCTATGGGGTAATCCCGACGTTTCTATGAAGTGTGTGTGTGAAAGTGTGTGATTACGTGTAGTTATTAAACAATGTAAAAGTTTAATGAGGAGTAGGTGAGATGAAAAGAAAACTATTAGTATCAGTGTGTGTACTGGCGATGGCGTCAGTGAGTTTTGGCGATTATAATGTCCTCGTCGGTGATTTTGAAGGTGGCAGCATGGATGGTTGGTGGACAGGCTGGGGTACGGTACTTACGCCAGTTGAAAGTAATGCTACCTTGGGCACATGGTCCATGGAGGCTGACTGCGCTGATGGCGGATGGAACGACATGATGGAAATGAACATTTCAGGTAATGCTGAATTGCTGGGCGGGTTAAGCACAGTAGGAACCGTAACTTTCGATGTGACCGCTTCATGGAATGTACTCGGCACAGACGGTGTCACAGAGTATGGCTACGATGCTTCAGTCGGTCTCCTGATAAACGCCGACGGCTATTGGAACGCTCCTGTTTGGGCGGACGGGAAGCTTATTAATGGCGAAACAGTGAGTATTAGCCTCCAGCTTCCTGCTGATGCCATGGCTGCTGTCCTGGCGGGGGCTTCGGGTTGGGGTTCCAACCTTGGTATCATGAGCAACTCTGCCGGAGACGTATGGAGCGACGCGGATCCGATTACCGGCGAAACGACTCTTCTTTTTGACGCCGGCGCAACTTTTTACATTGACAATGTCCAGATCGCCGTTCCTGAGCCGGCTACGCTGGCTCTGCTGGGACTGGGTGGATTGTCTCTGATCAGACGCAAACGCTAATATCAGTACTGTTAGCAATAAATTAAAAGCGGGCTTGAGGGATCATCATGATTATTCGAGTCCGCTTTTTTATTCAACAGGTCGATCCGTTACATATCGTACCGGTGTTTACCTGAGAGGGGACAAAATGCAGGAAAATCTGCATGAATCGAAAAAAAAACACAAATTTCCGGTTCTCTGACTATTGCTGTTTGGGAAGGTTTTAAAGGAACGTGTGTGTTGCTTAACGATTATAAGGATACAAAGAGAGTTGAAGATGAATGAAAAAGAAAACAGTGATTTTCTTGATGACAGAAGGGCTTCCTTTGTAAACCTCCTTACGGCTAATTATAACCGGATCTATGCGTTTATTATTACGATGGTTCCTCATGATTCGGATGCGGATGATCTTATGCAGGAAACAGCAACCTTGATGTGGAAGAATTACGACCGGTTTGAACCGGGAACAAATTATGTGTCCTGGGCAGTTACAATTGCCAAGTTTCAGGTGCTGAAATATCGAAAAAACAAACTCAATCGCTCCCGTCTGCTGCTCAGCGATAAGGCGTATGACCTGCTGATCTCGGAAACACAGAAAATGCAGGATGAGAAGGGCGACCGTCTGAGTGCTTTGCGGGATTGCTTGAAGAAACTGTCCGAAAAGGAACGGCAGTTTCTTAAAATGCGATACAGTGAGGGGGTTACTGCCAAAATAGTCGCCCAGAAAGTGGGCCTCTCGACCGATGCGGTTTATCGCCAGGGCGCACATTTGCTTAATTTATTGCTGGGATGTACCCGCCGTGTTCTGGCTTGGGAAGAATGACAATGGATTCGAATACAAAGACATTATATTCCGTTCGATATTTACTCTCGAAATCACTGGATAACAATATTACTGCCAGAGAGGCCGAGTATCTGGATCAGTTGATCCTGTCAAATCCTCAGGCTCGACAATATTATGTGGAGATATTACAGGTTCATACCCATCTCCGCCGCCTGCATGAAAAAGAGGCGGTCCTGCAAAACAGTGACGAATGCAATTTGCTCGATATGCAGTTGTGGGAGGAGTTGGCGCATTATGAATTGACGGCGGAGGCGATGGAAGTCGAGGAGGAATGCAAGGAGGTGGAGATGCATTCAGCGCGGCTCGTCGTATTGCCGGAGAAAAGAAAACCAAACAAATTCTCTCTGTTCAGTCTGGTGTCAGCCATTGCCGCCGTACTGATCATGGCTCTCTTTCTCCGCTTCATGCCGGTCCCCAAAATAGAGGTAGCGACGTTGACGGACTGCATGAACTGTCAGTGGGAGGGTAAAGTGGGTGATCTCAAGAAAGGTGATCATGTATTGAATGAACCCCTGAAGTTGTTGTCGGGATTTGTTACCTTGACGTTCGATTATGGTGCGGAAGTGGTCGTGGAAGGCCCTGCCGAGTTTACACCGTTGTCTGCTGACAAAATGATCCTCCAGATGGGCAAGGCCTTTGCGCATGTGCCGAATAAGGCGATTGGTTTTACCATTGATACGCCTTCATCGTGCGTCGTGGATCTGGGAACGAATTTCGGTGTGCAAACCCTGGCCGATGGATCAAGCGAAGTCCATGTTTTTGAAGGAAAGGTCAACCTGATCGCCGGTAGCGGTGAACAGCCGAAGGCCAGCGAAATTCTTACGCGGCATCAGGCGAGGAAAACTGAGACCGGTACTGCGATGATCAAAGCGGCGGAATTTAAGGAATATCAGTTTGCGCAGAAGATTTCATCCAAGGAAAACTGTGTTGTGTATGGTCGTCCGGTCAGTCTGGCCAGTTTAGCTGATCTGGTCATGGGTGGAAATGGACACGGGACTTCGCAGGAAAAATCCGAGATCTATGCTGTCAGTACCGGCCAAAAAATAACCGATCCCACCGGTCAATATCGAACCATAAACAATCCCTACCAGAAAGTAAGCTCCAATACATTCATCGACGGAATTTTTGTTCCGAATGGGAAAAATCAGGTCGTCAGTTCCGAAGGGCATGTTTTTGCTGAATGCCCCGCTACTACCGGATTCTATTATTATCATTTGTGTTTTGACAAGAACTGGAAATACGCACCGTCCGTCGCGGAGCTTTATCAAAAACAGCGAAACTTGAATTTTACTCCCGATGTTGTGTTTATGCATTCCAATATCGGAGTAACATTTAATCTGGATGCCGTTCGCCGGCAGTTTCCCGGCCAGTCGATTCGCCGGCTTCAGGGCACGGTTGGAACGCTTTTCTCTTTCCGGGGATTTGCGATCATGCCTGCAGAGCAGCTCACGCTTAATTACACAGAGTTTGACGTGTGGATCGTTGTGGACGGTCAGCTCCGGACGAAGGCTGAAAGGGTCCATTGGGACAGCCTGATCGGCCTGGACGTGCCCCTGGCGGCAGGAGACCGGTTTTTGTCCATTGTGGTTACCGACGGGGGTATTATCCGTTCCCCGGGCAATAATGAAAATCATTATGATTCCTGCGGCCTGGCTGACATGAGATTTGAAATGGAATCCACGAAATAAATACTCCCTGGCAGCGCATAGCTGTTGGGGCTTGTTTTGTTATGTTATACGATTAGATATGTATTTTAATTGCGAAAGGGTAATGAGATGAAGAAATTGTTAGGATTATTTTGTATGGTGGTTGTATTGGGGCTGGTGTCCAGCAGCTTTGCCTTAGACCCGATGTTGATCGGTGACTTTGAAGATGGTGAGGTTGGTTCAGAACCCGGTCGATATGACTACTGGTATGGTGACGGTACGGTGGTGGACGATGTCACGGTTCCTGCGGTGACAACAACACGGGGAACTCACTCTTTAAAATGCACTTCTGACCTGGGTGGATGGGGACCTGGAATTGCATACCCAATTAATGAACTCGCTAATAAATTTGACGTTTTTGCATTAGCAGCCGATGATGGTGCGGTCCTTGGCTTCGATGTGACTTTTGAAACGGTACCTGGGGGATGGGCGGAAATCGGATATTCTACCAACAATGGCGCTCCAGTCGGTCCTAGTTGGGACAAGGCCGGATGGGTAGCTGTTCCAGCGGAGTATTTCGATGGTGCACCTCACCCCTGGGCTATTCCGCTTGCACCATTACAGGCGTCGTTACAATCTGCGTTAGATACATCTTACGAGGGTTACTACAACATTGGCATTGTCTTAAATACAGGCGAGGGCCCTCTCACCATGTATATTGACAATATCTGGATATACCCCGATGGTGTCATTGATACCTATGGACCTTATGGTCCGTCTATCGTACAGGACTTCAATGTCGACACGGATTATGTGGATCTTACTCTGAATTGGAAAGCAGGTAAGGATCCGGGAGGACGCCTCCCTGACCCGAACATTGTTTACACAGTCAATCCTGACATTGTCGATGAATACGTCTTCATGTCAACGTTGAATGTCGCTGATGCGAACCTGTATTATGTTGGTGCAACCGGTATTGATCCGGGAATAGACGATCCGAATTCTGAATATGGTACAATGGTTCTGCCTATCAACAGCAGTTATTACTGGACTGTTGTGGAGGCGATGGATGGGTATGCACATAACGGTGCTGATAATGCATTATTGACGGTGGGTGTCAGCACCCTGGATGATGTGGACCCCAACAATATCATCGGCCCGGTTTGGACCTTTGCTACCCTGAGCACGATCCCTGTGATCGACACCCAGCCGGTCAATACCCGATTCGGTATTGACGATGCGAATGCACAGTTCACGATTGCGGTAACAAGTAATACGACGCCGCAGTATCAGTGGTTTTACTCGCTGGATGGTGAGATTAATGATCCGGGCGATAATCCGATCTCAGGCCTCGGAGCAGATACCGATACGTTGACAATTACGACTCATAATAAGGCCTATCAGGCGTACTATTACTGCCGGGTGGCGAATGCATCCACGGTTTCCGGCGGATTAGGGGGCACAGAACCGGATGTCTATTCCGATGTTGTTTCGCTTGTGGTCGAACGTCAGGTTGCTGAATACCTGTTTGATGGTGACGCGACCGACAGCAGCGGCAGTGGGTATAACGGCACGGAAGTTGGTTCTCCCAGCTACGTCGCCGGGGTAGACGGCGGTTCAGCGTTGTCCCTGGATGGTGCCACTCAGTATGTGGACCTGGGCGACGGTGACCCCAACAACAATAACAAAGCCTTCCCACGTGCTGACTTGCTTGAAGCCGGCGGTGTCGGCGGCGGACTGGATGTCGGATCCGTCATGTGCTGGGTCAAACTGGACACCGCACCTGCGACTGAAGCTCCGATTCTGTCGAACACCAATGCGGGCTGGCCAACTACATCGTTCCAGTTTGCGATCGCAACTGATGGTGTGAATACAAACATACAGTCCTTTATCTGGGGTGACGCGGACAATGGAGCAGTGTTCTGGCAGTCGTGGAGACCGGGATGGGTCGACCCCTTCAATATTGCCGGAGACGGCAATTGGCACATGATGGCGGTAACCTGGGACATGGCCGGAATCATGCAGACGTACGTGGACGGCAGCCTGATCGCCACCACGGGTACCGGCGTTGCAAATACATTCAGCGCCTGGACAGACAACAGCATGCTGATTGGTGCATCCCACGATGGCAGTTATTTCGATGGGCTGATTGACAACTTGAGAGTATATAACTATGAAGTTGCAGCTGAAGATATTGCCCAGGAATACTATGATATAACCGGTAATCCCGGCTGTATCTATACGGGCTTTGCCGGCAGTGATTTCAATGCGGACAATACCGGCACATCGTACTGTAAGGTCGATCTGGCCGATTTTGCCGGGTTTGCGGCCAGTTGGCTCAATGATGGATTTTACCCGGTCCCGTAAGCGGGGCTTGGTTTTGTTGTGTGAAAGTAAAGCCGGAGCCTCGATGTGAGGTTCCGGCTTATTATTGCGGATAGAAAGATGGTTTGTAAGAGGTCGGCTCGAAAATGAATTGGATTTATAGTAAGGATAAGCCGGACATGAAAAAATTAAAAGGATTTACACTGATCGAGCTGTTAGTTGTGATCGCGATTATTGCGTTGCTGATGGCGGTGATTCTCCCGTCGTTGGGAGCGGCTAAGGAACTGGCCAGCGGGGTGGTGTGTGCTGCCCATCAACGGCAATTATGTATGGCCTGGGTAGGGTATGCGGGGGATAACGATTCCTACATTGTCGGCGGTTCGAATTATAACTCTACTCCTTATCGCTGGGTGGAATACCCCAGGAACACCAATGGGTCGCCGTCAAGTGAAGCTGAGTATTCTCTCGAAACCCGAAAAAACGGTATTCGTGCAGGCAAACTGTTTCCTTATACACAAGATGAAAACCTGTATCATTGCTCCGGGGATAAGAAGGTTGTAAAATATGCTGAACCGCGTGCGAGCTTTCGCAGTTATTCCATTACCGGCCTGATGAACGGGGAGGATTTTGTGAGTAAAACCGGCAATCAATTTGTCTATCGAACGGCCATAACTTCGCAGACAAGCAGCACCCCAAAGGAACTGCGTCTTGTAACGAAAATAAACGAAATCTCATCTCCCGGCAATAAACATGTGTTCGTGGAGGAAGATTGCAAAGGTCAATATGTCAATGCCGGCAGTTTTGTGCTGCTCTACGGGACACAATATAAATGGTGGGATGTCCCGGCGGGTTACCACAATGGCAGCAGTACGACCGGCTTTGCGGACGGTCATGCCGAGCGTCATCGCTGGCAGGATCAGAAGACAATTCAGCTGATCAAAGGCGAGATCGGTGTCGATGCGGCATCGCTTAACAATGAGGATCTGGATTGGATGGTTAGCGGGTATATTCCAAGACCTTAATATGAATGGAGGAATACTTTAAGCTGTGATCTTTACAATTTATTCTTTCGAACGATCAAATATCAGTGGGGGTTGTATGAATAGCTTTCATCGTGGTCTGCAAGGTTCATTTGTTATTATCTTTCTTTTTTTAAGTATGCTTATTCCGGCCTTTGCCGCAGACTTAGTCATTAATGTTGACGGCGATTCGCCGATTCGCACCATTCCAATGACCATGTACGGGACGAATTTACAGTCCTGGGACTGGCATCTGGACGGCACTTGGTCGCAACTCAATAACCTGCTGATTGCCTCCGGCAGTAAGTACTTTCGTGTACTCGGCGGATCGTGGAGCAACGGCCATCTCTGGAGCGACATTGAAGGTCCAAATGGCGCCAATGGATGGAAAATCAGTTATGAGGAATACCTGAATCTGATGAGCATTCTCAGCCAGCCCGGCGAAGAGATGTATCCGACACTTCAGCCGATAGTTAACTTCCCCGGTTGGTGGTACGATACCCTTCAGGATGACACTCCCGGAGACGACACCAATCAAAATTATGCAGTTGCCCATACCAACGCCGTCGATGCGGCGGTGGCATGGGTTCAGGACCAAACTTCCAGAGCCGTTTGCGCGGAATACTGGGAGATCGGCAACGAGATCGGCGGTCCGTGGGAGGTCGGCTATTTCCCCGAAATCAGCGGCACCTTTTATGGGGATTATTTTGCGGATTTTTCTCTGGCGATGAAAGCGGTCAATCCCAACATCAAAATCGGCGCCTGTGCGGAACCGAAACACGAACTTCAGCCATGGGGGTGGTATCAGGGCTATTGGACCTACGATACGCTTGTGGCCGCTGCCGCAAAGAATGCGATTCCTGATTTTTTGATTATCCATCAATATCCCGGAAGCGGGGAACTGGCCTCTTATAACCCAACGCTTCTGAGTGACCGGGTCAATGATATTGGGCAATACACTTCGAATATGGACGGCATCGTTCAGAACGCCCTCGGGTCGCAATATGTCGGGCAGATCCGATATACGATGACCGAATGGGATGCGGGAGGTCACGACAACTATAATCGTGTGACATGTTATGTCAATGCTTTATTTCATACTCAATATATCCTTGAAATGGCCAGAAATAACTGGGACGTATCAACTCCCTGGATACCGCAGTACAATGGCGATACATGGTCGCCCTATCCGGTTTGGTATGTTCATCCGCTACTGATCAATTATTTCGGACGGGACATGGTAACGGCCTCCAGTTCCCATTCGCTGGTCCGAGCATACGCTGCCGAAGATGCAGACGGTAATATGACATTATTTATCGTGAATAATTCGCCCACTGCGGATTTAACAGCGGATATCAATATTGCTGGTTTTTTAGCTGGTGCGGGCGGACAGGAATGGCTTGTTGAGCCGGCCGGATCGTTGATATCCGGCGGCGTCAATATCCAGGACAGCAGCGATATCAGTATCAATGGCGTGGTCCATCCGGATCCCATGGCAGTGTCTTCCCTGCCCTCACAGGCAATTACCGTGGGCAATAGTTTCACTGTAACACTTCCGGCAAGCTGTATGATGCTGTTGAAAATACCACACGGTACGGGGGATGTCACACCTCCGGCCGCACCGACAGGTCTCACGGCCGACCTGGATAGCATCCATGTTGCACTGGACTGGGATGACAACACCGAAGAAGACCTGCAAGGTTACAATATCTATCGTTCGACAACATCAGGCAGCGGCTATACAAAGCTTAACAGCAGCGTGGTTGCGAGTTCATATTATACCGATAACACCGGCGACGGCGGTGAAACATACTATTATGTTGTTAACGCTGTCGATACGTCCTGGAATGAATCCGATGATTCGAACGAGGAGTCCGCGACGATTCCTGATACGGCTATGGGTACGATCCTTCATGAACGCTGGATCGGTATTTCCGGCCCGTCTGTCGACGATTTGACTTCGAATATTGATTTTCCCGGACAGTCCTTTTACCGTTGGTCAACTCACCAGTCTTGAAGGGCCGACAAATTGGACTGATGAATACGGTGCGCGCATCCGTGGCTATCTGCATCCTCTCACAACGGGCGATTATACCTTCTGGATTGCCGGTGATGATAATTGCGAACTCTGGTTAAGCACAGACGGCACGCCGGATAATGCGGCCCTGATTGCGGAAGTTACCAGTTGGACAGATTCGCGCGAATGGGACAAATATTCCTCGCAGGAGTCTGCTGCGATTTCCCTGGCAGCGGGGCAGAAATACTACATTGAGGTGCTGCACAAGGAAAATACCGGCGGCGATAATATCGCTGTGGCATGGTCAGGCCCGGGGATTTCCCAAGAGGTCATCAGCGGGACATATCTATCACCATGGTTGACCGGCCTGTATGGTGATGTGACAGGCAATGGAACCGTCGATATTAACGATGCCATGGATTTCTTTGCGTTTTGGCTGGAAGATGATTGTGTGTTGACTTCGGGAATGGATCTGGACGGAAACTGTATGATTGACCTGTATGAATTTTCCCGATAATGGCACAAAACTGGTTGGATAATTAGAGGTACGAATGCTTAGAGGTGCAACATGATGCTGAATAAAACAATCCGCTTTATCTGTTTTTCGATAGTGTGCTTACTGATGCTTCCGGCAGTCACGTTCGCGCAGCTGCCAACACCGACCTACGGGTGGAATCTCGGGAACACGCTGGAACCGCCCGGTGGCGAAGGTACTTGGAACAACCCGCCGGCGACGCAGGAACTGATCAACGCGGTGGCTGCTGCGGGCTTTAACACGATCCGTATTCCGGTTGCGTGGAACAGCCACGCCAACCAGAGCACGTATGTGATTGATTCGGCCTGGTTGGCGCGGGTCCAGGAGGTGGTTGACTATTGTTACGCCGCGAACCTGCACGTTATTATCAACAGCCACTGGGACAACGGATGGCTGGACACAAGCATTGACGGAACCGTGAATTCGACAATCGACGCGAAGGTGGACGCCTATTGGACGCAGATCGCCAACACCTTCATCAACTATGATGATAAGTTGCTGTTCGCCTGCACGAATGAGCCGGACGCTGACACAGCCGCAGAGATGTCCGAGTTGTTGCATTACGAACAGACTTTCATCGACGCGGTCCGCGCCACAGGCGGCAGCAATACGTCCCGCTGGCTGGTGGTCCAGGGGCCATGTACCGACATTACCCTTACTGACCAGTTGATGAACACCCTGCCTTCCGACTCGACCCCCGGTCGCCTGATGGTCGAAGTTCACTATTATACGCCGTGGCAGTTTTGCGGGTTGGACAGCGATCAGAGTTGGGGTGATATGTTCTATTTCTGGGGACAAGATTATCATTCAGACACCCTGGCCTCTCGTAACTGTACCTGGGGCGAAGAGGCCGAACTGGACGCACTGTTCCAGAAGATGATCGACAAGTTTACAAGCCAGGGAATCTCCGTGATACTTGGCGAGTTCGGGAGCATGAGGCGCACGACAGCTTCATACCCGGATCTTACGGGTGACAATGTTGACTTGCATCTTGCTTCGAGGACTTTTTTTGATAAGTACGTCGTTGATTCCGCCAACAGCGGCGGATTTCATCCCTTCTATTGGGATAATGGTGACCTGAATGGAGGGGGGGTGTTCAATCGCTATAACTATTCAGTCATGGACCAGGATAATGTGACAGCACTGACGGGAGGCCCCGCACTTCCGCCCCCGGGCAGCGACCCGACGCCGCCTTCGGCACCGACGGGACTAACGGCAAATTTGGATGGGATCTATGTTGCATTGGACTGGGACGACAACACCGAAGATGATTTGAAGGGGTATAATGTTTATCGTTCCGTTATTTCAGGAAGCGGTTACACGAAACTGAATAGCAGTCCTGTTTTGGATTCTGAATATACCGACAGTACCCCGCCCGGCGGAGAAACGTACTATGTGGTAACGGCAGTCGATACCTCCCTGAACGAATCCGATGATTCGAATGAGGTTTCTATCACTACAACATTGACAGGCATGGGAACAATTCTTCGCGAATGGTGGACGGGCATCAGCGGTACCGGCGTCAGTAGTCTGACTTCCAACGCTAATTATCCCGATAATCCATCGGGCAGTAGTTACTTGACAAGTCTGGAAGGCCCCATTGATTGGGTGGATAATTACGGAACCCGCATTCGCGGCTACCTGTATCCGCCGACAACGGGCAGTTACACCTTCTGGATTGCCGGTGATGATAATTGCGAGTTATGGTTAAGCACGGACGGCACGCCGGATAATGCGGCCCTGATTGCGGAAGTTACCAGTTGGACAGATTCGCGCGAATGGGACAAATATTCCTCGCAGGAGTCTGCTGCGATTTCCCTGGCAGCGGGGCAGAAATACTACATTGAGGTATTGCACAAGGAAGGTACCGGCGGCGATAATATCGCTGTGGCATGGTCAGGCCCGGGGATTTCCCAGCAGGTTATCAGCGGGACATACCTGTCACCATGGTTGACCGGCCTGTATGGTGATGTTACCGGCAATGGAACGGTCGATATGAACGACTTACTCGATTTCTCTGCGCTGTGGCTGGAAGACGATTGTGCTTTGACTTCAGGAGTGGACCTGAACGGCAACTGTGTTGTTGATTTGTATGAATTTTCTCGGATGGCTCAAAACTGGCAATAGGATTATTAACTGCGATCAATATATCAAAGATGAATCGATTCTGTGAATATGCCTGTATGCTGAATTTGACGATAAACCATGGCTGAAACACTGTTAAAGAAATATGGACGATGACCAGAAATCCGGTATGCCACGTACTTTTGTTGTTCCTTGCAGGATTAAGCATGATGACGCAGAATTGCGTTTATGCCGAGTTCATGCGAGGAGCGGACATATCCACACACACACGACAGGTCGCAGATGGGGTCATTTACAAGGAGTATGGCGTTCCCAAAGACCTGCTGGTCATTTTAGAAAATCACGACTTTAATTGGATTCGCATACGATTGTTTCATACTCCGGACGGCTCGATATACGGCGTTAGTCAAGACCTCGCTTATGTGACGAATCTTGGTGTCCAAGTCAAAGCTGCGGGATTCAAATTCCTGCTGGATATTCATTATTCGGATACATGGGCCGATCCGGGGCATCAGACGACTCCCGCTGCATGGTCCGGGATGAACCATACGCAGCTTGTTAGCGCGGTTCACGACTACACACGTGACGTCATTGAGCATTTGCGTCTTAACAACGCGATGCCGGATATGGTCCAGATTGGCAATGAGATTCCTAATGGTATGCTCTGGCCGGACGGACGAATCTCCACCAGCGGATGGGGCAATTTTACCGACCTTGTCAAGGCTGGCATCAATGGTGTCGCAGCCGGCAGAGGGACCGAACCCATGCCGGAAATCATGATACATATTGACCGCGGCGGTGACGCATCGTCAACCCAATGGTTCTTTGATA
Source organism: Anaerohalosphaeraceae bacterium (assembly GCA_963675525.2). Taxonomy (GTDB): domain Bacteria; phylum Planctomycetota; class Phycisphaerae; order Sedimentisphaerales; family Anaerohalosphaeraceae; genus 4572-13. The sequence goes on along the minus strand of CAXXSL010000011.1, from coordinate 132,750 downwards.
ATCTCATTTCGCAGGGTGTGCAATTTGACGTGATCGGGCAGTCCTTCTACCCGGAATGGCATGGAACCGTCAGCGATCTGACCGATTGTCTGAATTTAATGGGCACACGCTACTCTCAGGATGTCATTCTTGCAGAAGTCGGCGAGTACTACACTGGCAGTTCGGGAAAAAGTCCGGAAAACCAGAAAGCATTTTTGGAAGATGTAATAGCACGAGTCGAGGCCACACCAAACGGCAAGGGAAGAGGGGTCTGCTATTGGGAGCCCGCATGGGTATGGAATTCGACTGACGGTTACAGGGCGTTGTTCGAGCCGGTTCCGAGCTGGTCGAATGTCGAAATGCTGATGGGTATGGAGGCGTTTGATATTACGGGCGATGCGATACCTCCGGCGGCGCCAACAGGCTTGTCAGTAACCGGTGGTGAACTGATAGTCTCACTTAACTGGAACGACAACGGCGAAGGCGATCTGGACGGCTATAACGTTTACCGTTCTGTAACATCAGGCAGTGGTTATATAAAATTAAACGGCGCGGCCCTCAGTAATTCACTTTATTCGGATGATACGGTGATCGGTGGGCAAACTTATTATTACGTGGTGACGGCCTTAGATACCTCCTCAAACGAATCCGGTTATTCGGATGAAGAATCCGCGACCATTCCCGATACGGGGATGGGGACGGTCCTTCGCGAATGGTGGACCGGGATCAGCGGCACAGCCGTTAGCGACCTTACGTCTAATGTTAATTATCCGGACAATCCTTCCGGTGCCGAACAACTGATCCGCCTTGAAGGTCCGATTGATTGGGATAGTAATTATGGAACACGCATTCGGGGCTATCTGCATCCGCCCGCCAGCGGCGATTATACCTTCTGGATTGCCGGCGATGATAACTGCCGGTTGTGGCTCAGCACGAACGGGACAGCGGAGAATGCCGCCCTGATTGCGGAAGTTACCAGTTGGACCGATTCCCGCCAGTGGGATAAATATACCGAACAGGAGTCTGCGTCCATCACGCTGACTGCCGGACAGAAATACTATATCGAGGTTTTGCATAAGGAGGGGACCGGCGGCGATAATATCGCCGTGGCATGGTCAGGGCCGGGGATTTCGCAGGCGGTTATTGGCGGGAGGTATTTGTCGCCGTGGTTGACAGGACTGTATGGTGACGTTACCGGCAATGGAACGGTTGATATGAACGACTTACTCGATTTCTTTACGCTGTGGTTGGAAGACGATTGTGCGTTGACTTCAGGAATGGATCTGGAAGGCAATTGTGTTATTGACTTGTATGAATTTTCTCAGTTTGCAGAGAACTGGATGAACTAAAAGCTGATGTACGAGTACATTTATGATGGAACGTGCGTCAGCAAATAAGTTGAGCATGATTTCGATATAAGTTTAAGTGACATACAAGAGAATAAATACTGTGAAGATAAAATTGGCAACACTCATATGTCTTGGCACAATAGTACTCGCATGCCATGTCGACGCACAAACGACATTTCGAAATCCAATTATTACGGGGATGAATCCGGATTCCAGTATTTGCCGTGCGGGCGATGACTATTATCTGGTGACCTCCACGTTCGAGTATTTTCCCGGCTTACCGATCTATCAAAGTAAAGATCTGGTGCATTGGAAATTGATTGGATACGCGCTGTCCCGGGCAGGCAGCAATCCTCTGATGGGTTGTGATTCAAGTGGCGGCCAATATGCCGCCACGATACGTTACCATAACGGTACGTTCTATGTTATCGGCACCAATTATGGTGGAAAAGGCACACAGGGCGTTTTCTATGTAACCGCTGCCGATCCGGCCGGGCCATGGTCCCAACCGCATTGGTTAGGCTGCTGGTATGTGGACCCTTCGCTGCTGTTCGCAGACGATACGGTTTACTATCTCAGTCCGGACAATAAGGGCAGTTTCCTGCTCGGGATCATGGATCCTATAACGGACAAATTTAATGAGCCGTTGAAAAAAATCGCAGCAGGACTTGGCGGCTCATCTCCTGAGGGTCCACACCTATACAAAATCAACGACTATTACTACTTAATGTCTGCGGAAGGCGGAACCGGGTACCAACACAGAGAAGTGATTCAACGCAGCAAATCACCTTGGGGGCCTTATGAAGTAAGTCCTAATAATCCGGTCGCGTCGCACATGAATGCTCCCGATAATCCATTTCAGGCGATCGGCCATGCCGACATGATAGAGACTCCTGACGGATGGTGGTTAGTGTGTCTTGGAATCAGGCCTAAAGGCGGCAATTTTCAACATTTAGGCCGTGAAACCTTTCTGTCGCCTGTTACTTGGAGTGAGGATGGCTGGCCAAAAGTAGGAACCGACGGTATTGTTAAGGAAGAATATCCTGTCCCGAAATTACCTCAGCATATCTGGGAAAAAGAGCCGATCCGCGATGATTTCGACAGCTCTTCACTTCGATTGCTGTGGAACTTTGTCCGAAATCCTCATGCTGAGGATTGGTCACTTACGGCAAAACCGGGTTTTCTTAGACTGAATGGCTCGAAAGTCAGTCTTAAAGAGAAAGACTCGCCGGCATTTATCTGCCGCAGGCAGACCGCATTCAACATGGCGGCTTCGACAAAGATTGATTTTTCCCCGACCGCCTCAAACGAAGAGGCTGGGCTGCTGATTCGCGGAAATGATAAAAATCATTACGACTTCCTGATAACAATGGCTGGAGGAAAACGAGTCATCATGCTGCGGGAATATTTACAGGACAAAGTCGTTAAAACCGAGTATAAAGAGATTCCGGATGGCGATGTCATCCTGCATATTAAAACAACTGAGATGCAATATCAGTTTTTGGTGCAGCCGGAAGGGAAAGAAGCCGAACTGATAGGCACTGCATTAACTAAAAACCTGTCCACTGAAGTCATTGGAGGGTTCACCGGCGTCTTCATTGGAATGTATGCATCAGGAAATGGAGAGAATAATCAGAACCCCGCCGATTTCGACTGGTTCGATTATGAAGTGGAACCTTTGAAGTGAAAAAATGATCATTCCTAAGCTTTTTTGCAATACAATTATTAATTAAAAGGGATTGCTATGAAAAACAATGTATTCATTCTATTCCTCCTTATTATGGGCAGCACAGCATTAGCTGCACAGGTTCACGATAATCCCTTTGCCGTTAAAGTAAACCCTGACGACCAGATAACATATAAGAATCCTGTGATACCAGGTTTTTATTCTGATCCCAGTATATGTAGAGTCGGAGATAATTATTACTTAGTCAGCAGCACCTTCGAATATTACCCTGGTGTTCCGGTTTTCCACAGTAAGGACCTTGTGAATTGGGAACAAATAGGTCATTGCATTGATCGTAATAAACAACTGCCGAATGGACTGAATATTTTTGCATGCACGATCAGACATCACAATGGCACTTTTTATATGATTACGACCAATACGGGAAGGGGGGGGAATTTTTATGTTACTGCAACCGATCCCGCCGGCCCCTGGTCAAATCCAATCTGGATCGATGTTCCGGGAATTGATCCGGACTTGTTTTTTGATGATAACGGAAAGGTCTACGTGATTTCTTCTGCATTCATGGTATACGAGATTAATCTGGAAACTGGAAAATTGCTTACAGAGGGTCGAAGAGTCTGGTTGGGTACAGGAGGAAGATATGCAGAAGGTCCGCATATTTACAAAAAAGACGGCTATTATTATCTGATGGTTGCCGAAGGAGGAACGGAAGAAGCACATTGTGAAACAATTGCTCGCAGCAATACCATTTGGGGCCCCTTTACGGGAAACCCTGCAAACCCCATATTGGCTCATGCCAATGCAGCAGGACAAGGCAATCCCATCCAGGGGGTTGGTCATGCTGATATGATACAGGCACATGATGGTTCATGGTGGATCGTTTTCCACGGCTATCGCAAGGTCGTTGATTATCCGGCTCACCATATTTTAGGGCGAGAAACTCTTTTAGCGCCTGTTACATGGCCAAAATATGGATGGCCGGTTGTGAATGGTAACGGCACGGTCACAGAGAATATGACTTGTCCAACATTACCTCTAAAACCATTCCCCAAAAAGCCAGTAAGAGAAGAATTTAATGGCAAAAAACTTGGCTTGGAATGGAATTTCATTCAGGCTCCAGGGGAAAATGAAACTTTTTGTGAAATTGATAACGGTGCTTTATGTTTAAAAGGCATGGCTCAACGGATTGGTGAAAAAAGCTCACCTGCTTTTGTAGGCAGAAGATTGCAACATATGAACTTCACTGCCACAACGACCATTCATTTTGATTCCAAAAATGAGAATGAAGAAGCAGGCATGACACTGCTTAATAATGGTCAACATTTTGATCTGCTTATTAAACGGTCCGGTGACAAACGTATTTTATATGTGAAACTTTACTTTGGTTCTGTAGTTCATATATCGAAAGAAATTGTTATCAAACCTGGTCCGGTTAATATGAGAATAAAAGGGGTCCGGGGACGTTTTTCTTTTTCTTATTCACAAGAGGATCGGTTTGAAGATATTGAAAATGTTGAAGCCAAATATCTAAGTTCAGAAACCGTTGGCGGATTCACCGGAGTGTACGTTGGTTTTTACGCAACAGGTAATGGAACGAAGTGTAAAGAGCATGCGACGTTCGATTATTTCGAATACACAGGTAATTAGTCTTGAATTTTCATGTTAATATTATTAGGTTTTCAGTTTGACTTCCTTTGTCTTACTGTGCAAAATTTCATCTGGCGACAAATCAGATAATAATGGATGTCGAAAAAGTCTGATTTGCCTTTTTCAAAGTCGACATTAATAGATTTAATATAAAAGTCTTTTTGAAGTAAAGGAGTTACACATGATGTATCAAAAAAATTACATGCGGCTTTTGGGTATTATTGTGATTGGTTACTTAATGACCACTGTTGTTCAGGCACAAATCCCGATTCATTCACTGGGTGATGACCAGCGATTGCTGAATGAACCAATGGACATCAGCGGGGATTTCAGGGATTTCAGTAATACGTATTATTGTGCCGACCGCCTGGCCGAATTTGATCCTGATACCGGACGTGGGAAAATTCGATATCTGCGCTACGAATATGCCACCCGTCAGGCATTTAACAATATGCTGGGAGTCCTTGTGCCGGTTAAGGCCAATGAGTTCCCCGGAACCGAATACGCCGCTTCACCGGAACTGCCGTTTGCGATCGAGTTTATTTCTCCGCGTACCCTGCGCATTCGGGCAATTTCACGCTTTCAGATCAAACCTGACAAACCCTCGCTGATGTTGGTCAACGGCACGGTATCTCAGGACCGCTCGGGATGGAAATATAAAAAGATCGACGGGGGGCATCGTTATACCGGTACGGCCGGTTCGGTGACAATTACCGAATCTCCTTGGCGCATTGAATTGCACGATGCCGACGGCCGGATGCTGACCCATACGATTCACATGGAGGACGACAGCGAAACCTTTACGCCTTTGTTGCCGTTCTCGTTCGTTCGCAGGTCTTCGGATTACTCCACCAGCATGGCCGCGGTCTTCCGTTTGTCGCCGAAGGAAAAGATTTTCGGATGCGGGGAGTCATTCACCGAATTCAATAAGCGCGGGCAGAAAGTCGTGCTGTTTACGGATGATGGGAACGGGGTGCAGAATGAAACGATGTATAAGCCCGTTCCGTTCTATATGAGCAGTCGTGGCTATGGCGTATTCATGCACACCTCGACACCCATTACCTGCGACTTTGGGAAATATTACAGCAGCGTCAACAATATGATGATCGGTGACGATGAACTGGATCTGTTCGTTTTTCTGGGCCAACCCAAAGATATTTTGGATGAGTATACGAATATCACCGGCAAAGCCCCCATGCCGCCGTTATGGTCGTTCGGATTCTGGATGAGCCGAATTACTTATTTTTCCGAAAAGGATGGCCGTTCGGTTACGCAAAAGCTTCGTGAAAACCGAATCCCAAGCGATGTGATCCATTTTGATACCGGCTGGTTTGAAACGGACTGGCGGTGCGACTATCAGTTCTCCGAAGGCCGTTTTGATGATCCTGTCAAAATGCTGGCGGACTTTAAGGAGCAGGGTTTTCGGACATGCCTGTGGCAACTGCCGTATTTTGTTCCCAAGAACAAGTTATTCCCAGAGATCATTGAGAAGGGATTATATGTTCGCGACGGCAAGGGCAACCTGCCTTATGAAGATGCGGTGCTTGATTTTTCTAATCCCGATACCGTCAAATGGTATCAAAACAACATTGCAGGTCTGCTCAAGCAGGGGGTTAGTGTCATTAAGGTCGATTTCGGTGAAGCAGCTCCCGCTGACGGAATCTATGCCTCCGGCCGAAGCGGTTTTTATGAGCATAACCTGTATCCGCTTCGCTATAACAAAGCGGTAGCCGATATTACAAAAGAGGTCACCGGTGATACGTTCATCTGGGCCCGCAGCGCCTGGGCCGGCAGTCAGAAGTATCCTGTCCATTGGGGCGGCGACCCGGCCAATACGGATTCGGCGATGAGCGCGACACTCCGTGGCGGTTTATCGATAGGCCTGTCCGGTTTTACTTTCTGGGCTCATGATATTGGCGGTTTTGTCAAATCCTGCCCCGAAAACCTGTATCGACGATGGACACCGTTTGGCATGCTCAGTTCTCATACCCGAAGTCATGGAACGCCGCCCACGGAACCGTGGGAATACGGCGAAGATTTCATGAATGCTTTTCGCAGGGCCGATGAAATGCGTTACCGTCTTATGCCGTATATTTATGCTCAGGCAAAAGACAGCAGTCAGCGTGGATTGCCGATGGTCAGGGCTCTGTTCGTCGAGTATCCGGATGATCCGGGGTCCTGGCTTGTGGACGATCAATACCTCTTCGGCGCAGACATTCTGGTCGCTCCGCTGCTGGAGAGCGTCAAGGAACGCGACGTGTACTTGCCGCCGGGAAAATGGATCGACTACCAGACCGGTAAGGTCTATTCGGGCGGATGGCATCGCATTCGGGCCGCCGACATACCCGTGGTTGCCCTGGTCAAAAGCGGGGCGGTTATTCCGCATATCAAGCTGGCTCAATCAACAGCCTTCATGGATTGGTCGAACCTGGAACTGGTGGTCTATGCTGCAGACAAGCAAACAGCCGAAGGCTTAGTGTGCCTGCCATCCGATCAGGTACTGCACAAGATTGAGTTGTCTCAGGATGGTGCCGATTTTCGTCTGACGGACGACCCGTTTTCCGGGAAAGTGAAGTGGAGCATCCGGCAAGAAAAATAAAGTCGAAAATGACAAATAATCAGCAAAGGAAAATGAATGCCATGAATGTAAAACAAAGCTCCTTACACGTATCATTCTTAGTATTGCTCGGTTTCCTTCTGATTCCGGGTTTGTGTCCTGCCGTTTCATATGACAACTTTGATGTTGCAATCTATATTCCTGTCAGTGTTGTGCAGCGATTTGAAAACCCAGAAACGCTAAAGAACCAGTGGGACCGGATCAGCAGCCAACTGAAGGTGGACAAGGTCTATATCGAGGTTCAGCGTGATCGGAATGTGGCAAGCGATGCATTGCTCGAACAAGTAAAAAAGTTTTTCCTCGAAAAAAAAGTGCGCATGGCCGGCGGAATGGCGCTGTCCGACGGCAGTGTCGGCGGGCAGTTCCGCTCTTTCTGTTACACGGATCCGAATGACCGTGAGTTTATCAAAAAAGCAGTGCAGTTGGCGGCACGTCACTTCGATGAAATCATTCAGGATGATTTCTTTTTCGTCACTACGAAGTATGATACGGACATCGCGGAAAAGGGAAGTCGAACCTGGAGCCAATTTCGGCGTGATTTAATGCACGAAGCGGCAGAAAACCTGCTCATTAACCCCGCCAGGGCCGTTAATCCTGATGTTAAGATGGTCATCAAATATCCGAATTGGTACGAGCATTTCCAGGGCCTCGGTTTCGACCTGGAAAAGGAACCCCAAATATTCGACGGCATTTATACCGGCACGGAAACCCGCGACCCCGAAATGACCGATCAAAATCTCCAGCAGTACGAGAGTTATCAGATCTTTCGATTTTTTGAAAACATCAAACCGGCTCACAACGGCGGCGGTTGGGTGGATACCTACAGCATTCGTTATGTTGATCGATACGTTGAGCAGCTATGGGACACCCTGTTTGCAAAAGCGCCGGAGATCACCCTGTTTGAATGGTCCGCCATGGGCAAAGATGTCTCCTTGGGAGACCGTTCGGCATGGCAGAACTTACCGACCAACTTTAATTACGATCAGATGGTGCAGGCGTACCGATCCAAGAACCCTGAAGGACCTTCGGATCCCACATACGCCGGTGTTGCCGCTTATGCATTGGAACAGGTGGACGTCTTTCTCGGAAAACTCGGCAAACCCATTGGTATCAAAAGCTACAAACCCTATCATTCATGGGGAGAAGATTTCCTCCATAATTACCTTGGCAACATCGGTATCCCCATCGATCTTTATCCCGAGTTTCCAAAGGACGCGGATGTTGTTTTGCTGACCGAATCGGCCAAATATGACCCCGCTATTATTCAAAAAATAAAAGGGCAGTTGACCGTCGGAAAAAATGTTGTGATCACCTCAGGCCTCCTTCGTGCACTGCAGGGCAAGGGCATCGAGGACATTGTAGAAGTACGTTATACCGACCGGAAGATCCTTGCTGATAAATACCTTTCAGGCTTCGGCCCGGGTAGCGGTTCGGCCCTGACGGAAGAAGAGAATCCGGAAATCATCTTTCCGGATATTCGATTCCTGACGAACGACTCCTGGCCGGTCATCCGGGCACTGGCCGGCGGCCGGGGGTATCCGCTTATGCTGCTGAATCGGTATTCAAAAGGTATTTTGTATATTTGGACGATCCCTGACAATTTTAACGACCTTTATCGCCTGCCGACATCGGTGACCAGCGATATCAAGAACTATGTGATGGCCGGCTTTCCCGTGCGGTTGGACGGACCGAGCCAGGTCGCCTTGTTTGCCTATGACAATAACACCTTTATTGTCCAATCATATCGCCACACGGAAACCGATGTAACGGTTTCGTTGACAGGTGAATTTTCCAAACTCCGGAACCTGGTCACCGACGAGGTACTCACCAGGCAACCCCAAACACCGGACGACAGGCAAAATGGCAGGCGACGAAGAAACCGTGAACAGCGTGCGTCTTTTACGGTTCATTTGTTGCCGCATAGTTACAGTGTATTTGCGGCTGAGAAATAAAGATCATTAGATGCGGAGAGATGAAATATGAAAATCTGCACATCCTCCAAACTTATCGTTATCGTGATCTCAATAACGACTGTTGAGTTTATCGCTGATGAAGAAGAGTCTCTTGTTTTCGATAATGATTCGGAGAAATTCCAACCGTTTTTTTGAAGATGCGCGAGAAATAATATTCATCGGAAAAACCCACTCTTTGTGCGATTTGATAAAGAGTTTCATCCGTACAGAGAAGGTGCTTTTGAGCTTCTTCAATCCGCCTTTTATTGATGTATTGAATTGGCGACATGCCGATCAGTTTACTGAATAGATTTGAAAAATAGGTCGAATTCAAATTGGCAATTCCAGCAAGCTGCTGAATGGTCAGGGGGGTATTCAGATTTTCGTGAATATATTCAAGAACTCCGTCGAATCGTTTCAAACCATGCAGTGTATTATAGATTTGCGGGTGATCGTAGTCTCTGAAGAAGACGGAAAGAAGCAGTCGTATAATTGCGTTTGTCTCAAAAATGTTGCCGGGCGATTTGTCCTGATCTAATTCAATAGCACGATCAAGCACCTGTTTATAGATTGGCTTTTTGGCGTCGTATTCGATGAGTTCCTTATTGGGATTCAGGGCCAAAAGACGCTCGAACAGGGATAAGCTGATCCCGTTTTCGGCAGCGGGAGCCTCAAAATTACATTTGAAAAGCGAAAGAATGTCCAAACCCGTCTGAAGCCGTGAGGTGAAATGCACATAAAAATGAGTAAACTGACCGGAACAGAACATCGTGACGTTTGTATAGCAGGGAATCAGGTAGATGTGGTGTGGCAACAGTTCATAGTCCCGGTGATGATGGCGTAGAGTGCCGTATCCTTCCGTTATATAATAAATCCTTGAATAAGGATTATTCACGTTTTGGTAGTCCCATTCGGTCCTGACGGTGTGCAGTTCAATGTTGAGTACCGTAATATCCAGATTGTCGATAATTGTTTTCAGTCCGAGCATGGTTGCTAATATATTCAAAAACCTGTGAAATGTCCATTAAAAACTGTAAATCGTATATGGAAAGAATAAAATTTTTGATTAACATAATAAAAACGTTAAATTCATAATTTGTGCCGTGGTAAACACGAATGATACAATTCTTAGCTATTTTGGAAAAGGGGATTAATGTGCTGCATTCAATCAAGCGATTCCTGTGGGCGCTGTTGATCTTAAGTGTCAGCGGATGTTTCAAATCAGAGGAAGTTTCGACTTGGCCGTATCAGGCTGAAACCAAAGAACAGCGGGACACCCGGATGCAGTGGTGGCGTGATGCGCGGTTTGGCATGTTCATTCATTGGGGAGTCTATTCCGTCCCGGCAGGAACCTACGACGGGCAGCAGATTTCTGGTATCGGGGAATGGATCATGAATCGGGGCAAGATTCCGGTGGCGGTCTATAAAGCCTATGCCACACAATTCAACCCTGTCAAGTATGATCCGGATGCATGGGTGCGCCTGGCCAAAGAAGCCGGGATGAAATACATCGTGATCACATCCAAGCACCATGACGGTTTTGCCCTGTTTGACTCCAAAGTGACTGACTGGGACGTGGTGGATGCTACGCCTTATGGAAAAGATCTGCTCAAACCGCTGGCCGAAGCATGCCGTAAGTATGGCATCAAGTTGGGATTCTATTATTCACAGGCACAGGACTGGAATCATCCGGGTGGAGCGGCCGCGGGCGGGCATTGGGACCCGGCCCAGGACGGCAGCATGGATGAGTATCTCAAGACCATCGCTGCCCCGCAGGTCAACGAAATCCTGACCAATTATGGCGACATTGCCGTCCTGTGGTGGGATACGCCGAACGATATGTCCCAAGAGCGTGCCGACATACTTGAGCCGTTGATCGCTCTGCAACCGGGGATTATTACGAACAATCGCCTCGGGGGCGGATACAGGGGTGATACGGAAACCCCTGAACAGCACATTCCGGCCACAGGCTACAAAGACCGTGACTGGGAAACCTGCATGACCATGAACGATACCTGGGGGTATAAGAGTTATGACAATAATTGGAAATCGACCCAAACATTGATTCGAAACTTGGTGGATATCGCCAGCAAGGGCGGCAATTACCTGCTGAATGTCGGGCCGACGTCGCTGGGGGAAATTCCGCAACCCAGCATTGAACGTCTGCAGGAAATCGGTCAATGGATGAAGATTAACGGAGAATCGATCTACGGCACCACCGCCAGTCCTTTTGCTAAGTTGACCTGGGGCCGCTGCACAAAAAAGAGTATGAATGACGGTGCGATTCTTTATCTGCATGTATTTGACTGGCCGGCCGATGGAAAACTATCGGTTCCGGGGCTTGGGAATGTTGTTCAGGAGGCGACTCTGTTAGCGGACAATCAGCCCGTTAAAACCGCATTGGACGATTCGGGCGTGACGGTCTACCTGCCCCAAAAAACCCTGGATGCGATCGATACGGTTGTTGTGCTGAAGGTCAAAGGCCAACTTACTATTAAAAAAGTTCTTCCGAAACAAACGGCGGATGGAACCCTGACACTGTCGGCTATTCTCGCCGACATCCATAACCGGATGGGGACCGATACGAAACTTGAAACAAAGGATGGCGTCTTGAATATCGGCTACTGGACGGATGAACGAATCTGGGTGAGTTGGTCGTTCGATATTGACCGTCCCGGACGGTTTGAAGTTGTTACTGATCTGGCGGTGGAAGCATCCGAAAGTCAGTTTGAGATCCTGCTTGGCGATCAAAAGTTGACCGCGACGATTCATTCCACCGGAGGTTATGATACATTTGAGCAAATGTCGCTGGGGCAGTTAACTCTGGAGCAAAAGGGAGAATGTACTCTCGAGATCAAGCCGGTTAAGGATAAGTGGCAGCCGATCAATATTCGTTCCGTTCGATTGGTTCCAGTAAAAGATTAATCCAAAGAAACAGGCAATTATGCCGGGCAGCACTGTTCAATAAGACAGAGCTGACTTATTAAATTAAAAGGAGTCAACGTGATGGCTGAAAAAATCAACTCGAAATGTCTTCCCGTAATCAGAAAAGCAAGTCCTAAAACTCCGGTAATCGGGGTTTTTGCTCCGTGTGATCCGCGTATTGACGCGGCCAGCCGGATACGCGCACAGAATATTATCGCGATAGTGGCCGATACGATCAGCGGTCAGGTGGTTCTGCCGGATAAACAGGCGGTGGAGGTGGTTTATTCATCCGTTCTTGTGGATAGTGAGGCACAGGCGGATGTGGTGGCGGAGCAATTTCGTCAGGCAGGCGTAAATATTCTCGTCTGTGCTCCCGATACGTGGGCGTTTCCGCAATTGACGGCGATTTCACTTTTGCAGCAGTTCCCGAAAGATACGCCGCTGAATATTACCTGCGGCAACAGCGGGCCGAAGCCGGGCGTGGTTTATGCTCACGCGCTGGCCGGTGCGATCAGTCAATACGGCAAGATGGTGCACCTGAACGTCGGCAACTGGCCGGACACCGGTTTGAAACCCAAGATGTCGGACCCGACGGTGGCGGCATTGATTGATTGGTGCTATGCGGCTGTGACGGTGGTGGCGCTTCGCGGACGGCGTGTGATGGTGTTTGGGCATGATTCCATGGGAATGGAAACGGCCTTGGCACATATTATTCCGACACGCAATACCTTCGGCATTGAAATTACCCGGCTGGACATGAAACTGCTGGCCGATATGCTCACAAAGGGCGCCTATAATAAAAAAGAACTGGCCGAACTCCGCGGCTGGATCAATAAGAGTATCGGCAAACGGCTTGAACTGAAGACCGAAGCGGACAACGAGCGTTTCAATACCAGTCTTGCGATGTACCTGATTAACCGCGACTTGATGGCCGAGCTCAATGCCGTTGGCGGCGGATTCATGAGCCAGCTTGAGTGGGGCAGCGACTTGCGTGGATTGCCGCTGCCGGTGGCGGACGCGATGGAGTCGATGTTTAACAGTACATTTGACCACAAGGGGTCCAAGGCGCCGCTGCCCTACGCGACCGAGGCGGATATGCAGGGATTGCTGACAATGCTGTTCTTTACGTGGCTGTCCGGCGGCAACCCGCCGCTGTTTATGGATTTCCGCAAGGCCTGGGAAGGTTGGGAGATCAAGGCGCTGGCTCAAAAGCACGGCATCAAGGTCAGTCCGAAAGCCGACTATATCCGCAAGGGCCTGGTGGATGGCGACAACTCCGGAAGTGCGTCTTTTGACTGGGCGGCCCGGCCGGGAACCGCGGTCAAGGACATCATGAAGGGGATTTCGATGCCGCTGGCCGGCGCAGAGTATTTCCCGGGCGGCGGGAATTCGGTGACGTTTATGACTCCGGCGGGGATCGAGGGGCTGGCCGGACGCATGGCGTATAGCGCGTTGAATAACAAGTTCAGCCTGATCTGGGACGAGGCCTATACAACCAGCGTTCCCAACAAACTCGGACAGGTGATGTGTAATTTGACGGATCCGAACTGGCCGCATACTTTTGTTGTTCCGAAATATGCCAGCATGGTTGAATACAAACAGTATGCCCCGGCCAATCATCTGCACATGACATGGAATCTGCCGGTGTCTCGATTACAATATTGGATGGATTTGACAGGGGTCATCAGTGCAACGCCGTGGGCAGCCAGACCTGCCTTCATTGAAGGCATGGACCGTCCATTGCCGTTGATTTATCATCTTAACGGTGGCGAAGCTAACTTCAAGGGACTTCGATAACCTGTTTCAAAAGTAGATTAAATCAACGTGAATCAAATATTCAAATTCATTATTGGATAGTGTGTTTTTTAAAAAATCGTAAAAGCCAATACTGTTGCCGTCCGGAAAAGTTAGTTTTCATGGCAAGACATTCGTTGCTTGTGTTATCGGAGCAGGTTTGATAGGCTTCGGGATCGTGTTCATTCGCCGCCGGAAACGATGTGGCAATGACAATCGAGATCAAGAGGAGTCTTATGGAAACAATAATCAATCAAACATATCTCGAACTTATGCAGGGGGATATTACCGAACAGCAAGTCGATGCGGTTGTCAATGCCGCCAATTCTCAGTTAATTCTCGGCGGCGGCGTCGCCGGGGCGATCCGCCAAAAAGGCGGTTCGGCTATTCAGAACGAATGCAACCAAAAAGCACCGATCAAGGTCGGACAGGCGGTGATCACAACGGCAGGACAGTTGAAGGCAAAGTATGTCATTCATGCAGTCGGTCCGCGGATGGGCGAAGGTGATGAAGATAATAAGCTCACTCTGGCGACTCTGAATACCCTTAAAGTTACAGAAAAAAATAACATTTCGAGTCTGGCCTTTTGTGCGATCAGTACGGGCATTTTCGGGTATCCCAAAGATCGCTGTGCGAAGATCATGCTCAAAAATACAATCCAATATCTTAAGGGGGATACACGTTTGAAAAAAGTGATATTCTGCCTGTATAGTCGGGATGCTTACGATATCTTTTGTGAGGAATTGTCCCGGCAGATTTGATATGCTTCAGAGGCTTGCTGTTTTTAATGGAAATTGGGCCCTGAATATGTTAATTTCCTTTTGCGATGAAGACTGAAATTATAAAAATCAGAGATGAGAACGACGTGAAGGCGGTTCAAAAGGCAGCTCGAATGCTGGAGGCCGGCTCATTAGTCGCGTTTCCTACCGAGACGGTGTATGGTATTGGTTGCCGGGCCGAGCCCAATGCGATGAAGCGGTTGGATTTGGTCAAAGGCAGACATCCCGATAAACGCTATACTCTCCATGTCGGCCGTCCCGAACAGATTGACCGCTATGTGCCCCGAATGTCATTACGTGCCCGTAAGCTGGTACGCAACGCGCTGCCCGGGCCGTTGACCATTGTCTTCGAGCTTGATGAAAAGTCACTGACTCAGGTTAGAGAAAAACTGGACGAAAATACCGTCAAACTTCTGTATTCCAATGATACAATCGGGATTCGCTGTCCGGATCACCCGGTGGCGGGGGCGATCCTGTCCGAGGCACAGTGTCCGGTGGTGGCCCCCAGTGCAAACCCCGCAGGCAGGGAACCTGCCGGAACGTGTGAGCAGGTGGCCGCCTATTTTGACGGTGTTATTGATGCGATTGTTGATGCACCTGTTACCGGACAAAACACACCTAAAAGCAGTACGGTTGTTAAAATAGGTAACTCGCATGTCCAAATACTTCGGCAGGGGGCGGTTTCCCCTGATCGAATTCGTGAATTGACGACACTTCGAATGGTGTTTGTTTGTACGGGCAATACATGCCGAAGTCCGATGGCCGAAGCGGTGTGCCGAAAACATTTTTGTGACATTTTAGGTTGTTCGGTTGACGAACTGGATGATTTCGGGTATATCATGAGTTCTGCAGGGGTCGCTGCAATGGTAGGAATGCCGGCAAGTTCTCATGCGATTGAGGTTTGCCGACAGCAGGGCGTCGAATTGGAAGAACACCGAAGTCTTCCGCTGACATCCCATGAGATCGAAGCATATGATCGTATTTTTGTCATGGGTGGTGGTCATTTGCAGAGTATTATTGAGCATTATCCGCAAGCGGCGGACAAATGTTTTTTGCTGGATGCAGACGGTGATATTGCTGACCCCATAGGTATGGGGGTAGGAGTCTATCAGCAATGTTTTAATCAGATTGAAAAGGCTGTTAAACAACGAGTAGGCGAGATTTTATGAAAATTGCAGTTGCAAATGACCATCGAGGACACAAAGCAATCGAGCAGATCAAAGCGATTATTTCGCAATTGGGTTTTGAGTGTCTGGATTTTGCCAACCCGAGCGATCAGCCTGTGGATTATCCGGATACGGCCTATGTAGCCTCCCTGGCGGTCGCCGAAAAGCAGGCCGACCGTGCGATTCTGGTCTGCGGGACGGGTATTGGCATGAGCATTGCGGCCAACAAGATCAAGGGCATCCGTGCGGCATTGTGTTTTGATGAACTGGCGGCCAAACTGTCCCGCGAACATAATGATGCGAATGTATTGTGTTTGTCGGGGGATTTGCTGGGGCCGACCATGATGCGGAAAGTTGTGGAAACATGGCTGACGACCGAGTTTGTAGCCGGACGTCACCTTCGTCGTGTTCGTAAGATAGAGGCTATCGAAGAGGGTCATGATCCCAGGGAAATCACAACGACCCAATAGTTTTTGTCCCCTAAGAATATAGTTGAAAAGCCGGAGTGAATCCTTCACTCCGGCTTTTTGTTTGTTTTTTCGAATTAATTCGGGTTGGCTGCATTTTCCTTTTGTGATATTGCCAACTGGGCTTTCAATGACAAATGTTCGGGGATTTCCGGTTTGTCTTGTTTTACAGATGCATCATATGCCCGGGCACAATTGGCACCGATATCCCGCAGTTTCTGGTAACGGACATCTACCAGTTTGTCGATCGGAGTGCGTTTAAGCTGCCTGAGTGTCTTAGTGATATATTGTTCGACGTTATAGATCGTGTCGTGGACATTCCGGTGAGCGCCGCCGAGGGGTTCCTGAATAACTGCGTCCACAAGTTTCAGATTCAAAAGTTCTTTGCCCGTCAGACGCAGGGCCTCAGCGGCAATCGGCGCCTGTGTTCCGTCGTGCCAGAGAATGGCCGCACAGCCTTCCGGAGAAATCACCGAGTAATATGCATGTTCGAGGATCGCGACTTTGTCACCGACACCAATGCCCAATGCGCCGCCGGAACCGCCTTCGCCGATGATTACGCAGACGATTGGCACACGCAGCCGTGACATTTCCATCAGGTTTACGGCAATCGCTTGTGACTGGCCGCGTTCTTCGGCTCCGATACCCGGATAAGCGCCCGGCGTATCGATCAATGTCACAATTGGCAGTCCGTATTTTTCGGCCAGTTTCATCTTGGCCAGGGCCTTGCGGTAACCTTCCGGGTTGGGGCAACCGAAGTTGCAGGCGACTTTCTCTTTGATGTCTTTGCCTTTATTTTGCCCGATGATCATCACACGCTGATGCCCGATCTGTCCCAGGGCGGTAACGATCGCCGGGTCGTCGCCGAAACAACGATCACCGTGCAGTTGGCGGATATCCTTGAACATCAGATTCAGGTAATCCCCCAGCAGGGGACGCTGCGGATGGCGCGACACCTGAACGGTTTGCCAGGGTGAGAGAGTCGAATAGATATTTTTGAGAAGGTCTGTCTGCCGTACCTGGAGTTTTCGGATATGCAGGGCGTTTTTTCCCTGTATCGATCCCCGTTCGTCCTGGGTACGAAGCTGCTCGATCTCCTGGTCGATCTGGGAGACCTCCTGCTCGAACGGCAGATACTGATTGACCGTATTTTTTGTATCCTGTCCTGTCATTTTTCCGGTTGATATCCTATATAAGAAAAAAATCTGTCCACCTCGGGGCGAATCAGAATCTTCGTTTTCGTTACCGCCTCCGGCGGCTGCTTTCACAATTACGGCGACATATTAGCATTTTTGCAGGTGAAATGAAAGAAAAAAATTGACATTAGCCCTTTTAGGATGTACTTTTCTTGTATTATGATGGGCTTTGTAACTTTTTTATAAGTTCTTATATATGAAAAACTTAAAACAAGTCAGTGTGGTTGGCATGGGCCTTTTAGGGGCCAGCGTGACCCTTACGGTAAAACGGGATTTGCCGCACGTTAAGGTTGTCGGCTATAGTCATCGTTGCGAAACGCGTCAAAAATCGCGTCAGTACGGCGTTGCCCATGAGATCGCCGAAACCCTGACCGACGCAGTCCAGAATTCAGACATCGTTATTCTGGCCACCCCGATCCAAACATTCCAGGACTACTTTATAGAAATGACCCCTTGCCTGAAGGATGGTGCCATTGTAACCGATGTTGGCTCTACAAAGTCATTGCCGCACCGCTGGGCGAAAGAACATTTACCCAAACAGGTCTTTTACGTCGGGTCTCATCCAATTGCCGGTTCGGAAAAACGGGGAGTCGAATATGCCCGTGACGACTTGTTGGCCGGGGCGAACTGTATTCTGACCAAAACCGCCGGTACGGATGCGGCATCGGTGAAGGTTTTGGAGAAATTTTGGACATCCCTGGGATGTGCGGTTCGGATAATGACACCTGCCCGGCACGATAAGATCTTCGGCATGGTCAGCCATCTGCCGCATTTGACGGCAACGGCGTTGGTCAATGCCAACAGTTCTGAAAATATGCAGTTTGCCGGCCGCGGATTTATCGATACGACCCGCGTTGCCTCCGGTCCGGCCAATGTCTGGGCCGATATCCTGATGACCAATGCCCCGACCTGCGTCAAGGGCATCGACGCCTTGATCGCCCAGTTAAAGCTTATGCGGAAGGCGATAGCCGACGGCGATGAGAAGAAGGTGAAAAAACTGCTCGAGCAGGCCGGCGAAAAACGAAGTAAAATGATCCAGCAGAAGATCGACCAGAAAGAATTATTCTGAAAGGTAATTTAAGGAGGTAAACATCGGTGGCAGGGAAGGAACAATCAATTATTCCCATTGAACGTGTCCAGCAGTGCATTTATTACTTGCGAGGGGAAAAGGTTATGTTAAGTCCTGATTTGGCGTTGCTTTATGGTGTTGAACCGCGTGTGTTAATTCAGGCTGTCAAGCGTAACAGTGAGCGTTTTCCATCCGATTTCATGTTTCAGTTAAGTCCGCAGGAGTTTGAAAACTTGAAATCACAAATTGTGATTTCAAGTTGGGGCGGGATGCGTCGAGCGCGTCCCTATGCGTTTACGGAGCAGGGGGTGGCGATGCTCTCCAGTGTGCTGCGAAGCAGGCAGGCCGTGGAGGTTAATATCGCGATCATGCGTACATTCGTCCATTTGCGGAAAATTATGGCCGACAACGGACTCCTTCGCCGACGGATCGAAATGCTCGAAAAGAAAGACTCCCGGCAGGATCAACAAATCCAGCGTATTTTTGATATTCTCAAAGCCATGGTGGCTGAAGACGTAAAACCCAAGAAACAAATCGGCTATCACACAGAGGCTCAAGCTACCAAAACAAAAAAATAAACGGTTTCTCGGAGAAGGGATAGATATGGGGGCATACTTGAAATCGCATATTGTGACTTCAAACGTTGGCGATCTGCCAATAACGTGGAAAAGATATATTTAACTGTGAAAGAAAAATATCCACATTTTTGTGATGATGATTTAATTTGTTGTGAATTTTGTCAAAGCAGTCAAGATCGTGTTCCAGAATGGAAGCATAGGGTTCGAACTGTATTAGGTGATTTGGCACGAAAAAAGAGGGGCATAAGAAAAGGACATTGCCGAGGTTATTGGATTATTGAGGGGAAATAATAGCTATTCCCTCAGAATGTGAACTATGCTTTGATAGTTTCGTTAATCCTGTTACTGTTGGAATCTCTGCCGGATATACAGTTGGAAGAATCCGCAACAATGGACAAGCTCGTTGCTATCAAAAAAGCCAAAAACGCGTTCGGCTTGGTCGTCTGTATGGAGAAAAAGAGTTGTTATTGATGCTATATGCAGGAAATCAGAAAAGATTTTCTGATTCCTTATTGAGAAGAACACCGGTTTTGTGTAACATGCCCCCATCTGTTAAAAATCAAAGATAAAATAGCAAAAATTCGGATTCGGCTTTTGGCCGATGCTGTTTTTAAGATGGATTCGGCACCGTGTGCGGGAATGACAAGGAATTTATTAAGGGATTGATTGTGAAACAGTGGCGATTTGAGATTTCATCGAAGCAGGGGTTTCCGGATGTTGGCGGCAAAGATGTGCTGGAGGACATTCGGCAGTTAAATATAACTTCCGTCGAGGACGTCATTTCCGAAAAGGTCTACCTGATTGAGGCCGATTTTGACCAGGCCTTTGCCGAGCGTGTGGCTAAAGAACTGCTTAGCGATACCGTCTGCCAGGATTGGCATATCGGCAAAAGCGGCGTTCCCGCCGGACCGATGCCTGCGACCTTGATCGAGGTGCATTTGAAAAGCGGCGTGACCGATCCGGTGGCCGAATCGGTCATGGCGGCGTTGTCGGATATGGGGGCCGGCGACGGGGTTTCGGTTCGAACGGCCCGCAAATATGTTCTGCTCGGCAACGTTTCCGACAAAGAGCGTGAAACGATTGCCCGCCGGACTTTGGCCAATGACTGCATCGAAGACGTCATTTATGGGATGGATGCCGACCCGCCGAGTCCGCATATTCAGCCGTATGAGATGGTGCTGACGAACGTTCCGATTCGCGAGCTGACGGATGAACAACTCATGCAGCTCAGCAAAGAAAAGGATATGTTCCTGAATCTCAAGGAGATGCAGACGATCCGGGACGAATATCGCAAACTGGACCGCGAGCCGACCGATGTTGAACTGGAGACGCTGGCCCAGACGTGGAGCGAGCACTGTGTTCATAAGACGCTCAAAAGCAGTGTGGACATGGATCTGGACGGCGAGAAAATCTATTTTGATAATCTCATCAAGGAAACCATCTTCAAGGCCACCAAGGATTTGAACAAAGACTGGTGCATTTCCGTTTTCGAAGATAACGCAGGTGTGATCGAATTTGACGATGAACACGCGGTGTGTTTTAAGGTTGAAACGCATAATCATCCCTCGGCGCTGGACCCTTACGGCGGAGCCGCGACCGGCATCGGCGGGGTGATCCGGGACCCGATGGGAACCGGCATGGGTGCCAAACCGGTGGCGAATACGGATATATTCTGCTTTGCCCGGCCGGACATGAAGTTGGAAGACGTGCCGAAGGGCGTGCTGCATCCGCGTCGTATTATGAAGGGCGTTGTCGCCGGTGTGCGGGACTATGGCAACCGCATGGGGATTCCGACGGTCAACGGGGCACTCTATTTCGATGACCGTTACCTGTCCAATCCCTTGGTGTTCTGCGGGAATGTCGGCTTGATTCCGCGAGAAAAATGTTTTAAGAATGCACAAGCAGGCAATTTAGTTGTGGTTGTCGGCGGCAGAACCGGCCGGGACGGCATTCACGGTGCAACCTTCTCCAGCGGTGAGATGACCCACGAGCATGAAGAGATTTTCTCCCATGCCGTACAAATTGGTAATGCGATTACGGAAAAGAAAACGCTCGATACACTGTTGCAGACACGTGACGCGAATTTGTATGAATCCATCACCGACTGCGGGGCGGGGGGACTCTCCAGTGCGGTCGGCGAAATGGGCGAAAAGCTCGGCGTCGAAGTGGATTTGGAAAAAGTGCCGCTGAAGTATGCGGGCCTGACCTATACGGAAATCTGGATCAGCGAGGCGCAGGAACGCATGGTCATTGCCGTCAAGCCGGAAAATCTTGATGCGATCATGACTATCTTTAAGTCCGAAGATGTTGAGGCGACCGTTATCGGCACCTTTACCGGTGATAAGAAACTAACGCTGCGATACAATGGTACGCAGGTCGGACAGTTGGATATGGACTTCCTGCATGAGGGTATCTGTAAATATGACCGCAAAGCCAAATGGGAAACAAAAAAACTGTCCGAGCCGGTGCTTGATGAAAAAGACAGCTACAATGACGACCTGCTTAAAATTCTCGGCTCGTATAATGTGGCTTCGAAGGAATGGGTGATCCGTCAGTACGACCATGAGGTGCAGGGCGGCAGCGTGATCAAGCCCCTGATGGGGATTGATAATGACGGCCCGATGGATGCGGCGGTCATTCGTCCCAAGTACGGTCATGACAAGGGCGTTTCGCTCAGTTGCGGCATGAATCCGTGCTACGGCGACATTGACCCGTACTGGATGGCATTGGCGGGCATTGATGAAGCGATTCGAAATTTGGTTTGTGTCGGCTCCGATCCGGATCGCATTGCGTTGCTGGATAACTATTGCTGGGGCGACTGTACCCGGCCGGAAATGCTGGGCGCGTTGGTGCGGGCTTCGCAGGCTTGCTATGACGGGGCGATGGGATTTGGGGCACCGTTCATCTCCGGTAAGGATTCACTGAATAATGAATTTGTCTGTGATGACGGAACACGCATCGCCATTCCATACACTCTACTGATCAGTGCGATCGGTCTGGTGGAGGATGTCAACACATGCGTGACGATGGATGTTAAACAGCCCGGCAACCTGATCTTTGCGGTCGGGCTGACAAAGAACGAACTGGGCGGGTCGCATTATTATAAGGTCAACGACCAGCTTGGAGCCACTGTTCCCCGGACAGACGTCAAGGTTGCGGCACAAACGGCCAAACGGATTTATCAAGCCATTCAAAGCGGCCTGGTACGGTCCTGCCATGACTGCTCAGAAGGCGGTCTTGCAACCGCATTGGCGGAAATGGCCTTTGCGGGCGGTTATGGCATCGAAACCGACCTGCGCGGAGCCCCGGCTGCCGATGATTGTGTCAGGACGGAAACACTGCTGTTCAGTGAATCCTGTTCACGTTACCTGGTTGAAGTCGAGCCGCAGGATTTCGATGCGTTTGCTAAACGGATGCTGAATCTTCCGTTCGGACAGATCGGTGAGGTTATCGCGGAAAAGAAACTGCGCGTACGGGACCGTAAGCAGCAAACGGTTATCGACGCGAATCTGGATGCCTTAAAAGAAGCCTGGCAGAAACCGTTGGCTTGGTAATCGTATTTTACCATGAAGAGCATGAAGAACAGGAAGTTTTTTATATATATTTTTCTTCATGTTCTTTGAGGTTCTGTTGAATGTTCAGGGATTTAATGATGGGCAAAAAGAGGGAATTCAGCGAGTTGTCCAATAGGGTCATTGGATGTGCGATTGAGGTGCATAAGGCCTTGGGGCCGGGATTACTGGAATCTGCTTACCAGCAGTGTCTGTGCCATGAGCTAAGGTTAAATGGAATTAACTTTCAAATTGAAAAGCCTTTACCGATTGATTACAAGGGTTGTCATTTGGATTGTGGTTACAGGATAGACATATTAGTGGAAGATGAAATAATAATTGAGCTGAAAAGTGTTGAACAGTTGAATAAAGTTCACGACGCACAGATTTTATCTTATATGAAATTAGCCAATATCAAACAAGGTTTTCTGATAAACTTTAACGCAACACTATTGAAAAACGGCTTAAAGAGTTTTGTTTTATAAATTATATAAGAAAATAACTTCATTAACTTCATGTACTTCATGGTTAAATATTATGCGATAAGGATTTAATTGATGGATAATGTTAAAGCAATTGTATTACGAGCGGCAGGCATTAACTGTGACATGGAAACGGAACATGCCCTGCAGCTGGCCGGCGCAGAAGCCGAACGCGTTCATATCAACCGGGTGATTGATGACCCCGCGATGCTGGACGGTTACCAGGTTATGGTTTTCCCCGGCGGATTCAGTTACGGCGATGACGTGGCCGCGGGCAAGATCCTGGCCAATCAGGTGGTTCATCACCTCAGCGATATTCTGCATAAGTTTATCGAAGACGGCAAACTGGTGCTGGGGATCTGTAACGGCTTTCAGGTTATGATCAAAACCGGTATCGTGCCGGGACTTGATGGACCGGGCAAGCTGTCATTGACCGATCAGGCGGTGACCTTGACCAATAATGATTGCGGCAAATTTGAAGACCGTTGGGTGCATTTGCAGCCCGGAACGGACCGCTGCGTGTTTGTGGAGCCGGGCAAGCGGATCTATCTGCCGATCGCTCACGGCGAAGGCAAGATCGTTGCCAACAGCGAAGAAACGCTCAATCAGATGAAGCAGCATGGTTTTGTGGCGTTTCGCTATGTCGATGCCGATGGCAATGAAGGCGGTTTCCCGATCAATCCCAACGGCTCACAGGATGCCATTGCGGCATTGACGGATTCGACCGGCCGGGCGATGGGCATGATGCCGCATCCGGAACGCTGCGTTCGCTGGACACAGCACCCGCACTGGACCCGGCTCAAAGACCGCGAAGGTTTTGCCGACGGTATGACGATTTTCACGAATGCCGTAAATTATGTAAACAACAATTTTTAAAAACAAGCCGAATGAACAGAAAAGAAATGAAAGCGACGACAGTTCAATTTTTTTTCATTGCTGTCTTGCTTTTTTCATGTCTTGTTTTTCCTGCTGATTTGCTTCGAGACGAATTTTTGAATCCGCCGGATTCTGCTAAACCGTGGGTGTATTGGTACTGGATGAATGGTAATATTACGCGCGAGGGCATTACACGCGACCTGGAATCGATGGCAAGTAGTGGAATTGGCGGCGCCTATCTGATGACGATTGGGAAGACCGACCCGAAAACAACCCCGCTTGCTCAACCGGTTGAAACGCTTTCTGAGCAATGGTGGGACACGGTTCGATATGCTGTGAAGGAAGCGGCTCGCCTGAATTTGAAAATTGCAATGAATGCCTGTGACGGCTGGTCTTTGGCGGGCGGGCCGTGGATTACGCCGGAATTGTCGATGCAGGAACTTGTATGGACCTCACGAATCATTGAAGGGGGTAAACCCTTTGAAGACCGTATCGAACAGCCCGTTTCACGGGAAGGTTATTATCGCGATATCGCCGTTTTTGCTTATCCTGTTTCTGACCAGGCAGAAGTAACCTCGACCGTTTTAAATCCTAAGGCAACGACGAACCTTCCTGATTTTGACCCGCAGCCGCTTGTTAAAGGACTCGATGCGCATGTTACAATACCGAATAAATGCTGGATTCAATATGAGTTCACCGAGCCGTTTACCTGCCGGTCAGTCGTCCTGTCACCCAGTCAGTTGCGGAGTTTTCAGCTTCACCGCATGGAGATTCAAGTCAGTCAAGACGGCGAAAATTTCCACTCCCTCGGTCGATTGACTCCGTCGCGCCACGGCTGGCAGGAAAACAAGATGCAGGCCAGTTATGCGATTCTACCTGCAACGGGGCGATTTTTTCGCTTCATTTTTGACCCGGCTGACAGCCCCGAAGGCTCTGAAAATCTTGAAGGTGCTAAACCGCTCTATCATCAAAAGCTGAAGATTGGACATATCGAGCTTCGTTCGTCACCCTGCATCCATCAATGGGAGGGCAAAGCGGGTTTTCGCTGGCGAAGCAGCTCTTGGACCACTGATTCACAAGTCCCTGATGTTCTGTGTATCAAACGTGACCGGATAATCGACCTCACGAATCAAATGAGTTCTGATGGCATGTTACAATGGACGCCGGGGCCGGGCCGATGGAAGATCCAGCGAATTGGATATACGACAACCGGCATAAAAAATACGCCCACAGGAAACGGAGTCGGGCTGGAATGTGATAAATTTAATCCCGACGCGGTCCGCCTTCAGTTTGATAAATGGTTTGGCGAGGCTCTCAAACAAGTGGGCCCCGAGTTTGCGGGAAAGACCCTTTGTCTGAATCATACCGATAGCTGGGAGGCGGGCAGCCAGAACTACTCACCTGTGTTTCGTGACCAGTTTATAAAACGCCGAGGCTATGACCCGCTCCTCTGGCTTCCGGCGATGACCGGAGTCCCCGTTGAGTCGGCTGAGCTTTCGGAGCGTTTTCTGTATGATGTTCGACGGACGATTGCCGACCTTGTGTGTGATAATTTCTATAAGCCTCTCAGCAGGCTGACACACGAAAGAAACTGCGGGCTTAGTGCGGAAAGCATGGCCCCGACGATGATGTCGGACGGGCTGCAGCATCAGCGTTACGTTGATTATCCGATGGGAGAATTCTGGTTTCAAAGCGCCTCGCATGATAAACCGAATGACATTCTGGATGCGGTTTCCGGTGCTCATATTTACGGCAAACAAATTGTTCAGGCGGAGGCGTTTACACAGTTAAGATTGAAATGGAACGAACACCCGTTTTTGCTGAAGGCGTTGGGGGATCATCAATTCGCACTGGGCATCAATCGATTTGTTCTTCATGTTTGGCCGCACCAGGCGTTCGATCGTGTTCCGGGTGTGACGCTGACGAGTGTCGGTACTTTTTTTAGTGGTCATCAAACATGGCACATGGCCGGAAAAGCCTGGTTTGATTATCTTGCCCGCTGCCAGAGTCTTTTGCAGCAGGGGCTGCCGGTGGTCGATGTCTGTTATTTTACCGGCGAAGAAGTGCCCACGCGGGCATTCCTTCCGGATACATTGACTCCGGCGCTGCCCTGCGGTTATACTTATGATTCGATTAATCCAGATGCGCTGCATCTGGCGTCCGCAGAAAACGGACAACTTGTGCTGCCCGGCGACATGCGTTACAGATTGCTCGTTTTACCTTCCGGCGACCGAATGACACCCCAAACGGCAAAAAAAATCGGCGAGTTGGCCAAAGCCGGTATTCAGATTATTGGAGCACGCCCCGACCGTTCATGGAGTTTGACGAATTATCCGGCCTGCGACAAAGACGTACAGGATATCGTGACCTGTTCATGGAAATCGGTGCTTGATGCTCAACTTTTAGAACCGGTTTTAAAAAAGCTGAAAATAGAGCCTGATGTAATATTCCTCGGAGCGGATATGACGCCCGTTGACCGGCAGGAAATGGGATATAAGTCGCCTCCTTTCTCGTGGAATCATCGGCAAAAGGATAACGCGGATATATACTTTATTTCAAATCAGGACCATCAGGCCGGGCAGGTCGAAGTCTCATTTCGAGTCCAAAAACGTGTGCCGGAGATTTGGGATGCGGCAAAGGGAACTATACAGGACGCCGCGGTTTGGCGCAGGGAAAAAGGCAGGACAATTGTGACGATGATATTTAGTCCGGCTCAATCGTTATTTGTCGTTTTCCGCCGCTCCGCAGACAAGAGTGATTCGATTGTGGAAATTACACCATCTCGAACGATGGAGGGCGGTTTGCCTGAATTTTTCGTAGAAGATGGAAAATATTGGGCTTTTTTTCCCGGACTGTGGACATTACACTATGAATCGGGTAAAACGGTGAACTATAATGCTGAAAAGGTGCCGGAGAAGATGGAATTATCCGGTCCGTGGCAGGTTGAATTTGAAAAGGGACGCGGAGCACCGAATCAAATTGAGCTGACTCGTCTGGAATCCCTGAGCCATCATGAGGATTTTGGCGTCAAACACTTTTCGGGAACGGCGACGTATAAAACAGTTTTTCAGGTTCCGAGTCTTTCAGAGTCCAATGCCTCTGAATTCGAGCGAAACGAACAAAGGATTTTTTTGGTTCTAAGCCGGGTTGAAAACATTGCCCGGGTTTGCTTGAATGGGAAAGATTTAGGTGTTCTTTGGGAGTCGCCTTATAGACTTGAGGTTACTGAGGCTCTGCAACCGGGTCGAAATGAGCTTGACATTGCAGTCACAAATACATGGAAAAATCGTTTAGTGGGTGATGCCGGTGTGTTGCCTGAAAAGCGTATTGGCTGGATGTTATATCGTGACCTTTGGTTTGAGCCGGCCGAACCTCTCGAAGAGAGCGGCCTGATTGGTCCGGTTTGGCTGGTTTATGCAACATCAGTGAATGAAAAGTAGAGTAGTTGAATTTAATAGGATTAAAAAACGATGATTTTAGTCAATGAGAATTTTGCGAAATTAAAAGCCGGTTACTTGTTCCCGGAAATCAGCAGGCGCGTGTCGTCTTTTTCACAGGCGAATCCCGACGCTCAAATAATTAAATTGGGCATCGGTGACGTCACCGAACCGCTGGCCCCGGCAGTGGTTGATGCGATGCACAAAGCGGTTGATGAAATGGGAACGCATGCGGGGCTTCATGGTTACGGGCCTGAGCAGGGCTATGCTTTTTTGCGTGAGATCATTGCCGAGAATGATTTTAAATCGCGCGGCGCCGATGTGGCGGCCGATGAGATATTTGTCAGTGACGGTGCCAAATGCGATACCGGCAACATGCAGGAAATCTTTGCGATGGGCAATGTGGTGGCGGTCACCGACCCGGTTTACCCGGTCTATGTGGACACGAATGTGATGGCCGGACGTACGGGCGAAAACGACGGCAAGGGCCGTTACGCCAAAATCGTTTATATGCCCTGCACGGCGGAGAATAATTTTGTCCCCGAACTGCCCGCCGAACCGGTGGACATGATTTATCTGTGCTACCCGAACAATCCCACCGGTGCGGTTGCGACAAAGGACCAGCTCAAAAAATGGGTCGATTACGCGACAGAAAACAAAGCGATCATTCTCTTTGATGCGGCTTACGAGGCGTTTATCCGGGACGACAGTATTCCGCATTCGATCTACGAAATCGAAGGGGCTCGAAAAGTCGCTATCGAATTTCGCAGTTTTTCCAAAACCGCCGGCTTTACCGGTGTTCGCTGCGGCTTTACCGTCGTGCCGAAAGAATTGGTTGCCTATGCGAAAGATGGAAAGGCCGTCCAGTTGCATCCAATCTGGAATCGCCGCCACTGCACGAAGTTTAACGGCGTCAGCTATATCACGCAAAAAGGTGCCGCGGCGGTTTACAGTCCCGAAGGCAAAAATCAGGTCAAAGATACGATTAACCTGTATATGTCCAATGCCGATACCATGTGTGCGGCTTTGGCTGCGCAGGGCTATCAGGTATTCGGCGGCGAACATGCCCCGTATATCTGGCTCAAAACTCCCGCCGGAGTGGACTCGTGGACTTTTTTTGATACACTGTTGAAAAAAGCCAATGTAGTATGTACGCCGGGCGCCGGCTTCGGTGCCGCCGGAGAAGGCTATGTAAGGCTTAGCGCCTTCAACAATCCCGACAAGGTTAAAGAAGCGATGGATCGCATTTCAAAATATAAAGGATAGGATGGGCGGTTTGTCCGGCGAAGCTTTAGCGAAGTCGGATGCCCACGCGGAGGCGATGACGGAACAGACGGCCTATATCGGATTGGGCAGCAACGCGGGAGATTGCACGAATAATCTCTGCGCAGCATTATCGTGTCTGCAAGCCCATCCTCAAATATCGGTCATTAAAACAAGCTCATTCTACGAAACCCTGCCGCTGGGTCCGCAGGACCAGCCTGCTTTTCTCAATGCGGTTGCGGAGGTCCGCACGTCATTGTCGTATCGCGGGTTGTTTCTCGCCCTGCAATTGATCGAGCAGGACATGGGACGCGAGCACGAGGCGCACTGGGGCCCGCGTACTATTGATCTGGATGTGCTGTTGTATGGTGAGTTGATCGTCGATGAGCCGAAGCTTATCATTCCGCACGCGCAGATGCATCTGCGCAGCTTTGTTTTGAAAGGCATGTGCGAGTTGGCTGCCGATATCGTTCATCCGCAGCTTGGCCGCCCAATGCATCAGTTGTACGAGCGACTAAACGGGAACAATTTCTACACGGCTTCCGACAAACCGCAGTTGATTTCAATCGCCGGCAATATCGGCGTCGGAAAAACGACACTGGCGACGGGACTGGCCGAGCGGTTGAATGCCAAATTCATCACGGAAAAGTATGATGAAAATCCGTATCTGGCCGATGTTTATGCCGGTCACACCGAACTGGCGTTCGACTCGGAATTGTTTTTCCTGTCCAGCAGCGCTTCCCAGCTTCGCAAAAATCAGCTAAAGCCGGCTAAACGCTATGTCAGCGATTATGTGTTTGACAAGGCCCTGATCTATGCATCGAACTGGCTCAACGAAACCGACCTGCAGGCCTACCGGAAACATTACGACAGCGTTTTTGACGGGGTCGCCGATCCGATGCTGGTGATTTATCTTCACGACAGCATCGAGGGGTGCATAGAGCGGATCCATCTTCGCAACCGCCCCTATGAACAGCGGATCGAACGGTCGTTTCTGGAACATCTTGCCCGCGGCTACGAAAGCCTGTATACTGATTATGCCCTCTGTCCGGTGGTGCGGATTGGCCCGGACGAATGCCGAACGGCCGAGCAGGTCGACCGGATCGCCGAGGAAGTACAATTTTATCTGGCAAAGACACAATAATGCAGATCGTTCATACAATCAATGAAGTCAGACAATGCATTCTCGCGATGAAGAAACAGGACGCCCGGATCGGTTTTGTCCCGACGATGGGGGCGCTCCATGCCGGGCATGGTTCACTGATCGAAGCGGCGGTTGCCGAATGCGATTTCGTCGTTGTCAGCATTTTTGTAAATCCCGCGCAGTTCGGTCCCGGCGAGGATTTCCAGCAATACCCGCGAAACCTTGAAGACGATGCGGCCTATTGCGAAAAGCTTGGGGCCGGTCTTGTCTTTGCGCCGTCTTCAGAAGAAATGTATCCGGCCGAGCAACTGACCTGGGTAGAGACCGAACGGTTGACCAAAGGGCTTTGCGGTGCGACCCGCCCCGGACATTTCAAAGGTGTAACCACCGTTTGTAACAAACTGTTTAATATCGTTCAGGCTGATGCGGCTTATTTCGGCCAAAAGGATGCCCAGCAGGCCGTCGTGATCCGGCGGATGGTCAGCGATTTGAATCTGCCGCTGGAGATAAAGGTCTGCCCGACCGTCCGCCAAGCCGATGGGCTGGCGATGAGCAGCCGCAACCGCTACCTCTCGCCCGATCAGCGTAAGCAGGCTTTGTGTCTGTATCAGGCATTGACGTATTGCAAAGAACAGATCACATCGGGACAAAAACAGCCCCGAAACCTCATCGAAGGCATGAGGCAAATCCTTGAGCAGCCCCGAGGTCGCATCGACTATATCAGCATTGTCGACCCCGAAACGCTTGTCCCGCTGGAGCGGATCGAGCATAAAGCCCTCATTTTGCTGGCGGTATATATCGGCCGGACCCGCCTGATCGACAATTTATGGATAGACTTGAATACCCAGGGAAGTTCGGTATAATACAAGGCAAGGCCCGAAGGGCCGAAAGAAATCTTTTATTTGATTAAAATTTATCCAAATACAGGAAAACTCGAAACATGTTTGTAAAAGCGTTAAAAGGCAAGATACACCGTGGGCGTGTGACCCAGACGAAGATCGACTATCCCGGCAGCATCGGCATCGATGAAGAGATGCTGAAAGCGGCGGGGATATTGCCCTACGAGGAAGTGCTGGTGGCCAATGTGACCAACGGCGAGCGTCTGGAAACCTATGCGGTTCCCGCGCCTGCCGGCAGCAGGGATATTATCATCCTCGGCGCCGCGGCCCGGCATTTCAGCCCGGGCGATGTCGTGATTATCATGAATTTCGGGTATTTCTCGCCGGAAGAGATGAAAGACCTCAAACCGAAGGTCCTCCTGTGTGACGAGGAAAATAATTTTACAATGCTTAAAAAGAAAGCGTAAATGCATCCGGAGCTTTTCGAAATTCCTTTCCTGCACGTTACCGTCAAAAGTTACGGCACCATGATGGTCATCGGCTTTCTGGTCGCTGTCGCCCTGATGCGACGGTTCATGAAACGCTCCGGCCAGAATCCCGACTTTATCACCAACATCGCCATGTACGCCCTCATCAGCGGCATCGTCGGGGCACGGATATTTTATGTGATTCATCACCACAACGAATTTACAGGTGGGTTTTGGGGGTTCTTTGCCGTCTGGCGGGGCGGGTTGGAGTTCCTGGGAGGTTTCCTGTGTGCGGTAGCGTTTTTATGGATTTACCTGTGGAAGCAAAAGCTTCCCAAACGCCTCTACCTGGATATACTCGCCATCGGTTTGATGGTGGGCTTAGGTTTCGGCCGCATCGGCTGTTTTCTGAACGGCTGTTGCTACGGCAAATGCACGACTGTCTCCTGGGCGGTTCAGTTTCCTTACGGCAGTCCGGCCTTTTACGGCCAGATTCGTCCCGACACCGCCCGCGACCGAAACGAACCGCTGCTTGGTCTGCCCTCCGATTATTATGATGAAGAGGGCTACCTCAAACCGTTCAATGACCTGACCGGCGCCCAGCAGGAGGCGGTTAAAACCGGCCCCTATCACACCATGCCGGTGCATCCGACACAGCTCTATTCCAGCGCCAACGCGTTTGTTCTTGCGGGACTGCTGTGCCTTATCTGGCTGACGGTCGGCCGCAAAAAACCCGGCATCGTGATGAGCCTGATGTTGATCCTGTACGGAGCCACACGCTTCGTGCTGGAAACCATCCGCGACGACAATCCCTTCGAAGACGCCGCCTGGATCCTCTACAAAGGGGGCACCGTCTCACAAAACATCGGCATCTACCTGATCATCGCAGGACTAATCCTCCTGACCATCTTCGCAACAAGAAAACCAGCATCGTAACGCCGCCATCCTGCCGGCCGTTGTCATTCACAATTCCCCACAAAAATATTTTTATTTTTTTCAAAAAAGAGATTGATTTGTCTGATTCATAGGACTAAATTTAAGGGATAAGGAGTCCTTTTGTGGGAATCAATTTTGTACCCAGGGCTAATATGGAGAATGTTCGCTTTATAGTGAACTGGTTGAGTTGAGGTTTTTCAAACTTCAAAAAGGAGAAACGATGATGAGTCATTCCAAAACGATTTTCACGCTTTCTTGTTTGTTTGTTGTTACATCACTTTCTTATGGTCTTGTGTATTGGGAAGAAGATTGGGATACTTACGGCGGTCCTCCCCCACTGGCGATGCATCCGGATCCTAATTGTGTTGTAGGTTTGGAATGGTTCAATCTTGCCCGTTATCCGAATGCAACGGTCATTGCACCCAATTTTATTCTGGGTGCCGCACATTGGACAACACCTTCCTGGTTTATTGGAAAAGAAATCAAACGAATCGGTGAGAATACATATGACAATGAATACTTTGTTGTCGATGCCAGATGGGGTGTCAATGATATTGCTATATTTAAAGTCAAGAAAGTCAAACCATCTGCGATTCCACTCCCGGATGAATATAATGTGGTTAATGACCCGAATGAATATATGGAAGATGCCGATTTTTCAAACTGGATCGATATCTCCCCATTAGATTATAAACAAGTTGAGCAAGAGGTCTATTTTGCCGGCTTCGGACCTCAAAGGTCTTATGACGGAACAAATTCTATTTCTGACGACCCATGGAATAATTTCCCTATTGAAATTAACGCTGGGACATTGCATTACGGATATAATTATTATCGTGAAGGATATAGTTTATGTTTCTCCCCGAAAGAAGATGCAAACGACTTCAGATGCGGTCTCGATTCCGGAGATTCCGGAACAGGGGTTTTAGTCTACGATGGCAATATGTGGTTTTTATGTGGACATCTAACAGGAACAGTTAAAACTTTTCCAGATATGGAAAACTTTAAGTTGTGGTTTTTAATGGCCAACCACACAGAGTCGATCGATTGGATTTATGAAAAAGTTGTTGAAATGGGCGGCGGCAGTAGGCCGATGATATGTTTCAATCTGACTCAGGACAAGGCATATCGTTCGATTCAATCAGCTATAGATGATGCTATAGATGGTGACACGATAGAACTTTTGCCAATTTGTTACTCCGGCGAGGGGAGCTATAATTTGGATCTTGGCGGGAAATCGATAACTGTCCAAAGTTTAAATCCAGATGATCCTAATGTCGTTGCAGCAACGATTATAGATTGTGGAGGAACTCGCAATAATCCGAATCGTGCTTTTATTTTTGATTCAGGTGAAGAACCCAACTCTGTAGTATCGGGAATTACAATTAAAAATGGCTATGGATTGTTATCAGAGGGTTATTATGCGGGTTCTGCAATATTCTGCTCTAACAGCAGTCCTACTATTAGCAAATGTGTATTTAAAAATAATGGTGCATTGGAACAAAATGTCGATGGTGGGGCCATCGCGTGCTACAATAATGCAAATCCGATCATCTCTCATTGCATCTTTGAGGATAATGCTGCCGAATTTTCGGGAGCCATAAGTTGTTGGGCATCTTCTCCCGAAATTACAAATTGTCTTTTCTTTGATAATAGTGCTGATTGGGGTGAGGTGATATATTTCTATGAAGCCGCAGATGCAACAATTGTTAACTGCACAATGACGCAAAATATCTCACCGGACGGAGATTATGTATTATTTGTAAATGGTTCTGATCCCGTATTTATCAACAATATAATCTGGAACAATTCAGTTGGTTTAGGGAGTCCAACTGGGATTGTATGCTACGAGGGCGCACAACCCGTATTTAAATATTGTGACATTATGAACTCTAATGGAAGCGGTGTCTCTTGGCCAACATCTATCGGTGTTGATGGTGGAGGAAACATCGATGTTGATCCAAATTTTGTGAACACGTCCATTAATGATTATCGACTTGAAAATTATTCTTCATGTCTTGAAGTGGGAGACCCCAATACAGTCTATTGTGAATACGATTTAGATGGTACATCGCGGTTCCGCGGCAACAGGACAGATATGGGAACGTATGAGTTTTCAGGTGTCTTTAATGTTAACGATGTGAAATGGTTCTATACTATTCAGGCCGCGATTGATGATCCCAACATTTCAACAGGCGATGAGTTAACTGTTTACCCTGGAGTTTATACGGAATTCGTCAATTTCAATGGGAAATCTGTTACGGTTTCAAGCTCCAATCCCGCTGATAAAGAAGTTGTCGCACAGACTGTCATAGCAGCTCCTAATAGCAATAATGATACGGCCTGTGTAAAGTTTATTTTAGGTGAAACATCTGCATCAATATTAAATGGTTTGACCATCAAAGATGCCTATTATGGAGTACAATGTGGGGCGCAAGAAGGGGCCGACTGTAGTCCAATAATTCAAAACTGTGATATTGAAAATTCTATATATGGAATTTATATCCGCGAAAGTTCACCGATCATTATTAACAATCATATCAAAGGTTCTCCTGCATTGATGTATGGGATATATGGCGATAATTATAAAACACCAACGATTAATAATAACATTATTTATGATTTTAATCGACCTAACTTGATGGGAACGGGTATTGAACTTGAATACCCGCAGTCTTCAACTATGCTATATAATAATACAATTGTAAATTGTAACTATGGGATTAGTCTTTTGCAGGACTCAATTCCACAAGTCTGTAAAATCTACAATTCTATTGTATGGGATATTTCTGATGATGAGTGGTCTTACCCACTGTCATCATGGGAATTAGATGGTGGCGGAAACTGGATTTTGTTAACTGACACACTTGATGCATATTACAGTTGCATACAAGATTGCAATGCAATAAATGGCAATATCAATACAGATCCGAATTTTGTTGATGCGGCTAATGATGATTATCATTTGTCGTCAACCTCGCCCTGCATCGATACCGGCGATCCCAATGGGATATACGTCAATCAGATTGACGTCGATAATGAGCCAAGAGTATTGATGGGCTCAGTCGATATCGGTGCTGATGAACTTGGCTTACCGGCAAATCACCCAGATTATCAAGAATGGGTAA
The DNA here is from genome assembly GCA_963675525.2 of Anaerohalosphaeraceae bacterium. GTDB lineage: Bacteria > Planctomycetota > Phycisphaerae > Sedimentisphaerales > Anaerohalosphaeraceae > 4572-13. The sequence goes on along the minus strand of CAXXSL010000011.1, from coordinate 97,419 downwards.
ATGTTGGCTTCCCATCTTGTTGGCTCCAGTCACGTCAATGCTACGGCGATGCTAATGGACAACAGGAAGTTATCGCCAGACAAATGCGCTGGGTAGGTTACGACGATATTGATATTTTGCTTGATGGATTTAATAAAACCTATAGTGGCGACCCTGCAGTGGATACCTGGATTGCGGCTGACTTTAATCACAAAGCCGAAAAAATTGGACCGAGTTTCCGTCGTGTTGGCTATGATGATATTAATATTTTGTTAGATTATTTCAATACACCAGATGTTCCATGTGATTGTCAGCAGTGAGAAATCATTGGCAGCTTTGACTTTTCCACTTGTCTTGAAGATTGATTCTATGAAAACATATTGGAGCATTGTTAACTTAATAGTCCTTTTGGCGTGTCTGGGCTGTGGCCAAACTTCTGAACATACGAATAGGGAACAGACATTATGCGAGCAAGCGTTACCGCCATTTTTGGCAGGTATCTGGCAGGCGGACCGCGGCAATTGGCGGTTTGAAATAGAAACAAATGGCACTATTTCAAATGCGATTGTCTTTTTGAATAAAACCATGATGTCCCCTGACAAAATAACAACTTATCCAACTAAGTTCGGTGGAACAGGAATATTCGAACCCGGCCCATGGACCCTGGAGTACGATCCGGAAGGCAGAATGTTAGAGGTCCAAATCGTTATCAAGCATTTCTATCAGGACATGGGTGACCATGCCATGGAAGGGGACATGACCGATCTCTTTCGCGGTCCTGTTTCAGAGGACGGTCAATCCTGGCAAGCGGAATGGCATACCTCCGGAAAGTCGGTTATTGTGAAAAACAAAAACACAGATACCGCGAAAGAAAGAAAAACTCTGAATGATTTTCCCGAACCTGTTTACAGGGGAGACCTTGTCTTTAGGAAGATCGAAGAATGATTTTTAGTGAGAAGATGCCATGCATTAAAAAACATGTGAAAAATTAACAAAAAGTTTGACAATTACTTAATTTATGGTATAATACCGCCTGTCGTGTCGGCTTGTCTCGCCGTAGCTGAAAGCGAAGGGGGAAGCGTCGCCGTCGATGAAAAAATGGTTGTTCATTGATAATTTAAGTGAAGGAGCAAATAAAAACGCCATGGCGCAAACCCCAATAAACTTCTGTGTATTTCCGTGTCTTCCGTGGTTAGTAATTTGTGTTAATTAGCCCCGATGTATCGGGATTCGTGGTTACAAACTGGCACAAAATGGCGCACCTTTGGACAACGTTGGCGCATTTATGGCACACTTTGGCGCCGTTTGGGCGCACTTTGGTATCAGTAATAATCCCCAAAAACACTCAAAAGCCGCATTTTAACACTAAAAACGAAGTCAAAGCCAATTTTTCAGTGTTTCACACAACCCATCCAGTTGATCTTGTGTGTGGCCGGACTGGACCGAAACTCGCAGTCTTGCTGTCCCCGGCGGGACGGTTGGCGGGCGGATGGCGGAGACGAAATAACCTGCCTCGAACAGCCTTTTGGACACCTCTAACGCTTTGGCGGATTCGCCGAGAATGACCGGGATGATCTGGCTGGTGGAGTTGCCGATATCGAGGCCCATTTCCTGGAATTCATTTCTTAAAAATGCCGCATTGTCCTGCAAACGGTTGCGCCGGTCCGGTTCGGCTTGAATGATCTCAAGAGCCTTCAATGCCGCCGCGGCAATCATCGGCGATGGGGCGGTGGTATAGATGAACGGCCGGGCCTTGTTGACAAGGGTGTCGATCACCGGTTTAGCCGCGGCAATAATTCCTCCGGTTGCGGCAATGGCCTTACCCAGCGGGGCGACAATAATGTCCACCTCATCCAGCACACCCGCCTGCTCGCACAGTCCGGCACCGGTTGCACCGAAACACCCCAACGCGTGCGCCTCATCGACGATGAGAATAGCGTTGTATTTCTTTTTGAGTTCGACCAGTTCCGCCAGATCGGCTGTATCGCCGTCCATCGAAAAGACACTTTCGGTGACGATGAAACAACGGTTATAGTCGGCATCGGATAGATACTTTTCCAGATGTTCCAGGCGGTTCCGGCGGTAGGTGCGAAATGGTGCTTCGGAGGCTTTGGCCGCATCAATGATCGAGGCATGGTCAAATCGGTCCATGAGTACCAAGTCGCCTTTTTGCGGCAGGGTACTCAGCAGGGCTTGATTTGCTGTCCAACCGGAAGGGAAATACAGTGCCGACTCTTTATGCAGAAATCCGGCGAAGGCGTTTTCCAGTTCAACATGCGCCCGGCTTGTTCCGCTGATCAGTCGCGATGCCGCGGCCCCGGTCCCGTATTTTTCAACGGCCGCAATCACCGCCTGCTTGATTTGCGGGTCGTTGGCAAGGCCCAGATAGTTATTGCTGCAGAAAAGCACCTTTTCGCTGCCGTCGGCCATGCGGATTGTCGGTCCCTGTGCCGAATCGATGCAGACGCACTGCCGCAGCAGATTCTCATCTTTAAGCTGGTTTAGTTGCTGTTGTAATTGTTCAAGATAATCCATATTTTTGGTTTTAAGGTTGAAACCGGTTCCATTTTGCTGATATTATAGCAAATTATAACACATTGTCATACCCGCGAAATGTGTCATTCCCGCGAAGGCGGGAATCCAGCGTTCCTGATGGACCCCCGTCTGCGCGGGGGTGACAATCCCGAACGGGAACGACAAACACGAGCTGATATTATAGCAATAATGCGAACAAGATGAAATCATTTAGAGGAACCTATGGGAATTTATGACAGAGATTACGCTCGACCGGAAGGATACGGACAGCAATATAACATGGGCGGTGGTTTCAGAGGGCTTCCGCCGGTCGTCAAGTGGTTGCTGATCAGCAATTTTGCGATTTATATTATTGCGGTGCTGACGTATGAAAGCTTTGGACAATATATTTATAAGTACGGGGCGGTTCTGCCCGATTCATTCGTTCATGCGATTCAGGTCTGGCGGCTGGTAACGTATCAGTTCCTGCACGATCCGGATTTGATCTGGCATTTGGTTTTTAACATGATCGTGCTTTTTTTCTTTGGCCCGATATTGGAACGGCAATGGGGCAGCAAGGCGTTTTTGAAGTTCTACCTGTCTGCCGGTGCCGCCGGAGGAATTATTTATACCCTGCTGGTTCTGCTGAGAATTCTTCCTGCCGGTATCATGGTCGGCGCTTCCGGCGGACTTTTTGGAATGATGGCGGCCATTGCGGTGATGTATCCCCGGTTAAAAGTTCTGCTCTGGGGGATTATCCCAATGACCATGGTTTGGCTGGTGGTGCTGGTAGTGATCATGAGTCTGATGAATGTTGCGGCGGGTAAAAACGTAGGCGGGGAAGTAGCTCATTTTTCGGGCCTGGCGGTGGGTTTTTTGTATGTGAAATATAAACCATGGCTGACGCGGTTTCGGATGGAACGCAGTAAAGGTGCCTGGGCTCAAAAGATGCAGCAGGAACAGCGGTTTCAGCAGGAAGTGGACCGAATCCTTGAAAAGGTCCATCGTGAAGGGATCAACAGTCTCAGCGAAAAAGAAAAGAATATGCTGCAGGAAGCCACACAGCGTGAGCAGCGGCAAAGGCACCCATAAAAAAGCCCGGACGTTTTTTTTAAATGCCGGGCTAATGTTACAGAGTTCTCCCCGCCGGAGAATCATTCATTTCCAGTTGATCTTTTCGTTCTGCTCGGTCAGCTCTTTTAACCGTTTTTCGACCGAGTCGTTTTTTTCGGCTTTCAATTTCTCCAATTCTTTGCCGCGCTCGTCCAGTTGCTGCTTGACTCTCTCAAGACGTTTGATTGTATATTCATACTGAAGTTGTTTTTGCTGAATGAGATTGTCAAACCGGGCAGATACGAGTTCTTTAAGCTGCTTGAACAGTTCCGGCTTATCCTCATCTTTGGCAAGACCGATTTCACGGAGCAACTGGTCCCGCCGGTCCTGCAGTTTCAGGTCTTCCCGCATGACGACTGCCAGATCAGGATGGTATCTTTCTTCACGCAGGATGGGGCCGTAAACTTCTTTGATTTTATCCAGTTTCTCGGTAAACTGTTCGGGCTGTTTATTGAAAACCGTCAAAAGCTCATTGGCCTTTTTCGGAAAGTTTTTCTGAAGCCACTCAATGAAATAGACATGCCGTTTGTCAAGCTGCTCTTTCCACTTGTCATTATCCGGCTGTTGATTAACATCAGGACTTTTATCATTGACCAAAGCCGGTTTCTCGGCGGGTTTAGCCGCCTCTGCCTTTGCCTGCTTATCCTGCTCGGCGGCTTGCTCGGCAAAAGCAAGGCCCGGCAACAGAATCAGTGATAAACAGAACAATGAGAGTCCAATGACGATTAACATTCCGTATCTCATTTATTTAACCCTTCCAGAACTCCGTACTGTTAGTGATGGATTCGATTTCGTCTAACTCGGTGATATTCAACTTTAGCGGATTGAACGGCTCAAAAGTGCCGGAATCCATCGTATTAATTGTTTCAGACAGGTTGCTGATCTCACTGTCAATATCTGCCATAGAGGTTTCAAACGAGTTCAATTCCGACCAGAACTCATTGGCAGCGACGGCCTGAAGCGGATGGGTGTTATTCATTCGCTTTATATCGGAACGCAGAATTAACATCCCTGCCAGCAGGATGACGGCGACTGCGGCGGCACTGAAATACGGAAGTTTTGTATGAAGTCGCCGATTCAGCTCAAGCTGACGGCCGACGTTGTGATGAATTGCTTCGATTGTTTCCCTGTCAGCAGAGGGTGCGGGATACTTTTCAAAAAGAGTATCTGCCTGACGGATATCATCGGCCATGTCACGGGCCTGTGCCTCATTGACAAATTGCCGCAGCAGTTGCTCAAGATTTTCATTCTTATGGTTCATAACGTCTCCATAATCCGGCGTAGTTTATTAACACCCCGATGGACCTTTGAAAGGGTGGTACCGATCGGTTCATTTCGTATTTCCGCGAGTTCTTTAAAACTTAACTGTCCATAATATCGCATCGTAACGAGCTCGGCCGTATCCGGATCGAGTTTTTCAATCGCCAGTTGCAGTTTATCAAATACCTCGCCTGTATTCTTTTTTTCGTCGTTCGATTGCAGGAGCTGAAAGGCTTTTTGCTCGATAATCTTTTTTTGCCTGTATTGCCGCCTTAGATAATCCTTAAACAGGTTCGAGGCAACCGTAAAAAGCCATTTTTCAAACGAGCCTTTCTGGAACGAATGTATTTTTTTCACCAATCGGATAGATAGATCGCTGAATAGTTCATCGCTGAGATGAGCCTGTCCGGTCAATCTGTAAAAATAAGCATAACAGCGATTCGAATACCGTTCAATCAGCTCATTGAATGCTTCTTTGTCGCCTTTTTTGCACTTTTCGATAAGATTTTCAAGCTCCGGCGGCTCGGTCATTTCACGGTTATTTCATAATTAAAACGTCAGTTTTTATTTCTTTATTGCATAATGTGTTTTGTTTCCATAGAAAAATGAGGCTGTTTATTCAAAAAAAATCACACAGTATGTGCGTCTAACCGCCTGTTTTATAAATACGTTAGATTACTGGAGGTTCCCGGGGCGGGTCCTCCGCAAAGTCATCATCCTGCAATTTCCACTGTTCTGCCTCATCAATATCGTCTAACTCCCGCTTGACGAATTTGAATAACTTGTCCTGCATGGGCCCCATTTTTTCCTGCCATGAAAGCATTTTTTGATAATGAGCAACGAGCAGATCGAGCCTGAGCATTTGCCACTTCATCAGGCATTCCGGCTCCTTGATATTCGTGAAAGGGTCACACCGGAAGATACGCCGGCCCGCGGAATCCTGTTCGTAATACTCGCAATCGGCACATTGTATCATAATTTTCCCCTATAAAGAAAATTTATACCACTTCTTGCAATCTTTTCATAATCTTCTATAATAACGGTTTACCTATAGTTTGAAAAGCAAGAAACCTTATACAGGAGAAATGAATGGCTAAACCACGACGCAGACGTAAAATCGGCAGTAAGAAAAGACGCGCACGCTGGAAAGTTCGCAATAAAATAGGCTAAAAAAAGACTGTTATTGTAGATTATTTGCCCGTGAGAATTGTGTGCAATTGATCTGCAATGTTTTCATATGGTGTGTTCAAGCGGAATGCAAAATGGCGGTATTTGGGGTCATTTTACATTCCGTTATTTTTCGGGGAAGAAGAGGCATTCGCTAAAAACCATCTGAAATTCGGATTGATGGGCAATTTCGAGATATTCAATTTTTTGGGCCAGTTTTTTGGCTAAATTTCGGGCAGATCGGCTGGTGAGTACCATTTGGGCACCTGTTCCGGCCGCATTTCCAACAAAATGTATTTTCTCGACAGGCACATTCGGCAACAGTCCGATCCGTACGGCATTTTCTCTCTGGATATAATTGCCAAAGGCCCCGGCCAGCAGAATTTTCTGAATCTGAGACTCATCATGGGCTGTTTTTCTGAGCAAGAGTGAAATTCCTGCCCGAATCGCCGCCTTGGCAAGTTGAATCTGGCGGACATCTTTTTGGGTCATCATGACGGCATGGTCCCAAGTGCCGTTGTTGTATTTACCTGACAAAACAAACGCCGGGGCATTTTCATAGGTGGTAAGGCGTCTTTTGATCTTTGCCGACATCATCGGGTCATGTTCAAGGGGGTCTGTAAAACGTCCTGTCGGCTCAATAATCCCTAAATCGAGCATGATCGCAACCGCATCAATGAGCCCGCTGCCGCAGATAGTAACCGCTTCGGCTTGATCGATCACATCAACATCAATGTCTTTTTCCTCAAAGACAACTCTTTCGATGGCCCCTGTTTGAGCTCGGCTTCCGAATTCAATTTCTGCGCCCTCCAATGCGGGACCGGCGGCGCAACTGGCGGCAACCAGGGTATCTTTTGTGCCGTAGACAATTTCGCCGTTTGTTCCAATATCAACTAAGAGTGTTGCCGCCTCGGTCGCGTCCATCCCGCAGGCCAGTGTGGCCGCGATCGTATCGGCCCCGACAAATCCAGAAAGATTCGGCAGGATGTGTATATTTCCGGCCGGATTGATTTGCACGCCGATGTTGCCGGGGTTCTGGTCGGATGCCTCAAGTGAATAGGCCTTGTAGGGGGCTTGCCCCAGTTGACGGAGGGGGTATTTTAAGAGGAGGTGATTCATGGTTGTATTCCCGGCAACCGTCAATTCGTAGATGTCATTTGGCTGGATATCCACTTTTCGGCATACCTTTTCGATGAGGCTGTTCAGGCATGAAATGATCGATTTGTTCAGTGTATCAAGCCCCAGTTCTGTCTCGGCGTGTGCGATTCGGCTGATGACATCTGCGCCATATTGTGCCTGGGGATTGCCGGCAGAAACCGTTGCGACAATTCGGGCTTTTTGCAGTTCGATCAGGCGGGCGACGACGGTTGTTGTGCCGATATCGACTGCGATGCCGAATAGAGTGTCCGTTGTATCGCCTTCTTCAATATCCATGACAGACCATTGAATTGCGTTGGCGTCTTGTCGACAGGCAATCAGAGCGGTTACGCCGTTTTCCGTGTTGACGGCGAGTTTTTCCTGTATGCCGTCAGAGTGTACCGTATCGATGATACAGGGGGCTTGAATGATGCCGAAAATCTGTTGGCATAACTGTTGGATTCCGGAGGGAGATTGGGCAATAAAGATCTTTTGAATCACGGGGTCCGAATCAACTTCTCGGCTGATGGCATGTTCGAGTATCTTTTGTTTGAAAAAACGGCTCGAATCCGGGATGTACACTTCAAGGTCGTGTTCAATGCGGAATTGGCAGGCCAATACATCCTTTTTGGAGGGCAATAATTGGACGCAGCATTTACCGCAACGTCCCACGCCGCCGCAAGGCGTCGTCAGAATGATCCCCACTAATCCGGCGGCCTCCAGGAGCGTTGCGCCATGATGGATCATAACTTTTATGTCATCGGGTTGAAAATGGACCTGATAATGTTTCACGTTGTCTTCCTGTCTTAAATATTACACACGTTCAATATAATGGAGAAATACGGATAAATCGACAAAAATAGTGTGAAATCTCAAATGTTATGCTTACTATTCGAATTGAATTAAATGTCTTGAAATAGAGAAAAACCCTTTTCAGGGTGCTAATTATTAGGTATATTATTGAACATTCTTTATGGATTATAAATGGAGCGGATATGTTAGAACGGATTCCCAAGATCATTGTCGTCGGATCGGCTTATGTGGATATGGCGATGAAATGCGACGAACATCCTTCTTCCGGAAAGGTTACCGAGGGGTCGAGTTTTACGTGTGTGCCGACGGGTGCAGGGGTTAACGAAGCGATCCAGATCGCTTTATGCGGATGTGAAACTTATTTACTGGCTCGTGTCGGTCAGGATTGTCTCGGGGACATGATTCGCCAGAATTTACGGCGTCACCAAATCTATACGGACCTGATTTATCCCACGAATGCGATGAGTACGGGAGTTATTATGACGGTTGTAGATGGACGGGGCGATAATAGCAGTTGTCGTTCCGCCGGTGCCAATCGTGTTCTGGGTCGGGACGAGATCGAATACGCCGCAGCGGAGCAATTGATCGGTTCAGCCAACGCTGTTCTGGTGGATGACGCGATTCCTGTTGAGGCGGCGGTTGCGGCGATCCGTACGGCTCAAATTCATAAATCACGTGTGATATTGAAAGCCAAACTCCCCAAGGCTGAACGGGAGGCGGTGCATTTGCTGGACTGGCCCATGGAATTTTACAATGCTGATTTCATCATTCTTCGCTTTAAAGGATTGATGTGCGCTTCGGAACTCGGTTCAGGCGGAGAAGGGGATCTGAAATTTATCGGTACGGAATTGATCGCCAAAGGTGCCCAATGTGTCATCATCAGCCTTGGCTGGAGCGGGGCACTAGTCATTGATCGACAGGGTCCTCGTCATATCCCGGGAATTGCCGGGGAAGTGGTGGATCAGACAGGTTGTGATTCGGCGTTTACGGGGGCCTTGACGGCCTGCCTGGGCACGGGGGATGATCCGGACCGTGCGGTTCGGTTTGCGGTTGCTGCCGAATATCTGCAGCGCAGCCGGTTTGGGCTGCAGGATGCCCTTCCGAAAAAAGAGGAAATTTTAACCGTTTTGCAGGCACAACCGGATTAATCTCCACGGAAAGGAATGCGGTGGGATTTGAACGAGAAAACACCACACTAACCGCCGGTGAACTACTTGAGGCGATTGGCGCAGGTGAGGATATTCGTTTGGTTCGATGCCGGATCGGCGGCACGTTTGATTTGAATACATTTTTTTCAGAGCGATCCTCTGACCGGGTTGACCATCTTAAAACACTGAAAGAGGGTGATACGAATATCGTGGTTTTATCCCAATCGTTGTTTTTCAATTCCTGCACGTTTGAGAACGATGTTATATTCGCCGGTCCCTGGGAGCAGCCGGAAGCCCTGAAGGTTATTTTTGAAAAAGATGTACTGTTCAATTCTTCTGTTTTTGCCGGTCAAACCCGCTTCAGCAATGCCGAGTTTAAAGGTTTGGCCGGGTTCGACGGCTGTACATTCTGTCGGGTCTGCAGTTTTCGCAATGCGGTTTTTCATGAACGGATGATGTTGCGAACGGCCACTTTTGAAGGATATGGACTTTTTAATGAGGCGCAGTTTTGCGGCGATACGCGTTTCGCCAATTCGAGTTTCGGTAAAGGCTCGAATTTCACGGGAGCCCAATTCCGGAACCGCTGCGATTTTGCGGCCGTTCATTCGCGCAGTAAAGCAGTTCCGGTGTACGAGGGAGTTTCGTTTACGCGCAAAAATTACGGAGACGATGAAAGTTTCTGGCGTTTTATCAAACAGGCTTGTCAGGAGGCGGGATATTACCAGCAGGCGGGCGAATGTTTTTACTATGAACAGTGCGCGCATTTCTGGCAGAAGTTTCGCGGTTCCTTTTATGAAAAACTTTCGACTGCGAAGAAACTGCAGCGCTGGATTTTGGGCGTACGTTTGCTGCCGGAATTGATTCTGGGTAGGTTTTTGTTCGGCTATGGCGAAAGACCTGTACGGGTTTTAGCGGCTGGTGTGGTGATCATTTTTCTGTGCGGTCTTTTTTACTGTTCCGATTTGGCCCATTTGACCTATCGTCCGGATGCTCAACGTGAACTGGGGCTATTTGACGGTCTCTATTTCAGCACAATTACGTTTACGACGCTCGGATTGGGCGATATTTATCCGGCGGGCAGTGATTGGTTGACGCGTGTGGTGACAATGTTCGAATCCCTCAGCGGAGCGTGCCTGATGGCACTTTTTGTGGTGTGCCTGTCCAAGCGGTTTTCGCGTGGATGACCAAGGTTGGCTAAACTTAAAAAACAAGACGAATCGAGCCCGTTTAAGAGGGCCCATTGTAATAATTTTGTTGATAAAAAGCATGAAATAGGGATAATTCACAAAACAATTATTTTTTTTGATAGAATCAAAAAATAAGTTGAGGAACACTTAATTTTAAGGAGTAGACGGTATGGTATTTGGGATATGGGACATGATCGTGTTTGTTATCTTTGTCGTCAGCGTTATCAGTTTGGGTATGCTGAAAAGCAGGCATGAGAAATCAGGCGAAGACTACTTTCTTGCAGGGCGCGGGTTGAAGTGGTGGCTGATCGGCTTCTCGTTGATCGCCGCAAACATTTCAACGGAACAATTTGTGGGAATGAGCGGCAATGCGGCCAGTCATGTTGGCCTTGCAATTGCCAGTTATGAATGGATGGCGGCGATAACGCTGGTAGTAGTCGCATTTTGCTTCTTGCCGTATTTTCTTAAGGCGGGTATCTATACCATGCCTGAATTCCTGGAGTATCGTTACAATCAGTGGGCACGCCTGATCATGGCTTTGGCAACACTGGGTATTTACATGCTCTTGCTGGGCGCAGTAACATATTCCGGCGCGTTGACGATCAGTTCATTGGCCGGCCAGATGGGGTACAGCATCGGTTTGAAATGGGGCGCATTGGCCATTGGGGCAATCGCCGGTGCTTATGTGTTTGCCGGTGGGTTGAAAGCCTGTGCCTGGGCCGATTTGATTCAGGGAAGTGCCCTGATCATTGGTGGTGCCGTTATCATGTTCTTTGCTTTTGATAAGCTGGGGAACGCGACGGAAGCTGCCCACGTTGTCGATATCAAAACGGGTGAAGTTGTACGCATGACCTTGGAAGAAGGAACCGGTTCTGTTGAGAGGTTCTGGGAATTGAATAAGATTCGGATGAATATGTTCCTGCCGAAAACCGATTCCATTTTGCCCTGGACCGCTTTGCTGTTAGGGTTGTGGATTCCAAACTTCTATTACTGGGGTTTGAACCAATATATCACACAGCGTACGTTAGGATCAGCATCGCTGGCTGAAGGACAGAAGGGTATTGTCTTTTCGGCATTTATGAAACTTTTGATTCCGTTTGTGATCGTTGTTCCTGGCATCATTGCCTTTAACCTGTATTTTGGCAATATGCAGACAGATGCAGTGTCTGATAATGCACCTATCATCAGCAAGTATGCGATGGCAAACCCTGCCACTGAGTTAGTTGAAGTTGTTCAGTCTCCGGAGGAAGAGGCGATTACGGCGTGGCCCTCAGGTAAATTTATGATCGCAGTTTATGCCGATGATGATGTCATGAAAGCCGTTAAAGGGCGCAATCCGTTTGTGCTTCCGATCACTCAGGAAAAATACAACGCATTGTCGGTTTCCGGTTACCCGGTCTTTATATCTGAAGATAAAGCCTGGAAAAGCACGTTTCCACAGCTTGCTGTGGAGTTAGAAGTTTATAATGCGGCAACTGAAGCAGCGGCCAAGGCCGCCGGAGCGGAAACATCGACAGAAAAGTTTATCGCTTATAAGTACGATACCGCATTGGCTCAACTGCTTGGTAACGTTCTTCCGCAGGGTGTTGGGATCACGGGTTTTGTGCTTGCGGCACTTTTGGGTGCTGTTGTCAGTTCACTGGCGGCGATGTTGAATGCCGCGTCGACGATCTTTACGATGGACATCTTCAAGAAATACCTTAGTCCGCAGGCATCACAAAAGTCGATCGTTTCACTGGGACGTATCTGCGTGGTGGTCTTCACTGTGGTTGCGGTTCTGCTGGCTCCCAAACTTGGGGACCCTAAAATCAGTAACAGTATTTTTACGATCATTCAAGAAGGCCAGGGGTTCATTTCTCCGGGTATTCTGGCGGTGTTTGTCTTTGGTTTATTAGTGCATAAGGCTCCTCCCATGGCTGGCGTGCTCGGCTTGTTGACGAATATGGCTGTCTATGGAGCATTGAAGCTTGTTTCGCTGAATACCGATTTGATGGCCAATCCGATGATGAGTACGCTGATCGGGAACTTCCTGAACAGAATGGCTATCACGTTCGGTGCCTGCCTTCTGGTCATGCTTCTCATCACTATGATTAAACCACTGGCGCAACCGGTCGAGTTTAAATTGAATACAACGATTGAACTTCATACCTCAAAGGGCGCTATGGTTGCGGGTATTCTGGTCGTTGTCGCAACATTGCTTCTTTACTTCCTCTTCAGCCCATGGGGACTTATTAAATAACAGCACTTACAGGAGATCTTTGAAGTGAATGTAACGAATGATCAACAGGCATTTGAGTATTTGAAACGGCTTGCCGCTGACAAGGGCATCGATATCGCCGGGGCGAAGGTTCGCCGGAGTTCCTCGCGGTTCTGTCTGGGCGTTGAGCACGGTGACTATAACGGCACGGAGTTGTTCGGTGTCGGAACGGATCGGTTTATCTGGATGGCGTATAAGCCCAACGGCACGAAGACCATGCGTTTTTTCAGCGGCAACTTCCCGGATGATGGCGTGGTCGAGTTTGAGATCGGAAAAACGCCCGATCCGCAGTCAGCGGAAGTGTATGACACATGGGCACGGTTTCCGTATGGCGTCGATTATGTGCTTAAACGCGAGGGCTATCAACTGACGCAGGGGATTGATGCGGTGCTTTACGGCAATATTCCCGGCGGCGGCATGAGCCGGAGTGCTTCGCTGTCGCTGAACCTGATCATCTCCATGCTGGATGCCAGTGGTATCGTCGAAGAGGATGCCATGAAGGTTGTTGATCTGGCTCAGATGGTCGAAAACGATTATATCGGCTCGCCGTGCGGAAAGCTGGATCAGATCATGATCATGTTTGCCAAAGAAGGCAAAGGCACGCATTATATACCTGCGGATCGTTCGATCAGCTATGTTCCGCTGGGAGCGGGTGCCAGGGATTTTCGTATTGTTGTCATGGATACCGGCACGGTTCGTCCCGGACTGGAGAAGTCCACTTATAAAGTCCGCCGCAGCGAGTGTGAGGAAATGGCCGCCAAGGCCAAAGATGCCGGGTTCGGTATCTCCTGTCTTGCTGATATTAAGGATGAAGCTTTGTACAAAAAGATCAAGGCGCATTTCGAAAAAGATGTTCCGCATCTGGTCAGCCGCATGACGTATATCTATAAGGCCCAGAAACGTTTCTATGAGATGATGGCGGCGTGGAAGGCCGGCGACATTGAAACGGTTGGTACTATCTTCCGGCAGGATGGAATTGGCCTGCGTGATGAATATGTCATCTCCGGGCCTGAACTGGAAAGCATGTGTGACATTGTTCGTACGGTTCCGGGTGTGCTGGGCGAGCGGATGCTGGGTGGCGGCGATAAAGGCGCAGCGGGCTGTCTGGTGCTGGCTGAAGCGGCCGATGCCGCTAAAGCAGCCGTTGATACGGCGTATCCGAGAAGCCGTCCCGATTTTGCCGACAAGTACGCGGTTCACACCTGTAAAGTTGTCGATGGTATTGTTCTTTATGAGAACGTGATTTAGGTATGAAGAGCCCCTGTCAATAGGTGCATTAAAGGCGACCGGAAACGGCCGCCTTTTTTTATTCCTGTCGGAAACTCCACTTTGGTCTGTTAGCGGATTCGAGAAAAGCGTTTTCATCTGAAAAGAAAGCCGTTTCTGTTTTCTCATTGGCATCGATGAAACAGATGAAATCAAATTGCCGAGGGCCGTTTTGTTTTTCGTTGGCAAATAACTTTGCGATTTCATTAGCGGGCAAGGTTTTTCGACCCGCCATTTCGACGAGGTTAATGTTCAGGCCCTCTTTCCGGTCTGCGGGCCGATAGCTTCGCCAAACCAGTTCCGTACAGACGAGTGCGTGGTCGGTGGCGAAGTCGAAATCGAAATCATAGGGTTTGTCGAGATGCGAAAAGGCAAGGATGACGGCCTGTACTTTGGCGCGCTTCGATAATTTAGGACGAATGGCCGCCAGATAGTCGCCACAGGCCTTTGAAAGCGGATTCAGCATAACGCCGTATTTAACGGCTTCGATGACGTGGTAATCCGCTTGTCCGGTGCCGGAACGATACCGCAGCCATTTATCAGGAAACCGCTCTGACATGTATTGATCGAACGATATTTCTTTGCCGGACAGTGTTTTAAGAAGGTCCGCCACCTCGGGATCGTCAAAATAGGCCATTAGTTTATCCGGCTGGCCGATATAAAGAATCGCGTGCGGCCAGAAGCCGGGCAAGCCGACATTGCTCAAGTACCAGTTCTTCCGGGACAGCAGGATATCGCCCGGTTCGAGCAGGTTGTTTAATTCTTCCTGTAGTGATGGGGTTATGAGGTATTTTCCGACACGCTGCAGGCGGGTGTCGCCCATCCACTCGGCGACGTCTTTTTGGGCCGGGAACCAAATCCGATAGATGCCTTTGCGAAGCAGTTCCATGTCTGCATCTGCAATGGCGATACCCCGTGTGACAGTATCTATCTGGTCTACCATGGCCAGACGGGTCTCGATCGTGTCCCACAGGTGCAGACAGGGGCCTGCGAAGGTGGAATTCCGTGAATTGAGGCCTTTCCCGAGCCATTCGAGATATAGTTCGCCCGAGCAAATCCGGCTGTAACAATCGCTTCCGAATAAATCGAGCTGAAAACGAGAAAAAGAGTCCGGTCCGATGTCGCTTCCCGGATGCGGTGCATTCAAAAATTTGACGGCGTTGGGATTCTTCTTGATTAACTGTACGGTTCGCATGGCTTTTTCATAAAGAATCACATCGGCGCTGTATGAGAGCAAATAGCTTTGGACATGATACGGTCTCCGGGAACGGGACACATCAAACCGATACCAATTGTGGTAAAATTGGCGAATTTGGTCGAGTCCAAAAGCATAGTCGTAAAGACTCAGCCAAGATTCGCGAAGAAATTGCTCTTCTGCGACAGACAGTGGGTTATTTGAAGATTCGGAGAAGAGGCTCTGAGAGTGCATTTCCTGCAGGAGGGATTCCATTTCCCTGTCATAGCTTTCGAGTTGGTCGATATGGGCTGAGACAGCCATTTCAAAATCATCGGGCGACAGGGCGGTCAAGGATGTCTTTTTTTGAAATTGGCAACCAATCAAATGAATCGCACTGATCAGCATTAACACCAGGCAAAGAATAATGGCACGTTTTTTGATAAGGATTTTTTTTTCAGTCATTATTACGGCTCCCGAGATTAAAGATGAAACCAACAGACAGCACGTGCCGGAAAACAAGCAAAACAGGATGATATCGACCGTGTTGGGATACCAGCGTGCACCCCGGTCCCCCAGATAGTAGCCCACAGGAAAGCTGATGACGCAGGAGATGAGCATAAATCCGGCGATTTTAAGGTTTATCGATGCTTTTTGGTGGTCCATTCCTATTTTCCTTCCTTGTTATTAAGGGAATAAAAGGTATTTAATCAAAAAAAAGATAAAAAACGAAGAAAAAAATAAAATACATAATTGTAGAAGCTTGCGTAGGCGATACAATTTTGTTATACTCCAGCAAGTATACAATTTTGTATCAATATAGCTTTTTGTTATCTTTTGAGGTGAAATATGGCAAAGAAGTTGGCCAGGGAAGTAAATTTATTAGCGGATGTTGCTAAGGCGATAGCTGAATCGCTTGATATCGAGGAAACGCTGGAGTCCATTCTGAAAGCACTGGAGACCCACGTAAAGCTTGAGCGTGGTGCCATTACGCTTCTGGATTCCGAAAGTGAGACGATTAGCATTAAGGTTGCTCATGGCTTAGAGGATGCTTTCAAGAAGCAGATCACATATAAAGTCGGTGAGGGTATTACCGGTCTTGTTGTTCAGACGGGGAAAGAAGTAGTGGTTCCGGATATCAGCAAGGACCCCCGTTTTCTTGCAAAAACTGGGGAGAGAAAACGTTCCAAAGGGCAAAAGATCGCTTTTTTCTGTGTTCCGATCAAACTGGAAGGTAAAACGATCGGGGCGATTAGTGTTGATCGAAAAGTTCGGGCGGCTGAGGATTTTGAGGCGCATGTTCGATTGCTGGAGGTGCTTGCTACGATGGTGGCGCAAGCGGTCAAGCTGAATAAGATGGTTGAATCCGACCGCAGGGAACTGCGTAATGAAAATGCCCGGCTGCTGCGGGAGTTGAAAACCAAATTTAACATCCATAATATGGTGGGTACCAGTAATGCGATGCTGGAGGTTTATCGCTTGATCGAGCAGGTGGCCAATAGTAATGCGACGGTTCTGATCCGTGGCGAAAGCGGGACAGGTAAGGATCTGATCGCGCATGCAATCCATTATAACAGTCTCCGTTCAGCGAAACCCTTTATTAAGATAAACTGTACGGCCCTGCCTGAGAATTTGCTTGAAAGCGAGCTTTTTGGCCATGAAAAAGGCGCCTTTACAGGGGCAACGGATCGCAAACCCGGGCGTTTTGAACTGGCCGATGGCGGTACTATCTTTCTGGATGAAATCGGCGATTTTTCCCTGAATTTACAGGTGAAACTGTTACGTGTTATCCAGTTTAAGGAGTTTGAGCGAGTTGGCGGTTATGAGACAATTAAGGCAAATCTACGCATTGTCGTTGCGACGAACAAAAATCTCGAGGAGGAGATCAAGAACGGCTTGTTCAGAGAGGATCTTTATTATCGTATCAATGTCTTTCCGATCTATATGCCGCCGTTACGGGATCGCAAGAATGATGTCATGCTGCTGGCGGATTTTTTTCTGGAAAAATATTCAAAAGAGAACCGCAAAAACATTCAACGTATCTCGACGCCTGCGATTGAGATGCTGACGAGCTACCATTGGCCCGGGAACATTCGCGAGCTTGAAAACTGCATCGAAAGGGCGGTTCTGCTGTGTGATGAGGATGTACTGCGGTCGGATCATTTGCCTCCTTCACTGCAAATAGCTAAAAAGACAGCTGAGAACGGCGGGTTAACATTGCCTGAGAAAGTCGAATATCTGGAGTTGGAAATGATCGTCGATGCACTGAAAAGAACGCACGGCTGTCAGCGTCATGCGGCCAAAGAACTGGGACTGACAGAGCGAATGCTGGGGTATAAGATCAAAAAGTATAACATCCTGAAAAAATAAGAGAAGGGTTACATAAATGTAGCACAATAAACATCTACCTACAAAATTGTAGGCAGATGTTTATTGTTAAAGATGTTCCTGATTTTCACATAACACACTCCAAACAAACAACTTACATATATACAGGCGAATCGTATATGTTTTGGCACACCTCTTGCTTTAAGTCATTTGTGAGCTTTTGAAAGTGACACAGGCCTGTGAATTAAAAAGCTTTAAAAATGTCGTAATCTAAAGGAAACCAACAAAACTGTTTAGGGAGTTGAACATGAGATTGTCAGTATTAGGTTGTTTGGTTGTTTTGGGTGTGTTGTGTGCCAGCGGAGTGGTTTGGGCTTTTGAAAGTACGAGTGTTGATGTTACCGCGGATTTTTACAGTAAGTACATCTGGCGTGGTCAAAATATCAATGATGACTATGCATTCCAGCCCGGTATCAGCTTAACCCTTGATAGCCTTACGCTGGGAATCTGGGGCAGTCTGGATCTGACCGATTACACCGGCAATAGTAGCGAGTTTATTGAGTATGATTACTATGCGGATTATACGACAACGATCGCCGAGGGAATCGACCTGAGTGTCGGTGTTATCAATTACTACTTCCCGAGCGGTGAAGATACAACGGAAGTCTATTGTGGATTTGCCTTTGATCTTCCGTTGTCGCCTTCTGTGACCGCCTATTTTGATGTTGATGACGTGAAAGGGACCTATGTTTCTTTCGGTGTAGGACACAGCATCGAGAAAATCGCGGAGTTATCGTCAGATACGCCGATCGGCATGGAATTGGGCGCCAGTCTGGGATGGGGCAGCCAATCGTATAATAAAGCTTACTGGGGAGCACCGGCTACTGATAGTGCGTTGAATGATCTGGCTGTCAGTGTGGCGTTTCCGGTCGGACTCGGAGGATGGACATTTTCTCCAAGTTTTAATTATGTGACTCTTCTGGACAGCGACGTAAGAAAATCGGATGCGTTTGATAAGTCCAGCGATTATTTCTTTACAGGAATCAGTTTGTCAACCAGTTTTTAGAAGAAAGAACCCATAAACGCAAATTTGAAAGGATAGAGTTATGAACGGTGATTTGTTGCGAAAAATGCTTGGAAAGTTTTTGATCGTGTTTCTGTTATTTATGCTAATGGGCAACATTGTGCTGGCCGAAGAGGCCGCAGCGGTCGATCCTGTTACGGCCGCCGTTGATGCGGCCAAAGAAGAAATGCAGACGAATATTAATATTGTCTGGACCTGTGTCGCGGCGTTCCTGGTGTTCTTTATGCAGGCCGGTTTTGCCATGGTCGAGGCCGGGTTTACCCGTGCCAAGAATGCGGTCAACATTCTGATGAAGAATCTGATGGACTTTTCGATCGGAACGATTGCCTTCTTTGTTATCGGATTCAGCCTGATGTTTGGCGTCAATAAAGGTATCATTGGCTGGGACGGTTTTGGTGTTGCAGGTACCTACGGTGATCCCACATCATGGAACTGGACGTTTCTGATTTTTCAGACGGTATTTGCCGGAACAGCAGCTACGATTGTCTCCGGTGCGATGGCCGGTCGAACTAAGTTTAAAGCCTACATTTGCTATAGTGTCTTTATCTGTGCCTTCATTTATCCGATTTTTGGATCATGGGCATGGGGCGGCCTTCTCAATGGCGGCGGCTGGCTGGAAAATATGAGTACGCCTTTCTGTGACTTTGCCGGTTCGACGGTTGTGCACTCTATCGGCGGTTGGCTGGCTCTGGCCGGTGCGATCGTTCTTGGGCCCCGTCTTGGCAAATACGGTCCGGATGGAAAGGCCAAAGCGATTCCGGGTCATAACATTACCCTCGCAGCATTAGGTGTGTTCATCCTGTGGTTTGGATGGTTTGGTTTTAACCCCGGTTCAACAACTATTGGCGATGGTGAAATCGGTCGTGTGGCTGTAACCACAAATCTGGCTGCCGCCGCTGGTGCGATCGTTGCCATGATCGTTTCCTGGGTTATTGGTAAAAAACCGGATGCGTCGATGTCATTGAATGGTGCACTTGCGGGTTTGGTTGGTATTACTGCCGGCTGTTACACGGTTACGCCGGTTGGTGCAGTATTCATTGGAGCGATAGCGGGCGCCTTGGTGTACTTCAGTGTTATCTTTATTGATAATGTTTTGAAAATCGATGACCCGGTAGGTGCCGTTTCAGTGCATGGTGTTTGTGGTGCTTTTGGTACGTTAGCGTGTGGTTTGTTTAATGCGGAAAAGGTTCTTGGTACAGGGGATGTCAACGGCGGTCTCTTCTATGGTGGCGGTTTTGCTCAGCTTGGAAGCCAGTTGGCGGGTATCGGTGCAGCCTTTGCCTGGGCATTTGGACTCGGCTTGCTGATGTTTACCATCATCAAAGTTACGGTTGGTCTGCGTGCTGAGAAAGACGAAGAGATCAAGGGGTTGGATATTGGCGAACATGGTATGGAGGCCTATGCCGGATTCCAGATCTTTAGTTCTATGTAATGCAAGAGAACCTTATAATCAGGAGAATGAATCATGAAATTGATAATAGCATATATTCAGCCACATAAGTTGGAAGATGTCAAACAAGCTTTAGCACAGGCAGAGGTTGCCAAAATGTCGGTAACCAATTCGCTGGGGTGCGGGGCGCAGAAAGGGTATCACGAAAGCTACCGCGGTGTTGAGTTTGACGTCAACCTTCTCAAGAAAATACGGCTTGAAATTGCCGTAAACGAGGAGTTTGTCGAAAAAACCATTAATACGGTTATTTCGTCGGCACGGACCGGCGAGATCGGAGACGGCAAGATTTTCGTTTTGAGTCTTGATGAGTGTATCCGAATTCGTACCGGCGAAAAAGGTAAGGCTGCAATTGGTTAGTTGCGTTAAAATGTGTTGCTCTTTGAAAATGTAAAAACACACAAAAACAACAAAAATGTAGTTTCTGTGACCATGGAATACAAATTCGTGAGCTTGACATGGCCATATTGTTACAAAAATTGAAATCTTAAGCCCTTTCTTTAAAGTAAGTTATGTAGATGTTTCAAGATTGTGTCAAAATGGTATGGTTCTTGCAAATGTTCTTACGAAAGCTTTACGGCGGTTGTAAAGCTGTACAATTGATCTCTACTTAATGTAAGGCGAGCCTTTGTGAAAGGACAAAACGTGAGACGATTCAAGTTCAGTTGGTTTGTTGGAATGATGATTTTGTGTTTTTTGTTTGGGATAGCAGGGAGTGCTGTTGCAGCGGAAGATACGATTTCGATTGCAGATGTTAAACAAGGTTTGGATACCGTTTGGGTCCTGATTGCGGCGTTTTTGGTGTTCTTCATGCAAGCCGGCTTCGGCATGGTCGAAGCCGGCTTTATTCGTGCTAAGAACACCTGTAATATATTAACGAAGAATTTCCTGGATTTCTGTATGGCATCGCTGGGATTCTTCCTCGTCGGTTATGCCTTTATGTTCGGTGACGGCAATGCCTTCATGGGACTTAAAGGCTGGATGCTGATGGGGATTGGTGACACGGCCAGCGGTCTTCCGTTGTATGCATTCTGGCTGTTTCAGGCGGCGTTCTGCGGAGCAGCGGCAACCATCGTTGCCGGGGGTATGGCTGAGCGAATGAATTTCAAGGCCTACCTGATTTACTCTTTCCTGATTTCGGCCCTGATTTATCCGATCATCGGTCACTGGGTTTGGGGCGGCGGCTGGCTTAGCGAGATGGGCTTTGGTGACTTTGCGGGATCGACGGTTGTACATACTACCGGTGGAATAGCCGCATTGATCGGGACGATCCTGCTGAAGCCGCGTCTGGGCAAATACGGTGTGGATGGCAAGCCCAAGGCCATTGCCGGTCACAATATTCCCTTAGCCTCGTTGGGTGTATTTATCTTGTGGTTCGGTTGGTTCGGATTTAACCCGGGTTCCACCCTTGGTGTGATCAATAGCGGCTTTGATATTGCTCGCGTTGCGATTAATACGAATATGGCGGCAGCATTGGGCGGTATTGCGGCGATGGTGACAGTTTGGGTACGATTTGGCAAGCCGGACCTTTCGATGGCCATGAACGGGGCATTGGCTGGTCTGGTTGGTATCACCGCTCCGTGTGCATTTGTTGAGCCGTGGGCGGCTTGTGTGATTGGTTTGACATCCGGTATCATTGTTGTTTTGGGCGTTGAATTGCTGGATAAACTGCAGATTGACGACCCGGTTGGTGCTGTTCCGGTTCACGGGATGTGCGGCATATGGGGAACCCTCTGTGTCGGTATTTTCGGCAAAGAGGCTCTGGGTGTTGCCAATAACGGCTTTATTTACGGCGGCAATCCGACTCAACTTGGTATCCAGATGGTTGGCAGTTTTGCAACTGTCACATTTGTGCTTGTCACCATGGGCTTAATCTTTAAAATGATTGATGTGACCGTCGGGCTGCGTGTCAGCAGGACGGAAGAATTGCGTGGTTTGGATATTGGCGAGCATGGTATGGAGTCTTATTCCGGCTTCCAGATTTTCCACTAAAAATCTAAGAGGAATTCGAATATACAGGAGAGATAAAAATGAAACTGATTATTGCCTATATACAGCCGCATAAATTGGAAGATGTTAAGAAAGCGCTGGCAGAGGCAGATGTTGCCAAAATGTCCGTGACAAACTCGCTGGGATGCGGAGCCCAGATGGGCTTTGAAGAAAGTTACCGCGGAATCAAGTTTGAAGTTAATCTTCTCAAAAAGATTCGCTTGGAAATCGCCGTGAACGATGATTTTCTTAAAAAGACGGTTGATACGGTCATTTCAGCAGCTCGAACGGGAGAGATTGGCGATGGCAAGATCTTTGTTCTGGATCTTGCTGATTGCATCCGGATTCGCACGGGAGATCACGGTAAGGACGCTATTGGATAGCTGATTTAGAGCAAATTAAATATTTCACAAAAGACACACGGAAACTACATTATTGTGACTTCATGGTAATAGATACTACAATAATGTAGTTTTTGTTTGTTATAGTGTCGACATAAATGTAACAACCTAATTGTATATAAACAAAAGTGTTACATCTTAAAGTAGAGCCGATATATCAGATTGGCACATTTCTTGCTAAAAACCTCTTCTGAACAGCAAAAATGAATGCGGCATCTTTGTGGCCACAGAGACACCGCAACTAACAAAAACGCCAATTGTAATGAAGTGAGGTTCTGCATGAAGACAACAACAAAAACGTTTAGTCCTGCGCATTTGTGCGCTGGGGTGGTGGGGATATTGCTTTTTTCACAAGGTGCGGCCGTTGCCCAGCCCCAGGAACCGGCGTTAAGTCAGTTAAGTGAATCATCCAGTCTTTTTTTCATTCTGATTGGAGCCGTGATGATTCTAGCAATGCATGGGGGATTCGCATTTCTTGAAGTCGGGTCTGTTCGCAAGAAGAATCAGGTCAATGCCTTGAATAAGATTTTATCCGAATGGAGTTTTTCGACGGTTATCTATTTTCTGATTGGCTATCCGATTGCACGCGGCGTTTCTTTACTGGCTCCGGTTTCTGAGATGTCCGGGCAAAACGGCTTTGAATATGTCAAGTTTTTCTTCCTGTTGGGTTTTGCGGCCTGTATTCCCGCGATTATTTCAGGTGGGGTGGCCGAACGCTCAAAGTTCTGGACAAATGCGTTGGCCGGCGGGATTTATGTAGGACTTGTATACCCATTGATCGAGGCATTTACATGGGGGCAATATAATACTTTTATTGGCGGGGCACAAGGTAAACTGGCAGTGTTTTTCGGTGCTCCGTTTCATGATTTTGCGGGCTCGGTCGTTGTTCATGCTACAGGCGGCTGGCTGGCATTGCCGGCAATTATGCTGTTAGGGGCACGTCTTAAGCGATATGAGGATAACGCGATCAAAGTCAGCAGTATTCCATTTCTGGCTTTGGGCAGCTGGGCCCTCATTGTTGGCTGGTTCGGGTTTAATGTAATGAGCTCAGGCAATCTCGGCGATGCTTCGGGTTTAGTTGCGATCAACTCGCTGATGGCGATGGTTGGAGGTACTATCGCCGCTTTATTCATTTCCAGAAATGACGCAGGTTTTGTGCATAACGGTGCATTGGCCGGACTGGTGGCGGTTTGTGCGGGGTCTGACTTATACCATCCGGTTGCCGCACTGGTTGTTGGCGGTGTCGCCGGAGCGATCTTTGTGTTCTTATTCCAATGTGAAACAGAGACATGGAAGATTGATGATGTGCTTGGAGTCTGGCCACTTCATGGTGTCTGCGGTGCCTGGGGCGGTATCGCCGCAGGGATATTCGGCCTTGAAGCCTTAGGCGGAAAAGGCGAGGTTAGTTTCTTCTCGCAATTGATCGTTACCGCGGCTGTTATTGTGTTTGCCCTGCTGGCAAGTACGCTTGTTTACGGCCTTCTTAAATTGACTGTTGGGATTCGGATCGATCCGCATGAAGAAACCGTTGGCTCTGATTTAACAGTTCATCAGATTCAGGCTAACCCCGAAGAAGCGATCTAGGCTCGTTTGGAATGATTCGATTGGTCGAACCTAAAAACATAGCGCAAAAATTATACAGGAGAATATCCAGATGAAAATGGTTATCGCAATTATTCAGCCAGAAAAACTCGAAGCCGTTAAGCAATCATTGTTTAATGCGGAAGTCTATAAGATGACGGTCAGTCGGGTTCGAGGCTGCGGTCAGCAGGCCGGTTATAGCGAACACTATCGCGGCCAGGTCAAGCAGGTTAACCTGCTTGAGAAGATACGTCTCGAAGTTGCCGTAAATGATCAATTTGTAAAGCCGACGATTAAAGCTATTATCAAAGCTGCCAAGAGTGGTAACATTGGCGACGGAAAAATATTTGTTATGCCGTTAGAGGAGTGTATCCGTATCCGAACGGATGAATCGGGAAACGGGGCAATTGGATAAGGTATCTACAAAAAAGTTGACAACTACGGCGAAAAATTACAAAAATGTAACTTATTACATAATTGTTATGTTTAGGTGTTTCAGTGGTAACTTATTTAAAAATAAGAGGATGTGTTATTTATTGTCGGTTCTGAGACAGTGGTATATTTTTTGCAAAGTATGTAAATGGCAGTGGTCATATATTGACTTGAGTGGTGACCGTTATATAATTACAGACATGCTTGTTGCCGGATTGGAATGACAGGTATACTTTTTATACTAAAAGAGAGAAAATTTAACCTATTTACAATCTCAAGGAGTAGTACATGAAGAATGAAGAAACGCAATTGACTGATATTTTTGGTCTTAACGTGTTCAATGATGCTGTGATGCGTCAGCAGTTGCCAAAGAATATCTATAAGGAGTTCGTCAAGATCCGTCAGGGGCGAGGCGAATTTACCACGGCCATCGCGGACGTCATTGCCAACGCAATGAAAGATTGGGCTTTGGAAAAAGGGGCCACACACTTTTGTCATTGGTTCCAGCCGATGACGGGCTTGACGGCAGAAAAACATGATTCATTTATTACCCCGACGCCGGAAGGCAAGGTGATTCTGGAGTTCAGTGGTAAACTGCTGGTGCAGGGTGAACCGGATGCGTCCTCATTCCCTTCAGGCGGTTTGCGTGCGACCTTTGAAGCGCGTGGTTATACTGCCTGGGATTGTACGTCGCCGGTGTTCATCAAGGGCAAAACACTTTATATTCCCTGTGCGTTCTGTTCATACACGGGCGAAGCATTGGATAAGAAGACACCTTTACTGCGTTCGATGGAAGCTCTCAGCAAGCAGGCTGTTCGTGTTCTTAAGGTGCTCGGTGAATCCGACGTGACAAGTGTTACATCAACGCTTGGTCCCGAGCAGGAATACTTTTTGGTTGACCGCAGCTTCTTCGAAAAACGCCTTGACCTTGTTCTGGCCGGACGTACGTTATTTGGCGCTCCGTCCCCGCGTGGTCAGGAAATGGACGACCATTACTTTGGTACGCTGCACGAACGTATTGCCGCATACATGAACGATGTCAATACGGAGTTGTGGAAGCTTGGCGTTTCCGCGAAAACACAGCACAATGAAGTGTCCCCGGCTCAGTATGAACTGGCGCCTTTGTTTGCGACGGTCAATGTTGCGACAGACCACAATCAATTGACAATGGAAACCCTGGAGAAGGTGGCTCTGCGGCACGATTTTGTTTGTCTGCTTCATGAAAAACCATTTGCGGGTGTCAACGGTTCCGGCAAGCACAATAACTGGAGTCTTGTAACGGACACCGGCAATAATCTGCTGGATCCCGGTACGACTCCACATGACAACATGGTCTTTCTTGTGTTCTTGTGTGCTGTTATTCGTGCGGTTGACCAATATGCCAAGTTGTTGCGAGCGTCGGTTGCCAATCCGGGCAACGAACATCGCTTGGGCGCCAATGAAGCACCTCCGGCGATCGTATCGATTTTCCTGGGTGACCAGTTGACCGACATTTTTGAACAATTAGCCGGCAATGGCGCCAAGAGTTCCAAAAAGGGCGGTGAGTTGAAGCTTGGAAGTTCAACCCTGCCTCCGCTGCCGAAAGACACAACTGACCGTAACCGAACATCGCCGTTTGCCTTTACCGGGAATCGCTTTGAGTTTCGCATGGTCGGTTCTAAACAATCCTGCTCAGGCTCCAACTTTGTGATTAATTCAATCGTTGCAGAGTCCCTGGCGAACATTGCCGATTCCCTTGAAAAGGCAAAAGATGTTCGCAAAGAAGCTGAGAAGATTCTCAAGGGGATTGCGAAAAATCATAAACGGATTATCTTTAATGGCGATAATTATTCTGATGCCTGGGTTGCGGAAGCGAAAAAACGCGGCTTGCCGAATATTCGGTCGACGGTTGAATCGCTGGAGACAATTCTTGAAAAAGAAAACGTTGATGTGTTCAAGAAACACAACGTCTTGAGCAAACAGGAATTGCATGCACGTACGGAAATCCTTCTGGAAGGTTATAGTGGGAGCATCAATATCGAAGCTCTGACCATGCTGAACATGGCCAAGCGTCAGATCATGCCGGCTTGTGTTGAATCGTGTGCTCGTCTGGGGTCGACCCTCAGTATCGTTGCTGATTCCGGTGTTAAGTGTGGTGCCATTCAAAGTTCACTTGAGAAGGTGTGCCGTCTTGTGGATGAGTTGGCTCAGGCAATCGAAGCCCTTGAGGCGGCTGTCGAGAAAGCCCAGAACATCAAAAAGCCGAATATGCAGGCTCGAAGTTACCGTGATGACGTTATTCCGGCGATGCTGGCACTCCGTAAGCCTGCCGATGAACTGGAAACATTGGTGGACGCCGAAGTTTGGCCGTTGCCCACTTATGCGGAAATGCTGTTTTTGAGATAACCGATATTTCGGTGATTCATCAATTGAAAATTAGTTAAATAATTAGCAACCCTGTCGGATATATCTTGTTTCGACGGGGTTGTTTGTTTATGATTATTTATGCTTACTACTCGTGACACGATAAGTAAACAAGGTTTAAGAAGAACATTTTTTATTGAATAGATATTGACATAA
Organism: Anaerohalosphaeraceae bacterium; assembly: GCA_963675525.2. GTDB lineage: Bacteria > Planctomycetota > Phycisphaerae > Sedimentisphaerales > Anaerohalosphaeraceae > 4572-13. Next base: position 70,583 of record CAXXSL010000011.1, on the reverse strand, counting down.
AGCACCAAAATCGCTATCCTGAGGGGTCTTTGAGTGTTTAGTGAATTAAGCATAGCATGAGGAAACCCCGGTAAGTTGATTAAGGAAGTATAAATGCCATTAATGCCAAAAGATCAGGGACTTTATGAAGCCAGGCGTGAGCATGACGCGTGTGGGATTGGCGCCGTTGTCAATATTTCCGGCGAAAAAGATCACTTGATTATTCAGTACAGCAAGGAAATATTGCTGAACCTGCACCATCGCGGTGCGGCCAGCGCGGATAATGTTACGGGTGATGGCGCCGGTGTGCTTTCCCAGATACCCCATGCGTTTTTTAAATCGGAAACAAAGAAGCTCGGGTTCGATCTGCCCGATCCCGGTTTATACGGTGTAGGGATGGTATTTGGCGCCAAGGATAAAAAACTTCGCAAAGAGTGCGATAAACTGCTGGAGAAGGCGATTAAGCACTATGGCATGAAAGTGCTGGGCTGGCGTGAAGTTCCGGTTTCCGCGGAATGCCTGGGAGAGATCGCACTTTCCGCAGAACCGAGCATCAGACAGATTTTTGTTGACGGGGGCAGCTTCGATCACGATGCGATGGAACGGCAGTTGTTTATGTCTCGCAAACGCGCCGAACGACTGGTTCTTGAGGCGTTTGGCGAGGCCGCCCATGATTTCTATGTGACCTCTCTTTCCTGCAAGACCATTTGCTACAAAGGCATGTTCATGGCCTGGCAGTTGTTTGCTTACTATCCTGATATCAATGACGAACGGTTTACTTCGGCGCTTGCGATTGTTCACCAGCGCTACAGCACGAATACATTCCCAAATTGGCGGTTGGCACAACCTTTCCGTTGTATTGCCCATAACGGTGAAATCAACACGCTGAGCGGCAATCGAAATTGTACGCGAATGCGTGAAAAACGGATCGAATGTAAAACATTTAGCAAAGACCTGAGCGATTTACTGCCGATTTTGACACCCGGCGGCAGTGATTCGGCCTGTTTTGATAACATGCTGGAATTGCTGCATCTTGGCGGTCGCAGTATGCCGCATTCGCTCATGATGATGATTCCCGAAGCCTTTGGGCCGAAGTACCATATTAGTACCGACAAGCGGGCGTTCTATGAATATCACGCTTCCATGATGGAACCCTGGGACGGTCCTGCGGCGATGGTCTTTACGGACGGGCGTTTACTGGGAGGAACGCTTGACCGCAACGGGTTACGGCCCTGCCGGTATACCGTAACAACCGATGGACTGGTGATTCTGGCCAGTGAAACGGGAGTTGTCGAATTTCCGCCGGAAAAAGTGCGGACCCGGGGGCGTCTTCAGCCCGGCAAGATGTTTCTGGTTGATACCGAGGAAGGCCGGATCATTACCGACAATGAAATCAAGGGAAAAGTGGCGCGTCAAAAACCGTATCGACGCTGGCTCAATGAAAACCATATTGAATTGAAAGGTCTTTTCGATACGCCTGAACTGGTTGAGGGGACCCCGGAGACATTGGCTGCCCGAATGCGAATGTTTGGCTATACCCGTGAAGAATTGCGTATGCTGTTGCTGCCGATGGCGGTCAACGGTCAGGAACCGGTGGGTTCAATGGGCAATGATACACCGCTGGCGGTGCTCAGTGACAAACCGAAACTTCTTTATAATTACTTTAAACAACTCTTTGCACAGGTGACAAATCCACCGATCGATCCATTGCGCGAAGGATTGGTGATGAGCCTGATGAGCTTTACCGGCAAAAAGTTGAATGTTCTTGATGAAACGCCGGAACATTGTCGTCAGTTGAAATTGCCTCACCCGGTATTGACCAATGAAGATATTGCACGGCTTCGAGGTGTTCAGCGAGATAATTATAAGGTTGAAACCATTCAGGCTGTTTTTGAGATCGACGAAGAGGATCCGACGCTGGGACTTGAAACAGCTTTGGATCGTTTACTCAATGATGCTGAACACGCTATTCTTGAGAAAGATGCGTCATTGATTATTGTCAGCGATAAAACGGCGGGTCCCGGATTGGCTCCTATCCCCGCGCTGCTGGCGGTTTCCGCATTGCATCACAGCCTGATTGAAAAGGGCCTGCGGGGAGAGGCGGGGCTGATCCTTGAGACCGGAGAAGCTCGCGAAGTTCAGCATTTTTGTTTGCTGTGCGGTTTCGGCGCCAACGGTGTGAATCCTTATATCGTTTTTGAGAGCCTCAACCACATGCAGCAGCAAGGTGATATACCGCAAACAATGGAGGCTTCCCAGATTGCCAGTAACTATATTGCTGCCATCAAAAAGGGAATTCTTAAGACGATGAGCAAAATGGGCATTTCGACCCTTCGCAGCTATTTTAACGCCCAGTTATTTGAGGCGATCGGCATCGACAAGAATGTGATCGACAAATATTTCACGGGAACCAGTTCGCGTATTGGCGGCATTGGTCTGGAACAGATTGCTGCCGATATTCGCACACGTTACCGGGAGGCTTACAGTCCTCGAAAACCGGGTTCACTCGAACTGGATTTCGGCGGCGATTATCATTATCGCATAGACGGCGAGCGTCATTTGTGGAATCCAACGACCGTCAGCAAATTACAGCATGCCGTGTATTATGAAGATCAGAAGGCGTACGATGATTATGCTGAATCGATTAATAACCAGGCGAAAGAAATATGTACGCTGCGCGGTTTATTTATGCTGAAACCCAGTGAGCCAATTCCAATCGAGGAGGTTGAGCCGGCATCGGAAATCGTCAAGCGATTTTGTACCGGTGCTATGAGTCACGGGTCCATCAGCAAAGAGGCGCACGAATGCATGGCCATTGCGATGAATCGCCTCGGTGGGATGAGCAATACGGGAGAAGGTGGTGAAGACCCGGTACGCTATACCCTGGAGCCGAATGGTGATTCCAAAAATAGTGCGATCAAGCAAATCGCAAGTGCCCGGTTTGGCGTCACCATAAATTACCTGGCACACGGCCGGGAAATCCAGATCAAGATGGCTCAGGGGGCCAAGCCCGGTGAGGGTGGACAACTACCGGGGCACAAAGTGAGTCAGGAAATTGCCCGTTTGCGTTACTCAACGCCCGGTGTGACATTGATTTCGCCGCCGCCACATCACGATATTTATTCTATTGAGGATTTGGCGCAGTTGATTTATGACTTGAAATGTTCTAACCCGGAAGCGAAAGTATCGGTCAAACTGGTTTCCGAGGTTGGCGTCGGAACGATTGCAGCCGGTGTTTCCAAAGGAAACGCCGATGAAGTTCTCATCAGCGGCCATGACGGCGGAACGGGGGCCAGTCCGCAATCGTCGATTAAACATGCAGGTTGCCCGTGGGAAGTGGGAATTGCCGAAACGCAGCAGGTGCTGGTCATGAACAAACTGCGTGACCGGGTTCGTGTTCAGGTGGACGGTCAGTTGCGAACCGGCCGGGATGTTGTGATTGGGGCGTTGCTGGGTGCCGAGCAGTTTGGTTTTGGTACGTCCGCATTGGTCTGTATGGGCTGTACGCTTCTGCGAAAATGCCATGAAGGAGCCTGCACATACGGGATTGCAACGCAGGATCCGGAACTTCGAAAACGGTTTGCGGGCAAACCCGAATATATTGAACGTTTCTTTTACTTTATCGCAGAAGAGGCCCGCCGCATCATGGCTCAGCTTGGTTTTAGGAAATTTAATGAGATGGTCGGATGCGTGGATAAGCTGAGAATGCAGGATGCGATTGACCATTATAAAGCCAGGGGATTGGATTACTCCCTGATTTTCCATCAGCCGAAAGCCGATAAACCGAGCGAGTTATACAATTCGTCCAAGCAGGCATACCACCTTAAAGACCACATGGATTGGGGCATTATCGAGAAAGCAAAGGCAACCTTTGAGAGCAAGCAGAAGGTTTCCATTGATTTACCGATTAAGAATACCGACCGTACGATTGGAACGATTTTAAGCAACCGTCTGGTTAAAAAATTCGGCCCGGACGGCCTTGAAGATGATACCATTACGATTAATCTTTCCGGTTCGGCAGGACAAAGCCTGGGTGCTTTTCTGATCAAGGGGGTTACCTTGAAGCTCATTGGGGATAGCAATGACTATCTGGGCAAAGGACTCAGCGGCGGACGGATTATCGTGGAAACACCGTTTGGTTCGCCGTTTTTGGCCCATGAGAATATTATTGTGGGCAATACCTTGCTTTATGGCGCCACACGCGGAGAGGTCTTTATCAACGGCATGGCCGGCGAACGCTTCTGCGTCCGAAACAGCGGAGCCACGGCTGTCGTAGAAGGTGTGGGTGATCACGGTTGTGAGTACATGACCGGCGGTTTGGTTGTGGTGCTGGGACAAACGGGGTGCAATTTTGCGGCGGGCATGAGCGGCGGTATTGCTTATGTACTCGATGAACTTCAGTTATTTGACACTCTCTGTAATCTTGACATGGTCGACCTTGAAAGCGTCTGGAGACAGGAAGATAAAGACCTGATGTACAACCTGATTCAGAAGCACGAAAAATTGACCCGGAGTTCACGGGCCCGGCGGATTCTGGATGCATGGCCGGACATGGTCGGACGCTTTGTCAAAGTGATTCCGATTGACTACCGCAAGGCATTGGAACGCATGCGGGCAAAAGAAGATCGCGATACAGATTCAACCCCGGCTACCGAGGAGGTCTTCAATGGCTAAAACAAAAGGGTTTTTAGACTATAAACGTCAAAAGGTTGCTTATCGCCCGGTCGATCAGCGTGTCGGGGATTTTCAGGAAATTGAAATCCCGCTGACGCCTGATGCGATCAACCAGCAGGCTGCGCGCTGTGCCGATTGCGGTATTCCGTTTTGTCATAGCAATAGCGGCTGTCCGATCGCCAACCGAATCCCGGAATTTAATGACCTGGTTTACCGGGGACGCTGGAAAGAAGCGTGTGAGAACCTGCATTCGACAAATAATTTCCCGGAAATAACCGGTCGTGTGTGTCCGGCGCCCTGTGAGACGGCTTGTACGATGGCGGTGAATGATGAACCTGTGCTGATCCGTCACATCGAATTTCAGATTGTCGAACGCGGTTTCGCAGAAGGTTGGATTGTCCCGCTGATTCCGGAAGCCAAAACAGGGAAAAAAGTTGCAGTCATCGGTTCCGGCCCTGCCGGTCTTGCAGTTGCTCAGCAGCTTGCCCGGGTAGGGCATGACATAACTGTATTTGAAAAAGACGATAAGCCGGGCGGTTTGCTGCGGTATGGTATTCCGGACTTCAAACTTGAAAAATGGGTTATTGATCGCCGCATTCAGCAGATGGAAGCCGAAGGCGTTAAGTTCCAGACGGGTGTGGAAGTTGGGGTGGATATCTCCGGAAACTATTTGCACAAGATGTTTGATGCGGTGTGTTTGACCATGGGGGCGGGGCAGCCGCGTGATTTGACCGTGTCCGGACGAGGCTATGACAATATTCATTTCGCCATGGATTTTTTGAGTATGCAGAATCGTCTTAATTCAGGAGAAGCCATTAATCAGGACAAACTGATTACTGCACATGATAAAGATGTTGTCGTTATTGGCGGAGGCGATACCGGCAGTGACTGTGTGGGAACCTCTCGCAGGCAGGGTGCCAGGTCGATTACACAAATCGAGATTCTTCCCCAACCTCCGGAAACATGTCCGCCGGACACGCCGTGGCCGCAGTGGCCGCGAACCATGAGGACGTCATCGTCCCATGAAGAGGGCTGTGACCGTCGCTGGTCAGTGACGACCAAAAGCATTTCCGGTGTAGGTACGCGCGTTCATCATTTGAATTGCTGCCAGGTCGACTGGCAGAAAAAGACAGACAGACAGTGGGATATCCGCGATGTTCCGAATTCGGAATTTGAACTCAAAGCCGACTTGGTACTGCTGGCTATGGGCTTTCTGCATCCGGTACATGAAGGATTGATTGAAGCATTCGATTTGAAACTGGACAGACAGGGTAATGTGGCAGTGAACGATTATCAGACCAGTGTTCCGTGGGTCTTTTCAGCGGGCGATACTGTCAGCGGTGCTTCGCTGATTGTGCGGGCGATCGATGCCGGCAGAAAAGCAGCCGACGCTGTTGACCAATACCTTCGACAGTAGTACAATAAAGCCTGAACTTAGAACGAAGGAAATTTCATGGCCCTACGATGCGGTTTGGCGCAGATCAATGTAACAGTTGGAGATATGCGGGGAAACGTTGAAAAAATGACCCGCATGATTCGTTCCGCAAAACAGGAGCAGGTCGATTTTCTGGTGTTTCCGGAACTTTGCGTCTGCGGTTATCCGCCCGAGGATTTATTACACAAGCCTAAATTTATCTCAGACAATCAAGCTTTCTTGCAGGAATTGCTTTCTGAGACAGAGGGCATTGCGGTTATTGCCGGATTTGCTGATGGACAAGCCGGGAAGTGTTATAATGCTGCCGCAATTCTCACGGACGGTAAAATTCAGCAGATTTATCAGAAAGGGCAACTTCCCAATTACGGCGTTTTCGATGAAAAACGCTATTTTACGCCGGGACAGAAACCGGTGATTATTGAGCGGCAGGGGCTTAGGATTGCATTAACTATCTGTGAGGATATATGGGATCTGGATTGGCTGGATGCGTTTCTGGGTGACTCCAAAAGCGGACTTGATTTGATCATTAATCTTTCCGCTTCTCCGTTCCATGCCGGAAAGATGCGGCAGCGAAAAGAAATCCTCTCCCGATGCGCACGGCATTTCAATTGTGCAGTGGCTTACTGTAATCTGGTGGGAGGGCAGGATGAGTTGGTGTTTGACGGTCGCAGCATGGCCGTGGACGCTCAGGGCGACCTTGTCACACAGGCCAAAGAGTTCCGGGAAGATCTTTGCATTATTGATTTGCAGCGAGGTGACGGCTCATTGGATATGATTCCCGTGACAACCCCGGCGTTCTTTGTATCTGAAGAGGATCAGGTGCACGAAGTGTATCAGGCGTTGGTTCTGGGAACGCGGGATTATATTCGCAAAAACGGCTTTTCAAAAGTGGTCATTGGGCTTAGCGGCGGGATCGATTCGGCACTGGTGGCTGTCATTGCGGCCGAAGCATTGGGTTCCGATAACGTCGTGGGAATCACAATGCCATCCCGTTTCAATACCAGTGAAACCCGCACCGACGCAAAAATACTGGCTGAGAATCTGGGGATTGAATTTCATAGTGTCCCGATTGCCGAGACTCTGGATGCATTCAGCAAAACGCTTTCGCTGACGGACGGCTGGGATGAAAAAGGATTGGCATATGAAAATCTGCAGGCGCGCATTCGCGGTACGATATTGATGTCATACTCCAATCAATTTGGCTGGCTGGTCCTGACAACCGGCAATAAGAGCGAAACGGCGGTCGGCTATTCGACGCTATACGGCGATACGGCCGGCGGCTTTGCGGTCATCAAGGACGTCCCCAAGACGCTGGTCTACACGTTGTGTGAATTTATTAACCAGCAAGCTGATACCGAACGGATACCGCAGACGATTATCACCCGCCCGCCATCGGCGGAATTAAGGGATGATCAAAAAGACAGTGACTCACTGCCGGACTATGACTTGCTGGATGCGGTTTTGAAAAATTATGTGGAACTTGACCACTCTGCGGATGAACTCATCAAAGCAGGTTTTCCGGAAGAAATGGTCCGCCGCGTCATTCGCATGGTGGATCGCAACGAATACAAACGCCGACAAAATCCACCGGGAGTCAAGATTACCCCTCGTGCATTTGGCAGAGACCGCCGCATGCCCATCACCAATCGGTACAATCCATAGTACTATGGATTACATGTCTTACAGGGCCGTCGACCGGTTTTTTCGGCTTCCGCTTTTGTTGAAAAATAAACAGCTTTTGTCTGATCCATGCGTGCGGCATGCGGACAGGTACTACGGTGGTAGACTTTACTGGTTTTGGATGCAATATAAGCCTTCCTTTGATATGTTTGCCTGGCGGGTTCCGTGTCTTGAGCAATATTCGATTGGGATTGTGAAGATGATGTCCCCTTGATCTCGATGACACGTTTAGCCAGACCGTTTTCAACCAGCAGATCGCCCAGATCATTGCCGTTAACCTCAATGTCGGCACGCAGGCAAAATGTGTCACCCCGGGCGATGTTTTTCAGACGGACGACATTTGTCTTTTTATTCTCTGATAAAAACAAGTCGCAGAGAAATATTTTGATTTTCTGATTCAGTTCGCTGCCTGGGGCGGGTTTGAAACCGTTGATCTTTACCGGCATATTCTCACCGATGATAGCCGGAAAGCCCTCGATATTGCAATACAGTGTACACTGCTCGTCGATCCGGAGAACCGTGCCAACGGTTGCTTGTCCGTAATGAACGGCGGGCGGTTCAGATTCGGCGATGACATGAATACAGCTACAAAAAGCGATAAATGAAATAAAAAAACAAGCCCTTTTCATAATGCAATTCCTTCCTGTGTAACCCATTTCTGCGACTATTAATATAATAAAACGAAACAGGGGTGCAAATAAAAAATCTGATTTTTTAAGTATGCGAAAAAGGCCGGTTTTAAAAGGTATACAAAAAAGAGTTGACTATCCGTCAAAAGAAATGATAATTCTTATAAATAAGCGTGTCGAATAAATGAGGGAATATATGGTTGCGGTTTTATTAGGTCCGAGCGAAGTTCTTGTTGTTGTTATTGTTACGGCATTGATTGTTTTTTTTGTCAGCCGGGGCAGGGGAAAAGGAAGGTAAATTAAACCTTAAAATGTCACAAAAAAATGTTTGCAACCCATGAGTAACCCGTTATAATTCTACACGAATCGTCATTGTTAATCATTCAAGGAGGCGGTGGAAAGAAAAGTCACATATCTGTTAATGGAGTACTCTTCATATTTAGCGTTTTGGGCTTTGGTTGCGTGTATCGCAAGTGCCTGAAAACCGGTAGTTTATGATACTTGTACTGATAGTCGTGGGCAAGGATGCCTGCGGCTTTTTAATTTCATGTTTTTTGAAAAACCACACAAGAATAAATGCGGACTATACTTCCGGAGTCCAGAACCCCTGATTTAATGTAAAATCTTTTTTTATCACATCTTAGTGCGTTTATTCAATTAATTATCGGTCTTTCTCGAAAAGTCTTTCCTGAAATTTCTTGACAAAAAGCTTTATACTCACTATCATAAACCCACAACTAAGAAGTCACATGAAAGCCCCCATGGCAAATGGGGGCTTTTTGCTTCATGAAATGGATGGCCTTTCGAGACAGGCGACAACACAACTGCGAATAAATGGGTATGTTGTGAGATTGGTCATGAATCCATTGTGGATTCGGCAGAAAAATTATATGTTTGAAAGGTTTTTGCATTGAAGAATATCTGGGTAAAGCTCATCCAACTGAAAAGCAGGAAGTTTTACGGTATTGTTTCCGGCATCGTTTTGTTTTCCTGTTTTGTAGGCTTTTTTATCTATCCTGCAGTAACACAGGCGGAAGGTTCATTGATCTTCCTGCGTATCACGTTCCCATCCCCCCCTGTTTCTGATGAAATGCAGGTCGCTGCGGATTATGAGGATGCATCTGAAATGCTGTTGTCTGAGAATACCGAGGATGTTTCTGAAATGCTGCCGCCTGAGGATACCGACAAACGCCTTGTTTCAATGCTCATGAAGGACGATTTCGAGATTGCCTATGACAAGCTTGAAAATAAAGAGTCCTGGCATGTTGTTCGTATGCGCGTGACAGGGTACTGTACCTGCCGGAAATGCTGCGGAAAATTTTCGGATGGCAAAACGGCCAGTAATCGCCGAATCCGCAAAGGGGACGTTTTCGTTGCGGCCGACAAATACTATCGATTTGGTACACAAATGATCATCCCGGGATACAATAGTACGCAATCGGTGCAAGTTCTTGATCGAGGCAGAGTTATCAAGGGAAATCGCCTGGATTTGTATTTTGATTCTCACAGCCAGGCAAAAAAATGGGGCGTTAAATATCTAGATGTATTGGTTAAAACAGACAGATAAGAAGATTCTCCGGTGATTGTGACAACTGCCCCTTGACATTGAAGCTATTTTTGAGTATACTTTGTATGTTGTCGGTGCAATCCAGGCGCATGACGCCACGTGCCATCCATGGTAAGGCACAAATCAGGCACAGCGGCAACAGGGACGGCGGCCCACATTTTGTTTAAATAACTTAAAAGAGCCGGCCATCCCTTTTTTTATGCGCTGAATTCCCTTCTAAAGTTTTCTTTTCATTTTCTCCCTGTTGTTTTATAATATCACCTATATGAGTCAGAAGCAGACAAATCTGAAAAAAGCGGTTCTATGGAATGCGACTGAGAATAAGAACGTGCGTTGTTTGCTTTGCAACTGGAAGTGTGTGATACAGGCAGGCGCTGTCGGGCGCTGTCATGTTCGCCGGAATATTGAGGGTGTTCTTTATTCGTTGAATTATGACAAAGTCTGTGCGGCCAATGCCGACCCCATCGAAAAAAAACCCCTATTTCATTTTCAGCCTGGCTCGCGCAGCTTTTCGATCGCTGCTCCCGGTTGCAATTTTCAATGTGTCTTCTGTCAGAACTGGCAGATCAGCCAAATGCCGTACCAACAAAACGTTTTGGATGGCGAAAGTTGCTTGCCCGAACGAATTGTCGAAACGGCCGTTCAAACAGGCTGTCAGAGCATCGCCTATACCTATACGGAGCCGACTATTTTCATGGAGTTGTGCTGTGAAACAGCTCAGTTAGCCAAAAAAAAGGGGCTTCGTAATGTATTTGTGAGCAATGGATTCATGAGCATTGAAGCCGTTGATTTTGCCAAACCCTGGCTGGACGGAATCAATATCGACCTGAAGGCCTTTACGGAAGAATACTATCACGATTTGTGTAAGTCGCGTCTGGGGCCGGTGCTTGAAACGATACGCTATGTTGCTCAAAAGACCAATATCTGGCTGGAACTGACCACGTTGATCGTGCCTGGCAAGAATGATTCGGATGAAGAATTACGTTCGATCGCGGAGTTTATTGCCAAGGATATCTCCGTTGACACTCCCTGGCATGTCAGCCGTTTCTATCCGCAACATAAAATGAGGGAGACCGGACCGACAGACGAAAAAGTGCTTGAGCGGGCGTATGATATCGGTCGACAGGCGGGCTTACGGTATGTGTACACAGGCAACCTGCCGGGGGCTCGGACCGAGTCAACCTATTGTTATAGCTGCGGGGCGTTATTGATCGACCGCCAAGGGTATCAAATCCGGCAGAACCTCATCGACGATTACCGCTGCCCGCAGTGCGGCGCTGAAATCGCGGGCTTTGATTTATAGTACACGCTTAAAAACGGTACATTGCTCCCAATATAACCGAAAGCATATAATCCTCGTCAACGATCGGGCTGTCTGTAATCTTATTGCTGAGCCATTCGGCGTTTACGGAACCGAAGAGGCTCCATCGCCGGCCAAGGGGATAATCGACTCGCAGACTTGTCAGGATGCCGGTTGAGCTGCCGGCGTGGTATTCCGGCCGGGTCGCCGTCGTTTCATTTCCTTCGACGCCGAAATAATAGTCATTCAATTGTTTGCTCCGCCAGTTCAGGCCGAACAGGGGGGTCAGGCTGAGGCTTTTGACGTTCAGGACATCCTCGAAGCTTTTCTTGTAGGTGAGTTGAACTTCCTGACCGTTATGTTTGCCCAGAATATCGGCGAAAAACTTGCCGGACAGCGTGCCCCAGTCAAACGATCTGGAACATTCCATGCCCATTTCATAGGTCGCTTTTCTGTCGTGCATGCCGTTCAGGTGGATGCTTTCATCATCATCGTACCCCTCAAATCGTGGCGCTCCCAGAATGCTCACGCTCCAACCATCCTGGTAGATCAGATAGTAGCTTATTTTTGTACCTGAAAAAACCAGACGGTCATTCCGGTAGAGAATCATCGGGATTGTCATAATTTCCGTGTCGCCGCCTTTATAGGGTTTATCAGAAATGATCGTTCCCACGCCGGCCATGAATGTGGATTCGGGTTTCGGAGGGGCTGAATCCTCTGCAAGAGCGACCGTAAACAGGCTGATAAACACCAGACAGAACAATAGTTTATATTTCACAGCAGACTCCTTTCACTATGGTTTTGTCTGGAAGTATATCAAATAAATGCAATTATTCAATTTTTTTTTGGCTCTGTTGGGTTGAAAAACCTCTGAACGGATATTCCCTATATGCGTATATACAGCATAACCAATGAAAGGAACTATTTATGGCGAAACTACTGTATCTTCAGGCATCACCCAGAAAAGACCGTTCGAAGTCAACACAGGTTGCGGCCGGGTTTATTGACAGTTATCGACAGAGCCATCCGGCTGACGTGGTCCGGACGCTTAACGTATTTGAAGAAGACCTTCCGGTGTTTGACGGTTTGGCGGTTCAGGCCAAATACACGATCATGCACGGCAATGACCATACCCCCGAAGAACGTCAGGCCTGGGACGATGTCGAAAAGGTGATCGCCGATTTTAAGGATGCGGACAAATATCTTCTTTCTGTGCCGATGTGGAACTTTGGGATACCGTACCGACTCAAACAGTATCTCGATCTGATCGTGCAGCCGGGGTATACATTTACGGTTACCGATCAGGGGTATCAGGGATTGGTTACAGGAAAACCCGTTCTGGTTGTTTACGCCCGCGGCGGGGCCTATGCGGAAGGCAGCGAGGCGGAATCGTTTGATCTGCAGAAAAAGTATATGGAACTGATTTTTGGCTTTATGGGCTTTGAAAATATCCAGTCGATCATTGTGGAGCCGACGCTGCACGGCAGCCCGGAAGATATCGAAAAGATGATTGGATCTTCCATCGAAAAAGCCAAAGAGATAGCCAAAGATTTTTAATTTCAGACAGGGGTTTTGTGATGTTTCGAGGGACAAAGACTTTCGGCGTCATATTCCTCTGTTTGGCCGTGGTTTCATGCGGAAAAAGTGAGCCTGTGACAAAAGATACGGAATACAAACAATCCAATCGCCTGATCCATGAGGCCAGCCCTTATCTGCTGCAGCATGCACAGAATCCCGTTGACTGGTTCCCGTGGGGCAGTGAGGCATTTGAAACGGCAAAGCGGGAGGATAAACCCATCTTTCTGTCGATCGGCTATTCAACGTGCCATTGGTGCCATGTGATGGCACACGAGAGCTTTGAGAATGAACACATTGCAAAAATCCTCAATGCGAATTTCGTTTCGATCAAGGTTGACCGTGAAGAACGCCCAGACATCGATGCGGTTTATATGGACTTCGTGCAAAAAACGACCGGCAGTGGTGGCTGGCCGTTGTCGGTCTTTTTGACGGCGGATGGCAAACCGTTCTATGGTGGAACATACTTCCCGCCGGCCGATTCGTATGGAAAGACTGGTTTTGAAAACCTGCTGGCTTCGATTCAGGATGCATGGCAAAACCGGAGGGATAAAATACTCACCTCTGCCGATGAGATCACCTCATTTTTGAAGGAAAAAGTACAGGAATCCGGCAAACTGAAATTAGATGAAGGAACATTAAAAAGTACAGCCGAACTCCTCAAGCAGATCTATGATCCACAGTTTGGGGGATTTGGCACCGCTCCAAAGTTCCCCCAACCGAGCATGCTGTCATTTCTGATGATTTATTCGCATCGGACAGATAACGAAAATTCGCTTGCCATGGTGGAAAGTACACTTGAAAAAATGGCCAACGGCGGCATCTATGACCATTTGGGAGGCGGCTTTCACCGGTATTCGGTTGACCGGCAATGGCTCGTTCCGCATTTTGAAAAGATGCTGTATGATCAGGCCCTGATTAGCCGCTCTCTTGTTCAGGCGTACCAGATAACAGGCAAAGATGACTACCGAAAGGTGCTAAAGGAAATATTTGACTATGTACGCCGTGACATGATCAGTCCCGGAGGAGGGTTTTACAGTGCTGAAGACGCAGACAGCCAAGGCCATGAAGGAGTTTTTTATGTCTGGGAGCCAAAACAGATTGATAAACTGCTTAGCCGAAAAGAAGCAGAACTGGTAACATCTTATTATGGTGTGACAGACCGGGGCAATTTCGAGCGTCGCAAAAGTATTCTCCATGTGGCAATGCCGCTTTCAGAGGCGGCCAAAAACGCAGACGTGGACATGGATGATGCAGTTAAGATTCTTGACAGTGCCCGAAGAAAATTATTTACCGCAAGAGAAAAACGGATTCGACCCCATCGTGACGAAAAGATCATCACCGGTTGGAATGGATTGATGATTTCCTCGTTGGCCTATGGCGGGGCGGTATTGGTTGAGCCTGAATATATCCAGGCCGCCCAAAAAAGTGCGGATTTCGTTCTCCAAAACCTATACAAAGACCGACGTTTGATGCGATATTACGCCAACGGCCAAGCTCATGAATACGCGGTGTTGAATGATTATGTCTATCTGATTCGGGGATTGATTGACTTATACCAGGCCGATTTCAACCCCGTCTGGCTGAAAAAGGCCGTTGAACTGGTCGGGCAGATGACACAACTTTTTGAAGACAAACAAACCGGCGGATTCTATTTGACCGGCAGCGATGCAGAAGAATTGGTGGTGCGCACACGTCCCGGTTATGATGGAGCGATTCCCTCCGGAAACTCCGTTGCTGCGGCCGAGTTAATTCGTCTGGCGGAATTGACCGGACAGAAGAAATGGATGATGTCGGCGGAAAAAGTGCTTAAATTTTATCAGGGTGACCTAAAAAATAAGGGCACTTCATTGACGGAAATGTTGATTGCGGCCGATTTGTGGCTTGGGCCGCGGTCTGAAATTGTCATTGCCGACCAATCGCGACAATCAGAAACACAAGTCATGTTGGGGCAGCTGCGAAAACACTTCCTGCCGAGAACAGTGATATTGATACGGAATCCGGAAATAGACATTTCGTTACTGGAAGAAATCGCTGAAACAGTCAAGGAACGCAAAGCAATTAATGATAACGTGACGGTTTATCTGTGTGAAGATTTTGTCTGTCAACAACCGATTACCGAGTTTGCTGAATTCCATAAAGCTATTGAAGCATTACGATAGTATTAATCGTCCGTCGGTGCGGTTTTCGTTTGGAAGCTTTTGTTTTCGGTGCCTTCCATGAGCCGTTTGATGTTATCGGTATGCCGGATGACGACCAGCAGAGCCATGAGCACGGCGATGATCAGCAAGGGCCAGAGTTGCCGGATTTTCCAGCTTTCAACATAAAGGATCGCTACTCCCAGAAAAACCGGAAAACAAATCGCCGCGGCGATGGAGGCCACCGAAACATATCGCCAGATCAGCAGAAAAATTACCCAGACGGCAAATGCGGCGATTCCGCAAAGCGTGTAATACGGCCACAATCCTAATACGATCCCCAAACTGGTGGCGACGCCTTTGCCGCCTTTGAATTTCAGATAGACTGGAAACACATGTCCCAAAACCGCCGCGCAGCCGATCAGCAGCCATAGCGTCAGTTGCAGCGGGTCTGCATTTTGCTCACGTACTACCAGCATCGGCACCAATCCCTTTAAGATATCGAGCAGCATGCAGAGTATCCCCCATTTTTTGCCGAGCGCCCGCGCGGTGTTAGTCGCCCCGATGTTGCCGGAGCCGACTATGCGCAAGTCGATGCCTTGAGCTTTGGCAATCAGAAAACCGAACGGTATCGAACCTAAAAGATAGGCGAAAAGAACCATCAGAAAAAAAACTGGCGGGATGTAAGGCATTATTTAACACTTCCTTTTTGGGTTATGATTTTGTCGTATAGTCCAATTAATGTCTTTACGTGTTTAGTAATCGAAACATCTTCCTTGAGATTATCATCGAGGATTGCCTTGCTTGCAAGTTCAATATTTTTGAGGTCACAGAAATATGAAAGGGCGTCCATTAAAAGCGGGTAATCTGGTTCTTTAATTGTTATGCCGTGCAGTTTATTCACAAATCGCTCGGCAGCCCCGTTGCAGGATGTTGTTATAACGGGTTTGCTCATTGCCAATGATTCAAGGATAAAACGTGAACATGGGTCATAATATGTTGGGAGAACTGAGACATCACAAATAGAAAGAATGTTACAGATGTTAGCTTGACTGCCAAGCGAAATAACATGGTCTTTTAACAAAAGATTCTTTGATAAATCTTCATAAGGCCCCAGACCTTTACTGCCAACGACAATGAGTATCGGATGAACATAAGCATTAAATGTGATATCTTCAAAAGCCTGCAGTAGTTTTCGTAAGCCTTTCAGTCGCGGGTTATTGGCGGCGAATAAAAAGAATACCGGTGTTTTATCTTCCGGGACTGTAATCGAGTTCAGAATATTCGTCCGTATTTCTCCGGTGGTTTTTTCATCCGGCTGCATTTGGGTATTGATGCCGTTGGGAATCACCGCAATCCGGTCATCCGGCAGATGGTAATGTTTTTGAAATGCCTCTTTGACAGTGTTGCTCAAGGCCGCGACGATGACGTGATTGCCGGTGGCACAGAGTTTTTGTTCGGCGTTTAAATACTGCGTCCGTTTCAGGTTGAGCCGGTGCGTGCATCGTTTGAGTAGCCGCTCGCAAGGGCAGTCGTAAGAGGCGATGTTTTGAAGCACGGCCTCTTTGTAACTGCCGCCGCGGGGTTGGTAAATGTCGGCAATTGTTAATGGCAGGGTGCTGTGGACGATATCATACGCATTGTTTTCAAGATGCACTCGCAGCACATTCTCGAAAACCTTCAGGGGCACTCGCTTGCCCGCATAGTCCTGGCAGAGAATCATCGTGTTTTCAGAAGCTGTTCCCTTGGCGGCCAGGATCGTTGCGTCAACGCCTTGCCGCCGCAGTTCAGCGGTCAGTTCGGACACCGATCGCTCGGCGCCGCCCAGGCCGATCTCTGCTCGTTCAATGATGATGGCAACTTTCAGCATGATTCGTATTCTAACCTTCTCTGCTTTTTATTTCAAATGGAACATCCCGGCCGTGCTTTCGGTCGTGCCGGGCAATGCGCAGGGCCTTGGCATGGATTTTTTGTATGCAGGCTTTATCAGCGGCGGTCAACCGTTTGACGCCGGCATAACAGCGGTAAAAGCCAATTCTGTCTGCAACCGAGATCGTTTGGCCCGGGCAGGAATAATGCAGTTGAGCCAGATCCTTGATTTGATAGCGAGATTTGAGATATTTGGGACGAAAACATCGGTGCAGGTCGATCAGTGACAAAGTCCCGTTGTCGGACAAAAAAATGTGGGCCAGATAAAGGTCGCGGTGACGATAACCGGTTGCGTGAAACCGCCGGATGAAATCGGCGAGTTTTCGGATAAATTCTTTTCGGTCCTTGTAAGAATCGGGGGTGTTAGAATAAAAACACTCCGGCAACCTCTTTTCGAGCGAGCGGGCATTTTCCAGTTCAAGTGTGATAATAAAACTTTGCTTTTCAAAGAAACCCTGCCATTGTCCGCCGCAGGCAATGGTTTTCGGAATTGAAACATCGGCCTGCGAAATATCCAAGGGACCCTTATCGTAATCGCTCAGGAAGCAGCGCTGCCCGTGCTGGGTCCATGCTTTTAGCTGGACACTTTTAGGCGGATGGTCATAGCGTTTCAAGTAGGCATATTGGCCGTTTGGCAGTTGGAAACGAATACGATGCCGCCACGGGGCCAGGTTGGACTTGATGAGGTTTTGGCCCTGCTCAAAGGCAAATACGGCCTCGACGGAATCCAGCCCCATTTGTGACAGGAGATTTCGGCAGTCTTTATCAATATAAAATCCAGGCGAAGATTCTATCAGGCTTGTCGTCATGTTATTTCACCTCCAGGAATTGTTTGGCGGCTTGTAACACATCTTCGACGGCAATCGATTCCATGCAGAGATGTTGGTTTTGTCGGCATTGGGGTTTATCGCAGGGCACACAGGGAGCTTTGCCGACGATCTGGATCTCCTTGTCGTGCCCGGTCTGCGTCCATTGCGGGTTGTTCGGGCCGAAAAGACTAATGGTATGTTTATCCAGCGCGATGGCAATGTGCCGAGGGCCGGTATCATTCGTGATGACCAGATTCGCCAGACTGAACAAAGCTTTCAATTCGCCGCCGGACAGCCCTGTTTTTCCCAGATGTATTACATTCGATTCGGCTTGCTCGCAGATCTCTTCGGCAATCTGAATTTCTTCTTTGATCGGAGCAACGGAAAGTACGATCGTGGCCTGATACATTTGGTGCAGCTTGTCGGCCAGTTTGGCGTATCGTTCATTCATCCAGAGTTTACTCGGCCCGAAGGCCCCGCCCGGAACGAGAATGATGAGCGGCCCCTTAGTATTTATAATGTCCGGTAGTTTTTCCGTTACGGCCTGAACCGATTCTTTGGTGACGGACAGTTGCGGTTTTTGACTTTCGACAGGGGCGCCCAGATGTTCGGCGATCTTTAAATAATAGTCCGTCATGGGTGCGGGTTTATAATTACCTGTTTCGGTTCGCAGTGGGGAGATACTTTCTGTCAGTAAAAACGACCGCCCGTCGCGCGCATAGCCGATGCGCTGGGCGATTGCCGCCAGCCGAACCGTCAGTGCAGAGCTGAATGAGTTTTTTAACAAGACCGCCGCATCGAACCGGTGCGGCCTGAGTCTTTGAACGGTTTGGTAAAAACCTTTCGGCTGGGTGATCCAGTCATCGCAGAACGGCGAAGGTGACAGTATCTGGCGGGTAAATTCCGAAGTTAAAAAAGTAATATGCGCCTCGTTAAAATGCGAACGGAACGCTCGCAGAGCCGGCGTGGCCATGATCGCGTCGCCCAATGGGGACGGCAGCCAGATTAGTAGTTTTTGGGGTTTCACGATAAACCAATCTCCCGGATGAGGATCAATCCCGTTTATGCATCATGACCAATGCAATCACCAGAAGCTGCAGGGCGATCGCATAGCCGATCATCACCTGCACCGCGTCATACCCTACCTTGGGGTTCAGCCAAAACCACAGGCTGAAAATAATACAGAACAGTGCAATGACCTGTGCCATTCCGGCTAACAATTTAAAAGCGGAAAAATCCTCATAGAGTTCGCTTCGTTTTGAAGACGTCAGATGGTGCAGAACTTCCTGCAGCAAGTGATGCGTTTTGTCGGTGTGTTCATCCGGTTCAACGGCCTCGTTTTTTGAAGGCGGCTTAGTTGAGTGGATCTTGATCGGCGGCTTTGCTGATATCTCTTGCGGAGTAGACGACGGCTGCGGTAGGCTTTCAATGATCGCCGCGGTTATCTTTTCCGGCGTCGGTATTGTTTTTTTTTCCGCCTCGTCTATTGCATCGGGCAGTTTATTGTTGGTATAGGAAACAGAGGTGACGTCTTTTTCCGATACAGGCTCTTGTGATGTTTCAGCCAGATTCTTTTTTGCGGCCTGTGCCTTCTGATGAAATTCATACATCCGGATAATATTGACGACTTCACGCAGATTGACGGCTTTTCGATCCGGCTGAGGAGTGGCCGTGTCCAGTTCGCGGGTCTTGCCCGGGACATCGACCAGAATCGTATGACAACCGGCGGCCTTGCCGGCTTGAATATCCCGATAGGTGTCGCCGACCATCCAGGATTGTTCCAGGTCGATCCCGAGTTCCTCTGCAGCTTTCAGCAGCATTCCCGGATTGGGTTTGCGAAGATGGCTTTCCTGATCGAATCCTGACACGGTGCCGTCCGGATGATAAGGGCAATAATAAATGCCGTCAATCACGGCACCTACGGCGGAAAGAAGGCTTTTCAGTTTTCGATGGATTTCTTCGAGTTGTTTTTCCGTGATATAGCCACGGGCGATGGCCGACTGATTGGTGATAATAATAACCAGATACCCCATCTTTTTGAGATGGATGACCGCATCCGCGGCCCCGGGGAGCAGTTTGATCTGGGCGGGATCCTTAATATAGCCCGGATCATCTATTAATGTATCGTCGCGATCAAGAAATATTGCTTTTTGGCCCATTAGTATTCCTTTTGCTCAGATTGGCCGCTTAGGTTCTTCATTTTTTCAATTGTGCCTGTTGAGCTTTTTCCATCGACCAGCGGGGCCAGCTTAACACGTCCGCCGCGGGCTTCCACAAACTCTCGGCCGATTACGCCTTTATCGGCCCAGTCGGCGCCTTTGACCAGCACATCGGGACAAACCTGTTCGATCAGGGCCAATGGGTCCGGTTCATCGAAAACGCAAATATAATCGACGCTCTCCAATGCCGCCAAAACAGCACAGCGGTCATGCTGGTTATTGATCGGGCGTTGGGGTCCTTTGAGTTGTCGAACTGAACGGTCGCTGTTGAGACCGACAACAACGACATCTCCCTGCTGTTTACAGAATTGTAAATACTCAATATGACCGCGGTGCAGTACATCAAAGCAGCCGTTTGTAAAGACGATCGTATCTTTCTGCTGACGGTGGTATTCCAGATGTTTGACCAGCTCATCGGCAGGGAGTATCTTTCCGGCCTTGCCCTTATGCGTCGAAATGATCTCATTGACGATCTCATCGACGCTGACAGTGGCCACGCCAAATTTCTCGACTTCAATGCCGCTGGCGATGTTGGCGAGCTGAAGGCTGGTCTCTTCGTCGCAGTCGGCGGCCATCGCCACGGCCAGCATGGCCAGCATCATGTCCCCGGCACCGGTCACATCGTACACATTTCGCGGCATTGTCGGCACCTGTTTTGCCAGGTTGGCCGTTCGCAGAAAAGCCCCTTCCTTATCCAGCGTAATGACGACGGTGTCCAGCTGCAGTTTGTCACGCAGGATTTGCGAAGCTTTCTCTGCATCGGCGATGGTCAGTACCTCAAAGCCGACGGCGTGTGAGGTTTCTTTGCGGTTCGGCGTGATCAGCGTTGCACCGCTGAACTTGGCATAATCACGGTCCATCGGCGGGTCCACTAATACTTTTTTGCCGGCCTTTTTTGCCAGTGTGATCAATGTCTGACAAAACGCGCCTGTCAGGACGCCCTTGTTGTAATCCTGCAGGCAGACGATGTCGCAGACGGTCAGTGATTTTTGATAGGTCGCAAGCAGTCGCTGAGCGTCCTGCTCGGAAAGCGGGTCGGTGCATTCTTCGTCCACACGCAGCAACTGCTGACGATGTCGATGCTGCGCCAAACCGATAATACGCTCTTTGGTGATCGTCGGACGGTCCTGGGTTTCCAGCAGCCCGTCGATCTCGGCTCCGATGCTCTGCAGGATGTTTCGCAGTAGTTTCCCATTGGCATCTTTGCCGGTCACACCGACACACAGGCATTGAGCGCCCAGCGTAGTGATGTCGGCGGCAACCGAAGACGCACCGCCTCCGGCGTGTTGGCGCTCGACGACTTTCAGCACCTGAACCGGGGCCTCCGGGCTGATACGCAGCGCATCGCCGTAAACATAGCTGTCCAGCATGAAGTCACCCACCAAAAGCACCGTTGGTGCCCCGAGATGGGTAACGGCTTTCAATAATTTCGTATAACTCATCTCACATCTTTCAGAATAGTTGCGGTACAATAATCAAATAATCACACCATGTCATCCCGAGCGTAGCCGAGAGATCTATTTTAAGGGCCATCGCCGAAGGCGATTCCTCTATTTTGATATTTAATCTTTGATTTTTAATATTTCAATCAACTGTTCGGTAATTCTATCAAATTCCTCGACAAAGTCCAGTTCCATCGCCAGCGTTGCAAAAACAAGACCGGATTTCGGGGCCAGCAGGGCGCTTTTGCCCCAATCCTTCTGCGTACACAGGATAACCTTGGCCCCGCACGCATCGGCCTGCTCAAAAACCCGGCGCATGTCGTCCTGCGTATAGGCGTGATGGTCGTCAAATATCATCGTCCCGACAACCTCCAGCCCGCTCTGCTTGAGGCTCAAAAAGAACGCCTCCGGATTGCCGATACCGCAAAAGGCATACACGGGTTTTCCGGCCAGTGCGTCCAGGGGAATTTCTTCATTTTTCACCGTCACGGCATGTTTTAGCTGATGAACGGTTTTAGCGATGGGCAAATCGGGCGCAATGTCCCGGATTTTCGTTTCGATGGCTCGCAGCTCTTCCGGCCGGACCTGGTCGCTGCGGGTAATGACAGCCGCCGCCGCACGTTTCAACCCTCGCGGCGATTCCCGCAATAACCCCGCCGGCAGGATACGTCCATAGCCGAACGGACACGTCGCGTCGACGGTAACAATGTCCAGTTCCCGCCGCAACCGTCGATGCTGGAACCCGTCGTCCATGATGAGGATTTGTGCGCGATACTTTTCAATCGCTTTTCGAGCGCCCGCCACACGGTCCGAGTTGACGATGACCGGCACATCCCCGCATGCCTTGGCCAAAAGCGCCGGTTCATCCGTCATTCGCCGGACGTTGGTTTTATAGCCGCGTGTTAGAATCGCACAGTGGATGCCCTTCGACGTCAGATAGTTGCACAGCCAGATGACAAGGGGGGTTTTGCCCGTCCCGCCGGCGGTCAGATTCCCCACGCAGATGACCGGAACCTCAACCGAATGCGATTTTAAAATGCCGAGGTCATACAGCCGGTTGCGAACGGAGATAATTAGCCCGTACAACAGACCCGCCGGACGGAGAAGGACGCGCAACACCCCGGCCGCGACACGCCGGTCGTTTCCCGAAACAATCTGTCGATAAGTATCCTGCCTCAAGCCGATATTTCCGTAATCCATCACAAAAGCCCACGGGACGCCCGCGACATCCCGATAAAACGCAATAGCATACCCCCCAACCCCTCCGATGTCAAAAGAATCCTCCCATATAACCCACAACAAAGACATTTTATGTCCCGTTTCCAGCCAGCAACAAAAGCGAGGCGGCGCAAGCCGCCCGATGGGGCCGCGCACCCCCGCCCAGCAAAAGCGTGGAACGGCAGTGACACGATGGCACTAAAAGCGCGGCGACGTAAGTCGCCCGATGAGTATTACGCATCCCGCCCAACAATTAACGCATATTTCCAGCGTCGCCCGATCCTTTCGCACCGAAGGTGCAGTGCAATTTAGCCCAGGGCAACGCCCTGGGTAGGAAGAGGGTCATCAGATGGATCGCCCTGTAAGGGCAGTATAATGGCCGTGCATGTTCCGAACCCATAAAACGCAGGGTGGGCTATGCCCACGCAGAAATCTAATTGTTTCTTTCAAAAGCAATAGAGAGAAAAAGCCCTTTTCACGGACTTCTTTATCCGGTATAATGTTACCAGCAAATACACATTAATCAGGGTAGATGATATGAAAAGGGAGAAAATTAATGAAAAAGTTTATTGTACTTGGACTATTTATTTTTACCGCAATTGTTTATGCCACTGATCCCAATCAGGCCACTTTGTCGCAACTACAAATTGCACAAATGCAAAAGGACATAAGTGCTCAATCAGAAAAATACGTCAATCTTCAAAAAGAAGTAGCCGACTTGACGGATAACATGCATCAGACAAGAGAAGAGTTTGACAAGAAATTTGACTACCAAATCCAATGTAACGACAAAGCAATAAATAGCGTTAATACCAGTATATCAGGTGCCTCTCATGCTTTATCATTTTATGGGATATTGCTTACAGTGGTAGGGATAGTAGTTGGTCTTTTGGCTATTAGTCTTGGTATATATATATCAAGACAAGTTAAAAATGTGAAGGATATAGAAGAAGAAAGTAAAGCAGTTTTTGATAGACATTTAAAAATAAGAGATGAGGTAAGGAATCTTGACGGAAATATTAAGAAAAATATGACGCGGTTATATAGTGATTTAAAAATAGAAGAAACAAGGGCGTTAGTTGAAAGATTGGTCGAAGTGCCAGAGGACGTGGAAAATCTTTCCGAAATTTTGTTAAGCCGAGAAATCTCAGAAGAATTATTTCTACGAATTAAAAAAGCTTACCAATCTCTTTCGGAACCAGATCCTCGTATGTTGGCATGTTGCAAACAAAAATATCGTATTATATTTTTTCAGCATTTTTCAGGCCAATCTCTTTTTGACAGGGATTTAGAGGATGAAATGGAAAGGGATTATCCTACTTTAATGGATTGTAGTTTTGTCAATGACATAATGAAAGCATCGAAAGATTTCATTACGGCAACAATAGAAGAAGGCGATATTTTCAAGTATAGTGAAAAAATAAAGAAATTTTTTGTCGGATTTCAACAAAGTAGATATAGCGGCAACTTAAATCTATATAAGTACATTTATGATGTATTGCGCGATAAGGAAAACAGATTCAGTTTATACTCGATTTTACAACAAGAAAAAAGGGTTGTTGGAGTTGTTAATATATTTAGTGAATTTCTAATAACTGATTACAAAGAGCGGCTCCTGAAAATACGGCAGTAGAAGACAAAATCCTAACTGATATTACAAAAAAAAAATAAGAGCGAAAAAGAACCAAAATCCACAAAACAGGAAGACGAGAGTGAAACTAAAGGCTCTGGTCCATTAATTTCATCAGAAACAGTCAAAAAAGGAAAAGGCCAATTGCACAGACTGTCTGTGCTGCCAAAAAGCTATGCCAAAGAAACTGCCGCGTCAATGTCCTGTCTGTGGGCAAATTTTTCAGGGGAATGGATGGGATGGCATCGATGCACGCTGGCGTGCAAGCCATGAAGATATCATGCCATATGAGAAATTCTGGACATCTCTGTGTGAAGGGCATAAGAGTTGTGAACATAACGGAGGGCGGAATTTCTCCCACCGTAACGCCGGCATCCTGCCGGCCGTTTAAAAAAACCGCATCGCGGTTGAACAACAATAGCCCCGTATGAGCCAAGCGAAATGCGGGGTCCGTAGCATCCCCCCAACCCCCCGACCCTGAAAGGGTCGAATATCCTTTAAGAATCAACGATGAGGCCCCTCGTAGAGCAAAAAAATCCTGTTAAATCCCGTTAATCCTGTCAAAAAAAATCCTCTAAATCTCGTCAAAAATCAAAAAATGTTTGACATTCATCTAATTTATGCGATAATGATTTCGTCGGCGGAAAAACCGCCCGCTGAAAGCCGAGAGCTGGAAGCTGACAAGTAAATACGAGAGCGACCCCCCACAAAAGCCCGAAGCGCCAGCGCAGGGGACAGCCACATTCTCAAGTTCTTATGTTCTCGAGTTCATAAGTTCTTAATATTAATTTCGTGTCAATGGGTGTTAATTCGTGGCAAGAAATGGCAAACTTTGGCGCATTACTGGCACAAAATGGCGCCGTTTGGGCGCATGTTGGCGCAGTTTTGGACACGTTTGGGATCAGGAATACACCCCAAAATCCCACAAGAAGCCTCATTTAATCGCCAAAAACGCAGATAATTCCGATTTCCATTGACATTTTCCCGCCAAACAGTAGGATGCACGCCTGATAGCACATCGTATGAACACCCGCATTAGGAAATGTGTTCTAAGGATTAACTCAACTCGGCAATTCAGGAAAACAGGGAAAAAATGGCGAAATTTAAGATTATCTGGACAAACGTAGACGAAGCCCCCGCATTAGCCACCGTTGCACTTCTGCCCGTGGTCAGGGCCTATGCCAAGGCATGCGATATTGAAGTCGAAACCAAAGACATTTCGCTGGCCGGACGCATACTCGCCAATTTCCCCGAAAATCTCACCGACGCACAAAAGATGCCCGACGACCTCGGCGAGCTGGGCCAACTGGCCAAAACGCCCGAGGCCAACATCATCAAGCTGCCCAACATCAGCGCCTCGATTCCTCAACTCCAAGCCGCTATCGCCGAACTGCAGCAAAAGGGCTGCGATATTCCGAGCTATCCTGAAGAGCCGAAAACCAAAGCCGAAAAACAATTGCAGGCCCGCTTTGCCAAAGTCCTTGGCTCCGCCGTGAATCCCGTCTTGCGGGAAGGCAACTCCGACCGCCGGGCCGCCGCCTCCGTCAAGGAATTCGCCCAAAAGCACCCGCACAAAATGATGAAGCCCTGGCCCGCCTCCGGCTCAAAAGCCCGCGTGGCCCACATGGCCGAGAAGGATTTCTACGGCACCGAACAGTCGGTGACGATGGACAAGGCCTGTAAGGTCAACATTGAATTCGTCGCCGCTGACGGCAACACAACCGTCCTCAAAGAGGGCCTCGCACTGCTGGAAGGTGAAGTCGCCGATACCGCCGTCATGAACGTCACCGCCTTGCGCCGGTTCTATGCCGAACAGATCGACGCTGCCAAAAAAGAGGATTGTCTCCTGTCGCTGCACATGAAAGCGACAATGATGAAGATATCCGACCCCATCATCTTCGGCCATTGCGTCTCGGTGTTCTACAAAGACGCACTCGAAAAACATGCCGACGTCCTCAAACAGATCGGTGCCAATGTCAATCATGGCCTTGCCGATGTTTTGGACAAGCTCAACAAACTGGACGCCGATAAACGTGCCGAGATTGAAGCCGACATTAATGCGGTTTACAAAAATCGCCCCAGTCTGGCAATGGTTGATTCCCGAAAAGGCATCACCAACCTGCACGTACCGAATAACATCATTGTCGATGCGTCCATGCCCAACGTCGTCCGTGACGGCGGCAAAATGTGGAACGCTGGCGACCAGCTTCAGGACACCGTGGCGATGATTCCGGACCGGTGTTATGCGACGATGTACCAGCAGATCATCGAAGACTGTCAGCAGCACGGCCAGTTTGACCCGTCTAAGATGGGAAGTGTGTCAAACGTCGGCCTCATGGCCCAGAAAGCGGAAGAATACGGCTCGCATGATAAGACATTCGAGGCGCCCGCCGATGGTGTGATTCGTGTAGTCGATGAAACCGGCAACTGTCTCATGTCTCAGCCTGTAGAAGCCGGGGATATTTTCAGAATGTGCCAGGCCAAAGACGCCCCGATCCAAAACTGGGTTGAACTGGCGGTTGCTCGCGCCAAAGCTGCCGGTGTGCCCGCGATTTTCTGGCTGGATAAAAACCGCGCGCACGATGCGCAGATTATTAAAAA
Source organism: Anaerohalosphaeraceae bacterium (assembly GCA_963675525.2). Taxonomy (GTDB): domain Bacteria; phylum Planctomycetota; class Phycisphaerae; order Sedimentisphaerales; family Anaerohalosphaeraceae; genus 4572-13. The sequence continues at coordinate 43,758 of CAXXSL010000011.1, read as the reverse complement.
AGTCAAAAAGTATCTGCCCCAACATGATACCGCCGGACTTGATATTCGTATCACCAAGCCGGACAAGGCCATGCGGTTCTCACTGGACAGAATTCGCAAAGGACTGAACACAATTTCCGTGACCGGCAATGTTCTGCGTGATTACCTGACCGACCTGTTCCCGATCCTTGAACTGGGAACCAGCGCCCGGATGCTGTCAATCGTACCGCTGATGAACGGCGGCGGACTCTTTGAAACCGGTGCCGGCGGTTCGGCGCCCAAGCATGTCCAGCAGTTTCTCAAGGAAGGGCACCTGCGATGGGATTCACTGGGCGAATACTGTGCGCTCGTGCCATCGTTTGAACTGATCGCACAGAAAACCGGCAATCAAAAGGCCGCGGTTCTCGCCGAAACACTCGATATTGCCATCGCCAAGTATTTGGAAAACGGCCGCTCCCCGTCTCGCAAGGTCAACGAGATCGACAACCGGGGCGGTACGTTCTGCCTGGCCCTTTACTGGGCACAGGCGCTGGCCGCACAATCCAAAGACAAAGGCCTCGCAGACAAGTTTGCACCGATCGCCAAAGCCCTGCAGGAAAATGAAAGTAAAATCAACGAAGAAATGCTCGCCGCACAGGGCCAACCCGTCGATATCGGCGGCTACTATCTGCCCGCACCCGAGTTAGCCGCCAACCACATGCGCCCCAGTAAAACCTTCAATACCATCATCGACACGATGTGATGCCAGCAGTGAGGGAGCGGCTATGATGCAAGCAATGGCGGTAACGCTGGATTCCTGTCTTCACGGGAATGACAACATGTGACAGTCAGTAGGGCGAATGGGGATACGTGATAAACGCCAGCAGTGCTGTTCCGTACTGGGCCCACAACGCATTGGCGGTCAGCCCCGAATCAGAGCCCTTCAATTCCATCGTGATAATGGGGATCATTTGGTCCACTCCTGCGAACGAGCCGAGTGAACCGGGCAGGGCGCCGAGCTTTCGAACCGGCAGCGTGCAGTAAAGCCGCATGGCGTGCGCAAGTTCTGCGGCGGGGCCGTCATAATCCAAACAGCCGTACGGTTGGTGAAGACTGACGATACGTAGCGGTTTACGCTGGACGATCAGATCATGCAGGATTTGCGATTCCGGCTCGCTCAGTCCGTGGATGCCGAAATGGGCGTTGTTGATGCGGTTATCCGACGGGAAGTTGCGGTTCAGGTCAACGCTGGCGGCATTGCCGCGGGTTCGCAAAGCCCGGCCGTCCGGATTAACAACCGGAACGATCAGGATAGTATATGAATCCAGCAGTTGGGGACGCCGTTTGAGATGACCGATGAGCTTCCCAACTAGCGGGGTTCCGGCGTCTTCATTGCCATGAATGGTGGAAATGATAAGCACCGTTTGCGAGCCGGTGCCGACGGTGAACAGTTCGATCGGACGATTCTGGATGGAGTAACCGAGAATTTCACCAGAGGTCCGTTGCGGCGTGGAAATGACCGGAGCGTATGGGTCTTTGCGGGGTCCGCACCCGGCCGTCAGCAGCATCGCCGCACAGAACAGTGAGATTGTCGTTTTATGTAAGGTCATTTTAATATAGGGATTTAAGGCCGGATAAGCGGTTCGTTCAAATTCGCTGCCGTGAAATCACTCTATGCTATCTATCGTAAAAAACAAGCCCTGAAGTTGAAAAAACGCCGTTTTTTTTGATTTTGGCAAACCGGCAACGTCATTGACCGTATACACGTACAATACAGGCTCTTTTATGCACTGAATATGTATAAGGGCAAAGACGTGGAGTGTTGATTATCAGGAAGGATTAAGTATGATGGTTGGAAGTGAATTAATAAATGCCGATTCAACAAAGGACACTCGCATGGAAATTGAAAAGGTGTGGCGTTTGCTGAAGGAACGCGCGCTGGAGTCGACGGCTGAGGGTGTTGTCATCTCTGACTGCACCCAGCCCGACATGCCGATCATCTATGCCAATCGAGCGTTTACCACGATAACCGGGTATGGATATGATGAGGTGATCGGTCGCAACTGCCGTTTTCTCCAAGGGGCCGACACTGACCCCGAGGCCAAGCAGGCGATTCGCAAAGCAGTGGTCGATGAGGATTCGTGCATTGTGGAAATCCTCAATTACCAAAAAGACGGCACGCCGTTCTGGAACCGGCTGTCCATTACACCGGTCCGGGATGATCTGGGCAAGACCACGCATTTTATCGGGGTCCAGTCTGATATCACGCAACGGCGTCTGGCCGAAGAGTCGCTTCGCCAAGCCAATGCTCAGCTCAAACGCGATCTGCAGGCAGCTGCAGAGATTCAACAGGCTCAGCTTCCAAAGCAATTGCCGAATACTGACGCATACCGCTATGCTTGGCGATTTCGTCCGTGTCAGGAGTTGGCTGGCGATACGCTGAATATTATGCAGCTTGATGATAGGTACACGGTGGTTTATGTGCTGGATGTCTGCGGACACGGCGTTCGAGCCTCGCTGCAATCTTTTTCGCTCAGTCAGGACCTGCGACCCCGCCAGAACGGGCCAAATCTGCTTTCGCCCGAAGAGGTCTTCGCACGGCTCAATGCCAAGTACCCGATAGACATGCAGACTGGAATGTTTTTTACGATTCTATACGGGGTGCTGGATACCCAAACAGGAGTTTTTTCATTTTGTTCAGCCGGACACCCCGGGCCGATTCTGATACGGCAGGGACAAGTTCCGCGAATCATCGTAACTCAAAGCTATCCGATCGGGATTATCCCCGAGGCCGATTACCGTTCAGAAAAAATCCATCTTGAATCGGCTGACAAATTGATTTTGTTTACCGACGGTGTCGTCGAGGCCCTCAGTTCCCGTGACATTCCGTTTGGCGAAGACCGCCTGCTGGAAACCCTTCAACGCAACCGCGATGCGGCGATTGAGCCAACGCTGGATGCGGTCATGAAATCATTGGAAAACTGGGCCTGCCATGTCAACCTCAGAGATGACGTCTCGTTAGTTGGCATTGAAGCCGTTTAAAACGGTTTCTTTTTCTAAAGGAATTGAGATTTGGAGATGAATAGCGAAAGGGCTTTTTATGAAAACAGTAAGATCCATCCTGTTGTCAATCGTATTATGTTTACCCTTTTTATTATGTTCGTGTGCCGTGGGAATTGAAAAACCAACATATACGGTCCTCGAGAAGGTAGGCGAGTTTGAAATTCGCCAATATAACCCTTATCTCATTGCTGAGACGAGGGTGGATGCGGACTTTAAGGATGCCGGCAATGTTGCTTTCAGACGGCTGTTCCGGTACATCTCGGGAGAAAACAAGGCGCAGGAATCCATTTCAATGACCGCTCCTGTTATTCAGAAAGCAGACTCTGAAAAGATTTCGATGACCGCTCCCGTCACTCAGCAGCGATCAGGACAGCAATACGCTGTCAGCTTTGTCATGCCTTCAAAATATTCTCTGCAAACCCTGCCGCAACCCTTGGACCCTGAGGTTGTCATTAATGAAATCCCTGCTCAACGCGTTGCTGCTATCCGGTATTCAGGCACCTGGAGCCAAAAGCGGTATGAAGCAAAGAAAGCTTCTTTACAGGAGTTCATAAAACGAAAAGGGCTGGTTGCTGCGGCAGAACCGATCTTTGCCCGTTATAATCCACCCTTTGAGCTATGGTTTATGAGGCGAAACGAAGTGATGATTCCCATCGAATAGATCTTCGGAGATGAAGAAATCCCCAATTTATTCATTCTAGTCGAGATTTTTTTTGATTTTGGTAAACCGCCGTCTGCATCGACCGTATAGACCTACGATACAGATGGATTGACTTACTAAACATGCAAAAACGGAAAGGTGTGTACAATGAGATTAAATGTTAAATATAAAACGGTATTTGTCAGCTTTTTGGTGTTGGCAGGGCTTGCCATGTCCGCCGAACCGGTAAAAGCTCCGGATTTTAAATTGACCGACGCTAACGGTAAAGAAGTTCAGTTAAGCAAACTTCTCGGCCATGTCGTGGTGCTGGAGTGGGCCAATTATGACTGTCCGTTCGTCAAGGCCCATTACAACAAAAAAACGCACACGATGAAAGACCTGGCGGCGAAATATGCTGACAAAAAGGTGGTATGGCTGACGATTAACAGTACCCATTATGCGACAGCCGAAACCAATAAGGCCTGGGCCGAACAGCATCAGTTAAAACAGCCGGTGTTGTTGGATGCCGACGGCAAAGTCGGAAAGCTGTATGGCGCTAAAACCACCCCGCATCTGTTTATCGTTGATGCTAAGGGACAGATCGCTTATCAGGGCGCGATCGATAATGCGCCGCTGGGAAAGAAGCCTGAAAAATATATCAATTATGCCGATCAGGCACTGTCCGAATTAACGGCTGCAAAGACCGTTACAACGCAAAAAACGCAGCCTTATGGGTGTTCTGTAAAATATGCTGTTCCTAAAACCGAAAAGGCAAAATCAGCCATGCCGTAAAAAATGCACTTGCATTTCGTAAAACGGTCGGATATACGTGTAAGCATGAGTTATCTGGCAGTTTCAATTTTAGCGAAAGACCCGGCAAGCTTTGCCGTGCAGGCGCAGTCTGCCAGTGAACAAGGCGCTGAAATAATCGAGATACGGACGGACTCGCTGGACAATCCGTGTCCGGAAGTTGTCACGGAACTCATTAATTATGTCAGAAAGCATAACCTTGAGACCATCGTGACCTGTCGAGCCAAAGCCGAAGGGGGCGTCGCCGACCTGGAGATGTCGCTGCGGTTGAGTATTTTGCGGGCCGCAATTGTCGCGGGTGCCGATTTTGTGGATGTTGAACTTCAAAGCTTTAAACATCCCGATGTTCAATCGGTGATCCGCGCTATGCTTGAGCAGTATCCGAGTACGCAATTGATCCTGTCTCGCCATAATTTCAAAGGGCCGTTTGAAAATCTGAATCTGGAATACGAATCGATCCTTTCGGTTTATCCGGAGGCGATCCCGAAGATCGTTTACAAGGCCAAGCATATCAACGATTGTTTTGTGGCGTTTGACTTGCTGCACCAGGCCGACAGCCCTGTGATTGCGTTTGCGATGGGTCCGGCCGGACAGATCAGCCGTATTCTGGCAAAAAAATTCGGATCATTCCTGACATTTGCCTCGCTCGATGAAGATGCCGCCACGGCCCCCGGGCAGATATCCGTGGCCGACATGAAGCAATTGTACCGCTGGGACCATCTGGACGCAGCAACCGAAATATTCGGTGTCGTCGGGAACCCGGTTGCACACTCGATAAGCCCGGTCCTTTACAATGCCTGCTTTGATTCCAACAAGATTGATGCGATCCATCTGCAGTTTTTGGTTGAAGGGGAAGAGCAGGAATTTGATGAATTTTTACAGAATGTACTGAGCCGTTCAAAGATGGGCTTTGGCGGGTTCAGTATCACAATTCCGCACAAGACGCATGCACTGGATTTTGCCAATCAGCGAGGCGATTATGTGGACAATCTGGCCGAGACGATCGGTGCCGTTAATACGCTGAAGATCGGTTTTAACGGGCTGTTGAGCGCATACAATACGGATTACAGCGGGGCGATGGATGCGCTGGTTGCCGCGATGGGTGGCGATAAGCATAGCCTTCATGCCGTGAAGGTCGCGGTCATCGGGGCCGGCGGTGCGGCCCGTGCGGTCGTGGCGGGATTAGTGGATGTGGGGGCCAGGGTGACGGTGTATAATCGTACAGCTAAAAAGGCCGAGTCGCTGGCCCAGGAATTTCGCTGCCGGGCGGCCGGAATTGATGAGTTGCCTGCAATGGACGTGTCGGTGGTGGTCAATTGCACGAGTCTGGGGATGCATCCGAATGTGGACGTATCGCCGGTGCCGGAAGGCGTTCTCAAAGCCGACATGACGGTCTTTGATACGGTCTATAATCCGCTTGAAACGCTTTTGTTGAAACAAGCCAAAGCCGCCGGAGCAACGGTGGTCAATGGTGCCGAGATGTTCATCCGTCAGGCCATGGCTCAGTACAAGATCTTCATCGGCGACGAACCGGACGAAGACCGCATGCGACAGATCGTCTATTCCAGATTATCACCCGTTCAATAGCCCATTTAAAGGGCAAAAAAAACACGCTTAAATTTCAGTAGAGATTGTTGTTATTTTCTCCATTTCACCGTATAATCCAGCCATTCAACAGATAGTACAAATATTTTTAACAGGAAATTACAGATGGCGACGAAAAAAGCAGAAAAGGTTGTTTTGGCTTACAGCGGCGGGCTGGATACGAGTGTGATCCTGCCGTGGCTGAAGGAAACGTATGGCTATGAGGTTGTGGCGTTTGCCGCCGAGCTCGGTCAGGGCAGCGAACTGGTTGGTATCCAGAAGAAGGCAATGGCGACCGGTGCGGTAAAGTGCATCGTTAAAGACCTGCGTAAAGAATTTGTTGAAGATTATCTCTGGCCGATGCTCAAAAGCGGGGCGATCTATGAAAACGGTTATCTGTTGGGAACCAGTATCGCCCGGCCGCTGATCGCCAAGCATCAGGTCGATGTCGCTCACCAGACTGGCGCAACGGCTGTGTCCCACGGAGCGACCGGTAAGGGCAATGACCAGGTCCGGTTTGAGTTGACGTTTTTGGCACTCGACCCGAAGCTGAAGATCATCGCGCCGTGGAAAGATCCGAACTTCACACTGACCAGCCGGGAAGCGGCGGTTGACTATGCCAAAGCACGCAATATTCCGATTGACCAATCGAAAAAGAAAATCTATTCGCGGGACCGGAACCTGTGGCATATCAGCCATGAAGGGGCCGACCTTGAGGACCCGTGGAACGAGCCGAAGGACAACCTGTTTGTCATGAGCCGGCCGATATCGAAAGCTCCCAATAAACCGGATTATGTTGAAGTCGGTTTTGAGAAAGGCATCCCCGTCAAGTTGAACGGCCGGGCAGTTGGCGGTGTGAAAATGATCGAAACGCTGAATGACATCGGCGGGCTGCATGGTGTTGGTCAGGCGGATCTGGTGGAAAATCGACTGGTTGGCATGAAATCGCGGGGTGTGTATGAGACGCCCGGTGGAACGATTCTATGTACGGCTCATCGGGCACTGGAGATGCTGGTGCTGGACCGGGATACGGCCCACTACAAACAGCATATTGCGTTGAAATATGCCGAGATGGTTTATAACGGCCAATGGTTCTGCAAACTGCGTCAGGCGCTGGATGCGTTTGTGGATGTAACGCAGGAGAACATGACCGGCAGCGTTCGGCTGAAACTCTATAAGGGGCAGGCGACCCTGGCTGGTGTTAAGAGTCCCAAGAGTCTCTATAATCCGCATCTGGCCAGCTTCACCATGGGCGAAGAATACAACCCCAGCGATGCGACAGGATTCATCCGGCTGTTTGGGTTGCCCATGACTGTTGCGGGTGTTGTTGAACGTCAGGTATCGGCGAAAGCCAAAAAGGTAAAACCGAAATCCAAAAAGAAATAGGGAAGGCGGTAAACTATGGCAGTCGAATGGATTTGGCTGGTGTTCATCTTTGCGTTCGGAGCCTGCTTGGGGAGTTTCCTGAACGTGGTGATCTATCGTTTGCCTCGGAATAAGTCGCTTGTCAGTCCGCCCTCGGCCTGTCCGGCCTGCGAGACGCCGATCCGGTTCTACAACAACATCCCGCTTTTTTCATGGGTGATATTGCGGGGCAAATGTCCCGATTGCAAGGCGCCGATCTCGTGCCGCTATTTTATTGTCGAGTTACTGACAGCCGTTTTATTCGGCGGGGTGTATCTGTTCTTTTTTTGGTTTAATCTGCGTCAGACCGGTATTGCCGGAACGTCTGCCTTCCAGCAGTTTTTTTTCGGCGGCGGCTGGCTGTTTTATCTGGTGACGATGACCCTTGTGGCGAGTTTTCTGGCCGCTTCGGCTATCGACATGGAGTTATTCATTATCCCCCTGGAACTCTGCTGGTTCGTAACCTTGATCGGCTTTGCAGGCTCTGCAGCGGCCCCCTTTGTGATCGCCTCTCCGGGGGTCGGCCTTTTTCCTGCTGCGGCCGGTTCCCCTGACCCGGCAGCCGTTGCCCTGGGTGGAGCGATCGGGCTGATCGTGTCGCTGATTGCCCTGAAAACGGGTCTGATCAAACCCAGCTATGAAATGGCCGAGGGAGAGGAAATCGACGATATCGACAACGCCAAGCCCTTTGATGACGAGCATGATTATAATGACCGTAAAGAAGTGCTCAAAGAAACGCTGTTTTTGCTGCCTGTCATCCTCGGGGCAGTTGTGGCCCTAAAAGTCACGCAAATCCCGGCGATTTCGGAAAAATGGGCCAATTTCATCGAATATCCGGTTATTTCAGGGCTTTTGGGCAGTCTGGAAGGCTATTTGGCCGGCTGTACAGTTGTTTGGGCGACCCGAATTTTCGGTACCCTGGCCTTCAATAAGGAGGCGATGGGACTGGGAGATGTCCATCTGATGGGGGCCGCTGGAGCGATCATCGGGGCCAAATGGGTGGTACTGGCGTTTTTTATCGCGCCGTTTTTTGGCATCCTGTGGGCGCTGTATCAGGCAATTTTTAAAAAAATGAGACAAATTCCGTACGGTCCGTTCTTGTCAATGGCCGTCTTTGCCGTTATTATCTTCTATGATTGGATACAGAGTATCCTCATAAACTTGTATGGTTTTTAGCAATTTCGATAGAACGAAATGGAGGTCATTATGAAACGCAGTGTTCGAACAATAATCTTGGTTTGTGCAATGATGGGTGTGGCAACCGTTTTGACCGGTTGTACGAATTGGAAAAAGAAATACAGTTCCCTCGAAGTGGAGCACCAGAACCTGAAGGGGCTCTATGAGAACTGCGTCGCATCGCTCGACGGTTCAGCGTCTGATCAGGGTCAGTTGAATCAGCAGCTTGCCAATTGTCAGAGCGAACTAAACGCGCTGAAGTCACAAAAGGCCTCGGCACAGGATACCGGTTTTAAGGGTGATGTTAAGGTCGATGAAGCCGCCGGTACGATTACGGTGACGCTGCCGAATGCGATCCTCTTTAATTCCGGAAAATCTGATTTGAAGACGGCAACCAATTCCGAACTGGATCATATCTATGGCGTTCTGCGTGAACGGTATTCCGGCAAAGCGATCGACGTGGTCGGCCATACGGATACTGATCCGATCCGAAAGACCAAGAATCTCTACAAAGACAACTGGGATCTGTCGGCCGAACGTGCGTTGACGGTTTTACGTTATCTGGTTGATCGCGGAGTTCGAGCCGAGGCGATTCGAGGGGTGGCCTGCGGTGAAAGCCGTCCGGTTGCCAGCAATTCGAGTTCATCAGGCAAGGCCAAGAACCGTCGCGTTGAGATCGTGGTTCATACACGATAATCAAATTAAAAATTAGATAGTAAATATCAAAATCATGGAATCCGCCTGTGGCGGATGGTGGTTTTGATTTTTATGGTGATTTCAAAAAGCCGTCGGTGCGGAGTGTGCCGTCGGTTTTTATTTTTACTGTGACGGCACCATCGATAGCGGTATAAAAGATTTTTCTGTTTGAGTTTTCTGCGGGTGTATAGGCATTTGCGAGATTCTTTAACGAGCAGCTTGCGATCATGATTTCGGGGTCGAGTTGTTCAATAAAATTCGTATCCAGGTTTGTGGTTGACCCGTGATGTGGCAAAACCATTACATCGACGTTCAGCGTCGGATACAAGTCAAGGAATCGGTTCTGAGCCGTTCTTTCAATGTCTCCGCAAAGCAGGATTTTCCTTCCCGCATAGTACAAGAGCAGAGTTTCAGAACGGTCGTTTTCAGCGATTGAATTATCGCATGCAACGTCCGGCGGGGGCCAGAGGCTTTTGGTCGTCAGCCGCCCATAGGAGTTATCTTGAATAGGTTCGAGCCGAAGTCCAAGTTCTTCAAGCCGTGTGATCAACTGCTTCTCTAATGACGGCTGTTTTGTATTTTCCAGCAGTGCTGAGTTGGCAAAGATATGCTTAACCGGCACTGTCGCAGTAATATCCGGCACAGCATTAATATGGTCCATGTCCCCGTGGCTGAGATAAATCGCATCCAGATCAAAGATGCTGTGGTGTTGTAAAAACGGGGCGATTGTCTTTCTCGCGATGTCCTGATTTGTGATCGAGCCTGCATCAAACAGAAAATGTCGTTTGCCCTGAGCCGAGACAACGATCGTCTGACCGTGCCCGACCGACAGGCACGTCATTTCAAAAGTTGATTCATGAACACTTTCGGCTTTCCGTGAGATAAAGGGAAAAAGAAAACAAATCAACAGCATTGACAAAAACAACTTTCTGCATCGTACATACCGATAAGGAAGAAAAAAAGTGACGGCTAAAAAAAGATAAAGGAGACAGATGAAAAGTACCCCCGGGCGACCAGAGGCAAATTGAAGAAGGTCCGTTTTGGAAAGCAGCACGACGGTCTTTTCAAGCAGATGAGCCGCCATGTTTAGGATAAGCCCCAACAGCGAGGCCAATGTCGGCAGCAAGGGTGTCAGGACGATTTTCATAAACCCCGTGTATAAAATGACAAGTACCGCCGGAAAAACAAGGACCGTCCAGAGAGGTGACAGCGGATTGATCCGCCCGAAATAATACAGCAGCATCGGGGCGATTACGATCCAGGCCGAGATGCCGACGGCGAGCAGTTCAATAATGCCGTATAGAAAATGCTGAATCGTTATGAATCGATTTTTTAAAAGCAGGATTAATGGATAAAAAAAACGATTCAGGAGTTGGTATTGAACGGACCTGTAGAAGACGATAATTCCGAGTACGGACAGAAAAGACAGTTGCCATCCCGCCAAGAAGAGTTCATACGGACGGGCGAACAGTAAAACGGCCGCCGATAATGCCAGCGTATTGACCGGACTGGTTCGGCGGTGCAATAGTGTTGAAACGAAGAAAAAAGAACTCAGGAAAACAGCTCGCATCGTGGCCGCACGTGGCGGTACAATGAGGGCATAAATGACGATCAGGATGATGCACACCACCGCACGTGGACGTTTTGGGATTTGTGCCGTACGAAGCAAAACCCACAAAGAACCGGCCAAAATACCCACATGCATTCCGGACAGGCTGATGAAATGCGCCAAATTTGTTTTCTGAAACGCCGCAATGATCACCGGATCCAAATGGCTTCGCCGGCCGAGCAGCAGGGCCGATGTCAATGACTGTACATCAGGGTCCGTCATCGTCTCATCCAGCAGGTTGTCGGCGGCAAAGCGATAGAACGCTGAGCGAAGGCCAAAAAGCAGCGACGAATCATTGCCGATGACTTCTACGCCCTCCGCGACCGGGACCGAGGCGGCGACGAACACGCCTCGGCGGTGCATGTGTTTTCGCAGGTCAAACTGGCCGGGATTGGCTGGCGGCGAAAAACGGCTCAGCCAGCAGTAAACCTGCACGGTATTTCCCGGCGTGATATGACGGGCCGGTTCGCCGATTTGCACGCGGACGTTACCGCGTGATTTCTGCCAGCCGGATGCGGTTTTGATCGCGCTGACGGACAGGTAAAAAGAGCTTCCTGAATTCAGCCAGGGAATGCTTGAAAAATTACTGCTTTGTTCATTGACAAGAACCTGAGACCGGACGATTCCGCGAAGTGTGGCCAGTTCACGCTCATTCTTTAAACACCGGCTGATATGAACGGGCGGCTCTTGACGGATATAAATAGTACGCGCAGCCCCCAGACAAAAGAACAGGCTGACTGCACACATGAAGACGATATAGGTTTTTATTTTTGCCGCGAATCGAAATGAGCCCAACAATCCAGCCGAACAGAACCCGGCCAGACAAATCAGAAACCCGTATGAAATACCCAACTGATCGGTAATGATGATCCCGGCAATAAAGGCTACTGACAGCGGCAGCATCGGACAGGTAGAAAAAACGTGTTCGGCGATGAATGGCCGCATCTGAAAACGCTCATTCAGCCATCGAATGTTCAGGCGGATATGATCCGACTGGTTAAAGCTCCTTCGTTTCACGTTCGGCCCTCAAGATAGTCTTATCTTGCCTGAATGACCTCCTTGCCGTGCATGTAAGGTCGTAACACCTCCGGGATTGTCACCGAGCCGTCGGCATTCTGATACAGTTCCAGAATCGGGATCAGAACACGCGGCGACGCAATCACGGTATTGTTCAACGTGTGGCAAAAAACGTTTTTGCCCGCGGCGTTTTTATATCGTAAATTCATCCGGCGAGCCTGGAACTCATAAAACCGGCTGGCCGAGTGGGTCTCGCCGTAACTGTTTCGCGACGGCATCCATGTTTCAATGTCGAATTTCTGAACCTGTCCGCGTCCGAGGTCGCCAGTGCAGACATTAACCACACGATAGGGCAGTTTCATCGCCTGCAAAACGTCCTCTGAATTAGTCAGAATTTCTTTGTGATAGTCGATACTTTTTTGCTCATCGTTTTCACCGATGATGACCTGCTCAACCTTATCGAACTGGTGGATACGGTAAAGGCCTCGCGTATCCTTTCCTGCCGCACCGGCCTCACGGCGGAAACAGGTGCTCAACGCGACGGACTTCACGGGTAACTGGTCTTCTCTCAGGATTTCGCCTGAATGATAAGCGGTGACGGGTACTTCCGCTGTTCCGACAAGATTCAAGGTGTCCCGCTCCATCTGGTAAGTTTGTTCTTCGGATCCGGGGAAGTAACCTGTTCCCATCATGACCTCGTCCCGCATCAATAGCGGCACGGACATGGGTATATAGCCTTTGGCGACCATGTGGTCCATGGAAAATCGCAGGACCGCCCAATGCAAAAGAGCACCGTCACCTTTCAGGAAATAATTGCGTGTTCCGGCCAGTTTGACGGCTCGCTCGATATCAAGGATGCCGAGATTCATGCCGAGTTCAACGTGGTCCTTCGGCGCAAAATCAAATTGGCGAATCGTTCCCCAGGTTCGAAGTTCAACATTTTCCGTATCGTCCTCACCCAGCGGCACTTCCGGGGCGGCCGGTTGAGCGACCTGCCCCATGAGGGCATCATATTCCGGCTGGATGTTTTTGATCTGTTCGTTAAGACAAGCCTCTTGTTCTTTGAGTGCTGAAAGCGTCACAAGGGCTTCGTTCTTCTTGTCCGGGGCAAGCTTTGGGATGTCCTTGCCGATGCGATTTTTTTCGGTGACAAGATCCTGAAGTTTCTTCTTGATATCCAGTAATTCCGCATCGACTGCAAGCAGGCGGTCAATATCAACCTTAATCTTTTTGGCTTTTGCGGCGTCTATGAATTTTTGTGGGTTTTCCCGAATCAGTTTTATGTCAATCATGGCTTTTCTTCTTTACATTCAATTTAAGCTTACAACAACACTATATTATTCCGCAAAGCGGCGGAGAATCAAGACATTATTTTGCCCGCCAAAACCAAACGATTCACTCATGACGATTTCGACTTTGGCCTTTCGGGGTTTATTGGGTACATAGTCCAAATCCAGTTCGGGGTCAGGGTCATTGAGATTCATGGTCATCGGCAGGGTGTTGGTCTCTATCGCCTTGACGCAGGTAATCAACTCCGCACAGCCCGTTGCCCCGATGAGATGGCCCATCTGGCTTTTGGGGCTGCTGACCGGGACATTTTTTGCATGATCGCCGAATACGGTCTTGATGGCCAGCGTCTCAATCGAGTCGTTTTCGGAGGTGCTGGTTCCGTGTGTGCTGATATAGTCGATGTCATGGATGTTCACCCCTGCATCCAGCAGGGCGGCCTGTATGGCCTGCACGGCGCCGCGTGCCTCTTCGTGCATGTCGGTGACGCGAAAGGCATCATTGCTGCTGCCAAACCCGGTGATTTCAGCGAGAACGGTTGCTCCGCGTTTTTGGGCGGATTCGAGCGTTTCCAGAATGACGATGGCGGCGCCTTCGCCGATGACAAAGCCGTCCCGAGTGGCCGAGAATGGGCGTGAGGCAGTCGTAGGACTGTCGTTTCGAGTCGAAAGGGCGGTCAGACGGTTGAAACCCGTAATGCCCAGCGGGTGGATCATCGAATGAGCCCCGCCGGCGATCATGATGTCCGCTTTTCCCTGCCGAACAAGCATTGCTGCTTCTCCCACCGCCTGAGTACTGGCAGCACAGGCCGTCAGGCAGCTTCGCGTGATGCCCCGGGCACCTGTAAGTACTGCCAGATGCCCAGCGGGCATATTCGGCTCCTGCTCCATTTCCCGCATGGCTGACATTTTGGACAGGGCGACCTTGCCCCATTGGGCCCAATCCATCTGATTTGTTTCGCTATTCCATCCCTTTACAATCGCATCAAAGAAGGCGTCATTATCGACAGAACCTTCACCGGCTCCCAGATAGATACCCATGCGTGTGCGATCGATCGTATCGGCCGGGTTGTTCGTTTCGGTTTCGATACCGGCCTGCCGACATGCTTCTGCGCAGGCACCGAGTACAAACGATGATCCGCGATTGCTGTGTTGATGGAGGTTGGGATTTTTGACGAATCGCGAAAGATCGTAATTTTTGACTTCTGCATCAAATGCGGTCGGAAACGTAGAGGCATCGAAGATCGTAGTGGGTGCCGCGCCGGATTTGCCGGTCATCAGACCGTCCCACATGGTTTCAACATCATGTCCCAGCGGGCAAACGATTCCCATTCCTGTGATGACGACCCGATGTCTCATCTAATCTGTTTCCTCATATTTTTTAACGACAATAGCCGCGGTCTGTCCGCCAAACGAATAACCGCAGCAAAGGGCGTAATTGATTTCTTTTTCGGTGCTTTCTTTCGCAATGTTTAGCCGGCAGCCTTCCGCAGGCGTATCATAGTTGGCAGCCGGACCGATTTTTTTATGAGTGATGGCCATGATCGCTGCGATCAGGTCGATTGCCCCGGCGGCCGCACCGGTATGTGAAACCATGCTTTTGACCGGCCAAACGGAAATAGCGTCCAGTGCCTCACCAAAGACCGTATGCAATGCCGCCGCTTCGGCTTTATCATCAGCGGGGATGCCGGTTCCGGCGGGAATGATCAAGTCGACCTGTTCGGGTTTGATCCCGGCTTCTTCAAATGCCTTTTGGATAGCGATCTGAATTCCTTTGCCATCCGGTTCAAGATGTTCATACTGCGTATTCAGGCTGTTGCTTGATGCGCAGCCAACGATCTCTGCGAGGATTGCTGCGTTCCTGGATGCAGCAAACTCAAGTTCTTCCAGTACGAGTACCCCGGCGCCTTCACCAAAAACGGCACCGGACCCCTGAGCATCAAAGGGCCTGACGGCCTCGTGCGGCCGGTCGTTGTTTTCGAATGTCGCACGCTTCAGCAGACACTGCCGCATCATGACGATCGGATTGACCTTGGCCTCACAGCCGCCGCATAGGGCAACGTCCGCATCGCCCCGGACGATCATCTCCATGGCTTCGGCGATCGCAATGTGCCCGGCGACTTCGCCGCAAGTGATCGTGTTGCTGGGCCCCTGAATGTCATGAATGATCCCGACATGGCAGGGAAGCATATTGGGCAGGTATTTCAGTAACCACAGAGGCGTCAACGCCTCCAGACCGGCCTTGCCCCATTTGTGCAGGTCAAATTTGTTGTCTGTGATCGAAAGGGCGACAGAAGGTGCCAGTTCCACGAGATCGCAGCTGATCAGCCCCGCACCGAAGCTGATGGCACTGCGATTGGGTGCTATGGTTACAGTATCCGTTCCAGCCGCTTTGGTGACCAGGCCGCTGTTTTTGACGGCTTCGTCCGCGGCAACAATTGAAAGCTCGATATCCCGGCTCATCAGTTTGGTCGCTTTGCGATGGCTTTTGGGAACATAGTTACGGATTTTAAAGTCCGGCACTTCACCTGCGATCTTACAGGGAAATTCCGCCGGATCAAAAGACTGGATGGTGTCGATGCCGCATTTGCCTTCGCAAAGACCAGCCCACAGTTCCTGACTGGTCAATCCAAGGGGTGATGCGGCTCCAAAACCGGTGACGACGACACGACGTTTACTCATGGGGTCGGCTCCGATTCCACAAAACCGGTCAGCAGGGAGTTGAACATATCGGTGAATACGAAATTTTCTTCCGGAAACTGCTTACCGGCCAGGTTGTTGTCAATATGGCTGAACATCAGGCTGATCCGGGCAATCACCTCATCACCGCGGCGGATTTGGCCGGTTGTGCTGGCAGCCTCCGGCGCGATCGATTCGATCTGGGCATGCAGGGTGAGGGTGTCACCGGGACGTACGTAATGATGAAAAACGGCATTCTTGATCTTGGCAAGAATAACTTTTTCCTTGAACTTGCGGGCTTCGCCGACCAGAATACCTGCCGTCTGGGCCATCGCCTCGATCATCAGGCATTCCGGCATGATCGGAAAACCCGGAAAATGGTCGTGCAGATGTTCCTCGGCCAACGTAACATTTTTCAATGAAACGGCGCTTACACCACTGTTAAATTCCAAAAATTTATCAATCCAAATCCAGCGCATGAGTCTTTCTTGTAAAAATACACATCGGCAGGAAAAGCATGATGCAATCCTGCCGATGCAAGAATTTTTCAATTAAGCTAAGCGTTGATCTTAAGGTCGATGAAATTCACAATGGCATCGACGGTAAACAGATCAGCGATCTTGTTGACGTCCGGGTCCTGTTCAAATTCACCCAGGTCGGTATGCGGCATTTTTTCCTTGATCTCGGCCAGACCCTTTTCGGTTAGCTTGCCGCCGCTGACAAACTCAGGGTTGTTGAGAACGCTTTCGGCGGGGAACAGTTCCTCGCGAGGAACTTTGATTTCAAATGCTTTCTCCAGGCGAAAGACGATGTCCAGAAAATCAATACTCTCAGCGCCCAGGTCACCCATCAGGGTTGATTCGGGGGTCACTTCGTCATCATCCAACCCAAGGGCGTCGACCAAGACTTCTTGTACCTGTTCAAAAATTTCATCGCGGCTCATAGCCATAATGGT
This sequence comes from Anaerohalosphaeraceae bacterium, assembly GCA_963675525.2. Lineage (GTDB taxonomy): Bacteria > Planctomycetota > Phycisphaerae > Sedimentisphaerales > Anaerohalosphaeraceae > 4572-13. The sequence continues at coordinate 26,881 of CAXXSL010000011.1, read as the reverse complement.
TTGCCTCCGTTACTGTATTCAATCATCCGTTTAAAATTCATTTCGTATTCTCTATTCCGAAAACAGCAGTTTCCATCGCTGTTTCATATTGTTTATGACCTGTCCGTCCACCTGTGCCAATTTCGGGTTCTCATCGCCGAGATTAAAATGCCGCAAGGTCAGTTTCGCTTCGACGATTGCTTCCTCGCCGCATGTGCCGATCCCTTTAAAACTGCTGGTGTTTTCCTCGATTGTCGAAGCAGTTACCTCATAGCGAATCTGCATCCCGGGTGCGGCGAAACTCTTATATTTAACATTTTTCGCGCATTCCAGCAAGACCATACTGTTGGCAAAATTTTGATGCTGCCGAACCAGCCATGATGCCGATTCAATCAACCCTTCCAGCAGCAGCACGCCCGGAAGAACCGGAAATGCCGGAAAGTGATCTGCCAGGTATTCTTCGGCCAACGAAACGCTCTTGACAGCAGTCAAACTCCTGCCGGGTTCCAAGGCGATTATTTTATCAATAAGTACAAATTTCATGGTAGGGATTTTAGTTGGAAATCCTGTAATTTCCAGCTTTTTTTATTGTTTTTTAACTTTTGCTAAGCTTCCGAGCATGAAAAACGATATTTTCATCAATAAATATTCATATTTTCACCCCGCAGCTCTATTGCCCGTCAAAGGTCCCATAAGTCAAAAGCTCAGGCTGTAACGATTGTCTGGATTACGTTTTATGAGCTTCTTTCTATTTTCAGCTTAAGGCAGGGTTCCATTTGGCCGTTGGGAGGTAACGTTAGTTATCTTTTAAATAGAAAGAAGATTCAGGTGATTGGGCAGAAAGCCCAAAAAGGGAATAAATATGACGCGGAAATACCAGTTTAAGATGAGAATCAGAATTGCATCGCTTGTCGTACTGATGGTTTTGATATCTGCTGTCGGCTCGGCGGCGGTCAATCACTCCTCTAAGAACCAATCTCCCCGTACACTGCGGACGATGGCGCGGGTTTATATGACTTACGGTGAGTACGACAAAGCCCGCGGGTTTGCCGAAAAGGCGTTGAACACCGCTCGTCAGGCGAATGTCGAAGCCAATGAGATGGCATTATGCATGATCGATATGGCTACCGTTTACAGTAATTTGGGGATGTTTTCAGAGTCGGAACAGATGTTTTTGTCAGGAGTCCAACTGCAGAAACAAGCCTTGTTTGACGCGCATCCTTACGTTGCCCAGACCTATCGGATGCTCAGCGATGTACAGCGAAGAGCCGGCGAACTGGAGCAGGCGGAACAATCGCTTGCAGAAGCGGTCTCGATTATGTTGAGTCATTGCGATATTCAAAGCAATGAAATGTCACCTTTCGTACTTGAATCGGCTAAATTACTGGCCGCTAAAGGTCAATTTGATGACGCTGAAGCCAACTACCTTATGGCTCTGGATATGATCCGGGAAAGCTACGGCCCCCGGCATCTGATGACAGCCAATGTGCTTGAAAATATGGCGGAATGCTGCTTTGTTCAAAACGAATTGGACCGAGCCGATGGTTACATCACGGAAGCCATAACGATTCGACGAGGCCTTTTTGGACGGCAGAATATGATGCTGATTGATGTCTGGCTGACAAAAGCGCGGATATGCAGGGCACAGGGACAATCGGAGCGTTCGGAATATTATCTGACCTGTGCGTCCGGATCTGTCGAAACCTGCAAAGACTTCGTAAAGGTCGCACAGGTTTACGAACAGATCAATCGCATTCGCAATGAAAGCTCATACGTTGCTGCTATAAACTAATACGGAAAAGGCCGACCAGTGATTAAAAAACGCCGCTGAGAGACAATGCTCTCAGCGGCGTTTTATTTTTCAAAACAGACACGTTATTACAGTGCACCGCTCATTGACGCTTCGATCTGAGAAGCGACAAACGCAGCGATATTCGGGTTATCACTATTCGCAAGCGTTTCCCCGTATTTCTCCATGACCAATGCCGCCGGGTCACCAACCGGGACTTGCAGGTCACGGTTAAGAACTGAGACATAGCTGACGAATGCGTTGATGAATTCTTCAGCAAGAGCGTATTGTTCACGCATCGGATCGTCGTCGGCTATCCCTGCAAAAGCCGTCGCAACATTCGCCGAAACCTCCGGTGTGAACGGGGCATCCGCTGGTGCGAGCGTGTTGAATACTTGCGCCAATGCCGCCATTCTTGAGCCATCGATGTCTTTCATCGTGTTTGCCGCGGTTAGCAGATTCTGACAAGCTTCACACGGTTGCAGATTCGGGTTAGTTGCCAGCGAGTTACCAATCAGCAGTTGTAACTGGTCTGTGTTGATGGACAATTCAGCTGCGGCGGCATCCATTTCAACAGGGCACCCCTTGGTTTGCGGGATATCCAGTGCTGCCAGCGGGACGGGTCCGTTTTGGGCTCGTGACTCGAGTACCCAGGCCCGGCCGTCCGTGATATTTGGATTTTCAAGACCAGCACCACGCAGGACATAGTGATAACCGGCCGGGAACGCTCCGCCACCCTGAGCATAAGGCAGTCTTCCATAAGCGTCTTCCAGCCATTCACTGATGCGTGAGACAACTTCGAGTCTGTCGCCGACTTTGCCGCCGAACAGAGATGTTTTGAAGTCTTTACCGAAGGTTATTGTGTCATAAGAGTCAATAACCATAGCCCCCTTGGCTTCGCATGTCCAATAGCCTTCCTCGGAGGATTCGACGTTATCGATCCTTGCCGCGGTAGGTTCTGAAGTCACGTCTTCATAGGGCACCCATACCTTAGAGCGTATCTGAACCGGCATGTCAATATGCACATTGCCTTCGGGCCCCTGGCCGTGTTCGCTGTCGGTCCCGGTGCTGGCTACATAGATCGCCATATCGAACGGGTCGCCTTCATCTCGTACAGGACCGCCATCAGGGATTGATACGCCGTCATCGGCCAGGAAGTTGATCATCCCGCGATCATCGACGCCGCCGAGTTCGGGGTCGTAGTCATAGTAAACGCCGTAAGCATTCAGGGAGCCTTTCGGTCCAAGAACCAGCGTGTCGTTGCTGACGATAGCAATGGCCACTCTGTTAAAGAAGCATTCCTCGATCTCAGAGGCGGCCGCTTGGACTTTTCCACCGTCTTGGCTGTTGTCATTCAAAGCAAGAAGCGGATTGTAGATACCCCAACCATTATAATGATCGGAATAGCCGGTAACATTGACCGTCAATGCACCGTCATCGCCTTCGGTGTAGATGCCGCCGTCAATCGAATAGATCAGGACACCGCCTGTTTCATCGTCGCTGCAGATCTCTTGTGTGTTGCCGCATGCATCCGGACCAAACGTGGTTACGTCGCCGCTGATCTGGATATCTTCAGCACCGATCATCCAGATGTTGCCTTTGTAGGCGCTGACTGCGGGATCCGTTTCGTCATCGCTGACATACCGGAAATCTAAAGATACGCCGTCTTCGTTTGTACCTTCGGCAAGTAGCCACATATCGCCTTTGGTGACCTTGCGGACATAACCATCGGCTTCGACGTACGAACCTGCGGTGATCCACTGGTCACCCTTTCCTTTGAGCTTTGTATTGGCCATCAGCAAGACGTGGTCACCGGCGTGCGTGTCGCCATAGAGATAAATCGTCTCGTCGGCTGCATCGATCTCAATGCTGCCGTCGGCCAGCAGGTCGCCATAAACAGTGACATCGCCACCATACGGGCTATCATAGCTGCCGCCATCGGCCAGCAGGACAATATTTCCACCGGCATCACCGCTGACACCGCCGGTTGTTCCCAGCGTAATGTCATCGGTAGCGTTAACCGTGATATCGTTTCCGGCGTCAATGCCGTCGCCAACATAAACGTCACCGTCAGTCCCGTTAAAGCCATAGTCGGTAGCCTCGATCTTAACATCGTTTCCGGCTGTGGCCTGACCGTAAATACTAACGTTTCTACCTTCAGCCATGATGTCATTTTGGGCATCGACATCTCCGGTAACGGTAACATTGCCTACGATACCGCCGGCGGGATGGTCATTGTTACCGATCAATTTTGCATCGTTTGCGGCGGTGACATCGCCGTCAACATAGATGTAATCATCTGAAATCATCTCTGTATCACCGACAGTACTCTCAACATCGCCGTAAATCTTAATTCGGTCTCTGAGAGTTCCGTCAACCGTACCGGTTCCGGCTCGCAGGAGCATCGTTTCAGCTGTGACATCGCCGTCAACCATCATTTCGGATTCCTGGCCGCTAACCATACCGGAATTCATTGCCAGGTGGCCTGCGGCATCAATGTCGCCGTAAGCGCGAAGGTCGTCACCGGCATTGATGGTCAGATCGCCTTCACCGTTAATATCACTGGCGATTCGTACATCACCATTTGTGGACTGGAGCGTCTTGCCGGCAGCGACAGTTGTTTCGTCGGCGTAAGAGTTGTTTTCGCCTACATACAGAGTGCCATTGGCTACTGTTACGTCGCCGTCCAGTTCGATTTCATAACCAGCGTTATGACCGCCATCCAGCGTTAAACTACCGGGTTCGGTCTTTTTGATCGAACTCTTGGCGATTAGTTTTTTACCATTACCGTCGGCGTCGAAAGACTGGCTTCCGGAACCGTCGGCAATGACGTTGTTGTTAAAGATAACATCACCATCGGTCGTCTTGACGTCACCTGCCAGATAGATGGTGTTCTCAGACGCAGTGATTTCAATGGTATTATTTGCAAACAGATCACCTTCGACGTCCACATTGCCGGAACCCGGATTGGTGGGATCGAGATGTGCTGTCAGCGTCATCATGCCCGCAGAATCTGCACTTATCGGAGTCGCCGTCAAATACATGTCATCGCCGGCGTCCAGCGTCATGTTGCCGGTTCCGTTGGTACCTGTGGTTGTCAGTTTGCCGTGAGCAAAGATGTCATTGCCTGCGGTCATGTCGAGGTCGCCTGCTACGGTTACCGATTTCAGCAGGGTGATGTCGTCTTGGTCGCGGTAAGCACCCGGCTCAATTGAACCGGCTTCAATGGCCAGATCGCCGGCACCCGTAACGTGGCCTTTAATCGTCACATTTTCATCGGAATCAATTTTAATGCCGTCCTGAGTCCAGGTGTTATTGTGCAGTGTAATATTTCCACCGGCAGACATGTTGCTGTACAGATAAGTGGTGGTGTTGCCGGAGTGAATATCAATCGTACCGACGGCCGTGGTGTTTCCGCCATTGATGTTCAGTTCAACGTCATCATTCGCATCCAGGTCGATATTCGCACCCGATGAAACATTCTTCTTAAGGCGGATGTCATCGCCGGCATTCATGGTCATGTTGCCGCCTGAGGTCGTCATGCCATAGACAAGGATGTCGCGATTATCTGCGGTCAGGTCCATGATTCCGACGGACTCGGTATTGCCGGAATTTTCATTAAGCTTGATGTCACGTTTTGCGTGCAGATCCATTGTGGTGCCCGCAGAAACATTCCGTTTCAACAAGATGTCATTGCCGGCGTCCATGGTCATTGCGGTACCTGAAGTCGTATTGCCGTAAACAGCAATATCATTACCGGCATCCATGATCATTGCGTTACCTGAAGTCGTATTACCGGAGGTGCTGTTCAGAGTAATGCTGCTTCCGGCTTTTGCGTTTAGCGTGCCTGCAACATCAACGTTTTTACGAAGTCTGATGTTGTCATCCGCTTCAACGTCCAAATTGCCTGCACCGGTTATTGTGCCGTATGCTTCCACGTCATCACCGGCATCCAGCTTAATGCCGCCTGCTGCCCAAGTGTTATTGTGCAGTGAAATGTCGCCACCGGCTGTTACATCACTGTACAGATAGGTAGTTGTATTGCTGGAATGAATGTCAATGTTGCCGGCCGCCACGGTGCTGCCGGCGTCTTTGTTCAGTTCCACATCGTCATCGGCATCCAGATAAATATTTGCACCGGAGTTAACATTCCGTTTGAGGCGGATGTCATCGCCGGCATTCATGGTCATATTTCCGCCGGAGAGGGTATCCCCTTTAACGATGATGTCATGCCCGGCGTTCATGTCCATGGTGCCGCCTGCATCGGCTTTACCGTCAATCAGGATCGAGCCGGTTGCAGTGTACGGTGCCGAACCGCCGTCAAAGGTCGGGCCGTTAGCCGGGCCGCCGGTCTTCCTGATGGCCGTAACCGTCATATTGCCGCCGGATTTCAGCGAACCGTCGACGAGGACGTCGCCGCTTCCAACCAGAGAACCCGGAGCTTTGCCGTCGAGACTGTAAAGGCCGTGTGCCAGGATGTCCATCGTGTCGCCGGCTTCGGCGCTGTCCTTGAGAATCACATTGGAGCCTTCCAGCGTCATGTCACCGCCGGCATTAAGTGTGCCGTTAGCGGTGACGTTCTCGCCCCAGTACTTATCGACGTCAGCCTTGATCGTCATGTCATCACCGGATTCAGCCCCTTGAAGATTTACGCCGTGCTTGGCGGAAATGCGGATATCATCTCCGGCTTTAATATCTTTTGTTGCGTCAACATTGTAACCAGAGATAACATCTATATCCCCAATTTGAGTGACAACTGACTTGGTGGAATCAGTTCCGCTGTCACCGAGTTTAATACTGCCATTGCCTTCAAGGAAGACATGATACTTGGCGCTTGCGCCGATAGATGCCCATTCGTCCGCCGCATTGACAGCTTTGGACATATCTGAAATAACAGAACCGTTATTACTGATAAGTGTCAGATCGGTATTTTCTTGATTGTCGAACAGGTAGTCGTTTGTATTCAGTGTAACGTCCTGCTCCATGATTAACGTGCTTCCGCTGACACTGATCTCTGTGTTATCGGCACGAATTTCGCCGTCGGTAACACCCGGTTTGGCTCCGGCGATGATTTCCAGCCATTTCGTCCCTTTCAGGAAGGTGGCGTTATCTTTCTTTGTGGGACCTGCATTATCATTTACAAGATTGACATTTCGGCCGGCCTGAAGGGTCACACCATTGGCCGTATAAGTGTTATTGAAAAGTGACAGGTTGCATCCGGCGGTAACATCATCATACAAATATATTGTTCCCGGATGATAGATATAGTCATAATAGCTGGTATCGACCCAGACTTTCTTTCTCTGACCACAAATCCACTTGTAAGTATAGTAGCCCTCTTGAATCAATATTTTTTCTTCGCCGGTGACAGATATATCAATATCACCCCCGGCATCCAGCGTGCTTAGAACCCAGACATCGCCCCATACGTAGTCATTTTCAACCGGAATACAATCTCTTCCGGTAATCGTAAGGTCGTCGCCTGCACTGACGGCATCGCCTAAAATAATCTCGTTGCCTTTGATGTCAATGTCGTCGCCTGCATGCAAGGTGGCCCCGATACCGGAATGCATATCGCCAACAACGTTACCGCTGGCGTCAGCAAACAGGTCCAAATCGTCGCCGACACTAATAGGCGCATTGATTGTAATATGTCGACCTGCCTCAAGGGTCAAGTCGCCCGACCCGGTGTTTGTAATTGCATCGTTGACAGTTAGGTCGGTTTTGGCTTTCAGGGTTAAGTCCCTGTGAGAATACCAGTTGATATCATCGTTGACGGTTAGATCGCCCGCCTCATTGCCTGAATAGCTGGAGGTGTTAACGGTTACACTGGAATGGTGGTTTAACTGATGTTCCAGGTGACCGATGTTGATATTGTGATAACTTGCTACAGCATCACTGATCGTGATGTTACGCGGGTCGATCAACAGCATGCCGTCTTCGCCGTTAGCGGCGGTCAGGTCGGCAACACCGCCAAAGAAGATACCTTCAACACCGGACACTTCAGCAAAACCGCCGTTGCCGCTTTCACTGCCGCCTTTGGCTTCGATCAGAGCGCCTTCGCTGAACGTCAAGAGTTCAGGAGAGTAAGCAATGACTTGGCCGCCGTCGCCGTTTGCTCCGGCGTTAGCGGTGGTCACGCTGCCGTCGGCGAACAGGACTTCAGAGGCGGCACTCAACTGAATGCTGCCGCCGTTGCCTTCACTGCCGTCAGCGATTAAAGTGCCGCGCTGCTGCACGGTCCCAGTGCCGGACGCAACAGCCACGGTGAGTGTATCAAGACCGTCAATGGCTCGAACGTAGGTATCGCCGGCGGCCATAATGATTTTACCGTCAATGGCCTCGATGGTACCTTCATTAACAACATCGCCGATACCTTCCGTTGCGCCGTCCGGTACGGTAACGCCGGCAACTTCGACGACAACATTGCTGCCCTCAGAACCGAGGTATACGCTGTCGCCGGAAGCCATGATCGTAAACCCGCCGGGGCTGCTGATGGTGCCGGAATTATGGACTTTTTTAGCGATCAACGCCACTTGTTCGGCGCTAATGTGACCATAGTTGGAAACGTCACCCATTCCGCCGCCGGCGAACTGATATACACCGTTCATGAAGTCTTCATTGGAGATATTCAATGCAGAAGCGGTGAACTGATACGCTTGGACCAAGGCAGTGGGGCCGAATGCGATGCCGTTTGGATTGACGACAATAATGGTCCCTTGGTTGCCGAACAGGGACCCATCGAACTGTGTCATACCGCCCTGAACAACTCTGTTCAGAACCGCAAAATGACCGCCGTCATGCAGGAACTGGAGAACTTCAGCAGAAGTTGTATCCAGACTGTCCCAATTAATGACGGCATTTGATGTCATCACATCGACAGTTGTCGTGTTAGCGATTTGGCTTACACCTGCCTGCCCATCGACAACATTGCCATTGGTCGGGGTTGCCAGTGTGACCTGGGCCGGTACGACAAACAACATGCTGAAGATCAGGAAGCATGCGATACTTTTGTGTAATAACTGTCTAGACGGAATTTGTACAAGAGTTTTCATTTCTTTCTCCCCAGAAAAAAATAGTTTAATTTTTCAATTCAATTCAATATATTTTCATCTTACCTTGGTTTTTACCACCTTAGTAAGAAACCTGCGTTTAAACGGCCTTTGCCGGTACGTGTATCTGCTGTATTCATTAGCGGATAACCGTAATAAACGGTTCCCGTGAAGTTATTACCCAACTCTACAATGCAGCCGCCGCCTACGGAACACAGTTCCCGATCATAATGTTCCGTTGCAGACGGGTTCTCTATCTTGGCAATTCCGTAGTCCACGAAAGCCAGCGGAGCGATTTTTTTGATGAAAGGTGTACGGTCTTGGCCGCTCGTCTCCTGGCCGTACATTTCCATCTGAGCCTTACGAACGATGTCGTATTCATATTGGACAGATGTCAGGATGCCGCCGTCTGCGGTAATTTCATATTCGTCATATCCGCGTACGGTGTACATGCCGCCGAACGAAGTCATCTTCGCCGAAGGCAGTCGGTCATCAGGGTCAATCCAGCGGAATGATCCGCTCAACCGCTGAATCTTCGTAGCGTCCAGATACCGGCTGTGCCGTGCACTGACGGTATTGATGACAAAGTGAGGCCCCGATCCGGTCCGGGCAAGATTCATTTCTTCTTTGTCCGAGGAATCAATACTTCGTTCCTGGGTATATCCAACAGTCGTGTCGGTCATATCATCCGACTTCGACACTTCGATTCCATAATCCCATGTGTACATCCAGATGCTGGTCGTAAGGTCATCCGGGAACAGTGAAGGCGTTACTTTGCTTCTTTGGTAGCTGAGGCCGCCGAGGACGTCGACGAACCACCCTTTTTTCTGGATGACATTGTAACGCAGACGACCGCCGTAAAATTCACCGCGACCGAGGAAATTAATCAATCCGGCATCGTGAATTGCAAATTCATTATATCCCGCGTAAAGATTCAGTCTCAGTGTGGGTCCCATGACAGGGAAATCGTAAGCGCCGTAGATGGAGTATTCATCATCCCAGCTCTTGTCCAGCGGGACTTGGTAGATCGCTGTCAGTTTGTCATCAAAGCCAAGCAGGTTGGTGTTGATCACACCGAAGCGAGGCGTCCAGCGAATATCTTTTGTGCCGGAATTGTCGACCTGGGCAAAGAAGTGCCAGGGATTGGCTTCGTAAACATTATAGGCAACCGCTAATGTTTCAGGTTCGGTTCCCTGACTGATGGTCGCAGAGACATAGCGGTCTGGATTCAGATTCAATAGATTTAAATAATCATCCAGTGCTTTGCGGTTGGCGACTTTCCCTGCTTTCACGGGGGACCAGTTTTCAAGGGCAATAATGCTCAGATAGCCGGTATCAACGGACACATTGTTAACATCGTAATAGTTCGAAGTGACCGCCGAGACCGGGGCCTCTAAAATGCGAATGGGTAAAATGCCGTTTCCTAATTCCTGACCTTCTTCAAAAGCCGTTGCAGGAACATAGACATAAATACCGGCATAGTTTTTTTTCTGATAGACCGAAAGAATGTATTGCGTCAAACCCTGAATTGACCTTGCCGAAATTTCGACAGGTTCGGCGGGGTCTGCTGCAAGTAACTGGACAGGGCGAAGATCATAAAGATAATCAGCATCAAGGTCGCCGGTTGGTGATGCATTGTAAACAGCCGGTATATTACTGAGAAGTTGTTCGGTTGTAAAGAGTGCATTACCGTCTAATCCGATTTTCCGAATCGTGAAGCGGAGCGTTGTGTCTTCAGGTAAACGGGCAATTGCTTCCTGAACTCTCGTGGGCACAGCGTAATTTTTGGTCTGCACTTCTTCTTGTTCGGATGCTTTTTGCTCAAGGATTTCCTGTTCTTTTGTTTTGGAAGCCGGCAGTTTGCTTGCCGCCAACAACAGGAAGCTGTTGGTTGCAATAAGAACACTTGCCAAAAATAAAATAGTTGTTTTCTTTTGCTTTGATTTTTTTGGGTCTGTCATGTCCTATCCCTTTGAAATTAAGACCTTGTTTTCTGTTGTTGATTCCTTATCAACTGGAGTGTTATGTAAATGGTGCGTAACATGAATGCCGTTGACTCCTTCGACTCCAACATATAGACAGTTATAAAAATAGCAAAGATGACACTAAAACAAATAACGATATATCATAGAACTTATCTTCGGCACGTTTGTATGTTATTATTGTATTTTTTTTGTAAGTTTTGGTCAAGGAATGAGATATAAAAAAGCGAGTAATTTTTCGTATCACCTGAAAACAAAGGATTCAGTGTAGAATCAAGATGTTTTATGGGACGGGGTATTGAAGACTCATGAAAAATAACAAGGCGGCGGTGGGATTCGAACCCACGAAATAACGGTTTTGCAAACCGTCGCCTTAGTCCACTTGGCTACGCCGCCGCAAAAGAAGATTGATAAAAATACAACTGAAGGCCGGATATTTCAAGCAAAAAGAGTCTAAAAAGTGGTCATTTTTTCGAATATATAGGCAGAATCACAAAGCCTCCGGTTTTTTTGAAACAGTTTTTGCCCAAAAGCGTCTATCTTTGTAGCTATAAGGTGTTTTTGCCTGCCTGCCTCAATTAGGTTGCATCGAAATGGCTTTGAGGTATAATCCAACGGTTAGGGATAAATAAGGATAACCTTTTTATGTTAGGGAGACGGAAAAATGGCTAAAAATGAAATGAACTGGGATGGCGTTCCGGTGCGGGTCAAAGGATTCAATAAACTTGCCGGCGGAGGGGTTTTGATAATTATCGTTTTAGTTGTCATCCTCGTTCTGGCCCTGAGTTCAACGGTGAACATTGCCGGGGACGAAGTGGGCATCGTGCAGAAGAAATTGCTGGGTCGTAAATTGCCGTCCGGTCGTATTATCGCCGTCAACGGCGAAAACGGGATTCAGGCCGATATGTTAATGCCCGGCTGGCATTTCTGGAAGTTTCCATGGATGTATAAAATTGATAAAAAGAAGGATCTTCAGATTCAGGATGGTTTCGTAGGACTCATTACGGCCAAAGATGGAAAATCCTTACCGTTGGGTACGGTTTATGCTCCGGAATGGGAAACCCCCGACAAAATGGCGGATGCTAAATATTTTCTGACCGATGGCAATGGCTACAAAGGTCCGCAATTAACGGTCTTGAAGCCGGGCAACTATAAATTGAATACGTCCCTGTTTGAAGTCAAACAGGTTCCGGTGTTGAATGTCAAGGTCGGTCAAGTAGCGGTCATCAAAAGTAACGTTGGCCTGCAAACGGAGAGTCGATTGGTGCCTGTTGGCAGCCGGGGCGTGTGGAATAAGGCACTGGGAGAAGGAAAATATTATTACAATACCGAAGCGTACGAAGTTACTCTTATCGATATTCGCCAGATTAAAGTTAGTTACACACCGGAAATGGAGCAGGGGGAACGGGCTATAGGTCAGCCGAATAAACCCATTGATGTGAGAAGTCAGGATGGCTTTACCTTCCCCGTCGATGTCAGGATTACCTATCAGGTGGAGCCGGAAAATGCACCGAAAGCCGTGGCTGAGATTGGTGACGACGAACTGATTCTTGATAAAGTGGTAACGCCCCGTGTGCGGGCTGTTTTCAGAAATAATGCCGAAAAGGTCAAAGCGCTGGATTATGTCAAGAGTCGTACCGTCCAACAGGACCAAAGTCTTGAGATGCTTCGTGCGGATCTGGCAAAGTATGGAATCAAGGTTCTGGATGTCAGTATCGGTACTGTGGGCGATGAAGCAAGTCTGGGGACATTATTGAAAACCCTGACGGATCGTGAAATTGCCTTGCAGGAACAATTGACTTTTGAGGAACAGCAGCGTGCGGCGGAAAAAGAAAAGGCGCTCATGCGTACTGTCCAGGAAGCGGAAGAAGAAAAGCGTCTGGCGACGGCCGCCTATGGTGTTAAGGTTGCTGATGAAGAAAAGAAAATGGTGATTATCAACGCCGAGGCTGAAGCCGAACAGATCAAACTCGTCGCCGAGGCCAAGGCGCAGGCGTATAGAATGGTGTCGGAAGTTGTAGGGCCGGGGAATGCGGCGTTGCTGGAGATCATGAAGCTGGTCGCTACAGACAGTATTCAAATTACGCCGGACGTGATGGTTTCCGGCGGCAGTTCGGGGGCAACAACGGACGCCCTGATGGGAACGATGCTTAAAGGAATGCTGGACAAACAGGCCGGCCAGAATAAATAAGAAACAACTGCAACAGGAGAAGATTGTGAGTAAGGCGAAGATCACCGTTGTCGGTGCTGGGAATGTGGGTGCAACGGCGGCACATATTGCGGCCTCAAAAGGATTGGGAGATGTGGTATTAATTGATATCGTCAAAGGCCTGCCGGAAGGCAAGGCCCTGGATATGGCCCAGGCCAAAGGAGTCTATGCATCCGCCGGCAGCCTTGTCGGAACAACCGACTGGGAAATGGCGGCCGACAGCGATATTGTTATTATCACAAGTGGTTTGCCCCGTAAGCCCGGGATGAGCCGGGATGATCTGCTGGCTAAAAATGCCGGCATTGTCAAGTCCGTGACCGAGCAGATCGTGCGAACCTCGCCGAACAGTTTTATCATTGTGGTATGTAATCCGCTGGACGCCATGACGCATGTAGCCGCCAAGATCAGTGGTTTCGAGAAAAATCGTGTGATGGGGATGGCTGGTGCGCTGGACTCGGCACGTTTTGCCTGTTTTGTCGCTGAAGAATTGAAATGTGATATTGGCGACATTCAGGGAGTTCTAATGGGCGGTCATGGCGACGATATGGTTCCGCTGCCGCGGTTTACATCCGTTGCCGGAATTCCGTTGCCTGAACTGATGCCGCAGGACCGAATTGATGCCCATATCGAACGGGCACGTAAGGGCGGTATCGAGATCGTGAACCTGATGGGAACCAGCGCCTATTATGCCCCCGCGGCCGGGGCTGTCAAAATGGCCGAGTCAATCCTGCATGACAAGAAAAGCATCGTGAGTTGTTGTGCATATTGTGACAAAGAATATGGCATTGGCGGCGTATTTGTAGGAGTGCCGGTGATGCTGGGAGCTGGCGGCGTGGAAAAAGTCATTCAGTTGAATCTGAACGACAAAGAAACCGGTGAATTAGGGGTATCGGTCACACACGTCAGAGAATTGGTATCTTTAGTTGAGTCAATGATCTAAATTTATTTTTCTAAAAAAATGACAGTTGAATCTAAGTCCTTTCAATAAAATGAGATAAGGAGCCTTGTTTTTTATGGGACTCATTGATTTGTTGACAAAAGAGCCAATATGTGGTATATTAGCAACTTCTAATCGCCGAAAGATATTATAACAAAAGAGTATATTATTATATTTTATTATGCGCTTCAGACAGATTTGTAGGTTGCGCGGTGTAACGTGCCATCATAAATGTATTTTCGGGGAAACGGTCAAGTGTCGTCTAAGATTTGTGTCTATTTCTATGTAATGGTCATGTGCTGTTTTCTTGCCGTCGATTCGATGACAAAGGCGGATTCAGTGTTCGCCATTTCCCGTCACACAGACAGTACGGTTCAAGGGTATGGGCAGGTCGATGGGGGCCCATTCGATCTCTATTATAATGATCAGTTGCCAGCAAATGGCAGCGGTGCGATTGACTTGGCGATTAGTGAAAATGATGATCTTCTTTTCGCCAGCTATGACGGCGCCAATATTATCGAGGTTGTCAACGCAAAAACTATGGAACCAGTTGCCACAGAATTTATGAGCGGTGGTACTGAGAATGAGATTGCCGGTATGGATTTTTGTTCTGCCTCAAACTGTCTGTTGGCTGCAGAACGCTACGATTCCAATATCCGTATCCTTGAATATGATCCTGTCAACAAACTCTTCACAAAAAATGTGGAAGTTCAGATGCCTACTGTTACCGGGGGCATTCTCGGCGTTTGTGTCGATGAAGTGGAAATGCGGATATATATCAGTCAAAGCCAGGATGTTGTGAAATATTTTGATTTTTTGTTCGAACAAAATGAACCGAACCTTGTTTACGGCGGGGAAATCCCCATCGAGTGGGACGGTCAAAGCAGGATTGCCGTTGGTATAGCGGTTTATAATGATGGTGCCGGAACGAAATACCTTTATTCGACAGGTTATAATCATGAAAATGCCAATGAGCATCCCTATATCATCCGAACATCTTTGACCGCTTCAAACCAGGTCGATTTGAACGCCCCTGGTACCATCGACGGCAGGGTTGGCGTTTATATGGGGCCTTTTACCTTTGTAGCCGGAGTGGATGTAGATCCGGCCACAGGGACTCTTTTCGCAGCGACATTGGGGAGTCTGTCCAGCGTACAGGTTTATGATACACTCACATGGACATCGGATCCAAACACAACAGGGTACACTCAATTGATCACAAATAATAATCTTTCCGGCCCGGCAGGTATTGTGTATACCCTTAAGGACTATTGGACCAGCCAGTTATATGTTCATAAAGAGCAGGTTATCCCGGATCCGAATATTGTCTGTGTGGAACCGAACGAATTGGTGACATACAAGATCGCGTTTCATCAGGGAAAGATCGATGAGTACAATGTTGTTGTGAGAGAGATTCTGGCCGATCAAACAGCGTTTGTTTCGGCGGTTCCGGATACCGGTTTTTATGATTCGTTGACCCATACCTATGCATGGGATATCGGAAATTTGCCCGGATTGGACCCGAATGGACCAACTGACCCGAATCTGTACTTTGAAATTACGGTTCAGGTTTTGGATGCAGCACCGCCTGGCGGTAAGATTACAAACTGGGCTGAAGTCGAAAGCGATAACTCGTATGCAGAGGTTCTGGTGGACACTTTGGTTTGCTGTTGGGATCCAGGCATTATTTACGTTGATAAAAATGCGGCCGGTTATAATTCCGGCATCAATTGGGAAAACGCCTATGTAAACTTAAACAAGGCATTGACCAGAGCCAGTCAAGGTTGCGGGTCGGAAATATGGGTTGCTCAGGGAACCTATTTACCAGGAAATGCGGAACTGGATACCTTTCAGGTTCCCGAGAACATGACGATTTACGGCGGTTTTAACGGAACAGAGACCGCTCGCAGTCAGCGAAATTGGGCAGCCAATGGAACTATTCTGGCCGGCATTATCGACGAGGAGTTTTCCGGAGAGGAGGTGCGGAATCAAGTTGTTGTGACAATGGCAGACCAGTCCCAACTGGACGGATTTACGGTTAAGTCTGCTCAACAACACGGGATCAAGGGGGAAAATGCTGACTTTTCGATCCACAATTGCATTGTTGAGAACAATTGGCAATCAGGTATTTATTCATCGAACGGAGATTTAACAGTAACGTGGTCTCGGATTGCAAACAATCTGGAGGAAGGCATCCATCATTCAGGCGACGGCGATACGCTATTGGTGATGAACAGTAAGATTTATAACAATCAGCAGGACGGCATTTATGCCGACTCCTCAGTGATACAGGTTGACAATTCACTTATTTACCGGAATGGATTGAGTAGCGGTCCCGAGGATACCTATTATGGCATAAATGTGGTAAACACGGATCCAAACTATCTGATCGTTCATAATAATACAATTGTATCCAATACGGGCGAAGGAATTTATTTCGCCGGTTGGGATCCTCCGGACATACTCAATTGTATTCTCTGGAATAACGCGGGGAAACAGATTGCAGGGTTTGATCTTGAGACCGCAGTCTTTTACAGTTGCGTTCAGGACTGTAACGATGTTAATTTCAATCTCAGCTCTGACCCCGATTTTGCGTATGGATATCCGAATGTCGATAATGAAAATTTCCATCTGGCCTATAATTCTCCCTGTGTGAATGCAGGTGATCCCAACAGTCCGGTCGACCCCAATAAGTTTGATCTTGATGGGGAGCCGAGGATCTATGGAATCTCTATCGATATAGGAGCAGATGAGGTTTATGCCTGTGATGATGATTTAACGGCGGATGATGTTTACAACCCGCTGGATTTAAGTGCGGACGGGTTGATTAATAATAGTGAGTTTGTACCTTTTTCCGTAGCTTGGCTGTCACATGACCCCAATGATCCGGCGATTACAACGGACCCCAATGACATGGGTGACCCGAATTACGTCGATCCTGAAACATTTCTTCAATGGCAGCAGTTCTGGAATCCAATATTCGATCTCGATACGACATTAGACAGCCAATATAATATCGACATGGCCGACTTGAAGGTTTTCTGCAATGATTACTGGTTCTGGACAGCCTGCTGGAAATGGAATGAAATTTCCGGTTCATATTTGGAATGAATACTGCCGATTCTTGGAGGTGGCCCGGAGTTTCGCTAAAGCGGCTTTTGAAAAGGAAAACTTGACCGTTCCGGCTGATTCTGCTCAACTTTCTTATTGAATAGCCGAAGTTGAAGATCGATTGCTCCCAGTGCCCAATCAATATAATGCGCCTTGTGATAGGGCTTATGATGAGCTTCGTGCATCAATCCTTCATAAATCGCATCTAAAAAACGCCCCTTTGATCGGCGGCTGATTGGGGTCGGATTAATGGCCCATGCCTTGAGTTCCTCATACTCCTTTTGTAATCGTCGGCTGCCAGCCAGTTGCTCCGAGGTTAAATAATCCCCGGGATTGACCGAAAGCTGGAGACCTTTCAGGGCCATGATCAGCGGCTCGTAATTGGCCCGGCGTTCCAGCCGCATAAATTTATACTGATGGGTATACGCAGGAAACTTGCTCGACCGGGAATCGATCAGCAGGTCTGTCGGCATCCGGGATCGGCGTTTGCTGGTCCGGGCAAAGATCAATTCTTCTCCATACTCATTGCGTTCGATCTCATCATGCTCCATACGGGAAACCCATAATTTTCCCGATTGAGTAATCTCAGTTCCTCCCCCTAATACAAACAGACATTTAACGAAGTTCAGTGGAAGAACCGTTTGGTTGCCGATTTGATTACGCCTGAGCTGAAATGTCAGGTGTAAACTGTGCGGGTTGACCGGGTAGAAATTCACAGTCTCCCGAATTAACTGACTCAATATCCAGGGGTCCGAAGTGGCCGGCTTTGACAGTTCTCCGATAATATTCAGCCGCCCGGGAGCCAATTCAAGAAAGCCCCGTTTTGCCGAAGCATGTGAGCCGGAATGATTGTCAACATAGCCGCCCATTTTCCACATCAGAACATCTAATGCGAATTCATTAAAATACCGGAAGCCGTCAAAAATCGGATCCTGTTTTCCATGCTCATTATGAATGGCACGAAATCCCAGGTTGCTCATTTCCAGTTCTGCCCCCATCGGGACCAGACCCGGTTGGAAATTGTTACGGATCCACTGAAGGGAACTTTGCACAACACGCGGATCGAAGGCCTTTTCTGCTGCATTAATGGCGTATTTGACGTAATCAATGAGATCGTATTTTTCACGCAGCGGCATCGTATCAATACCGCAGCGAAGAAGCATGTCGATCGTCTGGTTGTTTGAGTTGATCATTCGCAAAGCAATTAACAGACCGATGGTCCTTGTGAAGTAACGCGGACTGGAAGACAGTTGGTCCAATTCAAATCGAAATCGCTCATAGATCATCCATTCAAAATGATTTAAAATGGCCTGCTTAATAACCAGTGCGAGATAATTTTCAGCATAAGGGAGTGCTTCGGGTGTTTCGAGAAGAGATTGAATGGACGGACAGGGCCGGTCCAGTTCATGTTCGAGAAAGTAGTCACTGACGGCATCCTGCCCGAGATGGCTGACCACCAGGTCGCGTTCTGTTGTTCCGATCAGTTCTCGCCGGGCGCGGCGTTCAACGTCCGCATCGATCGATTTTTCTCCGGGGCGGGTGTGATCGTCGAAAAAACGCTGGATCCGTTTTCGCAGCCAAAGTTCATGAATCAAATTGACATGAAACCGGTCACCAAATCGTTTTTTCATGGTTTGTGGGCTGGCTAAATAAGCCTGGCTTTCGATCGGGCCGTTGGCTGTATTGACGGTGACCGATTCCCGTACATAGAATTTCCCTTCATATTTATCAACGACGTTCATTGCCGAAGGAGGAACATTGTAGACGACGAATCCCTGGATTTTGGCCGTGCTGTCCGGGACGGCATAATAATACACGTTATCCGGACTGACACGCCGATATCCCGGCAACATCGCAAGTTCTGCGGCAAGCACATTCGAAGCCCGGTTGCGGGAGGGTTTTAGTGAAAAACTAAAACCGCAGACCGATTCAAAGATCGACGGTTCCCGAAGCGATCCGTAAACGAATAGATTTGTTGTCGTCTCCTGCATTGGCTCCATGATAGCATATTCTTTCAGGAAGGAAAAGGATCAGTGGACAATCCGATTAACATGGGCATGGATAAAAGTTAGAATTTCATAGCAAATTGTATCGGCCAGATCCGCCAGAGCATATGCTGAGCAGGGCGAATCGTGTGAATTATCGAGAACCGTTACCATATGCCCCGGTTGAACATCCGGAGTGTCGGTAATATCCAATATGACCTGATCCATACAAACACGTCCGATGACCGGCACAACGGCTTGCCCGATTTTCATTTTGGCGCGATTCGAAAAACATCGACGATACCCGTCAGCATAACCAAGCGGGACAATGGCCGCCGTGGTGTCCCGTTGGGGCGTAAAGGACCGCCCGTAACTGACCGAATGTCCGGCTGGAATAGCTTTGATCTGGGTAATGGGGGCCTGAAGTTTTAATATCGGTTTTAGTTGAACCGGCGGGTTTTTCATGGGCCGCGAATAATAGCCGTACATCGCAATCCCGCAACGAACCATATCATAGTGAGCTTGCGGCATTTTGATGGTCGCGGCGCTGTTGGCGGCATGGATCAAAATGCCGCGATTTCTCAGCCCATAATTACCCAAAAACGACTCGAAGTTGTGGTGTTGTTCATAAGCATAGGAAAGGTCTTCTTCATCAGCTGTGGCAAAATGGGTAAAAACGCCCGCTAATTTAAGATGGGGGCAATTCTCGATATCCTCCAGTAATTGCCCCGCCAGTTCCGGCATGATCCCGCATCGGCCCATGCCGGTTTCAATATTCAGGTGCACTTTCAATACGGATTGGGTCCGACTAAGAGCCTCGCGAATGTAATGCAACGAATCCAGAGAATGCAAAATGCAGTCAAAACCACGGCGTGCGCAAAGCTGAATTTCTTCTATCGATTGGCAAGGAGTCAGTGGTTCTAAAATCAGAATCGATTTTTTACCCGTTAGGGGGGCAATATGGATGGCTTCGTAAATAGTGGCAACCGCAAATGCATCAACACCGTCCCGCATCAGGATATTCACGATTTCCCCGATACCATGTCCGTAAGCGTTGGCCTTGACAACGGCACAGAACTTCGTTTTGGGCGGACAGAGGCTTTTCAGTTTACGCACGTTATCCAGCAAATCGTGCGAAAAAATGTGTGCCTGCAGATCCGGCCGGATTAATTGTTGGCTTCGGTATATTTTCATATTTATTTTTGGAGTATTTTTTTTCGTAACTGAAACAATTCCCGAAACGCTTTTACGATAACCTTCAGATTGGCACCGGTTGCCTGGCCCGCGATGCGTGGGTAATGATGAACGCCGATCTGGGTCATCGAATAGCCTTTTTGTTTGGCACGCGCCAGGATTTCCGTGTCGATCAGCGCGCCGGTACTGTGCATTTCAATATGATCGAATATCTCGCGCTTATAGAGCTTAAAAGCGCAGTCAACATCTTTCAGCTTCAGGTCAAACAGGAAACCCACCAAAGATGACCAGCAAAAGGCATTGAATTTCCTAAGAAAACCCTCTTGACGGGTGAGGCGGTAACCGCTAACGATGTCATACTCTGCCGTCAAAGGTAATAGCATGGATATTTCATTGATGTCAAACTGGCCGTCGCCATCCGTGTAAAAAATGTACTCTTTTCTGGCGGCTCGAAAGCCGCTTTGAAGGGCGGATCCATAACCGCAATTTTGTTCGTGGTGAATAACGCGAACAGTCGGGTATGCTGCAGCTAACTGATCCGCTGTTTCGGATGTGCCGTCCGTACTGCCGTCATCGACAAGGATGATCTCAAAATCGTCACAAAGCGGTTTAACGGCCGCCAACGTTTTTTCAGTAAGGGGGCCGATGGCGTCTTTCTCATTGAAACACGGAAAAAAGATGCTTAAAGAACTGATGGAATGAGAGCGGGATATAGGATTTTCATTTTCCACGTGGGTTACCAGATCGAACGTCCTTTAATTTGCGCCGCCTCCTCGTTAAGTTGACGGGACATGTCTGAATATTTCTGGCTTTCCTGCGGAATGCTTCGAGCTAAGTTTTTTGCACAAACATCTGCGGAAGTAAGCCGTTGCAGATATCCGTTTTCACTCTCATACAGTTCATTTTGGGCGACAAAATCATCCAGGTAATTTTTAAAATCATTTAAAACCTGATCACGAAAGGCCGGCAGATTCTCAAGTCGAATCATGGCGATTGTCGCCGAAGGATAAGGGAAGATATCGAAGGCTCTCTTGGCCAGACTGTAAAGTTCGGAATAACGTCCCGAAAGATTGTTTTCAGTAATCGCAACAAACGTTGTCAGACATTTCGAGTACTCACTTGGAAACCAGACCTGTCCAGCGAGAACATCACCGATGAGCTTTTCGCCTTGTGGGGTTCGAGCATTAACCAGCAGGTGCTGAATATTATCCTGATAAGCGGTCTTCCAGTGTCCCGTCTTCAATAAGGCCCTCATAAAAGTGCTGTCTTCCTGAGAACTCGGCATCAGTACCACCCAAACGTCATTACCCAATTGCGCATCGATCCGTTCGCCGATTTGGCCCCATTGTTGTTGGGATAACGTGGAGTTGTCTAATCGGGCTTTCTGGGCGATGGGCCCACCCGAAAAAATATCCTGCCACAACTTAAATTTATCATGGTTGTAAGCGGCCTGAGCACGCCCGTCCATAAAGAGTTTGAGGGGAATATGGCCGGTTTTCTCATCGGGTTTCTGACCGAGTGCGACTGCACCGCCTTCAGTCCAGTAATTAAAGACTTTCCCTGAAATTTCATTATGTCGGATAAATTCGCATGCTTCAGTCGGTTTCAGGTGAGAAGCGGT
This sequence comes from Anaerohalosphaeraceae bacterium, assembly GCA_963675525.2. GTDB lineage: Bacteria > Planctomycetota > Phycisphaerae > Sedimentisphaerales > Anaerohalosphaeraceae > 4572-13. Next base: position 5,022 of record CAXXSL010000011.1, on the reverse strand, counting down.
CATTCGCATAAAAACGGTGTTGTATTGATTGTCGCTTGGCCAGGGATCCAGATAAACCCGTTTATACTCGGCTCCCCAATGACAGGCGAGAATAATAATTCCCGTCGTAAAAAGGTACGCAGGGGCAGTCCGGAACGCGTTAGGCATTTTTTCTTTGTTATGCAGAAAATACAGACTGCCAATTAGAGAAATCACAAGGATCTCGACAACAAACCGAGTTTGCCATGATGAGATAAGTTTTTCGAAATCTTTGAATAGTACATTCCAGGATAATATGAAGAAGATACTGATCCCAACCAGAATAATCGATAGTATCGTATTAACTTTTCGAGGGATATTTGCAAACGCTTCCTTGAACAACAAAAAGATAAACGGACAGGCTGTCGCACCGGCGATCGCGATAAAACGCCGGGATCGAACAGCCATGTAAATTGTCAGCAGGGCAATGACGAGCAATGCCAGATCGATTTTGGGCCAGGAGCAGGTGTCTGTTGCCGATTCGGAACTCGGTTTCTTTTTATTGTTTGTCCCGACGGCATCCTGCCGTTTCAGGAAATACGCGACCAGCCATATCAGCAGACCGGCCAGCGTCAGGACACATAACACACCAAACGCTTCTTCATCACCGACCATATTAGGCCTGTCGGCCAGTTTGTCCATCCAGTCAAATGCGGGCTTCCATTCGGCGACCTGACGCCAGGATTCGGCGTGCTTGCTGACGCTGATCTCAAAGGTGTGTGTCAGATTCGTCAGATGGAAGGGATTGAAAATAACCATGGCTGCCAGCGCAACAGCCCCGGCGCCAATGGTGTGATAGATGCCGTTTACAGGCAGCGAGAGAAACCGCTGTTTCTTAAGAGCCATCGCACAGATCAACAAGCTTCCCGCGATGAAAACAAAAATAAATGACATCCGCGAGGACCATACAAAATACGAATACATTTTTTCAAAGTAATCTGTTAGATTGCTCGGGGTTGACGGCAGGAATCGGAGTAGCAAGCTAAAAAAGAAGATCACCCCGGCGACGATATGATAACCATAGAACAAAGGGGCCGGGATTTTTCGCGGGATGGTTAAAGCCAGCGAACCGGCCGCCAGCAGTATCCATGCCCAGAACATATTATTCCCCAGCAGAGAGATGTCCTGCCGAGGACGCCGAAGTATGTCTTGCACCATCGTATAGTATTTATGAGTGATAAAATTGTGACTCATAATATACATAACCAGCCACACCCCAATGAATCCCAGGCAAAGTGTCCATCGTCGCGGCAGTCGGAGAAGAAGATTGATGCCGACAAACGGCACAAACATAATAAACGCGTAGATGTAACCGCCGTGGACATTCGCCCAGAATACCACTAAAGGAACCACCAGCCAGATCAGCCGGTAGTTCTTGTACATCGCCATCGCCATGATCAGGATCAGTGCCGGGACCAGCATATTGGAATATCCCGCCGGACGGATGTCGTAAAATGTCCTCCCGATCACCAGTGCAAAACACGCTGCCGCTGCCGCAAGTATATCGGTCAGGCCGATTAGCCTGCCCGTTGCGTAAACGATCAGGACCGTAATAAAATAGAGGGCAAATTTCCAGTAAACTAGCGCGTTGAAATTGTAATTGTCACCCTCGCCGAACCAGGTGGCCAGTTTGTAAAAAGTCAAGTGGGTTAACCAGTTCTGATTGATCCATCCGGTCGGATGCACTTTGCGAATGATGCCGTGCGTCCATTCCGGCCAGCCGGCCTTTGAAAGTGTTTCGTCCGATGGCCCGGCCGGGTGCGAATTGAAACTAAACGGTTCGACCGTATCGACACCGTGATTGGCAAAATGCCGTCCGCACGCCATCGCCACCCACGTGTCGCCTGCGGCAACCATGTGCGTCGACCCATAGAAAGCGAACAGCAGCATCCCGAGTAGCAGAATGACCTTAAACCATTTGGGTGATTCGGTTGTTTTTGTCAAATCGTTCATTGAAGCCATTGTTGGATTCGATCGATTCCCGTTTCGATCTGTTCCATCGAACAGGCAAAGCTCAGTCGGATATTTTTAGGGCATCCAAACGGATCGCCCGGAACAACGGCGACCTTCGCCTGTTCCAGCAGGGCGGATGCGAAATCCATACTGTTGTTGAGGGCAGCGCCTCCGATTGTTTTCCCATAGTGAGCCGATACATCCGGGAAGCAATAAAACGCACCTTCCGGCTGATGGCATTGAAAACCCGCAATCGCGTTCAGACGCTCCGCCATCACAACGCCGCGTTTTTCAAATTCCACACGCATTTTTTCGACCGCCCCGGTGGTGTCCTGCAATGCCGCCAGCGCCCCGTACTGGACAAAGGTAACCGGATTCTGGCGTCATGTGGGATTGCAAACGGGTCATTGCCTTAATCGCGTCGATGGGTCCGGCGGTATAACCAACCCGCCAACCGGTCATCGCATAGGCCTTGCTCATGCCGTTGATGGTCAGTGTACGATTATAAGCGTCCTCGCTGAGCGAAGCGAAACTAACGAATTTGTTGTTGCCGTACATCAGGCGTTCATAAATTTCATCCGACAGAACCATGATATCTGTTCCTTCCAGCACCTTGGCCAGCGATTTCAGTTCGTCCGGGCTGTACGCAAACCCGCCGGGATTATTCGGCGAGTTCAGCAACAGCATGGCCGTCTTGTCGGTGATTGTCCGCTTGAAGCTGTTCAGCGGTCAGTTTATAGCCGTTCTCTTCGCGGGTTTCAACAACAACGGCTTTTGCTCCCGTCAGCTTAATCGTTTCCGGATACGTCACCCAGTACGGCGTTGGCAAAATAACCTCGTCACCGGGGTCCAGTACAGCTTGCATGGATTCATAAACCGAATGTTTGGCACCAATGTTAACAATGATTTGTTCCGGCTTATAATCAAGGTTGTTTTCTTTTTTGAGCTTATCGGCGATGGCCTTGCGCAGTTTCCACAATGCCGGGGGTAGCGGTATAGCCCGTTTTTCCCCGCCTTCAAGGCGTCAATCGCCGCCTCTTTGATAAAATCCGGCGTATCAAAATCCGGTTCACCCGCTGCAAAAACTGACGACATCAATTCCCGATGCTTTCATTTCCTTCGCGCGGGCTGTGACAGCCATCGTCGCCGAAGGCGGCACAGATTGGGCTCGCAAACTCGTTTTCATCTTTTTGATCCTTAATTTACTGAAATTGAACGTAATTTTTTATTTTTGCATCAAAACTGGCATATTAGAACAATCTCATCCCACAAAATCAAGGAAAAACAAAGAATAAGCTGTTTGGAAATAACCAGTTAACCATCGATTGCAATATTCATCACCAAACAGCGCCGCCAATTCGCCAACATCCCAAATTACGCTTGACAGAAACTGTCACAAGACGTTACATTAATGCACTTTACAGGATTTTGCGCTCGTAGCTCAGTCGGATAGAGCACTGGATTTCTAATCCAGCGGTCCCAGGTTCGAATCCTGGCGGGCGTGGTTTAAATACCTTGGCTTTAAAGATTTCACTAAATCACGATTTTCCACGTTTTAAATCTCATTTTCATAATTTAGATAAATATGTGTAAGACTGTAATCGATATGAAGCCGGATGTTTTGTTGGGTATTTTGGCGGTGCTGCTGTGTGCATCCCCTTGAAGCAAAAGACATCCATGGTCAGCCCGAAAAACGAGTTGTCAGCAATGAATTGGCACTGGAGGCCTGGAGCGACCTGAAGTTCGGTATGTTCATTCATTGGGGCATTTATTCAACCCAGGGCGGCTATTGGGACGGACGCCAAATCGCCGGACTCGCCGAGCACCTCCAGCGAACGGCTTCCATATCGCAGCCGGAGTATGCCCGGATTTCTCAATCAGTTCTATCCGCATCGTTACGATCCCGTCAAATGGGTACAACTGGCTAAGGATGCAGGGATGAAATACATCGTGATTACGAGCAAGCATCACGATGGTTTTTGCCTGTTCGATTCAAAGTACACAGACTTCGATATGGGCCGATGCGACGCCTTGGGGCCGGGATGTGTTGAAACCGTTGGCTGCCGCTTGCGAAGCAGAAGATATCAAACTGGGGCTTCTATTACTCGTTTCCGGACTGGCATGTTCCTCACCCCCGGCGCCAGATTGACCCTACCTATTACAACGTATTCGAAGAGATTCCACGTGATATGGAGATATATATCCTTAATCAACTCAAGGAGTTGTTAACCGGATACGGCCCGCTCTGTGAACTGTTCTTCGACATGGGCAACCATACACCCCCAACAAAGCGCCCTGATGACCGCAACCATTCACAGCCTGCAGCCCGACTGTGTGGTCAATGGACGGGTCATGAACAACATGGGCGACTTTCTGACCATGAACGACAATGCGCCTGCCGCGACATCCAATTTCACAGCGTTGGGAAGCGCCAAGTACCCTTTATAACTGGCGTAATAGTGAAATCGAAGGCTGGGACAACAAACGATTTGACACGTGGGCCTATAAGGCATTCGCACCACGTCCGGATATGGACAAGCAGCTCGATAAGCAAATCGGCAAACTGGCCATGATTACATCTAAAGGCGGTAACTTTCTGTTGAACATCGGCCCCATGGCCGATGGGACGGTTCTGGAGTATGAACAAGAAGTGTTGCGAAACATTGGCCGCTGGATGAAGGTACATGGCGAAGCGATCTACGGGACAAAACCCGGGACCTTTTAGGAACTTGCAGGGGGCTTGGTGTTCGCTGCGTCCTGGGACGGATCTACTTACTTATCGACGACTGGGCAGCGCCAGGACAGCATTCGCCTGCCGGGACTGGCTAACAAAGTTACCCAGGCGACCCCGCTGGGCGACCCGCTCCATACACTTGAGGTGATGCGCCATGGCGATGACGTACTGGTAAAGTTGAGCGGCGATCCCCCCGATCCCTACGTCAGCATAGTCGCCGTTGATTTTCAAGGAGAACTCGACGTCCGCGAATGTCTGGTGCGAACAGGCAAGGGAACGATCGAATTGACAGCCGAATCGGCACTTGACGAGATTCA
>CAXXSL010000010.1:0-19482 GCA_963675525.2 Anaerohalosphaeraceae bacterium | reverse complement strand
TTTCAGGTTGGTTTTGGTCCAGAACCCGGACGGCCAGGTTGACATATCGCAGGATACCATCCAGCGGATTGTTCAATTCATGGGCGACATTGCCGGCCACTTTTCCGATGGCCATGAGCCGTTCAGCCTGGGCCATTTCGTGTCCGGTTTCAAGTTTTTCGGCGACATCATTAACAATTGCCGCTGCTCCGGCTACGGAGTCGGTTGAAGTGTCTTTCAACGGTACGAAGCGAATGCACAATAGCCGCGAGGAATCGCCGCGGGTGTATTTGACGGCTTCGAAATTAGCCGAGTGGCCGGTTTTTAATATCTCCTGCAATGTGCAGGTCCAATCACCCCAGATTTTCGCGTCGGTTCCGGCTGACAGCGTTTTGTCGATCGTGGGCTGTAAATTCAGCAACTCGTTGGCCAAAGGATTTGAGTCAATAATGACCAGATCGTGATCAAACGAGACGATCGCGGACTGGTATGACTTTGCGATACAGCGGGACAGGGCATCTAATTGGAGTATTTTAAGTTCTGTCATGGGTCAAAAATTCCGAAAGTATTGACCTGTGTTTATTTATGTGAACATTATAGGTGTTTTTATCTGTCAAGTCAACAGGATGTTTAAAAAACGAAACATTGTCCGATTTATGGTGTTTAAACCTATTTCTTATGAAGCCTTCTGGATTTTGGAAAGACAGACTCTGCCGGATTTAAAAGGAAAAAGGGGGGCAAAAAAGACATCAAATTGTAATATTATGATTAAAATATCGTTTATATTTATCATCAATCCGGACGCAATCCGATAATACCATAGTGACCATCGGTTTATTATTATTTGTATAAGTGCCTTCTTGTCAAAGTCTTAATGGCTTAGAAAGGGATGGGTTTTCATCTGGGTATCGGCATGGAATATGATTTGCTCAATATGAACCTGTTGCATAAGATGTCGTCTATGACTATGCATGGAGGCCCACAGGATGGATGAGGATCGGCGGAGACATAAGCGATTTCCGCTTAGGTTATCGATTTTTTGCCAGCGGGTTGGTCGCTCAGCAGGTAAATTATATACCGGTAAGACAGTGAACGTCAGTCCTAGCGGGATGCTTGTTGAGATGCGCAGCGATGGGCTGGCTGAAGGTGAATTGCTCAGTATCGAGATGACGGTGCCGCCGACCGAGGGAATGTTGGAGTTTGGCGGCAGTATTTCCACTTATGCTCGGATAGTGCGCAGCGGTCAAACCAGCGAAGGAGCGGATACTTCCTATGCCAAAACCGTCGCACTGGAATTTTGCGACAGTCCTAAACTGCGAATGTAGCACACCTTTATTATTGTCGGTTCCGGTTGACAATTCATGTATTTCCGTTAGAATCGGTCTCTATGAGTTTTTATCGACTATCAATCTGTTTGTTTTTATTCTGTTTGTTTCTGGTTGCGGGCTGCACCGAACCCCAAACCGATGATCGCATGGCCGGCTCATCGCTGCAGGGGGTCAAGATAACGGACTTGCAGTCGAGTGAACCGGCAACACGAATAGAAACGCGATTTGCATTTTCAATCTTGGTTTATGAACTGGATAATTCATCGCTGGATCAAGTGAGCAATGTTTTTCGCACTCTCGATCGTCGACAGATTGAGTATGCCGACAAAACCGCGTTTGATGCGAACGGTTTTGCCGTCGGCTGGGCGATCCATGAAAAGGGTGCTCAGATTGCACAGGCATTGACGGGTATCGGTGCCAAGCGCGTTCACCAGAGACGTCTGGTTATTCCGAAGAATACACATGAAACCATTTGGGCGGATCCGATCGAGGCTCAAATGATTACCTTTCCCACGTCACATCGCACTATCGGCAGGGTTGCGTTGGAAAAAGGACGGATAGGGTGGCTCGTGTCGCCGACGTTCGATCCGGACCAGCGGCAACTGGCTCTCATTCAGCTGGAACCGGCCTTCTGGAATGAGGACATGACCGATTTGCGGGTGCTGGAGGGCAAAGTGCCGTATAAATACCAGACCTTTCAGGCCGGTCGGTTCAGCCTGGCTTTGGAGCCGGGGGATTTTTGCGTGCTGGCCCCGGCCGGGACGATTTTGCAGCAGCAAACACTCAGCCGTCTGCTGTTCGAGGTTAACAGGGAAAAGACGCGGCTGTTCGTGATCATTCTCGAAAGGCGGGCAATTGATGGCACCTGCCGTGAGTGCGACAGTGGCTATTAAGCGGTGCGATGGTTATGAGCCGAATGCGGTTCGCAGGGCGATCGAGTCGCAGTTTGCTTTGCTGGGGGGCGTGGAGGCGTTTATCTCTCCAGGGCAGCGTGTTTTAATCAAACCCAATCTGATCGTTCCCAAAGGGCCGGATGTTCCCGCCCAGACGCACCCGGAAGTGATCTACGCACTGGCAGAAATTGTTAAGGATGCCGGTGCGATTCCGCTGGTGGGTGATTCGTCGGCCTGGAGTAATACCGCCGGATGTTTGCGGGCGTTGGATGTTGACGAGCGATTACGTAAACTGGGGGCGGAAATTGTAAACCTGGACCGGCCCGAGCGGATGAATATCGAAGGCGCGACGGTTGGCATCAGCCGGGTGGCGCTGGAGGCCGATGCGATCATCAATGTACCCAAACTCAAGGCCCATCAACAATTGGGGGCGACGTTTGCGTTTAAGAATATGTACGGCTGTGTGTGCGGCCTGGGCGGCAAGGAAAAGGCCTACTGGCATTTTGCCCGCGGGGCCGACTATGACGCGTTTTGCCGGATGATCGTGGGAATCTATCAAAAAATGGCGCCGGTATTGAATATCATAGACGGCATCGTTGCAATGGAAGGCCAGGGGCCGATCAACGGCAAGCCGCGCGAATTGGGATACCTGGTAGCCGGCACCGATCCCGCGGCGTGTGAGCGGATTTGCTGCGAGCTGGTTGGTTTTGAGGCCGGGCGATCTGCCGCTGCTGACCGCGGCGGCTAAGATGGGTGTCGGTTGCACCGGCCGCGAGCAAATTGAAGTAGTTGGCGACACATACGACAAACCGGTACTGCCCGACTTTGCCCCGGCCATCCAAACCCCGCTGCGATTCACCTTCCCGCGAATCTGCAAGAGTATTGCCAAGCAATTTGTGATCCTGTTAAAAAACGCGATGGCATGACAAACTGCGATAAAAAAACGAAAAAAGAAGAGGGACTTACAAATAAAGTGTCTGACCCCTTATAGTTATCTCGCTTGGTCAAAGTTAATTATGGAGGCAATAAGGATGGATGCATGGATTAAGGATTTGATAGAAAACTTAAAAACCACAATGCGAAAAAACAGAGTTTAGTGGTGTTGTTTCTTTGAATGGGCCGGGCTTTGATGGCCTCATCGATGCGTTGGGTTATCGTAATGTCGCGGAAAAGTTACAAAACAATTCACAAACTCGTTTTGGCATTGCCTCCGGACAAAGCTTTTCACCGCTCTAGGCGTAGGCAGACTCATTGAAAAAGGTGCTCTTTCTTTTGACACAAAAGTCGCTGACATCGATAAAAGCTACTGTGGATTTGTGGATCCAGAAGCAACGATCAAAGAACTACTCACTCATACTTCTGGAATTTTTGACTACTTAGATGAAGAAGTCATTGAAGACTACGAAAATTTCTATGTGAAAATTCCCTGGAACAAACTAGAATACCCTACTGATTATTTTCCTTTATTTGAATTTGAAAAGAAGAAATTCAATCATGGAGAAAGATTTCTTATTCAAACGGAGGCTATGTCTTTTGGGGATCGTGATCGAAAAAATAGCGAAAATAAAATTTGTTGATTTCATGAAACAGGAAGTTCTTGGCCCCAGCAAAATGAGCAGAAGTGGTTTTTTTGCCTTTAACGATTTGCCTCACAATACAGCCCTTGGGTATAAAAAAAACACCACACAAACCAACGTTTATAATCTGCCAATACGTGGAGGTGGTGACGGAGGTATGTATACTACCTGTGAAGATTTGGAGAATTTTTGGAATGGCCTATTTGGTTTTGATATTTTATCTCCTGGGCTAACAAAAACGTTTTTGGAGACAAAACACCGGTTTAATGAAAAAATGGGTATGGATGCGGTGTCTACAAGCGGTGTGATGATTCTATCTTTAAAATTGTTGGTGTGGACGCCGGTGTCGGATTTGAGTCATCACATCTGCCGCAAAAAAAAAATACCATCACCGTTTTAGTAATGTATCTGGGGGAGAACAGGCCGTCAGAGAAGTCATTGGGAATCATCTTCCATAAAAGAATCTTGCTTTCTGACAAGTAGGATGATAGCGATGTTGTGTGTGATGGGCTTGGAGTAATTGAAGGATCGTTTGAATGGATATGAGACAATTTTTGAAACAGTGGCGGTTTACGATTATTTTGGTTGCGTCGGTGGCGTTTGGGTCGGTGCTGGGTGTTTGATCAGTGTTGACACGGCCGCTAAGATAAAGCCGCTTGGTGATTTGTTTTTGAACCTGCTGTTTACGGCGTGGTGCCGCTGATTTTCTTTTCGATGGCGTCGGCGGTCGCGGCCAGTTCCAATCTCAAGCGGTTGGGCCGGATCACCGGGTGATGCTGGTGGTGTTTATTATCACGGGAATTATCTCGGCGTGCCTGATGATCGCGGCGGTGAAGGTGTTTAACCCGGCCGACGGCTTGCCGCTGGAGTTGTCAGCGCCGCCGCAGGCAGAGGTTGAACCGCTGGCCGAAAAGATCGTTCGGGCGATTTCAGTACCGGATTTTACTGACTTGCTGAGCCGCAGGAACATCCTGGCACTGATCATCTTTTCAGTAATGGTGGGATTAGCTTCGCAGGCCGTAGGCGAAAAGGGCAAACCGTTTCGGGAGTTTCTCATTTCCGGCGCCGCGGTCATGGGCCATGTGATCAAACTGATCATGTTGTATGCGCCGATCGGGCTGGCGGCCTACTTTGCCTTCCTGATTGCGGATAATGGCCCCAAGCTGGTCGGAGCCTACGGTCGGGTGGTGGCGCTGTATTACCCGCTGGCACTTGCTTACTTTGTTGTCGGCTTTTCGATCTATGCATTTATCGCCGCGGGCGGCAGCGGGGTCCGCCGGTTCTGGACCAATATTCTGCCGGCGTCACTGACGGCATGGGGCACAGGCAGTTCACTGGCGGCGCTGCCGGCGAATATGGAAGCGGCCGAAAAAATCGGCGTGCCTGAAGATGTGCGGGAGATTGTTCTGCCATTGGGAGCAACGATCCACATGGACGGCTCCTGCCTGGCGGCGATTTTAAAAATCGCGGTGCTGTTTGCCCTGTTTAATAAGCCGTTTACCGGAATCGAAACACTGGCAGGGGCAGTCGGCATAGCCTTGCTGTGCGGAGTCGTGATGAGCGGAATCACCGGTGGCGGATTCCTGGGCGAAATGCTGATCGTAACGCTCTACGGCTTCGGCCCCGAGGCACTGCCGATTGCCGCGATGCTGGGAACGCTGGTCGATCCGCCCGCTACCATGATCAACGCCTCCGGCGACACCGTCGCGGCGATGCTGGTAACGCGATTCATGAAAGCCAAAGCTTAACCAGGCAATGCCACTGAAATCATCAATCGACAATCGTCATTCATCAATATCAAAGCGGCCACCAGATATAGACCGAGGGTTCATAATACTGCCATCCCCAGAGATTGTACCACGCCGCCCAGGCGGACATGATGATGACGACTGACAGGATAATCCAGGCAATCCGCCGCCAGTAGATGGCCACGATAATCCCCGCTAAAAATTTACCAATCACGGCAAGGATCGGGCCGGCGACCGGGCCCAGCACTTTTGCCGCCAGGCTGACGGCTGGATGCAGTTCGGTGTCCTCAACGCCATCGCCCAGCATAAAATGAATGGTACTGACTCCATCGGCCAGCAGTGCCAGGAAAAACAAAATCAGCAGCAGCCAATAGGCCTTCCAGAAGCCGCGGGCATTGTCTTTAAATCGTTTCCAGATCGTATCCATTGCTTGTTACCTATTGCTGCAGCCGTTCATAAGTATTATTCAGTTCGATGGTATTATTGTAATACTCATACTCGTAATATTCCGGCCAGTCGTCGGTCGGGTCATATTTCGGGAACTCACCGAAAGGCGTGATGACATAGCCCATGATGCAAATATTGATGATCAGTAAAATCAGCAGATGGGCCGGGTAAAAATAGCGGTACAGGTACTTATTCGGGCGAGGCAGGCGAATCCCACGAATAAACGGCGAGACGATTGCCAGCAGTTGACGCGGATGGATACCGGTCATATACGTATAAACAATGGTCAGGAGAGCAAAAATGCTCCATTGCTCGTATCGTTTTTTATCCAGCCAATAAAATGCGGCCATCGATGCATATAGGTACCAGCCATAACCGACGGGAATGCACATGGCCGCGGCGACGATGCACAGCCCGAGCCAGTTGCGTTTTTCGATGGTGATGGTCAGCCAGTAGAAAATATAAAAACCAAAGATGATGTTCAGATCGAGCTTGTCGAATGAATAGTATGCAAAAAGGCAGGAGTAGGGGATTTGCGAGATTGTCGCGATAATCAGCAGCCGCCAGTGTTTTACATGGCCTGTGCGGATCGTCATGATAAACAGCATCGCGTACAGCGGCATTGCCAGCCGCCCTGCATATCGGAGCCAACCAACCTGGTAATACAAATAGCCCACATGATCGGCCAGCATTGTGACCATGGCGATCCACTGCCACGCATTCCGCAGCCCATTGTCAATCGTCGATGACCCATCTGAATCATGCATTGATATCTCTTGCATAAATCTATAGAGCTTTCAATTGTACCGGCGTTTGTCGCTGGATACCTTGATTATTGGTTGTTGATATGACCCATTGATCATCACTCGGTTGAAGGGTTAATGTGCCCCATGGAACTACGATAGACCCAAAGCCGTTATTGTCTACTTTAAGTCGGGTAGGGGGTACATCGAGATCAGGAGAAAACCAAAGACAATTTTTGCTGTATTGGACTTTTGCTCCGCATGTATAGCCTCGATTAAGAATCAAAGAGGGATTGTGCTCAGGACAGCTTATAAAACCAAGGAATGGCAATCCAAGGCCCTCCGATCTATCTGTGAATACGCCATTTCTACCGTAATAAGATTTTAAGGGACGAACACATGGGACTAATTCTGTTGTGTAAGGGTGAGTAAGAGCGATTAAGGGATATGGGAGCGTTAATTGTGGATGATCTGTGATTAATACAACAATGGGATCAAGACAGATTATAGTTTTTGTTTTTGAATACTTAATATCTGTTGAAAAGTCATTGAGGATTTCTTTTATGAGTGGTATTTGTTGGTCAGGTGACCAGATGATAGTATCCTGAAAACCGGCTTGTTTAATAATTGATTGATAACCGATTCTTTTTAAGAATAAATCAGATTTTTTTGTGATATCTTTGATTCTCTCTTTTTGGCCGTTGTATTCAAAGTAAATGACTATAGACTTTACTGCAGTAGCAAAACTGCGTGACTGAACATAGGTACTCGCCTTTTGATGCGGTCCGCAAAAAGGCTCGTCTTCTATCAGGATTTTGTCGTAAGAGGAATGACATCCGCTTATGAAAAAAATAATTGAAAATGCCAAGAATATTTTTAAACGCATAGATAATCCAAACTATCAAAAAGTTAATAATAGATATTCTTTTGGGGCGTTATATGCTTACGCCAAAGATATCCCAGAAATTCCCCGCATCCTTCTGGATGGGGAGTGAAAGAATCGTATGTGGCGTATTTATAAACAGGCACATCATCCAAAATATTAAACTTTTTGTGGTGTAATGCCGATTTTCGGATCAAAGCAAGATTGTCTTCGAGAACAAAGCCGGAAAAACTTTTTTGCTCTGCTCCGGTTTTTATTTCCCATGTATACTGACCACTGCAATAGATTACAATTTCGGAATAATTAAAACCAAGGTCATCAACTTCAATTAATTTGCACAAAATATTACCGTGGACGCAGATTGATTGACTTCGGTCGATTGATTGTCCGCAACCGCATACGAGCATGATTATGCAAGCGACAAGAGTCTTAAGATAAACATGATGGGTTTTCATGTCGGTTCAACTCCAAAAAAACATTTTATTCCATCTCCTGAACGCTTTGCGCCCGTAAATTTAAACTTTTTTATAGACAGTAATTTCGGTTCCTAATAAGGATATTCTAAACGAATGGTTATGTGCCGTGAAGCTTTTTTTTCAATTATTAGTCACCCAATTCGAGAATTTGTTGGGTTCGCATCAGGGCCTGATCAATATTGAACACGATGTTTTTCTTGCCGACCATATCAATCAGCCCGGTATCACGCAGGCTTTTACGGACGTTTGTCTGCACCCCGGAAAGGATGACGGTGGTTTTTTCATGATGATGGCGGTGGATGATTTCTTCCAGTGCCCGCAGCCCGGTTGCATCGATCATGGGAACATGACGCAGTCGCAAAATCAGGACCGCCGGCTGTTCTTTCAGCTCACGCAGGGTATTTTTAAATTTCTCGGCGGCCCCGAAAAAGAACGGGCCGTTAATTTCAAAAACCTCAACATTATCCGGAATGACCTTGCTGCTGGTTGCGTCCGGGTCTTCACTGTCGGGTTTTCCGTTCATCAATGATTCCTTAATCGACGTCGTCTCGGTGACAAGAATCATGCGACGCATAAACAGGAACGCCGCCATCAGGACACCCGCCTCAATCGCAACCGTCAGGTCGACAAGCACGGTCAGCCCGAATGTACACAGTAAAACCAGGATGTCACTCCGCGGCCCTTTCAGCAGTTTCAGAAAGAGGTGGTATTCGCTCATATTGTAGGCCACAATAATGAGAATCCCCGCCAGTGCAGCCATTGGAATATGTGCGGCCTGCTTGCCAAGAAACAGGAAAATCAGAAGGACTGTAATCGCGTGTACAATCCCGGCAATCGGAGTGTGGCCGCCGTTTTTGATGTTGGTCGCTGTCCGGGCAATTGCCCCGGTAACGGGAATGCCGCCGAACAGAGGAGAAACGATGTTGGCGATTCCCTGGGCAAACAGTTCCGCATTCGAGCGATGGCGATACCCCGTCATACCGTCGGCCACGACCGCTGACAGCAGTGATTCAATCCCCGCCAGCAGGGCGATCGAAATGGCCGGGGAAAACAACGCCCCCAGGTTGGCCCAATCAATATGCGGAAGATGCGGCAGGGGAAGCGAAGTCTGGATTTCACCAAAACGCGAGCCGATGGTCTCGACCGGAAAATGGAAAACCTGTGCGGCGATTGAGGTCACGAAGATCGCAACCAAAGTTCCCGGAATCTTATGCGTCACACGCGGCCAGTAGACAATCAGCAGAATCGTTACCAGTGTCAGTCCCAATGCATAGACATTGACAGTGCTCAGATGGCTGACATAGCAGGCCCATTTCGGCAGGAAATGTGCGGGCACCTGCGACAGGCTCAGGCCGAACGCGTCCGGGATCTGGGTGCTGAAAATGACCAGTGCAATCCCGCTGGTAAAGCCGATCGTCACCGGGTATGGAATGAATTTAATCACATCGCCCAGTTGGGCCAGTGCCATCACGATCAGGATGACCCCGGCCAGCAGGGTTGCCGTGGCAAGGCCGTCGTACCCATATTTCTGTACGATACTGTAAAGAATAATGATAAAAGCGCCGGTCGGACCGCCGATCTGAACGCGGCTGCCGCTGAAAATTGAGATTAAAAAACCTGCAATAAAAGCCGTCACCAGTCCCTGCTCAGGCTTAACGCCCGAAGCAATCACAAAAGCGATCGACAGCGGCAATGCGACAATTCCGACGATGATGCCCGCAAAAATATCTTTGGGCAGAGAACGAAAATGATAACCGTTATGGAAGACCTCCCAAAGGGCCGGTCGAAGCGAACTAAACATAATTATTGACTCCGGGTCATAATGAACAGTCGAATAGTCAGTAACCCTGCAACGGACCAAACCGTCGTATGGATTTCACTGAAAGGATTCAATTAGGTTGGAATGTGAAAATCTGCAGGCGTGCAGATTTTAGAAAGACTGTCCGGGGGGACCGGAATCGATGCTGATATGCGTGTGTGTCAGAGTTGCTCCCGTTTCGTTGAGTCGGGTGGGAAAAGTTGACATGCAGGAAAGCTCATGGAAGAGCCTGCAAATACGTTTAACTTGATTCGGTTTCATAAAAGTTTCTGTTCTCAAAACAAACACGATAGAGCGATTATAAATAAACCGCAAACAAGTCATTATAGAAACCGGAAAAACCTAAGTCAAAATAATTATTTCAAGACGAATAAGGTTTTGAATTATTGCGGATATCGAAGACCCACGTGACAATCGGACTCTCAGCCGGCCGGTTCGGGTATGACTTGACAAAAGGAAAATTTTCAATAGAATTTTTACCGGAAACTCAAAAAGGGCATTAAAAAGGAGATTTTATGGCGATTCCCGACAACAGTCCCCGGATCGAACGTTGGCTGCGGCTGATCCGTGCCGAAGGAGTGGGGCCGACATTGTTTAAGCGGCTGCTGGCGTATTTTGGCGATATCGAGCGAATTTTGGCCGCTTCAGTAGAAGAATTGATGAAGGTGGAGGGCATTGGGGCCAGAACCGCCGAGAGGATCGCCCGCACACGGGGCGATTTCGACACCGCAAAAGAACTTGACATGGCCGCCAGGAAGGGCGTCTGGTTGATTCATTTGCAGGACGAGCGCTACCCGGCTGCGCTGCGGGCGATCTATGACCCGCCGCCGGTGCTGTATGTGAAAGGAACGCTGACGCGGGCCGATAACCTGGCAATGGCAATTGTGGGCTGCCGGCGGTGCAGTCATTACGGTACCGAACAGGCCAACCGGTTTTCTCATTTGCTGGCCTCGGCAGGATTCACGATTGTCAGCGGGCTGGCGCGTGGGATCGACTCGGCGGCCCATCGCGGGGCGCTGGCGGCTAAGGGCCGGACGATTGCCGTGCAGGGATGCGGATTGAGCAATATATTCCCGCCGGAAAATGAAACGCTTTTTGCTCAAATAGCCGAAAACGGGGCCGTTATCAGCGAACTGCCGCTGACGTATGAGCCGCTGTCGGAGAACTTTCCGGCCCGCAACCGAATTATCGCGGGATTGTCGATGGGCGTGCTGGTGGTCGAGGCGACCTATCGCAGCGGGGCGCTGATCTCGGCGCAGGCGGCGCTGGAAAACGACCGCGAGGTGCTGGCCGTTCCCGGCCGGGTTGATTCGCCCACGAGTGCCGGCTGTCATAAGCTGCTCAAACAGGGCGCCCGGCTGGTGGAAAACATCGAAGACATCATGGACTCGCTCGGCCACGTTGGCGATGGTTTGAAAGAATACGCCGAAGATGCCGCCGGCCGCGCGACACAAAATGCACAGGGCAGCCTGTTCGACCTGTCACGCTTGAACTTGACTGATGATGAAGAAGCGGTTTTGGCAATTCTCGACGGTGAGCCGGTCCATTTGGAAGAACTGATCGCAGGCACCCGCCTGCCGGCTGGTAAGGTCAATGCCACCGTCATCAGCCTGCAGCTGAAAGGCCTCATCAAACAACTGCCCGGCAATATGTTTGTCAAACGACACAGAGCATAGATCAAAAAAACAAAATGTAAAACGTAAAACCAAAGGGTTCCCAATTTGGGATGGCTGTTTAATTAGATTCCTCGACGGTGCTCGGAATGACACGGGGGAAAACTCAGTCAACTCTATAATATAAGCAATCGGTGAGAACCCGTGTACATCCGTCGATCAAAAAAGTGGTTACTCCTTCTTCCAGATACGCGTGTTGAGATTTAGATTATCAATGATACCCATGGCCATGCTCAGGTCTTCGAATAGTTGGCACGCAGCCAGAAGTTCTTCACTGTAAAAGGTTTTGAATTGGTCCTAGGTTTTCATTGTTATGTTATGGCCGGCTTATTCCTTGCTGTCTGATTCTTTCGGGTATCCGCAATAATAATTGGAGTCTCCTTGTCGGAAAGTATATCGGAACAGACTTGAATTGCAAGGTCATCCAAATTTTTTTCACGTCAGGTCCGATTTTATTGCCGGTGTTGATATTAGGAGAGGGTCTTGTTGTGCGAATGGGTGAAATTACCTATATTTTTTTGAAACAGGACTAAATGTCAAGTGGATTGTGTCGATAACAGAGTACCGCAGCATCGGTAAATACACCCGGCTTTGGCACCGTAGAATCTTCTACTGCTGCGGTCGTTTTTAAAACTCGGAAAGTAGGGCTAACTTTTATCGGACACTGTTATGACCAATACAAAAACGAAGGCCAAAACGGGTATTTTCAGCGTACAAATCCCCCGACAAAAAAAAGAAATCGATATTCAAGAGATCTGGGAAGAGTTTTTCGAAACCAGTTCCGAGCAGTGCCGGAACATCCTGATGGAAAAGTACCTGTATCTGGTTAAATATGCCGCCGATCGTATTTGGGCAAAGCTGCCGGACAAAATCGAGCTTGACGACCTTGTTCAGGCAGGTATTTTCGGACTCATGGATGCGATTGATGCGTATGACCCCAGCCGCGGCGTGAAGTTTGAGACCTATTGTTCTCCCCGCGTTCGCGGCAGTATTCTGGATGAATTGCGAAGCATGGACTGGGTGCCGCGACTGGTACGGACCCGTGCCCATCAGCTTGAATTTGCCACCCAGACGCTGCGTGCGGAGCTGGGGCGAATGCCATCCGAAGATGAACTGGCCGATGAACTGAAAATGGATGAGACGGAGTTTGCCCGCCTGCGTCGGGATGCCAATGCAACCGGCCTGATCTCGCTGAATAACAAGTTTTCAGATGCTGACGAAGAAGGTTCCGGTCATGAGGTGGATGTTGTGGAGGACCGAAAGAGCAAAGATCCGATCCGCAAAGCCCAGCGTGACGATCTGAAGGAATTGTTCTCAAAGGGATTATCCCGCTCCGAAAAGCTGATCGTCCTGCTGTATTATTATGAAGAAATGACCATGAAAGAGATCGGTGCAACGCTGGATCTGTCCGAATCCCGCGTTTCCCAGATGCATTCTGCGATCCTGGAGCGGCTTAAAGTCCAGATGGAAATGCGAACCGAGGAATTTCTGGTCAACACTGACGCTGTTTTGTAATTATTTTCCTTCCGGCGGACTCATCAGCCGGATATCATCAACGCGTACATTATCGCTCCCGTTCGGAGCTTCACGATAGGCCGCGTAACCCCTGAAAAGGGGCTTGCGTGTTTGCTTTTAGCATTTCAGAACACACCTTAAAACCGGTTTGAGGGGGTTGCATTATCCGATTTATTTTGTATAGTATGTTTCAGTACAGTCAATGATTGTAAGGAAGCGGCTATGGAATTTACAAAAATGCACGGGCTGGGCAATGACTATGTGTATGTCAATTGCTTCAGTGAAATGGTTGAAAATCCGGCGGAAACGGCAATTGCCGTCAGTAACCGGCATTTTGGCATCGGTTCGGACGGGCTGATCCTGATCTGTCCATCGGATATTGCGGATGCAAAAATGCGAATGTTTAACGCTGACGGCTCCGAAGCCCAGATGTGCGGCAACGGCATCCGCTGTGTGGCCAAGTACGTCTATGACCACAACCTGGCCCGCAACGAAACCGAATTTTCAATTCCCGGAATGGCGACGTTTCCGACATCCCTGCAGATCGAGACCGGCCGGGGCGTACTAACGCTGGGATTGGCCCTGGATGACGAGGGTCTGGTGAGCGAGGTCTGTGTGAACATGGGCCAGCCCATCCTGGAAGCGAGCGAGATTCCGGTGGCCGCCGAAGAACAGGTCATCGACCATCTTATGCAGATCGAAGGACAGGAGTTATCAATGACCTGCGTGTCGATGGGCAATCCGCATGCGGTCTTTTTCTGTGAGGATCTGAGTAATATTGAATTGACGCACATCGGCCCGTTGATCGAACATCACGAACTGTTTCCCGAACGGGTGAACGTGCATTTTGTTAAAGCGGTCGCTCCGAATGAATTCATTATGCAGACGTGGGAACGCGGCAGCGGCATTACGCTGGCTTGCGGGACCGGGGCTTGTGCGTGTGGGGTGGCAGGGGTCTTGACCGGCAGATGCCAGCGGCAGGTCACAGCCCATTTGCCCGGCGGCGATTTGCAGCTGAACTGGTGCGAGCAGGACAACTGTGTCTATATGACCGGCCCGGCAACGGAAGTCTTCCGAGGCATCTGGCCGGAGTAGTTTGCTTACAGGTCCGGGATGATCTCCGGGTAGAGGGTGCCGGTTGATGAGACCTTGAAAATATAGATCAGGCCGGGTTTCAGCTTGCGATACACAGCATTACCGTAGACCGCCTTGATACCAAGGCTTTCCAATCGTTTGGGATTGTTCGACAGCGCCCAGATTTCGTTCCAGAACAAATCGCGATCCTCAATTGAGAGTTTCTCGCATATCTGAGCATACCGCGGCGAGGGCAGGCCTTCGGTTTCGATCGAAACGCCCTCACTCGGCGGGGTGTTTTCGCCGTAAATCCGCCGCCACAGATACATTGCCCGTTCTTTGCCGTCCATGACCAACTCGCCGCTGAAAGTCACAATCAGCGTATCGAAATGAACCACATCGCCTTCAATCTCGACTTCTTTTCGCAGCAGATGTTTGGTGAAATCGGCCGGATCGGCCTCGACAAACAGCAACTTCGTGTAAAATTTCCCGTCGCGTGTTTCCTGAGACAGCACCTTCGCATAACCGATCTGGTTTTCGTCGCTGAGATTGGTAATCGCCGTTTTCAATTCGGTATTTTCGGTCAGTAACTGCTCGATGGTACGGTTAGCCGTAAAATGCCGCCATACATAAGCACCGAAAACGACAGCGACCAGCACCACCAGAATTTTATAGATGTATTTTGTTGATTTCATGATAAACATTCGCTTAAATAATCATTGTGACGTCAGATACTATCGGCTAGAGGGCACAAAATGCATAAACGAATTGATTTCCAGGACGGACAGAGGGTTTTATTCATCGGTGACAGTATTACCGACTGCAAGCGACGAGAATTACCGTACAGTCCGCTCGGCTGGGGATATGTGCATTTTGCGGCCAATTTTCTGCTGGCCCGCCGGCCCGATCTGCATTTGAACATCGAGAACCGAGGCATCGGCGGTGACACAACGCGGGCGCTGCTGTTTCGCTGGGATATGGACTGCATCAAACTTGCCCCCGATATTGTCAGCCTGATGATCGGCATTAATGACTTGTGGTACAAGTTTGGCGAGTCGATCGAGTCTCAGCGGATGTATGTGGCCCCGGGCGAGTACGAAAACAATGTTCGCACACTCCTGGCTCGCACACGCAGCGAGTGCGGCTCGCAGTTGGTCCTGATGGAGCCGTTTATGTTCTGCGATGATGCCGATAATCCGATGCTGGTTGAATTGCCGACTTATATCGAGATCGTTCACAAACTGGCTGATGAATTCGAAGCTGTACTGATTCCGGTCCATAACCAATATACCAAACTTACCGCCAGGCGGCCCGCCGAACAATGGGCGGACGATACCGTTCATCCCTATGAATGGGCACATGCCTGGATTGCTCAACAGTGGCTGGACGCGGTATTATAAGACGATGTTGAATATTTAATGTGTTGCCGGAAAATGTGACGATAGTGTCATCGTCAATCACTTTTCCGGAAAGGGGACCCGTATGAACAACACGTTAATAATTTCCATTGCTTCTGCCATTCTTGCCATCGGTTTGATTATCTCTGCCAGTACGCTTTCTCGCTTTTATCTGCGACTGGAAAAAGAGAAGGTGATCACGGTTAAAGGATTTGCCAGCCGGCGGCTCACTTCCGATAAAGCATCTCTTTCGGTCAATGTGACGGTACAGGCCGCTTCGATTCCCGAGGCTTATAAAACGCTGCAGACACAAACACAAGCGGTTCAATCATTGATCGAAGCCAAAAAGAATATTGCCTTTGCTGCCGATAATGTGGACCTTGAAAAAGTTTACAAACGCGATAGTGGCGGTCGGAGTACGAATGAGATCGACTATTATATTTTGTCACAGCGTTTCAATCTCGAGTCGAAAGTGGTTCAGGATGTCGAGCAGTTATCACGAGCAGTCGGCGAATTGCTTTCTAAAGGATACCAGGTCAGTATTCATGGTCCGGAATATTACATTACGGACCTGAGCGAGGCGAAGATGGAACTGCTGGGAAAAGCCACTGAGGATGGCTATACGCGTGCCAAACTGATGGCCGACAACAGCGGCGGCAAGGTCGGCAAACTGGTCGAAGCCCAGCAGGGGATTTTCCAGATTACCCAGCCGGATTCGACGGATGTGGCAAGTTATGGCATCTACGATACCAGTACGATCGAGAAAGACATCAAGGCCGTGGTGACGCTGAAATACATGATCGAATAGGGGAAAACTGCGGGCGACGTGAATCGAACACGCGTATCTAGCTTGGGAAGCTAGTGTTCTACCATTGAACTACGCCCGCCTAAGTGCTTGCAATTGAGGCATATATACAGATGGGGGAGAATTTCTCAGGATTGTCAAGCGAAAATATGACATGCTATCCAACTGCGGCCGGTTCTTCTTGTGCGAGGGCGGTTTCTTTATGACTGCTTTGGGCCTCAAGGTAGGTTTGCATGATCCGATCCACCATGCCGCTGACACTGTTGTGCTGTCGCAAGTGGACCTGGGCATTGAGGGCCAGTTGGCGTGTTTCGGCGCGTTGGCCCAGGCATTGCTTCAGGCAGGCGTAGATGCTTTGCTCGTCGGTCGGATCCCAGAATGCCGCGGTCTTACCTTCGATCAGCAGTCCGCTGTTGGTTTCCCGACAGCCCGCCACGGCCAGCCCGACGGCCATCGCTTCGGTGAGCCGGGCGTCGAACAAGCCGGTATCGGTCAGGTACAGATACATGTCCGCACCGGCCAGGATAGACCGCATCGGCTGCATCGGCGGTACCACCGTGACCGAACCGGTTAATCCCAATGTTCGAATCTGTCGTCTTAACTGCTTTTCCCTGCGGCCGCGTCCCATGATCGCCAGCATCAACTCTGTCCCGTCCAGTGTCAGGTGACGGATCGCCTTCAGCAGCGGTTCAAACCGGTCTGTGTTGTTTAGTTTACATGCGGCGACCAGGCTGGGAATCTGGGTATCATCAGAAAAGCATCGGCATTGGTCCTCGACAAAACTGCCGACGTGGATTTGCTCGATCCGTTCATGGAGTGCCGGCCATTCGGAGCGAAGCTGTTTGGCGATTGCCTCGGACGGGGCAATGATTTTGGCGGCGTTGCGAATGGGGTTTTCAAATCGGCGCCATTTACCAATGGGGCGGTGCAGGGTCAGTACGTACGGGATATCAAGCTGACGAGAAAGCCAGTTGGCCAAAACTGCCTGGCCATAGCCCGGGTAAAATGCATGGATGACGGTTGGTTTTAACCGGCTCAGGCGTTCCAGCAGGATGCGCCGATTTTGCAGAAAGAAGATCGGCAGCCGCAGGGCAGGGTGTTCGATGCTCTCGACGGCCGGGCAAAGAATGGTTTCGACATTGACACAGGACGGACACACCAGTGCCGAAGTGTGTGCCGTACCGCTCAAGCCGACCAGAATCCGCCGGATGTAAGACGAATAGCCGTGATAGGTACTTTGGTCTACCAGGAAGACCGGGCGTAGTACCGTGGTGTCAGTATGTCCATTGCCGCTCTGGGAGGCCATCGCAGATTACCCCTTCAGATCTCGTATCATCTGTTGCAGCTTTTCGATTTGTCCCGGCTTGATGTGATAACAATGTTCGTCGTCGGGATACGCGGCGTTTCGCACCTGGGCAGCATAGTCTTTTACTGCTTCGACGATCGGCTCGTCCAGTTTGGCAAAGTTCTTGGAAAACTTCGGTCCGTACTCGCTGTGGAGCCCCAGGATGTCCGAGATGATCAGAATCTGTCCGTCACAGTCCGGCCCGGAACCGCAACTGATCACCGGGACAGGGCTGCTTTCCGTAACGATCGCAGCCACCTCGCGGGCCGTGCCTTCCAGCAGCAGCGAATCAGCGCCGGCGGCGACCATTTTGCGGGCCAACTGTACCAGTTCCAGCGCCATTTCCGCGGTGGTGCCTTCGGCTTTGAGTTTGCCCAGTTTGGCAATACGCTGCGGCCGGATGCCGATATGCGCCATCACCGCCATGCCCGCTTCGCTGATGGCCTTGATGACATCCAGGTGGGCGGCGGTCGCTTCGACCTTGACGATCTGGACGCCGCATTCCTGGAAGAAACGTCCGGCATTGCGGACAGCGTCAGCGATGCTGGTCTGGTACGACAAAAAGGGCATGTCCGCGACCAGGCACACATTGGGGGCGGCCCTGCGGACCGCGGCGGTGATCGTGACCATGAAATCCATGGTTACCGGCAGGGTGGTGTCGTGGCCCAGCATGACCTGGGCAGCCGAATCACCCACCAATATCATCTCTGCGCCGGACCAGGCCACCAGTCGGGCCCGTGGGTATAATCATAGCAACCTGACCGCGACGATTTTCTTTCCCGCCTGACGGGCCGCCAGCAGATCCGACATGGTAATCTTTTTATCCATAAGCCTTTCTCTGAAATTTAGTAAGCATGATAGTATACCTATGGCGTCAATTTCAATGCAAGTTATTTTTTATGGCCCGATAATAGGCGACATTGTTACTCTGAAAATCGAAAATGTGAAATTTGGTTCAATTATGGTGAACTTTTTGCATTTTCTCTAAAGAAATCCACCCGAAATTCACGATATCTGTAATAGTTAATATCTTTGACATTATATAATCTTTTCATCACCCTCCTCCGAAGCCAGATTCTGTTCTATGAATCTGGCTTTTATTTTGCGCCCAGATTAAGACCGGATGCGTTTTTTCCGATATAAACGCGGATAATGGTATGTTTTAAAGAATTATAGGACGCATATGAAATCGGCTGACACTGAGACGCAACAAAATCAAACATCATCTGAAAACCCGCTCGACCTGTCGGATGAGCAGATTCAGGCATACTGCGCTTCGGGCAAATCGGTGACCGAGCTGGCGCATCTGGTTAAGAATATGATCCAAATGGTTTCCGGCTCGGTTGAGATTATCGAACTGGGGCTGGAGCGCAAACAGTATGATCGCATCCGCCGCAGTTGGGAAATTTTCGGGCCGAATTTTGTCCGCCTGAAAAAATTTGTTCTGGATTTGATCAAATATACCAAACATTATCCGCTGCAGTTGGCTGAGTGTCATTTCAACAACATTGTCCAGAAGGGCATCAAATCGTGCGAATATATCCTCAAAAAAAAGCATGTTAAAATCCAGCTGCACCAGGACACCAAGATACCGGATGTGTCGCTGGATGCCGTCAAAATTGAAGAACTGGTGATGAACCTGATTACCCATTCACTGGATAATCTGCCCGAACACATGGGCGTGATTTCCATCCAGACGCTGTATCTGAGCGAATGCGGGCAAATTCAATTGACTGTCAGTGATGACGGCCCGGCCTTGAGTGAGGAAGACAGACGTCAG
>CAXXSL010000009.1:0-37964 GCA_963675525.2 Anaerohalosphaeraceae bacterium | reverse complement strand
GGGTCCGAGGAAAAAAAACGGAGAATAATATGACGGAACGGAAAGTGATTTCGACGGATGGGGCACCGGGGGCAATCGGGCCGTATTCGCAGGCGCTGTTGGCGGGGAATGCCCTTTATATCAGCGGGCAGTTGGGCATCGACCCGGCCACGGGAAAACTGGTCGAAGGCGGAACCGCGGCACAGGCCCGGCAGGCACTGGAAAACGTGATGGCGATTTTGATGAAGGCGAATATGTCGATGCGGGATGTGGTGCAGGTGCAGGTTTTTTTGGCGGATATCGCCGACTTTGGGGCTGTTAATGAGGTTTACAAGAGCTATTTTCAGGAGCCGTACCCGGCACGGGCAGCGATCCAGGCGGGTGCATTGCCGGCGGGCGGTGCGGTGGAAATTCTTGTAACGGCAGTTAAAAGCTGAGTTTAAGAATCAATCCCTCTTTCGCCCCGCCGGGGCTCAATATACGAAAAATCCCTTTTTCCGGGGCTCACGCCCCCGGCTATTGTACTACGACCCCTTCGGGGTCTGAAACAGGGATCCTCCTGTATTTTTCCGGATTTTTGTTGCAACTTAGTTGCAATTGTCTATAATTCTTTTTTGCAACTGGGTTGCATATTTTATTACGTTGTTCATCATGCCCACGACAAGCGTGGGCATGGCACCAGACGCAGCACTATCTTGAGCCTTATTTTTCAGGAATCTTTATGTCGTTTAGCGGAAAAATGAAACAAATTGTTCACGAATTAAAAGTTCACTCGCCGTTTACCCTGGTGGGCGCCATAACCGGCATTGTGCTGATGCTTTTGTGGCGATCCCTTATCGGCGGACACGAGCAGACGTTGTTCGCGGTCTTTCATCCGATGCATGTAGCGCTCAGCGCGATGGTGACCGCGGCGTTGTTTGAGATCCACCGCAAGGCCAAAAATTTTCTGATGATCCTGGTCATCGGGATCGTGGGTTCCATCGGCGTGGCCACCTTAAGTGACTGCATTCTGCCGTTTTTTGGCGAGAGTATTCTTGGGGTGGCGGTGCCGACACATGCAAGCCTTCATGAAGATACGCATGAACACGACGATGCAGTGGTTGGTGAACATGAGGATGCGCACGAAGTCGAAGAACATCATGCAGAACTGCATTTAGGATTTATTGAGGAATGGTACCTGGTCTTTCCGGCAGCGATCCTCGGCGTGCTGCTGGCCTATTTCAAACCGGCAACGCATCTGCCGCACGCAAGCCATGTTTTGCTTAGTACGTGGGCGTCGTCGGCGCATATCCTGATGAATACCCATGCGGAGATGAGCGTGATGCTGCTGGCGGGTATGTTTGTCGTGCTGTTTTTATCAGTGTGGCTGCCCTGCTGCGTGAGCGATATTGTCTTTCCGATGCTGTTCGTGCGGACAAACGGGGCACATATCGGACATTCCTGTATTTTATGCGGTAAAAAGGAAAAAGACGGAAGCGGCGTTTCCGCGACTGAAAAAACAGATTCCTCACTTCGTTCGGAATGACAGTGTGGAGTATCGGAATGACAGTATGAAACAAAAAGCCATTGAATTACTGAACTCGGCTCACCTGCGGCAGACCCAGCCGCGCGTGGCCATTCTGAACGCCCTGCTGGCGTCCGGAGCACCCGTCACACAGGAACAGATTGCCGAGCAAATCGGGACATCGGCCCCGAATAAAAACAACCATTTATCGAACGCTGATGAACCTGGTCGAAAAGGACCTTGTGCATAAAGCCTATCTGGAAAATCGAACATGGCATTTCGAACTGGCCCATCACTGCAGCGAACATCAGTGTCATCCGCATTTTACGTGCAGTACCTGTCAGCAGACGCAGTGCCTGGCCGATATCCCAGCGACATTGGTGGATCTGCCGGAGGGTTTCCAAATGCATCGGCAGCAAATTCTCGTCGAAGGCGTCTGTCCCAAGTGCAGCGATAAATCCCTGCCGTCCATTTCTGACGATTCATCAATTCGGGAATGATTTTCCTTGAAAGTGACCTTGAGCTTCGGTAAAAGACTAAACTAAAGTAATCAGGCCGGATTAACCGATTCAATAGGGTCTGATGAAATAATATACCGTTCTCACGGGGAAATGAGTGCCCTTAAGATACAAAAATCTACTGATCCTGACTACTATTCTTGCAGGTGGTGTTCTATTAACCGGCTGCGGAGAGCCTCAGCGTTCCGCCTCGGGGAAAACCGGACGGATTCGACCTTCTTACACGGTCTCTATTAACGAACTGGCCTCCAAGTTGGGCTTGTCCGTTCGAAAAGCAGGCTGTCCCTATTTTGAGTTGGGCAACGCGAAAAACACGGTTCGGCTGTTCATGTACAAAGGCGGGCATATCTATGTCAACGGCAAGTCGGTCGGTACTGTCAGTAATGTCACTGAAATCTCGGGTCAATATTATGTTCCTGAATTGCTTGTGCCGAAAATCCGCGGCTACCTGATTGCCGACAATTTCATTCCCCTGCCGGGCTATCAGCCTTATGAAACACCCAAACGCTATGGCAGCGGAGTGGTGGTCATCGACCCCGGCCACGGCGGCACCGATCCCGGTGCGACAAGCTATCTGGGCTATTATGAAAAAGAAATCAATTTGAAGATATCGCTCAAACTCGCCTCCTATTTACGTCAGGGGGGAATCGAGGTCGTGATGACCCGCGATTCCGATGTGTATCCGACACTGGAGGACCGGGCAGCTCTTGCCAATCGCATCGATCCCGATCTGTTCGTGAGCATTCACAACAATACCAATCATACGCGGAATACCCGCGGGTACACGGTTTATATCGCCCGTTCGGCCAGCCAGAATTCGAAAAAAGCAGGCCGCGCTATTGAAGGAACGATGGGGCAGACCGGTTTAAGAAGTCTGGGGATGCGAAACGAAGACTATCGCGTTCTGAAAAACACCAAGTGTCCTGCCGTACTGGTCGAATGCGGACACATCTCCAATCCAACCGAAGCGGCAATGCTGGAGGACGGCCGGTTCCAGGACAACATCGCCCGAGCCATCGCCGACGGCATTCTGGAATACCTGTAAGCCTTTCCCGCACAGCATCTGATTAAAACTGGACAATTCTACTAAAGCCGCTACAATATTCACTATGAAACTGTATCCGTTAAAATTTAAGCCGATCTTTAAGGAACGTCTCTGGGGCGGGCAGCGGTTGCGCGAGGTTTTCGGCAAGGACCTTCCGGCCAATACGAAAATCGGTGAAAGCTGGGAACTGGCGGATCTGCCGGAGGATACATCCGAAATTGTCAACGGGCTACTGGCCGGAAAGACGATTGATGCAGTGATTGAGGAATTCGGTTCGGCGATTACAGGCAACGATGCGTATCGGCCGCCCTTTCCGCTGCTGATCAAGATACTGGATGCACAGGAAGTGCTCAGTGTGCAGGTTCATCCTGATGCGGCAACGTGCAAGCGAACCGGTAAAGGCAAGCCCAAAACCGAATGCTGGTATATCATTGATGCCCATCCGGGAGCGGTCATTTACAAGGGACTTAAGCCCGGCACGACAAAAGAGCAATTCGCAGAAGCGATTGAAAACGGCACTTGCGCTGATTACCTGATCAAGGTACCCGTTAAAGTCGGCGAATGCCATTTTCTGCCTTCGGGAACCTGTCATGCCATCGGCGCCGGGCTGATTATCGCGGAAATCCAACAGCCATCGGATACAACCTATCGTGTCTTCGACTGGAACCGCGTTGATCCGGTCACCGGAGGAGGCCGACAGCTTCATGTGGCCGACGCGATCGAAGCTATTCACTTCAATTCGTCCGGCGGTGACAACCTGTCTGTTAAAGATACGGGGAGACTCGTCGAAGCGGACGAATTTAACGTCGATAAAGGTCATCAAATGCCCGGGGGCGAGGTCCTGCTCCGTGGCCAGATGAAGGTTTTGGTGATATTGAACGGTCGCGGACAGATCACGGCTGAACAGGCCGAACCAACCGAATTTACAAAAGGTGATACCCTGCTGATCCCGGCAGCCTTCGAGGGCGTGATGCAGTTCGACCGGGAATGTGAATACTTAGTCGCAACGGTCTGGTGATCGATCTAACGACAGGTAACGTTGACATGTGTGTCTCTTTGACATATCATATAATAAATGACAACAAATAATCGTAATAACGGGAGCCGAGAATCGTGTTAAAAGCCAGCGAAAACCCTCCGATTATCTGGCCGGAAGAGCATTCCATTGCCGACTTTCACGGGCAATGGTGGGTTGCGCATACGAAGTCGCGAAATGAAAAGGCGCTGGCCTCGCAACTGGTCGTAAAAGAGGTTCCTTTCTTTCTGCCGATGCACTGGAAAGTCTCCAAATGCCGGGGACGAACTCTCCGTTCGCTTCTGCCGCTGTTTCCGGGATACCTGTTTTTCTGCGGCGGCGAAAACGAACGGCTGGAGGTTTTAAAAACCAACCGCACCGCCAACATCCTTCAGGTTGAAAATCAAGACCGGTTGATCGAAGAACTGCTGCCGATCGAAACACTGTTAACATTGGGCAAACCCGTCCTGCCGCATGAATACATCAAGGTCGGCCAGCGCTGTCGCGTCACCGCAGGGCCGCTGATGGGCACCGAAGGGATCGTAGTGCAAACGCCGAAAGAAACGCGGCTGGTTTTGCAGGTGGATATGCTGGGACAGGCCGCCAGCGTTGAGATCAGCTTCGACATGATCGAAAAACTCGACGATTAAGCCGAGCAATCCTTCTTTTAGAAAAAGGAGACGCACGATGGCACATATTGTATGGCTGACAGGAGCCGTCACAGCGATTATGGGAATTGCGATCCTGTTCAAGCCCATTTGGATGAGGCAAATGATCCTCTTTATCAACAGGGGCAAATCGATTTACGCGGCAGCCGGTTCAAAAACGGTACTTGGGATCCTCTTCTTAATTATGGCACGGGATTGCAGTCGTCCAAACATTATTATTGCGATCGGCATCTTGATGACAATCGGTCCGATTTTGTTCTGCCTGCTGCCTTTTACTAAACTACAAGCCTATATGAATTGGTGGATTTCGCGGCCGGAATGGATGTATCGACTCTGGGGAGTCTTCGCAACGCTATTCGGCGGCCTGATTATGTACGCAGGAGTGCCCAACTGATTTGAGTTTATTCACCTTTAAAAAACATCACTTATATACGGTCATTCTTTCCGCCGTTGCCCTGCTTTCCGTCGTTACGTTCGGCATGAAGGACGCTGTCGGAGCCGATGGGGTTAATGCGTATGCTGTACATGAGAAAGGAATTACCGGCGATGGGGTCAACATTGCTCTGCTCTCGGTGGGCAATGTACGCAGCAGTCATGCGGCGTTTGAGCGTCCCTACGGTTCTGCGGTGACACTTTATGACTTTGGCGGTAACGGATTGTCCCGTTCGAACCACGACACCCACCTGGCAGGGATCATCATTTCAGCCGGCTCTCCAGCCCATCCGGATCAAATCGGGGTTGCACCGGGAGCTAAAATTCATAGCGGTCGAATTTCGGGCAGGCAGGTGCAGGCGAAATATGTGCAAGATGCCCTGGATGAGTTGATCCTGAAAAAAAACTGCCGCGTCATCGTCACCGGCATTCAGTTCTCGAGTAAAAACGTTGTGCCGGACGGCACTTCGTACTGGACAAAAATCTATGACTACTATGCCGAAACGTATGACGTTGTCTTTGCCAATGCCGCCGGAAACTTCACACCTTATACGACGATCTTTGGTGACAGCTACAATGGCATCACAACGGCCGGACTGTGCAAAGACAGCGAAAATCATTACCGGCAAACGGGCAAGGCTTCAAACTCCGGCCCAACACTCGACGGTCGGAATAAACCGGATGTCGCGGCACCGACGGAAAACCTGACGGTTCCAGGCAGCAGCGGCGATGACCTCTGGACAGTGGCTGACCCGAACGGCCGGGGACTGACCAGTTTTGCTGTGCCGCACACAGCCGGGGTGGCGGCCCTGCTGTTTGAAGCCGCCGGAAAAACAGCCGCGGACGATGATGACCGGACTGAGGTTATCAAGGCGGTCATGGTTAACAGCACATTTACGGATCTTTTGGACAAAAACGGTTTCGCTGCAAATTCTGCCGGCTGGAATCAGGACTACGGATACGGGCGGCTGGATGCCTTGCGGGCTTATGAAACATTAACCGCGGGTCGGATCGTTAAGGATCAATCTGCCCGGCAATCAAAGGGATGGGCCTACGATACGATGCCGCAGAACACCGAGCACGTTTACTGTCTCGCCGGCCGTAAAGATCAGCAACTGACCGCCACAGTCACCTGGCACCGCAAACTGTTTAAGCTGTCGTCAACACGATATATCAAAGAGCCGGTAAGGTTTGAACTTAATCTGAAAGTCATTTCGCCGGCAGGCAAAATGGTTGTTTTTGAAACACCTGACCGGAATAACCTGATTAAAATCAGCCAACGTCTCAATGAGGACGGCGATTACCAGATCGTCCTGAAAAATCCTACCGAAGCGGATAACCGGGACTATGGTCTGGCATTTGAGATTGTTGACAATTCCAGATAAAGCAAAACTGAAATCCCAAATATTCTTCTTTTAACTCATTTCTCATAAATAACTTACAGAATGTCTGTTGTCTTTTCTTTTCAATCCTGTTATAATACGGTTTTATTTTTTATGGGACGTGATGAAAAGACGCATTCTTTTACCAACAACCATACAGAAGCGGTATAGGGAGTTTGTGCTGTTTTGGGCAATGATCCCTGCCGTTGCCTTTGGTTTATCCGAATCAACCGGCGCCGGCGGTTCCAATGTCCAAGCCGTTCACGATTTAGGCTACTTGGGGCAAGATGTTAATATTGGCTTGGTCTCTGTCAGTAACATCCTGGACACCCATGAGGCCTTCCAGAATGACGGCGGCAGCTCACGAGCTTTCAATATCAATAACCCACCCATCGCTCCCACAAGCTACATAGACCACGACACACAAGCGGCAGGAATTGCCATTGCCCGGGGTGCCAACAGCTATCCCGACAATGCCGGAGCGGCCCCCAAAGCAACGCTTTACAGTATGGCTGTTACCGACCTAAATTCCAATTTGGCCGCAGCCATCCAAACGCTGGTTGAATCACCCCAACAATGCCGGGTCATTTTCGCTGTCATACAAGACGTTTCAACAAATGTTAACCAAGGTGAATCTTTCTGGTCGCTGCTTTACGATTACTACGCATGCACTTACGATGTTATTTTCGCTAATGCTGTCGGAAACGGAGCGGCATCCTATGAGTATTATCCCTACCAGACGCCTCCTACCAGTCCCGGCGATTCCTACAATGGGATTACAACAGGCGGATTGATAACCACTCCATCAACTGATGAATATGATTATGATAAAATCGGAAGCTGGAGTCTTTCAGGGTCGACCTCAGACTACCGAAGAAAACCAGATATTGCTGCCCCTTCCTCTAATCAAATCGCGCCGGCTTACACCGGTGAAACAACCTGGGCGGTTGTTTCCGGTGGCGGCACCGCCGGTCTTACCAGCTTCGCCGTTCCGCATACGGCAGGCGTCGCAGCGGTTTTGCTGGATTATGCCGACGAATCCGGCGATACCGACAGAGAACATGGCGAAGTCATCAAGGCCGTCATGGTGAATTCGACGTTTCCGAATATTATCAGCAAAGCCGGGTTGCCTACGACAGGTTTAACATGGCAGGCGGACCGTGGGTATGGGCGACTGGATGCACTGCGGGCATTGAAGACATTGGGGTCGGACAGAATAACGCCTGGTTCGTCAACCAGCGACCCAAATGGATGGGCCTATGAAACACTATCTCCCGGCGGAAACGATACCTATACCCTTATTGAACGCAAAACAAACGAGCGGCTTCTTGTCACAGTAACGTGGCATCGGCGTGTCCTGTGGACTGACAAAAGACCATGGAGTACGATTAATGATGGCGAGTTAACAGGTTACCTGGCAAATCTTGACCTGGAAGTCCGTGACCCCGATGGAATTCTTTTAAACCCGAATCCTTCTGAAATCGATAACCTTGAAAAAGTTGACCTGCTCTTGACAAAAACCGGGAACTACGACATCCGGGTTGTGAATCAATCGGGCAGTGAATCGGCCGCTTACGGGTTGGCCTTTGAAATTCTTGAACCGCTGACGGGTGATGTGCATGTCGATTATGTGGTGGATATCGACGATGTAACGGACATGGCGGCCCGCTGGTTAAACACCGGTTGTGATAATCCTGCGGCGGATTGTTACGGGTATAATCTCAGTCCGGATCCCTCAATCAATTTAAGTGATTTTGCGGTGCTTGCGGAAAACTGGCTGATGTATGACGGCCGGTATCACACGCCCTAAAGGAGCCGCATGGCCCACCCTGCGATTTGTGTGGCATGCCTTCGGCGACGAAGTCGACAAGGCGTGGTTTCGCATGGCCTCCCATCGCTTTGCCCTCCGGTCAAAAGCGATGCCACCCAATTTCAATAGGTAAATAAATCCTTCAGTTTGTATTCCTGCTCTGTGGCTGTATTAACCGCATGGACGATTTTTAGCTGTACGCGGCGGGACAGTTTTCTTCCTTTGCAGGCACGGGCGACCATTTTATGCGTGATCTGCTCGGTCGAGGCCGCAACGACATCATGATGCGTCAGGTTATGCTTTGTGAGTATGCCCTCAATCGGCTGCGGGCCGAGATTGTGTTCTGTATTGTCGTTCATTAGTTCGTTTTCCATTAAAATGGTCGTTAGTGGTTAAGATTGTCATTCCGAACGGACGTGAGGAATCTATTTTTTAGCCGCCGAAGGCGACTCCTCACAATCCGCATACCAATTCGCAGATAGATCATCCCATGCAGGATTTTTCATGTCAATCAGTTTTATTTTCTTCTCACGTCTGAACGATTTTATTTGTTTTTCTCGTTTAATGGCTACATCAGGTGTTTTAAATATTTCCACATGAATCAGCTTTTTTACATTATACCGACTGGTAAAACCGGGAATTGCTTTTATTTTATGCTCAAAAATCCGACGCTTTAAATTTGACGTAATGCCTGTATAAAGCGTTCCTGTTTCACTGACCATGATATAAACGTAATACGTTTTCATTTTCTAAGTTTATCCGAAAATCGATTTTTATGGAATTTTCCTGTTTAAACAGATTCCTCACGTCCGTTCGGAATGACACACTGGGTAAATGCCAAATTAATCATACAATCGTATCTTATATCATAAGTTCATCTGTATCCAATTTCGATTTTCCCCATAAGTCTTTTCGCATAGCTCCTGCCATACCAAAAAAGTTCTTTTTGTTCGGTTCATTAAGAAATTTTTTCAATTGAAGGAGTACAAAATCAGGAGCATATAACAATGAGTTATAATAATACTCATAAAGTTTCTGTTTCGAATAATCTTTGATGTCCATTTTAGTTTTCATAACAAACGAGTCTTCAAATTTAATGTGTTCTAATGACTCTGGATTCAACATGATTCGTGACCATACTAATATGGTCTTATATCTCTCTTCCTTTATATTTTGATTTCTCAATTCAATTTCTTTTCTCTTATTCAAAATCGACTGGACATAGGCTCCGAAAACACCTCCAAATCCCAAGGTAGTAAAAACGGCTAATAATGTTTGAAAATCAATCTCCATTTTTATGCTCCTATTCTTTTTTCTTAAACGGTTTGGTGAGGAATGATCCGGTTTTTTTGATTGTTTTTCCGACGAAGGTGATGCCTTGCGTCGTGGTATCGACGACGGCCTGTCCGGCGGTTCCGGCGGCTTTGATGGGGACCTTGACGAAACTGTCGAGCAGTGAGCCGGTTGCGTCGATGGCGTCGGCGATTTTTTCGCCCGCATCCGGAATCGTTGCCGACGCGCGGCCGCGGATGCCGCCCCAGACGTCCTTGAAGAAGATGTCCTTGACATCGTTGTAGAAGTCGCCAACGTGGCTGAGCAGGTGGCGTTTGGCGTCGGCCTCGTTCCATCCGCGGAAACTGCGGCAGCGGTCCATCGCCGCATGGCCGGTGATGGTCGTCATGAAGCCTGCCCCGATGCCCTGGGCAATGTCGTCCATGAACCGTCCGATGCCGGGGACGCGCGAGGCCATGCCCTCGATAAGATTTTTGCCCATGTTGATATAGTTGACGGTGGCGATGACGTTGATGATGTCGGAAAAGATGCGAAGCTGCTCGCTCAGTGCCGGACGGACGCGGTAGACTTTAACGATCCGCACAACCATCACGAGATTGCGATACAGCACGATCAACAGATCGGCCGATTTGTAGGGGCTCAGTGTCACGCCGACCATGATATCCCGCATGGAATCCCGCACCTGCTTAGATGCCAGCACATCCAGCTTTTTTAGGGCGGGCTTGATGTGATTGTTTTCGATCGCCTCGATCAGCGACAGGCAGGCCGGGCGGTCAAAGGTTGTCTGGTTTTCCAATTGGGACAGGGCCTCGGTGATTTGGGCGTGGTCATCATCGGACAGGTTTGGATTGGCGATCAGCCTCAGCAGAAAACGTTTGAGGTATCGCAGGTATTTTTTGAGCTGACGGTCGGACGCCGCGGCGCAATCATCAATCTTCGGCGGATTCAACGGCTTCGGGAATACCGCCAGATTACCCCAGACATACACCACCAGCCATACCAACAGTCCAATGACGACAGCCGCGAAGATATATCCCGCAACCGGGTGGAAGGCATACAGGGTCTGGTAGGCCCGAATCATCTCCAGCACGGCAAAAAATTGACAACAGTACACCAACCACGATGACGGCGGTACGAATCAGTTTCCAAATTGTCTTTAACATAATAATGCTCCTAAGTCAAAAGCCGCTGGATTCCCGCTTTCGCGGGAATGACATACCTTAACAGGAATGACCAAATGGCATTGTACCCAAAAGAGAGTCGAACTGTCAATTTTTGATTTGGCAGAAAAGGTGGCGCTTGCCGGATGGCATGCCCTCCCGATAACGGCGGAAGGCATAGTTTGCGACAGACTGTCGCCCTGGTGGTTTGTGATGACAGAGCAAATCGGTGGGATGAATCATTCATCTTTCACCGAAATTTGAAGATTTCTTATCCGCTGCTAATTATACAACGGGCCGGCGAACCAGTTTTCAGCCAGTACGGTCAAATCTGACACATTGATCGTCGTGTGTCACCCGACAGTTCACACACACTGTTGTAGTTCATCGCCGTCACTGGTCAGCCAGCTTGTTGACAAAGTCCCAGGTTGAATTGTCCAAATCAGCCGGCTGCCAATCCAGATAATTACGTCCCTCATTGATCCACCACAGATTGGAAAAATCGCAACCGGGCTTTGGGCCTGCATGAAGTCAGCTTATACCTTGGCTGGAGTGTCTGGTAGTCTCTACGAAGCAATCATTGTTCCACACCGTGCACAGACACCGGAAACCCAGACACGGCCTCGCCGGAAATCAATCCGGTGGAATAGCTAAAAGTTCCGTTGACATTCCATCCCACACACACCGGCAAGATAGTAAGAATACTGCACGTACACGGAGCGAATAACAATGGTGAAAGTTCCACGATCATTTTTTCCGCATATGCCGCCCGAAAAGGAAATGCCATCCTCACCGACAAGCGAGCCAACAACGTAACAATTGCCCGCCGCTTTCATTTCGGATATATGTAGGCCAATTAACTGTGCCGGCAGTTGTTGAAAGTCCGCTGTTTCTGTTAATCCACAGAGACCGGGAAGATTGATAGCTTCCCGGTCAGCGTACTGGTTGAATAGGAATTGTTGATGATACAGCATTTTCGCCACACAATAATATTGGCCGCCGGTTACCGGCCCGGTCGAATAACCGTCGCACCGTTGTTTCCGCACAGGCCGCCAATACGATTTCCTCTTCCGTAATTAATCGACGGGGGCGTTGACGAACCGGTCGCATAGCAATCGGTAATCGGGCCAGCGCCTCCAAAAAGGCCGCCGATACCTGATGACCCATAGTCGGACCCCAGCGAGGTCACGTTGCCCGTTGCATAACAGTCATTGGTGAAGTAAGCGCCACCGATGGAGACCACCGAGAGACTATCTCCGAGCGCGTAGCATTCGTTACACTGCCATCCACATAGTAATAGGCCGAATATTTTTTGAACCTTTTCCGCCGGTAATCGAGACTGCTCAATTTTTGATTTAGCAAGCAACTTTGGTATCGTTTTCAGCACCTCGGTCATCCCGCTTGAATAGCAGTTGGTGATGGTGCCCCCAAAACTCATCCCGGAGCGCCGAGATTCCAAGATTATCTCCTAAGGGGCTTATGGTAACATTCAGCACGCGGAGATCTTTGACCATTGGGGTAATTAATTTTGCCGAACAGACGGAGAAACAATACCTCCGTCAATTGTTATCGAAGACGTTACCATCAAACATCCGATTGCGGCAGTGGACCATTGTATCCCTGTCAAGTCGATATTGTTTTCAAGCCGGAAACATGCAGGCTATTAGAATAGTACATCGCTCCCGAGTTCGACGGCATTGTGATCAGGACTGGCTTCGGTGCCGTCACCGCTAAGAGAGACCGGGATGTATCCGCTGAGAATGCAATATCGGATAACCGGCCGGGCATCTGCCAAACGGCTTGTGCCGTTGGCGGTTTCATTCGAAATCCCAACCGACAACGAGTCTTCACCGATGAGATTTGTTAATCCCGGATAAGAAGAATGCAGGTTGCATCCGCACGTCCCTGAAGTGATCTATGTTACCCGAAGCAATTATTGATAACACTGCTTTCATTGATTCACAGGCCGGCAACATAGCTTGTACCAGTAACCGATCCGGTTGAATAGCAGTTAGTCATGCCGCCGCCGGTGGCAATTCCACCGCATAAACCGCCAGTATAGCTCCCGCCGGTTACCGTTCCGGTCGAATAACAAACGATACCAATGGTTGTTCTTCCGCAAAATCCGCCAGTATAGCTCCACCGGTTACGTCCCGGTTGCATAGCAGTTGCGAATGATTATATCCGTAATATAACCCCTTCTACATAGCAGTTGCTATACTGGAGTCGAGATTAATTCCGCAAAGGCCGTCGACATAGGAACAACCGTCCCCGCTGATGATGCTGCAACCGACGATACCAACGCATTTCTGATCTGTCGAAAGTTGCACCGGCGACATTACCAAACAACCCAAACACGATTATGATTCGCACCTGCGCTGTCGATGGTAAGATTGCTGATCATATGGGTATCGGACACCTGCATAAACTGGGAACATACGTTGGATTGGTACTATCCAAATCCGGCGATAACTGCAATACTGTAAGTTTGTCTGTCAGTCAGAGCCGGATCAAGATCAAGATCCAATCAAGTCGATTGGCGTGCAGTTACCCAATAGTGGCACTCTGGATTTCACAAAATCTTCTATCAGATAAGGATAGGTTTCCGATCAATATCGCCATCAAAAAAAAAACATCACTATCAGCATTACTGCCGTTAAAAACACACCTTGCTGCTTTTTCATCACGTCCCCCTTTTCTATAATCACAGAAATGAGCATTTCAATCAAGCTGTTTTCCCTATGAAACAGTGGCGGTATTGTGCCCTGCGGATAATCCTCATATCAAACCTCTTTTGTCTGGAGTAATGTCGTCAATTGCCGTCGGCTGCAATGAAATCATCGAACCATTCGCGATTGCGGGCAAACTCTGAGGCGTTGTCGCTGCAGACGGAACTGTGCGCGCGCCAGAACGACGAAAATCGACAATACCGTGTCGAGCATACGGCGGTAAACTGGGGGCGCACGAAAAAACGGAAAACAAATTATTAGTCAACTAAGACGAGATTCTGTGAGTTGGTTTGGCCGGGGCGGCGGGACAACAGCCCATAATCCCCGGGCAACCCGATCATCAAGCTCAAAAGCCTGCGGCTGGATGTGAATGCGTATGTGCGTTCGCTGGAACAAGATCGAATTATTAAACGCACTGGGCGTCGAAAGTGACCGGCGTGGGTAGCTCTAAAAAAGATCGCCTCGATTGGCGTGACAGCTTAAAAGTGGGTCAGCTTTCACGGCATGGCGATCAACATCAATAACGATCTGAGCATCTTTGAGTGCATTGTGCCCTGCGGACTGGAGAATGTCGTCATCACCTCGGTGCAGAAAGAAACCGGGCAAAAAGCGGATATGGATACGGCTAAAAAGAAACTAAGTGAACTGTGTTTAATGGTTTGGACGAAAAAAAGTGAGTGACTCTAAAAAACGATTGCCGGACTGGCTCAAACGCAGGCTGGGAGCCGGGCAAACATTTAACCATACGCATCACACACTCGGGTCGCTGGGGCTGGAGACCATCTGCACGAATGCTAACTGCCCGAATCGCGGTGAATGCTGGAGCCGGGGCACGGCGACAGTTTTGATTCTCGGGAATATCTGCACTCGCAACTGCAAATTCTGTTCGGTCGGTCACGGCAAGCCCCTGCCGCCGGACCCAACGGAGCCGGAGCGTGTTGCCCAGATGGCTAAAGAAATGGGACTCAAATACCTGGTCATTACCAGCGTGGACCGTGACGACCTGCCCGACGGCGGCGCGGGCCATTTTCGGGACGTCATTCTGCAAAGCCGAAAGGCCGTCGAGGGGTTGGAGTTTGAACTGCTGGTGCCGGACTTTCGGGATTGCCAGGATGAGGCAATTGGGATTTTATCGGATGCGCTTCCGTTCGTTTTCGGGCATAATGTCGAAACCGTTCCCTCGCTGTATTCCAAGGCCCGTCCCGGCGGCGTTTACGAGCGGTCGCTGGCATTGTTGAAAAAGGCCAAAGACGCCTGGCCGAAAACGCAGACAAAATCATCGCTGATGTTCGGATTAGGTGAAACAGAAGGTCAGGTTATGCAGGTTATGCAGGATTTAAGGGCGGTCGGTTGTGACCGCATCGCACTCGGTCAGTATTTAAAAACCGAGCAAAGAATTCTCTCGACGTTATAGACTATATCACGCCCGAAAAATTCGACTGGTGGGGCCAGCAGGCCCGAAAACTGGGGTTTTCCTGGGTTCAAAGCTCCCCCTTCACCCGAAGTTCCTACCATGCGGAGGAATAGTCTTCAGTCTCCAGACCTCAGTCCTCAGGTTTTTTTGCGAAATGAACGAATCAGGCCATTCAGTACCTTTGCTACTTCAGAACATTTCTCTTTCAAAATTCCATACTGAGATTCTTCGATATACCCCAGCCTAAAAGCAAGAGACACCTGATACTCAACCTCACATGCAGAGCCATACGCTATATCCAGAAAAACGTGAAAAATCAACCTCCGAATGCCTTGAAGCACCGCTCAACGATATTAGAAACCGTCGAAACAGCCGCACGACGCAACTGATTGGTTAAGCCGAACATCTCCTGTTTGGGGAAGTTTTCAGTAGCCCTGTAAACCAACAAAACAAGTGCGTCCGATAATTGAAATGCCTTAAGCTCCGTATAATTTCTCATCCCGGAAATATAATCCAATCCCCGAAAACACACAACTATTTTTTGAATAGCCCAAACCCTCTGTTCTGAAGACTGAGGACTGAAGACTGAAGACTGATTTTTTATCGGACAACAACCCATAATAAATCTGTTTTCCCATTTGGCCTTTTCCTGATTGAATCGTATCTTTTACTTAGAGTTATGCTTAAGTGCCTATATTTAATCGGGGGGTAGCACAATGCTACGCAAAAAGAAAACTGATCGAAAAAAACAAAACGGAATCGCACTGGTTATGGCATTGATTTTTGTCACTATTTTCTCAACACTGAGCATTGCCATGTTCACGATGTCGGTGACCTCTGTACAGGCTTCGGAAAATCACCAGGAAAGCAACCGCGCGATGAATGCCGCACAGTCGGGGCTGGAATGTGCCCGGTATATCATCGCAACGGTTCCTACATTTGAAACCGGATATAACTATGTTTCCGATGATGAAGCCGACATCGTCTGGTCCAATCTCTGCAGTCAATTCCAGACACAGCAGCTGGGCGGACTGTCGGTCTGTGATGCCACTGATTTCTGCGACGCAAATGGAAGCGGAGACCAGATCATCAGCCAGCCTGTTCCCTGTTCGAATTCAGCGGCAAACTTCCAGGTACGCTTTTATCGATATGATGACAACAAGAGAAAGATTTATGTTCAATGCACCGGTCAGGACGGAGCCATCGAACGCAATGTGGGAATCGAAAATTTCGGTCACCAAAGATGCGGAAGTATTAAATTACGCGATTGCCGGACGGGGACGCATGTGGCTAACCGGCGACACAACCATCCACGGTGATATATACAGTGCATGGGATCGTGCGGACATCTCCACCCTTTAATACAACTGCTGAAACAACAATCGAAGGCTCGGTTAATACCGTTCTATCCTGGCAGGATATTCTGCAAGAAAGCTACCAAATGCAGGAATTTGAATATAACGGAGGAAACCTCGTTCTCGACGACAACAAATACATGGCCAGTAACGGTAATCTCCTGGACAGTTTGTGGTAATCCTGTTACAGACAGCGGCGGCTGTCCTATCGACAT
The DNA here is from genome assembly GCA_963675525.2 of Anaerohalosphaeraceae bacterium. Taxonomy (GTDB): domain Bacteria; phylum Planctomycetota; class Phycisphaerae; order Sedimentisphaerales; family Anaerohalosphaeraceae; genus 4572-13. The sequence goes on along the minus strand of CAXXSL010000009.1, from coordinate 21,445 downwards.
TCTGGATTTGGATTTCGAAAATGTCAATGGTGAATATAATATTGCCGTGGATGGCTGCGGTGACCCTATTGAAGGATTTGTTGACGGCGTCTCCATCGGGTGCCGTCACCTACGGTAATCCCGTTGAGTCGTTCGACGGCTGTGGTGACCGTGTTTATGGCGAAGACGATGAGTTGCTGGGCGCGTACGAAACCGTCAATTATAGCCAGCCCACTCAGGACGATATTCCCGGTCTGGATATCAACGACTATGACACCGATATGTATAAAGATATGGTCACGAGGGGTCAGGGGGGAAACGGTGACATCCCCCGCTTCCAGTACGACGGTCTATGAATATTTTCCTCATGCCGCCGGCGACTACAGCAGCCAGCCCGCCAGTTCCAGCAGCCGAGGGGTAACCCGGCATGTCTATGAGAACATGACCTTCACAAATAACCGATTGCCCGATAACCGTAATGCACTGTTTAAAAACTGTACCTTTGAAGAAGTCCTGTACGTTGATTGTTACAAAAGCACCAGTTCGTACTACAATAATGTTCGGTTCGAAGACTGCACGTTCAACGGTGTGATCGTAACCGATACGCCCAGTACGGTTAAATGGCAATATAATGCACTCTATTTCACCGGCACGGCTACATTTAATAATACCTCCAGTATTCAGGAGGCCACCATTCTGGCGCCCCATTTTAATGTGGACCTGGGCAATACCAATCCTGAACAAAGCGATAACAACATCATCAAAGGCGCCATTGTCGGCGGTATCGTTGATGTCCGCGGTAATGCACAGATTAACGGAACGATTATCTCGATGTTTGACACAACCAATTACTCCAGCGGTTTCGTGACCAATATCGGAGCAACTCTGGACGACGGCGGTTCTGAAACCACCGAACTGGGAGATATTGGAACCATCGAAATCACACCCGATGAAGACCAGATGCTGCCCAGCGGGATTAACAGTCCTATCGTTCTCAAACAACTGAATAACACGTATCAGGAAATCCATTAATCAACAAAACAATAAACCTTTTGAAAGGAAATATCATGAAAAAGACACTGACTATACTGATGCTTTTTGTGCTGGGTGTTCTGCTGATGCCCACCAGTCAGGTTTTCGCCGAAGATGTGCCCGACGAAGACGTCCCTGAGATGTTTGACAGCACCCCTGCGGTCGTCTTCAACATCGGAACAGTGAATCTCACTGAAGAGCCCGAGGACGATCCCGAACCCGATGAAGCCGAATAACACTTGATCAAATCAAACTCCTGCGGCCCGGAAATGCATCGATGTATTGCATTTCCGGGCCGCCTTTTTTCATAGTGTCATCTATGCCCACTTATATGCAGTTGGATTTAATTTCACGTAAGTTTATTATTTATCCGCCTTTAGTGAAAATTTAACATTTCCCTTGAAGTCCTATAATGTTTTTATTATACTTTTTGGCTCTGATTGGTTCAGGACATAATGTTTTGCCGGAAAAACATTATGGGATGTTAAATGGATTTGAAGATTTAATGGAAGGGAGAAAACAATGAAACTTACGTTAGTGTGTGCGCTGTCAAGCTGTATTTTATTACTATCGGCAACGAGTGCCTATTCACAGGTGACCAACGGTTTTTTTTGATGATGGACTGAGTAGCTGGAATCAATCCGGCTTAGTCGGCGTCGAAGATGGAGTTGCAACACTTTATCCTGAAATCATGCCCGAAGATGCGACTCAGGGTTGGACTCCCACCATATTCAGCAGTTCTCTCAGTCAGGATTTTTTCGTTGACGCAGATACCGACATGCTGTCTTTCAGTTTTCTGCCTATCATCGGGGATGCCGAGGAGGAACCTGAAACAGATTGGTTCTCATTTCATTTGAACGGCAGCCTATTCTACCAATGGTCAAGTTCGGGAGATGAAACTATTGGCTCCGGCGTAACCGTCATTCCGCCGGACGACCCGGAAATAGATGCATGGACAACTGTTAATCTGTCAATCGATTCAGTCTTATGGGGCAGCACAGCATCAATGGAATTTAAGCTCGATCACGGATACGACCTTTTTTGGGATAACGACGAGTTGTTGCTGGTTGATCTGGATCCGAGCACAACAATTTCGATTGACGGTGTACAACTGAGCGGTACACCCGCAGTCGTACCGGTTCCGGGAGCACTCGGCTTGGCGGTGGTTGGACTTTCCGGCATAAGTTTTTTCCGAAAAAAAATCGCCGGATAAAATTATACGTAATAAGAATGCAAAAAAACGCTCTCCGTTGAGGGCGTTTTTTTTTGGTCTCTTGTTTATATGTTACACATTTAGTACCGTAGTGTTTTTATGGTACCACAGCATCTTAGCGTACGACACCGAGGCGTCGCAGGGTTGCGCGGGCCCATTTTCCCGAACGGATCTGGGTCCAGAGCAACAGCCACATCGCCAGAACCCATAACCCCACAAACCGCAGATAGAACAAGACTTTCCAGAAGGCCGAACTTTGGATTTTCGCCCATCCGCCGCAGAGCAATTCACCGGGCAGCCAGACCGTTCCGACCAGTACTCCCGGCAGCAGTCGCTGCCACGGGATCAGGATCACCATCAAAAACAGGGAGATAAAGAACGCCCGTGCAATGTGATTGATACCCCCCAGTCGGCCGGTCAGGGAAATCTTCAGGCACATCAGTAGTGTCAGACTATACAGGATGGCACCGGTCAGCACGAAGAAGTTACAGACCACAACAAGCCCTTTAGCAAATCTGCAGGAAATCCGGAATAAGGCCGCGACATCCAGTTCGGAGTCTTTCGCTGTCTCCGGATCTACGACAGCCTCCTCAGCAGCCATCTCTGCAGGTATCATGTCCGTTTCCTTCTCAAGGATAATAAGATCCTCTTCCGGTGCTACCTGGGTCGACTGCTTATCCTGCTCAACCTGGACGGCAACCTTTTCAACTTCCTGGGCAACATTTACCGTTGCCGCCAACGCCAACGGAACCGCAGACGGGGTGATTGTTTCTTTTTCTTCCACAGGCGCAGGACAGACCTGCTTTTGAACGGGACAGGAAGACTGCTGCATGCTGCATGATGTACAGGCTTTTTGTTCAACAAGCCCCAACTGATCCATCCAGAAAATCACCTGCGGCAGCAACAAACCGATCAGTATGACAAGAAACAGAAAATTTTTCATCGACTTGGAAACCCCGATGGCCTCCAGCGAATCCGTTGTATCCACAATATCCAGCGGTTTTTGGGTCGTCGGTTCCACGTTTTGCTCTCCTTAACTGTCTTAAACAGATTTATTTACAACTGTATGATAGACCGAATTAATGGTTTTTTCAATCTTCTTTTTTTGACGATTTATGAAAGTCCTTTTCCGTCAGAATCCGCTGTTTACCTTCAGACAGTACCAGTTGAATCGTTTTTTCGCCATATTGCACCTGACAGGGCTGACCAGACAGGCTTAACAGGACCGCCTTTTTCAGCCGGCCGTTTTGCCATTCGATATCCACCTTAAAGCCGCCGCGGGCCCGCAGGCCGGTAACCAAGCCGTCAGCCCACGCATCAGGGCAGGCGGGCAGTAATTCGATGTGGAAGCCGTCCTGTGAATTGCCGATATGCGATTGCAGGAGCATTTCGGCAATACCGGCCGTGCCGCCAAAGTTGCCGTCGATCTGGAACGGTGGGTGCATATCGAAAAGATTCGAAATCGTACTTTTACGCAAAAGCGCCAGTATATTCTCATGCGCTTTTTCCGGTTCATGGAAGCGTGCCCAGAAACTGATGATCCAGGCCCGTGACCAGCCGGTATGCCCGCCGCCGTGTTCGAGTCGGTAGTCAATCGCTTTTCTTGCAGCCGCCACCATTTCCGGACTGTCATAGAAATTATACTGATGTCCGGGGTGCAGCGCAAACAAATGTGAGAAATGGCGGTGTCCGGGCTCCGCTTCTTCGAACGGCAGTGCCCATTCCATCAGGCGTCCATCGTCACCAATTTGGGGCAGGGCCAGATTTGTGTGTGCTTTTTGAACTTCATCCACAAAGTCATCATCAATCCCCAGCACGTTCGCGGCCTCAAGCGTATTAGTAAATACATCCCAGATCATTTCCTGGCTATGCGCACAGCCCATAGAAACATGCGCCTTTTGTCCGTTGGGGGCGATATAGGTATTTTCCGGCGAGGTTTCCAGCCCGGATACCAGTTTGCCCGTTTCCGGATGCTTAACCAGATAGTCCAAATAAAACAAGGCTGCATTTTTCAGCACAGGCCAGGCATCTTTCTTGAGAAATTCCTTGTCGTTTGTGTACCGGTAATGCTCCATGAAATGCTGACTGCTCCAGGCAAAGCCATGCGGCCACATACCCCACTGAGGAGCACCAAACGGCGGTGTATGCAGCCAGGCATCCGTGGTGTGCTGGGCTACCGCACCCCGAGCACCAAAGACCGTTTTGGCGGTCTTCTGTGCGCTGGGAAGAAGGTTTTCGATAAACGTAAAAAACGGCTCATGGCATTCACTCAAGCCGGTCACTTCGGCGGGCCAGTAATTCATCTGCAGGTTGATATTGATGTGATAATCGGCATTCCAGGGAGCTGTCAATCCGTCTGCCCAAAGTCCCTGCAGGTTGGCCGGCATATCTCCCGGACGGGAGGAACTGATGAGCAGGTAACGTCCATATTGAAAATACAGCGCCACCAACGCCGGATCCGTTCCGCCGGCTTTGACGGCCTGAAGCCGCTGGTCGGTTGGAATTGTACTCTTTTCAATACCGCCCAAATCAAGGGTACATTGACGGAACAATCGCTGATGTTCGGCAATATGGTCTGTTCGCAATGCTTTAAAGCTTTTTTCCGTTGCCGCGTTAATCGTGTTTCGACAGACCTGCTGTTGATCCAGTGAAAGCGGCTGATACGGATCGGCCTTATTATAATCCGATGCGGAGGCAAGCAGAAACGTTACCGCATCGGCATTTTCGATGCCTAAAACCGTGGATTCGGTTGACACCGTCCCGCCATCCGCTATTACCTGCAGGCGACAACGCCATTTGACCCCCAGGTGTTTGCCTTTATGCTGCGCCTGGCCGAACATTTCAAGGGCATCATTCCCATCGGGAACCGTCGTAAAATTCGCCGGACGATTCAGCGTTGCCCGCATATAGATTTGCCCCGGCTTGTCGGAGCTGAAGTGAACAACCAAAACATTATCTATGGGGGATACAAATACCCGGCGCGTGTATGTCACACCATCCTTTTTGAAACGTGTTGTCGCAATCGCCGTATCCAGGTTCAGGTCTCGATAAACTTCGGAAACATCCCCTCTTTCCATCAATTGCAGGTGCAGATCGCCAAGCGTCTGGTAGCTGCGGGGACTGATGCGCGGCCCCAGCACAGAGGCGACCATTTTTTCCGCTTCGACATATTTGCCGTCAAACCAAAGTGCCCGGGCTTTGTCCATCGCTTCAGCAAATCCGGGTACGGCTTCCGGAACCGGCGGACCGGCCCAGATGGTATCGTCATTGATCTGGATACGTTCGGTCGTCGTACCGCCAAACACCATCGCACCCAGCCGACCGTTACCGAGAGGCAGTGCTTCGAGCCATTCAGAAGCCGGTTGTGAATACCAGAGTTTATACTGATCCTGCACCACGTTGGTCTGACAGCCGCAAACAAGCAGACAGGAACAAACCGCGAATAAAATAAGCATTCCACAATGCCTTTTCGTCATCGTGTATCCCTTCTCTAATTAAAATCTTCAAACCCGAATGTCTTGCGTTTTCCTTTTGAAAGAGCTATTTCGATTGTTGTTCCGTTGTACTGCAACCGGCAAGGCTGCCCGGTCCGGCTTTCAATTGATGCGGATTTCAGGAGTCCGTTTTCCCATTCGATGTCCACATCAAAACCGCCGCGGGCCCGCAGGCCGCGAATGCTTCCTTTCGGCCAGGCTGAAGGCAGCGCAGGCAGCAGTTCGATCACACCGGTATGCGACTGCAGCAGCATTTCCGCAATGCCGGAGGTCGCGCCGAAGTTGCCGTCAATCTGGAACGGCGGATGAGCATCAAATAAATTCGGATAAAGACCGCCGCCTCTGTGGTCCGTTTTCGGAGAGCCCGTGAGCTTCAGTAAATTGCTCAACATGGTATACGCATGGTCGCCGTCATGGAGGCGTGCCCAGAAGTTAATTTTCCAGCCCATGGACCAACCGGTTCCCCCGTCTCCACGAAATTCAAGAGACTTTCGGGCCGCCGCATACAAATCCGGCGTGCCGTCGCGGGTAATCTCATTGCCGGGATGAAGCCCCCACAAATGCGAAACATGGCGATGTTTGTTGTTCGGGTCATCTTTGTCTTCAAGCCATTCCTGAAGCTGACCGTATTGGCCGATTTTGTTCGGCGCAATCCGCGCACGCATCGCAATCAGCCGATTTCTGAATTCCGAATCCACATTCAGTATTTTGCTCGCTTCGACACAATTGGCAAACAAGTTTCGGAAGATCTGATGGTCCATCGTCGGGCCCATCACCAGACCGCCTTGTTCCGGCGAATTGGACGGCCCGGAAATCAGCCAATGGTTTTCGTCGCGGGGGTCTTCGACAAGGTAATGAACAAAAAATTCGGCCGCAGATTTCATGATCGGATAGGCGCGGTTTCGCAGAAACTCCGTATCCAGCGTGTATTGATAATGCAGCCATAGATGCTGGCACAGCCACGCCCCGCCACTCGGCCAGATACCATGATTGGACGCATTAATCGGTGCCGTCCCGCGCCAACCGTCCGTGTTATGGTGCAGCACCCAGCCGGGACAATCATAATACGTTTTTGCCGTCAGCGCTCCGGCTTGGGAGCACTCCTCAATGAGATCGAATAACGGCTCGTGGCATTCGGACAAATTCGTCATTTCGGCGGGCCAGTAATTCATCTCCGTATTGATGTTTACGGTATACTTGCTATCCCACGCGGGGTCGAGGTTCTCATTCCAGACTCCCTGTAAATTGGCCGCCTGGGAACCTGGGCGACTGCTGGATATTAACAGATAACGCCCATATTGGAATAACAGGGCCGCCAGTTGCGGGTCATCGCCCTTCTGAAATTCCAAAACCCGAATATCGGTTTCTTTTTGAGCGGCGGACGTTGTTCCCAGATCGACCGCGACACGATGAAACAGTGACTGGTAATCATCCAAGTGGCGTTTTTTCAACGCATCGTATGAAACCGTTTGTACCGCATCAAGAACCTGTCGGCATTTCTCCGCGGGGTTACCGCTAATGTCATGGTAATTCTTATAACTGCTCGCACCGGTCAGCAGAAATGTCACCGAATCGGCACCACTAATATCAATCCCCTGTTCAGAAACCTGCATCTGGCCGCCGCGGTTGCGAACCTGAAGCCTGGCTTCAAACCGCAAGCGGCTCTCGGCCTGACTCCTGTTTATCTGTGTCACTTGTCCCCGCAACGCCAATGTGGTATCATCAATCCGGACCTGCTGCGATTCGGAATGGGGACTGTTCAGGTTTGCCCGAAAGGTCAGTTGCCCGGGCCTGTCAGCCGTCAAACGAATAACGATCAACTTATCGGGATAGGAGGCGAACATCTCCCGGCTGTAGGTAATCCCATTGGATTGATAGGTCACACCGGCCAAGGCGGTATTTAAATCAAGTGAGCGTTTATAAGCTGTTGCGTTTTGATGGTTTTCAAAATCCAAAATCACTTCGCCAAACGGCTGATATGCATTTTGTCTCAATGGAACGCTCATAAAACGTTCCCCGGCCAATTGCTCCGCCTCTTTTTGTTTACCATCAAACAGAAGCTGGCGAAGCTGCGGCAAAACGGCTGCCGCACCGGCATGCTGATAATCCAGCGGATGCCCCGTCCATAACGTATCTTCATTAAACTGAATGCGCTCATGGGTGGTTTTGCCGAAGACCATCGCCCCCATGTGCCCGTTGCCAATCGGCATCGCTTCGGTCCATTCAGACGCCGGTTGGGAATACCAAAGCTCATACCGGTCACACACTCGGCTGGCACAACCACCCGCAAAAAATAAACAGAGTAAAACGGCTAAAAATAACAGCTTTACACAACGCTTTGTATTCATATCACATCCCTTCCTGCTCAAAACATAGAGACTTATGTCATGTTAACAATCGTTCTTCCCTTTACCTGACCAGCCAGCATTTTTTCAATTCGATTCTCCAGGCCCTCCAGATCCACCTCGGTCACCAGTTGTTCCAGATTATCGAGTTTCCATTTTCCGGCAAGGTTATTCCATAATAGTTTACGAATTTCTGCGGGACAACTGACACAATCGATCCCTAAAAGACTGACACCTCTTAAAATAAACGGATAAACCGTTAGGGACAACTGCGGCCCCGCGGCATTGCCGCAACAAGTCACAACACCGTTGGGAGACGTGCCTTTTATCGCCGTTGCAAGGAGATCTCCGCCAACGGTATCGACAACACCCATCCAGCGGGACGAGCAGAGGGGCTTTTCGGTTTTCTTCAATTCGTTACTGGAAATGACTTCTGCTGCGCCCAGATTAACCAGGAATTCTTTTTCCTGTGGTTTGCCCGTGGCGGCAATGACTGAGTAACCTTCTTTTTTAAGAATGGCCACTGCTACACTGCCAACTCCTCCCGTTGCCCCTGTGACCAACACCGCTCCTTGATCCGGAGTAATTTCCTTTTGCAGTTTTAACACAGAATACGCTGCGGTAAAACCGGCAACACCATAAATCATGCTGTCCCTGAGTGAAAGTGTCCGAGGCCGTTTAGCGGCCCACGCTGACGGCACACGAATGTATTGCCCGAAACCGCCGGGAATCATGGTTCCTAGCCCTTTACCGTTGACAATGACTTCGTCGCCAGGTTGAAAATCATCACAATGGCTCCGGCAGACCACGCCGGCGGCGTCGATTCCGGGCGTATGTGGATACTGTCGTGTTATCGCCTTATTGCCGGAAGCCGAAAGAGCGTCTTTGTAATTCAGAGAAGAATAATGGACACGTACCAATAACTCATGATCCGGCAGATCATCAAGCCTTTGTGGTTTTATTGCCCGTGTGAAAACGCCGGGCGCAACCTCATCAACAATCAGTGCTTTGAAGTTCTTTTCCATGTTCATCAGACACTCGTCAAAAATTATTAAAATGAGTGGGTCTGTAAGCCGAGTTCTGTATCCCCGAAGGGATGACGGTCATTATACTCGACCAGCCGTTGCCGACCGGCTCTGTCGACAGGTCTCCCCGTCGGCACGCAACCTACCCGCTGTGGTAGTGTTCGGGCCAAACACACAGCATACTTGGTCTTGCAGGCGGTGGGGTTTACCGTGCCGCCGCTGTCACCAGCGACGCGGTGCGCTCTTACCGCACCGTTTCACCCTTACCTGTGCCCAAAAGGGCCATCGGCGGACTATTCTCTGTGGCACTTTCCCTCGGGTTGCCCCGGGTGGTCGTTAGCCACCACCGTTGCCCTGCCCTGCTCGGACTTTCCTCCGGATGTCTTTCAACCCGGCGACCGACCGACCCACTCAGGTTTGCATTATAGCATAGATATAGAAACTTTCCAGTATCTTCATTCCGGCAAATTCACAACATTAACGGGCTTTCCGGCGATGAAGGCCCTGACGTTTTCGGCGGTAATTCGCATCAGGCGTTTTCTCGCCGCCAGTGCGGCCCAGGCGATATGCGGCGTCATCACACAATTTTTTGCCTTCAGCAGTGGATTATCTTCATGAATTGGTTCTACCGAGACAACATCCAGCCCAGCCCCTGCAATCTTGTCCTGATTAAGAGCCTCTTTCAAATCGGTTTCATTGACAATCGCTCCACGTGCGGTATTGATTAAAAACGCCGTCGGCTTCATCAATCCGAGCAGGTGCGCATCGACAAAACCGGCATTGGTATCCGTCAGCGGGCAATGCAGTGACACTACATCGGCCCGGGTAAATAATTCCTCCAGCGAAACCCATTCAAACGGCTCATATCCCGGCGCCGCTTTCGGCGTTCGCGTCGAAGCAATCACGTTCATTCCCATCGCATGAGCAATCGCCCCGACCCGCGTACCGATCTGACCATATCCCACAATACCCATCGTTTTGCCCGCCAGTTCGATCTGCGGCGTATCCCAAAAACAGAAATACGGCCCCGCCGTCCAGCGACCCGCATGCACCGCTTCACTGTGACGGGCGACATGATGGCATAGTTCCAGCAGCAGTGCAAAGGTGTACTGCGCCACGGAATCGGTACTGTATGCCGGAACATTGGAAACCACAATCCCGCGCGCCGCGGCGGCCTGCAGATCAATATTGTTTACGCCCGTTGCCAGGACCGCAATCAATTTCAAATCAGGTAATTGGTCTATGGTTTCTTCGAAAAGCGGCGTCTTGTTCGTAATCAGAATATCCGCCCCCGCTGACCGCTGAAGAATCTGCTCATCCGGCGTACGGTCATAAACCCTCACATCCCCCAATGCCTCGACCACATCCCATGGGTTATCCCCCGGATTGGTCGTATGTCCATCCAATACAACAATTTTCATATCGCTGTCCTCTTATCCTGTTTTAAACGTTTTAAGCCATCCCGACCGGCTCAAAAAAGGCATTCTATCAAAACCATAACCGCATAGAAAGAAGTATCCCGCTGCTGTCCTTGAATTTAAAAACGCTGTTTTAAATCAAAAAACGCAGGTCCATCGGCCAATAATTTACAAAAATGTAATGTTGACAAAAATGTATGCTTCCTGTTTAATTCTACCAATCAGCATGAAAACGGAAACCAAAAACAACCATTGAAAAGGGAGTTATACGACATGCCAAAACGCGAGGATATCCACAAAGTTATGATTATCGGCTCAGGTCCCATTATCATCGGTCAGGCCTGTGAATTTGATTATTCCGGCACCCAGGCCTGTAAGGCACTTCGTAAATTAGGGTATCAAATCGTCCTGGTCAACTCCAATCCCGCCACCATTATGACGGATCCGGGTATGGCGGATGTCACTTATATCGAACCGCTAAACCTTGAAACCATGACAAAAATCATCAAAAAAGAACGTCCGGACGCCCTGTTGCCGAATCTCGGCGGACAAAGCGCATTGAATCTTTCTTCCGAACTGGCCAAAGCCGGTGTTCTTGAAAAATACGGCGTGAAAGTCATCGGCGTACAGATCGACGCCATCGAGCGGGGAGAAGACCGAATCGAATTCAAAAAAACCATGGACAAGCTGGGCATCGAAATGCCCAAAAGCAAGCCTGCCCTTTCCGTCGAGGAGGCCGAGGCCATCGCCGATGAACTGGGATTTCCGATTGTCATACGCCCGGCCTATACGATGGGCGGTACCGGCGGCGGATTGGTCTATAACATGGATGAACTGCAAACGATTGCCGCCCGCGGTATTGCCGCCAGCCTGGTCGGACAGATATTGGTTGAGGAATCTGTTCTGGGCTGGGAAGAGCTGGAACTGGAAGTCGTCCGGGACTCCAAAGGACAGAAAATCACTGTTTGCTTCATCGAAAACGTCGATGCCATGGGCGTGCATACCGGGGATTCCTATTGCACCGCGCCGATGCTTACCATCAGTAAGGAATTGCAGCAGCGGCTGCAGAAGTATTCCTATGATATCGTTGACGCCATTGGCGTTATCGGCGGAACCAATGTGCAGTTTGCCCATGATCCGGAAACCGGCCGCGTGGTTGTCATTGAAATCAACCCGAGAACCTCGCGTTCCTCGGCCCTGGCCTCCAAGGCAACGGGATTTCCGATCGCACTCATTTCATCGATGCTTGCCGGCGGTCTGACGCTGGATGAGATCCCCTACTGGCGCAGCGGCACACTGGAAAAATATAGCCCCTGGGGAGATTATGTTGTCGTGAAGTTCGCTCGATGGGCCTTTGAGAAATTCAAAGGGTCCGAGGACAAACTCGGCACACAAATGCGTGCGGTTGGTGAAGTCATGAGTATCGGAAAGAACTATAAAGAAGCCTTCCTGAAAGCCATACGATCTCTTGAGAACGGCCGATACGGTCTTGGATTTGCGAAGAACTTCAACACGCTCTCGCTGGATGAACTAATGCAGCGTTTAACATTTCCGACCAGTGAACGGCAGTTTCTGATGTACGAAGCCTTGCGAAAAGGCGCGGACATCGATACGCTGCACGAAAAAACCTATATCAAGAAATGGTTTATCGAACAGATGAAGGAATTGGTGGATCTGGAAGAATCGCTGCTGAAACACAAGGGCAAATCACTGCCGGATAAACTTCTTAAACAAGCCAAGAAAGACGGCTTTGCGGATGCCTACCTGGCGAAGCTGCTTGACGTGCCGGAAAAAGATATCCGAAAACAACGAATTAAACTTGGTATGTCTGAAGCATGGGAAGCTGTTCCCGTCAGCGGCGTTGAAGATGCGGCCTATTATTACTCCACCTATAATGCACCCGATCAGGTCGGCACATCGAACAACCGCAAGATCATGGTGTTAGGCGGCGGCCCCAATCGAATCGGTCAGGGCATTGAATTCGATTATTGCTGCGTCCATACGGCCTTTACGTTAAGAGAAGAAGGTTTCGAAACGATCATGGTCAACTGTAATCCCGAAACCGTTTCGACAGACTACGATACGTCGGACAAGCTCTATTTTGAACCGTTGACGGTCGAGGATGTGCTGAGTATTTATGAAAAGGAAAAACCCGAAGGCGTTATCGTCCAGTTCGGCGGGCAGACGCCGCTTAATATCGCCCGGCAGCTCGAAGAAGCCGGCGTTAAAATCATCGGCACCACACCCGAAACCATCGATTTGGCAGAAGACCGTGACCGGTTCAGAAAGATTATGGAAAAACTCAACATCCCCATGCCGGAATCCGGTATGGCCAGCACGCTCGAAGGCGCCCTCGAAATCGCCGCTCAAATCGGCTACCCGCTGATAGTCCGGCCGTCCTATGTACTGGGAGGACGCGGCATGGAGGTCGTTTACGATGAAGACGCCCTCCGCCAGTATGTTGCCGCAGCCGTTGAGGTCACTCCCGAACGACCCATCCTGATTGACAAATTCCTCGTCAATGCGATTGAGGCCGAAGCCGACGCCATCGCTGACGGTAAGGATGCGTTTGTCCCGGCGGTGATGGAACATATTGAACTGGCCGGAATCCATTCCGGTGATTCGGCCTGTGTGATTCCCCCGGTATCGATTCCGCAAAAGCATCTGGATACCATCTGCGAATACACCCGGAAAATCGCCACCCAATTGAATGTTGTCGGATTGATGAATATTCAGTACGCCATCGCCGATGATATCGTGTATGTCCTCGAAGCCAACCCGCGGGCGTCCAGAACCGTTCCGTTGGTGTCGAAGGTATGCGGCATTTCAATGGCCAAGCTTGCTACACAGGTCATGCTCGGCAAAAAACTGTCCCAGATGAATCTGCGGCAGAAAAAGTTCCCGCACTTCGGCGTTAAAGAAGCGGTATTCCCCTTCAAAATGTTCCCGGAAGTTGACCCGCTGCTCGGTCCGGAGATGCGATCAACCGGCGAGGTGCTGGGGCTGGCCGATTCGTTCGGGCTGGCATTCTTCAAGGCTCAGGAAGCAACCCAGGAAACACTGCCTTCGGCCGGAACCGTTCTGATTACGGTCGCCAAGCAGGATAAGACTTACATCACGGAAACAGCCAAACAGTTTGCCGATATGGGCTTTAAGATTCTCGCAACGGAAGGGACTTGTCAATTTCTGACAAAAAAGGGAATTCCCGCAAAACCCGTCCTGAAAGTGTATGAGGGCAGGCCCAATATTATCGATTGTATCAAAAACAAGGAAATCCAACTGATCATCAATACCCCCATCGGCAAACAGAGCCAACATGATGATTCCTATATTCGAAAGGCCGCGATCAAATACAAGATTCCGTATATCACAACCGCAACGGCCGCGGCGGCGACGGCCAAGGGAATCGCCGCAAAACTAAAACGTGATGCGGACGTGAAGTCCTTGCAGGAATACCACGCGGAAATATCATAAACCACTATGCCCCTAAAGGGCTATGAAGTTATTTATTCCCGTTTGAGTTCGATGTGGTGGGCGAAGGTTTTGTCGTCGCGTTCGGGGAAGTCATGGCGATAGTGGACGCCGCGGGATTCTTTTCGCTGCCTGGCGGCATAAGCCATCAACCCAGCCACAGTCAGCATGTTCTGGCACTCCCAGCCGAAGGGGCTGGTGAAAACCTTGTCCATCACATACCGCTGCCAGAAGGCGATGATCTCGGCGGCCTCGGTCAGCGGTATTTCCTGCCGGGTGATGCCGACATTGCGCCACATTAGTGCCCGCAGCGAGTTCCGCACGTCTTCGGCATCGAGCCGGCTGCGATCCGACACCGGCACATCGAACTGCATCCGGTGATGTTCGGCTCTGGCTGTGCCGTTGGTCATCGCAGCGGCGGATTGGCCCGCGATCTTACCGAAAACCAGCCCTTCTAAAAGTGAATTACTGCCTAAACGATTGGCCCCGTGAAGGCCGGTGGACGCCACTTCGCCGCAGGCAAACAGCCGGTCGATATTCGTTCCCGCATTTTCGTCCGTCTTGACGCCGCCGATCATATAATGGGCGCTGGGACGAACGGGAATGAGGTCTTTGGAAATATCAATATCGAAGCTTTCGCACAGTTCGCTGATCAGCGGAAACCGCTTTTTAAAATGGGCCTTGTCAAAATGCCGGATATCCAGATACACATGCGTCGCGCCGGTTTTGAGCATCCGGTCGAGAATCGCCCGGCTGACCACATCACGCGGTGCCAGTTCGCCCGCCGGGTCGTAGTCTTTCATAAACCGTTCCTGGTTGCAGTCACGTAAAACACCGCCCTCGCCGCGAAGCGTCTCGGTCATCAGTGCACGCGAAGCCCCGGCGATATACAGCGTCGTCGGGTGAAACTGCATGAACTCCATGTCTCGAAGAATTGCCCCAGCCCGCCAAACCATGCCCAATCCATCTGCGGTCGCGCATTCGGGATTAGTTGTTTCCCGATACAGCCGCCCCGCCCCGCCGGTCGCCAGAATCGTCGCGCCCGCCCAGATGATTTGCAGGCTGCCACTGGGCCGCAATCCAACCACGCCGATGCATTCGTTCTTTTCGTTCGTCAGCAGGTCAATCGTGAAAAAATTCTCGATCACATTGATCGATTCCGTTTGCCGTACTTTGCGGCCCAGACTTTCAGCAATGCCGCGCCCGGTGGAGTCGCCGTGAGAATGAGCAATACGAGCATGACTGTGACCACCTTCCAGCGTGATATCAATTTCCCCGTTAACCCGGTCAAAATCCGTTCCCCACTCGATAAGCTGGCGGACCAGGCTCGGCCCTTCTTTCACCACGCGAGCGACGACTTCCGCATCGCCGATGCCGCAGCAGGTTTTCAGCGTATCGTCGATATGCGATTGGAAACTATCCGCCTTGTCCAGCACCGAGGCAATGCCCCCCTGGGCGTTCCAGGTATTGCTGTCGGAGAAGGTGCCTTTACAGACCAGCGTGACATTGCAATGTTCGGCGGCCTCTAACGCCGCCCGAAGCCCCGCGATCCCGGAACCGATGACCAGACAGTCCGTAAACAACTGCTGTGTCGAAACCGTATTGACCGGAACCAAATAACGCCGAATATCCGCCTGCCGTGTCGACATGATTATATCCTTATCTATTAGATTTTACTTATTGCATTCCAGTCGCAAAACTGGAGGGTTTCTATGATTCCTTCGCCCAGTCGGCCGTCTTCGACGCTGGATTCTTCATCGTACGGTACGATCGAGAGCAGATTCGTATCACCAAAGCCGCAAATAACATCCGGAGCGGTTTCTTCAGCAATATCCGCATCAAAGGCATTGTAACCACAAATCACAAGCCCCGCCAGAGGTAATCCGGCATTTCGTACAGCCTCAATCGTCAGCAGGCTGTGATTGATCGTCCCCAGGTTCGGACGGGCAACGATTACCGTCGGCAGGTTAAACTCAACCGCCAGATCCAGAACCGTATGTTCGGCATCCAGCGGCACCATCGCCCCGCCGATACCTTCGACGAGAACGACATCGGTATTTTCGCACAGATAATGATAGGATACCGAAATTTCATCGTAATCAATCGGGCGCTTTTCCAGTTGGGCACACGTAATAGGTGCGGCGGGCGTTTTATAAGTCACCGGCGTAATCACGCTCAGCGAATAATCCGCATCCGCACACAGCGCCAAAAATTCCGTATCGTCGCTGATGAGAATGCCTTCGTCACGACAGCCGGAGGCAATCGGCTTAAACACGCCGACCTTCAGCCCCTGCCGTCGCAGAACCGCCGCAATCCCGCCGGTAATCAGCGTTTTCCCCACGCCGGTATCGGTGCCGGTAATAAACAACCCGTTTTTTTTTGGGAGTTTTAAATTTAGCATAATAATCAAACTAAAAGTATTATGTTTACCTGGTTTAGTTCCATCGTAAGGATTCTAAATTTTCTTCTTTAACAAATTCCACGGTAAGATTCGCATACATAATATGGCAACCCCGTCCCTCGTGGTACTCTGTAGTAAGTAACTCACTACCTCCCACCTGATTCCAGCCAGGTTTGGCTTCAAACATAAACACAAGATCGTCAGGAGCAATACCAAACTTGTAAATTGATACATTCTCATTCAAAGCATAGGTACACGGACCTTTTTTTGCCCCCGGACACTTAAAGTCACTTTCTGGGGTCATTGCTTCCTCTTTAAGAAGATCGCACCATTCCTGTGGTGTAGGATATCTATTATCATAATCATTCATATATACATGAATACAACTGATCAAGCTCCTCATGTTCACAAAACATAACTCTTGTTGCACACGACAATAGCCCCAAATGCCAATCAACATAAAAATGATCAGTGAAATGGCGATACTAATTAAAGTTTTCTTTTTTCCGAGTTTAGTGATCACCTCAAACCCTTATTTAAAAACTAATGTCTTTAGCATACTCACTGTTTTATGATCAATTCTGGGACATGATTTATCAATGTACCTTCAATAATACCCAGCAATTTCCGTAATGTTTCCATATCCATCGCCACCGCGGGCATCAAAACGATGACATTTCCCAGCGGCCGCATCATCGCACCCTTCGACCGCATCGCTTCGCAGACTTTGGCGCCGATTTTTTGTGCGGATGGAAACGATTGTTTCGTCTTTTTATCGGCCACCAGCTCGATACCGCCGACCATCCCGCACTGACGGACATCACCAACATACGGCAAGTCTTTAAATTTCTCAAAACATTCCGCGATCAACTGAATCTTTTCCGGCAGCGTTTCAAGAATATGGTTTTCCTCGAACAATTCTAACGACGCCAACGCCGCGGCACACCCCAGCGCATTGCCGGTATAGGTATGGCCGTGATAAAAAGTTTTGTGAATATCGCCGGAAACCGCAAACGCATCAAAAATCTTTTGCGTCGTCAGCGTCGCCGCCAGCGGCAGATAACCGGCGCTAATCCCCTTGGCGATACACATCAAGTCCGGCCGCACAGCCTCATGCTCACAGGCAAACATCTTTCCCGTCCGCCCGAATCCCATCGCCACTTCGTCCACAATCAGCAGCGTATCATACTTACGCGCCAACGCCTCAACGCCCTTCAAAAATCCCTTCGGATGCACAATGATTCCCGCCGCCCCCTGCACAAGCGGTTCAACAAGAATCCCGGCGATTTGCCCGGCGTGCGATTTCAACAAGTCTTCTATCGCCTTAAGACCGTGATCGCCGCATTGTTGCTCTGTTCCATCAAAACGATACGGATGTGGAGTGGGAGCATAAAAGGTTTCAAACAGCAATGACTTAAAAATACCATGAAACAAATCCATCCCGCCGACGCTAACCGAACCGACCGTATCACCGTGATAGGCCTCTTTGAGCGAAATAAATTTTGTTCTGCCGGTTTGTCCGATATTTTGCCAATATTGATACGCCATCTTAATGGCAATCTCAACCGCCGTCGCCCCGCTGTCGGAATAAAACACCTTTTCCAATCCCGCCGGCGTGATCCGTACCAGCTTTTCGGCCAGTTCGATCGAAACACTCTGGCCCAGTCCCAGCAGCGTACTGTGGGCGATTCTTTCCAGTTGCGCAGCGATAGCGTCGTCGATTTTTTTTACCCGATGACCGTGAACATTGCACCACAAACTGCTGACACCGTCAATGTAGCGCCGGCCCTCGGTATCGACAAGGTAAAATCCCTCGCCCGACTCGATGACCACCGGTTCGGACACCAGCCAGTCGGCCATTTGCGTGAACGGATGCCAAAGATATTGCTTGTCCAGTTCAATGAGTTTTTTGGTTTTCGCATTCATGGGGTGCTATTATGGCTAATTCAGTGCAAACGTCAAGACCGGATAAAGATGAGTGTGACTTTCAGATCGCCCCATTGGTATGTCTTTTTGCTCTTTAAGTGGTGTTAGCTCGATTGGATTGTCGGCATACTGCCAGCATTGATACGCCTGTTTTCGTGCGCAAACGAAGGGCAAACAAGATTTATTTTGAAGTATTGTGAACAGGAAAACGGATTCCGGATTCTCACCGAGTCTTGACCAACGAAGCATCTTTGGCTTTCTGGACCCAGTCCGGCTTTTCCAGAAGCGCTTTGAGTGCCGAATATTCGGAGGTGATCTTCCTAAATAACTCGATTGCTTTCTCGACATGTTTTTCGGCGGCCGTTTTCTCCAGTTGCCAGCACACTTTCGCCAGCCAAATCGCCCCGATATTGGAAGCCGAGCCCTTCAGTGCATGGGCATACAGTTCTATTTCTTCGGGATCTTCCCCGGCGACAGCCTGTTGCAGCGAGGACATGATTTTTTCGCCGTTTTTGGCGAAAGATCGGGCAAATTCAATAATAATCTCTTCGTCATCGATCCGATCGAACAGATCACACCAGTCGATCGGAAAATCAGGATGTTTGCTTTCATAGGTCATTATTTTTAATCTTCGTCCCTAAATCTGCTTTTTATCGGGTGTCAGTCCATATAGATAATCCCCGATTTTGACTGCTGTCATGTCGGCGAAATGACTGATTCACATAATCGATATTTTAATAATTTCGTTGAAATCTCACTTAAAACAACACATGATGGAAACATGGTAAGTTATGACGAAAAAAATATATACGAAATCTCCCGCCGGGTCATGATCGAACACCACTTAAAAGGGCGTGATATCAATGATGAACGTGTGTTAAAGGCAATCGCCGAAATCCCGCGAGAGATTTTTGTGCCCCTCAAATATGCCGCACAAAGTTATGACGACAATCCCCTGCCCATCGGCATCGGCCAGACCATCAGCCAACCGTACATCGTCGCCTTGATGACCCAGTGCCTGAAACTGACCGGCAACGAAGAAGTATCCTCGAAATCGGTACCGGCAGCGGCTACCAGACCTCCCTTTTGGCAACAGCTGGCCAAAAAAGTCTATACCATCGAACGATTCAATGAATTAGCCGAAGCAGCTCAGACGGCACTGGCTTCACTGGGACTTGAGAATATCGACTATTATATCGGTGACGGCAGTTCCGGCTGGCCGGAGAGAGAAGCAGTTCGACCGCATTATCGTCACCGCCGCGATGCCGCAGATTCCCGAACCGCTGGAAAAATCAACTCAAGGAAGGCGGCCTGCTGGTCGCCCCCGTCGGCGGCCCGCTGGACACAGGACCTAATCGTTGCGGAAAAGCAAGGAACGGACAATTGCAGCAGCAAGCCATCTGCGGCTGCCGATTCGTCAAACTCATCGGTAAATACGGATACTCTGAATAAATTCATTTTAAATTAAATCCATCCTCTCTGCAGGTTGTCGATATAACTCACTTTACAGTATTTACTAATATGAAAAATGAAGATAAAAATATGAGGTAAAGAATAACAAAACAAATTATCGCTTTTATCGCACTCTTCTTTTGCAAAGCCTTGAGAATTGGATCTTCAATTTTTTCGCCGTTTTCAGCATTTGAACCGCATATCTCAGGAAAATTTCTGACACTCCCATTTGAAGTAAATACTTGGAGGGCTTGTTTTTCATGCATATATTTCTCGATTTTTCCAAAAAGAAATCGCCTTAGCAAAGTCCCTAAGATCAATCCTGCCCCGCCAACAGAAAAAACGCTAAAAACAAGAAATTCCACAATGGTATATATAACTCTGCGAGATTGAGGGAAAAAAGTGGGAATATACATTAACACCAAAACCGTCCCGATGAAAGCCACCTGAATTCCAAGAAATCTTGACAAAAAACCATCAAGACGCATTTCTTTTAATCGTTTAAAATTTTCAATATTTTTTTCTTTCTTCGATTTATCAATTTGTCCGCGAAGAATGCTCTTGGAGAAGCTATGTCTGAAAATGATCAAACATAAACCCGTTATCACCCCGATAATTGCTGAGATTTTTACGTACATATTAATTCATTTTCGTTACGGACGCCCGGTTAGCACACCGCCCAAAAAGAAGGCAAAACCAATCACCTTCTCGCAATGCGGACAGGAATACATGACCTCTTTTTTCGCCACGCCTTCGGTTTCACGACAAATCTGGTTTGGCTCTCCCTTTTTATACTTAATTCCCCGGTGGTAATTCCTTTTCCACATAGCCGGTGACTGCTTTTCCTACCATTTGTATAATTGCAAGCTGGTCACCGCCGGACAATCGCCGACCGCAGGCCAAAAGTGCTTCACGATATCTTTCTACTTTAGAATTTGTTTGTTGAGTCTGTGCTATCATGTATTTTGAAATCTCCCTGATCGCTTTCGCCGTCTCTGTGCTTTTTTGCTGAATTTCCAAACGTTGACTTTCCGGCAGCTTAACGAATTCGGCTTCTGAAATACCAAAAATCGAACCGGGCACGAATATATCCGGACGCTTCCAGTCTATACTGAGAAATGACTGAATCGCCTGTTCTTTCTGACCGGCCTTCCACAAATCAAGCACCTTGTCAAAGGTTACCGTTTGAGTTTCAGCCTCTTGATTCGACACGCTTTCCTGCTGCGGAACCACTTTCTCGCTGGTTGTTACTGAAGACATATCATCTGTCGGCGGCGCAGGAACATCCTCTTTCTTCGAACACCCTGATAAAATCAGCATTATACTGATTAGTAATAAACAATAATTGTGAATGGACTGCCTGGCCATGCGCTTTCCTTTCAAAAACAGTAATTCCGAATCCTTCAATAACATCTTCTAAAATAGTACAAAAAACAAAAATCACAAGAAAAACCACGTTTTCGGGGCAAAATTAGTGCTCTCTCTCACCGTTGTCTTCTCATTTGAAACAGACGCGCAAAACCGCAATCCGTTGCACAAAATATTCTTTTGGCAATCAAACGTTGTTTTTTTGAGGAAAATATGGCATAAATGATGCTTCGTTTTTATGGGACAACTTAACAAGGTCAAAAACATGACATCATCCTCAAAACCCGAACTGCTGGCTCCGGCCGGAACGCTCGAGAAGCT
>CAXXSL010000008.1:0-273818 GCA_963675525.2 Anaerohalosphaeraceae bacterium | reverse complement strand
CCCGTTCGGCCCGGCGGCTGGCGCCGGATGCGTCCGTTTCGATCATGTATCGCCGCGGCGAGGCGCAAATGGCGGCGACGGAAGAAGAATTTGAGCAAATGGAGAATGAGCGCATTTCAATTCAAACGCTGGTGACACCGGTCAGTGCACACATGCAGAATGGTGAACTGAAAGCGGTGACGTTTGTGCGAAATCGTCTGGGGGAGCCGGATGCCTCGGGGAAACCGGCTTTTACGAAAATCGAAGGCAGTGAATTTACGCTGGCCTGTCAGATGCTGATCCTGGCGATCGGGCAAACGCCGGATAAAACGATTCTGCCGGAAGCGATTGAAATGGCCGATGCACATCAAACCACGCAAAAGGGACTTTTTGTTGCCGGTGATTTTGCGATGGGCAACGGGGATGTTATCCATGCGGTGGCCGACGGCAAAGAAGCGGCCGCGCAGATCGATCATTATTTGACCGGGCAGGTTCGCCGAAAACCGGTGATCCGGATCGACGAAGCCGAGGACACCGGGCGGATCCGTGATTATGATCTGCTGGAACCGGTTTCGATGTCTGTGCTGCCGACGGAACTTCGGGACCGGATTGAGGAAGTCGAACTTGGTTTTACTGTGGACGAGGCGGAACGCCATGCCAAGCGATGCTATTTCTGCAACTACAAGTTCGAGATCGACCAGGATAAATGCATTCACTGTGACTGGTGTATTCGTGTGGCGCCGCGTGAGTGCATCCATCGGCTTAAGACGCTTGTCTATGACCCGCAGACGAATGCGGCGAGTTATGAGAAAGCCGATGTGTCAAGACCGGAGGAAGCGACGTATATCTGGATCGAAAGCGATAACTGCATTCGCTGCGGCAATTGTTACGGCATCTGTCCGGTCGATGCGATCACGATGAGAAAGACCGACCGATGCGATAAACCGTGTTAATTACATACCGGTTAGATGCCGCCGCCGTCGATGTGCAGACCGCACTCTTTGTGCGATTGTTCCCACGGATACTTGCCCGCTCGTTTTTCGGCATCGTCCTTGACGGGGATATGGCAGGGCTTGCAGCCGATCTGCTGAAACCGCTCGCCGTACGGTGAGACATAGTCGTACAGTTTGTTGTACGGCACGGAGTTGTCTTTGATATAGGCATCGATGCGTTCGAGGTCCCAGTCGAACAGGGGGTTGATCTTGACCACTTCGCAGCCGCCCATCTTGACGACGGCGACCTTTTGTGAATTCTGCTCGCGGTGATCCGACTGGTCCCATCGCAGCCCGCTGATCCAGACGTCCAGGTCCTTGAGCTTTTTCAGCAGCGGCAGCCGTTTGCGGATCTCGCAGCACTTGGCCCGGCCCATGAACGAATAGAACGGAAACTGCCCGTATTGCTGGTACAGGTTTTCGATGTCCTGCTCATCCGGCGTCAATCGTTCGATCTGGATGTGGTAATGGTCCTGTGTCCGCTGATAAAGTTCCAGCGTCTCGTCATAGTTCAAAAGCGTATCGACGAAGAACACCGAAAAGTCGGCGCCGGTTTTGGAAGCCATATCGATCATCACGCTGCCGGTCTTCTGCAGGGATGTACCGATGGCGGCACGCTTGCCGTAAGTTTCAAAGGCAAAACGGATCAATTCCAGTCCGTCCAGCGTCCGGGCTTTGTTTATAAACTCTTGTCGGTCCATGTGTTATGTATTTCATTTAAAAAACAACAAAAAACCTTATAGTCCTATAGGAATACTATGATATGGTATATTGTGTTCAAAGTCAATCAAAGCTTTTAGAAAAACAGGTTTTGAAGTTTTAATAATCAGGTTTTTTAGCTTTTTTCGGGTTAGGCCTTTTCAATACAGGATATGCCCGATATAATTTAGGGGCACAAAAGTGATCGTCACACAAAACAGGGTTAGAGGGCACAGGTCCAACGGACCTGAATTTATAATTTTGAATTAGATTGGAAGAGGAAATCGTTCTTTGTTCCGGCATCTGAGGGCTGAAATAAAATGGAAGGATTTTAGTTTTGAAGAAATTGGAAAGAAGAGGACAAAAAGGTGTCTGACCCCTTAATTTATCTTGACCCCTTAATTTATCTTAGTCCTGAGCAATGCCGAAACTATTCAATTTATGATTAATATTGTTATCGTGCAATCTTATTAATGAAACTATTAATGATACTTTGAAATTTGGTGGTTTTTGGGTGTTTATATTTCAGCTTACCCTCACAAATACAGGTACAATATTCAATTGCTTTTTTCCAGGCGAAATAATATGTTTCGTAAGAATCTTTTCCTTGACGCAATGCATACAAATTATGAAGCAAGAATGACCCGATGGCACCTATGAAGAAACCTGCAAAACCATGCAGGCAGGAACCGATGATTCCATATGCCTTAATGCTAACATCAAGAGACATATATCCTATAATGGTAAAAATTAAAATCGTACCGAATATGATAGCAACAAGTTTTCGATACCTGAACAAACCCACAAGGCTTAATAATAATCCTCCTGCGTAAGATAATAACCACCAAAAAATATTCCAACCTGTGGTAGTAAATTCATGGGCGCCGTTTAGAAATTGGTATGTAATCGTTCCGGTAGTGATGATTGTGAAGATATATAGTGCTGTATATATATATGAGCATATTGACATAAAGGAGTCCGTCGCGCCAGGCATAAACCTTTTAGCCTCGTTAATTGGTTTCGCCTGCCATTCGCCTAAATACAAACAAGATTCAGAATGCTCATCAGGCTCATTCATTTTATTTTTCTTTTCTTTTCTTTCTTTTTCACGTTTTCTTTGTTCGTATTTGTCTGGTATATTTCTTGAGCAGATCTCTAATTTCCGACGAATTCCACAGTTCAAAAATGTATTCTTCATTTTGCTCCATCCTTGATAAGTGACAGGCAGCCAGTTTTGTTTAATATAATCACAGAGAATGGCATAAAGCGCTCTTCGCATGTTGAGTACTTTAGCCTTCTCGATTGTAGCGTATGCTCCGAGAAGAAACATCGCAAACGTAAATACTCCTCCCAAACAAAGGGCTTTTAGATGAATGACTTCTCTGATAGCAAGGCAGCCGATTGTAACCGCTACCAGAAAAGCAGAAGTAATAATTGCCAAAAATATATCACTTCGACACCGTTCAATAGCTTGTATTTCTCTTCCGATATCTTTAATATCCTGCTGCAATAGATTCCATAATCCAGGATTATTCTCCTTGGTTGCTGAAATAGGCAAACCCATATTCTTCAAGTCGCATGCATTTAAAGGGGGGTCAAATATCAAAGGAGTATAGTCGCTTTCATCCGCTCCTTTTCTGGATTGACCTTCGCAATACGCCCGTCGGTTTCCTGAAACAGGTTCATTTGAACGTAGAATTTTAACGACCACATTTTCTTGTGTTGGATGCTTACCATGCAACAATGCGCTATATGGAGTAATATCAACAATAGGAATAGGGCTTCTATTTTTCGCAGATTTGGATTCTTGACCATCGTTCTGAATCACAACCGTCATTTCTGAAACTTTGATGCGCTCCTCATAAACTCGTTCTTCTCTGACACATCCTTGATTGCTTTTCATTTCAAACTCCTAAGTTAATGTCGTTCCCTCTTTCCAATCGAATTAAATAATTAAACGCCCTGAGTTCTTTTAAAACGCTATCTCCGAAGACATCCTCAATTCAAAATTAAATCCACGGTTTTGGAATGGAAAAGTACTCCGGACTTCAGATGCCGGAACAAAAAACGATTTCCTCTTCCAATCTAATTCAGTCCTTAGTCCCCTGTCTTCAGAACTCCGAACTAAGCACCAATCTAATTCAAAATTAAGAATTCAAAATTATAAATTCAGGCCCGTTGGACCTGTGCCCTCTAACCCTGTTTTGTGTGACGAACACTTTTGTGACTTGAATTATAAGACCTATAATGCCCTGAAAACAACAAAAAAACAAAAAAAAACAATAAGCATCAAAAAAAGCCATAAAACAGCGATTTTTCATGAAATTTAAGCCAATTTTACGCCGCAATAAAACCCCAAATCTGTTAATTATAGATAAATCAAAGGGGGTCAAAAGCCAGTTGAATTGACGATTGTCGAATGCGTATTGTAAATTGATACTTATTCGACCCCTTTGGGGTCGTATGGTTTGTGGGGTGATTTTATTCCCCGGGTTTCACCCGGGGCTGTTATGAGGCCATCTTACAAGTCTTATATTTTAAAACCAACAATTTTTTGTTTTTTACTTCATATCGATATTCCTTGTCTTTCAAGATTGATCGCTCAGTCTGTTATTCGTGCTCGAAGCACACGTTAATCGATTCGTTCTTCCTGAGGTGCCGCCAACAATCTACAATCGTGTTCAAGACACAAGCCTCGGGCCGTGGTCGGCACGTCGTGGTGAGCTTCAATCCATTCGTATACTGTTTAAGCTTTTTCCGCCCGATAGGGTTCATTTTTTATCAACATGCGCCACAGATGCACGGTCAGTTTTCGAGCCACCGCAGTGATCGCTTTCTGTTTGATACCCCCATTGCTGTGACAAATCCGCCAAAAGTATTGTTTGGCCTTAACATCAACGGCAACCCACTGCCATGCGGCTTGAATGAGTGTGCAACGAAGGGACGGCTTCCCGTCCCGATTGATGGGGCCGGATGTACTTTTTGAACCGCTTTGATGGATCGTCGGGGCCAATCCGACATATTTGACCACTTGGCAGGATGTCTCAAAATGGTCATAGTGGAACACTTCCGTAACAAACTGTCGTGCTGTCACCGGTCCGATGCCGGGATGTGTTTGAAGTAATGCAATCCGCTGGCCGGTTGGTGTTGACCCCATCCTTTCGTCCAGGAGACGCTCAAGCACCGTCAGTCTGTCAGAATGGTAGTCCAGGTCGCTGAGTAACGCGTCCAGTGACAAACGTAATGGCTTTGGCAGCCGCAAGGCTCGGAGGGCGTCGATGCTTTTACCAGACCAATATTTGAGCCCTTCCGGTTCCGTCAGCCCGTGTTGTAATAAAAATGACTTGATTTGAGTTTTGACACAGGCTCCGTTTTTTCGTTGACGATGCCGCATCCGGCACAACTGTCGGTCCCCCTCCTGCTGGACCGAAGGAATGGTCACCGGTTTGAGGAGCCCCTTGGCCAGATAACACGCCAGTTTTTTACTGTCCAGGCGATCTGTCTTGTCCTCTTTGGCGGCCGGCCGGGGCGTTTTAGAGGTGGCCGCAATAGTCACGGGCAGATGGTGTTTTTGTAAGGTGCGAGCCAATGAATAGCCCGTGGGCCCGGCTTCGTAAACAATCTCTTTGATGGCGTGCTGGACCGGTTTGAGCTGTTCAATAAGTTGATTGGGATTCGACGGCATGACAAAATCAAGAGCGGGGGTGTCGTTTAAGTGCAGCGCGACATGATACGTTTCCTTATGGGTGTCAATACCAATAAACAATGCATCGTTACGGGTTAAACGGATAGTGTTGAAAAATGTCTGTACCTTTGATAGACTACGCATGGGCCATCCTTTCGATAATGGTTCCGGTTTAGGGTTCAAAAACCATTATAAGAACTTTTGGATGGCCTACATATTATCTATTATTGTTCAAGCCCCATTCGGCTTGGCTCAGGGCAGGCTCTTCGGGCTTTTGGAATTTTTTCATTTAAACAGATTCCTCGCATTCGTTCGGAATGACAATCTCCGGTTGTGAGGTTAGCGCCGAGTTGCGTCATTAGGGAGACGTATTCGGGGAATGTGACATTCACCGCTTCGGGGGTGTCGATGCAGGTTTTTCTGGATTCCCGTCCCCGCCTTCGCGGGGATGACATTCCTGCGCGGGAATGACGGAGGGCCGGCTGGAAGCCGGCGTTACGTTGTTTCTCCGTCCAGCGTTTTCTCTTCAGGCTTTTTTTGACAGGACCTCGAAGATGGTTTTGGCGACTTCCTGCGGTCCGGCCGATTCGAAGCCGGGAATGCCCAGGCGCGTCCGCATCTGTCCGATGCGCACGCCGGCGTCAAACGCCTTGTTGAAGAATTCTTTGGCCAGCTTTTCGTGCAGGTTGCGGTACTGCGGCGGGCCGAAGATATTGGCGAAATAATTGTGCCCCAGCCCGACGGCGGTGGTGGTTCCCTTGGCCATGCTGGCACCCTCGCGGAAACACCGCAGGGCCAGTTCGGGCGTGTCAAAGAAATCCAGAACGGGGTGGTCCTGGTCCACCTGCTCGTAGTTGTTGGCATACAGCAGGTAATCGACGGGGTAGCCGTGGAGCACCTCTTCCAGCGTGGTTACGGGGAGCACGACCCGGGCATTGACCTTTTGCGGGCTCATGATGATGGCGCGGTCAAGCTGCTGGAAGGCATAGCCGGCCTGCAGGTCGTCGAGGCGGATAAAGGCCCCGGTTTCCGTGCCGTAGCCGATGAACCGGCCGTCGTCGGTGACCTCGAACGAGCCCATGTCGTCGGCGATGATCTTCATTTCACGGATATGCTCCTTGCTGAGCAGCCGGAACGCTTCGAGCGTTTCGGATTTGCCGGTGGCGGTGTCGCCGATGAAGACGATGTTGGCCGAGTTGCCGTTCTTGAGCGAGATGTGTATCATCGCGCCGTGATAGGGCATGCGGCGGCGTTTCATCATGACGATGTTGTGCAGAGTCAGCACCATTTTTTTGATGTATCCGAAATAGCCGAACTGCGGCTGATTGGGGACCATCGCGGCCATCATGTTGTTTTCCTGATCGTCATAGAAGACGGTGGGATTGTCCTGATGGGCCTTGAGGATGTCCGGGTCGACGCCGAAGCAGTAAACCGCGTCCGGGCCCCTGGCGATCTGCTCATCGGTGGCCAGTTCGAACAGATTGGACAGGCTGCAGCCCAGGTCCATCTGCTGCTGGTCGAAATAGACGAAGACCACCAGCGGGCCGACCTGCGCGGGGTAGCACAGCCAGCGTTTCTTGTCGAGCTTGAGGTTCTCGAACGGATTGTCGGCGATCTTCTGAAACTGACCCGACCGCGTGTTCGACGGCGGGTCGATGATCATCGGCGGGGCGATCCAGACGTGACGGATGAAGGGGATATCTTTCAGGGCCGCATCGTACAGGGCGGGCATGGTCGTGTGGCGGGGTACGGCGATCAGGCCGATATCGCAGCCGGCAAAGACCTGGCGATAGACACGCGGATGGTCGCCGATGATGTTTTCGCAGATGTCACGATAGGTGCTGCGGATGATGTGGGTCAGCGTTTCGACCGTGACGTTGAATGCCCGGTAGGGGCGGCGGTCGAAACTGCTTTTGCCCGGTTCGCTGTGCAGGACCATGAAGCGGTCGAAGGAACGCCAGTAGTCGTAGAGGGTTTCCACGAATTCATGGGTGTAGAGCCGGTTCTCCTTTTCGGCCAGCGGCTGCAGCTCGGGGCTGTTTTTGATGATCTCGTTCAACGGGTCATGAGCCAGCTCGATGAGCAGGTCGGTCACTTTTTTCGGCAGGTCGGTTGTCCCGAAGACGTCTTTAAAAGGGCCGATGGCCGGGGCATCTTTTTTAAGAAGCGACTTGCAGAAGCTGCCTACCATCTTGCTGAACATTTCACTGTGCAGCAGTTCGCTGGAAGTCGTGCAGATCGGCCCCTGCGTGTGCAGGATGACTTTTTTACCTTCGAGATCAAAATGTTTCCGGTTCATCTTATTTCCTGTTTAATCAAGTTTTAGTCTTTTCATGGCTCGGGATTATACAGTAATCGTAGCGGTCAAGGTCAATGAAAAATATGTTTTTTTGTGTTTTTTAACTGACGGTTAGCTTTGCGCCGAGCGAGGTCATCAGTGTGGTGTATTCAGGGAAGGTGACGTTCATCGCTTCGGCCGTATCGATGGTTGTTTTTTCATCCATCGCCATGCCGGCAATGCTGAGTGCCATGACGATGCGGTGGTCGCCGTGTCCGGCGAGATCGCAAGCTTTCATATTCTGGCCATTCTGTCCATGTACGACCAATCCGTCCGGCAATTCTTCCGTTTTGACGCCGAGTTTGGCCAGTTCGGCGGCCATGCAGGCGATGCGGTCGGTTTCCTTCTCGCGTGCCTGGGGGACATTGACCAGCCGGGTCGTGCCTTCGGCCAGTGCGGCGGTAACGGCCATCGCGGGCAGGGCGTCGGGCGTGCGGTTCATGTCGATCTCGATACCCTTGAGCGCGGACTTCCTGACGCGCACGCCGTCCGATCCATGAGAAATATCGGCTCCCATTGCTTTGAGGTAATCGACAACCGCCTTGTCCGGCTGGCTGTCGGCAAAATCCAGACCCTGCACGAGGACCTCATCGCCGAGGATGGCGGCGGCGCAGAGAAAGAATGTCGCACTGGAGAAATCGGCCGGAACGGGCAGGTCGAACGCTTTGTAGGCTTGCCCGCCGGGGATGCGGAACCAGCTTAGGTCGTCTTTGGCTTCGTATTGGATGCCCTGTTTGTCGAGCCAGTCCAGCGTGATGCGGGCGTAGTCGGGCTCGTAGAGCAGGGGGACGTCGATCTCGGTGTCGCCTTCGGCCAGCGGGCAGGCCAGCAGAAGGCTGGACAGGTACTGGCTGGATGTGCATCGCAGGGTTGTTTTGCCGCCGACAAGGGTGCCGGAGATGGTCAGCGGGGGGCAGCCGTTGTCATTGAGGCAGCGGCCTTTGGCGCCTAAGTCGTTGACTGCCTGTAAGATAGGGCCGACGGGGCGTCGCTGTATCTGTTCGTCGCCGGTGAGATGAATCTCGACGCCGGGGTCTGCGAGCGAGCAGCTTCCGATGCCGATATTCATGGTGGTTCCGGAGTTTCCGACATCGATGTTGTGAGTTTGTGGGTTTATTTTTCCGGCGAGACCTTCGACAACCCATAAATCGTCGCGGTTGGTGTCAATCCTGGCTCCGAGACTGCGGTAGCAACCGACGGCGCTGAGTGCATCACTGGAGATCAATGGATTGTGGATTCGGCTTGTCTTGGATGCCAGCGAAGCGATGGCGATGGCGCGAATCGTGTGCGATTTCGACCCGGGAATGTGGACAGGACCCGATAAACAGGACCTTTTAACCGTTAAAATCATCATCTCTTCTCTATATTACGGTCGATTTTTCAACTTAAATCAAGACAATCTTAAGACATAATGAGACCAGAATGCCATGAAAAAACAAGAGTATAAAAAAAAATAAAAAAAAGTGTAACATTTTTCCATTTTTTTCGCCCAAATAATTATGTTAACGTGTAAAATGGCATCTATATCGGACGTGACGGTGACGTTTAGGTCATTCAACTTATGGTCTTATAAAAAATTTCGCCCGGGGGCTGATAGTGTCAGCGAAAGTGGTTTAATCTTGACTTTGGGGGTATTTTCTGATATATCGAACTAAACTCACCTGTATCATTTTCCGATAGCATAAGGGATTATTGAATTCGGACCTGTTGCGGATATTGCGCGCCGGGTGTGCTTTATGGAAATTTGCTTATCTTATAGGGACTATAAGAGATGAAAAATCAAAAAACCTATACGGAGGGTATTATGAGACAGTTATCATTATCCATTTACTGTGTGACTCGAAAGGAAGAGGCGATGAGAAATATTACCATCCTGATAGCGGCGTTTTTATGCTTTTCAATTACTGCATGGGCACGTCAAGGTGTTCCTCCGGTCAGCCAGGAAAAGTCTGTCCTGGATTTGACAGCCATTGATGTCTACACGACATCTCAGGTGGATCCTGATGCACTCAAGGCAGAGGACCCTTGCAAGATAGACCCTGCGCCGCTGCGTTTTGCTTATCCGTTCCAATCGGATATTACCACCGAAACAGACGGAACATGGGAAACGCTGGATGATGGATCGCGTTTATGGCGTTTGCGTATTGACAGCCCCGGTGCAACGGATCTGAACTTTGGATTTAGCTTTTTCCATCTCCCTGACGGCGCAATGTTCCATATCATCAGCGAGTTGAATGGCTACTACCAGGGCCCCTATACGGTTGACGATAACAAAGCCGACGGCCAATTCTGGTCACCGCTGGTTCCGGGCGGTCAGGCGGTATTGGAACTGCATGTCCCGTCTGATGTTGTAGGCGCCCCGCAACTCAGACTGACACAGATCGGCGGCGGTTATCGGGATATGTTCAAAATCACCCAGAGCCAGAAAAGCGGTGCCTGCAACAACGATGTGGTTTGTCCGGAAGGTGACGCTTGGCGCGATGAGATTCGCAGCGTCGCCGTTTACACGCTAAACGGATTCTTCAGCTGTACCGGAACGCTGATCATGGATGCAGATCGCAGTTTCACGCCCTATTTTCTGACGGCTAACCATTGCGGCATCGATGCGTTCAATGCCTCATCAATGGTTGTCTATTGGAATTTCGAGTCTCCGGCATGCGGTCAACTTGGCGGTGGCGATCTGAACCAGAATCAAAGCGGTGCCACTTTTTGCGCCAGTCGATTCGATGTCGATATGTGCCTTGTTACATTACAGGAACAACCGCTTGATACCTTTGATGTTTACTATGCCGGATGGGACCGTTCCGGAGCAACTCCCGCCGGCTCAGTAGGCATTCACCATCCCAATACCGACGAAAAAGCGATCAGTTTCAACACCGATCCGCTATCGACTTCAGACAGTTGTATCGGCACCGGCGGTATCAATAGCCACTGGCTAGTCGATGACTGGGAAGACGGCACCACCGAACCGGGTTCATCCGGTTCCGGCCTTTGGGATCCTGATACGCATAATCTCGTTGGTTTTCTTTCCGGCGGTATTGCGGCTTGTCCGGATAATAATGGGTGGGATTGCTACGGCAAGTTTTCAGTGGCTTGGGACGGTATCGATTCTACTCAACGTCTGCAGGACTGGCTTGATCCGAGCAACATCGGTGTGCTGTCGGTGAATGGCTCCAATCCTTTTTCAGCAGGGCCAAGCGACAACACACAAGGTCCTTTGCCGGATCCGGCCGAGTGGGATGTCGAACCGGTTCCTACGGGACTTCATCATGCGGTCATGAAAGCAACAAACGCAACGGGTGATAACGGCGTCGAGTATTTCTTTGATTGTGTGAATGTTCCGGCGGAAAACGACCCCAACTTTGACAGCGGTTGGCAGGATAGTCCTCTTTATGTGGTAACAAATCTGGAGGAAGGAACGACCTATACATTCCGTACCCAGGTACGTGATAAATCTGAAAATCAAAATGCGACCATGTGGTCCCCTGAAGTAACCTTTACCACGGCAAGCGGTGTCGACAATCTGCCGCCAGCGCCAAATTCGACGTGGGTCTCAGTTCCGCGAGAGGTCAGTCTCGGATATCGGGAACGGCATATTGCGATGATAGTGTCACGGTCGTATGACGAAAACGGCGTGGAATATTTCTTTGACTGCGTTTATGCGGCGGACAATCGAGATACGAATAACGTTATTGTGCTTGATCCGAATCTGTATGACAGTGGTTGGATCAGCCAAACAGATTATACGGTCAAGGTGGTTCAGGCCGTCGATCATGAGTATGTTTTCCAGGTATACGCCAGACAAGCACTCAACCGCGATCCCGGGGAACTTGAG
Source organism: Anaerohalosphaeraceae bacterium (assembly GCA_963675525.2). Lineage (GTDB taxonomy): Bacteria > Planctomycetota > Phycisphaerae > Sedimentisphaerales > Anaerohalosphaeraceae > 4572-13. Next base: position 262,290 of record CAXXSL010000008.1, on the reverse strand, counting down.
GAGGTTTATCAGACACAGCCGACATCGACGCGGGGAACCTATACGGGTACGAACCCACGAACGCTGGAAGTTCCCTATCCGTATAGCACAATTCAATCTGCGATCAATAGTGCGAACAATGGCGATACGGTCGTTGTGCAGCCCGGAATCTACGGGACAACCAATATCGACTTTGGGGGACGGGCAATCACTGTTCGCAGTGTCGATCCATCCAATCCGGATGTTGTAGCCGCAACTATTATCGATCCATCTCTTGTCGATTTAAGTGAAGATGATCATAGCGAAAATCGCGCCTTCATTTTCCAGACGGGTGAGACGCGTAGTTCGGTGGTTGACGGCTTTACGATCCAAAATGGAGCAGCGATTCACGCACCTGATACGGCTCCTGATCCGGATAATCCGGATCCGAACGGAGTTGATGCTTTCGGCGGTGCGATCGCCATTTATGGTTCAAGTCCGACGATTTCCAATTGTGTGATCCGTGATTGCTATGCGTGGGGTCAGAATGGACAAAATGGTGACAACGGCGATGCCAGTTTAGTTGAAGACGGCGGTGATGGCGATGATGCTGAGGAAGACGGCAGTGATGGCGATGATGGCGCCGACGGCGGCGGTGCCGGCGGTAATGGCGGCGCTGGTGCTGCCGGCGGTGACGCTGGACCCGGTGATCCGGGTCAAGCTGGTGAAGACGGCGGCCATGGGGGCCATGGTTATGGCGGTGCAATTTATTGCGATGACCATAGTTCGCCTTTGATTCGTAAATGCCGTATTTCAAACACGTATGCCAGAGGTGGTGACGCCGGATATGGCGGCAACGGTACTAACGGCGGCGCCGGCGGTGATGGCGGCGATGGGACCGATGGCGGTAATGGCGGCACTGGCGGCGCTGGTGTTGACGGCGTAGGCGGCGGTGCCGGTGGTGACGGCGGTGATGGCGGTGCCGGCGGTCTCGGTGGCGATGGCGGTATCGGCGGTGATGCCGGTCATGGCGGCAATGGCGGTAACGGATTTGGCGGAGCGATCTTCTTTGGCCATGACAGCCAACCGGAAATTGAAGACTGTGAAATCGATAGTTGTTATGTCCTTATCGGCATGGGGAACCGCGGCGGCGTCGCGGGTGCCGGTGGTTTAGCAGGCGATGGCGGTGCCGGTGGTGCCGGTGGCGATGGTGGGGGCGGAACCGATGACGGTGCCGATGGCGCCGACGGTGCCGATGGTGCCGGTGGCGATGGTGGTGTCGGTGGTGATGGCGGCATCGGCGGAAACGCAGGCCACGACGGCGGCGGTACAGCAGATATATGGCAGGTCATCTATGGCGGCGCTATCTATATGGACACGAGCTGCAATCTTCGGATGTCCGGAACAGTGCTCAGTAATAATTCCACCCCGGTTACGCGCGTAGAGCGGACGATCGATCGCTATACCGGCGGTAATGGCGGTAATGGCGGCGCTGGCGGCTCTGCAGGTGAAGATGAGACCGGCGCTGGTGGTGCCGGCGGTCACGGTGGCAACGGCGGTGACGCCAGCGGAGTCATTTCAGACGGCGATGTAGATTTTGAAGGTATCGGCGGTAATGGCGGTGCTGGCGGCGCTGGCGGTGCTGGCGGCGATGTCGAAGGGATGGGTGGCAACGGTGGCGACGGCGGTGCGGGCGGCAACGGCGGCAACGGCGGTAATGGGGACCCGGACGGTGCTGACGGCGCTGATGGTCCTGACGTAGCCCCAGTTCATGTTTCAGCCTATGGCGGTGCGATGCTGATGAGACCTGGTTCGAGTCTGACAGCGACCGATTGTGAATTTAATTTCAACCGCTGCCCGGATGATGACGGCGGTGCCATTTACGCACAAACCGGTACGGTCACCATTTTTACGGGATGCGATTTTGATTCCAATGATGCCCAGGATGAGGGCGGCGCCATTTGCTATTTCAGACCGCAGTCGGTGTCCTTTACAGACTGTACCTTTAACGAAAATACTACACACGGCGATGGCGGCGGTGCGATTGCATACGATGACAATGCCGCGAGCGGTACATTTAATGTCGTCGATTGTGTCTTTACCAATAACCAGACTATCGGCACAGGGAGCAATTCAACGGGCGGTGCGATTTGGATTCATCGTGGTGCTTTGATGGATGCTCATATCGAGGGCAGCCAATTTTCCGGAAACAGGTCGCTGTATGGCGGTGCCATTTGTGTTTTCGATGTTTTCCTGACGGTCGATGACAGCGAGTTTTCGAGCAATGAGGGCGAGTACGGTGGAGCGATTTACAGCGCCGAATCCGATGTTCAGATCACAGGAAGCAATTTTACGCAAAATACAGCACTGGATGCCTCGACCGGGCCTGTCGGTTCCGGCGGTGCACTCTATTGTCTTAGTGAGTCGGTCCGTATTTATAATTGTCAATTTATGGAGAATGAAGCTGAAGCCAGCGGCGGTGCTGTTTATATCATTGGTCCCTTTGATTCCATCCCGAACGGGACGCAGGATATTGTCAACTGTCTGATGTACAACAATACGGCAGGCATCAACGGCGGCGGCATTGGCGTGATGAATGGCGCCGAGCCGTATCTGGTTAATTGCACTCTTTATGAAAACATTGTTACCGGGTCATGGGGTTTCGGCGGCGGTGTGAGCTGTGGATACGATTATATCAACCCGAACGGCGGGTTTTTGCTTGAATCACTGGTCTTGCTTGAAAACAGTATCCTATGGGGTAACATTGCAGAATTCGGCGAACAGGCGGCCCTGGGAGATCCACTGGATGTCTACGATCCGAACGTTTTCTGTGATGTGGTTTTATCCTACACGGATATTCAGGGAGGGATCGAAGCCATTTATCTGGGCGAGCCGACGGAAAATATGCTGGCGTACGATTGGGGCGAGGACACGGTGATCAGTGTCGATCCGCAATTCGTCCAGGCAGGCCCCGAGCCGGGATTTTACTTAAGCCAGGCTGCTGCGGGACAACTGCCGGAAACCGAAAGCCCGTGTGTCAATGCAGGAACAGATACCGGTTATATCAGTTATTTAGCGGATGATCTGGCGGACTTTTTGGGCATCGGAGTGACCACGAGAACAGACCATGTGGCGGATGCCGATCCGGTTGATATGGGGTATCATTATGATGCATCATTGTTGGTTCTTGAATATAGTTTGACCACATCCGTTGTGAAGGTGGACTCGACTGCACATGGTTTCATTCAGCAGAATAATGGCCTCCTCCATGTAGATCCGAACACAATATGGTACACACAGGGTACGGTGGTTCCATTGGCGGCATTCCCGGATTCGGACCCGAACTACCGGGTTGCTTACTGGAGCGGTACGGATAACGATTTCATCTTTGACGAGGAGAATACTGTAACGATGGCGGGCAACCGTGTCGTTCAGGTGGAATTTGAATTAGACGTGCCGAAGAATCTGTATGTGCCGGAGTCCTATGACACGATTGAAGAAGCGATTGAAGCGGCCTATTCCGGTGACAGGATTGTCCTGGCGCCGCGTCCGGACAGTCCGTACCTGATTGAAAACCCGGATGGGCTTAATTTCGGCAGAGACAGGTATGGAAATGCTAAAAATATTGTGATTACCTCGACCGACCCGGAGAATGAATCGATCATCGCCAGTACGATCATTGATTGCCAGGGCAGCCGATATGTATCGAAGCGTGCCTTCCATTTTGAAAGCGGGGAAAACGCCAGTTCGATTATTCAGGGTATTACGATACGGAATGCCTTTACGGCAGAGATCGGATTAAGCTACGCAGTTTCTACCGGGTATTGGCCGTGGTGGCGCGGAATTGATCCTACATCCTGGGATGAGAGTCCGCCGGATCCGCTTCCGCCGTTGCGAGGGTTGTCCGGTACGGATGCTACGGGCGACAGTTATGGCGGTGCCATCCTGATCGAAAACGGCAGTTCGCCGACCATCTATAATTGTGTGTTTGAAAACTGTACGGTTTCCGGCGGAGTCGGCGGTGACGGAGAAGACGGGCTTTGGCCTGCGAATCTGGATGCCGGTGATGATGATCTTGACAGTCAGTCGGGCGGTCACTCCGGGAAGGGAACCGGTGACGGTTACGGTGGTGCCATTGCTGTTATACGCGGTGACAACCCATTCAGTCCACCGAGCAACCCGCAGATCCTGAATTGTACGTTCAGGAATAACCGTGCAACCGGCGGTTGGGGCGGTATTCCGGGTGATGCCGGGAGGTCCTACAACAGCGGACGTTATGGGTGGGGCGGAAACGATTATAACGGCCTTTTCGATGCGTATTTGTATTATGGTCTCAGTCTGGATGCCGGTTATGGCGAAGGCGATGGCCGCGGTGGTGCAATCTATGTTGCCAAAGACTGTATGCCTCGGATCGTAGAGTGTACTTTTGAAAGCAACTATGCCCGTCCCGGTTATGTGAGTGCCGGCGGTGCGGAATCTCCGGGCGGCAATGCTTATCCGGAACCCTGGGCTGAGGACCCGTGGGACGAGTACGATGGGGTGCGTGACGGTCGAGATGGCATTCTTATCACGTATGGTAAGATTGCCGGCGGTGCGGTTTTCTTCGAGGAGGACGCAAATATATCGCTTGAAGGATGCCGCTTTGTTGAGAATGAAGCGTATGTCGTAAGCGGGACTGAAGATCCCACGATCGATCCTCCTGTTACGACACGCGGCGGTGCGGTCTATTGCGACCCGAATGTGACCCTCGAAATCTATGACTCAGAATTTAAAGACAATGCAGCAGGTGCTTTATATTGTTCCACTAGTGTTGATCTGTCGCTCGAGCGGACCGATTTTATCAACAACGTTTCCGCTTATCCGATAGACGAAACGGTCCTCGTAGCGACTGTGCAGGATTTTGATACTGCCGGGGCTGTTACCGTCGAAGTGGATGCGGCGGTTGAGTCGAGTATTGTGGATTGCCGGTTCCTCGGGAACACCTCTCATACCGGCGGCGGTGCAATTCGGACAGACAGCGATATGAGATTGACGAACTGCATCCTGAATGGAAACAGTTCACAAGGTAACGGTGGTGCGGTTTACAGCTACGTTCCTGTTCCGGGTCCGGTTATCCGTACCACAAAGCTAAGGATTGAAAACTGCGAACTGAGTGGTAATGAAGCGCAGGGGCTCGGCGGTGCTGGATTTGTCAAAAACTGCATCCTGACCGTAAGCGATTCTTTCCTGGTCCTGAATAAGGCATTCAGCGGCGGCGGTTTCAGAGTTTCTCAGGGCACCACCGATTTTATCATGAATGGGTGCCTGGTTTACGGCAATGAGGCTACCGGCACGATCGCGGGTGCGCACCGAACCGTAACAGAGGAAGGCTTTGGCGGCGGGCTGCATATTACCGACACACCATTTAAGGTCGTGGATACACGATTTGAGAATAACCTTGCGGAAGGTATCATATCCGCCGGCGGTGCGCTGTGCATTACCGGCAGCCAGAGCTATTACGATCAGACGCTGGCAAATTGTCTGTTTGCCAATAACCATTCCGATAATCAGGGCGGCGGTTTGTCCTGTCAGTTGTACGTGGACGTGAAGATTGATAATTGTACGTTTGCCGACAACAGCAGCGACAGCAGCTTAGGCGGGGCGTTGTATGTCAACCATCTGTCCAGTGCGACCCTGAAAAACTCGATCGTTAGCGGAAATATCGGCATTGGCATCTATGAGAAAGAAAGTGGCGACACGCAGGCCTCTTACACCCTGTTTTATGATAATCAGGGCGGCGATGTGCGTGATGGTGCTAGCGGTTCGATTTACTCAGCCGGTGCGGCTCCGGGATATATGAATATCGTGCCGGGTAATCCGGTTCCACAATTCCAATCCGGTCTGCTGGGCATGTATTATCTGAATCAAACGTCCAGCCCGGCAATTAATGCCGGCAGTATAACTGCGTTGACGGCAGGTCTAAATACCTTTACGACGGACCCGGCTGTTTCAAACGTTATCCTTGACCAGGGTGTTGTCGATCTGGGGTATCACTATGATGATCCCGATGGGATTGAGAAATTTACGCTCAATGCCTCCATCGTGGATGAGAATGTGGATGCAAACGGTGATCACACGGTTCTGACCGAGGCCGGTACGATTGCACCGAATTCCGGAAGTTATCTGCGCGGAGTTGTTCTTCAATTAACCGCAGATGTTAACAAGGAATACTTCCTGACCGGCTGGTCCGGCGGGACGTTCAATGATAATTTGCAGGAAGCCAGCAATACCGTTTTGATGGCTCAAGACAAAGATATTGCGGTATTGGTCCGGATGCGTCAGACGCTGAGTGTCGGCACGTCTTCGGACTATGCGTTGCTGGGCGATGCCCTTGATGATGCACAGGATGGTGACATTATTTTGATCGCTCCGGGAGAATATACCTCTCCGAGCCAATTTGGATCATTAGTCAACAATATTGTACTGGACAACAAGAAGGTTACGATAACCGGTTCGAATCCGGACGATGAATCAGTTGTACGGGCGACGATCTTCAGAGATTTTGATTTTGAGTTAAGCAACCTGGACAATAGAACCTCAATTGAAGGTATTACCGTACATGAAGGGCAGATGGATATGCTGAATGCCGACCCGATCATTCGGAACTGTGTCTTCAGCGAGTGTCGATTTACTGATGCCCAACTTGTGCATGCGGGCAATGTACCTGACGGAACGGACGGTTACAGTCAGTATCCGTTACACGGCGGTGCAATGAGCATGTATAACAGTTCGCCCAAGATCATCAACTGCCGCTTTGAAGATAACGCTTTGTTCGCTGTCGATGGCGAAAACGGCTATGACGGAGGATCGGACCATCCGAACGGCGGTGACGGCGGTTGGCCCAGCCCGACGTATGGCGGTGCCGTTTATTGCGGTCTGAGCAGTGACCCTGAATTTGTCAGTTGTACGTTTACCGGCAATGAGGTCTTTGGCGCCAATGGCGGTAATGGTGCTGATTATGTTGTCGTTGACAATGTTATCTGGTGGGGCGGACGCGGCGGCGGCTGGATCTTTGATGACTACAACGAAGAGTATTTGATCACGACGACAGAGTGGGACGGTTGGGCCTATAATGCTTATGGTGATAAATACAGTTTTTATTCGCCCTATGAATTATTCTATGGGGAATATGATCTTGACGTCTGGAGGCGATGGTTCAATTGGACAGAGGCTTATACCAGTTGGGATCAGTTCATAGCGGATTATGCATCTGATACGATGGATCCGCTCGGAGACCCCTATGATCAATTCCTGGATGTCTGGCGGTACAGCGGTTACGGCGGTGCGGTCTATTGTGAATTTGACAGCAATGCCACATTTAAAGACTGTGTCTTTGAAGAGAACCAATCCCACGGCGGCCTGACGGGAGTTGGCGGGGCACAATATGGTACCAACGCCTGGCCGGACCGGCAGTTGAATATGCCGACCGCCGGCGGTGCCGTCTTTGCGGCTTATGATTGTGAACTGGAATTTACGAATTGCACGTTCCGGAATAATGTGGCGGATACCAGTACCGTTGATCTGCCGCATTCGTTCCAGGTCAGCTATGGCGGTGCCGTAGCGTATAAATATGACTGCAAAGTTACATTTAACGATTGTTATTTGAGCGAGAATAATGCTACGGTTGGCGGCGGTCTTTACGGGTGGGATTCAACCTCTGAGATCACGGACTGCAATATCCTTGGTAACGAAGCCTATTTCGGCGCTGGTGTCTATCTCAGCCAGAAGGCAGCCGTCGTTACGAATTCGCTGTTTTATGCTAACATGGCGAAAACACCGCAGGTGATCGTCGTGCCTCCGGAAGATCCGCAAGACCCGGATGAGCCGGTTGTTCCGGTTGCGGCACTGGATGTGACAGGTTCCGGTGCGGGTTTGATGGCCGATTCAGTCAATCTGCAAACACACGATACGGTCTTTGTTAATAATACAGCGGACCTGTCCGGCGGCGGTCTGATGCTGACCGGGACGGTGCCTGTTGTGACCGATATCTTTAACTGTCTATTTGGTGTGAATTATGCCTCGCGTGACGGCGGCGGTGCATCCGTGAACTGGAATTCAAGGGTTTCTTTCGGAAACTGTACGTTTGCGGAGAACACTTCGAATGGAAACGATGCCCTTGGTTTTGTTGGTTCCGGCGGCGGGTTATATTGTGCTTATGATAGTGTTGTCGATGTGAACGACAGTATCTTCTGGAGCAACAGCGCAACACAGGGAACCCAGATCACCGTCGGTACAGGCTTTGAGTTTGACCCCAGGCCCTCGACGTTGACGATCAACTATGCTGATGTCGCCGGATATCCAAGTACCAACGCGATCTATGTCGGGCCGGGATGTGAGTTGAATGGACTGAATCAGATCATCAACAGTGATCCGTTGTTTGAATCGGCACTGGAGCCGGCTTCAGACGGAACGTCGTCGAATTATTACCTGGATCAGATTGGCCCGCCGGTTTCGCCTTGTATCAATGCGGGAAGCGGTCTTGCCTCTGGTACGGGTCGAGTTGCTGCCGACGGCACGGATGTTTTCCTGTCTGACTATACCACCAGCATCTATGCGGCACACGATAAGGGTATCGTCGATCTGGGGTATCATTATAGAACCGCCTTCAAGGCAACTTGCAGTAAGACGGACTATGTCCTTAACGGGCAAATTGACCTGAGTGACTGGGCGGTATTTGCTTCGGCCTGGCTGCTTGAGTCATGTGGTCAAGGCAACGAATGGTGCGGCGGTGTGGACATCAATTTCGATTCGCTGGTCGATACCTATGATATGACAGGATTTGCTTCCTGCTGGCTCGAAAGCGACACGGAACCGCCATTCCCGAATCCTCTGACATGGGATATCGAACCGACAGCGGTCGCTGGAACCTTTGACGAAATTGAAATGGAAGTCGTGTTTGGACATGACGCCTGGTGGCCCGATGAAGATGTGCGGTACCAATTCAAATCCGGCGAATTCCCGAACCTGAGCATCTTCTACGTTGATCAGGACGCAAACCATGACGGCTGGCTGACATACGGCGAACTTGATGAGTTGTCAAGAAATCAGGATGATATTGTGGTGCGGATCCATCCGACAGCAAGCGACCTGATCGCCGGACAAGCGTACTCACTCTATGTTCTTGCCGAAGACGGAAGCGGCAATCAGACGACCTTGAGTGATAAGTTGGCGAACCCTGTTTTGCCGGGTTCGAATACCCAACTGCCGGCGGCTGTCTGGGAAGTTGAACCCTATAATACGATTATCAATCCGGGGCCGGGTGCACAGATCGCGGTTGGGATGGAAGTTGCTTCGTACTCTCCGCCTGCGGGTTATATTGTGAAGTATAAATTTGGAAGAGACCTCTCTTTTGAATCACCTTATCAGGAAGACCCGGTTTATATAGATACGGACGTTGTTATCGGGCAGACTTACACATACAGAGCACGGATGGCCATTGTCCATGAATCCAATCCGGGGCAAATCATAACAGTAAGTGAATGGACTCCTGCGTTTCCGATTACGGTCGCGGCGGCTGATCTGGAACCGCCAGTGCCGTCTGCGAATCAGGATCCTCTATATCCGTACAAGGCGCAGCATGCGGTAGCTCCAGATTCTCTGCAGAGCGGCGGCCTGTGGTATCAGATCATAACGGCCATAGAGGCAGTGGACCCGAGCGGCGTCGAGTATAAGTTTGTGTGTAGTGATATTGACTACAACAGCGGCGGCAGTGCGGACCCGGGGCCTGAATGGAGAAATGTCACGAATGTTGGTATAGGTACACCGAATCCAACTTATCCGGGTTTCCCGGCCAGTGTTCAGGTACCGTATCGTTACGTTGTGCTCACTGCTAACCAGCAGCCCGGCCTGATTTGGTATATCTTCTACCGCGACCTTTCTACGAGTGGGCCTAATGGTGAAGGGAACATGGGCGATTCATCTGACGGATGGAGCGAGAATGGTCCGAACCCGGTTGTGATCGTTAATCCGACGCCGTAGATGACGTATTTCAACAATTAGAAGAAAGACCCGGGGCCGCAAGTCGTATGACTTGCGGCCCTTTTTTTTCTGAACAATCTTCCCGGTAATCTCCCCCGAGATTTTTAAAAAAGCCTCTTGACAAGACATGAATTTTGATTAAAAAAATAAGAACAAGTTTGTCACAAACGGCGTATTTTTTTAAGTTCGCCTTTTTCTACATCGTATAGCGGTGGTTCAAATCTGGTTTTGGGAGATGGATATGATACAGGTACAACATCTGAGGCGGTGTTTCGGTCCGGTGGTTGCGGTCGATGATATTTCCTTCACGGCCGAGAAGGGGGACGTGCTGGGGTTTCTGGGACCTAACGGTGCCGGCAAAAGCACAGCGATGAAAATGCTGGCTTGCTTTTTAGCTCCTGATGGGGGGACGGCAAATATCTGCGGCCATGATATTTTAACCGAGCCGGTTCAGGTCCGCCAGTGTATCGGCTATCTGGCGGAAAACGCTCCGTGTTATAACGAAATGACGGTGGCCGGTTTTCTGGATTTTGTGTGTGATGCCCGGCGGATTTCCGGTGCCCAGCGAAAAAAGGCACTGGACCGCATTGTCCCGATGTGTTCGATCGATTCGGTCTACCATCAGACGATTGAAACATTGTCCAAAGGCTACCGCCGGCGTGTTGGACTGGCCCAGGCGCTCATCCACGACCCGCAGGTGCTCATTCTCGATGAGCCGACAGACGGGTTGGACCCCAATCAAAAACACGAAGTCCGTCAGTTGATCGGTCAAATGGCACAGGAAAAATGTATCATTATTTCCACGCATATTCTCGAGGAGGTCGAGCAGGTATGTAATCGGGCGATTATTATTGCCCGCGGGCAGATTCTGGTGGATTCGACGCCGAAGGCATTGACCAAAGAGCATGGCTGCAATCTTAATGAGGTTTTTCGGAAAATTACATCGACCAAAAAATCCGCATAGGTCATTCTTCAGGAATTAGGAGTCAAGACAATGAATAGCTTTTGGGCTGTTTTTAAACGTGAATTAAAGGGATATTTCGCCACCCCCGTGGCGTATGTTTTCTTGGTGATTTTCCTGCTGGCCGCAGGATACTGGCCGTTTATGGAGGGCTTTTTCGAACTCCGGCAGGCGGATTTAAGGCTGTTTTTTGACAAGATGCCGATTATCTTTGTGTTTATGGTTTCGGCAGTGGCGATGCGGTTGTGGGCCGAAGAGCGTAAAAACGGCTCGATTGAACTGCTGCTGACCCTGCCGGTAACGGTTACTCAAGCTGTGCTGGGCAAGTTCTTTGCAGCGTGGGTGTTTTTAGGGATTGGCTTACTGTTGACGTTTCCGCTTCCGGTGACGGTGGCTTATCTCGGTGACCCGGATGCCGGACAGATCGCCGTCGGTTATCTTGGCAGTTTTTTGATGGCCGGAAGCTTTCTGTCCATCGGGATGTTTTTTTCCGCATTAACCAAAAATCAGGTCATTAGCTTGATTCTCTCGGTCGTTGCCTGTTTGATTTTTGTTTTCGCAGGTCATCCTTCAACACTCAATTTTGTGGCATCAACACTCTCTCCGGCGGCAGCGAATGTGTTTGAGATATTAAGTTTTCAAAATCATTTTGATTCGATTATGCGTGGTGTCATGGAATTGAAAGACATCTCGTACTTTGTGATTCTCATGGTGGCATGGTGCTATGCCGGCATGATTATTCTCGAAGAAAGGAAGGCGACCTAATGAGCAGAATGACACGTGCGATTTTAGCTATTTTGTTTGTCATGGTTATTGCCGTTTCGGCGATCTCAATTTGTCACGGTGTCTTGAAAACCGCCAAAATAGATTTAACGGAGCATAAGTTATACACGCTTTCCGGCGGGACTAAAGAGATTTTGGCGAGTCTGAAACAGCCGATCACCGTGAAGCTGTTTTATACCAAGACTGCTGCGGTTAAATCCTCTATTGACCAGATTCGTTATTACAACAATTATTACACTTATGTCAGAGCTCTTTTGGAGGAATACGCAGCCCAGGCGAATGGTAAGGTGGTGCTGGAGGTGATCGACCCGAGGCCTTACAGCGAGGAGGAACTGGCCGCGATCCGACACGGCTTAAAACGTTTCACAATCACCGAAGATGAAAACTTTATTTTCGGTCTCGTCGTCCAAACACAGTTTGGTGTGACAAAGACCATTGATTTTTTTGCTCCGGATCGCCAGCAGCTTGTCGAATATGATATCAGCTATCTGATCGATACGGCTGTTACCCGCCAGAAAAAACGCGTGGGTATTTTAAGTTCGCTGGATTTGATGGGGGATACGGGGTACATGGCCCAGATGAAACAAATGCAGGGTCAGCAGCCCAAACAGAAATGGGGGATTATCCGGCAGCTTGAAGAACAATACGATATCACGACGATTCCGGTTGATACCGATGACATCAAGGATGTGGATTTTTTGCTGGTTATCCATCCCAAAGACTTAGCCGAGAAAACGCTCTTTGCGATCGATCAGTTCATTCTCAAGGGCGGGCGGGCGATCGTCACGGTGGATCCGCATTGTGTCGCGGATATGCCGGACATGAACCAACGTATGAGCGGTCAGTACAGCACGGCATCCAATCTGAAAAAGCTGGTTGGCAATTGGGGTCTGGTTATGCCGGCTAACACGTTTTCCGGCGACCGCAAACTGTCGGTCATTGGTTCGACACGTCCCGGTCAGCGGCCGGAACGGATTTTGAGCATTATGAAGCTTGAAGCTGCGTATGGCTGTTTTAATACTGATAAACCGATTACTGCCCAACTCAATGAAGTCACCATGGTGTTTCCCGGTGTGCTGAAAGTACGGGAGGCGGCCGAAGGTGCTGAAATGACCACGTTGACTTATACGCCGCTGCTATCGACCTCGGATACGGGCAATACGTGGACGGTTGCCAATGATTTTGAATTGATGAATCCGGACTATGCCAAATTTATACGCGAGTTTCGGGATGGGAAAAAGCCGGTGACAATGGCTTATCTGGTGACCGGAACCTTTAAGAGTGCGTTTCCGGATGGGATCGAGGTGCCGGTCGAATCCGAGGATGATGAAAATTCACAACCAGCAGATCAAGCCGGTCAAGCAAAGACTGAAAAGGTGACCGGTTTGACTGAGTCTGTGGAACCGGGTGCGGTTATGGTACTGGCCGATGTGGACATGCTCAGCGACCTGGTGGCCTATCAGCGGACATTTTTCGGTATTTCGCCGGTTGGCGACAACGGCACGTTTCTCCTGAACGCCCTTGAAGACCTGTCCGGTTCGGAGCAGTTGATCTCGATCCGTTCCCGCGGCAACTTCAAGCGTCCCTTTACGGTGGTTGACGCGATCGAGGCCAAAGCGGATGCGGAAACCTCCGACGAGGAAACACGTATCCAGGCCAAAATCAAGGGTTTCGAACAGCAGTTGAATGAAAAAATTCAATCAATCCAGGGCGACGACAAAGGAGCCCTGATCAGCCAGACGATCATTGAAGAAAAGAAAAAGATCGAGTTGGAGTTGCGCGAGGCTGAAAAGCAGTTACGGGACATCAAGATGCAGAAGCGCCAGCGGGTAGAGACACTCAAAACGCAGTTGCGGAACTTCTGCACGTTGCCGGGGCCGGCGTTGATATTGGTGATTGCCGTGGGTTTGGGGATTTATCGCAGTGTCAAACGCAGGCGGTATATCAGCCATGCCAGTGATTCCTGATAGCCTTACCGATGATACGTTTCACGAGCAAGATTGTGGTTAGTCTGAATAAAGAGAATGTGACAGGAGAAGAGCACAAATGAGTGATAAAAAGCTTACCTTGTTAGGAGTTGTTGCCGTACTCATCGCTGCCGCAGCGGTCGTGCAGCATCACATGAGCCGCAATGTCCACATGGCCGATTTCAGCAACTCGGCGCTGATCGAAGGGCTGGATATCGATTCGGTTGACGCCATACGGATTACCAGTGAGAACGGCAGTCAGACGGTTAACCTCTCAAGGGGAAACGGTTCGTTTGTTGTCCGTGATAAAGATAATTATCCGGCCGATGTCAGCAAGATCAATAATGTGGTCAATCAATGCCTTGATGTTCGAACTGTCGAGAAAATTACCTCGAATCCGGCTAACCATGCAGATTTAAAGGTAACCGAAGAAACGGCCCGTTATCTCATTTCCTTTTTAGACAGCGAAGCAAAACCGATCGTGACGCTGATATTTTCGGAAACGGATCTCGAAACAAATACCGCAAAGGCTCGTCTTTTGTCCAGTGACGATGTGTATGCTATTCAGGGTGCACCGTGGTTTAAAACCAAGGCGATCGACTATATTGATACCGATCTGTTAAGCGTTCCGCGTGACACCATCAGCAGTGTCGCCGTTAAAACCGCCGACAGCAGCTATGTTCTGTCTTCGCCGCAAGGCAGCGATGAAATCAAGCTCGAGAAGATGCCCGACGGCAAGCAGTCTAAAAATACGGTTTGCCAAACGGTTTATAATGCCCTCAGTTCACTGCGTTTTGAAGATGTCATCGGGCCCTCGAATGTTCCGCAGGATTTGAGTTTTGATGGTACCTATATCTGTAAACTGTACGACCTGACCGTCTATAAGCTGTCGATCGCCCAAAAGGATGGCAAGACCTATATCAAGGCTTCTGCGGATTTTCTGGATAAAACGCCGGTCGAGAAGACGGTTGGGCAAGTGGAGTCGGATGAGGAGTTGAAAAAGAAAGAGGCTAAATTGCTGGCAATCGATGTGGTCAAGGAATTCAACGCGGCGCATCGGGATTGGATTTACCTGATTCCCTCCTCTAAGGCCGGCGACTTGACCAAGCCGCTTTCGGAGTTGATCGAAGACATTCCGGCGCCGGAGTCCGTGTCGCCGGATGATGAAAAGACGTCGCCCGAAACTGCGGACAGCCTAAGCCCTTAGGGTACCCAAAAACGTCTCTACATCCCTAATGTTAACTGGCCGGCCAGCGGTTTTTCAGGATCCACGGACCCTTTTGTATGGGGTTTTGCCTGTTTGGATTTTTGTGCAGGCGGGGGCGTCCGCTTTTTGGGAGTTGTCGGTTTTTCCTGCGGGGTAGGTTTGGCTTCTTTCATGGACAGCTTGATCCGCTTTTTCTCGGTGTCCACTTCCAAAACAGTCACCTGAACGGGCTGATGAACCTTGACGACATCGGCGGGGTCTTTGACAAAGCTGTTTGCCATTTCGCTGATATGAACCAGGCCGTCCTGATGCACGCCGATATCGACAAATGCGCCAAAGGCTGTGATATTGGTGACGATTCCGGGCAGTTTCATACCCGGTTTGAGGTCTCCAATTTTTTCAACCTCTTCGGCGAAAGCGAATGTCTCGAATTTATCACGGGGATCCCGGCCGGGCTTGGCCAATTCCGCCAGAATATCCGTTAGTGTCGGCAAACCGATTGTGTCTGTGATATAGTGTTTCAGATCGATCCTGCCGCGCAGGTCCTGGCTGTTTATAAGGTCGTTGACGGTACAGTTCAGGTCCGATGCCATCTGCTCGACGACGCAATAACTTTCCGGGTGAACGGCGCTGGCATCCAGAGGATTGACAGCGTCCTGAATTCGCAAAAAGCCGGCGGCCTGTTCGAAGGCGCGGGCGCCCAGCCGCGGCACATTTGTCAAATCCTGCCGGGACCCGAACGGCCCGTTATCATTACGGAAATCGACGATCTTTTGGGCCAACTGAGGTCCCAATCCCGACACATACATCAGCAACTGCTTGCTGGCGGTATTGACTTCGACGCCGACCTTGTTAACGCAACTGACGACGACATCGTCCAGCCCTTGCCTGAGCAGGTTTTGTTCGACGTCATGCTGATACTGCCCGACGCCGATTGATTTGGGATCGATCTTGACCATCTCCGCCAGCGGGTCCATCAGCCGTCTTCCGATGGAAACCGATCCCCGGACAGTGATGTCTTCGTTTGGGAATTCCTCGCGGGCAGCTTCCGAGGCAGAGTAAACCGACGCACCGCTTTCATTGACCATGACGATGAGAATGTCTTTGCTCAGACCCATTGTGCGAAAATAGGCTTCGGTTTCCCGGCCAGCCGTGCCGTTGCCAATCGCAACGACTTCAATTTTGAACTCCGAACAGAGTTTGCGAATCTTCTCGGCATCCTGTTCGGCTTTTTGGGGGCTGTTGTGCGGAAAAATGACGTCATGAGTCAGCAGTTTCCCCTGTTCGTTCAAGATGACAATTTTGCAGCCGGTGCGAAATCCCGGGTCAACTGCCAGGAGGCGTTTTTGTCCCAGTGGCGCCGCCATTAAAAGCTGCTGAAGATTTTCTGCAAAGACCCGAATGGCTTCGATGTCCGCCCGTTTTTTTGTTTCCAGGCGGACTTCGGTTTCCATGGATGAGGAAAGCAGGCGTTTGAATCCGTCTTCGATCGCCGTCTTAACCTGTTGAGCACATGGACTGTTGTTGACGACAAACAGCTTTTCCAGGATGGCTTGCGCCTGTTCTTCGTCGATCTTGATTCGAAGTGTCAGGTATTCCTCTTTTTCACCCCGCCGCATTGCAAGAATCCGGTGAGATGGCGCCGAAGCAACCGGTTCGGTCCAGTCAAAATAGTTCTCGTATTTCTGAGCCTGCGTTTCTTTACCCTTGATAAGCTTTGTCTGGAAAAAGCCTTTACTGAAGTAAAGCTCTCGAATCTGTTCTCGGGCAGTTTTGTCTTCACTGAATTGTTCGGCTAAAATATCGCGAGCTCCGGCAATCGCCTGATCCGCGTTTTCAATGCCGTTTTCGGGGCAGATAAATGCGGCCGCTTCTGTCTCCGGAACTGTTTTTTCATTCTGTGACAGCAAAAGTATTGCAAGCGGCTCCAGTCCCTTTTCGCGAGCGACCATCGCCCGTGTACGTCGTTTAGGACGATGGGGCAGATAAATATCCTCCAAGGCGGTCATTGTCAGGGCCGCTTCGATCTGAAGCTTAAGCTCGTCGGTTAGAAGCTCTCGTTCAGTCAGCGACTTGAGGATGGTTTCTTTTCGCTGATTCAGTTCGGCCAGTTGGGCCAGTCGATCCCGAATTTGAGCAATGGCCACCTCGTCCAGCATTCCCGTTGCTTCCTTGCGATAGCGGGCAATAAACGGAACCGTTGCGCCTTCGGCCAATAAAGAGGCCGTGGCGCCGATCTGTTTAAGGGGTAAATTCAGTTCGTTTGAAATTTGCTGAAAAAAATCCTGACTCACTTAGGGTCCTTTCTGTGTTGATCGTAAACAGATTGATGTGACATATTAAATCCAAAGCATGGGAAACGATGATTACTGTCGCAGGTATTGAAGCTGTTCCGGCAGCGGGATGTTGTTGCCGAATGTATCTTCACCATAACCGCAGTTCGCAAGCAGTTTAATATCTTCCAGAACTCGTTTATCTCCGACGAAGCCGGCGTTAATATCTGTGACAATGTCAATTTTTCCGGTGACCAGAAGCTTGGCGATTTCATCGGTGACCCGTTCCAGAAGATTCGCTTCGCATTGAAGTGGTTTTTGTTCAATTTTCAGAGGCTGCTCATAAATAACAATTTTGCCATGTTCGGCCAGTGTCATGATAACATTGCGAATCACCGCATAACAATTCGTACCGTTTATTTTTTGAGAAACCATGTCCAGCTTGATAATTTCCTCGGCAAGAAAACGGCGTTTATGAGCATTGATTTTCTCGTTGGCACGGAATAATTCCAACGGAGAGCTGGCATCGTATGTGTCGCCTTCCATATTCATTGTGACGCTGCTTCCGTAATGCAGAACCAGCTTGGAGATCAGGGTTGACGGGCGTACATGGAAGCCGCGATAGGGCGGAACCGGCACATCGATCTGGCCGATCTCCATGTAGCGCTTCAGCATGTTTTGACAAAGCAGTTCAGCACAGTCCAGAAATTGGGATACGAAATGGATACAGTAATGAATGAGTGTTTCAAGAAGTTTTTCAGGTTCGACCAGGCGTTTTCGGCCCTTGGTAATATGCTGGGCAGCAGGGCCGGCGTGACGCTCATAGTAATGCGCCAGATCACGTGCTGTTCGCAGCAGGTGCAGGACAACACTGATGTGACCGCGAAGAATAGGAAGGTCTTTGTCAAGGACTTCGGTTTCTGTCGTAGAGACATAGGTATCATAAAGAGACTGAAGATTATGAAAACGAAGTTCCAGCGAGCGGAGTTTTTCTTCACTGATCGGGCCGGTAAGCTCACAGAGATAGGACTTGGGTTCAGCCTTTTTGCGGGGAAGCACCCGCTTGCTTTCTGCGGCCAGATTAAGAAACGCGGTTGCCAGCAGTGTGACCGTTTGGGAGACCGCTTCCACTTTACGCATCGCCAAATCATGCGGCAAGCGTCCGGATGGCAATTGTTCACCGTAAAAGCCATTCTCGCTGGAAGCCTCAGGCAGAGGCAGGTGAAGTTTTTCCGCTTCTTCCAACAACTGCCTGGCTGACCGTATCAGTATCTCCTCAGAAAAAAGAAGCGTTTCTTCGGTTATTTTGGAAAAATCCTGTTCAACATGAAGAAGCCGATAGGCGGGGATCGAATGCTGAATGTGGAGCAGTTCGTAACTGACATTGGCAAAGAGTTTGATCGCAGCGGTTAGAGAGCGAAATCGAGCCCAGCGGCAGTTATTGCGGGCGCCGTAAGAATCCAGCAATTCCTCGATTTGAGTGGACTGTGATAATAGTTCCCCCAATAAAGGACGGGTTAGGATGTACTTTCTTTCCGCGTTCCTGACAACATAACAGGCCGCATTAAAATAACGGCTTGATCGGCTGTCAACCAAATCTCTAAAATGCTTATAGGATATCGTTACAGGGCCCATTTGGCTTATCCTGAATGATTTTAATTCTCATTTAATGTCTCTGTTACCTGAAATTCACCTTAGTATGCGAAATCATACATGGTTTTGCATAAAATTCAAGGCTGACTGTATTAGATTTTTACTCAATATCGAATTCAGCCATTAAAAATGTGTGGTCGCTGGGGCCGGGCCATCCGCGGGGTTCCTTGTCGATTCGGCAGTTGATGCAGGCGGCTGCTGCCGGGGCCGTGGCCATAATATAATCCAGCCGCCATCCGATATTTCTTTCAAAACCGTTCTGAACGCGATAATCCCAGAAGGTATAATGGTCGGGTTCCGGGTGAAATTTGCGAAAAACATCGATAAATCCCCATTCTGCAATATTTTCGAAGGCATTCTGGACGGATTCGCAGAAGCAAACGTGCCCCCAGAGTCTCTTGGGGTCGTGAACATCAATGTCCTGACGGGCAACATTTAAATCGCCCAGCCAAATCACAGGCTCTTGGGGGCGATGATGTGTTTGAAGATATTCATGCAGCCATTGGAACCAGTTCAATTTATATCGGAATTTTTCAGACTTCACATCCATTCCCTGAGGAATATAGGTGTTTAAAATGATGACAGGGCCAATTTTGGCTTTCAGGAAACGTGCCGCATCGGTCGGATCCTGGCTGAGATGTGAGACGATTTCAACCGGCGGCTCTTTACTGAGAAGAGCGACACCGTTGTACGATTTTTGCCCGCGGTAAACGACATGATAGCCGGTTTGATCGAAGGCTTCGATTGGGAAATCTTTATCCTGGACTTTGGTCTCCTGAATCGCCAGAATGTCCGGCTGATGGGTATCCAGCCATTTGAGGATAATATCCAATCGGCTGCGTAACGAATTGGCATTAAATGTGGCGACTCGCATAGACGATTAATCTCTTATTTTTGCCTGACGATCAGACCTTTTTGTTTGTGACTCATGCGTATTTCCGTTGAGCCGGCGAGGATTGTAACTTTCAATAATATCCAGCAGTGCCAGCAGAAAACTAAGTGTGCTTTCAGCGCCCTGATTTAAATTAACGGAGGTTTTTTCTAATCCGTCACGGCATCCTTTTGTGCGGAAATCATAAAGCGGAAGGGACAGGTCATTTTCTCCGAGAAACCAGTCAAACGCTTTTTTTTGCAGTTTCAGATAGTTGGGGTTATCGGTTGCTTTGTAGGCGATCCCGCACATCATGACCGTGCTGACGGCCTCCAGCGGCTGTTGATCGAATCGGGCTTTTGTCCCCTTATGCGGGTACCATCCATGGCATCCGACAAAACTGAAATGGTCCTGTTCGAAGGTTTTGTCGAGGAGAAAGTCGCAGGTTTTAGTAGCGACATCAAGATAGGCTTCATTGCCTACTGTCAGATAAGCCTCAAACAGGGCATGGGGTAATACCGCATTGTCATAGGCTAAAATATTCTCAAACCATTGCCAGTCATCATCGGCGTTCTGTTCGTAAAGATGAACAAGATACTCGGCGGCGATATGCATATGACGTTTAATATCGCTGGCTCCGGGGAACTGACTCAAATAGTGGCGCATCCCGAAAATCGAATAAGCCTTGCCGCGCGGTGAAAGCGTTGGAATGTGCCGTGCCGATTTGTCAAAGAAGTCTTTGATAACCGGGATCATTTCCCGAAGTGGTCCGGCCGCAATGGCTGATCCAAACGCCCACAATGCACGACCAAGGCCGTCATGAGCCGGTTCCGGATCGATCCAGCGACGGTCATACCCCATGAAATTCCGTAACGTGCCGTCTTCCCGCCGGGCATGGCAAATAAACGCAAAGTATGTGCTGAAAAGCTTTAGCACATCGCGTGATGGATATTGTGTATAATATTTCACCATCGCAACAACGGCACGGGCATTGTCGTCAGTACAATATCCGTGATTTCGGTTCGGCAGTATGAATTTCGCATGCTGGATGAGACCTGTTTCGTCGGTTAGTGCGTGTAAATGGTTCAGAGAGGGTTCCGGCACTTCCAGCAGAGAAGCCGCCTCTTTTTTCTGGCTGAATGTTTTCGTTAACGTTTTGACGGGAATTATTTTTTTGCTGAATAGATCCCAGTATTTTTTTCCAATGGTCGGCCAGGTTATCGTCCTGCCGTAATCATATGCCCTACGGCGCAGGCGTGAAAACATTTCCGTATTCTGAATCAGCTCGATAATCGCATCGGTTAGGCCTTTGGGATCATTAAAGGCTACCAGTTTTCCCCGATTGTCGTTCAGCAATTCTTCTGCGGCCCAATAAGGCGTCGAAACGACGGCTTTACCGGCTCCGACGGCAAATGCCAGTGTCCCGCTTGTTAGTTGTTCGCGATTTTGATAAGGAGTGACATAAATATCTGCGGCACAAAGAAAGTTGTGAAGCCGCTCTTCGCTGACGAACTGGTTATAGAACATGACGTTTTCCTGAAGTCCCAATTCCTCGACGATACGCTGAAGCTCGAAACGGTATTCTTCGCCGTCATGACGCAGAACATCCGGATGGGTTGCACCTAATATGATATACAGCACTGTCGGGTCCGTTTCGACGATGGCCGGCATTGCTTTCAGCATGGTTTCGATTCCTTTATTTCGGCTCAGCAAACCAAATGTCAAGATCGTTTTTCGGCCTTCGATGCCGAATTTATGCTTATAGTAACTGCTGTCCACAAACGGCAGGTCAGGAATGCCGTGAGGGATAAGAAGGATTTTGTCCGGATTAATCCCATATATCTGCTCAAGCATCTCGATGCCGCGATGGTTCATCACGATGACCTTGTCCGACAGGGCGCAGACATCGATCATGGACTGTAAATAGGACGGATCCGGGTCATCGAGGACGGTGTGCAGCGTCGTAATGATCGGGACATCGACACGTTTTAAAAGAAGATTCAGATAATTACCGGCATCACCGCCGAAAAGACCGAATTCATGCTGGACACAGACCAGATCAATGTGGCTGAAATTTAAATAATCGGCCGCACAAATATAATCGTTTTTAACATTTTTCCGAATTTCAAATTTTACCGGCTCACTGTATTGATGTTCACGGCTTGTGACCATGGCAACGACCAGTGGTTCAAATGAGGGATGGGCGCAAGCTGAGATATGAGTAATCAGGTCATTACTGAAAGTCGCGATTCCACACCTTCTCGGCAAAAATGATGAAACAAACGCAACTTTACGAGACGAATGTTTTGGCATAACGTATTTCTCCATGCACAAACAGTCCGGTTAAAAGAAGATACGTTTTATTATAGAATCAATCGACAGTCTGTCAACAACAAGTAGGGCAAGTAGGATTTGTCCGGGTTTTTGCCCACTATTACCCACAAAGAAGACAAATATAAGCTTTTATTGTAAATTTCATTGAAATTTGTTTTTTTTCTTGCACAATATAGTAGGAAAAGTGTAATATAAAAAAGTACACTACTAAACAAATAGGATATTAGGAGAACAGGTATGAAATTATCATCAAGAGCCAGATATGGATTGAGAGCGATTCTGGAACTGGCACAAGAGTACGGAAATGCACCGTTGCAGATCAAAATGATTGCCGAGCGGGAAGATATTTCGAATAAATATCTTGAGCAGCTTATTGCCATGCTGAAGGCTGCAGGCCTTGTTCGCAGTCTTCGCGGTCCTCGGGGCGGCTATATGTTGGCAAAGCCTCCAGCTGAAATCAGGCTAAAGGAAATTTTTGTTACCCTTGAAGGGCCGATGATTACGGCCGAGTGCCTTGAACATCCCGAGTTTTGTCCCCGTTGCATGGACTGTGCGACGCGTGATGTATGGGCTGAACTTCAGAATGCGATCAATGGTGTATTGGAATCTGTGACGCTGGCGGATTTAGTAGAAAGATCGCTTCACGGAAAGAAAAATTCCAACTATCAGATTTAATTGTCACTATTTGATGAGGTCATTATGGGCAAGATTTATGAAAACATCGTGGCGACTGTGGGACATACGCCGTTAGTAAAATTGAATCGGATGGCACCGTCGGATTCGACCGTGCTGGCGAAAATGGAGTCGTTCAATCCGTGTGGTTCGGTAAAGGACCGAATCGCGGCATCCATGATTGATACCGCCGAAAGGGCCGGCAAGATCGATAAGGAAACTATTCTGATCGAGCCGACCAGCGGGAATACCGGTATTGGGCTGGCCTTTGTCTGTGCGGCTCGAGGTTACCGTTTGATTCTGACGATGCCGGAATCCATGAGCTTGGAGCGGCGTAAACTGCTGAAAATGCTGGGGGCCGAGATTGTTCTGACTCCGGCGACGCAGGGCATGAAAGGGGCGATCGAGGAGGCTGAAAAGCTTCAGGCAAAAACGCCCAATTCGTTGATTCTGCAGCAGTTTAATAATCCCGCCAACCCCCAGATTCATCGTGAGACAACCGGTTTGGAGATTTGGGACGACACCGACGGCAAAGTCGATATTCTGGTGTCCGGTGTCGGAACGGGAGGGACGATAACCGGTTGCGGCGAAGTACTCAAGCAAAAAAAATCTTCCATCGAGGTGGTAGCTATTGAGCCGACGGATTCTCCGGTTTTATCCGGGGGTAATCCCGGTCCGCATAAAATCCAAGGGATTGGTGCTGGGTTTGTTCCCTGTGTCCTGAACACTTCTGTTTACGATAAGATTGTTACGGTGACCAATGAACAAGCCATTGAAGCGTCCAGGCAAATGGCTTCTCTGGAAGGAATTTTGGGTGGAATCAGTGCCGGGGCGGCCTGTCATGCGGCAATAGAACTTTCCCGAAAACCGGAAAATGCCGGCAAGATGATCGTTTTTATCATGTGTGATACGGGAGAACGATATCTTTCGACCGATTTGTACGCTCATCTGTCGCAATAGTAATTTTTAACAACACAGGAAACGGCAGAAATGAACCAACCTGACTTTGATTTTGGCGAACTGTCCGAGCGGATTGTTTCTACATACGAAGGCGATTCGGGCATCAATTTTATTGATGTTCGAAATCTTCCGGTGCGTGATAAGATCGTCAACATTCTCGAGCTCTGTATGGAGCTGTTGTTTCCGGGCTATACGGGCAAGCGTAAAGTAACGCGCGATACCATTGGCTCTGTTGTGCATGAACTTTTGGTGGTGATCCGGCGCGAGTTGGCCGAGCAGATCGAATTGGCGCTGCGGCATGAGTGCAGATTGCAGGAGTGTTCAACGTGTGATTGTGCCAATTTATCCATTCATCATGCCAGTGAATTATTAAACCGGATTCCGGATATTCGGCACAAGCTCAAAGACGATGTTGAAGCAGCGTTCGAGGGTGACCCGGCGGCCAAGTCGTTCGAAGAGATCGTCATCAGTTACCCGCATATGATTGTCATTACAATTCATCGGGTTGCTCATGAACTTTTTTTGATGGACGTCCCGCTGATCCCGAGAATCATGGCCGAATATGCGCATTCACGGACGGGGATCGATATTCATCCGGGGGCTACTATCGGCAACCGGTTTTTCATTGACCATGGAACCGGTGTGGTGATCGGCGAAACGGCGGTGATTGGAAATAATGTAAAGATTTACCAGGGTGTAACGCTCGGGGCGATCAGCTTCCCGAAAGACGAAAGGGGACAGATCATTCGTGACAAGAAACGGCATCCGACCCTGGAGGATGAAGTGACGGTTTATGCCGAAGCGACGATTCTTGGCGATATTGTCATTGGTAAAGGTGCGGTGATCGGCGGCAATGTCTGGATTCGCGAGTCGGTGCCGTCGGGAACGGTGGTAACGATTACTAAGCCGGAGGCGCTGTATAAGAAAAAAGGGCCGGGTTTTGGCGATCAATTGGAGTATTATTTGTGAGTGTAGAATTACTGGAAAAAATACAGAAATTAAAAAAAGAGCGTAACGCGGTAATCCTGGCACACAATTATCAACCCGGCCCAATTCAGGACCTGGCCGATTATGCCGGAGACTCACTGGGCTTGAGCGTGCAGGCTGCCCGGACCGATGCGGAGACAATCGTATTTTGCGGTGTGCGGTTTATGGCTGAAACGGCGGCGATCTTGTCACCGAAAAAGACAATCCTGCTGCCGGAAAAAGATGCCGGCTGCCCAATGGCGGATATGATTAACGCGGCACAGCTTCAGGAGATGAAAGATAAATACCCCGATGCATTGGTGGTCTGCTATGTGAATTCGACGGCTGAAGTCAAGGCCTTGAGCGATTATTGCTGTACCAGCGGCAATGCTTTGGAGTTAGTTGAGTCCTTGCCTAAAGACAGGCAGATCCTGTTCGTGCCGGATAAAAATTTAGGCGGATTTATTAATGAAAGAACTGCTCGGGAAATGATTCTTTGGCCGGGTTATTGCTCGACGCATGTTCGGATTCGTGCCGAAGATGTTCGTGAAGCCAAACAGGAACATCCGGAAGCAGTGCTTCTGGCCCATCCGGAGTGCAACCCGGAAGTTCGGGTGTTGGCGGATGAATTGCTCAGTACGGGGCAAATGCTGAAATTTGCGAAAACAAGCAGTGCCAGAGAATTTATTATTGCGACAGAAAACGGGATTTTACATACACTGAAAAAACAAAATCCTGACAAATACTTTTATCCCGTTACGGAAAAAGCGATCTGTCCGAACATGAAGAAGATATCGGTAGAAAAAGTATTATGGGCACTGCAGGACATGCAATATCGCATTACTGTTCCGGAGTCGGTTGCCTCGGACGCAAAAAGGTCGCTGGACCGAATGATCGAAATATTGCCGAAATAGAAAATAAAACTCTCTTTTTTACGTAAGGAATATTCATGGAAAATGAAAAGACATATAAACTTGATACATTAGCGTTACATGCCGGACAGGAAGTGGATCCAACAACGCTGAGCCGGGCCGTCCCGATCTATCAGACAACAAGCTATTTGTTTAAAGATACCGATCACGCGGCGAATCTGTTCGGGCTCAAGGAATTCGGCAATATTTATACGCGTCTGATGAACCCGACGACGGATGTCCTCGAAAAACGTCTGGCGGCATTGGAAGGCGGCATCGCGGCCTGTGCCTTCAGTTCCGGGATGGCGGCGATCACCGCGGCGATACAGAATATTGCCCCGGCCGGTTCACATGTTGTTTCATCAAATTCACTTTATGGCGGCACCTGCACTCTGTTTACGCATACGCTTCCGAAAATGGGAATTGAGTTCACGATGGTCGATCCCAACGATCCTCAGAATTTTGCCAAGGCGATCAAAGACAATACGAAGTTGATCTATATTGAGTCGATCGGAAATCCGAAAAATGATGTGCTGGACTATAAAGCCATCACAAAGATCGCTCATGATCATCGTCTGCCGGTGATTTGTGATAATACGGTGACCTCTCCGATGCTGTTTCGACCCATTGAGCACGGCATCGATATTGTGGTTCATTCTTGTACAAAAATAATAGGCGGTCATGGTACGAGCGTTGGCGGGGTTGTTGTCGATTCGGGTAACTTCAAATGGGACAATGGCAAGTTTCCGGGTCTGACCGAACCGGATCCGAGCTATCACGGCCTGAAATATTACGAAGCGCTGGGCCCCTTGGCCTATATTATTAAGATTCGCACCAATATCCTGCGTGACACCGGCGGTTGTTTGTCTCCATTCAATGCATTTCTCCTGCTGCAAGGGGTTGAAACCCTGCACTTGCGTGCGCCCCGTCATTGTGAAAATGCGTTGGCGTTAGCGACGTTTCTTGAAAAGCATCCGGCTGTCAGTTGGATTAATTATCCGGGCTTGCCGTCCCATCCGAATTATGATTTAGCCAAGAAATATTTACCGGATGGACAGGGCGCGATTCTTGGCTTTGGTATAAAAGGCGGCATCGAAGCCGGCAAGAAGTTCATCGATCATGTTGAGTTGGCCAGCCATTTGGCCAATGTTCTGGACAGCAAGACGCTGGTGATCCACCCGGCCAGTACAACCCACCAGCAGTTGAACGAACAGGAACAGTTGGCCGCCGGCGTGACGCCGGACTATGTTCGTGTCTCCGTGGGAACCGAACACATCGATGATATTATTGATGATTTCGATCAGGCTTTAAAAACCAGTCAGAAATAGAATATCCTAAGGGAATAAAGAGATGTGGGATTATACGGATAAAGTGATGGATCAGTTTCATCGCCCGCGAAATGTCGGAAAATTAAATGATCCTGACGGTGTGGGCGAAGTTGGGTCGCTGGCTTGCGGTGATGCACTGACGCTGATGTTTAAATTGGATGAAAACGGCCGGATCAAGGATGTAAAGTTCCAAACCTTCGGCTGTGCCAGTGCGATCGCTTCCTCGTCGGTTTTAACCGAGATGATCAAAGGGATGACGCTTGAGGAAGCCGCCGCTGTGACAAACAAGGATATTGTCGAACGACTTGGCGGCCTCCCCGATCAAAAAATGCATTGTTCGGTCATGGGGCAGGAAGCCCTTGAAGCTGCGATTCAGGATTATTACAAGCGGAAAGGCGGCAAGGTTCCCGAGGTCCCCAAAGGCAACATTGTGTGTACCTGTTTTGGTGTGACGGATGAAGAGATTCGCAAGGTCGTGCATGAAAATGATTTGACGGCAGTTGACAGTGTTACGAATTTTTGTAAAGCTGGCGGCGGTTGTGGGGGCTGTAAAGAGCGTATTGCTGAACTCATTGAAGAAGTCCAGGGTCAGAAGGCACATGTGGTTCACAAGGAAAAACCCGCCCGACCCGCTAAGCTTACGAACATTCAGAAAATTCAGCTTATTCAGCAAACCATCAATGAGCAGATACGCCCGGCATTGCGGGCGGACGGCGGAGATATCGATTTGATCGATGTTGAAGGCGACAAGGTCCTTGTTGCTTTTCGCGGCATGTGCGCACAGTGCAAAATGGCCGAATATACAATGCGGGATGTTGTAGAGGTCCGGCTCAGGGAGTTTGTCAGCGAGCATCTTTACGTTGAGGAATTGAAGGATTAAATCTGATTTTACGGGAGTAGTTCCCATGGCAAACGTCATTTATATGGATAACAATGCGACCACGAAAGTGGCCGATGAAGTAATTGAAGCGATGCTGCCCTACCTGAATGAAAAATACGGCAATCCATCCAGTATGCACACGTTCGGTGGCAGTGTCGGCAAAGAGGTTGCACGGGCCAGGGAACAGGTCGCTGCATTACTGGGATGTGAGCCGGACGAGATCATTTTTACCAGTTGCGGAACCGAAAGCGACAATTCTGCCATCAAGGGAACGCTCGAAATGCACCCCAACCGGCGGAAGGTTGTAACCACACGTGTTGAACATCCAGCGGTTCTGACAACCTGCCGCGATCTGGAACGTCACGGCTACAGTGTCAGCGAGATCAGTGTGGACCCGCAGGGTTGTCTGGATATTGACGAATTGGGCTTCCGAATGGATGACAATACTGCGATTGTTTCGGTGATGTATGCGAATAACGAGACAGGTGTTATTTTCCCGGTTGAACAGATTGCCGAAATCGTCTCTGCCCGCGGGATTGTATTTCATACCGATGCCGTTCAGGTTGTCGGAAAAATACCTTTAAATCTTAAAGACAGCGCGATTGATCTGCTGAGTTTGTCCGGTCACAAACTCCATGCCCCCAAAGGCGTTGGTGTGCTGTATGTGCGCAGGGGAACCCGGTTGGGTACATTTATGCATGGTGGTCATCAGGAATCGGGCCGGCGAGGCGGTACGGAGAATATTCCCGGTATTATCGGACTTGGCAAGGCGTGTGAACTGGCCCTGAGCCATATGAATGAAGAAAATACAAGGGTTAAAGCACTGCGGGGTAAGCTGGAAAAAGGGATTCTGGAATCCTGTCCCGACTGCTTTGTCAATGGCGATCCAAAGAATCGCCTGCCTAATACAACCAATATTAGTTTTGAATATATCGAAGGCGAGTCGATCCTGATGATGCTTGACCAGTTCGGCATTTGTGCAAGTTCCGGTTCGGCCTGCACGTCCGGCTCGCTGGAACCGTCTCATGTGCTTCGAGCGATGGGGGTGCCGTTTACCGCCGCCCATGGATCGATTCGTTTCAGTCTCAGCCGCTATAATACCGAAGCGGATGTCGATTTTGTGATCGAAAAAATAGCGCCTATTATCAATCGGCTTCGTGAATTGAGTCCCTTTGTGAAAACCAGCTCATAATTTTATCGGTACATATTCAGCGGTCAAAGGCCATCATGGCCTCAATCGTCTGCGTCCGATAAGTATCCTTTTTGTTTCCCAGAAACAGGGTATTATCGGTCTGGTCTAATTTTCCAACATTCAGAAATCGAAGTTATCGACAGCCTGAAATTTGACGATAATCAGCATGTATTGTAATCTTTATATATAGTAAGGCAGATTCTGTCGGGAGATAAACTTCTCCCAACGAAAGGTAATGGAGTAATTTATGAACTCAAGCTGGTTGGAAAAGTCTGAGGTATTTTCTGCAGAAAAGACAGCTCATTCAAGCTCAATACCGTTGGCCCTGAGCAGTAATTTGCGTGTTCAGGACATCATGGACGACTATATTCCAGCAGCATGGTCCACCGAACCGGTGATTGCGTCGTTGAAAACAATGCATAAAAATGGGCTGGTCCAATTGCCGGTGCGGGTGATGTACGGAACGAGTGATCAAGAACATACTTTCATCGGGAGCATTCGCGCCAAAGATATTTTTGGCGATATCGTTTCTTCAACATCGCCGCTTGAACGAAGCTACTATGACTGGGACGTTCTGAACTACCCGGTCTCAAAGGTCATGCGTCATAAAATAAGGTCGATTTCGGCCGATTCCGGAATGGAACGTGCCATTGCCGCGTTGTCAGTTGAAAGCCTGGATTCAGTGTTGGTTGCAGACGGTACTCAGGGAGCCGGTTGCATCCAAAGCCGTGATGTTTTGCGGCTGCTGCATCGATTGGGAAATATCTTTGACATTATTCTCAATGATGAAACCGGTGAAATGAATCAGGTTCTTTCGTTGTGTTTGTTGAATTTTATGGAAATGCTTCAAAAGGGCCCCTTTAAGGCCAGACAAATGATGCATAAGCCCACGTTGTTTCTTGAAGAGCAGGATGACCTGATGAAAGCAATGAGTCTTTTTGCATCCGGATACGGCCGAAATATTCCCGTTCTGACGGATGAGGGGATATTTTCCGGTTTTGTTTCTGACCGGGATGTTCTGGGATTTCTGGCCGGACTTCGAGTGGGCAACACTGAGGAAGACATTCTCTATGAAGGTAAACTCAGCCGTGCGGCACTGCGCGATATAACAATCTCAGATATCATGCAGCCGGAGAAACATTTTGTTCAGGGAGAGGTTTTCTTCTGGGAAGTCTGTGATACGATACTTGAAAACAATCTTACCTGTTTGCCGGTTTATGACAAAGAGGCAGATACATATGGAGTTTTGACCCCGTCCAATTTGATCAAAGGTCTCCGAGACCTGATCCAGATTTATCCCAATATCCTGAGATTACTGACGGTCGAAGAATTGCCCCAATAAAGTAATCATTTCGTCAGCCTCGAACGCTAATCAAAAAGCGGTTTTAACCGTTACCCTCCTGTGATACCTTCGGATGCGTGCGATCTTGAACCCGGACCTGTACCGATGCTTCTGCCGATCGAAGCGACGCGGTTGCGGAGGCAGCCCTGGCATTGCTCGGCTGTTTCGTTCAGACAGGCCTTGCCGGGGTAAATTTCGTATTTGGTGCGGTATTCAACGGGGGTTACGTTCGGCATGACGACATTGGCACCGCGCATGAGGCCGAATTCCCGCCCTGTTTGTTTGTTGATCGTCGCCAGAGCGGTGGTGCTGGGGATATTGGCCTGCGGACAAACCAGCCGGGCCAGGGCAATGACTTTGTAGGTCATCATTTCTGTATTATGTACCTGGTCTTCAGGTTTGATGTTTGTTATAATTTCGCCGCGTCCCAGGGGTGTCAGTGGATTGGCGATATAGGGACCGACCCCGATCATGTCCATATCATATCGACGAAAAGTGTCAATATCACTGGCTAATGTGCTGTAAGTCTGTCCGGGAAGGCCGATCATCACGCCGGAGCCGGTTTCGTACCCGAGTTTTCTGAGTTGATCCAGAATGTCGAAGCGGTCAAGTTTCTGGTCGGCCAGCGGCGGGTGAATCAACTCATAGAGTTTTTTGTCGGATGTCTCAAAGCGCAGCAGATAACGATCGGTGCCGGCGTCTCGCCAAAGCTTAAGGTCTTCCAAAGGTCGTTCGCCCATGCTGAGCGTAACGGCCAGCGGCAGTTCGGCTTTGATGTGTTTGATGATGTCGGCTAACCATAGTGATTCGATACCGTAGTCTTCGCCGGCCTGCATGACCACGGTGCCGTAACCGTACGCGACGGCTTCTTTAGCGCAGGCGAATATTTCGTCCGCATTCATCCGGTAGCGTGTCATTTCTGTATTGTCGGCGGCCAGACCGCAATAGGTGCACTGGCGGGCGCAGTAATTGCTAATCTCGATGAGGCCGCGTAAATGAACTGCGTCGCCGACGTTTTCTTTACGCACCGCATCAGCAGTGTCCCAAAGTTGTTGGAGCTTTTGCAGGTCATTTTCGCGGAGCCAGGCCTGGAGTTCTTCGATTGTGATATTTTCATTTAGCATAGTTATGGTATGCTTCCAGCGCCGCCGGGAAGGGTTGTAATGCCCGTTCAAAAATACCCAGACTATAAGCGATGACCAGGCCGTAATTGGTAATCGGCACGCCGGCCTTGCGGCAATTCAAAATGCGGTTCAGCATCATCCGGCGGTTCCACATGCAGGCTCCGCAATGAATGACCAGTTTATACGGCGACAGGTCGTCGGGGAAATCCTGTCCCTGCACGGTGGTAAAATTGAGTTCGCCGCCGACATAGTGCGCCAGCCATTTAGGGATTTTAATCCGCCCGATGTCATCGTCGATGGGGTGATGTGTGCATGTCTCGGCCACCAATATATTGTCTCCCGGATGTAATTGTTCAACGGCCATCGCTCCCAGTGTTTGCGTAACAAGGTCGCCTTTGAGGCGGGCGTATAAAACGGAAAAACCGGTCATCATCACATTGGGTGGTGTTGCGGCAGAGACTCTTTCAAATGCCTGTGAATCGGTTACGACCAGTTTGGGCGGTTGTTTGAGTGTGTTCAGTGCCGCCGTCAGTTCGCTGTCTTTGACCACCATGCACATCGCATCGTTTTCGAGCAGGTCGCGAATGGTCTGCACTTGCGGCAAAATCAAGCGTCCTTTTGGCGCTTCTTTGTCAATGGGTATGACCAGAATCGCGGTTTCACCGGCTCTGACGATGTCGCCGGCGATGGTGGGGTTGTCGATGAACTCAGCCGGGGCCGTGTCCAGCAGGGCTTGCCGGAAATCCAGCACGCCGTCGTTTTGCAGGCATGAGGTCTTAACGGTCCGTACCTTGTTTGCATCAAACCGGGTGAGGATGTCCTCGGCAGGATGGGCAAGATCAATTTTATTAAACACAACCACAACCGGCACATCACGCCCCGTTAATTCAGCCAGCAGTTTTTCTTCAAAGTCCGTCCATCCGCCATCGGTAACAATGACACCGACATCGGTGCGGTTAATAATTTTCCGGGTTTTATCGATACGCAGATTGCCCAGTGAACCTTCGTCGTCGATTCCCGCGGTATCAATAAACAGTACCGGACCGACAGGCAATAGCTCCATCGGTTTTTCAACCGGGTCGGTGGTTGTTCCGGCGTGTTCGGAAACAATAGAAACCTGCTGACGCACAATCGCGTTGAGTAAGCTGGATTTCCCAACATTTCTTCTACCGAACAATCCGATATGCAGTCTGAATCCTTTGGGGGTTGCTTGTGTCATCATCTTTTCCTTTAACAGAAAACGTCCCGGCGTCCATCGCGAATTTTAGCCAGCATAGCTTCACTTCGCTGGCGGGGCATTTCGTCCATTTCATCGAGTACTTTGTCAATCAGCGTCTCTCCGGCGGTACGGGTTTTTTCCGAGCCGTAATCCAGCAGGTATTCTGAAAACGTCGAAAGGGCGTTCGGGTCGCAGTGTTCCTTAATCAGCCCCGGCTTGGCCAGATCCATAAAATCCTGTCCCGTTCGGCCCAACCGATAACAGCCTGTGCAGAACGAGGGAATATAGCCTAAGTATGTGACATCGTAAATGACCTCATCCAACGGCCGATGGTCGCCGAGCGAGAATTGTGCTTCATCTTCGACATCCTCTCCTTCGGCGTATCCGCCGGGATTGGTCCGGCTGCCTGCGGAAATCTGTGAGACGCCCAGTGCGAAAGTTTCCTGCCGCATTTTCGGCGTTTCGCGCGTGGACATAATAATACCGGTATAGGGCACCGCCAGCCGCAGAATCGCGACAATTTTACGAAAGTCAATATCGCTGACCGGTTGCGGGGGATGTGCGGCCATATCCGAGCCGGTGGCCGGCTCCAGACGCGGGACACTGATCGTATGCGGGCCGACGCCGAATTTATTTTCCAAATGGCCGATGTGCTGCATTAGCGCCAGCATTTCAAAACGCCAGTCACACAGACCGAACAGCACACCGATACCGACATCGTCTATACCGGCCTGCATGGCCCGGTCGATGGCGGTAACACGCCAATCGTAATCGGCCTTTTGACCGGAAAGGTGGACATTGGCGTAGGTTTGGCGGTGATATGTTTCCTGAAACAACTGATACGTTCCGATCTCGGCGGCCTTGAGTTGCTTAAACTCTTCGACCGTCAGCGGGGCGATGTTGATATTGACCCGGCGGATTTCGCCGTTGCCGACTTTAGTGGCGTAAACTGTTTCGATGGCGTCCAATACATATTGAAAGCCCTGCCTGGGATAGGATTCGCCTGCCACCAGCAGCACACGCTTGTGTCCCTGTTTTTCAAGGGTCTGGACTTCAGCGGCGATTTCGTCCTGTGTTAGTGCCCGGCGTTTGACCGCGGTGTTTTTGGCGCGGAATGCACAATAGAGGCACTCGTTCTTGCAGAGATTGGATATATACAGCGGGGCGAAGACCACCAGTCTGCGGCCGTAAATGGCTTCTTTGACTTTTTTGGCCGTGTCAAATAACTCGGCCAGCAATTTCGGGTCGCTGAGGGTTGTCAGGGCGGCTATGTCATTGGCGTCCAGCCCCTTCATTTCAAGGGATTTGAATAAAATTTCACGGACCTGCGCGGCATCAGCCGTGCGGGCTTTTTCAAGGGCCTGTTGGATTTCGTTTTCGTTAATCATCATAGGTTCTGTTTTTGTCGTCATCGAACACCTCGAGAGCAAAAGACAATAAAGCTGTTATTTACAATTTTTAGTATCATATCAGAACGGGAATCCAGATGCAACAATTAGTACGTAAAAATAAACAATAATAACGACAAACAAATTGAAATTGAAATTATTGTGACAACGAGAACAATAAAATAGCCCTGAAAAAGCTATGCAAGAGAGTAATTTTCGGTTAAATTGTGTTAAAACAACGATTTTTGGCGATTTTGAGGCAAAATATGCTTGAAGCGACACACAGTAAAAAGGACTTCATCTATGATATGGATGGTATCATCTACCATGGTCTGCGAATGCTTGACGGTGCTGGTGCTCGGCGGTATTACCAGCCGGGACGAGGTTGAAAGATTTCCCTATCGCTCAATATTGATTTTGGGCCATGTTGGACAAATTGTTGGATGAAAATGAAGTGAGTTTTATTCAAGGAGTGGGAACATGAAGATATGGGGTTTGTGTTTACTCTTGGTTGCGGTATCGGGAATTATGTTCGCAGAGGGTGTTCAAGTCGTTGAGGACAATGAAAGCGGCACGCTGACGGTTGATAACGGGCAGTGGAAATATATTTTCCGTACAAAGGACAATCTGCTGACCGATGTGGTACAAAGCGGCATTGGAAAAACGCTTCTTTCTCAGGGTGCCCGTTGGATTTATCACACCCACAGTGGCGCCGAAGGGGACCGCAGGAAGGCATTTCGACAGGGCCAGGTAAAAGACCCTGCCGGCCATGAAATCATACGGGCTGATGACGGCCGGGTGGAGATTTGTTTGAATACAAAACTCAATGCGATTCAAATCGAAGAAGTATATATTTTTGAACCCAATGGGACCATCGAGCAGCGATATGAAATTGAGACCGTCGAAACGATCCCGGATATGGCGCTGTTTTGTTGGGAGGCCCGGCTCGGTGTCAGCGGCGAGATGGCCGATCCGTTTGACCGATTTTGCTGGGGTAACGGCCCGGGAGTCCTTCGCAACGAGACGGAATTAAAGACGATCGGCGAAATTCGCGGACCGACCATCCGGGTTAGTGATACACGTGAGTGGATATCCTGTTATTGGCTTAAACCCTCGGACTTGCAGGAACGATTTATTGCATTGCAGAACAGCGAAAGCGGACAATACTGGATGCTGGCGTTTGAGCCGGACGGCCAACAGCCGTGGTTCTTTCTGGGAGATGTGGCGAAGGGTCGGTTTTCCGAATGGTTCGGATTCCGCGTTTTTGGTGAAACCGTTTTCTCCAAAACAATGCCCACATATCGCATTGAGAAAGGAACGAAGTGGTCCGGCACTGTTGGCCATATCATAGGGACCGGAAAAAATATCGAAGAGCTTTCCGTGGCCTACAAAAAATGGCAAAGTGAAAAAAAATAATCAGGAGCTTGTTTATGATTGAAGAACCGAAATTTGAAGATATCAAAAAAAATCTGGACGACGATGTTCGTTCGCCGTCTGTAGAACAAAATCGACCGTCACCGCCCGCTGCCGTATCGGCTGCGCCGCCGACCGTTTCGGCCGCCCCGGAGTATGTGCTCCCGCCGCAAAAGTATAAGCTTAAGTTGTTGCTGTTGTTTATGGATTTCCTGGTGATTATAGGTATGGTCTATCTGTCGCTGTTCGCCGAGATCATTCACGATGTGTCCGATGAGACATTTTCGTTTGTTTCCAACCGCATGTTCGCCTTTTACTGTGTGCTGGCTATTACGATTGCTATCGGTGCGGTGGTCGTTGTTTTCAAAATGACCCATAGCGCCCGTACCCGCTTTATCCGCGACAATGAAGTCCGCCAGGACCCGAATATCAAGGTGTGGTTGTGCGGATACGACTGGGGATGGCCGGTGCTGTTTATCCCGACGTTTGCTTTGATGGTCGTCGCTGGGTTAATCGGTCTGCTGCTGGAACTGATTCCCGGTGATGCGACTTTTGTTCAGCCCACACAGACCGTTATCGGCGGACTGGTTCTTGTCTTCGGGGCACTGAATGCGGCAGTCGTCATTTTCAAAATACGCCCGGTTGTGTTGGGTCTGTTGGTCGGGGGATTTTTCCTGGCGATGCTCATCATGCTTTTGCACGGCCCCGAAACTCTGCTGGCATTCTTCAGGGGCTTTCGGCATCTCGGCATCAAGATCGAGCCGATGGGATATATTCTGCTGGCGTATATATGGTCAATTTTCCTGCGGATTATCTGGGTGCGCAGCCTGTTCTTCTATTGGGTCTTTTTGCCGAACCGCCTTGAACTGCAGCACGGCCTATCCGAATCCAACGATGCGGTGGATCGCGATGACTTGCGAATGCAGATTGATACCGATGATGTGATTTTGCGATGGTGGAATGTCGGCATTATTACGTTTTATTTCCCCCAACTGGACCGCCTGCCCGTTACGAATGTCGTGTGGGGCATTCGCAAAAAGGCCGATTACGCCAACCGCATCGCCTCCGTCAAAACCATGCAAGATTAACTGGGAACGCGGGCGTCTCGCCCGCAAGAAGAACCACGAATGGACGCGAATTTATTTTGGACAAAATTAACAGGATAATTATTGAATAAACCAGCGAAGATGAAAATTGGAATACTTAAAACCGGGGCAATATGTTTTATTTTATTGGGTATAATATGCTCAATCATAAATCTTAAAAGATCTTGGCCTGCGGAAAGAGGCGAAATTGTTGTAAGTTTGCTTGTTATTGCAATATGTTTTTTTCTCTTATGGAAAATTTTCTTTCAGGAAAGTGCTGACGAAAAAGAGTAATGCCGGCATCTTGCCGGCAGTTGATGAAAAACAAATTTAAGGAGATGGCATAAAGGAATAAGATGGCTAAAAAGCTATACATCATTGACGGACATGCACATATTTATTCGGCCTATTATGCGCCGATGCGGCCGCTGACGTCGCCTTCCGGCGAGCCGACCAAGGCGGCGTTTGTGTTTACCAATACCTTGCTGGGGCTGCTTGACCGGAAAAAGCCGGACATGCTCGTCGTAACAATGGATTCCAAGGCCCCCAGTTTCCGCGTCGACATGTATCCCGACTACAAGGCGCACCGTCCGCCGATGCCGGAGGACCTGCCCGCCCAGATCGGCCGCATCGAACGCATTCTGGAAGCGATGAATATCCCGATGCTCCGTGTGGACGGCTGGGAGGCCGACGACCTGATCGGTACGCTGTGCAAACAGGCTGCCGAAAAGGGTATTGATTCCTACATCTGCTCCAAAGACAAAGACATGCTCCAGCTTCTCGGCAAGCATGTCTTTGCCTACGATGTCAAAGACCGATACGCTCACGGATACGAAGGCCCTGCATGACAAAATGGGCCTCACCCCCGAGCAGATTATCGACATGATGGCCCTGCAGGGCGATGCCGCCGACAATATCCCCGGCGTGCCGGATGTCGGCCCCAAAACCGCCGCCGACTGGATCAAAAAGTATGGTTCGCTGGACAATCTGTACGCCCATGCCGATGAGATCAAGGGCAAACGCGGCGACAACCTGCGAAAGTTTAAAGAGCAGGCCTATTTGAGCAAGGAACTGGTCATTATCAATTGCGCCGCCCCCGTCGAACTGGACGAAAAAAACTTCACCGTCTGCGACCCGGACATCGACAAACTGGCGGCGCTCTATAAAGAACTGGGCTTTACAAAACTGCTGTCATCATTAGGTGTCCAGACGGAAGATAGTAGGGTGGGCCATGCCCACGCTGACGCAAAAGAAAAATCAACTTCCATCCCCGGCGGCCTGTTCGCCGAACTGGGGGACCCCGCATCTGTGCCCGCAGGCGCCGGGGGCGATTATGAACTAATCGATACGCTGCAAAAGCTGGAGAAATTTGCCGCCGAGCTGAACAAACAGGAGCGGTTTGCGTTTGATACGGAAACAACGAGTATTAACTCGATGCGGGCCGACCTGGTGGGAATGAGTTTCTGCTGGGAGTCGG
Source organism: Anaerohalosphaeraceae bacterium (assembly GCA_963675525.2). Taxonomy (GTDB): domain Bacteria; phylum Planctomycetota; class Phycisphaerae; order Sedimentisphaerales; family Anaerohalosphaeraceae; genus 4572-13. The sequence continues at coordinate 224,309 of CAXXSL010000008.1, read as the reverse complement.
GCAGAGCATACTATCTGCCCATTCGATGTCCTATGGGTCAATCACGGTTGGATATTGCCGATGTCCGCAAGCACATCGGGCCCATACTGGCCGACGCAAACCGATACAAGATCGCACAGAATCTAAAATATGACTACCTTGTGCTGGAAAATGCCCAGATGCCGGTCGCGCTGTCCGCCGGCCGCGTGTTTGATACGATGGTCGCGTCCTATTGTCTTCATGCCGACCGTTCCAGCCACAGCATGGACGCGATGAGCAAGGACTATCTCGGCATCGAGCCGATACCGATTTCGGCGCTCATCGGCAAGGGTAAAAATCAACTGACCTTTGACAGGGTCGATACTGCCGCGGCGTGTGAATATGCCGCCGAAGATGCCGACGTCACATGGCGGCTGTACGAGTATCTGTCCAAGCGGCTCAACGCGATGGGCGATATTCAACAGTTGTTCGAAACGGTGGAAATGCCGCTGGTCGAAGTACTGGCACGCATGGAAGCTCACGGCGTTTCGCTGGATATCGCGCTGTTGCGCAAGATGTCTAACACCATGAGCGAAACGGTTGACGAACTGACCGACAAGATTTACGCATTAGCCGGTCAGCCGTTCAATATTGATTCGCCCAAACAACTCGGCGAAATCCTCTTCGACCGGCTGGGGCTGGAAAGTGTTAAAAACAAAAAGACCCAGCGCAGCACGGATGCGGGTGTTCTGGACCAGTTGAAGGATGCTCACGAAATTGTTCCGCTGCTGATTGAATACCGCCAGATTGTCAAACTCAAGAACACCTATACCGACAAACTGGGTCAGTTGATTAACCCGCGAACCAATCGCGTCCACGCGTCGTTTAACCAGACCGTTACGGCCACGGGGCGGCTGTCATCGTCTGACCCGAACCTGCAGAATATCCCCGTACGAACCGAGATGGGGCGGGAAATTCGGGCGGCTTTCATCCCAGCCGACAAATCCGGCTGTATTCTCAGCGCCGATTATTCCCAAATCGAATTACGTTTGCTGGCTCACTTTTCCAAAGACAAAGCTTTGTTAAAAGCGTTTGCCGAAGACCAGGACATTCACCGATTCGTGGCCTCACAGGTGTATGGTGTGCCGCCGGATGAGGTTACCAGCGAAATGCGCGGCAAGGCCAAGGGCGTCAACTTCGGTATCATTTACGGGCAGGGGCCGTTCGGATTGGCCAAAGCCATCGGCATCACACAGGCCGAAGCCAAGCAGTTTATCACCGATTACTTTGACCGCTATCCGTCCATTCGCGGCTTTATGGACGACATCATCCATAAAGCGAAGAATATGGGATACGCCGAAACGATCCTGCATCGGCGGCGTCCGATCGACGGCCTCAACAGCAAGAATTTCAACATGCGATCACAAGCCGAACGCCTGACCATCAATACTGTCATCCAGGGCTCGGCGGCCGACTTGATCAAGGTCGCGATGATCAATATCCAAAAACGCATCGAAATGGAGAATCTGCCGGTCAAGATGATCCTGCAGATCCATGACGAACTGGTCTTCGAGTTGCCGAAGGCCGAGGCCGAAAAACACACTGTCTGGATCACCGAAGCGATGACCGGCGCAATCAAGCTGGATGTGCCGCTCAAAGTTGATGTTTCTATCGGACCTAACTGGCTGACGGATAAATAGATTTACTTTTTCAGCTATATTCACACGCTCGATATGACGATACAATAGTATTATCTTATTCTGGAGAGTATTATGCGAACGTCATTTGATGAGCCGGTAGAAATGGATGCTGTTATGCCGCAGGAAGAAACAAAAAAATGTCCTTTTTGTGCCGAACGGATTTTGGCCGAGGCCATCAAATGCCGCCATTGCGGAGAATTTCTGAATGGCAGACCCTCCCCATCTACCCCGAAATCCGGCGGTAAATGGTATCAATCCACAGCGACGATCGTTATCTCTCTGCTGACGCTGGGGCCGCTGGCACTGCCGATGGTCTGGACAAACCCACGATATAGTCTGACCGTCAAAGCAGTTGTGACGGTCGGTATGGTCGTCCTGACAATCGGGCTTTGCTATGCAATGGTCGGCATGTACAGTTATTTGATGAATCAAGTCCAGTCGTTGGGGATTTGAGTCTTTTTTTAGAAATTTGTTTTCAAAATAATCATTTTCTTGTAACATTTCTATTTGACTTTCGTCATTATAATATCGTCATTGAATAATTGTTTATTAACTCGTTAGAAGGGAAAAGACATGAAAAGAAAGCTGTTGATGGTGATTTTATGTGTGACTGTTGCAGCGGCAGCAGGGGGATGTATTGTATCGATCAAAGGTGATGGCTGCCAAAGCCCTAAAAACATGCAGCATCTGGAACTTGATTCAACAATTGCAGAGATTGATGCGGTGAAAATGCTTGGTTCCGAATCGGCAAGGCTGAATGTCCTTAGAGCGATTGCTCATCGTCCCGGCCTTTCACCTGAGGCCCGCCTGCATTTGATTGAGGCAATACATTTTTTAGGCAGTGAATCTGCCCGGGAAGAGGCCTTGATGATACTGGCGGAAAACCCGCCGTCTCCGCCGCCGCTGCCTGAATCGAAGCCCTGTGAGAAGGAAACGGACGACTAAACAAAAAAAAGGTCAGTCACACTTGCCGTTTTCGCATAGACGGAGGATAGCAAGCGTTTCTGCATTGTCTGACAGCGTTGCTGTCTGGGTATTACAGACAGCGACTCAGGTTGCCATTAGGCCTGCCAACACACGACAACCCCCTAAAAGTAGCATAAAATTATCAAATTTTATTGTTTTTTGGTCGATTCTCACTGAATCTCTGCAAAAAACTTGATTTTTCCCCCTCAAATAGCTAAAAGAAAAGGCGGAAATAACGATTAACCCTACAGTTAAGCGAAAACAATGAGGTGAAAAATGGCAGATTTGAAAACGTTGAGCGATGCGATTATCAAAGGAGATCAAAAAACGGCTGTGGATGTCACGAAGGCAGCGTTAGACGAGGGAATGGAACCGGGATTGATTCTTGCTGACGGCCTGATCGCTGGGATGAATGTGATCGGTGTCCGGTTTAAAGCCAACGAAGTGTACATTCCCGAAGTGCTGATCGCGGCACGTGCGATGAAGATGGCGATGGAAGTATTGGCGCCGAAGCTGGTTGAGGCCGGCGTAGAGCCGATTGGCAAAGCCTTGATCGGAACGGTTCAAGGCGACCTCCATGATATCGGCAAAAACCTGGTGATGATGATGCTCAAAGGTGCCGGTTTCGACGTGGTGGATTTGGGAACGGATGTCTCGCCGGAAATCTTTGTACAAAAAACCAAAGAAAGCGGCGCTCAGGTGGTGGGTCTCAGTGCCTTGCTGACGACGACTATGCCCGCGATGGAAAAAACCATTCGCGCGATTAAAGATGCGGGCTTATCCGTTAAGACGATGATCGGTGGGGCTCCGGTGACTCAGGCATACGCCGACAAGATCGGCGCCGACGGCTACGCAGCCGATGCGGCAACGGCGGTCGATATCGCCAAGACCCTGCTCAACTAAAAACGCAGGAATTGAAAAATTTAAAGCGGCGTGTGTTGAAACCACACGCCGCTTTTTAATGCGCAAAAAAAATCCGCCTGTGGCTGAAGGAGGAATGGAAGTTTGTGAACTTCCCAGGGCTACTGACCACAGGCGGCAGAAGGAGCACTCTTTTTATACCAAAAAATCATCATATGTGTCAAAGGATTTATTTCAGAGTTTTATAAAAAAACAGAGTGTTAACGAGAAGAAAGCGGATGGATATTATTCTCTTTATTTGAAAATATAGGGTCGAAAAGTCTTGAATTGCCCCCTTTTTTAATGATAATTAAAGATATGCGGATTCAAGTTATTCATCCTGTTTTGCGTGATTTTTTGGAACAATTGCGGTTTGCACCGATAGCCCAGAAGAAAAAACAGCTTGCAGCCGCTGAACAGTTGATGATGATGATCGATACGGAAATGGAGTATCCGTTTGACTTTGTTGTTTTTCGGATTACTGGGTATCGTCCGCCTGTTTCAACGGATCAGAAACTGATTCCCGGGAAAGCTTTGTTGGCCGATTTGCGTGTATGGATATCACGGCTCAGCGGTGAATTAGAACTGAATGTGGCCGATCAAAAGGAAATTGTTTACACTGTCGATCAGCTTGCTGAACGGTTTTCGGTTTCCGCTAAAACCATTCGCCGCTGGCAGAACAGGGGGCTTACCGCCAAGACCTATGTGTTTGAAGACGGCAAAAAGCGTAAAGGTTTTGCCGAATCGATAGTTGAACAATTTTCGGTCGACCACCCCCGGTTGATCGGCAAAGCGGCTCGATTTTCATTGCTGAATGCCTCCGGTAAGCAGCGGATATTTGAGTTAGCTGAACGGCAGATTTTAGAAAAACAGTATCGCACTCTGAATCAACTGATACTTGATGTAGCCAGGCAGGTCGGCCGTTCCCGCGAGACGGTTCGCTGTGTACTGGCGAAGTTTGACATCCACGGCCGAAAAGAAAAACTTCCTGTTTCACGTGGAAAGATCTCGGCCAAGGGCGCCATCCAATTATATAAACTGAGCCGACAGGGATTTACGGTCAAGGATCTGATGGAACGATTCGGCCGCAGCCGCAGTTCGATTTACCGCATCATCAACCAGCAGCGTGCGCGGGAACTATTCGGCCGCAAGATCGAATATATCGATAGCGAGGATTTTGTGGCTCCGGATGCCGAAGAAAAAATACTTTCGGTTTCGCTCTCACAGCTCATTCCTGATCCGAAAGGGGGTAATGCTCTTCTGAACCGCCAGCAGGAAGCATCACTGTTTCAGCGGTATAATTACCTCAAGTTTCTGGCTGCCGCTCAGCGTCAGCAAATTCAGCGTGGCCGTCCCAAAACAGCCCGGTTGAACCGTATTCAGAAGCTGCTTGAGCAGGCCGATCAAGTTAAGAAAATTATTATCGAAGCTAACATGCCTCTGGTCATCAGCATCGCGGGCAAGCACCTGACACCAGCGCTTACCATGAGCGAACTGGTCAGCGAAGGGAGCGTTGCATTGATGGCGGCGGTGGAAAAGTTTGATTACATGCGGGGCTATCGCTTCAGCACCTATGCCAGTTGGGCCATCGTCAAAGACTTTGCCCGCATGATCCCCGCCGAAGCCAAGCGCCGCGACCGGGCCGGCGGCACCGATTTTGCGAATCTGCCGGTCAACCTGCGGTTGGATCAGTTGCCGGATGTTTACGCCGTCGAAAAGGCACAGGGGGATCTACGGAAAATTATCGAAAATAATCTGGACCAGCGGGAGCAGTATATTATTTTGAACCATTATGCGATCGACCCCGGTGTGATCAAGAAAAAGCCTATGACACTTAAACAGATCGGCGACGAATTAGATTTAAGCAAGGAACGCATCCGCCAGATCGAACTGCAGGCACTCCAGAAACTCCGCCAAAGCCTCAGCCCCGAACAATTCGACCTGCTAACGGGTTAATCATGGCTTCCATTTTTAAGTCGCAGTTTGGCAACCTGTATTTGCAACTGTTTCATTTCCTGCAGAATACTGAGTTTGGTTTCTTTGATGAAATACCAAATTTTGATCATAATCGTCGAATTGAATCCGACCAATGCCATAAACAAACCGTTCCATTTATAGGGATCGCTGTTATGCTCCATTCCCGCCAGACCTGCACAACAGATGATAACACAAACCACCAGCCAGACATAGTACCAGATTTTTAAGGTTTTCTGCTTTTTCTCAAAATCATCGACGGTCTCCTGCTGTTTGCGTTCGGACTTAAGTTCGTCCAAATCATCTTTCATTTTTAACAATTCGTTCAGTTTACTTTCAATATCGTTATTCATGTTCGTCTCCTTGAATGGACAGTTTCAGTTCGTTCAGTGTCCGGTGAAGCCGGGATTTGACCGTGCCTTCCGGGATATCTAATGTTTTTGAAATTTCAAAAATACTCATGTTCTGATTAAATCGCAGCAGCACCAGTGTTTTCTGTTCGGAAGTTAGTTGCCGCATCGCTTTTTGAAGCGCTTCATTTTTAAGGTTTCCGGCATCCTCATGATTCATCTCTTTTACAAAGGCTTGTTCGATTTTTCTCTCTTTCGAGATTTTCCGAAAATGGTCGGCACATTTATTGGTGAGAATCCGAAAAGCCCAGCTTTTAAACTTGGCCGGATGGCTCAGTGAATTCAGCTTTCGGATGATAACCAACCACGTCTCCTGCACGCTGTCCCAGGCCGCCGTTTCAGAGCCAAGGTAGGCCCGGGCATACGAAAAAAACGGCTTTTCCCAAAGCTTCACAAGCATCTCAAACGAATCCCGATTTCCGGCCTGAGCCTGCAAAACCAGTAATTCGTGATAAATTTTCGCCTTTTCCTGTACCATTTCACAATCTAAGTCGTCCCGGAAGCGTTAAACGTTCCGGAAAAATGAAAAAAAAGTAAAAACAGAAAAACAGTTTACCTGACGAGTCATTTTGGATAATATCATATCGGAATGTGTCTTAAAGTAAATAAGGAATGGACTATGAAAACAATCGGATTTATCGGCGGCGGGAATATGGCCCAGGCCCTTCTGGAGGGTGTGCTGAAAGCCGGTCTGTTTAAAGCGGACAGCATTTGGGTTTCGGATGTGCGTCCCGAACGGCTGGACGAGTTGAAGACCCAATATAATATCCGGACAACGAAGGATAATACCGAACTGACCCGACAGGCCGATATAGTTGTTCTAAGTGTCAAGCCGCAGGTCATGCCCGATATACTGAAGGCCATCGCCGGCACATTGAAGCCCGATGCGCTGGTCATTTCAATTGCGGCCGGTATCAGGACCGCATCCATTCGCGCCAATCTGGGCGATGTGCAGATTGTTCGTGTCATGCCCAATACGCCTGCATTGGTTTCAGCCGGTGCAAGTGGTTTGTATAATGCCGCGGCTACAGAGGAAAATCTCAAAGCCGCACTCGATATTTGTACCTCGGTAGGCAAAGCCGTCGTAGTGGACAACGAAGAGCTCATCGATGCCGTGACTGCCGTCAGTGGTTCCGGCCCGGCCTATTTCTTCCTGCTCATGGAAGAGATGATCAAGGCGGGTGTATCGCTGGGTCTGACCGAAGTCGACGCCAAAAAACTCGTACTGCAAACCGCCAAAGGCGCTGCCTTACTGGCCGAAGCGGCACAGGAAAACGGTGAAGATCCCGCCATTTTACGCCAAAAAGTAACCAGCCCCGGCGGTACAACCGAAGCTGCCTTGAAAGTCTTTGCCGAAAAGGGAATTTCCGAAACGGTACTGCGGGCCTTGGCGGCGGCACGCAATCGCGGCAAAGAATTGTCCGCTACCTAAAAAAATAATCATCCCTGTTTTATACAGAATCAAGCCTCTGGCCTTTTGCTGCTGCCCGGAATAGGTACAATGTCATCTGCAGGAGCCTTAACGGTTCCGTTTTCAAAGTCCTCCGGCGTGGGACTCATTGCAAGATTATACCAGGGCGATCCGCTGTTTGCGTCAACAAGGTCTTTCCAGCGGACCAGTTTCCCGGTATAAGCGCTGATGCGTCCCATGATGCCGGTCAGCGTAGAACTCCCGACATTCGTTGCTTCGTTCAGCGGTTTCCCCTCGCGAATGCTGTTGATCAGATCGACATGCTCCTGCACATAGGGATTTCCGACATAAGGCATATCGGGGATTTCAACTTCTTTTGCGAACCCGTCCTTAGCGGGGCCGGTTCCCCAGGTTCCTCCCAGTGTTCCCGTAAACATTTCCGATACCCGTGTATAAGTTCCGTTGATCTGACGGCACATGCTGTGTAATCTCACATCGTCTCCGTAATCGAGGTCGATGCTGAAGAAGTCAAATTGATTGCCGGTTTTCCGACGGGCTCGTCCGCCAAATCCAATCGCTGAAACCGGATTTCTGCCGATAAACCAGTTGGCCACATCAAGATTATGGACGTGTTGCTCAACGATATGGTCTCCGGACATTTCGGTAAAGCTCACCCAGTTGCGAACCATGTAGGACGCGTCATCTTCGCCGGGATTGCGATCTTTATACCATAGGGCGCCGCCGCACCAGTAAACTGAGCCGCCGCGAATCGCGCCGATGGCTCCTTTTTCGATGGCATATTGGGTTTTGAGATATTCGAGCTCGTGTCGGCGCTGGGTTCCAGCAACGATTGCAAGACCTTTTTGTTTGGCCAGTTCTCCGACCGCCATGATTTTGCGTGCCCCGGGTGGATCGACAGCAACCGGCTTTTCCATGAAGACATGTTTGCCCGCCGCAATCGCCGCTTCCAGGTGAATCGGTCTGAAATTCGGGGGCGTCACCAGCAGCACCACGTCGGCGTCGGTTTTCATAATATCCTTATAGCCGGTGGCGCCTTTAAAAACAAGGTCCTCCGAAACACCGAATTTCTTAGCTGCCGCAAGAGCCTGATCCTTGAAAAAATCCGCCAATCCGACAATCTCAATTGCAATTCCCACATGTCCGGCCGCTTCCTGAAAGTTGTCCAGAGCATCTTGACCGCGTCCGCCGCAGCCGACCAGGGCCACTTTCATTAATTCCGAGCCCGCAGCAAACAATGCACTGTTGGATAATGCCATTGCGCCCGCGGAGATAACAGCAGCATTCTTTACAAATTCTCTTCGGTCCATGATCATTCCTTACTTTTTAATCGGTGTAAGTATTATATTTCTGAATTCGATGGGGGAGCCTTCTGATTGCAATCCGATCATTCCGGAGTTGATACTGGTTCCGGATGCCTGATTCTGCAGAAGTCCATTGACATGCAATGTAATGGTATGGTCTATGCAGACAATATCATACGTATTCCATTGGCCCGGCTCCGTTTCGTTAGTGGCGTACTTTTTCTCAAGCCGATTACCTTCTTTAAGCTCGTTAAAGCCGGTTCCTCCGATGGCGTAGAAATCGCCGGCATTTTGATACATTAACTGAGCTTCGATGCAGTTGGGCCAGATCTTATCTTCTCCCGTGATATGCAGCAGAATCCCGCTGTTCGTCGGTTTGTCGGTCCATCGCCATTCCAGATGCAGTTTATAATTCGAATAGTGACTTGCCGTACGGATGTAACCGTTAGGGGTTCCTTCACATCGCAGTACACCATCCTTTACCGACCAGACATCCGCCGGGTCGGCATCGCTATTCGACAGCACCGGCTTCCAACCGTCCAGATTTTTCCCGTTCAATAAGGCGATGTTTTGCGAGCAACCGCTCAGTACAAACAGCATGACAAAGAAACTGCAAAATAATGTGAGACATTTGGTTTTTGATCGCATTTCGACTCCCTTTTTTAGTTTGATTTTAGAAACTGTCACATGCACGATACGCTTCGATCAGCGCGATCTCTCCCTCACGACCGTTGCCGCTGATACCATGCTCCATGCACAAGATACCATTGTATCCTTTTTGATGGAGATGTTTAAAAATGGTTTTGTAATTGATCTCACCGGTTCCGGGCTCTTTGCGTCCCGGATTATCACCGAGATGAAACGCGCCAATTTGGTCCCAAGCCCGGTCAATGTTGTTGATCAGATTGCCTTCGGTGATTTGCTGGTGATACAGATCGTTGATAATTTTACAGGATGGGTTGTTAACGGCTTTACAGATTTGGTAGGCTTGAGGAATTTTGGTTAAAAACAGTCCCGGGTGGTCGTGCGGATTCAGGGGTTCGATAACAATCGTCAATCCGGCTTCCTGGCAAATCTCGGCACAGTATTTCAAGTTATCTACGACATTGGCCGTCTGGTAATCCCATTCAAGGCTCTCGTCATAGCGTCCCGGTACAACAAGCGCCCACTTAGCCCCGGCCCGTTTAGCCGTCATGACGCCTTGTTTCATCTTATCGGCCAGCATGGTGCGAATGTCGGAATTACGGGTTACGAAACTTTTCACTCCAAAATCCGCGTACAAAACAAAAGGTCCCAGTTCCATGTTATAGTCACGAAGGGTATTGGCGATTTTTTCCTGCATATTTGCCGGCTTACCCATCAGACCGTTATCAAAGAACCCCCCAAAACCCTGATCGTGGATAAATTTGATCTGGTCAAAATAATCGTTGCCTGCCAGATTTTTAAACATCCCCGGGCCGGGCGCATACTTAAGCTGCAGTGGTTTGACAGGGGGAACTTGAGTCGTTTCTTGTGCTGAAAGTGATTGAGCGGCAAAATGAATTCCTGCGGCCGATATGAGACTGGTTGCGAGAAAACGACGTCGTTCCATAAAAAGCCTCCTACACTATAGAATAATCGTGCTGTTGAATCCCGGTGTTCAACAGTTTATTGTTGCTTCTGAATTTTGATCTGGGAGGGTGTTTAAATCAGTCATTCCACCACGATAGCTTCGACAGGGCACTCGTCGGCGGCCTGCTGGACCGCATCTTCCATCTCAGCAGGAACTTCATCGACGATGACCAGAGCGACCTCATCACCCATTTCGAACACATCCGGGCATGTGTCAACGCACAACCCGCAAGCAGTACAATTTTCTTCTATCCGGACATTCATAATCGGCTCTCCTGATAATAACCGCTGTTTTCTGCAATTATACCCGAATGAAAGGGCGAATAAATGATTTTTGTAGATTTTTTGCTGGAAATGTAAAATGGACACGATACACTGTGAAACCTTACTTTCAGATGGGATTGTCGCATTTATTCGCGGTCGGGTCCCATGCAAGCATTGGACGCGAACCTGGTCAGGCGGGGAACCGAGCAGCCATAAGCGTACCCTTTGTTGTGCGTGGCCAACCCGACCACCTTTTTTTATTTTCAAATTCCTATTTTCTATTTTCAATTGATTTTCATGTGGTTCTGGTATAAGGTATTTACTGTACTTTCAATTGGAAAATTGTAAATTGAAATTGGGAATAGTTGATGGCCTATACTGTTATAGCTCGGAGATACCGCTCACAGACATTTGACGACGTGGTCGGACAGGATACCGTTGCAAAAACATTGAAAAACGCCATCGGGATGGGACGCGTGGCACATGCCTACCTGTTTTGCGGTACGCGCGGTGTGGGCAAAACCACCATGGCACGTATTCTCGCCAAGTCGCTGAATTGTCTTCAAGCCGACGGCCCGACGGTAACCCCGTGTTTGAAATGCGACAGTTGTGTGTCCGTCAACCAGGGCGAAGATATCGACGTTATTGAGATCGATGGTGCCAGCAATACGGGTGTGGATAACATTCGTCAGCTTCGCGAAAACGCCATTTATCGGCCTGCAAGGGCACGATATAAAATTTATATCATCGATGAAGTCCACATGCTCAGCACCGGGGCGTTTAACGCACTGCTGAAAATTCTCGAAGAACCGCCCGAGCACGTCAAGTTTATCTTTGCCACGACCGAACCCAACAAAGTGCTTGCGACGATCCAATCCCGTTGTCAGCGATTTGATTTCCAGAACATCAGTGCTGAGGTGATCGGCCAGCAGCTCAAAAAAATCCTCAAAGACGAAAAGATCACATACGAAGACGATTTGATCGTTTATTTGTCCCGTCTGGCCAGCGGTTCTATGCGGGATGCCCTGAGTCTGCTGGATCAACTCATCAGTGCCGGTCAACAACCCCTGACGGCCGGTCAGTTGAATGAACTGGTGGGAATTCCGGACAGGCAGAAGGTTATGAATTTACTGTCCGGCATCGCCGCCGGTAACGCCGCAGACGTATTGGATGCGATCGATCAGTTGATCGACAGTGGTCAAAGTGCCGGCCAGATTTGTGATTTACTGATCGATAATATGCGGGATTTGATGGTGTTTTTGTGTGCCGGGGCCGACTCAAAGGTGCTGGTACTGACCACCGAAGAAAAAAAGCAGATCGCAGGGATCGCAGAGGGTTTTGATGTACCGGCGTTAATATACAATATCACAGCCATGGAAAAACTTCGCTGGACACTTCGCAGCAGCGATACCAATCGGGCACTGCTTGAGGCGCTGCTGTTGCGTCTGGCGTTGAGCGAACATTTTATCGGCCTGGCTCAACTGAATGCGTCGGCCGTTGGTTTGCATCGAGCCCCGACAGACGTAAAAAAAAAGTTGATAGCCGCTGACAGTGGACCATCATCAGCCTCGGTCGTTTCCAGTGGCCATGCCGTCTCGCAAAAGGTGCCGACAGGCGTTTCGGTAGAAGCAACCATTGGATCCATTCGGTCATCATGGCCGGCGATAGCCGAAGCTTTTTCAGAGAAGGACGCCTCACTGGCGATGTTTCTCCAGCAGGGACGGCCGGTCAGTTATCAAAATGATGTTCTTGAGATACAATTCGGCAAGACCGGCCAGGGTCAACTGGCCAAAAGTATGTGTGAACGAAAAGCGGGCATCCTGGAGGTGGTTTTTTCGCAGATGCTTTCAAAAACCGTGACGGTTCGTTTTTCAGAAGGCCATGCGGTTGAATCGAGTTCAAAAAAAGAAGTGGTTCCGCCACAGGCCAATCGTGCTCAGCGCAATGAAGTGCTGAATGATCCGGCGGTGCAAATAATACTCAAGGCCCTCGATGCAACTCCGGTTGATATCCAGAAGATTCGAGTCGAAGAACCGCTAGAGGTTGAAGAGCAAATGGTGGACGAAGCATGAATCCGGCTTATACAAAGAGTTTAAATGAGCTTGTTGAGCAATTCGGAAAACTTCCCGGCATTGGCCCCAAAACGGCCGAACGCCTGGCATTTTATATCTTAAAATCCGATGTCCCGGATGCGATGGCACTGGCAAATGCCATTTCCAGCGTCAAACAGAATATTCATCAATGTCAGGTTTGTTTTAATCTGGCCGAGTCGAAGATATGTTCTATTTGTTCCGATTCCCGGCGCGATCACACCGTAATTTGTGTGGTTGAACAACCCAAGGATGTTATCAGCCTCGAGAAAACAGGGCTTTGCAAGTGGACCTATCACGTACTTAATGGGCACATTGCTCCGTTGGAAGGGATCGAACCGGATGATTTGACCATTGATGCACTGATCAAGCGTATTCGCGAAGGTTCCGTCAATGAAGTTGTTATGGCAACCAACCCCAACCTCGAAGGCGATGGAACATCGCTTTACATCCATTCATTGCTGCAGCCGTTCAATATCAAAGTGACACGACTGGCCCGCGGTCTTCCGGCCGGTTCCAGCATCGAATTTTCAACGGGTTCGATTCTGACCGATGCGATCCTGAATCGCACTGGATTTTGAATCTATTTTGCCAATTTTGAAAAAACGGTATGATTTTTGCTTTCAACCTGCTATACTGTATGTCAGCTATGTTAAACACTATTAATAAAGGACTTAGCGTATGTCCATGAAACTTTCGATGACCGGTCAAATGCGGATGGAGCAGAAGATGAAGCTGGCTCCGCGCATGATTCAGTCGATGGAGGTTTTGCAGCTTCCGCTGATGGCATTACAGGAAAAGATCGAAACGGAATTGAACAGTAATCCCGTTTTGGAACTGGTCGAAGAGCCGCCGGAGCAGGTTGAAACAATCGAAGATGATACCCCCGATATACCCGAAAGTCAGGAGTTGGTGGTGGGGGAAGATTCCGATCATGTCGAGGATTTCCAGCGCCTGGAAAATATGGACACCGAGTTTGGCGACTATGTGAACGGTTCTGAAGCCTTCAGCTATCGCGTGCAGCATCAGCATGCCAGCGGTGATCCCGACAAAAAAATGGAGGCCCTTCAGAACACCGCGGCGACAGGCCAGTCCTTGAACGATTCTTTAAAAGAACAATGGCGATTGATCGATGCTGACGAAAAGGTCAAGGCTGCCGGCGAGTTGATTATTGATTACCTGGACGAAAAAGGCTACCTGACGATTCACCTGGAACAATTGCAGAATAGGGACAAACAGGACTTCGGCATCGAACATCTTCAGCAGGCGCTCGAGTTGGTGCAGAAACTTGAGCCGACCGGTGTAGGGGCTCGCAACGTTCAGGAATGCCTGTTGATCCAGATGCTTCAGTCATCCGACGAGATGTTGTTTGAAATGCGTCTGGTCCGCGAGCACTGGGACGAGTTGCTTGAAAATCATCTTCCGCAGATTGCCAAAAAAATGGATTGCAGTGTTGAGCGAGTCAACCTCGCGATCGAACGCATGAGCAAACTGGATACCTCGCCGGGTCTTTTGGTGGGGCGAAATGAAAATCATCCCGTCATGGCCGATGTGATCATTGAGCAGGATGAGGCTGAGGGATATACCGTGCGGCTCAGAGACACGCAGCAGTTGAACCTGCGAGTCAATAATTTCTATGAAAAGATGGCACGCAATCGGGGCGTCGATGAACAGACGCGGCAGTTCTTACAAAAAAACATTCGTTCGGCACAATGGTTTATGGATGCCATCCAGCAGCGGAAACAAACCCTGTTGAGAGTCGCCGGTGCGATCGTTCGGCATCAGAAAGAGTTTTTCTCCAAAGGCAAGCTTCATTTGCGGCCGCTGCCGATGGCCACGATCGCCGACGAGGTCGGGGTGCATCTGGCGACGGTGTCTCGCGCCGTCTCCGGAAAGTACGTCCAGTGCCCGCAGGGCATTCTGCCGCTGCGCAGTTTCTTCAGCGGCGGCATGGAAGACGACAACGGCCAGGAACGCAGTTGGGATGCCATCAAGGCCAAACTGCAGGAGATCGTGGACAACGAGGACAAATCCAACCCGCTCAGCGACGATGCTCTGCGTGAAAAGCTGATTGGGGCCGGCTTCTGTGACATTGCCCGGCGGACTGTTGCCAAATACCGCAAAATCCTCAACATCCCCACCGCACGTTTCAGAAAACGCTACTAATCGAAAGTATCATGAGCAGATTATGAAGGTTGTGATCTCCAGTTTTGGCTCCTCGGGTGACTTTAATCCCTGTCTGGGGTTGGCGCGGGCACTGCGGGACAAGGGCGCCGACATCATTTTCATATCCAATCCTTACTATGAAAAGGTAATCACCGAAGCCGGTTTGCGTTTCTTTCCGGCCGGAGAGTATTTCGATGTGTTTCGGGAGATTGCCGACAATCCTGATTACCTCCATGCCCGAAAGGGCCCAAGGGCGGTCTGGAATTTAGTCGTGAAAACAGTTCCCGTCATGTACCATGCAATGAAGGAGTTGCTTGAAAAAGAAAGTCCTGATATGGTTGCCTGCCACTTACTGGAATACGGCGGCATGATCGCTGCTAAAGAGAAATCGATTCCGTATGTCACATTAAGCCCGACACCGGTGGGCTGGTTCAATGTTCATCCTCCCGTATATTTGAGTTATATGGAATGGCCGTCGTGGATTCGAAAGCTTCAGGTTCGAGGAATTCGGTTTTTGATGGGCCTCGGATTGAAGCATTCCTTGGGATACCGTTGTCGCAAACACGGGATCCCGCATACAATTCAAAGCTTGCCGGACATTTATGAGAAAGCCCGCCTGAATCTCGGCCTCTGGTCAACATTGCTGAAAGATTACGCAAAAGATGATTTCTCAAATTCGAAAATCTGCGGATTTGTTCGTGACGAGCACATCAAAGATTGGCCGGATGTCCCGAATCAAATTATTCGGCTGTTTGAGGGCCCAAAGCCGCCCGTTGTTGTTGGATTGGGCTCGACAGCATCACTGCATGGCGATGAAATTTATCAAAGTGCCGCCAAAGCCTGTCGCTGTCTCGATTGGCCGTGTTTACTAATTGGCAAGGACCTGACAAAATTTGCTGACTCCAAAAGGGACATCATCGCAATCGATTTCGCCCCGTACGGCTGGGTCTTTCCCCATGCCGGCATGGTCATTCATCACGGCGGATTGAACACAACTGCCGAAACCCTGCGAGCCGGTGTCCCGAGTTTGGTCATTCCCCATGGACATGACCAATTTGATAATGCCATCCGTGCCGCACACTTGGGTGTTTCCAGACGGTTGAAAGTCAGCCGGGTTCTTTCACCGATTTTCACCTCAACGATCCAAAGCATCCTGCATGACAAAAATATGCACGAACGGGCAAAAGCACTCTCGCTTCAGCTTCAGGCTGAGCCGGACGGGGCGGATATCGCCTCAGAGCAAATTATTCAGGCAATGACACAATGACCTGAAAAACGCCATATTCTGTAGATTAAGCCGTGTACCGTTCGAGTTTTCCATAAAATTCTTGCATTTTTCCGACCCGCCCATAAGATAGAACGTAGATTGATGAGTGTCAGGGGAGCATCGGGTTTGTGCCCGAAGCTGAGAGTTCGCGTCGAATGCGGGACCCTTTGAACCTGATCCGGTTAATGCCGGCGAAGGGAGGCACGTTTGTTACAAACATGCGCCCCTGTCCGTGTTCCGGCAGGGGCTTTTTTTTAAACAGGTGAAAGTATCATGACACCGCATACATTTTTAGAATTGAAAAACGCGGTTGTGGGTATCGCAGGTCTCGGCGGCTTGGGGTCCAATGTCGCCGTTGCGCTGACACGTCTGCGGGTCGGCAAACTCATTCTGGTGGATTTTGACCAGATCGAAGAAAGCAACCTGAACCGCCAGAATTATTTTGCCGATCAGGTAGGGCAGCACAAAGTGGATGCCTCGCTGGAAAACCTCCGCCGCATCAACCCGGATGCGATTTTAGAGGGCCGCAAGGTTCGTTTGACCCCGGAAAAAATTCCGGACATTTTCAAAGGAGCCCATGTAATTGCCGAATGTTTTGACCGGGCCGACCAAAAACAGATGATCGTCGAGACCGTGCTGTCAAAAATGAAAGACGTGGTCATTGTTTCCGTCAGCGGACTGGCAGGATACGGCAGAAGCAATGAGATTATAACGCAGCGGATTTCAGACCGGTTGATTCTGGTTGGTGACACGGTTTCGGGAATTGGCCCCGGCGTGCCGCTGACCGCGCCGCGAGTGGGCATCGCCGCCTATCATCAGGCCAATGCGATTGCCGAAATCTTGATTAATGAATTGCATACAAAATTGGCAGGGAGCACGACGTGAGTGCGATATTAAAAATAAACGGACAGGAAAAGACATTTGAAAAAGGTCTTCCCGCAACGTTGTCCGAATTATTGGATAGCCTGAAAATTGACGCCGCGACCGTCGTCGCCGAGATTGACGGAAAAATCGTCGAACGCGAGGACTTCGCGCAGACAAATCTCGCCGAAGGTCAGGCGATTGAATTAATACGATTCGTCGGCGGCGGATAAAATTGTAAATTAATTATTGTAATATTGTATATTGGGTAAAATGACCACATTAAAAATAGCAGACAGAGAATTCACATCCCGGCTGTTTGTCGGCACAGGCAAATTTGCCTCCAATGACATCATGGCCCGCGCGATCCAGGCCTCCGGAACACAAATGGTCACCGTCGCCCTGCGCCGGGTCGATATCGAAAACGAAAACGACAACATGCTGGCCGCCATCGACCGCAAGAAGTGCCAACTGCTGCCGAATACATCCGGTGCAAGAGATGCCGACGAAGCCATCCGCCTGTCCCGCCTGGCACGCGCCGCCAGCGGCATCAACTGGGTCAAGCTCGAAGTCACCCCCGATCCGTATTACCTCCTGCCCGATGGAACCGAGACACTCAAGGCCGCCGAAGCATTGGTCAAAGACGGCTTCATCGTCCTGCCGTATATCCATGCCGACCCCATCCTCGCCAAAAAGTTGCAGGACGTCGGCTGCGCAACCGTCATGCCGCTGGCCAGCCCCATCGGTTCCAATCAGGGAATGAAAACGCGGGCCTCCATCGAGATCATCATCGAGCAGGCGACAGTGCCCGTCGTTGTCGATGCCGGATTGGGTGCGCCGTCACATGCCGCCGAAGCGATGGAAATGGGAGCCGATGCCGTACTGGTCAACACCGCCATCGCCACCGCGGCCGATCCCATCGAAATGGCACGCGCCTTTAAAATGGCCGTCGAAGCCGGACGCATCGCCTATGAAACTGGCCTGGCTCCAAAAACAACCGCCAGTGCCTCCAGCCCCCTGACCGGTTTTCTGCGGAATGAAGAATAAAAAACACGGAAGACAAAAGCCCGAAATAGTTAACAATCAGAGCCGGGAACGTAAGTGTCCGGTTTAATCCCGAAGGGATATAATTGAATAGCCGGAGGTTTTAACCTCCGGCAAGTTAGATATCCTGATTACTGAGTCCCGAAGGGACGTAAGTCAATTAGCCGGATGCGTGAGCATCCGGAGAGAGAAGTTCGTTTCCCAATTAAGCCCTGAAGGGGCGAAAGTATGGAAATAATGAAAAAAAATAGTTGTGAAAATTCGTGTTAATTCGTGGCTAATAAAAACATACAATCGATTCTTACCGAAAAGCATCTCGACCAAAATCGTGATGTCTGGACAGAGCGTATGCAGTCTGTCACTCCCGAACAGGTTCAACAGGAACTGTCCAAACCCCCGGGCAGATTCAGTCCCGACCGCTTGCTCACACTGGTTTCACCCGCCGCCGAAGACTTTCTCGAACCCATGGCCCAACAGGCACGTCAGTTGACCGTTCAGCGTTTCGGACGAACCATCCAGCTCTATGCACCCCTCTATGTATCGAATGTCTGCATCAATAGCTGTCAATACTGCGGTTACAATACAGAAACGAAATTAAATCGAACCCGCCTGTCAATCGAACAGGCCCTCGCCGATGCCGACGTCATTGCCGCCGAAGGTTTTCGCCACATCCTGCTCGTCAGCGGCGAGGATAGAAAATTTGTCACCGTGGGCTATCTGGCCGAACTGGCAAAAAAACTGCGGGCGAAGTTTTCGTCAATTTCCATCGAAATTTACCCGCTTACGCAGGCCGAATACGCACAGCTTTTTGCCGCCGGGATTGACGGCGTCGCTCTCTATCAGGAAACCTACGACCGCGATGTGTATGCACACTATCACATCGCTGGCCCCAAACGCGATTATGACAATCGCCTCGATACCCCCGACCGCTTCGCCGCCGCAGGCATGCGGTATCTTGGACTGGGCTTCCTGTTGGGACTGGCCGACTGGCGCATCGAAACACTGGCTCTGGCCGAACACGCCGCATACCTTGTGAAGAAGTACTGGCGGGCGAAAATTGATTTTTCATTTCCCCGTATTCGTCCGGCCACCAACGTACAGGACCAGTGGCCGCACCTGGTCTCCGATAAAAACATGGTACAGATGATGCTCGCCCTGAGATTGTGTTTTGCCGACGCCGGGATTGTATTGTCCACACGCGAAAACGCTACCTTCCGCGACCACATGATAAACATCTGCGTCACCCGCCTCAGCGCCGGCTCAAAAACAAACCCCGGCGGATACAGTAGCGATAAGACGGCCGCCGAACAGTTCACCATCGACGATGACCGAACACCCGACGAAATGGCAAAAGTCATCCAGGCCCACGGCCACGAACCCGTCTGGAAAGACTGGGACACCGCTTTCTCAAAATAAGAACGCCACGGCGCGAGCCGTGCGAATATGCCCCTCTGTATTGTACTAAATGAACAAAGACCTATATCCCGTCATTCCGAGCGCAGCCGAGGAATCTATTTAAACAGCCATCGCCGTTAGGCGATACCTAAATTTTGCATTTTAGATTTTGACATTTGATTTATTTAATGAGTCGTTTCTTCAGCCGATGAATCGCCAGCAGGCTCATCACCAGCGTAAAGACCACAATATATCCCGCATCCCATAGGAGCGTACACGACAGAGTTTCATCGCAGATACAACGCAGAATACGCACCGAATGTGTCAGCGGAACCAGTTCAGCGACAAACTGAAGCGCTTTTGGCAAGTTACTGACCGGGAACACCACGCCGGAAAAAAAGAACATCGGCGAGATCAGCCCCGTCATGAAAAAGTTGAAATGATTGATGGTTTTCACAAACGACGTAATCAGCAATGCCATCGACGCGAACATCACCGCATTGACAAAACCGACCAGCGGCGCCGCCAGCGCATTCGGCAGAGGGATACTCAGTCCGGCGGCTGGGATCAGCGACACAATTGACAGCGTCGCCAATACCGCAAACGAAAAGAAAAATCCCTTCGACCCGGCCCACAAAATCTCCCCGACAATCAAATCATTGGCCGTGATCGGCGCCGCCAGAATCCCGTCGTAAACTTTCTGAAATTCCAGCCGGATAAACGTCCCGAACGTGCATTCAAAAAACGCCGTCCACATCGACGACGTCACCAACAGCCCAATTGCCAGAAAATCAATATAAGGCCGCCCGTTGATCGGCTCGATATAATTGCCCAGCCCCAGCCCGACGCCGGCCAGGAATATTAGCGGCTCAAAAAACGGCGGAAATGCGTTGCTGAAAATATTCTGGTAATAAACCCGCATGTGCCGGAACCAGACGCTGAACAGGCGTTTATAAAGAGCCGGATAGTGCTGTGTTTTATTGTCGGTCATTGAGCATCCGTCCCGTCGCTTTCAAAAACACATCTTCAAGCGTCGATTGACGCAGATAGTACTGGCCCGTCGAGAGATGGTCGGCGACTGTTTTCAGACTGTCAATTTCATTGCAGTAAAAGCGTACCGTCTGTCCCGCCGAATCGGCCCGGATGTCCGAAGGCAAAGACTGCTTCAAAAATTCTTCCGAGCCTTCAGCATCAATCAATTCGAGAACATAACCTTCAATATGCTCCTTCAGCAGTTCTTTCGGGACTCCCTGCATGATGTTTTGTCCCTTGTGCATGATCAGCAGATTATCGCACAACTGAAATGCCTCTTCCATATAATGCGTCGTCAGCAGCAGGGTGGTTCCCTGGTTTTTCAACTGCCGAAGCTTGTCCCATATCAGGTGTCGCACCTGCGGGTCCAGTCCCGTCGTCGGTTCATCAAGAATAAGCAGTTTCGGCTGATTCAGCAGCGCCCGTGCAATCACCAGTCGGCGTTTCATCCCCCCGGAAAGATCACGGATCGGTGCGTTTCGCTTTTCCGCCAACTCCAGAAAGTCCAGCAGTTCCTCGATGCGCCGCATGGCCTCCGGGGTGTCAATGTCATAAAACCGCGCAAACAGCTTCAAATTCTGAATGACATTTAGCTCTTCGTCGAGATTATCTTCCTGCGGAACCACGCCGCACATGTATTTGATGGACAGTTCATCGTCAACCGGGTCATATCCGAAAATATCCATCACGCCGTCTGCACCGGCGCTTCGCCTGCACCTCCCGTAAATCATTTTCATCAATGTGGTTTTGCCGGCACCGTTCGGCCCCAGAAAACCAAAACAGGTGTTGCTGAAAACCTCAAAAGACAGATTCTCCACGGCTTTTAGAGAACCATAATACTTGCTGATAGCTTGAACCCGGATGACTGGTTGTGTTGTCAATTCTTTCAATACGCTCCGGCGGTCGTTAATTTAGCTTTCCTGAAGCGTCCCGAACCAATCCCTGCAGGATGCGCGGGGGAATGTCGGACAACTCCGGCTCCGGTTGGTCGGAACGCGCGATCGCCGCCAGGATACGTAACGCCGTTTTTTTGTTATGCTTCAAAAACTCCAGCGTTTTTTCAGCGGGCATCAGGTCCCCGTCAGCCATTTGCCGCAGGTAGAGAATGCACTGTTTGATGACTTCTCTTTCGGCCACGGCATGGCTGTCCGCCGAAATGTCAGGGCCTTCTTCCATGACCGCGCTCTTCATGCAGGATCCGCTGTGTCAGCGAATGCGTTTCCTCCATGAGCTGGTTCATCTGCGTCAACTCATTTTCATCGATGGGGGCGAGCACCAATTCCGGCTCGTCATCCGATTTCGGCAGGGGGATATAACAGCGGTGTTGACAGTACGGGCAATTACCCCATTTGCCGCCCGCTTTGTCCGGGGCCTTGATCTTCTTGTCACATGACTCGCATTTAAAACTGATCGGCATGGCTCGTTCCCTCTCTTAACCTTGGTTTTCAGTCTTGCTCAACACTCTCCGCTTGATATTCTGCACAGACATCGGTAGAAATGCCGCCGCGAGGCGTGAATGTTGAGGTAACTCGCATCCAACGGGGCCGGCAGGCTCCCGTCAGATCATCCAGAATATCATTGGTCAGCATTTCGTAAAAAATACCCTGATCCCGAAAGCTTTGCATGTAGATTTTCAGGCTTTTCAGTTCAATACACAGCTTGTCCGGTATATATTCGATCAAAATCGTGCCGAAATCCGGCTGACCCGTCTTCGGACAGACGCTCGTAAACTCCGGACAGCGAATCGTGATCGTGTAATCCCGTTGCGGCCGGGGGTTGTCAAATAGATCAAGTTGCGGTTTTTCGCTCATTTAGTTGCCCTTAATGGGAAATCTGATATACTTTTACTCATAATATTAACGAAACCAGAGATTTTTGCAAGGATTCAAAAAATAAAAACGCCATGGCGCAAGCCATGCGAATGAAACGCCCCGATTGTGTGGCACCCTCTTGCCGAAGGTAAGCTGATGGAGAAAATGACATGAAAACAACAAAAAATAAAGCAGTTATTCTTCTCAGCGGGGGGCTGGACTCGGCCACCACGCTGGCAATCGCAAAAAACGATGGATTTGACGCCTATGCCATGACCTTCCGCTATGGCCAGCGGCATGCGCATGAAATTTCCTGTGCCTGCCGGGTAGCCACCGCGATGGGCGCGACCGAACACCGTATCGTCGAGATCGATCTGGCAGCCTTCGGCGGTTCGGCCCTGACCGATGCCGCCATCGATGTCCCCAAGGACCGCAACGACATGACCGCCGAGATTCCCGTTACCTATGTCCCCGCGCGGAATACGATCTTTCTCAGCTATGCACTGGCCTGGGCCGAGGTACTGGGGGTCTGGGATATCTATATCGGCGTCAATGCCACCGACTACAGCGGCTATCCCGATTGCCGCCCCGAGTATATCGCCTCTTTCGAAACCATGGCCAATCTCGCCACCGCCTCCGCCGCCGAAGGCAGGGGTCGCTATACCATCCACACGCCCATCATCCAAATGTCCAAAGCACAGATCATCCAAACCGGTACCGCCATCGGTGTCGATTATGCATTGACCCATAGCTGTTACGACCCCACTGAAGATGGAAAACCCTGCGGCCGATGCGATTCCTGCCAACTCCGCCTCAAAGGCTTCGCCGAAGCCGGACTAAAAGACCCCGTCAAATATACGATGTAGCAAGTGCCCCGCGATCCAAAAATGTCATTCCGAGCGCAGCCGAGGAATCTGTTTAAACAGAGAAATTCCACAAGCCAAAAGAGCCTGCCCTGAGCGAAGTCGAACGGGGGCTTGAATAACGATAGCCCCGGACGCAGCGAAGCGAAACCCGGGGCTATCCTTGATTTAAACGTTGGGGATCTTACCAGAGCCAGTAATAAACAAAGGAGTCTAGGTCTATTATGTCCACGCTTCCGTCGTAGTCCATGTCCGTTTGATCACACCAACCCGGAAGGACACAATCTGTCCTGAGCCATTGCAGACCGAATTCACTAAAATCCACAAGATCCACTTTATAATTTCGCGTAAAGTCTGCCTTTGCAAGATCATGGTAGTTACCGGCCAGACGGAAATTAAAATCCCACGGGTGGGTACTCCAATGACTCCAATCTTCCATATCAAAGGGATTGGAATCAGTTTCAGCTGAATATCCCTGGCTGTTAGGCCATGGATCGTCTGATCTGCCGCAGAGACTGCTGGACAATTCATTGCTGTGGCCATCCTGCAGATAGCAGGTAAATAAATACGTTTCATCGGCCCACATGTCCATATTCAGGTCAAAGAAAACCCATCCGCCATTGAAAGATGAAGGGACATTTTCAGAGACGGTTTTAACAATCGTTCCGTTTTCGGCCCGTACATTCAGTACAAGCGTGACCGCATGTCCCGAGCCGGTTGGACTGTAGTGATAGTCAAATTCATCTCTGAACTTAAAACTGGCGTATTTGACTTCAGCACTGCGAGACAGTGCAAAGCTTTGCCCACCGCCAACATTTCTGGGGGTATTGTCATCCCCCCCGAACCACTTATACGCCGCATCGTTGTCTTCAATAAATTCAAACTCATACACATCCATATCTTGCGGGCCCAGCAGATTGTTCCCTTCATCGACCTCAGTGCATACGAATGTCGAATCCACCAAAACATACATCTTCTTCACATCAGGACTGGTATAAGTATAAGTAAAATCGACCGTGTACGTACCGCCCGGGATCAGACCCCCGGGGATATACCAGTTTCGCTGGCCGATTTGTCCGGGATCGGGAGGAGTTTCTTCATCAGCATACCAGTACATATAAAACCAGCCGGAAGATAATGATCCCTGATTCTTTATCGTGCAATGAAAATGTAGTTCATTATCCTTAATGGCTGTTCCTTGTTCGTCACAAGTAAGCGACACAACCGTCAAATCCGGGCCCGGCGGTACAATTTGAAATGGCTCGTTGCTAATATCATAAGGTGAACCATCTGACGCATCCGAAATCCGGAGAATGCAATTATCACTGTACGTATTGGGAACAGTCCAGTTATACGATCCATCATTAGCTGTTGAAGCAACAATCGGTGGATCAATCCAGTTGCTGCCGCCATCCGTGGAGTAATCAATACGAACGTTTGTAATCCCTATCCCCGACGTCCAGGTAATTGGATAATTTGCCCCTTCCGCCAGTATTTCGCCCCCGTTGGGAGCATTTACATGAATCCAGTAAAGTTGATACAAAATCTTTACCTGATTCGAAGTGGAATACGTCGAATCACCGTAGGTATTATAGGCGCTTACCCGGAATTTATAATAGTAATTCAACGTTGGATTATCAACCTGATACGATTGCACATTCGGCCCTACCGTATCAAGATCTGTCCATCCGGGCGGTTCTATCAAACTCCATCTTTTATACTGAATCCTAAAACCATCTTCGTCGATGGAGTTATCATCCCAGGTTAGATGAATCTGTGGACTGGTAATATTAGCCTGAAGATTGGATGGAGGCACAGGCGAACCAAATGGCGTCACATGATCCACATAAATACCGCCTTCATAATAACTGCCGATTTTTCCGAAGATATTGATGAACACCTCACGAACAATATAATTGGCCGGCAGTACTCCGGACCAGTCAAAGGACAGGTGATTCCACACTGCTTCTGAATTGTAAACACAATGATCTAAAAGTTGAGCTTCATTGTTGTAAAAATAGCGGTCTGTTCCCAGGTCCGTATCATACACTTTTACCCAAAGATTTGCATAAAGATCGGGGACAAATGCTGCCATACATTCGGCAATCTCAACTGAATATCCACTTGCACCCTGCCACTGGCTGTCACTGGTCAGATCCGGGGAATGCAACTGCATGATCCACCAATCTCCGGTACCACTGGTAATACCGTGACCGCCGAAGGTAAACATCTGCATCGTGCCTTCATTATCTCCCACGGCATCCCAGCCGGGAATCCCGGGATATTGAACCGGGTCTTTCCATCCAAATACAAAATTGTTGCTGTACGGGCCGGTATAGCTTGCGCCGTTTCCACGCCAGGCCCCTTCCATTGTCCAGCCCTGAACGGTGCCGTCATCAAAATCGAACACAGCCGCGCGGCAGTTAAAAATACAGGCAATGAACATAATAATCAGGAATGTCTTTTGCGTTTTCATGATTCTATTTCCTTATAAAGAATTTAAAATATGTTTAGATGTGAATTGATTAACTGCATACCCTTGGGGCAAATAGTGATTCCGTAGGGGGTCTTGGCAAAGGCCGTTTAGAAGTGCCCAATTATGTCTTCTCCCGCTCATTTTCTCACCGTGCTTTACAACTAACGCTGCTTGTTGCTGAGTAAGTGTCTTCACAGATGTATACAGATGCGGGTTTCATTTTACACCACAGATATTTCTATGCAAGGGAATAATCCGGGAAAACGTAACGTGTCAGGTACTTTTGACGTGACATTTTTGATTGAATGATCGGAAGGCACCATTCGGTGCCTTTTTTTAGGGTTGTTTGATAATCGCATAAAAATTACGATTACCGTCCATTTTCTGAAAATCCGCCTTCCCCATTTCGTGGTTTACAAAAACAGCCGTCTGGATGAGATCCACATGTTGGAATGTAGAGCAGGGAAGGTCAAATTTATATTTAGTGAATCTGAAAATTAGTTTTGCATTTATCTAATTTATGATATAATATGAAAAATCGAATAGTATGATATTTGACAATTGAATCAGCGTATCCCGGCCCAAAAAAAGCCACCCGGATCTCCCTGAAGACGAAAGACTATAATACTATTTTTACAAAACGAACCCAATTTTCAAAGCAGCCAAATCACAGTAAACGCCTTTCTCCTAAGGACTAAAAACAATGGACTAAGGGCTGCCCCTACAAAAACAAACCCAATCGAACCCAAAACGAAGCCAATTTTGCCCCCAAGTACCCTCTACTCGTACAGCCCAGGATCGCCGATTTAGCTTTGGAAATTCGTAAAAAAACCCCCTTTTTGACCCCGCCAACCCCCAAAAAAACGAACCCAATTTAAGTGCCAAACACACCCATGACGCAAATGCCCCATACCACACTCAAACCCACCAACGGACACAACACCGCAGTTTTTAATAGCGCCACGCGAACCCAACCAAACCCAATACAAACCCATTTCACGTTGCCTGCCTGGCCTCAGGAAAAATTATGAACCGACTTGGCACTGCCCACTCATAAAAGTGCATTTTTATCGGTCGTTATTCGATATTTTCAGTTGATTTTCCGATTATTGATGAACTACAATGCCCCGAAAGTCGATAAAATAAAGGATGTTTAATTGATTATTAAGCAGCTGTGATGAAAATGTAAATCATATGGCTGTTTAAATAATAAGTTGAGGATAAAAGCCCATGAATGCCCGTATACTCGTTGTCGATGACCAGACCGATCTGCTGGAATTGCTGGATATGTCCCTGTCCCAGGAAGGGTATATTGTCCGAACCGCTGCCAGCGGCGCCGAGGCTCTGGCGATGCTGGCCGTTGATAAGCCGGATTTGATCCTGCTGGATATCATTCTCGGCGACACTTCGGGCATCAAACTTACCACCAAGCTCAAAAATGAAGCCGAAACTTCCCACATCCCGATCATTCTGTTGACCGCCAAAGATACCGAAACCGATATCATCGTTGGCCTCAGTGTTGGTGCCGATGACTACATTACCAAGCCATTCAGTACCAAGGTTCTCTTGGCACGGATTGAAGCGGTTTTGCGCCGGGCGTACCCGGAACCGAATACGGTCCGGGAGATTCTGCAGGCAGGAGCGGTTCGCGTTTTTCCCGCAGGGCGCCAGGTATTCGTTGAAGGCACACCAATTGACCTGACCCCCGCCGAGTTCAATATTTTGCTGACGTTGTTCAAGGCCGGCGGCAGTGCCCTCAGCCGAGAAGACCTTCAAAGCATTCTCGGATCCGCCGAACAAAGCGCCAATGAGCGGATTGTGGATGTGCACGTTGCCTCGCTGCGAAAGAAACTGGGGACCGCACGTAACATTATCAAGACCGTTCACGGCAAAGGTTACCGTGCGGTTGTCTGACGATCGATGAGCCTGTCATGGATTTGCTGTACATCAATTCGAAATTGTCCATTCCTGAAACGTATTTGACATTCGTTTTTTCCCGAAGTTCCGGCCCCGGCGGACAGAACGTCAACAAGCTCAATACCCGCGTCAGTGTTTCGCTGAGTCTATTCGATTGCCCGTGCCTGACCGAGTTTCAAAAGCAGAAGATCGCCAAAACACTCAAGAGCCGGATTGACAAGCAGGGCATCCTGCAGGTGACCTGTCAGGAATATCGCTCTCAGCATGCCAATCGCAATGCCGCTGCACAGCGGTTGGCCGGCCTGATCGCCGAGGCCCTCAAGCCCGCCAAGATCCGTCGTCCGACCCGAACTCCGAAATCCGCGATTCAACGCCGCCTGAAGGATAAAAAAAAGAGGTCGGACCTGAAAAAAATCCGAACAGAGAGGCCAACCGGTGAATAATGCCCGTTTTAATCGAAAAAACAGGTTATTTTTGAAAAAATTAATTTGCTATCACGGTACAATATTGCTTTAATCTAAAATAGATCGTTGTGGACATGGAGACGGTTGTTCTTCCCTCGGGCCGTCTCTTGGTAACTGTCGAGGGAAATAGCAAGATGGGCCAGAGGCCCGAGGAGTTGTTATGAGTCAGGGTACAGTCAAGTGGTTTAACGAGAAAAAAGGATTTGGGTTTATTACTCCTGATGATGGAGGTGACGATCTCTTCGTTCATCACACCAACATCGCATCCGAAGGCTTCCGTACGCTGCGTGATGGCCAGCGGGTCGAGTTCGAACCGGCACAGGGCAAGAAAGGAATGGAAGCAACGCAAGTTCGACCCTGCTAAGGGCGCTTGCTTAGATTAGCTGTTCTGTGAAACACCCAAAGGCCCGGATTTTCCCGGGCCTTTTTTTTAGGTTGATTGGTGGCTTTGTTTGTTTATGATAGGTGATGATGACATGTCATGAACGTTGTGGCAGAGGTGAAAAACAAGGAGAAATAGCATAAACGTAATAAAGGGAGAACCAAAAAAGGTGTCTGACCCCTTTAATTTATCCTTCATGCAGACCGACCCCATCGGCTACTACGACAGCATGAACCTCTACCAGTACTGCGGAAACAACCCTGTCAATTGGGTTGATCCATGGGGGTTGAAAAAAGTGCCAGGGGCATCAGACCCCCCCCAAAGATGGCCTGAAACCGGCAAAAAATGGAAGTGGGATAAAGAACGTGGGGCTTATAAAAAAGGTCGTCGTTGGAAACATTGGCATGATGAAGATGATGATGACTTCCACGACAGAGGACATTGGGATTATGAGAATTCAAAGGGGGGGAAAGTTGGAAGATATTTCCCACCAGATCCTGTAAACGATTTAGAGGGGCAGGTTGATGGTGATGTGCCGGATTATGATGTAAACGGAACCAGAACATATGAGCCCACTGCAGGTGAAAAAATATGTGAAAAATTAAATAGAGGTTTAACAGAAGAAGGTATAGATACAGCTCAAAAGGTATCGGCGGGTGTTGGCGTAGGTGCTGTAGCTGTGGCAGCAGTGATTACTTATTGGCCTGCGATTATTCCTATAGTGCAGAGTCTTATGGAGGTGGCGCCAGCGAACTGAATTATTTAAATATTGGAGTTCTGTATATGAGTGATTTTTTTAAAAGTATTCCGGAAATTAAAGGGAAATTAGAAATATTTCACCATGTTATTAACGAGACATCGCAGAAAATCGTTGTGATAGGTGATCCCGAGGGATTAGGCTCTCTTTCAAAACTAATAAAGTATTTGGCAGATTGGGATCAAAATTTATCAGGGATGCCAATAGGAGAAAGAGAGCATATACATTTAGATCCCGGATTTGCACTTGGTCAACATTCGTGTTCTGTAGAAATATGTAGGGCGGATGCAAAAGGGACCGGTAAATACCCTGCATTTATGCAAGGGGACAAATAAAGAAGTAAATTAGGTAAATTAGGTAAATTAAAGGGGTCAGACACCTTTTTTAGTTGACATCGCGTTTATTCGTGCTATAATTGCTGATTATGCCACGACACAAGCGTATTGCGAAGGGAAATCTTGTTTATCATGTTCTGAATCGTGCGAATGGTCGGCTTCGGATTTTTAAGAAGGCGGGCGATTTTGCGGCGTTTGAGCAGATTCTCGCCGAAGGTCTGGCACGCTTTGACATGCGGCTTTGCGGCTACTGCATCATGAGCAACCACTGGCATTTAGTGCTGTGGCCGCGGCATGACGGCGACCTGTCGGCTTTCATGAAATGGCTGACCGTCACGCACTCACACCGCTGGCACGGAGCACATCGAACCGTCGGCATCGGACATCTCTACCAGGGCCGCTACAAAAGCTTTCCCGTGCAGGACCGGGCGTACTATCTGACGCTGTTGCGGTATGTCGAGAGCAATCCGCTGCGGGCTGAACTGGTCAAACGCAGCGCCGATTGGCCATGGAGCAGTCTGGCGATTCGCTGCGGTGAGGAAAAGCCGCTGGAACTAAGCGACGGCCCGGTGGAACTGCCCCGACAGTGGAAAAAGCGGGTGGATAGCGTTGCCGGATTGCCGGTCGAGAAGATTGAAACCTGCCTTCAACGCGGCCGCCCGTTCGGCGATGAGAAATGGATACTGAAAACAGCGAAAGACCTGTCATTGGAATCATCCCTAAACCCCCGCGGCAGACCCAAAAAGGGGGAATTGTGAAACAGCCGACAGGAAAAAGGTGTCTGACCCCTTTTAATTCAAGGCGGGCGATTATTGATTTTCATACGCATGCGTTTCCGGATGCTCTGGCCGAGCGTGCGATGCGGCAGCTTTTGTCGGAGACGGATTCGGTGACGGCGTATCTGGACGGCAAGCTGTCGTCGCTGCTGGCGTCGATGGATGCCAACGGCATTGAGCGCAGTGTGTTGTGCAGCATTGCCACCAAGCCGTCGCAGTTTGAGCCGATCTTTCAATGGAGTCGGGCGATCCAGTCCGAGCGGATCATTCCGCTGGCCTCGGTGCATCCGGATGACCCGGCCGGTCCGGAACATGTCCGGCAGATCGCCGCGGCGGGGCTGGCGGGGATCAAAATGCACCCGTATTATCAGGATTTTGATATGGATGATGCGAAGCTGGACCCGCTCTATGAGGCGGTTCAGGCCGAAGGGCTGCTGCTGACGATGCATACGGGGTTTGATTTTGCATTTGAGTGGATTGACCGTGCAGGACCGAAGAAAATATCAAACGTTCTTGCAAAATTCCCCGATTTAAAGCTGATAACGACCCATCTGGGAAGTTGGCAGCAGTGGGATGAGGTTGAAGAGTACTTGATCGGCAAGCCGATTTACATGGAAACGTCATTTTCAGTCCAATATCTCAACCATGACCAGCTTAAACGGATGATTTTGGCACATCCTTCGGATTATATCCTCTTCGGTACTGATTCACCGTGGACGGATCAAGCGGCCGAAATCAAGGCATTTTCCAAATTGGGCATGCCGGAGGCATTTCTGGAGAAGATATTTTACAAGAATGCCAAAAAACTGCTTAAAACAATTAAAAATTAGGCTTATCAGTATTAAAACCCCCTGTTTTGATAGTTTTCTGTTCATAATCCGATAAAAAACAAAAAACTCATCTTTTTCACAACAAAACGCCGAAAATATTACATAATTGTTAAGTTTTTGTTTGAAATCTTATACATGACAGCTATTATATTTACAAACAGTAATAAACCGGCCATGTAATATCCGGTTTCGTGAACCAGCATTATGAAAGGACTGATTATGCTTGGAATCGAAGACAAAGGAGTGGTAGCAGCATATCTTCTCTGCATCGCAAGTACAATTCTCTGTGTTGTCTATGGCCTGTTTAACTGGAATCGCGGCGCCGAAGAAGTTCAGCCGGATGATGTTAAGTGGGCTGTTGAGGAGAAAAAGGTTGAGGAAGAAGTGTAGTTTGTTTTTCTTGAAATCGGAAGAATATAATGGAGTTCCTGTCTAACTATCAGGGAGGATTATTATGTTAGCACAAGCTGTTGGCGCCAAAGAAATTATGGTAGTTCTTGCATATCTGTTAGTCGTAGTTTATCTTGGTTTTTTAGGTTGGAAGCGAACAAAAAGCGCAACCGATTATCTGATCGCCGGACGTGGGGTACACCCCTTTGTCATGGCGATGAGTTATGGGGCGACATTTATCTCGACCAGTGCGATTGTTGGTTTCGGCGGTGTGGCCGGAATGTTTGGGATGAGTTTACTGTGGTTGACTTTCTTTAATATCTTTGTGGGTATCTTTGTTGCGTTTGTGTTCCTTGGTGGGCCGACTCGTCGCATGGGCCACCATTTAGATGCGCATACATTTCCGGAATTACTGGCCAATCGCTTTGAGAGCAAGTTTATCCAGATCTTTGCAGGACTTATCATCTTCCTGTTTATTCCGATGTATGCGGCGGCGGTCCTGATTGGCGGGTGTGCATTCATCGCATCGGCATTTGGAATTACTTATGAAACAGCCCTTCTTGTTTTCAGCGTCATCATCGCTGCCTATGTGATTATGGGCGGATTGAAGGGCGTCATGTATTCAGATGCCTTGCAGGGTTCGATCATGTTTGTGGGTATGCTGATTTTGTTGATTTGGACATATAAAATGATGGGCGGTGTCAACGCGGCCCATGCGGCACTGACTGAAGCCGGCAAAGGCCCCAATATTTTTGGCGGAGTCGGATTTAAAGGCTGGACGGCGATGCCTGCATTTGGATGGGGTATTGGTGAGTCCGCTAAAGGGCCGAATCCGGACGCGTATAATCTGTGGTGGATCATCATCAGTACCATTACGCTGGGTGTAGGTATTGGTGTTCTGGCCCAACCTCAACTGGCGGTTCGCTTCATGACCGTTAAGAGTAAAAAAGAATTAAATCGAGCGGTACTGGTCGGTGGTATCTTTATTTTAATCATGACCGGCGTGGCGTTCACGGTCGGTTCTTTGAGTAATGTCTATTTCCTTCAAAAGGAAGTTGTTGAAGGGACGCTCAAAAATGTCAGCGGCGTTGGTGCAAGTCCAGCTGAATTTGCATGGGTGATTGCTAAAAAGGAACGAGGCATTAACGTCAAACCCGATGGTACACCGGTCAACCCGGCAATCGGTCCCGATGAGAAGTCTGTGCCTTGTGTTTTGCTGCATGTCGATACCACAGGTGATGATGAAGCGGATACCCATCTGATTTATAAAGGATATGGAGGAGCTGCGGCGATTACCCCTGCGGCAGTTATTGAGGGGCTGGAGCCTGGAGCAGATCCGACCGGACTCGTTGGTCAGAAAGTCAAAATACAGCCCAAAGCTACCGCTTACATGCGGGGTATCGTGAAATATATGACTGGGGGGGCTGATGGAAGCGATCGTGTTGTTTACGAGTGTCAAACGAGTAAGATCATCCCGACATATATTGGTAGTGCGATGCCCAAGTGGTTTGGTTTGGTCTTTCTGGTAACGCTGCTTTCTGCGGCAATGAGTACGCTGTCCAGTCAGTTTCATGCCGTGGGAACCAGTATTGGTCGTGACGTTTACGAGCAGGTTACCGGAAAGCATGGTCATGGAATCGGGATTACTCGTGTGGGGATTATCATCGGGATTGTTGCGGCGGTATTGTTTAGTTATTACATTCGCAGCGGGTATATTATTGCCCGTGCGACCGCCATCTTTTTCGGGTTGTGTGCCTCGACCTTCCTGCCGGCATTCATTGGCGGTCTTTTCTGGAAACGGATGACCAAAGCCGGAGCGATCTGGTCGATGATTATCGGTTTCCTGGTGACCGCATTCTGGCTGCTCTTTATCAAAGACAAGGAAGCCCGCGCATTAGGGCTTTGTTATCACTTGTTTGAAAAACATTCATTATTACTGGATAAGCCGAACTGGCCTGTCGTCGATCCGATCGTTATTGCGTTACCGATATCGCTGGTCGTGGCGATTGTTGTGAGTCTCCTTAGTAAACCACCGTCAAGGGAACATTTGGATAAATGTTTCAAGGGTGCTTAATATATATTGTTGATGGTATTGAATAAAAGGACAAGGATAACCAAACGGTAATAATTAGTCTTTAAACATTTTAACAGGAGAATGGCAGATGAGCATGAAGCGAATTTTAATGGGAATGGCATTGACAGTGATGGTTGCCGGTATGACCTCTGCAGTAATGGCTGCCGCCGAAGATTATGCGCAGGCGCCGTCAAAGCACTGGCATGAAGTCGACAATGATTTAATGAAGGCTTTCCACAATCCGATGGAAGGTGTTACCATGGGACTGGACATTCGCCTGCGACAAGTGTATGCGGAGAATCTCTTTTCTCTGGACCGGCAATTTGGTGATGCCGCCGCCAAAAATCATAACAGAAATATCTGGCAGTATGGGCGGTATCGTGCACGGTGGTCTGCGAAGTACCAGTTGAGTGAAGATATTGATTTTAACACACGTCTGGTTTGGGAATTTCGTGATTGGCATAAACCCCCGCATTTAAATCAGGAAATTGATCTTGATGAAGGCATTTTCGACCACATGAACATTCAGATTCGCAATGCCTTTGATATGCCGCTGACGTTAACCATCGGTCGTCAGGACATTATTCTGGGTACCGGTTGGCTGGTGTTGGACGGCACCCCGGCTGATGGCTCCCGAACGATTTACTTTGATGCGATTCGTGGAACCTATGAATTGAATGACGCAACCAAGTTGGATATGATTTACATTCAGCAGTATGACAATGAGACAAAATGGCTGAAGCCTTTTGATCACGAAGACTCTCGTCATGTTACAAATCTTCAGGATGAACGAGGTATCATTTTTTACTTAACGAACATGTGTGGCGGTCAACAACGTGAATTGTACTACATCTTCAAAAATGATGAAAATTCGCATTGGAACAATACTGCTTCGACAAGAGATGCGGACATTCATACCATTGGCGGACGTCTGGCAGGCAAGCTCGATGATAATTGGTCATACAGTGCTGAAGCTGCCAAGCAGTGGGGCAAACTCGATGAGGAATCGATGAGAGCCTGGGGCACCAACAATACACTGACCTATGCCTTCAATGATGACAAGCAATCGAAAGTCTTTTTCATGTATGAATTCCTTTCCGGCGATGATCCGGAGAGTTCCGGCAGCAAGCAATTTGACACACTGTGGGGCGACTGGCCGCAATCAGGTCGCGGCGGAGACTTACAGTCCTATATCTGGAGTCCTGAAGGCAATGTTGGTCAAGTGTCGAACCTGCAACGTTTGGGCGTCGGTCATTCATTTAAACCGTCCGAATATTGGACCATGCTAAGCCAGTACAACCTGATGTGGGCTGACGAAAATACGTACCAAGATTCCGGTTCCGGCATAGGTCCCTGGACAACCACATACGGTAATGGTAAATTCCGCGGCCAGATGATTACGGGTCTTTTAACCTATCAATGCTGCAAGAACTTCCGGACCCAGTTCCTACTGGATTATTTCCTCCCGGGCAGTTATTACGATACCAGCACGAATGAAGCCGCCATGTTTGCCCGTGTCAATGTGGAATGGACGTTCTAAAATCTAAATGCCTCTTTCAAGAGCATTTTTGATCTCTTGGCCCGGCGCGTATGCCGGGCCTTTTTTTTGTATTTAAAGGGATAATTTACTCTCAAAAGGTGATTTTCAGCCCTCAAACCTTGACCCAAATGGTCAAATCGTGTACGCTGATAGGCCAGTAATTCAAGTGAAATTTTAACGTCAACTGGAGATAGAGGTTTTATGGCAAAAATGACGGCATCTCAAAAAGCATTTCTTTCCGGTAATGAAGCGTTGGCACAGGGGGCCTGGGAATCTGGGTTGGCGGTAGCCTGTGCCTATCCCGGTACGCCTTCGACGGAAATCATGGAGGCTCTGGCACTCTATAAAGAACTGGACGTTCAGTGGTCGGTTAATGAAAAGGTAGCCTATGAGGTGGCCTACGGTGCGGCGGTTGGCGGGGTTCGCAGTTTATTCGCCTGTAAGCATGTCGGCCTGAATGTGGCGATGGACCCGCTGATGACCTCGTCCTATGCGGGAGTGACTGCGGGGTTTGTGGTGGTGGTTTGTGACGATCCGGATATGCACTCGTCTCAGAATGAACAGGATACGCGATGGGTGGGCATCTATGCCAAACTGCCGGTTTTGGAGCCGTCCAGTCCAGCCGAAGCCAAAGTCTTTGTGGGTGAGGCTTTTAAGATTAGTGAGACGTTCGATACACCAGTGATTATCCGCATGACCACACGCATTTCGCATACGAAAGAAGATGTCAAGCTGGGCAAGCGTGTGACGGTTAAACCGGTCAAACTTGAGCCGAATATGCGCAAGTATGTGATGGTGCCGGGCAATGCCCGCCTGCGTCATGTTTTTATTGAGAAGCGTATTGAAAAACTGCAAAAGTTTTCCGAACGGACAAAGCTCAACAAGATCGAAATGAACGATACTTCGCTTGGCATCATTACCTCGAGTGTGCCGTATAATTATCTAAAGGAAGCGTACCCGGAAGCGTCGTATTTGAAGCTGGGGTTTTTGTATCCGTTCTGTGATGAAAAAATCAAGGCGTTTGCTAAGAGCGTCAAGAAACTTGTCGTCATCGAAGAACTGGACCCGTTCATCGAGGAGCATATTAAGGCGCTGGGCATCAAGAAGGCTAAATTCAAAGACCCCTCATTCCGCCTGGGCGAGTTGACACCGGGTGTGATTGCCGATGCGGTGATGGGTAAGCCCAAGAAGGTTAAGAAAATTCCCGGCCGGGCGCCGAGACTGTGTGCGGGGTGTCCGCACTGGGCCACGTTTTCAGTACTGAAAAAGCTGGGATTGTATGTCTGCGGCGATATCGGCTGTTATACGCTGGGGAGCTTGCCGCCGACGTCGGCCCTGCATACCTGTATCTGCATGGGGGCGGGTGTCACGTTTAATGAGGGGCTCCGACGGGCACATCCAAACGGCAAAATCGTCGGCGTGGTCGGTGATTCGACATTTGTGCATTCCGGGATTACAGGGTTAGTTAACGCTGCTTACAATCAGGCGAAGGGAATTATCTTTGTGCTGGACAACTCAACGACGGCGATGACCGGAGGCCAACAGCATCCCGGGACGGGGTGGACGATTCGCAACGAAAAGACCAAGACACTGGATATTGCGAAATTGTGCAAGGCCTGCGGTGCGGATAACGTGGATGTCATTGACCCGATTGGGAAACTACGCCAATTGGAAGAATTGGTCAAACAGCGTCTGGATGAGGATGCTCTCAGCGTGATTATCGTCAAGCACCCCTGTGTACTGATTAAGAAAAAGCACCCTTAAGGGTGGTAAAATCCCGCGAGTAGAACCATAACTTATGATTGTTAGGGTGACCCGCGAAGAAACGTGAAATTTTGATTGTAAACAGTAAAATGTAGAACGGCTGGAATATGATGATGAAAAAACAGACTGAATATAATGTAACATTTGGCGGCATCGGCGGGCAGGGAATTATCAAGGCTTCGGAACTGGTTGGTTGGGCGGCCATGTTTGAAGGCTTTCATGTTAAGAAGTCCGAAGTACACGGCATGAGTCAGCGGGGCGGTTCTGTCGAATCGCATGTGCGTTTCGGCAAGAAGATCTATTCGCCGCTGATTGCGCCGGGGCAGGCGGATTTTTTGATGTGCTTTCACGCCGATGAACATTACCGCTTAAAGCACTTCCTCACAAAAGACGGTGTCGATCTGGTCGCTTATCTTGGGGAACTCAAAGAGATCATCGAAAATCCCCGCCATCTGAATACGGCATTGGTGGGTGTGCTGGCAGCGTATTTGCCGATCAGCGACAAAAGCTGGGAGAAGGCCTTGAAGACTGTTTTTCCGCAAAAGATTTTGGTGGAAAATAAAAAGGTTTTCAAAAAAGCAAAAGCCCTTGTAAAACAGGTTTAAAGTTAAAGTCCAAAAGGCAAAATTAAGGAAACCGCCTCCGGCGGAAGCATTTGATTTTGGATTCCCGCCTTCGCGGGAATGACATTCCTTCGCGGGAATGGCAAGCTTAAAACAGTACACTATTTTTTGTTATTCTTTTCGGGAGTAGGCTATGATTTGGAATGAAACCATCGAAACCATGCCGTTAGAGGACTTGAAGAATATTCAATCCGAACGTTTGGTTAACCTCTGCAAGTATGTCTATGAAAACTGCCCTGTTTATAAGCAAAAATTTGACGACCAGGGCATTACGCCTTCGGACATTAAGTCCATTGATGATATTGTCAAGCTGCCGTTTACGACCAAGCTGGACATGCGGGATAATTATCCGTTCGGATTATTCTCGCGTCCGCGTGCGGATCTTGTAGAGATTCATGTCTCCAGCGGCACGACGGGCAATCCGACCCTGGTCGGCTATACCCGTGACGATATCAAGCTGTGGTCGGATGTGATGGCCCGGTCGCTGTGCTGTGCGGGTGCTGTGCCGGATGATATTATTCAAATCGCCTATGGCTACGGCCTCTTTACCGGCGGCCTGGGCTTTCATTACGGGGCACTGGAGATGGGCCTGACGATTATCCCGACTTCGTCGGGACAGACTGCCCGACAACTCAAGATTATGCAGGATTTTAAGCCGCGTATTCTGGCTTGTACGCCGAGTTACTCGCTGTATATGGCCGAGCAGGCGAAAGATCTCGGGATCGACCCGCGGACAGCCAGTTGGAATATCGGTATTTTCGGAGCCGAGCCGTGGAGTGAACCCATGCGGGCGGAGATTGAGGAAACCTGGAACATGCTGGCGACGGATATTTATGGTCTTAGCGAAATCATCGGCCCCGGCGTTTCACAGGAATGTACGTATAAAGACGGCCTGCATGTCTATTCGGATGTGTTCTACGCGGAGATCATCGACCCGGAGACGGGGCAGCCGGTGGCTGAAGGCGAAGATGGCGAGTTGGTCTTTACCACACTGACCAAGCAGGGCATTCCGCTGATTCGCTATCGTACACGGGACATTGTGAGCATGACAAATCAGCCGTGTCAGTGCGGCCGGACCAGTCCGCGAACCAGCAAGATCAAGGGACGCACCGATGACATGATCGTCGTTCGCGGGATTAACGTGTTCCCGTCGCAGATCGAGCATGTGCTGCTGGGCATCGAGGGCACACAGCCGCATTATCAGCTTGTGATTGACCGGCAGGCCCATAAACTGGACAGCGTTGAAATCATGGTTGAAGTCGATGAGAAAATCTTCTCCGATGAAATCAAACAGATGCGGGTTCTGGAAGGCAAGATCAAGAAAGAAATCGAAGCCGTGCTGTCGATTGGTGTTACTGTGAAACTGGTTGAGCCGAAAACCATCCAGCGAAGCGAAGGCAAGGCTAAACGTGTTGTTGACAAACGGAGTCTGTGAAGAGATGAAACCGCAGATTTCACAGATTACACAGATAGATAAAAAAGACCCGTTCAGTTATGATATCATTGGTGCGGCAATGGAAGTTCATCGGGAACTGGGGCCGGGTTTTTTGGAAGCCGTTTACCAAGAGGCCATGGAAATTGAGTTGCGGGAGAGGAAAATGCCTTTCCTGTCGCAACCACAAATTAAGCTGTACTATAAACAATTTCCGATGGAGAAATTTTATAAACCGGATTTCATCTGTTTTGATACGCATGTCGTTGAAATTAAAGCTGAAACCGGCATGACTCCTGTGGATGAAGCACAAATCATTAATGTCTTGAAAACGGCACATTTACAAATTGGTTTACTGATTAACTTTGGTCAATCCTCTCTGAAATATAGACGTTTTATCAGTACGCATTGAATGAGGATAATAATATTTATCTGTGAAATCTGCGTAATCTGCGGTTTCAAAAAGAGAAAGGGACAGTCTTATGAAAATCACGCAAATCAGCGTATTTCTTGAAAATCGAAAAGGGCGTCTTTCTGAAATTTGCTCGCTGCTGGGCAGCGCGGGGGTCAACATTCGTGCGTTGACGATTGCCGAAACGGAAACATTCGGTGTGCTGCGGATGGTCGTTGACAAGCCTGCAGAAGCCATTGACCTGTTTCGCAAAAATAATATTACGGCTAACCAGACGGAAGTCGTGGCGGTGGAGGTGCCCGATACGCCGGGCGGTTTGGCGGAAGTGCTCGGTATTTTGAGAGACAATAACGTCAATGTTGAATACATGTATGGGTTTGTCGAAAAGCACTCGGAAAAGGCGCTGTTGGTTTTCCGTTTCGATAATCCGGAACAGGCCCAGCAGGTGCTTGCCAAGAGCGGCTTGAGTGTGGTTGATGAAAAGGGTATCCAGGGATTGTGAGTTTTGAGTTCGTAGTTCTTAGTTATTAGTTAAATATTTTTGAGGTGGAAATGGAAGTGAATTACTGGAACACCGGGATCGAGACGCTTGAACGCCCAGCATTGGAGCAATTGCAGCTTGAACGATTGCATCATATTGTCGAGCAGGCGTTTAAGACGCCGTTTTATCAAAAACGCCTGACGCGGGCGGGTATTAAATCGCCGGATGATCTTCAAACGCTGGCTGACCTATGCAAAATTCCATTTGCCGTCAAAGATGACCTGCGGCAAAGTTTTCCCACGGGCTTGTTGTCGGTCGATATGGCCGAGGTTGTGCGGATACACTCTTCCAGCGGGACGACCGGAATCCCTACTGTGATTTATTACACGCAGCAGGACCTCGACAACTGGACCGATATCCTGGCCCGGTCGATCGTTGCGACGGGGTGTACGTCGCGGGATGTATTTCAGAACATGATGTCGTACGGATTGTTCACCGGCGGCTTGGGCCTTCACTACGGTGCCGAACGTGTGGGGATGACCGTGATCCCCATCGGCGGCGGCAATACGCGTCGGCAGATTCAGGTGATGAAGGATTTCAAGACGACCGCACTGCATATAACGCCCAGTTATCTGCTGCATATTCATTCCGTGCTGGGCGAATACGACACGACACGTGATGATCTGCATTTGAAAAAAGCATTTCTGGGGGCCGAGCCATATTCCGAGAATACGCGCATCAAACTCGAAGAACTGTACGGTATTGACGCTTACAACTCTTACGGGCTTAGCGAAATGAACGGTCCCGGCGTGGCGTTTGAGTGTGTCTATAAAGAAGACATGCACGTTTGGGAAGACGCGTATATCATTGAAATTATCGATCCGGAAACCGGCGAACTGCTGCCGGACGGCGAAACGGGCGAGGTGGTGCTGACCAACCTGATTCGTTCGGCACTGCCGCTGATGCGGTATCGCACACGGGATTTGGCTTATGTGCATCCGGAACCCTGCAAGTGCGGCCGGACACACCGCCGCCTGTCGCGGATTCAGGGACGCACGGATGACATGCTGATCGTCAACGGCGTCAACGTCTTTCCGTCGCAGATCGAAGAGGTGATCATGGCCGTGCCGGAAGTAGGAACCAATTACCAGATTCGTCTGACCAAGTCCGGTTCACTGGATAAGCTGACCGTCCAGGTGGAAATTTATTCCAAGATGTTTACCGGTGACCTCAGTGCGTTGGATGCGCTCAAGGGCAAAATCAAAGACAAGCTACGTGCGTCGATTACCATCAATGCGCATATTGAGTTGCATGAACCGGGGGCTCTGCCGATTTTCGAAGGCAAGGCCAAACGGGTCGTAGACGAGCGAGAAAAATTATAACCTGTCGAAGGAGTTATTATGGCTCATCAATTAACAATCTTTCTGGAAAACCGGCCCGGCCGGATTCAGTCGATTTCGAAGGTGCTGGTTGAAAACAATATGAATATCTGGGCGTTTACGATTCAGGATCGCGGCGAGTTCGGCCTGATCAAAATGATCGTGGATAAACCCAAACAGGCCCAGTTAGTGCTGGCTGATTTGGGTGTGGCCTGTGCGATGAAGGAAGTGCTTGCGGTTTCCGCCGCTGACGCACCCGGCAATCTGGCAAAGCTGACAACATCGCTGGCGGAGAAAAATGTCAATATCAAAGACGCTTACGGTTTTGTTTCACCCACGGAACGAAAGGGCATTTGTTTCCTTGAGTTTGAAAACCCTGACGGCGTCGACCTGGAAGAAACGATTGCCGGTCACGGTTTTATGATCTTGGGCGACGAGCAGCTTTACGAATTATAACCATTTAAAACAGGGAAGATGAAATGGATATTTTACCCGCTATCGATTTGATTGACGGAAAATGCGTACGTCTGGTTCAGGGCGAATATCACAAGAAGATTACTTACCAGGATAATCCCATTCGGCAGGCCAGAGAGTTTCACGAGGCCGGGGCGACGTGGCTGCATATAGTCGATCTGGACGGGGCCAAGCTCGGCAAGCCGATGAATGCCGAGATTGTGGCAGATATCGCCGGGTATGTGCCGATGAAGATCGAATTAGGCGGTGGGATTCGCAACGAAGAGGCGATTGTCAAAATGCTGGATGCGGGCGTGACCCGGCTGATTCTCGGCAGCAGCGCCATCAAGAAATTTGACTGGTTCTGTGAAATGGCCCGCAAATATCCGAACCGGCTGGTGTTGGGACTGGATGCCCGCGGCAGTACGGTGGCGACCGAAGGCTGGCTGGAGCAGGGTTCGCACAGTGTTCTGGATTTTGCCAAACAAGCGGCGGCCTTGCCGCTGGACGCGATCATCTATACGGATATCAGCAAGGACGGAATGCTGGCCGGACCGAATATCGAACGAACGAAACAATTGGTTGAGGCTGTGGATTTGCCGATCGTCGCCGCCGGCGGCGTGACGAC
This sequence comes from Anaerohalosphaeraceae bacterium, assembly GCA_963675525.2. Classification (GTDB taxonomy): domain Bacteria; phylum Planctomycetota; class Phycisphaerae; order Sedimentisphaerales; family Anaerohalosphaeraceae; genus 4572-13. The sequence goes on along the minus strand of CAXXSL010000008.1, from coordinate 182,151 downwards.
TGTTGAAGATGTTAAAACTCTCAAGGCCGCCGGTGTCGCCGGTGCCATTATCGGCCGGGCGCTCTACGAAGGTACCATCACCCTAACCGACGCTCTCGAAGCCGCAAAATAAAATGAAAGCAAGTGATAGGTCAACGTATAATACACGCGAAAAAGCTTTTCTTATCTGGATCGGAAAGATAACATCTGTTTTTTCGATGATATTGTTCGTTGAGATACTCATCTGTTATCTATTCAAACCAGATACTTGTGCGGCATTGACTTTCTTTCCAGCTTGGACGTGGGGATTATTTGGTATAACACTCTCCATGGGCTGTTTGTTATACAAAAAATACATTCATATCACTTTGATTATATGTTGGCTTGTTTTTATTCTTATCTTTGCGGAAGAGCCTCGAAGTCTTTTCAGAGGCCTCTATGTTTCGAATTCAAAGTGGGAAAGTCTACCCGAGAATAAAAGAATTACTATCATCTCATTAAACTGTGCTGGCGGTAATATAGAGGCATTTCGTGAAACGCTGTCATACAATCCTGACATCATTTTACTTCAGGAGACGCCTTCCAGCAAAGAAGAGATTGAATTTTGTGTGGAGGAAATGTTCGAGGGGGATGTTGCTATTGCATATGGGCCTGATGCCACAATAATTGTCAGAGGGCAGCTCGAAGAAATCTCTCTTCCGAAACCTCAAAATATTTTTATGACACAAGCACAAGTTCGATTGGAGTCCGGTTATAAACTCGAAGTAAATTGTATTCGACTAAAACCTCCTATGATAGACATCAATATTTTGTCTCGACACAGCTGGATAGGTCATAAGAAAGATCGAGAATTGAGACGAAAGCAGATTGAACAAATAGTAGAACAAATCAATCAACGTCCTGGTCATATACCCGTTATTCTGGGAGGAGACTTTAACGTTCCTGCCGACGATGGTTGCTTGCGAGCCTTGAAGCCTTTTTTGTCGGATACTTTTAGTCAAGGCGGAATTGGCTGGGGACATACGGCGCTTAATTCCGTTCCCCTTTTCAGGGTTGATCAGATATGGGCAAGCCGAGATTTCAAACCTGTATCAGTTTTTGCAAGAAAGGCAAAGCACTCTGACCATCGAATGGTTATATGCTACTTGGAAATAAAATGAATGGAAAAAGTACTATTAATGGCGTAAACATTTCTTATCGTCGTTCAAGGCGGGCAAAGAATTTGCGAGTTACCGTCCATTCGACGCAGGCGGTTACGGTGACGGTTCCCGGAAAGCTTTCCCTTGAACGGGCGGAGGAATTTGCCCGGTCCAAACTGGCATGGATTCAAAAACATCTTCGCAAGATTCAGGAAACTGAGCAACGTCAACAGGCTCTGCCGGAGTTGTCTCAGGACCAGCTCAATACGGCACAGGATGAATTGTTTGGCCGGTTGGAGCGCTTTTCCAAAAAATATGACCTGCCTTACAAAAAGGCTTCGTTTCGCTGTCAAAAGACCCGGTGGGGCAGTTGCTCCGGCCAAAACAATATCAGCCTGAATATCAACATCGCATTTCTTCCGCCGCACCTGCAGGATTACATTTTATTGCATGAATTATGCCACATCCGTCACAAGAACCACAGCAAAAACTTCTGGTCCCGGCTGGATCGATACTGTCACGGCCGGGCGAAGCCGCTGGCAAAAGAACTAAAAACCTATCCAATGAAGATGATAAAATGATTTTTATTTCAGCCAGTTCTCCGCCATTATCACAAAATCATAGAAGTTTATTTTTCCGTCGCCGCTGAAATCGGCGCCGCTGCAATAACCGCAATCGATATCCAGCCAGTTTTCGGAAAGACACTGCAAATCAGCCCAGTCAACGTCTCCATCTGGTTGGCAATCGCCGTTTATATATTCAAATGCTCCTAAGTCAGGCGCATTACCATAATATGGCTCATTTACATCGGTTCCCGCATCAATCAGCAAACTGTCCGGAGAAAGTCGAACAAAAGCCAGTTTGGGTAAGTTGCCATCCGATTCGCGCGGGCCGTCGATTCCGGTCGAGTCCAGACTCGCAAAATCCGCAGCACTGACTGAAAACCCACTATTCCAGGTGTTATGCGAATTGAAAATCAGGCCACCAATTGATACTGAACCCAAATATGAAATATTGTTTCGCAAAACATGAATCGCGCCGGTCGTAGGACTCGGGAAATAAAAATTTCCATAGAGGTTGTTTACACCGGTACAATTATAAAGGGTAACTCCTGTTGCATCTGTTGTAGACCGGTTAAGGTCAAATCCTTTTTTAGGATGGTCGTAGGCCAAGCATCGAATTAATATATGCTCGCCGCCCCCTTGTCCCAGTTTAAAACCATTGGCATTTCCAGTAAAATTCGGGTCACCCCAGACATTCTCGCCGTTGCGCCATGCCCAGCAATCCTCAACCGTAACCCCATTGCCGGCCCACCAGAAATCAAAACCGTCATCAGAGTTGTTCCATGCCCGGCAGCCGCGGAAAACATTGCCCGGGCCAAGACCCTCACCCGGCAAAGAATCAGTGGGACCTTTAGCGGCGAAACCATCGGCATCCTGTCCGTTTTCTTCCGGATCGTAATTAAAAAAAGAATCACAGTTTATCACCTGATTGTAAGAAGCCGGATGGGATAAACCAAGTCCCGTATCACCGTTGTGAAGCGTAACCAGTTGCTCCATAATATTGTGCGATCCTGTAACATTTATCCCAGTCGAGTCTGTGTATTGAACAGTAAACCCCTTAAAATGCCAGTAACTGGCTTTCAGGTTTATTCCTTTGTAACCACTCTCATAGGGCTGGGCCGAGAAATCCAGAACGACCGTCTCGTCCTGATAATTCTGCAATGTATTGAGATTTCCTGATGCTCCGCTTAAGGAAATTGTAATAGTGGCTGAATAATTGTGTGTACCGCCGCGAAGATAAATAGCATCGCCTTCTGAAACAAGGCTTACGGCTTTGGGAATTGATGCAAAAGGATGGTCTATAGAACCATCGTTGTTGTCATTTCCATCTGTGGCGACAAAATATGTCTTGTCATAGGCCCCCGGGGTCATCGAGAGCTTCAACGTAGGCGGATGTATCGAGCCGGCATTGTAGAAGTACGCTGTCCAGCCGGGTGTCATAATGAAAGTGACAAGCCCGTCGTTGTCCGTATTTAGAAATGACACAAGAGCAGTCGAGCTATGACTGTCCATCACGCCGTCGCCGGGTTGAATAATACCGCTGTACAGGTTCGCCGTTGTGACAGACGGGTCGAGGTACGAGTCTGCGATGTTGTTGCCCGGAGCATTGTTCCATGTCAGATTAGCCGGATTCCAATTCTCCATGCCTGCTGCATCGTTCAGGCCATTGACGACATATGGTTTGGCTTGTGTGTTATCGGCAGTTCCGGTGAACGTCAGCATCGCGCTTTTGATGTGACCTTTCATGTCCGGATTGGCGGCATAAACAGCATTGAGGTCAAACTGCAGCCACGATTTGTAGTTGGTATTGGTTGAACTGCGAGTCTTCAGCCTTGAGTCTGTCTGAACTGTATCTGCCGTGGCGGGGTTGGTCAAATCCATGCACACGCATTTACCCTGAGACGCGATGGCCACAGACTCAGCCTGCGAAGTCGAGACTTTTATCAGTAATAAGAACACACATAGGACGATGAGGGATAACTTTTTCACATGTCCTGCTTCTTTCATGCCTTGTTTTACTGTATTTTTATCTCAGCCAATTGTCGGCCGGGGCAGAAAATCGCCCTGATTCAGATTCCCGCTTTTGAAATCATTTTTGCATTATGGACAGCTTGCCGCTTGCGGATTTGCTCCGGAAATCATGATATAGTCGATATTGGCCAATCCGGAACTGCTGGTTGCCTCAAGACGTATATCTTTGACCCCCGCAGTTAATGTCACTTCAACAGCCGTCGTAGTATCCCATGTCGTCCAGCTGCCGGTGCCTGGGAAACTGATTCCTGATACTTCTGTTGTGCTGTTTATAATCAAATTGCCGGGCCGGTCATTACCCGAGTTGGCATATCTCCATTCAAAGATATAGGTGCCGGCGGTGCTGATATTCACACTCCAGTTGATTCCTTCACCGACGGCATTTTCAGTATTGACAAACCCGGTGCCCGTAAACCCGGCGTTGTTATTGTCAACACTGCCGCCGTCATCAACACCGCAGTAACCGGTTTCGTCTTCCTGTATGGTAATACTTGTGATCGGCGATTCGGGCGTTGCCGAATCTTGATTCGAGTTGTCCGATTCATTGGTTGATGTATCAACGGCCGTTACAACATAGTAATACGTTGTTCCGTTGCTGACAGTGTTGTCGGTGAAGGCACTCTGTGTCAAACTAGTGGCCAGCGCTGCACCATAGCTGCCTGAGGTTGTCGACCGGTAGATATTGTAGTAGCTTAAATCACCTTCAGTGTTGTCATTCCAATCCAGCGAAACCGTTCCGTCCCCGGCCGTCGCAGCCAGCCCGGTCGGCGCCGTCGGCGGCGTTACGTCGTCTTCCATGATCAACCAGTTCAGGGCGAACGCTGAAAATTCGTAGAGGTTCACGATGCAGTTATCGTCCAGGTCCACTGTTCCGGAAAGTCCACAATCATTTTCCAGCCATAGGCCAACCAGGTAATCCAGGTCCTCCTCATCGACGGTGCCGTTGATTATGAAATCGCCGTACACTGCTGGCGTTGCTGATACTTCACTTGAATACGCCGATTCATTCGAAGATGTATCCACTGCGGTAACGACATAATAGTAGGTTATTGTATTGGCGACGATGCTGTCGTTGTAGTCCGGGCTGGTCAAAAGGACACTGTTCAGTTTGACGTATCCGCTGCCGGAGGTGATTGAGCGATAGATGTTATAACCTGCCAGATCGGACTCGCTGTTATCGTCCCATTCGACCCAAACGATTTTATCATCCGCTGCGGCCGTTACCCCTGCAGGCACCGCAGGAGGCGTAAAGTCACCGGGTGTAGCTGAATCTTCGATTGAATAACCCGACTCGTTACTGTTGACATCCACTGCTGTTACAACATAGTAATAGGTCGTGTTGTTAGTTACGCTGTTGTCGGTATAGTCGGACGTGCTTAACAATGAACCATTCTGTTTTACATAACCACTGCCGGATGTGGTCGAACGGTAAACGTTATAGCCGTCGAGATCACTTTCGCTGTTGTCATTCCAGTCAAGCGTAATTGTTCCTTCGCCGGCGGTTGCTGCAAGTCCCGTCGGTGCCGCCGGTGGGAAGTCGGTCCCGGTATATTCATAGGCCCCCAGGTCGGGAGCAGCACCTTCATACGGTAATCCAACATCGATTCCTGCATCAATCAAAGCACTGCCGGTGGAAGGACGAAGAAAACTCAGACTCGGCAGCGAGCCATCCGATTCGCGCGGGCCGTCGATTCCCGTCGAGTCCAGACTGACAAAATCGGTGTCGTCGAGGGTGAAACCGTTCCATGAATTATATGCATCATCAATTTCAGGATAAATGTTGACGGAACCGAGATGTGACACGTTATTACGCAGTACGTTTGCGGAAGAAGGTTCATCAAAGTAAAAATTTGTGCCCCCGTTTCCAACGCAGGTACAATTATAAACCGTCACACCTTCTGTGTTCCCATTGATGTCGATCCCGTGATGTGGATTCTCGTAGGCTACGCAGTTAATCAGCAGATGAGCGCCGACTCCTGCTCCCAGCTTAAAGCCGTTTCCGTCGCCGGCAAAAGCCGTATCGCCCCATGTATTGATGCCGTTTCGAAATGCCCAGCAATGGTCGAAGGTGACGGCCTCGCTGGGCGGGGTTGTATTCCAGCAGTCATACCCGTCGTCCGAATTACTCCATGACCGGCAGCCGCGTAAGATATTGCCTGTCCCCAGACCGAATTTTGTGGCAAAACCGTCCGCATTCTCGCCGTGATTGCCGGGGTCATAATTTTCATAGGAATCACAATTTAAAATCAAATTATCAGCAGCTCCGGTATGCAGTTGTATCCCGGAATCCTCGTTCCAGCGGGCGGTGATTAATTCGACTGTATTGTTTGTACCATCGATATACAGTCCGTTATCTCCGGCATACTGAATGATGAAATCATAGAAGTGCCAATAGCTGCCGCCGAGATCGATACCCCGGGTGCCGGTTCCGGTGGCGGTAAAATCAATCACAGGCACTTCATCCTGATAAGCCTGTAGGGTGATCAGGTTGCCCGATGTACCGCTTTTTGAGATGGAGACGGTGCTGCTGTAATTGTGCTGGCCGCCGCGCAGATAAATCGTATCACCTGCCGATACGGTGCTGACAGCCTTGCCGATAGTCGCAAACGGATTAGCCAAAGAACCGCTGTCGCTGTCGTTGCCCGTCGGGCTGACATAATAGTCTGCCGCATAGACCGGACAAATCCCGGAGCATATCACCAGCATTGTTATCGTCAGAACGTTAAAAAGCCGGTTTTGTTTTTTCATGTTTGCCATAGTGTATTCCGATCATTTGATTTTTTGATATTGTTCTATCGCTACGGGCAGCTTGCCGGTTGCGGGTCTGCTCCGGAAATCATGATATAATCAATATTGGCCAGCCCGTTGCTGGTGGTGGCTTCAAGTCGGATTTCCCTGACACCCGTGGTCAGAGAAACCGTTTGGCTGACAGTGTCCCACGTTGTCCAGCCGCCGGTGCCGGCAAGACTGATGCTGGAAACTGCAACAGAGTCATCTACCAGCAAACGACCGGGTCTGTCCGTCGTCGTGCCGTTGGCATAGCGCCATGTCAGGGTATAGGTGCCTGCGGTTGCGATATTCACCGACCAGTCGATGCCGTAGCTGGTTCCGTTCGTACCGTTTGCGAAGCCATCTCCGGTATATCCGGCGTTGTTGCTGTCAATTGTGCCATCCACGTTGCAGAAGCCGAGCCTGTTTTCCTGGATGATGATGGTTGCATCCGTATTTTCGGGCATGGCCGAAATCTCTGGTGTTGCTAAAGATTCGTTTCCGGCTGTTCCCTCGGCCGTAAGGATATAGTGATATAGGGTACCGTTGGAGGCCGATGAGTCGGTGTATGCGGTTGATGTGATCAATGTGCTGTTGACTTGGGTATAACCCGAACCGGAGGTTGTTGTCCGATAGAGATTATAGCCTGCCAGATGGGCTTCGCTGTTTGCGTTCCAGCTCAGCGAGACCTGATCATCGCCGCCGATGGCGACCAGGCCTGTCGGTGCAGCCAGCGGCTCGGGCGGAATGATGCTCGAGTCAGATACCAGCAGGCTAACGACTTCAGTCATCGTGGTTCCGTTGTCAATCGTATAGCTGAACTGTGCCAGTCCTGTGAAATCAGTGTCCGGCGTAAACCGCGCGGTATGTCCGTCACCCAGCAGAACAACGCCGCCGTTGACGGGGTCAAAAACCGTATAAGTGCCGGCATCAAATCCGCTGGTGTAGTTTATCAAGTCGATATCGACAGACTCATTTTTCTCAACGTTAGCGTGCGGTGCGGCCAGCCAGTTCAGATAATCTTCGAGATTCGTATAGCCGTCCCCGTTAAGGTCGCCGTTATTATCAGCGACAGCGGAGTTCAGGCCGGTGATAGAATCTTCCCAATAATCCGGCATGCCGTCCTGATCCGTATCGGTTGGTGCGGTACCGCCGGTAAGGGTTCCCGGCCCTCCGACATCTTCATAGCTGTAGATGATACCGCCGGTTTGGTTGACGACCTGGTCGATGATGCGAAGATCCACGCTGTCACGGACGATGGAGCAGCCAACCCGTGAGAGAACACGCTGATAGGCCAGCTCCGGCGAATCGGTTTCAACCGGCGGGAAATTATAAGGTGTCGAAACAACATCCGGCATTGCTGTCGGCTGCAGCATCGCAATACCCAGGTCCACACCGTCGGCAATACCGTCCCGGTCCGAATCGATGCGGTTATCGTCAAAATACATGTGATAGTTGGAATTGCCGGTAATAACCATAATGCCGTCGTCGGTCGTCGTACTGTCGCCGGCAATATAGTAGTTACCGACACAGTTTGCATGACACTGAGCGCCGGTGCCTCCGCCGGCAATATACGGAGCAAAGCCCCAGTCATAAGCGACGTTGTTGCGATAATCGAATTCGCCTTTGTTCTTGGGGTTGCGGTCGTTGTTGTGGGCATAGAGGCAATGATGCATCGACAGCACCGGCATTTCGAGCAGACTGCCCTTGGAGTGACCGAGAATATTTTGCCCTTCGGTAATCATGCACCACTGAGCTGTTATGTTTTGGGAGTGATCCATCGAGAACACTTCATCCGTTCCCCAGGAGGTCGAGATATGATCGAAGATGTCATTCGAGCAGGTGTTGTTCAGGCTCATGGCGTCGTCCTGAGACGCGTTATTCGTGTATCGCACACGTACATACCGCATAATCATGTCATCGGCGCCAATCGAGATACCAGGGCCGACAATGGATATCCCGTCGCCCGGAGCGGTTTGACCGGCGATGGTCAGGCGGTTGGCAGTAATGCCCAGTCGTGAAGACAGCGTAATCTGTCCGCCGACGTCAAAGACGATGGTGCGGTCGCTGCTGCTGACGGCGTCGCGCAGGCTGCCTGTACCGGAGTCGTTAAGATTGGTGACGTGGTAAACGCTTCCGCCGCGTCCGCCTTTGGCAAAGCGTCCGAAACCTTCGGCCGTCGGGAAAGCCGGTGTTGTCGTTTTAAACTCCCAGACCGGGCCGGTGACGTTGCCGTGCGAGCTGATGCAGTTCACTCGCCAGTAATAGGTTGTATTCGACGATACCGCCGGGCTCATGATGGTTATCTCGGTTGTACTGTCATAGTAGGGCGGCGGATTCTGTGTACCAAAATAAACCTCGTAAGAGTCCGGTTCAAAAACGCTTGTCCACGCTAATTGAACACCCTCGAAGGGATATTGAATCTCGGTTGCTTCGTCTTCCGGTGACGGATTGATGGCTTCGATTGCGCCGGTGGTAAACCGCCAGTTGTTGCCGTTCGTTGTTCCCTGTGGACCCGTCGAATCCACGCGCCAATAATAGGTTGTTTCCGGCTGCAGTGACGGTGAGTCAACCGAAGTCGCAGAGACGCTTGTAAATAAAGAAGGAGAACCGGATGTACCGAAATAAATGTCAAATGACGTGGCTCCAAATCCCGGTGTCCACTCTAGGGAGACTTTATCCGATGATATTGCAACAGCGGTCTGGTAGTCTTCGGGATAAGGTTCGGTCGCCTCCGCCGGGCCGGTCGTAAACTGCCACAGATTGCCTGATTCGATTTCGTTGCAATTGGCGCTGTCCACACGCCAGTAATAGGTTGTAGACGGACTAAGGGCCGATGCATCAGGATTTGTGATTGCTGCGTTGGGCGTGCTGCCCAGAAAGATCGGGTCCGAAGGCGCCAGCCAGTCGTCAATCAACATTAGCAGGTCCGTCATGTCAACCAGCCCGCTAAAGTCCAGGTCCGCACACGGATATTGAGGCGTGTTTTGCCATGTTGCCGCCATGTGTCCGGCGTCCTGCAGGTCAACGGTTGTGCTGCCATCGATGTCGCCGGTTAGTTTCAGTGCATTCGTTACAGCGGCCTGATTATCGTCGAAATAAACATCACTGGCTTCTGCAACCAAACCCCGAGACCATGCCAGTACGTCGGGTGTTTCGACGATGGTTGAATTATCAGCAGGAATCGGGTTGTAAGCATAATGCGGGACATCCGTACTGTTGGATATTTTAACTTCATCAATCATCCCGCGAAAATTTCGATTCGTGGGCTTGCTGCCCAAAGAAGGCGACGTTGAACCAAACGTGATATCGCTGGAGGCGGCCTTCAGGGAATAGCTGCCGGTGCCGGTAACTAATCGTTCGATGCCGGTGGTGGTATCGGTAATGGAAAAAACGAAATTCCGGCTGCTGTCATAGGAGCCGACGATATGAAGCCAGCGGTCCTTGAGGTCGCCGACGACAATTTCAGGGGTCAGGGGGTCGCCGGAACTAAGGACGATTTTAAACCGCATAAAGTCGCTGGTCGCACCGCTGGAACCGGGCCACAGGCCCATCTCAAAAACGGATGACGAAAACAGGTATGTCGTTGCTGCCCCCAATTCTGTCGGAACCGCCGAAATATAGATGATGTAATCGACGACGATCTCATTATAGGATGATGACCAGAATGAAGGGCAATTGGAGAACTGCCCGCCCTCGAAGAGCAGGGCGTTTCCGGCATAGCCGGATACGACGGTTGGCGGGGTTTCATTCAGCCCCGAGCGGAAAAGTACCAGATCATGATTACGGCTGGGATTCCAGGTATCATCGTCGGCAGTCATCGGGATGTCTTCCGCCGTGTAGTAAATGCTCTCCATATGCCAAAGACCGACCGTTACGATATCATCCTGGAGTGCGTCAGCGACAGAGAGTGAACCCAGAAACAGCGTAAAAAGTACGCACAAAGCCTTATTCACCATACCCTTACCCCTAAAACCCAAAAATAGCTTAACAAAGCCGGCGAGCATGCACTGCCCCCACAATTGTGAATACTAGTATAGTTAGATATCCCTATATTGTCAAGGCAGAAGACCTGAATTAAAGATAGGATAAAGAAAAAACTGGCTGGATGTGTTGATGAATGCTACAGGCAGGCCGGAGAGGTACTATCGGAGGAGGGATTTACGGTCTGGCATCCAATATTTAACGTGTTTTTTCAACAAAAAACGTGACAAAACAAGACTTTTTCAGTATAATACCCTATTAAGTGGATGTTTATGAAAATGTGGAGGGTATGATGAAAAACATGACTTACTGGAAGATGTTTCTGTGTGTGTTCGTGTTTGGCTTTGGCAGTATTGCGGTTGCGGTCACGGTCACGCTTGATCTTGAATCGCGTGCCAGCCAGGACATTGTTTGTTACGGCCCGGCGTTTACCTACCAACACAATTTTCGCCAGTATGGGGATGATCCGCATTTGGGTGTTTCCGGCGATGCGGAGTTTGTTGAGGAGGATACCACCGGGGCGTACGCCAGCTACTATACCGAGACAAATAAACTTGGTGATCTGGCTGTATTTCAATATGATTTTGTGGCCGAACAGGGTGCGCTGCTGGATGATGTCAGTATTGCCTCTCGGGCCTATGTCCATATGGATGCCGGCACTGTTACAGGACGTTATTCTGTTGACGGAGGTCCTTGGATTCAATTTTTATACCTGGATACCTATTCGGATGATATTCGACCGGTTGATGAATTTGAAAATGTCCATGGCAACCGGTTTACGATTCAATACACTGTTGATTGGAATTACGGCAATTGGGAAAACCTGGTGCAGCTTTTCCGCTCGTCTAATTCCATCACCGGTCAGCCCGGCGATTACGCTTTTACATTTACCGCCTCATTGATTACCAATGTTGATTGCGACAAGGCGGATATCGCCGGCGATGATTCGTTTATTGACTTGGCGGACTTTGCGGCGATGGCGTTTGATTACGGCCTGACTGAAAGCGGTCTTGTCGGAGATATTGACGGTAGCGGCAGTTGTGACCTTGCTGACCTGCAATGGCTGGCCGAGAAATGGCTGTGTGATTGTTACAATACACCGTAACCGTTAAAGATTTTTCAGGCAGGCCAAGGTGATGCTTATTTCGTGATAGGTGGCCTGTCCGTTTAGATGCTTGAAGATAAGCGTCTTTTGTTTGCTGGAAAGCTTTCGGATCGCTTGTTCAATTTTCTCAGCCGTTTTGCGATTTACCCATGGTGATGGGTCGGCAATGTTTTTGTGATGAATAAAATCGACCAAGTATTGATTCGTGGTAGATTCGGCGCGATTGATCGTTGCGGCAATTTCGCGGATGGGACGCTGTTTGGCGAAGAGTTCGAAGGCCTGCTCTTTGGCATTGGGCCGATTGACGGCGGGCTTTGATTGAGGGGTTTCTGTTTCGATGCCGATATCCATGTCCTTGGCGTGTTTTTCGCAGTATTTTTGAATAATCGTTAGAACGGCCCGGCCGTACTGTTGCCGTTTTTTGACGCCGATGCCTTTGACGGCCATCAATCCCTTCGGCGTCGAAGGTCTGACTCTTGCCAGTTCCCGGAGTGTTACATCGCCGAAGACGACAAACGGCGGGATTCCCTTTTCCGCGGCCTCCGTTCTTCTAAATGTTCGCAACTCTTCAAACAGGTCCGCGTCGACACCTTCCCATGATTGGGAGGTCGGCCTGGAAATGCGGGTTGTCTTCTTTTCAGCGGGTTTCAGCAGACGGGGCGTTTTTTCTCCTTTCAGTGCGGCTCGGCCTTTTTCCGTGATGGCTAGTTGATTATATTCGCCGTATTTTTCAAGGTATCCCTGTCCGGCCAGTTGTTCAATCCAGCTATGAACGACGGATTTGGAGAAGTCCTTCAGCAGAGCGTAGGTGCTCAGTGCGTCATGATTGTTTTCAAGAATGCGTTTATCCTTTGATCCGGTCAGCACCAGTGCGGTATAGCCTGAGCCAAATTGCTGTTCGAGGCGAACGATGCAGGACAGAATTTTTTGGGCAATGACCAGCGCGTCGTCAATGCTTTCAACTTCCCCCAGACAGATATCGCAGGCGGCGCAATTGTCCTTTTTCAGGGTTTGCCCGAAATAGCGGAGAATCGTTTCATGTCGGCATGTCGCACTGGTACAAAACTGGTACATGCCGTTCAATTTCTCCATCGCGACTTCCATCGCCTCAGGCGGCATATCGCGCATCAGGAATTTCCAGATGCCGTAGTCGCCGCCGGAATAGAACATGCAGCACTCCGCCTCCAGTTGATCCCGCCCGGCCCGCCCGCTTTCCTGCTGGTAATGTTCCAGCGACTTTGGCATGCCCGTGTGGATCACATAGCGCACATTCGACTTATCGATGCCCATCCCGAAAGCGATTGTTGCCACGATGGTATCGATTTTCTCATTGATGAAGCGGTCCTGGTTGCGTTTTCTTTTTTGCGCATCCATCCCCGCATGATAAGGGGCGATGTTATAGCCACGATCCTGAAGTTGATTGCACAGGTCATTGACATCCTTTCGCCGGATGCAATAGATGATGCCGGATTCCCCTTTGTGTCGATTCAGGACCGAACAGACCTGGGCGGCAATATTTTTACGGGGTTGGACTTTGTAGGTGAGGTTCGGTCGGTCAAACGAGCCGACCAGTATGTGCGGGTCTTTGAGAGATAACTGCCGGGCAATATCGTTACGCACCTGTTCTGTCGCGGTGGCAGTATAGGCGGCAATGGTCACATCTGGGAAGATTTCACGCAGTCGGCCCAGTTGGCGGTATTCCGGGCGGAAGTCATGTCCCCACATGCTGACGCAGTGGGCTTCATCAATGGCAAAATAGGCCAGTTTTATTTTTCGCAGAAGATTGATAAAGCCGTCGGTCAATAACCGCTCCGGCGACAGGTACAAAAGTTTGACGTCGTTTTGGCGAATCGTGTCGAGGGTATCCCTTTGCTCTTCGGCCGACATCGAACTGTCCAACCGCATGGCAGACACGCCGCACTCGATGAGTGCGTCAACCTGGTCCTTCATCAGTGAGATCAGCGGTGAGACGACGACCGCCAAACCGTCCGTCGCCATTGCCGGAGCCTGATAGCAGAGCGATTTACCCCCGCCGGTCGGCAGCACCAGAATACAGTCCTCACCGCGGTTCAGACCGGCCATGGCCTCCTTCTGTAAGGGCAGGAAGTCATTATATCCCCAGTATTTTAGGAGTGCCTGTTGGATTTTCTTCATTTTTCTACCTCAAGACTGCACCCCGGCTCGTTGGCCCACAAGGGATTATGCGCCGGGTGTTTGGGTTTTCCTTCTGTCTTTGTGCCCGAAACCGACGCTTAGTATAGCGTTACCTGTGATATTATCAAGTCACTAAATGTTTGTTTTTGGATGACTGAAAGCTGTTTCTATGAAACAATGTCGTCGAAATATGAGGGAAATTAAAGACTTACGAGTATTTTGACAGATCTGCCTTTCATTTGTTTGCATCGGTCGGATTTTCTTTGACGAATGCGTCTATCTTGAGTAGACTGCTCCGTTTATAGGAACCCATAGACCCTTAAATGGGAGGAAGCCATGAAGTTAGACAAAATAGTATCAGAAGGTATTACATTTGACGATGTTCTGCTGATTCCGGCCCGAAGTGATTTTGTGCCGAGTGAGGCCAATACGGCGACCCGTCTGACCCGCAATATCAATATCAATATCCCGATTATTTCGGCGGCGATGGATACAGTTACTGAGTCGGCGCTGGCGATTGCCCTGGCCCAGGAAGGCGGCATCGGCATTATTCATAAAAATCTGTCGGTCGAGGCCCAGAGGCGCGAAGTAACCAAGGTCAAACGGTCGGAAAATGGTGTGATCCTTGATCCGGTTACGCTGAACCCGGAGATGTCAGTGATGTTTGCCCGGGACCTGATGCAGGAGCAGAATGTATCGGGTATTCCGATTGTTGAAAACGGGAAACTGGCCGGGATTCTAACCCGTCGTGATTTAAAGTTCCTGACGGATGATTCGGTACAGATAAAGGATGTGATGACCCAGAAAAATCTGGTGACCGGCCCGGCGGGGACCACGCTGGAGCAGGCTCAGGAAATCCTCAAAAAACATAAGGTTGAAAAATTGCTGCTGGTCAAAAAGGACGGCCAATTAGCCGGCCTGATTACCATGCGGGATATCGACCGGGTCCAGCAGTTTCCATATGCGGTTCGTGACATACGCGGACGGCTGCGAGTCGGGGCTGCGGTGGGCGTCAAAGACAGGGACCGTGTTAAGGCGTTAATTGAAGCCGAAGCGGATGTGGTTGTCGTCGATACAGCTCACGGCCATTCTAAAAACGTCATCGAAATGGTCAAGTGGATTAAATCCAATTACAAAATTGATGTTATCGCCGGCAATATCGCAACTGCTGAGGCGGCGAAAGATTTGGTCGATGCAGGTGTCGACGCGGTCAAGGTTGGTATCGGCCCCGGTGCCATTTGTACCACACGGGTCATTTCCGGCGTGGGTATGCCGCAAATCACAGCGATCATGAATGCGGTTTCGGTTGCCGAAGATGCGGGTGTTCCGGTCATCGCTGACGGCGGTGTCCGACATTCCGGCGATATTACTAAAGCCATTGCCGCAGGGGCATCCAGCGTGATGCTTGGCTCACTGTTTGCAGGATTAGCCGAAAGCCCGGGGCAGTTGGTTATTTATAAGGGCCGACAGTTCAAGGAATACCGCGGCATGGGTTCGATAGGGGCGATGGTACAGGGTTCGGCTGATCGTTACGGTCAGGATAAATCCACAGAGCGGGACAAACTGGTGCCAGAGGGTGTCGAAGGACGTGTGCCATATCGCGGGACACTCAGTAATTATGTATATCAACTGGTCGGAGGTATTCGGGCCGGAATGGGATATTGTGGAACACAGACGATTGATGCCTTGCGGCATAACGCCAAATTCGTTCGCACCAGTGCCGCGACGGTTAACGAATCGCATCCGCACGATATTCTGATTACCAAAGAATCGCCGAATTACTCCGGTTATGAATCATTTGAAAAATAAGAAGAAGATTGAAGTCACATGGCACGAGAAGTTATAGCGATCATTGATTTTGGAAGCCAGTACGGCCAACTCATCGCCCGCCGGGTACGTGAGCATAAAGTATACTCACAAATCTATCAACCCACGGTCAAGATTGAAAAACTTGCCCAACTAGGCGTTAAGGGGATTATCCTGTCGGGGGGTCCGGCCAGTGTCTATGCCGAAAACGCCCCCATGTGCGACCCGCGGATATTCGAATTGGGTGTGCCGGTGCTGGGGATCTGTTACGGCATGCAGATCGGCTGTAAGATTTTGGGTGCCGAAGTCAAACCGGCCCACAGCCGCGAGTACGGCCGAACCGCGCTTGAGATTACGGACAACAGCGATTTGTTCAAAACGCTGCCCGACCATACGACGGTTTGGATGAGCCATGGCGACCAGGTCAATCAACTGACCGGTGATTTTGCGTCGCTGGCCGCGACGCCGACCTGTCCGTTTGCGGCAGTGCGGCATAAAGGCGGAAAATTCTATGGTGTGCAGTTTCACCCGGAAGTAACACATACGCCACGCGGGGCGGATATTCTTAAGAATTTCCTGTATGACGTTTGCGACTGTGCCGGCGACTGGCAGATGAGCGATTTTGTCGAGGAGACCGTCGCCAAGGTCCGCGAGCAAGTCGGCAGCGATACCGTCATCTGCGGTCTTTCCGGCGGCGTTGATTCGGCGGTTACCGCGGCTCTGCTGCATAAGGCCATTGGCGACCAGTTGGTCTGTATCTTTGTCGATAACGGACTGCTTCGCAAAAACGAGCGAGAAGGTGTCGAGTCGATGTTCGGCGGACATTTCAAAATTGACCTGCATACAGTGGATTGGGCCGATAAATTCCTTGAAAAATTAGCGGGCGTGACCGATCCGCAGCAAAAACGCAAGATCATCGGCGCCGAATTTATCGAAGCGTTTAAGTCCGAAGCCGACAAAATCGAAAACGCCAAATTCCTCGCACAAGGTACGCTGTATCCGGATGTCATTGAGTCCGGCAACAAAGATGGCAACCTGGCAGCCAATATCAAACTACATCATAATGTCGGCGGACTGCCCGAACAACTTGGTTTTGAGTTGGTCGAGCCCTTGCGTGATCTTTTTAAAGATGAGGTGCGGCTTGTGGGTGAATATCTGGGTCTGCCGGAGGATATGGTCTGGCGGCATCCGTTTCCGGGGCCGGGGCTGGCGGTGCGGGTGCTAAGCGATATTACCGAGGCAAAACTGGCGGTTCTGCGGGAAGCGGATGATATTTTAATCGAGGAAATCAAAGCGGCGGGGCTGTATCGGCAAATCAGCCAGGCGTTGGCGGTGCTGCTGCCGGTCGGAACGGTCGGTGTGATGGGCGATGAACGCAGCTATGAGCATGTGATCGCTTTGCGGTGCGTCGAGACGACCGATTTTATGACGGCCGATTTCTCTCATGTGCCGCATGAGGTATTAGGGCGTATTGCCAGTCGGATCATCAACGAAGTACGCGGTGTCAACCGTGTGGTTTATGATGTATCCAGCAAGCCGCCTGCCACCATCGAATGGGAGTAGGAGAATTCCAAATCAAGGATTTCTGAGCTATGAAAAAGCTAGGTATTATCACAATATTATTTATATGCCTGTTGTTTACATATTCAACCGGTCATGTTGTAGCCGATAATGTGTTATCCGTATATGGTGAAAATGACAGTCGGTTAATAAAACCTAATGGCAAAACGGATCGGCATTATACGCATGGGGGTAAGCTGGTTTACCTGGCTCAGCCTCACTGGCAGTGGCTCGAGGATTTTTCGAATTGGGATGCCGCCGGAACCGAACAAGCAGTAGATACGGCGGTTGGTTTCTTCATCGGTCAGAATATTTACACCCCCGACAATCCGGGTCATCCCTCTCAACGCAAGTCGGAGGATATGTATTTTGCCGGCTGGCTGTATGGCGGCATGTTTGTTCAGCGGGCGACAAATGATGTTCTGGAGCATATCGAACTGAACGTGGGCGTCATTGGACCATCATCAAAAGCTGAAGAGGTTCAGGATGAAATTCATGAATGGCTTCGTTCAGACAAACCCGAGGGTTGGGAAAATCAGATTAGTGATGAACCCGCGGCCGATTTTACCTATGTCCGGCAGTACCGGATTACCGACGGCCCCCTAAAACCAACAGACAAGACGGATGTCATAGCAGAGTACGGTTTTACGGCAGGTTCCGTTCATCGGCACGTTCAGGCGGGGCTGACCTTTCGTTACGGTTTCAATCTGGGCAATACATTCGGTCCGGGTCGAATGAATCTGCCATCGGGAATTTCGATATTCCGAAAGAAAACGGATAAATCCGGGTATTTCTTTGCTCGTTTTGGAGCCAGAGCGGTTGAATACAACCGGTTTTTAACGGGTTTAAGTCCCGAACCGTTGGTTGGCGAATTACAGATTGGTGCAGTTTATACATATAAGAGCTTCGAAATCGGCTATTCTCAAACATTTTTTACGCAGGAATTCAAAGAGCAAAGCGGAAAAGATAGTTTGGGAACCGTCAGCGTTTCATATCTTTTTTAACATTACCCGTGAATTTTTGGCTAAAACCCCACCACCTGACCGAAACAAAAAGATGATAAATTAGGGTATATATTTCATCTGCAGCGGATCTGATGGATTTTTATTTTTGCTTTTTTTCGCTAATTTGAGATAATACGACCAAAATATTCACATAAGGAATAACCATACTATGGAAGAGTTTACAATTGAAACAGCGTCTCGCATGAAACGCCTGCCGCCGTATTTGTTTGGGCGGCTGAATGCGTTAAAACTGGAGAAGCGCCGTCAGGACATCGATATTATCGACTTGGGGATGGGCAATCCGATGGACGGGGCTCCGGATCTGGTGATCGAGAAGATGTGCGAGGCGGTTCGTGACCCCCGCAATCACCGCTACAGTGTGTCTAAAGGCATTTATAATCTCCGCCGGGAAATGGCGTTGAAATATGAGCGTAAATGGGGCGTTACGCTGGACCCGGACAACGAAGTGCTGGCCTGCATTGGTTCCAAGGAAGGTTTCAGCCACATGTGCCTTGCGATGCTTGGGCCGGGCGACATGGCGATTGTGCCGGACCCGGCGTTCCCGATTCATATTTACGGTGTCGCGCTGGCGGGCGGCAATGTGATTACCGTTCCGCTCGGCAACGACCAGACGTTTCTGGATACCATCGGGTATGTGTGCGAGCACCTTTTTCCCAAGCCGAAACTGCTGATTTTGAACTATCCGCACAATCCGACGGCGATGACGGTTGACCCGGGGTTTTTCGAGACGGTCGTGAATCTGGCGAAACGGTTTAACATCGCGGTAATCCATGATTTTGCATATGGCGAGACGAATTTCGGCGATTATCATGCGCCGAGCTTTTTGTCGGCTAGAGGTGCTAAAGATGTAGGGGTGGAATTTACCACGATGAGCAAACCGTACGGCATGGCGGGTTTTCGTATCGGGTTTGCCGCCGGGAACAAAGAAATGCTTGAGGCATTGGCGACGGTCAAGGGCTATTATGATTACGGGATTTTTCAGCCGATTCAAATTGCCAGCATTATTGCAATGCGTCACTGCGATGATGCGATCAAGGAACAAAATGCTAAGTATGAAGCACGCCGGGATGTGGTGTGTGACGGGTTGAAACGGATCGGCTGGGAGGTCGAGGTTCCGCGGGCATCGATGTTTGTCTGGGCACGTGTGCCTGAGCAACACTCACAAGGCAAGGGAAGCATTGATTTTGCGATGGATCTTTTGGAGAATGCCAATGTGGTTATTTCGCCGGGTAGGGCCTTCGGTGAAAATGGCGAAAATTATATGCGTATTGCATTAGTCGAGAATGAGCATCGCTTGCGACAGGCGATCCGCAATATCGGACGTTATGTGCAGGGAAAGACTGTTTCCGGTGGCCGTAAATCGCCTAAGTGATTGTTAATTCCGGATATAGACGAATTTCGACCCCTCAGGCAAGATGGCCGCATCAGGGGAGGAGGAAAATTAATTATTTTTTCTCTTGACTTTTCAGGATGATTTTGCTTTAATAAGGTCAACATCAAATACTCGGGGGAGTAGGGAAGAAAAGACATAGTAGCATCGAGTTGTATTTTCGAGGAAAGCACAGGACTATTTGAGGCCTG
Source organism: Anaerohalosphaeraceae bacterium (assembly GCA_963675525.2). Taxonomy (GTDB): domain Bacteria; phylum Planctomycetota; class Phycisphaerae; order Sedimentisphaerales; family Anaerohalosphaeraceae; genus 4572-13. Next base: position 162,455 of record CAXXSL010000008.1, on the reverse strand, counting down.
TTTTGTGGTTACTTTGGGTGGGTGTTGGAAAGACTTTCTGTGAGGAGCGAGGTTCGATCGTTGTACTTGATTGACAAACAGTTGAGGGAATGAAAAGAATCTTTGATTAACAGGAAGTTTTTTTGATCGACGCCATCCAAGGCATCAAAAAACTTCATTTCGGACACTGAGGAGGTGTTGGAAAGACTTTTACATGGATTTTGAGGAAAGGATGAAGAGCGGCGATGTTGCGCGATTGCGTGATGTGCCGTGGAGGAGAGGTGCCTGAGAGCGAATTGCTTTCGGGGAGCTCTTTTAAGTAAGAATATTTCTTTCTGAAAAATTGTAAAAGCCGTTCGGCACCGAAGTGAGTTGCATTTCACAAGGCTGAACTCCTTTTACTTTTCAAGGATAGGTGAAAAGTACGTACTAATCTATTGGTTCGATAAAGGAGAGCATGATGAAGAAGTTAATGTTATGGATGGGGTTGATGCTGCTGGGGGCCCTGATGGTACCACCGAGTCTCTCTGCGGGGATTGTCGTCGATTCAGAGGATTTCGACGGTTTTGAGTTTACCCAGGTGGGAGGGAGTGAAACGTTCATTGTCCACAGTTGGGTTGAAGATTCGCCTACCACTGGTTACTATCGATATAACTATGAAATACTCGAACCGGATTACAATATCCAGTGGTTTTCTGTTGAATTGCTGAGCGATGCGATTGTATCTGCTCTCAAACCTGTTCCAAGCGAGGCCGGCGATCCTGCCATGTGGAGTATCATTGGCTCCAATTTCAGTGTTGATGCCTTTTTTTCATCCCCGATATTGCCAGGTCAGGATTCCGCAGTTCTTTGGTTTGACAGTCCCCAACCCTATACGATCGTCGATGGTATGGCTTCCGGAATTTCAGGAGGTGTGTACCGCGCGTTTGAAGGCAATCTCTACAGTCCGATTCCGGAACCGGCGACGATGGCGTTGCTGGCTTTGGGTGCGGGTTTTGTGATCAGAAGAAAACATAACAATTAGTCAGGGAAGGTGATTTATGGTGATGATAAAGAAACACATATTGTTCTGTATGGTGGTGTTAGCGGTCTTGATTCCGACATCGCAAGCGGCATTGACGTTGTTGCCGGAAACGGATTTCGAAGATTACAGCGGGTATTCAACATTTAATCAAAATGGTGCATCCGGGTTTCTTGAATTTGCGGTGTATGACACGGATATCCAGAACCTGCCCGAGCTTGATAGCTTTGCAAGTTATAATGAACAGCGTTATGTTTATGCCTATCAGGTTTTCAACACATCTGATGTTGTGATCACTTCATTCGACTTGTTCGGCTTTAATCCTGATGCCTTCACCGAGGATGATATGGATGCCATGGAGACTCTGGGCGGGGCCGATTCGTATGGTGTCGATTCCCAAGCAGAGCTTTTGTCAGATGACAAGGCGACCTGGGTGTTTGAGGGCGGTGCATTGGTTTCGTATGAAACTTCCTTCTTTCTCGTTATCTTCAGCGATTATGCTCCGATAATTGGTACCTATGAAGTAAATTCCCCGGGTAATGATGGATACGTACCCGGTGGCGAGAATGGCGGCGACCAAACTCCGGAACCGGCGACGCTGATTCTGCTTGCCGGCGGGGCGGTTCTATCTTTGAAACATCGACGTAAGCGGGCGTAATGCACAGCGAAACAATGTAAATGACATTTGACCTTTCTGGGGGAAGGAAAGATGAAAAAGCGAATGAACAACAAGCTGATCTTGAGTTTGGTTTTTAGTCTCTCCGTTCTGATCTCGGCCGTATCCGCGCAGGCTCAGCAGGCCGACAGCTATGCCCTGCTGATTCAGCAAAGTCCTCCGGACGCCGGTTCTGTGACACCGGGTTCGGGTGTTCATGAGATGGAAATCGGGCAAACGGTTTCGTTGTCAGCCATTCCTAAACCGGGCTATCGTTTTCTGTACTGGCTGGGTGATGTATCTGCTACAGGGACTCCGGACACGACGATTCAGATCGATTCTCCGAAAATGGTGGTTGCCGTTTTTACACGCCAGGCGTATGAGGAAGAGCTTCCGGGCGTCAAGATCATCCAAGGCGCTAATGGGACCGGCGGGGGCGGGGGCCGTATCATCGGCAGTCCGATTCGATCTCCGGCTGCAATCACTCCGGGAAGTTATTACGACCCGGGCAATTTCATCTATAACGGCACCACTAAGCCCATCGATGAAAAGGAAGAGACGAACCCGTATGCTCCGGGCGATGATGAAAATAACGGTGAAACCTTTATTCCTGGCGAAGATGGCGATGAAGTTCCGGAACCGGCAACCATCCTTCTTTTGGGATTGGGGTCGGCGGTTTTCTTCAGGAGAAAATACACATAAACAAAAAATAAAACCCTCTTCCTCTTGGTGCCGAAACCTGCACTGATATATAAGGACATAAGTGTCCAAGGAAAAAGATCGGAGATTGGCACGGAGGAGGTGTTGAGGAAATATGGCCGGGCGACGGGTGTGGCTCGGCCGTATTCTTTTATTGGGGTACCATTTTTTTACTGTTTTCGAAAAACCGCCACGACGTTTTCCACCGCTACCACAAACAGCCGGTTATTCCCTTCAAAATCCACCGGAATCGCGCCTTTTGGGTTGAACAGTACTTTGTCATATTGCTTGAGGGGCACTTCGCTGGACATATCCACTTCGGCCGAGACCGAGACGATCCGGCCGGTGATCGTCGGAATTTCAATATTATCCGGAAGCTGAATACCACCTTTGGTTTGCTTTTTGTCTTCGTCTTTTCGAATCAGAACACGCTTGCCGATCGGCTCAACGGTTTCAAACGGTTCGGGCTGAATATTGGTTTCTTTAGCCATGACTTCAACTCGTTTTTTCACTTTTCTTTTTGGTCGCTTTTTTCTTGGTGACTTTTTTGGGTTTTTCTTTTGCAACGGAAACGATTTCTTTCGCCTTGTCGATATCAGCGGGCGGCCATTTGCCGGCGGCTTGCAGTTCCTTGAGCTCATCCAGCTTCTTCATGCTGACGATCGTTCGGCAGCGAGGGAATCGATTGCAGCCCATAAACGGTCCGCGCTTACTTTGACGGATGACCAGCTGGCCGTCTTTGCATTTATAACAGTGAACGCCTGTTGGTTCCGGCGGCGGCGACGGCGGCAGGGGGTTTCCTTCCTTGTCCATTTTCAGGATCGTTTTGCAATTCGGATAATCCGAGCAACCCAAAAACGGCCCGAAACGTCCGGTTTTTTCGATCAGCGGCTTCTCGCAGTTCGGGCATTTATGTTGGCTCTCCACCTGTTCCATTATTTTACCCTCACGGTCGCAGGGGCAGGCGTATTTACAGGTCGGGTAATCCGAGCAACTCAGGAATCGCCCGTTTTTCCCAAATCGATAAACCATCGGTTTTCGGCATTCCGGGCAGGTATAGTCACTCGGTTGTGTTTCGGCCTTGGCGTGTTTCATGTTTGCGGCCTTTTCAAGATTTTCCTGAAAGGGGCCGTAAAACTCATTCAAAACATCGATCCAGTTGAGATGCTGTTCCTCGATCTTGTCGAGTTGTTCTTCCATGTGACGTGTAAAGGCGATATCCATCACTCGCGGGAAACATTCTTCGAGCTTGTCGGTAACAACCTCTCCAAGGTCGGTTGCGCTGAATGTACGCTCGAGCTTTTCGACATATTTTCGATCCTGGATTGTAGAAATGATCGATGCATACGTACTGGGGCGGCCGATTCCTTCTTTTTCCAACTCCTTGACCAGCGATGCTTCCGTATAGCGGGCGGGCGGCTTGGTAAAGTGCTGAATGGCATCGACAGAAACCGTTGCCAGTGCGTCACCGGTTCCAACGGCGGGTAACTGCGGGTCTTCCGTTGAGGTAAACCATACTTTCGTGAAGCCATCAAATACGAGAACACGTCCGTTGGCCCGATATTGACAAGTGAAATCATTATGTGTACCGGCAATCTCGATGCGTGTTGTGTCCCATTGTGCCGGGGCCATCTGGCAGGCAATGAACCGTCGCCAAATCAGATCATACAGCTTAAACTGCTCATCATTCAGGAACGGTTTGATGTCATCGGGGTCCAGATCAGGGTCCGTCGGACGAATGGCTTCATGGGCTTCCTGAGCGCCTTTTTTTGAAGCGTAGAAATTCGGTTTTTCGGGTATGTATTCTTTCCCGATCTGCGTTTCGATATAATGACGCGCTGCATTCAGTGCTTCTGTGGATAAATGTGTGCTGTCGGTACGCATGTAGGTGATCAGTCCCAGAGAACCCATGGATCCCAGGTCAATACCTTCATAGAGCTGTTGCGCAACTCGCATGGTGCGTTTGGCGGCAAACCCCATACGGTTGGCCGCGGCTTGTTGCAGGGTCGAGGTGATGAACGGAGGGGCAGGTTTGGATTGGACACGTCGAGTGACGATATCCGTGATCGCGTAGCCGGCATCCTTCAAGGAAGCCAGAATCCCTTTGGCCTGTAGTTCGTTATCTGTATGGAACTTTTCGCCATTGATCTTAACCAACTCCGCCTTAAAGGCCTTGCGGTCGGCAAGCCATTTGTTTTGCTCGGCGAGTGTGGGTTCTTTATCGTTGTTGGTGTTCAGGAACGCCTGCCAGGCAGCGGTTAGGTTTGCGTTGAGATCATTGGTGAAAACGGCGGGCATCAGCCAGTATTCCTGCGGATCAAAAGCACGGATTTCGCGTTCGCGTTCGACAATGATCTTGACGGCGACCGACTGCACCCGTCCGGCACTGAGTCCGCGGGCTACCTTCTTCCACAAGACAGGGCTGATTTGATAGCCGACGATGCGGTCGAGTATCCGTCGGGCCTGCTGGGCCATCACGCGGTCCATGTTGATTTTTCCGGGATTTGCGAACGCTTTTTTGATGGCGTCTTTGGTAATGGCGTTAAAAACGACGCGGTAAGTATTATCATCATCCAGTCCCAGCGCCTCTTTGAGATGCCAGGCGATGGCCTCTCCCTCACGGTCCAAGTCAGTTGCCAGGTAAACATTGGCGCATTTTTTGGCGGTGGATTTGAGCGAGTTTACCATTTTTTTTCGCCCCGGCGTGATCTCATAGGTCGGCTCGAAATTATTTTCGATGTCGACATTCATCCCCTTAGAAGGCAGATCGCGAATGTGCCCCATCGAAGCAGAAACCTCGAAGTCGCCGCCGAGATATTTGTTGATCGTTTTTGCTTTTGCGGGCGATTCAACGATCACCAATGATTTGCCGTTGCTCGATTTTGCCATAAGTTATGTACCAATATAAAGATGAACGATTTCAATTAAGAGCAATAATGCCTCTATTTTGCCTGATTTCCATTACTGAATAGACGATAGATAACAAACCATCATATTAGATGTCAAGTAAATTTCAATTAATCATTAACTCTACCCAAATAATATATCCTAAGTATCATTTCAGATAAGTTCTAACTAGGGCTTGATAAAAAAGCATCGAATCTGGAATAATTTACGAAGAATCAGAGTGATTTGGTAAGAACCTGTTTTTATGAGACTTAATATAATTTCAATAAGTGACGGATGAATTTAGCCGAAGAGTAACCTGTCAGTAAAATTACCTGTCGTGTCCGTTTTGATAAATAGAGAAAAATGCCTAATAAAAACTTTAAAAACGCATGTGTATTGGAGATATTACTGTGCTTCCTTGTCTTCTTGACGGCAGTGTTACCTGTTTATGCTGAATTGACAGAAAAAAGAGATTTGTTTGAAATGTCTCTGGAAGAGTTAATGAATGTTGAAATCGAACCGACGGCTTCCTTAACCAGAACAACACGCCGTCTGCAACCTTCTGCTGTAACAACAATTACCCGGGAAGATATTCAGGCCAGTGGTGCTCGCAGTCTGAATAAACTTCTGGAGATTTATGTTCCGAACCTTCAGATGATTCTGCATCACTGGGAATCGAGACATTTAGGCGTACGCGGTATTAACGGTGACCGCGAAGAGAAGTATCTTCTTTTGGTGAACGGCAGGGTGATGAATGAGCGAACCCACTATGGCGTTCTCAGTGAACGCGACCTTTCCATGCTGGGCGATATCCATCATATTGATGTGATTCGCGGTCCCGGTTCGGCCATTTACGGCGCCGGCGCACTATCCATGATTATCAATATTGTTACAGACAATGCGATGACGTTTGAAGGGCTTGAATTTACATCGCGTATGGGTGCTGTTGAAGAATTCTATTCTCAAGAAATAAAATATGGAAAAAAACTTGATGACGAGAAGGGTATCTTTGCCTATTTTGGGATTGATAAGTATCTGGGGGCGGATCAAGGAGATGCACCTTTTGTATTAGGCGCTTCTTTTACGGATCTTTGGGGTACTCCGGTGACCAGTGGTGAAGGTGTTGACTATCAGATTAATCGTTATAATGCGTCGTATCGAGGTCTGGAACGTATCAAGTTTCATATTGAATACACCGATGGCCCGTTTGAATTCTGGACACGCTATACCCGCGGCGGAGAGCAGTTTACCTATGCCCAGGACAACCTGGCCAGCACTCCGTATGGTTGGATGTCTGCGGATGCTCTTGACACCTATCCGAGCCATAGCGATCTTTATCAGCCCGGTAGTGGTTATCAGCAGTTAACAATGTCCGCCGGATACAAACAGGAGATTTCAAGTGATTTAACAATCCATTATACTCTTAGTTATGATATGTTTGATTTTGAGCGGGCCTCCTTCAATAGTGAAACGAATACGAGATGGAATTTGAGCCATCGTGAAGATGAGTATCTTTTTAAACTTCTGGCAAATTGGGAACTCAGTGAAAAGCATTCGCTTGCGTTTGGAGGCGAATGGTCACATGAGCGATTTGGGTTGGACAGTCCCGGATTCCCGGGGGACGATGTTTTATTGGCTCCTTATGAAAGAGCGCCGTATAACGGGAACTCACCCAGTTGGTCATCGAACACATATTCCGGGGTTGTGGAAGATCAATGGCGATTTAATGACCAGTGGGTTGCTTTTTTTGGTGTGCGAATGGATAAAACCGAAACGACAGATTATTTGTTTTCGCCGCGGTTTTCTCTGGTCCATGCTCCGAATGATAAGGATACATGGAAGTTGATGCTCGGACGGTCACAGCGGATGACGTTTGCAGAACAAATGAGGTACAAATGGGATTTGAGCAACAAGAAAAGCGATTCTGAAGAAATGGATACTGTTGAAATTCGCTATGAACGCCAACACTCGCCAAATCTCTGGTTTGCGGTCAGCGGCTATTATTTTGATTTGGATGTTATCGCATGGGATTCCGGAATCAGTTATTCGGAGGATGCATATGGGGGGACGACGAGTATCGGGGATTATCAATGTTTTGGGATCGAAGCAGAAATACTCTATCAAAAAAATGATTTTAAACTATCCTTGTCACACGGATATACAAAATTGTTGAACTTTTATAATAGCGAAGGCGTTGTTAACAACTATTCTGCTGAACCTTTTGGATATGGGGATGATTTAGCCAACTGGAGCAATCATATTTCCAAGATTGTTACCAGCTATAAATTTGGCAACAAATGGAAACTTGACGGCAATGCCCAGATTTACTGGGGATTTCCGGGGGCTAAGGATTACGCTCAATATGTGACGGATAAGAGCAGCCCGGTTTCAAGAGATTCCGGCTATGATAAGCCGTACGGTCCCAGTGTTTTTCTAAGTATGGGATTGCAGTATCAGCCGAATAAAAATATGACAATACGTCTCGATGCGTATGATTTGATGGGGCTTTTCAACAAGAAGTACAATAAGACGTTGTACGGATTTAATTCTTACGGTGATTATCGTTCAAGCGCCCCATCGCTGGCATTTACACTTTCCTATAAGTTTTAAATGATACATCACGATTGGGTTTTCAAAAAGTTTTTTAAAAGGGGTTTTGCTTTCGCGGGTGATTCGACAATCACCAGTGATTTACTTGCCGATTTTGCCATAAGATGAGCACCAAATATATAACAGATAAATAATTACAATTAAGGTCGAAACAACTCTATTTTGACCAATTTCTATATCGGAATAGAAGATAGATAACAAACCATCATATTGGATGTCAAGTAAATTTCAATTTCTCCGGATACTGGAGAAAAAGAGTGTTATGTAGAAACTCTCTCTTAAAGGTCCGAATAAATCCAATATTTCGGATACATTTTAATTGCATCTTCCCCCATAAGATTCTTATTTAAAAGGGCTTATGATTATTTTTCTTATTTTACACTTATTGCTGCTTTAGTCAGCTTATTTGTTAGACGATGAGTTAACGGTTTTCTTTATTAAAAAGGAGTACTTTTATGTGGCAAGCAAAGGTCTTGAATTTCAAGATTGTTTTTGGTTGTTAAGCAGCAAAGGTATAAGTTATGAAAAAACCAAAGTTAAATTGTGGAATTGGAATTGCGATTAAATTCGGATTGCTTCTTTTCGTATTGGTTTTCTCTGCTCAGGCGGCAGAAGTCCTTGAGCCGGAAGATTTGTTTGATATGTCTATGGAGCAATTGATGAATATTGAAATTGCTTCGACGGCCACTCTGACAGACGCAGACCCGCGGTTGGTCCCGGCTGCAGTGACGACGATTACAGAAAAAGATATCCAGGCATCGGGCGCCCGGAGTTTGTTTGAACTGCTGGATATTTATGTGCCCAATTTGCAGTGGATTCACAATCTTTGGGAACCGGATAATATGGGTCTTCGCGGTATTATGAATGACCGTGACGACAAGTATCTGCTGCTGGTCAATGGTCGTGTGATGAATGACCGGACGCATTATGGGGTGATCAGTGAGAAAGACTTGTCGATGATGCGGGATATTCATCATATCGATGTCATACGCGGCCCGGGATCGGCACTTTACGGGCCGGGTGCTGTTTCGATGGTTATTAACATTGTCACACACAGCGCTGAAACTTTCCAGGGAACGGAAATAACCACACGTGCCGGAGCGGTTGAAGAATTCTACTCAACGGAAATCAAACATGGACGAAAATTTTATGACGATGACGGCGGCCTCTTTTTGTATGCGGGAATCGGACGATATCGGGGGGCTGGCGAGAAATCTGCGCCCATCATTTTAGCAGGTGATTTTCCAAGCACAACGGGTTGGTGGGATCCGGCCTGGGGAGCTGGGCCCGGGCCGTTCCCGGCTGATGGTTATCAAGCCGGCGATGCGCTGACCGGCGTGTCGGTCTATAACGATGGCGAGGCTCACAGAAATCTGCCCCCGATAAAGCTGTATGCTCAGATGACGAAAGGCAACTGGGACCTCTGGGCTCGCTATACGCGAGGGGGCAAGCAGTTTGCATGGTATAAGGGCTATATTGCCCGCGATCCCACAGGCTGGGCGGAACATTTATGGGACTGGGGCTCATCGAGTCTCATACCGCTTCAGCCCAACGGCTACGGCTATCAACAGCTCACCGGCTATATCGGATACGAAGAAGAACTCAGCGAGAAAACATCGGTTGAATATGCATTTAGTTACGACATGATGGATTACGAGCGGTTTATTGACAATGGGGTCGTGGATTCATACCGAGAGGATGAATACTACGGCAAAGCGATGCTGAGGCATGATTTTAATAAGCAGCATAAAATTGCCATGGGTGTTGAAGTTTCTCATCATGAATTAGGTATGAATGGTCTCGGGTGGCCCAATGACGGATTTGTTAACAGTGCTATATCTGCCGCTGGCGTCTCCTTAGAACGATGGTCGAGTAATATGTATTCGATATTGGGCGAGTACCAATGGAACATCAATGACCAGTGGACATCCTTTTTGGGCGCCAGAATTGATGATCATACGTACAGCGAAAGAATGTTCTCGCCGCGTGCTTCTCTGGTGTTTGCACCGAATGAAAAAGATGTCTATAAACTCATGTGGGCTCGTTCGGTGAGGGCGAACTTCGAAGAGGAAATGCGAATCGGCGCATTAAGCGGTAAACCTGATGGAGATCCCGAAAAACTTGATAGCGTTGAATTACGTTATGAACGTGAGCAGAGTGATGCTTTAGACTTAGCGGCATCTGTTTATGTCCATTATAATTTGGATCTAATCACCTTTTCCGGAGCCGACAGCGCACCCGTTCCGGTGGGGGTACAGCGTGATTGGGGATTTGAACTGGAGGGCTACTATCATACGGAAAACACTCGGTTCGGGATTTCACACTCCTATTCAAAGTTGTATGATTTCAGTCTTCAACCGGGTAAGAGTACAATTGTCACGTCGATGGGGAATGGTGTTGGTAATGATTTTGCCCGCTGGTCGAATCATATTACGAAAGTTACGGCCGAGCATAAATTGAATGATCGCTGGACGCTGGATGGTTCCATGCGTGTTTACTGGGGATTTACGGGTCTGAAAGACTACGACCATTACCAAAGAGATGCGAATGGTAATACGTTTATTAAGGGAGGTTGGAATCGGTCCTATCGCGGAAATTACTATCTGAACTTAGGCTTGCAGTATCAGCCCAATGAAGACCTGACGTTCCGTGTTGACGGGATGAATTTGTTGGGGATTTTCAATAAAGACTTCAACAAGCGCAACTATGATGGAGAGATGTATCGTTCGCACGCACCGTCAGTGGCGTTCACAATGGTCTATAAATTCTAAGCAGGCCTGTAATCGGCTGCATTATTTTTTAAGCAGATTTTCCAACGGAGGTTTTAACTTTCGAATCGCATTGCCGCGATGCGAGATCACGTTTTTTTGGTGATTTCCCAATTCTGCGACGGTCTTTTTCAGTTCGGGGACATAAAAGATCGGGTCATATCCAAAACCATTGTCCCCGGCAGGGTTGTCTATAATGACTCCTTCGACGGTGCCTTCAGCCTGAAGTAAAATTTCCTTATCATTCGCAAGGCACAGGTGACAAACAAAGCGGGCAGTCCGTTCTGAGCGTGGCACATTCTTTAATAGACGAAGGGCCTTTTGGTAATTCGCAATATCAATAGTTCTGCGGTTCGTACTTTGGCATTCGTCGTTGGCAAAGCGGGCACTCTGTACGCCGGGACGACCGTTCAGGGCGTCGATCACAAGTCCGGAGTCATCGGCGAGTGTCCACAAACCCGTTGCTTTGGCATAGCCGAGAGCTTTTTTCTGAGCATTATGTGCGAAGGTGTCGCCGTCCTCTTCGACCTCTGAGATATTCGGGAAGTCACGCAGGCAGGTCCACTGGATATCTGCGGCAACGTCGCCGAGCAGTTCGGTTAACTCCTGCAGTTTTCCGGGATTCGTGGTTGCGACGAGAATTTTCATTTAGCCCTCAGTTCGCAAGGATTTAGCTCATCAGGTATTTTAACAATGCCCGCTGGAAGTGAAGCCGGTTTTCCGCCTGATCGAAGACGATGGAATTTTCTGATTCCATTATGCCGTCAGAGATTTCATACCCCCGATAAGCCGGCAGACAGTGCATCACTTTGGCATCCTTCGGGGCGTTTGCCATCAAATCTTCGTCTACAGAAAATCCTTCAAAATCTTTGATGCGCTGCGATTTTTCCGCTTCCTGGCCCATGCTGACCCAAGTATCGGTATAAACGACCTGTGCATCCTTGACGGCCTGAACCGGATCATTGGTCAGGACGGCACAGTCAGCAAAGATTGAATTGGCGGTATTCAGTGAGTCGGCATCCAACTGATAACTTTCCGGCGAGGCACAGGCGAACTGCATGCCGAATTTGGCGCATGCAAATGCCAGTGATCGGGCCACATTGTTGCCGTCACCGATATAAGCCAGTTTCAAGCCTTTCAGGTCACCGCAGTGTTCCTGAATTGTCTGCAGGTCCGCCATCGCCTGACAAGGGTGTGACCAGTCGCTGAGTGCGTTGATCACCGGTACATTGGCCCAGTGGTCCAGTTCGACGATGGTTTCGTGCGAGAAGGTTCGTGCCATGATGCCATCCACATAGCGTGCGAAAACCCGGGCCATATCTTTGGCCGGTTCCCGCTGACCGATGATCCCAATGTCCTCGGGTTTCATATAGATGGCGGTTCCGCCGAGATCGTGCATTGCGACCTGAAAGCTGATGCGTGTTCGCAGACTGGCCTTCTCAAAGACCATTGCCAGCACCTTGCCGGACAGGCAGATATCCCGCTGTCCGCTTTTGTACAGGGCTTTCAGTTTACCGGTTAACACAAGCAATTCATGGAGTTCTTCGGTGGAGCAGTCGATGATCGAGAGAAAACTTTTCACGATGTCTCTCCTTCCCGGAGGACCTCATCCATGATCGCAACAGCCCGGTCAATTTCGTCTTTTGTCACCGTCATCGACGGCATGATTCGCAAAACGCTTTCCTGAGTGCAGTTGATTCGCAGTCCTTTGGCGAGGCATCGGCTGACAATCGCAGCGCCCGGCATGGTTAACTGAACGCCCAGCATCAGCCCCTTACCCCGGATATGGTCGATGACCAGGTATTTATTTTTAAGCTGCTCTAACTTCTCAAGCAGATATTGTCCCACAGTTCGGGCGTTTTCGAGCAGTTTTTCCTCTTCGATTGCCTCAATGACAGCGATGCCTGCTGCGCAGGCCAGAGAATTTCCGCCAAAGGTTGAGGCATGTGTTCCGGGCACCAGTGACTTGGCGATTTCCGGCCGTGCCATCATAGCGCCGATAGCGACACCGCCGCCCAGCGCCTTGGCCATTGTAATGATGTCCGGCACCACTTCGTAATGCTGATAGCCGAACCATCGGCCGGTCCGTCCCATACCAGTCTGAACTTCATCGAGGATCATTAATGCGCTATGCTCATCGCATAGGTCTCGAATCGTCTGCATATATTCATGCGTGGCTTCATGGATACCGCCTTCACCTTGAATCGGCTCGATCATGACCGCACAGACTTCGTCATCGAACGCTTCCTGCAGGGCGTCAATATCATTATACGGTACATAGACAAATCCCGCAGGCAGAGGCAGAAAGCCTTCGTGGTACTTGGGCTGGCCTGTTGCGGTGACGGTTGCGAATGTTCGGCCGTGGAAACTTTTTTCCGCCGTGATAAACTTATATTTTTCCCGCGGTGTGTGCTTGCGCGCCAGTTTGAGCGCCGCTTCGTTGGCTTCAGCACCGCTGTTGCAGAAAAAGCATTTACCGCCAAATGCCCGTTCGCTCAGCATTTTGGCCAGTTGGCCCTGCTGGATCGTGTAAAAGGTGTTATCGATATGCAGCAGTTCGGCCGCCTGTTTTTGGATCGCCTGGACAACTTTGGGATGACAGTGACCAATGCCGCTGACAGCCCAGCCGGGAAACATATCCAGAATCTCATTATTTTCCAGGTCCCAGAACGTATTGTTTTTGCCCTTGGTAATGACCTTGGGGAGTCGCCCGTAGTTGGCGATAACATATTTTTCAAACATGGAAAGTACGTCTTGTGTATTCATGATTTTTGCCTGTATTAATTATTATTTTGTAATCTGCGATCCAATTCCCTTGTCGGTATAAATTTCCAGCAGCAACGAGTGCGGGATTCGTCCGTCAATAATATGTGCTTTGCCGGTGCCGCCGTTCAATGCGGTAATGCAGGATTCCACTTTAGGCATCATGCCGGAAGAAATAATTCCGTCAGCGATCATTTTTGCGATCTCCGCTTCACTGACGCTGGACACCCAGCTTTCCGGATCGTCCACATTCATCCGGATGCCGTGGGTGTCGCTGAGAACGACCAGTTTTTCGGCGCTGACCGCCGCGGCTACATGCCCGGCGACACTGTCGGCATTGACGTTCAGTTTTCCGCCGGTTTTGGCACGGGCGACGGGTGCGATGACCGGGATCACGCCGCTTTGGCACAGGGTCGTCAGTAGACTGGCGTTAATTTCGGACACTTTGCCGACCTGCCCCAGATCTACTTTGCGTCCGTCGCCGTTTTCCAACCTCAGCGGTTCGGCAAAGACCACGCAACTGCTTAACGAATGGAGCCCCATGCTATTGACACCGAGATCATTGAGTGTCTCACAAATGGGCTGGTTGACGGTTTTGACCAGCGTATGTTCGGCAATCGCTAAGGTACGCTCGTCAGTATAACGCCGGCCGTGAACCCAGACCGGTTCCAGTCCCGCCTGATTCATGGCTGCGGTAATGGCTTTGCCGCCGCCGTGCACCAGGATCGGCCGCATACCGACGATTGACATAAAGACAATGTCAGTCAGGAGCTTCTTTTGAAGCTCAAGATCGTCCAAAATACTGCCGCCGAGCTTGACGACAACAATTTTGCCTTTGAAGCTTCGGATATATTCCATCGCCTCAATTAAAGCACCGGCTTTTGCAATTGCCTGTTCCATATTTTATAACTCCCATTTTCCGTTACAAGGGAAAGGGCTTTGGGGTCTGGGTATCAGAACACCGGGGCAGGTTCCCCTTTTTCGTATAAATACAAAAAAGCCAACGGAGGGAATCGAACCCTCAACCGCCGGTTTACAAAACCGGTGCTCTACCGTTGAGCTACATTGGCCTAAGCTGCGCTGCGATTTGTCATTTGTCGTTTCCCGCGTCAGAGCCATCTTTATGAACGGTTTTCTGTCCTGAACCGGAAACGCGTGATTTTATCTGTCAGGCAGGACTATTTCAAGCTTTTTTAACCAAAATCAGCTAAAATGATGAAAAGTGCGATTTTCTATTTCTAAAACCCTTGCCTTATAGGGGTTTTTGTGCTAAATTTACCAGCTTGTTGCGGGGCTGTAGCTCAGTTGGGAGAGCGCTTGCATGGCATGCAAGAGGTCGTGAGTTCGAATCTCATCAGCTCCACTATGAAAATCTCCATTATTATTCAAATAATGTGGATTTTTCTTTTTATCCCTACTCCACATTTACCCTTTCTACCCCCTTTGGCATCCAAAATGGTGTCGAAACACTTTATAAAGAATATTAAAACAGGGTGATTAATCCGGATGGTGCCGGTTCAGTTTTAAGAGGATAAGGCATGTAGGAGAAGCAGGAGAAGGTAGAGCAGGAGATCGTTTGTTATAGACTAATCCGGAGGTTATAGGGGGGCAAGAAGGTAGTCCTAGTCGTGCCTGAAAATTCAACAGCTATATTTTGCTCGATGATATTTCCTTCTGTCCAAACTGGGACGGTAGGGGAGAAGGGAGAGTGGAAACGGATCAAACGTGATAACAGGTTTAAGTCCATAAGAAAATGCATTAAATTAATTCTGTTGATTGGCTGGGAATCCAGGTATTCTGGCCATTTGGCAATTCAATGTAAAGCCAGTCAGGGCGCTGTTCAATAAGATCAAACTCGGTGCCTGCGTGAAGTGGTTCGTTGAAACTTTTCGGATAATTATCCCCGTCTCCCTGCCGGGCAACCACCGACTCTGATATGATCACACCACTACGATGGGTTGTCAATGAATGCTGCTCAATCGCAACCGAAGCAATCATTGCAATCGGAATCAAGACCATCACACAACATACAGGTATCACAGCGGGCCATCTGGCAAACCATACTTTTAATACCAGCCAAATACAAAAGACTGCGAAACAAATTCCCCCAATGATAAACCGTGTTTTCATTGAAAAGTCATAGTGCCAGAAAAATAATCGCTCTAAAATCTTCTTCTGAGTTGTCACCATAAACTGGTCAGTCCGTTTACTTTGTGCAAAATTCAGATTCTTGTGAATGTCCGGGTTGGAATTGTCCAACCGCTGCGCACGGCGATAGTTCAAAATCGCCCGTCCGAGATCATCGGTCAAGAGATAACTGTTTCCAAGGTTGCAGAACAACTCTGCGTTATGAATCCCACCGGCTTCGATAATTCTTTCATACCCGGCAATTGCCTGCTGATAAAACATTTTCGCCTGCTCGGGATTGTCCGCAACTTGATTGGCTTTCGCAAACGCATCATTGGCTTGTGTAAAGGCAAGGTATGCTTCATCTTTTGACAGCTTTGCATCGGCATTGGCACACAAGATGCCGAGAAGGAGACTGGTAACTAATAATATTTTATCTCTCATTTTCATTTCACCTTCTTCTCGATGACGGCTAAAAGCCCAAGGATTTCTTTTTGTTTTTCATCCGTCAGTTTAAACGCCATGGGGCTGTATTCAGAGGCCTCGGTCTGGGCCATGATTTCCTGATACTGTTCAGATAACTCTGAATCGTTCGTCTTTTCGAAAATGACCTCTCCACAATCCTGTGCAGTCAGGGCTCCGGCTGATTTCGCGAACTTATCAGCGACATACTGTTTTAATGCGGCAAGAACCTGCTGTGACGGTTTTTCATGAGTGGCGGCATAGCGAAGCTGTTTGGCGGCCAGCGAATAGGCCTTTCTGCGTTTGTTGGCAGATTGCCGCTGCGGGTTGTCGGCGAGAGCATATCGAATCATCACACTGACAATCAAAATGATAAATGGAACCGCGTACAGAACAATAAAGACCGGACTTGTCATTGCATCCAACAAGGAAAAACGCTGATTAACCAGTGCATCCGGAGAGGTGTAGTTTGCTGACAGGCCTTCCTGGATTGCTTTGATCTGCGTCCTGGCAGATGAAAACTGGTGGCTTTCAACATCTCCCCCGGTCACAATACGCGTCGGCGAAACCTGTAAAGGAATCGGTTTGGTCGAGGCGGTTCGGTACCTGCCGGTATCGGCATCAAAAAAGCTCAGCGGTATCGGCGGTATCTGCTTGACATTATCATGATTGGGTCGAATCGTTTGCGTAAACACCTTTGCGTTATTTCGAATTTCGCCATCGGAACGCTCCGATGGAATCTTGAAAGAATCGGGCATCTCCGGAATCTTTTCAAGGTCAGGCCATTGGACGGGCTTTAAATACCGGCTGCCGCTGACGCGAATCGTCAATGTAATCGGGTCACCGACATTGACTTCTTTCGGTGTCGCATCGGCCGAAATGGTATAATTACCCACAAGCCCGTAGAAATCGTCGGGTTTTCCCGCTTGCGGCAACTGCCGCACTGTCAATTGAAGCGTATCTGATTCAACTCCGAAACGCTGATATTCGTACTGGGGCCCGAAGAAATCGCCAAAAAACCGATCACGGTTCTGACTTTTCTTGCTGACAGCCAAGTCCGCAGTCACCGAAACCGGTTTGAAATCAATTGTTCCGGCTTTTTTAGGAATCAGCACTTTGGTAAATCGAACCCGCACGCAGTTTACACTATCATGCAGGAGTTGGTCCTGATAAACATATTCTTTGCGGCCATTTACCGGCAGGACCGACTTTGTGGTGTTCGCAGGGGAGGAATCAATGTCTTCCACATAGAAACTGCCATCATTAAGGATCGGAACCTGAATATCAATGTTGGCGATCTGATCTGCACGGACAATATCCGTCCAGACATAAAAAGACACCGTTAGAATGACCGGTTGGCCCACATAACATGTCTGCGTTGAAAGCTCGACTTCAACATCGAGTTGTTTCGTTGATCCCGGTTCGACAACCGAAATGGTTACAGGATTCGTCTGATACGTTTTTCCATCAACAGCCACCTGCAAAGATGGAATCGTGAAATCCCCTTCGCCAGGTGCCAAAAGCTGATAGGTGAGGTTTTGAGAACTTGATGCGCGGCCGTTGATAATGGATGTGCTGTTTTGGATGGATGGGCCGGATGGATTATATGCTTTCAAAGGTGACACATCAATATCGCCTTGCAACTGTCCATTTTCGACAACGATGCGATAGGCGAATCGACTGCCTGCATAGATGGGTTTGGATCGGTCCACCTGGGCCTGAACCTGAACATCAGCGATGGCCTGTCCGGCCATAAAAACCAACAAGAATACAATCCCAAAAATGTGTCGAGTCAACACTTTCAAATTACCAGTCCCTTTCCACGTTATGTCGTCCTCGGATCAAGATTTGGCGTTTTTCCCGATCTTCCTGTTCTTTGTTCAGTATTTCATCGGCCGTTGCCTGGGCTGCTTCGGCCTTTTGCTTGTCTGCGTCTTTCTGCTGTGATTGATCTTCCTGTCCCTGCTGTTGCTGCTGGTCCTGTTGCGACTGCTGATTGGATTGCTGCTGATTCTCCTGCTGGTCACTCGACTGCTTCTGTTGCTGCTGTTGGTCGTCCTGCTTTTGCTTATCTTTTAAGGCATCGATGGCTTTTTGGATTTGATCAGCGGCTTGTTCCTGATTTTTCTGCGCTTCAGAAAGATCCTCTTTTTGCAGGTTTTCTTTGGCTTGCCTTTGCTGTTCAAGTGCCTGCGTCATTTCCTTGGCGGCATCCTGTAGTTTTTGATTTTGCGGCTGAGGTTGTTGCTGAGATTGGTCTTTCTGGTTCTGAGACTGCTGTGCCATCTGCTGCATTTGCTCGGCTGTTTGCTGCGTCTGCTCATTCAGTTGCGATTGCTGTTCGCTCAACTGCGGGTCCTGTTTCTGCTCGGATTGAGCTTGCTGTGTCTGATTTTGTAATTCCTGCTGCTTGTCTTTCAGTTCTTCGAGTTGTTTTTGAAGATATTTCTGTTGTTGCTGTTGCTGCTGCTGTTGTTCCATAAGCTGCTTTAGCTGCTGGATGGTTAGCCGGGCTACTTCGATATTTTTCGCCGCCGCCGGATTTTGCGGCTGCATCTGCTGTGCCTGACGCCACGAGTCAATCCCGGCCTCAAAGCTCTCAATCGCTTTTTGAGGGTCATCCTGCTGCTGCATACCGCGGTTAAAATAACTGTTACCCAGATTATATTTGGCTTTTGCGATAAGATCTGAATCCTGACTTTGCACCGCGGCCTTTTGATACGCCTCAATCGCCGCATCAAATTCCTTTTGGCGATAGAGCGAATTGGCTTGATTGAATTGGGCTTCGGCAATCTGCGGATTTGCTTTCAGAGCCTGTTCATATTTTTCAGCAGCCTGCCCGTAATTGCCCTGTTGATAAAGCGCATTGCCCTCGGCAATCTGCTTTTTGGCAGATTCCGCATTCGCGAATCCGACCGCAACAATCAACACAATCGCCGACAACAAGCTATATTTATTTACGTTCACTGATAAACTCCTCAGTCACAATCAAGATTAATGCCAGAGCCAGAAATATCTGAAATTTTTCATCATATTGCAGAACGGTTGTCGATTCAAGCTCTCTTCTCTGGGCAGAGGCAACTAAGTCATTATAAATTTGTCCCAGATCAAACGTCCCGGTCTGCACAGGGATATACGCTCCTGCCGGAGTTGCTGCCGCAATCTGACGCAGCGTCTGTTCGTCCAGCTTTGTCCAGACCTCCTGCCCCTGATATTTCAGGAATGTCTTGGTGCCATTGGAATCAGTAATCGGAATCCGGGCCCCTTCGTCCGGATTGCCCAAACCGACGGCGATGATCCGAATCCCCTGTTGACCGGCAGATTCGGCGGCCTCAACCGGAAAACTTTCTTCCTGATCGTCGCAATCCGTAATTAAAATAATATCCTTATATTCTTTCACCTGCTGGTCAAACACGTCATTGACGGCTTTTCGAATCGCATCGCCGACATTGGTGCCGCCTCGGGGGGTGCTTTCGGTGCTGATCTGATCCAGCGCCATGCGTGCGAAAGCATAATCCTGCGTCAGGGGGCACTTCACCGAAGCGCTGCCGGCAAAGGTAATGATCCCGATCCGGTCACCGCGAATTGTTTCCATCAAATCCTTTATCGCAATTTTTGCCCGCTCAAGTCGGTTCGGTTTGATATCTTCAGCGAGCATCGAACGGGAGGTATCCAGCAGAATCACGATATCTCTTCCCTTGTGTTTGACTTCTCGCGGTGTAGGATTCCAGGCCGGACGGGTCAACGCAAATATAATTGCAACGAAAGCGGTCATCAACAGCACGGCTTTAAAAACCTGCCTTGATGTGCTGACGGAAGGATTGATCGCCTTGAGCAGGTCCGTCTGTGCCAGTGTGTTCAACATCTTTCGCTTTCGCCAGAAGCACCACACATAAACGGGTATCACCGGGAACACCAGTAAAAATAGAATATAAAATGCATCGTATTGTTTAAACTGCATCCGTTACTATCCTTAAGGTATCTTTCTGAAAATAGTCGAAGCCGTTAGCATCTCGAATAATAACAGTCCCAAGGCCGCCATCGCCCAGGGACTGAACTGTTCAGCATAGTCCACATATTCAATACTTTTGACATCCGTCTTTTCAAGTTCGTCGATTTTCTTGTAAATCTCACGCAACTTCTCGGCATTATCCGCCCGTGCGTAAAATCCGCCCGTCAAATTGGCGATCTGACTGAGCAGGCGTTCATCCAGCGATGGCCCCATCATTGAAAAAAAACCGCGCTGCTGTGTTTCGGATCCAATGCCGATTGTATAAATCTTAATCCCCCATTGGGCAGCCAGTTTTGCCGCTTCAAGCGGGTCGTATTGGCCGGCATTGTTCATGCCGTCGGTCAGCAAAATAATGACTTTGCTTTTGATCGTAAAGTCGGGGTCCTCTTTTTTCTCCCCCGACATCATTCTCGCCTGATCTTTCAGAATCTGACTTTCCGCTTTTTTGAGCCGAGCCGCCGCAACCGTAATCCCGTCACCAATCGCTGTACCATCCTCGGATCGCTGATTCACAAGCTGTGTTTCTTTGAGAAAATCGGTGATAATTGTATTGCCTCGGACCAAAGGACACTGCGTATCAGCATACCGTGCGTAGGTCACCAATCCGACCATATCGCCAGTTCGCCCCTTGTAATCCTTTCCATCACCGGCAATAAAATCAGCCACGACTTTTTTGACCACTTCCAACCGGTTGAGCTTTTGCCCCTTGTATGTCATAGGCTCACCCATACTGCCGGAACGGTCAACGACGATCATCATGGCTACGCCTTCTGTGGAGATTTGCTCAATTTTCATCCCTTTTCGCGGTCGGGCCAGAGCAACAATCAACAAAATGATGCACAGCAGACGTGCAATCAATAAGACAGGACGAAACCGTTGACGCCAGCACACCGGACACGGCTGAAATTTTGCCAGACTTGAAAATTTGACCGCAGCGTTGCCGGGACGTTTCCAGCGAACCACAATCAAAAGCGGCACAAGCAGCAGTAATAGTAATGCCCAGGGTGAGTGCAGCATCTACGAAACCTGCCTTTCTGCCTGCGAAGCCGCGGTAACATCCACAAGGTGCTCCGGCGATTTAGTTTTTTCAACAAATCCCTCCGCCATCGTCAATGACTCGTTGATCTGCTCGTCACTGGGCTGATAGCGGGCGAACTTAACGAGATCGCAGTGTTCCAGAAACTTTTGCAACTCCTGCTTGTGTTCCAGTTTTAACGCGTCGGATGTCTTTAATTGCTCCAAGAACTCCTCGGTCGTTTGTTCTGGAGCACGCAACTGAAAGCGATTTTCAATATACTGCCGCAGACAGGCACTCAACTTCGCATAAAACTCCTTAACTCGCCCCTGTTCGACCAGTTTTTCTCCGGCAATCGCCTTTAAGACGTCAAACGCAATCTCGTGAGCGGCCTTGTATGTTCTTCGTATCTGAACCGGCTTTTTAGGTCTGACGGCCATACCAATCGCAACACCTGCTACCAACAGGCAAACCACTCCCAGACAAATCCAGAGCCGGGCATAATCGGCTTTCATCTCAACAACGCCTTCAATATCGGCAATCACTATCGCATTGGGATCAGCGGAAAGCGACGTAGACACGTCAATCCACACCGGCTCTGTTTCCAATGTTCCTGTCGATTTATCTTCCATCCCTTCTTTGCGTTCAAAGGTAAATGTAAAAGCGGGAATCTCACACATCCCCAGTTCAAGCGGCTCAAGCTGGTATTGGTACATTTTTGCAATTTTGCCGCCATCTGACCATGTTTCCGGTAATTCCTTCCAGTTGCGAATTCTGAATTGCTTAAGCGTTTCGGCCACCGCCGGAAACTGAATCGTGTAATCGGAATCAATGGTTGCGGACAATTTCATTTCAAGTAATTCGGAAAGCTTGATATTTGCATCACTGAGATACACTTGGACACGCAACGGCCCCTTGTAAAACGGTTTTTCAACCGCATAGTTGATCGGCTGCTGGGAATCGGCATTCGGCTTTTCTTTACAGCCGAAAAGACAGAGCACCCCGCAAAGCATAATGCAGAAGAAGCTGATTCGTTGTTGGCCATTCTGACGATACATCATATCAAAACCTATGTTCTCCGATGTCTCATGTGGAAAAACTTGACCAAATCGTGAATATACGGCTTATTCGTTTCAATCGAAATACGATCCACGCTGATCGAACGAAATAGTTGGGCAAGCAGATCGGCCCGGCGGAGATTTTCTCGTTCATACATCCTGCGAAAAACCCTGCTCGATGAATCAATCACTTGCGTATGTCCGGTTTCAGCGTCTTTAAACTCAACCAGTCCCACACGGGGCAGATTGATTTCCGCTGGATCCTGAACGCTAACCGCGATCACATCATGGCGTTTATTCACCAACGATAATGATCGGGAAAATCCATCGGCGATAAAATCTGAAACGAGAAATACCGTCGCGCGCTTGCGAATCACCTTGGCAAGATAATCCAGTGCCAGCGGGATATTGGTTTTTTTATCGGCGATCTTATAACCCAACAATTCCCGAATCAGACGTAGGACATGACTGGTCCCTTTTTTCGGAGGAATGTACAACTCCACCTGATCGGTAAAGATAATCAATCCGACTTTGTCGTTATTGCGGATGGCGGCAAACGCCAGCACCGCGCAAAACTCCGCCGCCAGTTCGTTCTTGAGTTTTTCGCGGGTCCCAAATGCACCGGAGGCGCTCATATCCACTAACAGCATCAGCGTCATCTCACGTTCTTCGACAAACCGCTTGATATACGGCTTGCCGGCACGGGCAGTCACATTCCAGTCGATGGTTCGCACATCATCGCCGGGGGTATATTCACGCACCTCCTCAAACTGCATCCCGCGACCTTTGAAGACACTTTCATACTGCCCGGCAAAACTGGCATTGACCATCCGGGATGTGTAAATCTGAATCTGCTTAATCTTTTTGACGAGTTCAGGCGACAACATGGTACGTTCCTCAGCAGTTGCGTTGATTAAGGCACTTCGATGTTGTCAAAAATGGTCTGGATGACATCCTCACTGGTTTTATCTTCGGCCTCGGCCTCATAGCTAACCAGCACTCGATGCCGCAGCACGTCCATTCCGATGGATTTGACATCCTGCGGTGTCACATATCCCCGGCTATTGATAAACGCCATCGCCTTGGCCCCAAGCGCTAAAAAGATGGAAGCCCTCGGCGAGGCACCGTAATTGATATAATCTTTCAACTGAAGCCCGTATTGCTCCGGTTTGCGTGTTGCACACACAATATCGACAATATAATCCTTAATTTTGTCATCAATGTAAATGTCATCGATGACCGAGCGGACATCCAGAATTTCTTCCGGAGTAATCACTTTCTGGATGTCAAATGCCGTTTTTGTCGAAGCCATGCGGTCCAGAATTTTACGTTCCTCATCTTTGGCTGGATAATCGATCTGGATTTTCAGCATAAAACGGTCCAGTTGAGCTTCCGGCAGAGGATAGGTTCCCTCCTGCTCGATCGGATTTTGAGTCGCTAGCACCAAAAACGGCTGCGGAATCGCGAATGTCTCATCGCCAATGGTTACCTGTCGTTCCTGCATCGCCTCCAGCAGGGCACTTTGAACCTTCGCCGGAGCACGGTTGATTTCGTCAGCCAGGATAATATTGGCAAAAATCGGTCCCTTTCGGACATAAAACTCGCCATCAGATTGACGGTAGATCTGCGTCCCCGTCAGGTCAGCGGGCAAGAGGTCGGGGGTAAACTGAATACGCTGGAAACGGGCTGAAATCGCCTGTGCAAGCACCGTAACCGCCGTGGTCTTAGCCAGACCCGGAACACCTTCAATCAGAATGTGCCCATTGGACAGGATCGCCACCAGCATGCGTTCGAGCATATACCGCTGGCCAATGATAACCTTGTCAAATTCGTTCAATAACAACCGAATAAACGAACTTTTTTCCTCCACAACCTTTCCAATCTGCTTGATATCCGCTGTCATAATAAAAACACCTCCGCTGTTCCTATGAATAGAAATTAACCATAACTGTTCAGTGGAAAATATCCTAAGTTTACGTCAATAAACCTCAGAAAGTTCATATTATGCCTATTATTTTACAAATATCAATCATTTCATCATAGAAGATTTTTGATACCTTGTCTTCAACAAAGTCTTCCATACTAATAGCACACCACCTGTTGGCGAATTGTATATCTTCAGGGAAATCTAAACTAAAAACAAAAATTTTGAAACAAAAATGCTTTCTGCGCGTCTATAAAAGGTGATGTTTCATTTTTTTGTTGTTCAATGAGCGCTTTCTATGTAGTATCGCAGCATTGTTGTTGTAGCAGACCTTATATGGAAGGAAATAGGGATTTGAAGGCTGTAGTGGGGAAAAAACTCGGAGAACTGCTTGTCGGCAATTCCTATATTAGTGAATTGCAGCTTGAGCAGGCACTTTCGCATCAAAAACTCCGCCAGGGGCGGATTGGTGAGACGCTCATTGATCTGGGTTTTGCCAGAGGATGGCAGATCAATGAAGCGTTAAGCAAGCAGGCAGGCATCGAGACCGTTGAGTTATCCAATCGTAATGTCACGCAGGATGTGATTTCTAAAATTCCCGCCGAACTTGTCAGTAAGCACAAAATCTTTCCCTTTGAGATCAATGCCAACCACATCTCGATTGCCATTAATGATCCGTTTAATGTTCGAGCGATGGAGGAGATACGTGTTGTTTGTCCTTTGAGGATTCGACGGTATTATGCCCGGACTGACGAATTGGAAGAGGCCATTTTGAAGTATTACGGCAGTAATGTGGCCAGAATGCTGGATGATCTTGTACAGGATGACGCCGAGACAAAAATTGACATCGAAGGAGAATTGACGGCAGCCCGCCTTCAGGAACTTGCGAGGGAGCCGTCGCTTGTCAATCTTGTCAATTTGATACTACTTGAGGCGATTGAGGAACGTGCCAGCGATATTCATGTCGAACCCTTCGAAGAAGAAGTTAAGATCAAATATCGTATTGATGGGATGCTGACTGAAAAATCCCCAAGTCCCAAAAAACTACAAGCGGCGATTATCTCGCGTATCAAGATTATGGCTGGAATGAATATCGCTGAACGGTTTATCCCTCAGGATGGACACATTGAGTTTTCGGGGACACGCGGTAAGATTGATATTCGTGTATCGACGGTACCGACTATTTTTGGTGAAGCCGTAACCATGCGTATCCTTGATCGCAGTGCAGCCTTGATAGGGCTGGATGAGTTAGGGATGAATCGACAGATGTTAAGTAATTTCAGGTTGTCTTTAAGAAAATCGCATGGCATTGTGCTGGTAACCGGACCGACCGGCAGCGGTAAAACAACGACTCTCTATGCGGCGCTGAACTCTATATACAGCCCCAGCGTTAAGATCATTACCATTGAAGACCCGGTCGAATATCAACTCAACGGCATTATTCAAATGCCGGTAAATCCCCGGCGGGGCCTGACATTCGCCCGCGGCTTGCGACATATTCTCCGTCAAGACCCGGATATTGTCATGGTGGGTGAAATCCGTGACAGGGAAACGGCTGACATTGCGATTCGTGCAGCATTGACCGGACACCTTGTTTTTTCCACATTGCATACCAATGACGCGGCCGGAGCGATTACGCGTTTGATTGACATGGGTATCGAGCCATTTCTGCTTGCCAGTTCGATTGAAAATGTCCTGGCTCAGCGTCTCGTCCGACGGGTGTGTCCGTATTGCCGTGTCAGACGTCCCTGCGATGAACGGATATTGGCAAGCCTGAATAATTCCGTCCAGATTGACCCGGATAAGATTTATTATGGCAAGGGATGTACCGAATGCAACGGAACAGGAATGCGCGGGCGAATCGGGATATTTGAATTGCTGCGTGTTACTGATTCGATTCGAAAGTTGATCGGAAAAAGTCCCTCCAGTGATGAACTTGTTGCAACCGCGGCCGAGGACCATGTTGATATGCGGCATGACGGCATCGAAAAGATAGTAGCGGGGGTGACGACACCGGAAGAGGTTTTCAGGGCAACGCAGGCCAATGAAGATTAAGCCGGGTCTGTAAAGAATAGATTTAAGCATAAGGTCAAAGGAAGTGGCGGAATATTCATATAAGGCAGTGGACACAGAGGGCAAGGCTGTAGGCGGTGTTATCGAAGCGGCAAACCGCAGAGCTGCGATCGGGTTGCTTACGCGTCAGGGACGATTTGTGGTCGATATCACAGAGGCAAAAGGATTCCTCGGAAAGATCCATGCTGTACAGAGGACACGAAAATCACAAATTCTGTCGCCGGGGCGAATTCATAGTAAGGATATTCTTGCGATTACGAGTCAGCTTAGTGCCGCATTGCGGGCAGGACTACCATTACTTGAGGCATTAAAAATTATTGCCGCACAGCAAAGCAAGCCCAAACTGAAAGATCTTTTGGATGAGATTGCAGAGGAAGTCAGTTCAGGGGATTCGCTGAGCGATGCGATGGGAAAACGTCATGACGTTTTCAGCCGGCTTTATGTATCGATGATTCGGGCCGGAGAAGCAGCGGGAATTCTGGAACAAACCATGCAACAGTTGACGGAGCTTTTGTCCCGTGAGGAAAAGATCAAGACCAATATGAAGAACGCTTCCGTCTATCCAGTGGCGGTTCTGGTTGTTGGTCTTCTTTCGGTTGTTGTGATTGTGACGTTTATTTTACCACGTGTTTTTGATGCGCTAGGCAATGACATCGTGATGCCCTTGCCGACCCGAATGCTGATGGGGATGAGCCATTTTCTCAGGGTGTATGGGTTATTTTTACTGGCGGTGGTGATTGGCGGCGGGTTGTTTTTTAAGAAGTGGAAAAAGAGTGAACAGGGTCGCCTTCGGTGGGATTCGTTTGTACTGCATTTTCCGGTTATGGGCGGAGTGATTCGCAGTATTTCCGTGGGGCGTTTCGCCCGGACTCTTGGATCGCTGGCAAAAGGAGGGATTGGCATTCTCGAATCGCTGGCAGTTGTTCGGGATACGTTGAATAATGAACTGTTAGGTCAGTCTATTGACGATGTTGCCGAGAAGGTCCGCACGGGACACAATCTGGCTGAACCGCTTAAAGACAGCAAACTTTTCCCGCCTTTGCTGGTACAGATTGTTTCGGTGGGAGAGCATACAGGCAAGCTGGATGAAATGCTGCTCAATGCGGCCGACACTTTTGACGAACAGGCCGATTCGGCGGTACAACGGCTGATGGCGTTGTTCCCGTTGGTTATGATATTGATTTTGGCTGTTGTTATTTTCTTTATCATCCTTGCAACACTGCTGCCGATTATGATGATGACGATGGGTGAAGGACTGCTGTAGAAAGATAGACATCGATTGAAAGGAATGAAATAATGAAGCAATACGGTATGACACGAAAACACAAAAAAGGCTTCACGTTTGCCGAAATGATGGTGGTCATCATTCTTCTGAGTTTGATTGCTGTTTTTGTTGTTCCCCGGACGTTTAAGAGTTTCGGAAAAGCCAAGGCGAAAGTTGCCCGCGCAAAGATGGGGATTATCGAAGGCGCGATTCAGCAGTTTTATGTCGACTGCGAACGATACCCAACGGATTTAAGTGAACTGCTCGAAGCGCCATCGGATGTGGAAGAAAAATGGAGCGGTCGGTACTGCAAACCGTCGGACTTGCAGGATCCCTGGGATAATCCGTATCTCTATGAACCGGAAGGTGTAATTAACGTCGGCAGTTATGATCTGATCAGTTTGGGTGCTGACGGGCAAGAAGGCGGTGACGGTGACAACGCAGATATTTACAACGAGTAATTTCCGGCTGCGATGGGGTTTTACCATTGCAGAGTTGATGCTGGTCATCATTATTTTGGCGTTGCTGGCGGGGTTTTCCGGTGCCTACTATGTAGGGACTTACAAAAAGACCTCCCTGAAGTCTGCTGCCCGGAATCTTTTGTTGATGGGCAAATATGCGAGAATGCGAGCCATCGAAGACGGGCAGGCGTGTCGGTTGTATTTGGATAATGACCACAGGCAGCTTTACGTGGTTGTTCCGGTTTTTGATGCCGTCAGCCAAACCAATAAACAGGCAGTTGTCAGTAATCCCTATTGCCGAAGGATGACGCTGGATAACGGAATTGAATTTGAACATGTGGATATTAAACCGGCAATGGGAGAAAGCGAAGCCGGATTGGATAGTGAAAGTTGTGTTAATTTCTATCCGGACGGATGTTGTGATTCGGCAGTGGTCCAGATGGGCAACGGCAGACATAGCATGACAGCCATTTTTTCGTCGGCGTACGCGAGAATAAAGATTTACGAAGGCTCAATGAATACGGTTGAGGCCGGGATGCAGGTTATTGATCTTGATATGGTGGATTAACCATTGATGAAGCGAAAGCGCAAAAAAAAGTCATTTACGCTGGTTGAGACGATCGCCGCGGCGCTGCTGTTGAGTCTTTCGGTTGTTGTGATGGCCGGAATTAGTGTCCGTTCCCTTCGAACGGCCCGGTCGATTATGATTTATGAGCAGGCGTGGGATCTGGTGGATCGGCAATTAACGATGGTGGATTATATCGGTATACGAAAATATATACTCAGCGGCCGGACGGAAGGAACATTTGAGGCCGATGGTGTTGAATTTGTCTGGATGCTTAATATCTCAGAGACAACGCTGAGTTATCTTTATGACGTGACAGTGACGGTGGGTTGGAGTGAACAGCAGGTATATAAAAAGGTTAAAGCGCAGACACGTTTGAGCGGATATGAATGAGACGAAACGGATTTACATTTATTGAATTAATGATTGCGGTTGTGATCGGCGCCTTTATAACGGTTACGGCGGCGGCGGCGATGCGCGGGATTGTATCCGGCAGGCAGACGCATCAGCACCTGACCGAACTTAGCGATGAAATGCGGTACGCCTGCGGTCTCATAAAGAATGACTTGAACAATATCTATCGAAACAGCGATTTTCGAAATGCTAAATTCGAATTGTCGTATCTCAATGGGGATGGGGACATTTCAGTTCAGTGCCTGACATTTTATACCGTTAGCCGAAAAAAAGCTCGCCTCATACAGCCGGAAGGAGATGTGTACGAGGTTGAGTATACAATTAAGAGCGCTTTGGAGACAAATCGCTCTGTTTTAACACGGCGTTATTGTCCGGTCGTCCCGGGAGTTTTAGTTGCAGAGGATGTTCGGGCCAAAGGCATCCTGGCTCCGGTTGCGGAATCTGTTACAGCAATGAAAGTTCGCTGTTACAATGGCACCGAGTGGACGGATGAATGGAACGAGGAAAACGGCCGGTTTCCTCAGTTGGTTGAAATCGTGCTTTTGGCGGCTCAGAATGATGAAAAAAGTAAGCTGATGCGTTCGATTTTTATCACTATTCCCCGGCTGAAATCCGCTCAGGATGAAACGGATCAGCAGGGAGAAAACGATTCGCAAGAGGAGCCTGCCGATTATGAGTCCTACATGAGCGATCATTTTTCCGATACGCCCGATGAAGGAGCCGTCCGATGAAACGGTCGAAGAAAATAACCGGTTCCGTTCTGGTCATCGTGCTGTGGATAATTGTCATTTTGATTGTCATGACCGCTGCTCTTGCCCAAAGCAGCCGGCTCAGCAGTCGTGTCAGTCAATCCTATGGCCGGCAAAGTGTTTGTCGATGGGGTGTTCGGGCAGCAATCGAAACGGCCATCAATGTGCTTGCCGAGGATGATACGAGCTATGATGCTTTAGATGAGCTTTGGCATGATAACCTGGACGACTTTAATAATATCCAACTGAAAGGCTGTACTTTTTCCGTAGAGATTATTGATGAGAGCAGCAAGCTGAATCTTAATACAGCGGACAAAAAGCATTTTCTCAATCTCCTTGAAATGACCGCCGAGCAGGCAGAGTCCATTATGGACTGGCGCGACAAAGACAGCAAACTCCATGAGGAAGGTGCGGAGGCGGACTATTACAACAATTGTCAATACGCGTATCCGATTCGCAACGGACCATTCCAGACGCTGTACGAAGTCTTATTTGTGAAAGGCGTTCGGGAAGATGAATTCTACAAAGAAGATTACAATCTGAATGGAAAACTGGATGCCAATGAAAAAGACGGCGAACTAAGTTTTCCGCAGGATAATCAGGACGCGGTCTTGGAAAAGGGATTCGGTTCATTTTTGACATGCAGTTCTTTTTGCGACAATGTTGACGCTCAGGGAAAAGACAGGATTAATATTCAAGAGGTCAAGGCGGATAAGCTGCAGCAGGAACTGAATTTATCCAAGCCCCATGCGAAGTGGATCGAGGAACAGGCAAATGGAAAGAAACCCGGAAGCATTGCGGATTTAATCAATAAAAATACTCCGAAGAAGAAAGATAAAGATGATCAAAAAGGAGACGAAGCAAAGCCGATCGACCTGGAAACATTCAAAGAAATTGCCGACAGGCTAACGATTTCTAAAGAAAAGATTCTGTCGGGCAGGGTCAATGTCAATACCGCTCCGAGAGAAGTTCTGGTCGCATTGTTTGAGGGGGATGAACGGATGGCTGATGATATCATCAACTTTCGCCAGACACTTGAACAACCAATGACAAGTATTGCGCGATTGCTGGATGTTAAGTCGATGACCATAGAGACGTTTAAGAAAATTGCGGGCATGATTACTGTTCGATCCAGCGTTTTTTCTCTGCGCGGGCGGGCGGTTGACGACACGACGGGATTGACGTATACGGCGACGGCAATTGTTGTTCGAAGCGGCACTTCCTGCGACATTATTTATTGGTATGAAGGGATAGGGAATTGATACAGGACGAACAGAAAAAGGAATCTGTTTTTGTGGGGTTATCCGCCGGGGCTTTGTACTACCGGGCATGTGTAGCGCAAATCCACGGCAATGAGATTTCCGTTTTAAAAAACTATCTGGTTTCCAAGGACAAGACGGATTGGATGCATTTTGTCAAAATGGTTGAACAGGATTTTCCCGGAAAAACTCCTGTGACGGCAATGGGTTTTGAGGATAATTGTGTCGGATTTTGTCGTTTTGAAGTACCGATTGTCAATGAAAAGCAGATGCCTTTGGTGGTCGCGTCCCAGGCTGAAATTCATTTGCCGCTGCCGGTCGAACAGATGCAGTATAGTTGGCGGATATTAGCTGAAAAGGAAAACAAGGCAACAGTTGCGATTGCGGCGGCAAAACGGGATATGCTGTCCGGTGTTATCAATCAGGCCAGACAGGCCAATGTTGATGCTGTTGCTTTAAATTCCGAAGCCATTGTGAAGACTGCCGCTTTTCTTTGTGATACGCTTAAAAAGGATTTCGGATTACTGCGTATATATGAAGATAAGGTAAAACTCTTATTTGTAAAAAATGGAATACTGGCCAAGGTAACCACGTTTGACTGTGATTTTTCAGCGGTGCCGGATGAACAAATGCCGGACATTTCATTGCTTTGTCTGGATATTCAAAATGTGATCGCCCAATACGTAACCGATAACGGTACCCCGTTACCGCTGTTTCTGGATGGATCGGGAGAATTTATTGAGACTGTCTCAGAGACGTTACTAAATAATAGAGGAATAGAAACAAGCCGGCTGCACTACGATTTCAGCCGGATTTCAGGCGATGAAAGTCAAGAGGTCGATGTTGTGTGTTTGGGCTTGGGCTTAATCGCCTATGAGGCAGACGTAGCGTATAACCTGTTCGGTGAATTGTACCATAAAATCGATCTTGAGAAGAAAGATATCCCCCGGGGAAAAAAGAAAATTCTGGTTACAGCCATTTGCTTGCTGTTGGCGATTTTTATTGCTGTTAGTTATGGCGTTGATAAACTCCGGCTGGCGGCATACGAAAAACAGATGGACACATCTGAATTCAAGCAGCTTCTGGAGACACATCATCTTAGAAGCATCATTGCTCAGGAACGAATCGACATTCCCGATTTAATCAGAAAAATTAACGAAAGCACCCCGAAAGGTGTTGCCGTTCATTCATTGTCTGTTCGGCGGTTTCAGCGGGTTGATATTGGCGGTTCCTGCAAAGAGCCCAAAATGATGTATGATTTTGCCCAGGCCCTGGCAACGTGCAAGGGGGTGGAGGCCGTACGCGTTTCGAATCAGGATTCTGGTGAAAAGAATAAACAGACGATATTTAAGCTGACATTTGATTATAAGAACTTTACTGATAAAAGAAAGACATTCAGATGAAAAAATGGCTGAAGGCGTATTTTGATTCTCTGGACGAACGCAGCAGGCGTGCTGTCCGCTTTGGAGTGATTGCCATTGTGTTGATTGCGATATATCTGGGCATTGCTTTGCCGATCTTTGAAAATTGGTTATCTGTCCGAGATGAATTAAAAACATATCAGCTCCGGTTGGAGACTGTCAGCGGCCGAACGCCCGGCTCGAAGGCCAAAATTGCCGGGTTGTTTCAAACCGTGCCGTTGATGGAATTGCCGGAAAATGAGGATGCACAGCGAAAGCTGTTCTGGGACAAAACATACGATCAATTGAAAAAAGCCGGTGTCAATATAAGTTCCGGGCCGAGTTATGTTGCTTCGGCAAAAAAGAAAACGGCCTTGGGACAGGGGACGTTGCGGCTGAAATTTTCCGGGAACTGTAAATACGAACAATTGCTTAAATTTTTTGCAGGATTAAATGAAAATGCTTACTTGGTCAGTATTGAGGAATTTTCCATTAAGAGTAATGAGAAAGAGCCTGAGAAAGTAACTTTTGAGATGGTGATAGGGACTTTTTTTAAATAAACCGGAGACGCGATGGACCGACATGAAATGATATCCAAAATCCGACCCAATGAAACGGCGATTCAAAAGATACTCGTTTCTCTTGTTCTTTTGTTGTGTCTGGGTGTTGCCGTTAAAGCAATCGGAGTTCTTTTCCAGAGACATTGGATTGCTAGGACAGTTTCTGAATCGATGGAGTTTCTTAAAGCCCAAAATGAAAAAGCCGGGGACTATCTGGCATCTTATGCGAAGGAGACAGAGAAACTTAAAGAAAAAGGAGCATTTTGTTCGGAGAAAAAAGAGCCGCCG
Source organism: Anaerohalosphaeraceae bacterium (assembly GCA_963675525.2). Taxonomy (GTDB): domain Bacteria; phylum Planctomycetota; class Phycisphaerae; order Sedimentisphaerales; family Anaerohalosphaeraceae; genus 4572-13. The sequence goes on along the minus strand of CAXXSL010000008.1, from coordinate 129,440 downwards.
CCGCCGCAGGTGACCGGAATTCTTGGTGACAGTGTCCTGATAGATAATAAATGGTGTAAGGTGGGGGATGAACAGGCCGGAGCGAAAGTTCTTAAAATTGAGCCGACACAAGTGACTGTTCTCTGGAAAGAGAAGGAAGTAAAACTGGCGCCGCTATTGGCGAGCAACCCCGGAGGCTCGAATGATAAGCCAAAAATGAAACCGCAGAAAAAGGAATCCGCAACAGAGGAAGACAGTGTGGAAGTTGCCGCAGATCGACTTGTTGTCCAGCAATCGGAGGATGATCCGTTAGCCTGGCTGGGGATGGAAGTTTCAGCCGAATTAAGGTCTTTTTTATTAAAGCTGTTTGAAACGATGCCGGCAGAACAAGTGGAACAGGCAAAACAGGAATGGGCCGGTATGTCGGAAGATCAAAAAAAACAGAGACTGGACGAAGCACAGCAAATGGTTGACAGCGGTCAGGCGGATGCCATTCTTGAACAGATGTAAGCCGCTCAAGGTTAACGATAAACAGTAATTATTATAAATAGACTGAGGGATAGAAATGAATCGAATAAAATTGACATTAGGAATCGTTGTTGTTCTTGCAATTATCGCACTGGTGATTGTCAATCACGCTAACCATCAGGCTCAGCCGTCTCAGGAAAATGGGTCCAGGCAAGCAACTGGAGAAGTCCAGAACACACAGGACGCAAATGAACCGGCCCGGCCGGAAAAAGCAAAAGATGCGACTGAAGAAAAAAACAAAGATCCGAACTCACTGGAGTTGCCGAAATCGGAAGGTGTTGAGGAAAAGACAGGGCAGGACCCCAACACCCCTTCGGATGAAGAGCAGCTTGAAATGATTAATTTGAATAACGTAGAGATGAAACAAATCATCAAGACAATTGCTGAATGGACGGGCAAACCGGTTATTCCTTATGACGATGAGGTGATGAAACAAAAAATTACGATTTATGCCACACAGGAACTGCCACGCTCACAAGCCTTGTCGCTTATTTATTCAGCGTTACGTGCCAAGGGCTATTCTCCGGAAGAAGCCCAGGGAGCGATTTATCTAAAACCACTCTCAAAAGCGAAGTATGGTGTTGTCCCGACACTGGGCGTTGATGAGCCACTTGCGAAAGTTATTGACAAATCACAGATTGTCGAGAAGTTTTTTAAGATTCAAAACTATTCTCCTTCCAAACTTCAGGAGATCGTTACGCCGTTGACGGCAGACTATGGAAATGTGACAGCAGATGACAGCACAGGGATACTGGCGATTATTGATACGGTTGAAAATCTGCAGCGGGTTGAGCAGATTATTAAGCAGTTTGACGTTGCTGAATACGGACAGTCCACGACACAAGTCTTTAAATTGAGAACCGGTGACCCCAGTGAGATTGTGCAGGTGATCAAGTTGATTATCAGCAATCAGATCGGGGGGAAATCATCTGCTCCCAAGGGCGGCGGCCCTAAGGATGCAACCCAGGCGTCATCAGTGCTTATCTCATCAACCAAGATGCCGTTACTGTTGATTCCCGAACAGCGACGAAAGTGGATTATTGCCAAGGGGGCACCGGAGGATATTAAGGAAGTGGCAAAATGGGTTGAAGAACTTGACAAAAAAGATGAGGTGACATCGGAGCAAAGCGTAGTTCAGATCAAATATGTGGACGTGATGGAAGTTGCACAGGCGGTTGGAAAGACCCTGGCGGAAATGCCCGGATCACAACTGAAGGCCAATATTGTAGTTCAACCGCTGCGTCAGGCCCGGCAGATCGTTGTATTCGGCAGTGAAGAAAATCGGAAAATTGTTGAGTCCTTGATTGCGGAAATAGACCTTCCGACATCCGGTATTTTTGACGAGAAGACCTTTGAGTTGAAATTTGCGGATCCGGATCAAATCAAAACTAATATTGACGAACTTTATGGAGAAGAGCAAGTCAATTCAAGGTATTCTTATTACTATAATCGTCGTAGCAACGAAAAAAGCTCTGATACAGTCAAGGTAATTTCTTATCCGACTGCCGGCAAAGTGACCGTCATCGCATCGCCGGAGAACATCGATAAAATTTCCAAACAGATTCAAGAGTGGGATGTTCCGCTGAATATCGAACGGCAGCCCTATCGTATTATGGCTTTGCAGAATTCCGATTCCAAACAAATGGCCGAACTATTATCAACACTTTTCTCTGAAGCGTCTGAACGAAACACGTCATTTTGGGATTATTATTATGGCGACGAAAGTGACAGCAAGAAGAAAATTGTGGGCACACTGTATGGCCAGCTTTCTTTCGAAGCGGTCCCTGAAACCAAAAAGATTATTGTCATCAGCAAAATACCGGAAGCCTATGATGTGATCGAAAAGCTGGTTCGAGAATTGGATCGACAGGAAGTTGCGGAAGTTCCAAAGGTAATTACGCTCAAGTATGCCGACAGTGAAGACCTGTGTGATCAATTGAACGCTATTTTGAATGAACCGGGGACAGTTGCGACAGTTCGCAGAACGCGCCGGGGCCTGAGCGATTACAATAACAATTCGAGTAGCTCCGACAATAGCACACAAAATAATAACAATAACAACAATCGTCCCGACAATAGTAATCCGGATGAGATCAAGCCCTGGTGGAATGCCGGTGTCGCCCGAAACAGGGCTGATGAAGCGTTGCCGACGAGTAATCTAATCGGGAAAGTGCGATTTATTCCCGTTCAGCGGAGCAAGGCATTACTGGTTTTAGCCCCGCCGGAGTATATGGACGAGATGGTGGCCATGATTGAAGAACTGGACCAACCGGGCAAGCAGGTCATGATCAAGGCGGTCATTTTATCTGTGGACCACAGCAGTGTAACATCTCTGGGGGTACAATTCAGTTCAAATGCCTCTGCATTTGGTGACCTGACGGAAAATTCCATCAATGCGATAACGGAGTTAACCGCTGGTTTTGAGCGAGGGTCGTTTACGCTATCGGCCGGTTCGAACATTAACATGCTAATCGAATTTCTTGAAAAACATGCCAATGCACGGGTACTCAATCAGCCGACGCTATGGACTAAAGACAACGAAGAGGCTGTGTTCTTCCGCGGCCAACAGGTTGCATTTATTGTAAGTGAAAATACCAGCGCTGAGGGAACGGCGACAAAAGGAAACTTTAATTACCGACCCGTCGGTGTTACATTGCGAATACGGCCCAGCATTACCCCTGAAAAGGCGGTGGACACCACGATTAATTTGAATCTCTCTCAAGTATCGGAAATCATCAATGGCAATATTGCTACCAGCGAATTGGATACAACCACGCATGTGATCGTACAGGATGGTGAGACGATTATGCTGGGCGGGATCCTGTTTCAGAATGAATCCGAGATTGAGCGGAAAGTACCGCTGCTCGGGGATTTGCCGATTATCGGCGGCGCTTTCAAACATACCGAAAACAGTGTAACCAACAATGAGCTGCTGATGTTTATTACCCCTTATGTTGTTGAAAACACCATGCAGATGAAGGCCGGTGGTTCGATTCCCGTGGTGGAAGAAGGTTTTAAAACGCTGGACCAGGCCAGAGAAATCATCGAAACGAGAGTGATGGAACTGGAAACAAGTCTTGTTCCTAAACAAGAGGAGAGAACTAAATAGGTTGCCAATTAGTGGTATAATATACTATCTCAACTAAACAAGAACCTCTATATCCTGGAACCAGTATGGTTCTATTTTTGGACAACAAAATACTTCTGTAAACCCTTTATTATTAATTAGCTATGAGTCTAGTATCTATGTGGCATGCAAGAGATCGTCAGTTCGAATCTCATCATCTCCATTCCAAATAGCTTTATTTTTAGTATTAAAATGAGGATTTCACCTTACTTAACTACTCCATAGCTACCCTTATCGGAAGATTTACGGTAGCCACTTTTCCAGAGGAGTCGTATACATAAGCAAATATTCTGTAATTTCCGGCCTCTGCGGGCATGTTAATAACGGCTTTATTTGATTCGGATGAAACCACAGCATCTTCGATGGGCGGAATCCTTTCTTCCCAGTCACCACCGGTTGCCGGATTATCCGATTTGTCCTTCCGGATATCCCACTTGACCGTTAGTTCATCGCCGTCAGGATCGCTTGCCTGAACCTTAAATACGATCTTATCCGACGGTTTATAAATGTGAAGTTGGTTATTGCCGTTGGTGTATATTTTTTTTCTGCCGATCATCGGAGCCCTGTTTTCCGGCCACTTGCCGGTCCATAGCCGTGTCATCGTGTCTATGATCTCAGTGGGACTGCCGTCCGGCAAGAATAGGTTGAACCATGTATGTGTTTTCTCCTGTTTATTACCCCAGAGAAAAACATAAGAGCCCAGGCATTTTGGTCTTTTATCGACCCCTGCCTTGTATGCGTCATAATAGAATTTTGCCTTCTCCGTACTCGTGTCTTCAATCGGCAGCCCCCATACGGTTTTTTCAACTTCCCACCAGCCGCGGGGCCCGAACTCGGTGATCAGGTAGGGCTTTTCCCACTCGAAGCGTTCAACCAGAACGGGTACATTCCCCAGTTCTCCATAACTATTGATCCCGACAGCATCCAGGGTCGGGCAGAGTTGTTTGATTTCCTGAAGTTTTTTCCCGGCACCGGCGATCACTGTAATCACAGGGTGATTCGGGTCGATGTCTTTAATCAGTTGAGCGATTTTTTCAATTTCTTTCCAGATCAGAATGCGATTTTCTTCGCCGGCGTTGTGTTCGACTTCATTGCCGATGGCCCATAGCAAAAGGGCCGGATGGTCCTTTAACTTCATAACGTCGCTGAAAATACGGTCCCTTTGTCTTTGAAGCATTTTAATATCGTTGTAATCATCCCCATGTCGTGGTTTTGCCATGCGGAGACCCATACATACGGTCAATCCCTTTTCCTGGGCCTGGTTCAGGATTTCTTTTGAACTGTTCCATGTTCGTATGGAATTGCCACCGGCTTCCACCAGTGCATCCAGGCGAGCGGCGCCCCCTGCGCCATTAATAAAATACGGTTTCCCGTTCCTTATCAATTCAAAACGATCACCGGTTTGTTGGATTTTTACATTCGACGGGGCAGTTTGACTACCGATTTCTTGGGCTTGTTGATTATCAGCAGTCGCAGCAAAGGAGAACGTTATCAAAGCCTCGATAAGCATAAATAAAAAAATTCTTTTGCAGCTCATAATGATTTTCCCAAACAGGTTCTAAAAATATGTATTGGCGGCTCGTATTAGCGATGGCACTTTTTCAAAGCAATTCAAAACTTCCCTCGAGCCCTTCTGTGGAATTTGGTCCAATCCAGATCGTAAAATCACCCGGTTCGACAGTGTATTCCATATTGATGTCGTAAAATTTCAAATTGTTTGTTGGGAGTTCAAAGGTGACGGTTTTTGTTTCGCCGGGATTTAGATATATTCGTTGGAAACCTTTAAGTTCTTTGACCGGACGTGTAACAGATCCGACCATATCACGAATGTACAGTTGAGCAATCTCGTAGCCTGCCGTCTTGCCGGTGTTAGTAACATCAGCAGATATTTTAATAACTCCCGGTATTTTCACTCGTTTGTTTTCAATCTTCAGGTGACTGTAAGCAAATGTCGTATAGCTAAGGCCGTACCCGAACGGCAACAGCGGTGTATTGGGCGAGTCGATATACTTAGACGTAAACCGGTCGTCTTCAATAAATGGGCGGCCTGTGTTTTTCATGTTGTAATAGATCGGTATCTGGCCGACGTTACGCGGGAAAGTGACGGTGAGTTTGCCGGCGGGGTTATAATCGCCAAGCATAACATCAGCGATCCCGTTTCCGCCTTCGACGCCCGGATGCCATGCCAGAAGGATCGAAGGGATGTTTTCAAGTTCCCAATTGATCGTCAGGGGGCGTCCTGCAAATAAAAGCATCACGATCGGCTTTCCGGTTTTTTGAACCTTCCTTAGCAGTTCAATCTGGACGCCGGGTAGATTGAGATTCGTACGACTATGTGATTCACCATTGTGCATGACGCTTTCACCGACAGCCATAATAACAAGATCGGACTCGTCAGCGGCATTGACGGCCTCCGTAAAGCCTTCCGTTGAATCGCTGTCAGCGTCGCAGCCTTTTGCATAATTGATCTTACAACTATCAAGAGCATCTTTGAGGCCCTGCAGCACCGTGACCACATCTTCACTTTTTCCCGCCAATGCCCATGTGCCGAGAAGATCTTCCTGGTTGTCAGCCAGGGGGCCTATCAGGGCGATGGACTTGATATTCTTATCAAGCGGCAGCAAATTGTCTTCGTTTTTCAGCAGAACCATCGATTCCCGGACGGCTTGCCTTGCAAGGGCGCGGTGTTCCGGTGCCAGGATCACTGTGTCCTGCAATTTCGGATCGACATACGGATGATCAAACAGTCCTAACCGAAATTTGACACGAAGGATTCTGCGAACAGTCGTATCGAGAACTTTTTCAGATATTTTGCCTTCTCTGACAAGTTGGGGCAGATAGTCCATATAGGTCCGGCTGACCATTTCCATATCAACGCCTGCCGTGACACCTAAAATAGCGGCTTGTGATTCGTCTTCTGCAACGCCATGCTGAATCAGTTGCTTAACGGATCGCCAATCACTGACAACGAAGCCGTTAAAGCCCCATTCATATCGAAGGATATCAGTAAGTAGAAATTTGTTTCCGCTTGCCGGAACCCCATTAAGATCATTAAAACCGCTCATCAATGTCGCGGCTCCTTCTTCGACGCCGGCCTTGAATGGCGGCAGATAGACATCTCTGATGGTCCGCAGAGGGACTTCGGTTGTGCTGTATTCACGTCCGGCCTGCGCGGCTCCATAAACGGCAAAATGTTTTAAGCATGCAGCAATCGTATCGGAGGCGGACAGGTCACTGCCCTGATAACCTCTGACCTTTGCCCGCGCGATAAGTGAGCCCAGATAGGGATCTTCACCGGCCCCTTCGACGATCCGGCCCCATCGCGGGTCACATGCAATGTCGACCATGGGCGAAAATGTCCAGTCAATCCCGACCGCGCGTGCTTCTTTTGCGGCGATTGCCGCGGTTTTTTCCATCAGGTCAAGATTCCAGCTTGACGCTTCTCCCAGTGGAACGGGAAAAACGGTTCGGTGTCCGTGGATGACGTCAGCACCAAAGATCAGAGGAATGCCAAGCCGGCTCTCTTCGACAGCTATTTTCTGAAGTTTATTCCGCTTTTCAAGATCAAAGACATTCAAAAATGAACCGAGATTCCCTTTTCTAACTTCATTTTCAATGTCGCTTGGGCCATCCTCTCCGGACTCGCTGACCTGGCTCATCTGGCCGGCCTTTTCTTCAAATGTCATTTTTGTAAGCAGGACATCAATTTTAGCTTCGATAACCGAGTCGAGGTTTTTGGTCCGATTTGATTGCTGCTGACAACCGAGTTGGACACATGCCAATAAGACAAAGACCGTTACCATTAATTTAGATCGCATCTGAACCTTTCTTTTCAGGAACGAAGTCTATTGAATAGAAACCGATTGCTATTATATATTTTTTGTTTTATATGTCAACAGGGAGTTGCGTTGTTTGAACAAATCTGGTATAATGTTAATAGGACAATGTAACTCTGTATTTGTATTGTGTTAAATCGAGGGTGTATATGCCGACGAAATGGTTTACCATTATCCTGTCATTATCAGTTTCAGTGTTTGCTCAAAACATACTTGTTAATGGGGATTTTGAAAGTGGTGCGGTTAAGGGCAGTTTTGCTAATGGGTACCCGGATGGTTGGACCGGGTGGAATCAAAACGGCTGGCATCACTCGGATCCCGGGTACAGACGTGACGGTTACGGGATTGCTATATGGGATAACGATACAGGCTGCATCCAGGTTGTTAATGCTTCTGAGGGGGAGCAATTCGATATTTCGGGCGAGATGATCTATCATGCTACTGAAGTCCTGGTTAATAAAAATGCCATATTAAAGATTGAGTTTTGGGACGGTCCTCATCCAGCGGGCTCCAAATTAGACGAAAATCAAGTTGGAGCACTGACGCCAATTCATTCTGCTGCAACATGGTATACATTTTCTGATACCGTAACGGCTCCGGTTGGAACAACAGAAGCGAGGATCATTTGCCAAACAATCTCGACCGGCGGCACCTCAACAGGCAAAGCTTATTGGGATAATATTGTTTTGGAATCCGAACACAGGATCAATAGTCCGGATTACGACAATAACCTTAGGGTTGATCTGCTTGATTTCCTGAACCTGGCCAGAGAGTGGAATCAGACTTCCAGCACATATAATTTGGCCGGAACGAATACAATTGATTTGGAAGATCTTGCTGTATTTTTTAGCGCATGGAGTCCTTCGGCCGATCCCTATCCGGGTTATGATCTTGTCTGGTCGGACGAATTTGACGGGACCAGCATCGACACTACAAATTGGAATTTTGAAACTGGCGGAAACTGGTATAACAATGAAATCCAGTATTACACAAGCAGACCCGAAAATGCACGTGTAGAAAACGGAAACCTTGTTATAGAAGCGAGAGAAGAGGTATATGGCAATCGTAACCACACCTCTGCCCGTATGACTACTCAGAACAAACAATTCTGGACATACGGCAAAATGGAAGCAAGGATAAAACTTCCTTCGACACAGGGAGTTTGGCCTGCATTCTGGATGATGCCGAATAATACCAGTTCCGGATGGCCCCAGGGCGGAGAGATCGATATTATGGAAGCAATCAATGTTCCTACCTGGGTGAAAAGCTCGCTTCACTTCGGAAGCAACGATCCTTATACGCACGATTCAGCAGGAACCGCTAATTATTATCTGCCCGGTGGCGGAAGCTTTGCCAATGATTTTCATATCTATGGTATGGAGTGGGAACCTGACATATTTAAGTTCTTTGTCGATGGGGTTCTAATTGGCAGTATGGAAAGCTGGTGGAGCGCTGAAGGCGCTTTCCCTGCACCGTTTAATAAAAACTTCTTTTTTATATTGAATGTTGCTGTCGGTGGAGATTGGCCCGGCGATCCGGATGGTTCATCGGTCTTTCCGCAGTCTATGTATGTAGATTATGTACGTGTGTATCAGTTGCAGCCTTAATGCCAGAAGCCAAGAAAAAATACTGAGCAGAGATTGGACAGCGTAGAGGCAAAGTCGGGTTAGCTTTAATTGAAGCTGATTTGTTTTCCTTGTCAGACGCATCTTATATTGACAAAAAAGGACACAGGAGATGCGAAATATGTGATTGATTGGCGACCAAGACACTCCTTTCAGTTACATTGGTTTTTCGTCCGCCTTAAGCGGAGAATGAACAACCCTAAATACAGGTCATCAAGAATTTTATGGGGTTTTGTTTCCTCAGGTAAAACACCCAAAGGACTCTCGGCCTCACTCGGTAGAAACCGCTTGCTAATGTTAAAAATCAGCACTATTTCCAGTTTTTGCTTGATTGGAATTTAAGGAACCGGTATAATTTTCGTATAATTAGTCGTGTTTCATAAATCCGATAAGGTTTTGGAAGAGATGTAATAGGTGGGTGATTTTTGTCCTGTTGGTGGATCAGCAGATGCCTCCTTAAGTGATGCCAGGTGATACTATGTTTTTAAGAGAGAATATAACGAATTCCGAGACAGGTATGTTGAAAGGAAAACTATGATTTCTGACGTTAGGTGTCGATTACTATTAATGGTGACAATAATCATGGTTTTTTGCGCTGTTGGGTATGCTGATTATCAGCTTGTCTGGTCCGATGAGTTTGATGGGAGCAGTTTGAATACGTTGAACTGGAGCTATGACATTGGTAACGGCTGTCCGAATTTGTGTGGATGGGGGAATAATGAACTTCAGTATTACCGGTCTCAGAATATCAGTGTTTCCGGCGGCAATCTCATTATAGAAGCCAGAGAACAGGATGCCGGATATGATTACACTTCCGGCAAGATCCACAGCCGGAACAAACAGGACTTCCTATATGGAAAGATCGAAGCGAGGGCCAAAGTTCCGACCGGCGGCGGGATGTGGCCGGCGTTCTGGATGATGCCGACGGACGAAGTATACGGCGGATGGGCCGCCAGCGGCGAAATTGACATCATGGAAACCTGCAATAATACGGATTATATTGGGGGTACAATCCATTACGGTGGGGGCTGGCCGGCCAATCAATACTCAGGGGGGAGCTATTCCCCCGGCGGCGTGAATTTCTCGGATGCGTTTCATGTGTATACGATCGAATGGGAACCGGATGTGATGCGCTGGTACGTCGACGGAGTTCTTTATTCAACAAAGACAAGTGCCCAATGGTACAGTGATGGTGCTCCTAGTAATCCGCGGGCACCTTTTGATCAGGATTTTTATATCATCATGAATGCGGCAGTTGGCGGCAATTATACCGGATGTACAAGTTCCGGATGTATCACCGCAAGCTTTCCGCAACAGTACCTTATCGACTATGTGAGGGTCTATCAGGACACATCCAATATTGCCCCGACGGTTTCCATCACAAATCCGATCAATAATGCCGATCTGCCTGCGGGCGATATTCTGATAGAAGCTGACGCTTCAGACACCGATGGTTCTGTTGCAACTGTAGAGTTTTATGAGGGTTCCAATTACCTGGGTGAGGACGCGACATCTCCTTATAGTTTTATCTGGACATCTGTTTCTGATGGATGTTATACGGTAACGGCAAAGGCGATCGACGATGTCGGGGGTTCCGGTACAGATACCATTAGTATTACGGTTGGCATCGGCTGCGGGCAGACGCCATTTTACGGCAGTCCAACCGTCATACCGGCAAAAATTGAAGCCGAAGACTTCGACACCGGCGGCGAAGGTGTTGCTTACCATGATGGAGACACCGGCAATAACGGCAATCAATATCGAACGCTTGAAGATGTTGATATAGAAAATTGTTCAGACACCGGCGGCGGATATAACACCGGATGGACCGAATCGGGTGAATGGCTGGAATATACCATTGACGTTCCGGCGGCCGGAGACTATACAATTCAAGCCCGTGTTGCGTCAAACGCGGCAGGCGGCACCTTCCATCTTGAATTTGACGGCGTGGACAAGACCGGCAATATCACTGCACCGCCGACGGGGGGATGGCAGAACTGGACGACGGTTTCCGGGACCGCCACATTATCCCCAGGGACACAGGTTATGCGATTTGTATCCAGTGGGAATGACTATAATATCAACTACTTCAATATTTCTGCGGTCATAGTGACGGTTCCTGATGTTGTCGGGATGGATCAGGCAAGCGCTCAATCGGCAATTACTACAGCAGGTTTGTCAGTGGGCGTTATCAGTCAATCATTTAATAATACGGTTGCGGCCGGAGATACGATCAGTCAGAATCCGATCGGGGGAACATCGGTGCCGACCGGAGGTCCGGTTGACCTTGAAATTTCTCTTGGCATTCGCGGCGATCTGGATGTTGACGGAACTGTCGACGTTGTTGATCTTGGTATCATGGCAGGTGAGTGGCGCACCAGCGGCGTGCTGGCGGATATTGAACCGGCCGGCGGAGACGGGATCGTCAACCTGGAGGACTTTGCAGTCTTAGCTTCGAACTGGGGCCGGAGCATATAGACATTGCAATTCTTTAACAAGGAGCAGATTCGATGTATTCGATCATGCATAGGAATGCTTTCAGTATATCATTATTTGTGTTGGCACTTTGTTTGGACACGCTGTTTTCTCCGGCGGCCTTATGCGATGCCATTGATATCCACTTTACCGATGTGCCGCCGTATGGAACCTATCAAGACTTGAGCGGGCAGGTTTCAGGTGTCATCTATGATGATTATAAAGTGCTGGTGTATATTTATGTTTCCGGATGGTGGAACAAACCGACATGGAGTGACCCCCTGACAGGTATTAATTCCGACCGCAGTTGGGTATGTAATATCACAACCGGGGGCGCCAGTGATACGTATGCCACAAAGATCATTGCTTTTCTGGTTCCGAACGGCCCTTATCAATCCTCTTGGGAAATGCATGGCGATTTAAATCTTCCAGCCGCGTTATATTCCTATCCGTATGCGACTGTCTCGCGAACACCAGCCAATCGGTCCATACAGTTTGCCCATCACAATTGGGCCGTCAAGGCGGGCGATATGCTTGGGCCGGGACCGAACAATTTCTCCGATAGCCCTGACAATGTCTGGGTGGATGCGAGCGACTATCTTCATTTGAAGATCACCTCACAGAACGGTCAATGGTATTGCAGTGAGATTATTTCGGATGAATCATTCGGATATGGAACCTATGTGTTTACGGTTAACAGCCGTGTTGACAATTTGGACCGGAACGTCGTTCTGGGTTTGTTTACGTGGGATACGTATGCACCGCAGTACAATTATCGCGAGATTGATTTTGAATTCAGTCGCTGGCAGAATCCGTTAAATGATATTGGACAGTATGTGATTCAGCCATGGGACACACCGGGGAATTTGTTCCGATTTGATATTAACTATACCGGACCGAGTGATACGACAACACATGTCATGACATGGCGGCCAGATGGAATCTATTTTAAGAGCTATTATGGTGCTTTTGAATTGGCTCCGCCCCCGGAAAATGTGATTCGTGATTGGCATTACACCGGTCCTGATGATCCACCTCCGGGAGGCGAGAATGTGCGCATGAATCTGTGGCTGATCAACGGCTCAGCGCCAAGTAACGGCCAGGAATCAGAAATCGTCATCACCGATTTTCAGTTTCTGACCGGTATCAGTGACCAGTCCGGCGACATCGATGATGACACGGATGTAAACCTTGTGGATTTTACCCACATTGCGGCCCATTGGCAGGATGCCAACTGTGACATCTACAACACTTGGTGCGGCGAAGCGGATCTCTCCTGCAACGGCAGTGTAGGAACCGAGGACATTTGGGCACTTGTCCAATATTGGCTTGAAAGTTTGAACTAACTTGCTAGAAACGTTGAACCGTTCAGATTTATTCAGGACTTTATTGGGTCTTCTTGAATACAGGGGCGTGAAAATTTTCTAATATGGTCTTTTCGTTTCCATCGTAGGTTTTTCGGATGGCATTGCCGCCGCGTTTCAGGCCCTTAAAAGCGCCTGTATCGACTAAATCCCAGAGCGGATATTTCGCTTTTCCATCAACCGTCAAAAGACCGAAATGACCTTCTGACCCATCCGTGCCATTGCTTTTCCAGGGTTCGTCAAACGCTTCAAAATAAAAACAGGTTAAATTATTTTCTGTCGTCCATTTTCTGGCGGCGTCGTAAAACAGCTTCGCGTTATATTCATTGGCTGCACACGTTCCAGCGCCACCATAATGAGAATTGTCCAGACTGGCCCAACCGGTCTCGCCAATATGAATCTCTTTGTCGACGCCAATATCCTTCAGGTAATCTTTGACGGCTTTATACTGAATCTTCTGTTCGGCGATGGCTCGTTCAATCGACTTGGCGGCCTGCTCAGCGGCAGACAACTTGGCCTCGTCCGGCAGCGGGCCCCATTTCAATCCATGGTTGTAAAAGGTATCATGAAAGGCATAGGTATGTAGCGAAACGAAATCCATCTGTTTCATCAGTTCCAACAGGTCTTTGCTGCGGTATCTTTCCTCACCGCCCAGGGCGGCCCAGTTGTCAGAGGTGGTGATCAGCGTTTTAGCCGGCATTTTGCCTGTTGTTCTTGCTTCTTTGAGAGTGTTGACCCATTTGAGTATGGTAGAAGCGGGAACAAAATGCGCCTGCCAGGTAACCATGGCCTCATTGCCGACGGCGATGATCTTGACGATATCGGGGTATTGGCTCGCCAGTCTAAGGCCCCCCTCAATTTCCGCCTTATTCCATTCGTAATCTTCGATGTTGTGGTCCGTTCCGTCCTTGAAGGCGTTCTTGCATTGAATCCATGCTCCCAGCATGACGTACATCTCAAAGTCCGGATCAGTTTGTTTGAGTTCCCGGATCGCCTTGAGAATTCGTTCGGACTGGGGAAACTCAATGGTGTTATAGGTTCGAAGCAGTTTGACACCCATGGCGGAAAGTATCTTCAGATCTTCTTTGATGTCTTCAAGACTCGGGGAATTTTCGAGTGTCCGAGGGTTCTTGCGATCGCCGGAATAGGAAATAGCGGGGTAGTTGTTGTTTCCAAGCAGTTTCTGGCCGTTTTCGAGGATATAATTCGGGTAACAATGTGATACATCTTTTTTTGTGTCGGCAAGAGCGATGGAATTCGAGCAGCCAACGCCTGCTGCTAAACAAATTAACAGGGACAGGAGTTGGAATTTTCTTGAAAACAGTATTCTGTTCATTGGTTCACCTTTCACTGAGAGTGTGAATAATGATTATTCTTCTATCAAGGATTTATTTTTTCGCGGTAGGGTATCCCTTTTTCATACAAACGAAGTTTATTCTTTATTTTGACAGCCTGGTCGAATTGCCCCCCCTCATTTGCCGTCTTGACTGCTTTTTTGGCAGTGATTACAGCTCTTTCAAAATTGCCTGAGCTTGCGTATGCGGCGGCCAGGGTATCCAGTGTTCGGGGCGACTTGTAATTTGTAAGGGTACATGCTTTCTCGGCCAATTCAACCGCTTCTTTAGGATTACGAATTGTTTCATCGTCACAGGTTGCCAAAATCCAGGCCAGGTTATTAAGCATCGTGATGGAATCGGGCTGGACTTTTAAGACCTGGTGATAGAGGTCAAGGGCTAACTCGATTTGATCCAATTGCAGCAAAAGTACAAACACGTCATTTTCTTTCTTGATTTCCTCCGGCGGGAAATCATGGATTGCTGTGCGGAGGATCTGAATCGCTTCTTCGCCACTGTTTTGTTTGCCTAAAAGAAGCCCGAGATGAATATGGACCGTCGCGGTTTTCTCTTTCGGGGAGTGTTCGATGGCTTTATACAGAACCTTAATAGCTTTTTTGGGTTTTCCGGTTCTCTCAAAAGCTTCCGCTAAATATTCGTAGACGAGAGGTGATCCGTCAGGCTTCAGATCGATGCACTCTGAAAAGTACTTGATGGCTTTGCGGTCGTCTCCCTTTTTTCGATAAATATCCCCAAGGTAAAAGTATGCGTATTCGGAAGTCGGTTTCATCTTGACCAGTTCCCTACCACAGGATTCCGCCTCATCCAGTTTGTTTTGCATGATTAGAATGGGGAGCAACCCGCGATATGCCTTATCGTAGGGCAGGTATTGAAGCACTTTTTTGAACTCCATGGCGACATATCCAAGTTTCGAAGCGTCTTGGGCGGAAAAAACAGCCCGTTTCCATCGCAACCTCCAGTCCTGCGGGTGCAGGCTTATTTGTTGATCGTAAAGGGCCCGGGTTTTTTCCTGGCTGGGTTGGATGTCCTGCCTAAAGTGTTCCGCCTCGTTTTCCAGCGCTGTGATCAATTCGTCATGATAGGACTGATTCGTAAAGGGGGGTTTGTTGACCAGGTCTTCGAGAACAGATTCTGCCCGATAACACCTCTCAAAAGCCGTGTAGACCAGGCGATCCTGGCAATCGGCCAATGTCAATGTCGGCAGGTCTTTTTTATGTTTGGTTATTTTTTCAGGAAGCATTCCTTTGACTTGCTCAAACATCGTTTTCGCAAGGATGTAATTGCCTTCAAATCGATAATGGACATGCTCATAAAACAGTTCATTGCCGGGGATGCCATGAGGACTGTTCGCCTCCAGAGCTTTAACGGTGTCGACAAAATAAACACCTTCCGGCTCTCGGCCCTCAGCAACTGACCGAATGACTTTGTTTATTTGAGTATCGGCCCGAAACCGCAATGTATCATACTCCCGGGCTAAGGTGTACCGGTCCCTGGCTTTTTGGTATTGCCCGAGTCGCCAGCAGCATCGCCCCAGGCGAAACTGCAGGTCCGCGAAAGCATCATCAATTTGCTCCGCCGCCAGGTAGCCGGCAACAGCCTCTTCAAGTTCTCCCGCGGTTTCATGAACAATGCTTTCCAGGTAATGTTCCTCCCACGCCTTTTTCTCCGAATCCGTCAGGCCGTTTCGATGCTGCGAGGCAAAGGGCGCGCTGTCTTTTAAATTACACCCGACATTGGAAACAAGGACGTTTGCGTTTACTCGGATGCCGACATTGCAAATGTCTCTTAAGTTTTGCTCAAAGTGACTGTATACCACCCCTAAGGCGTCGGACTCCGGGCGGACCTGCTCATCGAGGAACATTTCCATCCCGCCCCATGACTGCGGAACCTTGCTGTTAGAGCTGGCAATGGACAGCAGGCTTTGTAATAATTGCCCTGTTTTGGTACAGGTCATCGCGGCGTTGGCCCGGATCATCGTCAGGTTCGGTGACAAGGGGGAAAAAATCGTTCCGGCACCATAGGGACCGACGACCTCATTATTGCCCAGGTACACGATCATCAGGTCGGGCTCGAACCGTCCGCAGCTTTTGGCAATTTGATAAACCCCATGCGAGTTGATCGCTGTCATGGCGACATTGATCACTTCGAAATTCGTCTGGGTATATTCATGTTCCAGCATAATCTCCAGAAAACGGCCAAAGTTATAGGATTCATCCGGAACGCCCTGGGCAGCGGAGGCACCCAGCACAAATATCCGGTAGGTACTAGGGGCTTTCTTGATGTCAAACGCAAAACCTGCAAGGTCACGAGCTAATCGTTTGGGAAAGAACCGCCAGCCCAGTTTCTGGTTGTAGCAGTAACGATCGATACTGTTTACTTTCTGTTTCGTTGCGATCTCGGTTGAATACCCAAATCCCCCGATGCGGAGACCCAACTCCAGGCACGCAAACAGAATCAGCGGAATGCCGATCATGGCGATGAGGCGAAACGCCCACAGCCGTTTTTTGCCGATCGGCGGCGGACTCAAGGGGGTTTGTTTTTTTTGTTGGGTCTTTTTTTCTTCGATGTCATAGATACACACCTTCATTCATTCAGCGGATGATTTGAAAAATTACGCTTAGATCCTATCACAAAGGCAGTAGTGAAGCAAGAGGCGTCTCTGTCGACACAAAAAAAGGCAAGCCGGTTGGCTTGCCTTTTTAAAGAGCAAAACTACTCTGTACCTAATGTCTACTTTTTGCGGCGACTCAGAAACAGTCCGCCCAGTCCCAAGAGAGCCATGGTGGCCGGTTCGGGAACAGCGATAACCGCTGCAAGACCGCCAGTAGCTGAACCAGCGACATCATTGGTACCAATAACGCGGAAACCATACTGGGCGACGCCGTTAGCGAGAACAGTCAGGCCAACGGTACCTGCACCAGGATCCAGAGAAACATATTCTTGCTGTGTGGTTGCCCAACCCTGAGCGGGGTCCAAGACTTTGACGAATGCTTCGGTGATGATCGAACTAATTTCTCCGCCATTTGCACCAGCCAAATTGTTACTGAGCACGGTGAAATTAAAGGTAACAACGTCACCGGCCACAACAGGACTCTCATTGTAGCCAAGAGATTCCATTTGAACATTTCCCGGAAGCCAGTAAGGATCTGTACCAGTCGGGTCGGTTGAAACAATATTGGTTTGAAGGTACATTGCGCCACCTGAAATGGTTTGACGCAGGTCCGGAACGCCCCATGCGCTGCCCCATTCACTCGGGGAATTGTCCCCAGCATTCACCCAACCGTTGGTGGTGCCGGTCTGCATGCTAGTTGCAGCGTCGAACGTCAGCAGGTCCGCGCTTGCAATGCCAGTCATTGCAACTAATGCTAAAATTACTAATACTTTCTTCATCGTCTTTCCTCCACAAAAAAATAAGGTTCATTTCTGTTCACTTTTACATCACTTCCATACCACACACTACACACACATCACTGAAGGGCTTTGATTAGAGACTTTGGTTGGCATCGGTAATATTAAGGAAAGTAGGAAGAAAGGGCAGTCTGCTCATCCACACGTTTCGTTTGGCTTCCTGCCGGTACGTTGCCGGTTTCTTTTTCATCTTCCCTTATTCTCCTGAAGAAACCATATTATGATGCCATTAAAATAGCAACCGGTTTCTATGTGCTATAATAGCGATTTCGGGGAGGTAAGTCAAGAGGGTAATAATGATTTTTCAAAAAAAATATTTGTCCATGTCAAAAACACCAAGGTCGAACCTTGTTGTTCCTCCGAAAAAATATGAGCCGGAAAAGAAAAATACCCAAAAAGCTCAAAAAACATGACAATGTAGGTCGTCATTAGAGCGTTTGGTCTGAAAAGAATCAATAGCTGTCTAAGCCTAATTTTGACAAGGGGTTACGGCCTCTGGTATAGTGCACGGTTGGGGCAAAGCCGCGTCGGGTTTTACTTGAACGCTGTTAGCAAACGGTTGCTATTGCAATAATTTTAATGTTTTTGTCAAAAAACCCTTGCACTTGGACGATAAAAAGGAGTATATTAAATAGTAGCTTTGGTTAGAGACTTTTTGAGGTGGGTGTGGAGATATGAATGAGAGATTGTTCTGAGGCGAGTTAAGATAAGGTGAGAATTATGAAAGAAAAAGGATTTACATTAATTGAGTTACTGGTTGTGATCGCGATCATTGCCTTGCTGATGGCGGTTATCCTGCCTTCCCTGAAAGCGGCCAAGGAGTTGGCATCCGGTGCGGTGTGTGTCTCCAATCAACGGCAATTATGCCTGGCCTGGACGTCTTATGCAGAGAACAATGACGATTTTCTTGTCGGTGGGTCCAATTACTACAACGGAAACCGTCCAACCCCGTATCGCTGGGTGGAAGTCCCTTTGTACAACGATACCGACGTTCTGCCAGGAGATACGCCGGCCCCAGAAGCGGCGTTTTCGATCGAAACGCGACAAAACGGTATTCGTGCCGGTAAATTATACCCCTACACGGGTGACGAAGATCTTTATCATTGTCCCGGCGACAAAAATTACAGAAAAGCGGAACCGGATGCTGTCTTTCGCAGTTATGCCATCACCGGTCTGATGAATGGAGAGGACTTTGCGCCCAATGGACGTTCCGGCGGTCTGTATGGTCCGATCGTCAATTATCGAACAGCCACGGTTTCGCCCACTGGTGGGGCTACAAAACTACTGAAAGTTGCTGTTAAGGGTTCTCAAATTCGTTCTCCCGGTACCAAGCATGTGTTTGTGGAGGAAGACGTTACCCAAAAAGGACAAAAATTCAATTTCGGTGGATTTGTGCTGCTTGGCAGCGGTTATAATTGGTGGGATTGGCCGGCGTATTTCCATAATGATTCCAGTACGATCGGCTTTGCGGACGGTCATGCCGAGCGGCATAAGTGGCAGGACCCGGATACGATCAAGCTGATGAAGGGTGAGATAACAAGTGATCCGGAGCCCTCTCTCAATGAAGATTTGAAATGGTTGGTTCAGGGCTATATTCCCATGCCCTGATAGAAACAGTGGTATTAATGATCGACGGGCAAAATTAAGCAGGGTTTCAAATAATATGAAATATGAATTTTTTTTGTTATGGAGGTAACGATGAGTATGAAAAAATTAATGTTAACAATGGTCGTTTTGTGTATGGTTGTAGGGGTTCAGGCGGAATATC
Source organism: Anaerohalosphaeraceae bacterium (assembly GCA_963675525.2). Classification (GTDB taxonomy): domain Bacteria; phylum Planctomycetota; class Phycisphaerae; order Sedimentisphaerales; family Anaerohalosphaeraceae; genus 4572-13. Next base: position 109,975 of record CAXXSL010000008.1, on the reverse strand, counting down.
TCAACGTCGACGAAGATTTGGATGTGGGCCAAGGATACATGAACGTTTATGCAGCAGATGGAACCACCTATCTGTTTGGCAGCGAATGGGCCAACTTAGACTTGCGGGCCACCTCTTCCGGAACGACTGCAGGCGGTGACTTCCAGGTATTGCTTCAGGCAAATACAAACACCTACGATGACAACCTGACGGACCCGTACTGGGTTAACCAGACGACACTTCTGGGCAACGTACAACCGGAAGCCAACTACTATCATGAAAAGGATGGATGGGACGGCCAGCCAGTCGATTTTGAATATAGAGTCGTGTCCAACAATCTGGCGGCTGCTGGTTATGAATGTCGGGCATTCATCAAGGTGTTGGATGCAGGCGGCGGCTGGGCAACGACTACGTATGAATATGCGGACCTTACTGTTGGGTCTCATACCCTTAGTATTCCCGGGTCAGTGGTTAATGGTGTTGATCCGAGAGTTCAGGCCGGATTCTCCATCAAGGGTTTGAATGTCTCTTCTTCGGACCCGACCGCTTTACTGGGTGTCGTTGTTGTTCCCTACTATAGTCGACCTGTCTTCCCGACTCCGGCTGATGGCGACAATGTCGGACTTGACACAACGAGTTTGAGCTGGACCAATGCAGACCCGAATAATCCCAACGATCAGATTTCTTGTAATGTTTACTTTGAAATAGACGATAATGATCCTAATTTTTACGGTGCTCCGATCGCAACCGGTATTACGGATGGTACGATTCTTTTGGCGGATTACGGTGTATCATTGACCGATGATACTATGTATACTTGGCGTGTGGACAGTATCGACCCCAACACAGGCGGCAGCCCCGTGACCATCATCGGTGATCTGTGGACTTTCACTGTAACGGATGTACCGCCTGTTGTAAATGCCGGTTTAAATCAGTATGTCTTTCTCGATGGCGGAACTGCAACCTTCACATTGTCTGGTTCTTATACCGATGACGGCAAGAGTACCATCGAAAGAGCCGAGTTTGTTGAGGGGGTTCATGAAAAAGCCCCGGCTACGGTTGTAACATATGGGACGAAAGTCTGGACCCCGGGTGCAGGAATCCATACATCCGGAACCGTAACCCAGGAGATCAGCGTGGATGGCAATGGCTGGTTCGCCTTCAATCTCGAGGTCGAAGACAGTGCTGGTGTTGGTACTGATGAAGGCGGCAATCAGACGCCGGGTTCACCCCATGATGAAGCAGGTGTGCGTGCCGGTGTCTATGGCACCTGTGCCGAAGCGGCCACCGAAGATCCGGATGATGTTTACGATGCAACAGGCGACCTTGACAGTAACTGTAAGAAAGATCTGGCAGACTTTGCGATTTTTGCCGCAGGCTGGCTTGATTGTGACTCGACCAAGATCACTTGCCCGTAAACGTTGTGACGGTTCAGAAGTTAATATAAGTGTTTTACAAGGCCGGGCTTTGTGCCCGGCCTTTTTTGAGTTTATCTATGCTGTTGTAAGAGAGGATTAGATGAGTTTGAAAGCGGTAAAAACGGACATTCGGGCGTTCACCCTGATCGAACTGCTGGTAGTGATCGCCATCATCGCCTTGCTGATGTCGGTGATCCTGCCTGCGTTGCGAAAAGCCAAAGAGTCTGCTCGGTTGGTTCTCTGCCGCAACAACCTGCATCAATGGGCCGTGGCGATCACGACATTAGCTGGAGATAACGACAACCAAACACCCCTGTCAACCACGTACACTGTTTCCGGCGGCAAGGTCACAACCTGTTATCCCAATGAAATGTATCTGGACCAGTACAAAAGGCAGTATTCTCTTACCGGTTCACCGGGCGGAGACAGGGCGTGGCAGGAAAAAATGATATCCCACGAAACCATTTCACCCTATCTTCCGGGCTTTAACGATCTGGGATTGCGGACAGACAGTCAAGCTGAATTTCTCGATCATGAGTCAAACTTTTTGCTGGATGGAGTATGGCGATGTCCCCTGGCAAAGAAACGGGAAGTTGGAATCACTATGGGCTTTTTGAGGGGAGCGACACGCAGTTTTTTCCGGCTGGATTATTCTTACATCGGCAGGGCGGACCTGTGGGCTGACAGCATGTTCCCGAATGTAGGAGACAGGGGATCGCTTGTCCAAAAAAATCCTGCCAGTGGTCGGATCATGTTAACCGATACGATCTTTTATTGGAATGTTGGTCAGCCGAGCGAGAAGGTTTACTGGTACAACCACGGCAAGAACGGGCCTTCCGGCGAGGGAACAGTTACTTACCTTAACCCGCCCAGAGACATTACCGGAATCAACCAGGCTTTTGGCGACGGCAGCGTGGAAATGAAGAAGATCGACTCCAATCACAGATTTCGGCAGGAGGAATTCGAAACGAGAGAGAACAGACACACCTTTATGGGGTACAGCGGCTATTTATTCTTCTAACAATAATAGATTGGATGTGACCCGAATCCCGAATTTGGGGCTCATGGGGTGGGAATTATGTTATACTAGTGAGTCGGTAGTGATCGCGTGGATTGATGTATAAATATATCCAACTTAGCGGCTTTAATGCGAAAGGTCAGATTCAATTTTTGCTGATAATTCTATCGCTTTCAGGCTCGATCAATAGGAGAAGGTGATGCTGAAGTTTAACCATTTATTCGTAACGCTGCTGTTTCTAATAATGATTACTGTTTCTGCCTCGGCTGCGGTCGATATTGAAGCTCTCATTTCCAGTATGACATTGGATGAGAAAATCGGACAAATGACGCAGGCAGAAAGAGGCAGTGCCACGCCGGATGATGTTCGAAATTATTTTTTGGGTTCGATCTTAAGCGGGGGCGGGTCTCATCCAGCCTCAAATACGCCTACCGGATGGGCGGATATGCATGATGATTATCAGAACCAAGCCCTGAGTACTCGACTGGGCATCCCTATTCTATACGGAATCGATGCCGTTCACGGCCACAGCAATGTATATGGAGCAACGATATTTCCACACAATATCGGCCTGGGGGCCACGCGTGATCCGAATCTGATCGAAGAGATCGGACGCATCACGGCCAAAGAAGTCGCCTGCACTGGTCTTGAATGGACATTCGCTCCATGTGTGGCAGTCGTACGAGACGAGCGATGGGGCAGAACCTACGAAGGTTTTGGAGAACATCCAGAATTACAGACCTTGCTGGCCGGCCGTTATGTGAAAGGTCTGCAGGGAACCTCCATGAGCGGCGAACGGATCATCGCCTGTGCCAAGCACTTTGCCGGCGACGGCGGTACCAGCGGCGGTGACGATCAGGGCAACACGATCTGCGATGAAGCAACGCTGCGAAATATCCATATGCCGGGATATCTTGAGGCGATCGCTAATAATGTCGGGACGATCATGCCGTCGTACAGTAGTTGGAACGGCGTCAAAATGCATGAGAATAGCTACCTCCTTACCGATGTCCTCAAAACAGAATTTGGCTTTGGCGGATTCCTCATCTCCGACTGGGAAGCGGTTCATCAACTCTCAGGTGCAACTTATGAAGACGAAGTCGTGCAGATGATCAACGCCGGTGTCGATATGGCAATGGAACCGGGCGACTGGTTGACATGGATCAACACCGTAAAGACTGCCGTGGGAAAAAACAGGATCACGATGGCACGAATTGACGATGCTGTTAGGCGTATATTGACGGTTAAAGCAAATGCCGGGGTATTTGACGAACCGCTGGCCGACAGAACGCTGGTCAACGGTGGTGCCCTCGGCAGCACTGCACACCGAGCGGTGGCCCGCCAGGCGGTGCGAGAATCGCTTGTTCTTCTCAAAAACGATGGTGTGCTGCCGATCTCCCCAAATAGTAATGTCTTTGTGGCCGGTAAAAACGCGAACAATATCGGCAATCAGTGCGGCGGCTGGACGATTAGCTGGCAGGGTTCCAGCGGCAATATAACGCCGGGGACAACAATTCTCGAAGGCATTCAAAATGAAGTCACCGCCGGTGGCGGTTTGGTCACGTTTAATGAAAACGGAAACGGCTCTGCCGGTCACGACATCGCCATCGTTATCATCGGAGAAACTCCCTATGCCGAAGGCAACGGGGACGATAACGACCTGGCTCTTGACTCAACGGATATTAATTGTCTTAACAATATTGATCCCAGTGTGCCTGTCGTCGTTGTATTGGTTTCGGGCCGTCCGATGATGGTCAGCGACTATATAAATGACTGGAATGCATTTGTGGCGGCATGGCTGCCCGGAACAGAAGGTGATGGCGTTGCGGAGGTATTGTTTGGTGATTATGATTTTATCGGAAAGCTGCCGCATAGCTGGCCGAGAAATATCGGGCAGGTGCCGATCAATTTCGGAGACGCTTCCTATGACCCACTGTTCGCATACGGCTTTGGCTTGGACCACGGCACGATCCTTCCGTCTGTGAACATCACCAGTCCAACCAACGGATCCTCCATTCCAGCGGGTAATATTACGATCAACGCAACCGCATCCGACAGTGTCGGAACGATCACCACCGTAGAGTTTTACGAAGGCCTGAACTATCTGGGTGAAGATACAACTTTCCCCTACAGCTATACATGGACTTCTGTTCCGGACGGGTGCTATACGATCAAGGCCAGGGCCATCAATGATCTCGGCAACTCAAACACCGATTCGATCAGCATTACTGTTGGGACCGGCTGTGGGGGTGGAAATACCCCATACCTCGGCAGTCCCTTCGTGCTGCCGACACGGATCGAAGCCGAAGACTATGATCTCGGCGGCGAAGGGGTTGCTTATCATGACAATGATGCCGGCAATAACGGCGGACAATATCGTTCTGAGGATGTTGATATCGAAGGATGCTCTGAAGGCGGCTACAATGTCGGATGGATGGCAGCAAACGAATGGCTGGAATACATCGTTGAAGTTCCGGCACCCGGAGATTATACGATCGACATCCGTGTGGCATCAGATGCCACCGGCGGAAACTTTCACATCGAATTTAATGGTGTCGATGTAACAGGCAATGTCAATGTGCCGGTCACCGGCGGATGGCAGAACTGGACGACTGTGACGGCGACGGCGACCTTGTCGGCAGGAACCCAGGTCATGCGGTTTGCCAACGCCGACAGTTCAGACGAATACAATCTTAACTACTTCGATTTCACGGCACCGATGGTAACGGTTCCGAATGTCATCGGCATGAATCAGATAGGCGGTCAATCCGCGATCATTGCGGCGGGTTTGTCTCTGGGTACGACAAGTTACTCATTCAGTGATACGGTCACAGTAGGCAATATAATCAGTCAAAACCCGACCGGCGGAACATCGGTCATCGCGGGAAGCTCTGTCGAGACCGAAATTTCACTCGGTTTCAGAGGCGATCTAAATGACGACGGGAGCGTCGATCTTGCCGATGTTCGGATTATGGCAGATGAGTGGACAACGGCAGGAACGCAAGCCGATATCGAACCGGTCGGCGGAGACGGTTTGGTTGACTTTAGAGACTTTGCGGTCTTAGCATTGAACTGGCTGGATAGTAATTAAAGCTAACGCTAATCTAAAGATGTGATAAAGCGACATTTAAAAGAAAGGATAAGATAGTCTGATGAAAAGAACATTGCTATTAGTGATCATTTCGTTTGTATTTTCATGTCAGGTATTTGGCGAGGTTGTTTGGTCGGATGAATTTGATGGCCCCAACATCGATAAAAATGTTTGGACCTATGATGTCGGCGGGCATGGTTATGGCAACGGCCAACTCGAATATAATACCGCCCGGTCAGAAAATTCGTATATCGAGAGCGGCAGTCTTGTCCTTGAAGCACGTCGTGAAAACTATTTCGACAATCAATTCACCTCTGCTCGCATGATGACGCAAGGGCGATTTGCTTTCAAATACGGCACGCTTGAAGCCCGGATAAAACTCCCCAATGTTGCCAATGGCTTGTGGCCGGCGTTCTGGCTGCTGGGTAACAATTTCCCCGGCGTTACCTGGCCGGAGTGCGGTGAGATCGACATCGTCGAGATGGGCTCGGCGGCAGGTATCACGGAAGGCCTTCAGAACAAGAAAATCAACGCCGCGATACATTATGATACCGTCGATGACGCAACCTTTGATCCTGACACGTATGCGTTTGATGCGGCATGGATCGACGCTGCTGTTGATCTTAACCTCGATTACCATCTCTATAGAATTGAATGGACACCGACGGACGTAACGGTTTCCCTTGACGGTACCCCATTCTGGACATTCGATATCACCGGGGATTATTATCGTGAATTTCATCAGCCGGCTTTCCCCATCTTGAACATTGCCATCGGCAGTTGGCCCACCGGGTATACGGGAATCTATGACCCTGCCGGGATAACAGCTCTTCCTACGGCGGGGTCGACGGAAAAGATGTATGTGGACTACATTCAACTTGAAGACAATGGGTTTACGGAGATCTACCTTGGCGCCGATGCCCAGGAGAATGACACCTTTGGAGTTTTCACCGAAACAACGCCGGTGGGTAATGCACTTGTCTATGGAGACGATACAGACCCGGAGTTCTATTATGGAAATGAAGCAGCCGTGTACCCATGGAACAATATGACCGATGCCGCGACGCATGCGACGGCTTCTGAGGGAGCCGAGTGCTGGACATTCGATGTTGGAGGCGGTGCCTGGTTTGGAATGGGCGTTTTTCTTCCGAACTTCCGCAACATGAAAAACTATTCTGACGGGTACCTCCACTTTGATATTCAGTCATATTTGACTAATGCGATGAAAGTCGGCATTAAAAGTTCCAGAGGCGGCGAATTCTGGCTTCCATTGGGCGACGAGACGGCTGAGTTCGGATTTGCCCGTGATGGCGAATGGCATTCGGTTAGTGTTCCGCTTAATAGATTTGCGAACATTGATTTCAATACCATCCATCAAATGTTCATGCTCGCTGCGGACTCGGCTTCTGCTTCAACGACCATATCATTCGATAATATTTATTGGGAACCAAGCGTAGCAAGGGTAACACCGGCCAATGGTAATTTTGGTGTCTATACCGAAGATGCGGCACACAAAGATGCCGGCGAATTTGCGCTGGGTGTTGACGGTAACTTTTTTGTCTGGGAATACACCATGAACCCGATCACACAAGATCCGTATGAGGGCAGCGAAAGCATCAGCCTTCAATCGGCAGGCGGTTTGAACTGGTTTGGTGCGGCCTTTACGCCCAATGTAAAATATAACATGACCGCTTTTAGCTACCCGGAGAGCAAACTGCGTTTTGCTTTGAAGACCAATTCTACCGTCACATTCCAGGTTGGCATGAAAAGCGGAAACATGGACGGGGTGGGTCAAAAATGGATCGCATTCACCTCGGGCAGCGATCCTTACGGATTTGTTCGAGACGGGGCATGGCATGTGGTCGAGATACCGATGTCAGATTTTACCTCAGAGGTTGATCTTTTTGAGGTTGCCCAACTCTTCCAGATATTGGGTGTAAACGGGCCGATTTCTGATATTGAAATTGACGATGTGTATTTTACCGGCGGCGGCGACCCGCTGGTTCCGGATGGCGGCAATGGCAACACTCCTCCTTCGGTCAGCATCACCAGCCCGGCCAACGGCACATTTTACGATCCGGGAGACGATATTACGATCATCGCTGATGCCAATGACCCGGACGGAACAATCACTAAAGTCGAGTTTCTTGAGGGGCTCAATTTATTAGGCGAAGACCTGTTAAGTCCTTACAGTTACACCGTCAACAGTGTTTCCGAAGGAACCTACACCTTCAGAGCCAAGGCAACCGACAGTAATGATATCTCGCGTACGTCCTCACCGGTAACGGTTTATGTGGGCACTCCGGAATTGACTTCGATCAGTGTATCCCCATCGACAGCGAGTGTTGAAGAGGGGAAGATAAAGCAATTTACAGGGAAAGGTTTTGACCAGTTCGGTCTGGAATTTCCAATACCAGCAGGTCTTGAATGGTCCGTTTCGGATGGTGGTGTGATCGACGAGAACGGTTACTTTGTCGCCGTAGATCCCGGCGGGCCATATACCGTTACGGCGGTCGAGGCTTCGGAGGGGATCCTGTCGGATACGAGCGATGTCGAGGTGTTTGTCGGAGGTCTGTGCACGGGTGAGCCGTCCAATGGTGATTTCTCATGGGAAGTCAGTGGAATTGCCCCCGACCCGACGATTACGTTTATTCCTTCGGCTCCTGGAATAGGAAGCACAACCTTGATCCTTTATTACGGAAGAGTCCCTACGGGTGGATACCCAGGTTACACGACATCGCCTAACACGCCTTTCCAGATCAGCGCTGTTGCAGGCGAGACGATCTATTTCTATTATGTATACAACGTCCCTGGCGTCGGCGAACGCAACACAATGGATGATAAGCAAAGCTTTGTTGTGGGCGATTGTCCCCCGATTGTACCCAGTGATTTCGACGGCAGCGGCAGGGTGAATATGTTTGATTTGGCACGTCTGGCAGGCGTCTGGCTGGATACCAATTGCGATGTGTCCAATGATTTCTGCGGACACGCTGACCATGTCGAAGACGGTGACGTCGATATCTATGACCTGTACGTACTTATCTATAGCTGGCTCAAAGAGGGAAATTCCGGCAGTACGCCTATTCCTCCGTCAGTCAGCATCACCAGCCCGGCCAACGGCGCATCTTTTGTCCCGGGAAGTAATGTTACCATGGCGGCAAATGCGACAGACGCTGACGGGACAATCACCAAAGTCGAGTTTTTCCAGGGAACCACGAAATTAGGCGAAGACACAACCGCCCCTTACAGTTATACATGGAATACTGTTCCTGAAGGCGATTACATTCTGACAGCCAAAGCCACCGACAATGATGGCCTCTTAACGACTTCCGCAGCGATAACGATTTATGTACAAACAGTGTTAATTCCTCCTTCGGTCAGTATCACCAGCCCGACCAACGGCGCAAATTTCAATGTCGGGGATACGGTCACGATTCAAGCGACGGCCAGCGACACGGATGGAACGGTCACCAAAGTCGAGTTTTTCCAGGGAACCACGAAATTAGGCGAAGACACAACTGCCCCTTACAGCTATACATGGAATACTGTTCCTGAAGGCAATTATATTCTGACGGCCAAAGTCACCGATAATGATGGCCTCTCGACGACTTCCGCACAGGTAACGATTTCTGTAGGAACGCCGGCAACTCCGATCACCAACGGCGATTTCGAGTCAGGGGCAGGTGTCGCCGCTGACGGCTGGATACAGAACGCGTTTGCAGCCGGTACGACACTGGAGCGTGTGGCTGAATCCCCACATGGCGGGACTTATTCAATGAAGTATGTCATTAACTGGACGGGTGGCAACGGACCCAAGGGGGAACTCTTGCAGACTACCGCAGCAGGTTCAATTTCATCGTCGTCGACGGTTGATTTCAGTTTCTGGTATAAGGGCGCTCTTGGTACCAGCGAAGTTGCACAGGCCAATATTAAATGGCTGAATGCTGCCGGCGCCGAGATAGGCGGGACTGCCTGGTGGAACTTTACTCCAACTGGAACGTATCAGAAGTTCAGCCAGACCGGTCTATCATGCCCGGCCCTTACTTCTCGCGCAAAGGTTACGATCCAGATGGTTGGCGGAGCCATGGTTCAAACAGGCACGATGTATGTAGACGATGTTTCCTTAATTCAGTAGTTTATTAAAGGGCTTGGTGCCTGGGAGTTGCCCTATTAGTTTAGATAAACGAGGGAATCACATTAAAAAATGAAAGTGTCAAGCGGGAAAATAAAGTGTCGCAGCGTCGTAACCCTTTGTGTGTTGTTGGTGGGTGTTCCGGCTTTAGCCGCTTTTCCGGTTGGGGACCTGGACAATAACTTCATTGTTGATCTTGACGATCTCGTATTATTTGCGCAGCAATGGATGCTGGATCCTGATTGCTTTGGCGCCCCGGGATGTGCGGATCTTGAAGGGGATGACGGTGTCAGACTCGAAGATTTTGCTCTGGTAGCCCAAAACTGGCAGCAGCGCGGTGAAATTACACTGGTTATCAATGAATTGATGGCGTCTAATGACAGCACGCTGGAAGACCCGGATGAACCGGGCGAGTACCCGGACTGGATCGAGATCTATAACTACGGTAACGATGCGATCACGCTGACAGGCATGTACCTCCAGGATGATAATAACCTCTGGCAGATTCCGACAGGTATTTCAATTCAACCGGGCGCCTATGTTCTGTTCTGGGCCGATGATGACGATGAGCAGGGTGACTACCATACTACCTTAAAGCTGGATAAAGACGCCGACGAGATAACGCTTTTAGCTTATGATGGAGAAACCATTGTCGATACGATAAGTTTTTCCGGTCAGTCAACAGACATCTCTTATGGACAGTATCCGGATGCGTCCCAGGACTGGTATACCATGGATTTGCCCTCGCCAGAGCAGACCAATAATGTGGGGATGGCGGGTGAGGTCTATTTTTCAAGACTGAGCGGAACATTTACAAGCAGTTTTGCCCTGACCCTGTCAGCGCTCTCTGCAACGGCACAGATACGGTATACCACTGACGGCACAATCCCTACGCAATCCTCTATTTTATATTCCGGGCCGATCACGATCAATAACGCTCAAGCCCGACGAATCCGGGCCAGGGCTTATGATGCATCGCTGGCCCCCGGACCCATCACGAGCCATTACTATATTCCGCTGGCTGCCGATGCGCAGGGCTTTACATCGAATCTGCCCATTATCGTGATTGACAGCTATAGTACCGTTATTGACAGAACCCTTCGAATGACATCATCCGTATTCATCGACACGGACAAGGATACGGGGATCGCAAGTATACAGGATATTCCGGACCACGCCGGCAGGGCCGGAATCAAACGACGCGGTGAAAGTTCGGATGTTTGGCCCAAAAAACACTATGGCCTGGAATTGTGGGATGAATATAACAGGGATACAAAGGCCTCCCTGTTAGCTATGCCTTCCGAATCCGACTGGATATTGAACAATCCGTACGGCGACAAAGCCCTGATTCGCAATGTACTGGCTTATAAATGGGCCAATGACATCGGACAGGGCTTTGCGGCTCCGGGAACAAAATTCGTTGAAATATTCGTTAACGAAGACGGCGGCAACTGCTCTTATTCGGACTATCGGGGTGTCTATGTCCTGACCGAAAAGATCAAAGTATCGGATAGCCGTCTTGACATCGGAAACCTTGAGTCCTCGGATAATACAGAGCCGGAGATCACCGGTGGATATATCTTAAGAATCGACAAAGACTACAATGACCCCAAGATATATGAAGAATTTAATACATCCGCGAACATGGTCACCAATGGAGAGGGCGAGGGTTTCCAGTATTTCGATCCGGATCAATATACCCTTACCGCCACACAAAAAAGCTGGATTCTGAACCATTTCAATATGTATGAAACGATTTTGAATAGCGGCAGCTTTAACGATCCTGTAAACGGCTATGCAAAGTATATCGATGTTGAATCATTTATTGAATATGATCTTATCGCTGAATTGTTTAAAGAGGCAGACAACTTTAATTACAGCACATATCTGTACAAGGAAAAAAACGGTGGAATTCTGTTCGGTCCGCAGTGGGATTATAACTTCAGCTCGGGTAATGCAACCAATGACGGCTGGTGGTATCCCGAATACTTCGCAAGAGCAGATACATCCGAAGGGTGGTTCAATTATAACAGGGCTGCTTATGGATGGCACAGGCGATTATTGGCTGACAACGATTACAAACTTAAAACCGCAGACAAATGGTTCGAGCATCGCGAAGACAAGTTGTCCGATGCACAGATTACCGCAGACATCGATTACTATTATGACCTGCTTGATTCTGACGGGCCGCTGATCAATACCGGCAGCACACCGGCAGACAGGAACTTTGCGAAATGGAATATTCTCAATCAATATGAATGGTGTAACTATTATCACGGCTATAACTCATCTCGGCCAGAGCAGGGGAATCTGCCGCATACGTACAAGATGGAAACTGAATGGCTCAAGAACTGGTTTAATGGCCAGGGAACACCCGCCGCAGGTGAATGGTATCTGGCTACCCATTCTGATCGACTGGGACATCTCGATGCTCTCTGGCTTAAAGACAGAAACATTGCGGCTCCACCAACATTATTCGTGAATAGTGTTCCAATGAACACAGGCGGAAATGTAAGTCCCGGTTCAAGCCTGACAATGACCGGATCGTCCGGAACGATTTACTACACAACCGATGGAACCGATCCAAGAGAATGGACACACTGGGACACCGGCGGAGGTGTGGCTCCATTTACAACCATGCTTCTTACGGAAAGCACATCGAAAAAAGCACTTGTCCCAACCGTTCAACTATCGGACAACTGGAAGGGCGGCGGATCGTTTGACGATTCCGGATGGACCAGTGTAAGCAGCGGCGTCGGTTATGAAAGATCTTCAGGTAATGAATACGACCCGCATATAAGCTATGATGTTGAAGGTCTGATGTATGGCGTACAACAGTCATGTTACATCAGAGCAGTGTTTACCGTAGATGCCGGCGACCTGGCGGATATGGAATACATGAAATTATGGATACGATTCGATGATGCCTTCGTGGCATACATCAATGGAACCGAGGTATACCGCAGCGATAATGTGCCCGCCGGCACACCCGCCTGGGATGCCGGCGCAACCAATTACCCCCCCGATAGCACAGGGCTTACCGAAATTGACATCAGCGGTTACAAAAGCGTGCTAAACTCAGGCAGCGGCAATATGATTGCGATTCACGGCCTGAACTACGGTCTTACAAGCTCTGACTTCCTGATCTCGTTTGAACTTGAAATAGGTGCAGCAGGTTCGGGCGGTGGAGGCCTGATCGCAGGCGGCGGAGTCTCGCCAACAGCTCTTACGTACTCAAGCCCCATCACGCTTAATGCCTCCAGGCGGATCAAGGCACGTATCAAGGACAGTTCCAACTGGACAGCTCTGAACGAAGCGATCTTCTCGATGAACAACGTTGCTCCGAGCTTGCGGATCACCGAGATCATGTATCATCCGGCCGATCCGAATCATGAATTTATCGAGGTCCGGAATATCGGTGCGGCCGGCATTAATCTTGCATGGGTGAAATTTACGGACGGGATCGATTTTACGTTTCCGGATTTATCGCTCGGAGCCGGTCAATATGCGGTGGTTGTTCGCAATCAGGCTATGTTCGAAGCGTTGTATGGTACGGGCATGACGATTGCCGGCCAGTTTACCGGAGCCTTAAATAACGGAGGGGAGGAAATTGTCCTCAAAGATGCCTCCGGAGCCGAGATCCTTGATTTCGATTACAATGACAATTGGTATCCGATTACTGACGGGGCAGGTTTTTCATTGAATATCATCAATCCTTCTGACCCAGACCCGGCCAGTTGGGACGAAAAGGAAGCCTGGCAGGCAAGCAGTGTGGTCAACGGAAGTCCGGGTTCGGCGAATCCTGCCAATATTGCCGCCAATGGTGCAATTGTGATCAATGAAATTCTGACGCATTCCGACGGCTATCCGAATGACTGGATCGAGCTTCATAACACGACCGGTTCGGCAGTCGATATTGGAGGCTGGTTCCTCAGCGACGATTGCGGCAACCTTAAAAAGTACCAGATTGCCGCCGGTCAGTCGATCCCGTCCGGCGGCTATAAGGTCTTTACACAGGATGACAACTTTGGTGCCTCGGCATCCGACCCGGGCAGGCTTATTGGATTCGGCTTAAGTGAATTGGGTGAGGAGATTTATCTTTCCAGCGGTTCCGGTGGAAATCTCTCCGGGGGCTACAGTGTTTGGGAGGAATTCGGAGCGGCCCAATGGGATGTTTCTTTCGGAAGACATGTCAAGAGCGCCGCGGCCAATTATGATGTTGATTTTGTTGCTATGCAAAATATGACTTTCGAAACCGCCAACTCAGACCCTCTTGTTGAAGGTGTCGTGATCAACGAAATCATGTACAACCCATCGATTACCCATGACCAATTGGGAGAATATTTAGAACTGAAGAACAGAACCGGCTCTGCAATCGACCTCTTTGATTCAGCAAATCCTTCGAATACCTGGAAGTTTACAAAGGGAATCGATTTCACCTTCCCGACGGGCGTTTCGATTCCCGCCGGAGGCCGTATCCTTGTGGTTCGAACAGACCCGGACATCTTCCGGGTTGTCTATCCCGGTGTTCCTGGCGGCGTGGGAGTCTTTGGGCCCTTTGTTGATTCAAAACTTGAAAATGACGGTGAAAAGATCGAACTGTCCAAACCCGGGAACCCGGAACCCGGCGGATTCGTCCCGTACATCCGTGCCGAGCAGGTCAATTATAGTGATGGTGCGCATCCGGCTGGCGATGATCCGTGGCCAATTAACGCCGATGGCAGGGGACAGTCATTAAATCGTGTTTCTGAAAGCGGCTACTCCAATGATGTAAGCAACTGGACCGCCGCGGCTCCAACCCCCGGCTTTTAGTTGCTCTCCAACACAATACCCCGGAATTTTGCGGTTGCAAGTTTCTGATTGTCATGGCTTGTACAGAACAGCCCGGCATAAACGTTCGCCTGCATGTCGTCAAATTCAACTGAGTCGAGCTTATCCCAGTCACTTCCGCCGCAGGCAAAATACCGTTCGATGACGTTGCCTTTTCGCACGAGCTTCAATTGAATCTCAGGCAGTTCGGGGCCCATTACAATTTTAGTCCAGACGTTCTGTCCCTTGACGGGCCTTGCTCCGTACTCCACACTGCCGTCGGGAAAAATATTTATGGATGCAAAAACCGAATCCTTTTCCAGGTCCTGACGGATCATAAGGCCCGCCTTGGCATAGGTATGTGTGAATGTCAGATAATCCATTGTTGTTGACAGAGTAAAGTCGCCCGAGAGCTTTTGATAGACAAAACGAAACTGGTCCTCGGTGCCATACACATCGCTTCCGGCGGCATATAGATCAATTGCAGTATCGGATACTGCTTTCTGACCGCCCGGAAGAGGATCGTTGATGTCGGCGGCTGTCCAGCCGTCCAGAACGTCGGTTGCCGGGGGGACGGTCATTGTTTCCGGTGCGACGGTTTCGATCGGGCCGGGAATATCTTTCGCTGTTAATGCTTTTTTCAGCGGTTCGTTGACTTCATAGTCGACAGTTGAAAATGATCTGAACCATGCTTCGATCTGTTCCTTTTCGGCGGTATTGAAATCGACTGCCAGCAGAGGTGTTTTGTTGGTCACGATCCACCATGCGCCGGTTTTCTGATGACCGGTGTTTGTGATCAGCCACCAGCCTCCGGTATTTTTTTTGCCCGGACTTGTAATCAGCTTATAGCTCCACATTGTCGCGGCCCAGCCATGCTTTGCATACGCATCATAGTGACGCCGCATCATCTGACCACCGCCGGCAGCATTAAATACGACGTTGAACTCGGTGACAAGAAATGGGGTGTTCAGTGATGCCAGCTTTGGCGCAAGCTCGTCATCGAGCCATTGAAAAAAATTCTTATGCGTCTCCGGGACAATGGCTCCGCCGCCAAAGAGTCCGGGGTAAAAGTTTTGTGAGAATCCAACGCCAACCCAGCCTTGATCGGCCGGATGTCCGAAATGGTCAAATCCGGTAAAATGGGCCGAAGCGATAATGACGTGCTTATTATCGTGTTTACGGATTGCCTTATAGAGATAATCAAAAAGTTCCGTTTGCTGTTCGATCGTTCCGCCCCATGGCTCATTAATTGGCTGGTAACATACAATCGTCTCTGAGTCCTTATAGCGCTGTGCAATCTGCTCCCAAAGCCAGGCGGTTCGTTTCCAATAAATCCGGTCTTCCCATAGCTTGTTCCAGTCCTTTCTGCCGGAATGATCAAACAGATTTTGGCAGCCCGCCGCGGCGTGAAGGTCCAGAATCACATACAATTCGTATTGCCCGGCTTTTTCAATAATATAATCGAACCATCGCCACGCATCTTTTTTAAGCTGCATCGGTTTATCATCATCTTCGATGATGTTATAATGAAACGGAACGCGAATGCAGTTAAAGCCCAGTGAGCGGACGATCTCAAGATCCCGTTCTGTGATCCAGTTCTCGCGGTGCAGGTTCATGATCCGGTCTTTTTCTGTTTTTCCAAATCGTTCCTGCAGTACTTTTTCAATGGTGTATTGATCGGGATATTTTTCTTCGTCTTTAATATCCATCATCCACATCTCAAGGTTGAGCCAGCTTCCAAGATTGCATCCCTTCAATACAATTTTGTCACCATTTTTATTGACGAAATTCGTTCCACTTAAAAACGGGACATTATTTTGGTTGACCGCTGAAGAATCTTGAGACGGATTCACTTCGATATAATTGAGATTAAAACCACCGTTTTCGATGACCACTTTCATTTTCTGGACACCGGCTTCAAGATGGACACGCTTTTTGATCAGATGCGTGTAGTTTTGCCAGTCGCCGGTGTTGACAACTTCCAGGGTGCCCGTTTTATTTTCTTCGTTGAATTCCACGTGCAGTTTGGCGCCATCCCATGGCGAACCGGTCCGACAAACGATGTCATAGGTGCCGGCTTTTTTTATGTTGACGGTGTATTCCAGCCATTCGCCGGATTCTAACCAGCCGAGGTTATAGCCGCCTTCAAGGCAATCCTGAATATCCACACCGGTTTTACGGTAGGCGCCGCCATTATTACTTTCATCCGTATCCCAATAGGCCTTTTCTTTCGGGCTTGTGTCGAAATCTTCCGCTTCGACTCTTCCGGGCAGGTCAACGGGGTTGCCGTGATAAGGTGCGGGCGGGCAACCGATCCCGGCTACAAACTCAACGCTGTCGCTGCACCCGAATCCGGCCGCGTCAACGGCTCTTGCAGTGAGGATATGACACCCGTCCGGGACGTTCCAGTTAAAACTATAAGGGGCATCTGTGGCTGTTCCCAATAAGTCGTTCTGGTTGTAGAATTCAACTTTTTCCAGGTTATCGTCTTCATCTGATGCGTTGACGGTAATCTGCAGATCGCCGGTATCAACTGTTGCATCAGAGGCCGGAGAAGTAATCGTGATCCGTGGAGGCTGGTTATCGCCTTCGATCTGGTAGGCCCGTATCCAGTCGATGCTCATTTCGGCGGGAAATCGGCTGCCATCGGTATCGCCGTCAACAGCAACGTTTAACGCAAGATAAAACGGCTTATCAAATGGGGCCGGGTAATCGGCCGAAAAGCTGCTCCATTGGTTTTGCATGGCGTAAAGTTTCCCGTCGATAAACCAGCGCATTTCGTACGCCTGCCATTCAATCGTATAAATGTGATAGTCCTTTGAAAAATCAACGCCTTCGGCAACATGCTCTCCGCCGGAGTATGTACTGTAGTGTCCCTGCCCGCCGTGGAAGATGCCTCCTTTGATGCGATCCGGATTTGCTCCCTGCGTTTCCATGATGTCGATCTGGCCGCTGCGAGCCCAGGCACCGTATTCAAGGGTTTCAGGGAGCATAAAGAGTTTGCATCGAAGCCCGTTTCCGCTTGCGGTTTTAATCCGTGCCTGGATCTTTCCATAACGCAAGCTAAATGCCCCGTACGTATTCAGTCTGGCGGATGTGTAATCGTTTATCATGTATTGCTCTTTTTGAGCCCGGATGATAAGTGTCCCGTCTTTGATAAAACGATTGCTTTGTCTGTCAG
The DNA here is from genome assembly GCA_963675525.2 of Anaerohalosphaeraceae bacterium. Lineage (GTDB taxonomy): Bacteria > Planctomycetota > Phycisphaerae > Sedimentisphaerales > Anaerohalosphaeraceae > 4572-13. The sequence goes on along the minus strand of CAXXSL010000008.1, from coordinate 92,347 downwards.
TGTAAAACTGTTTCTCATGAGCATCGTAGACGACTCCCGGATTTGTTTCGGCCGTCCAAATAGCCGCATCAATTTCCGGAGAATCAAACTCCTCCGACCAGATAAGTTTATAATCTGCTTTCAATGAAACCGAAAACATCAAAACAGCGAACAAGAGAAAACTGAATATTTTATGCATAGGTGAACCTTTCAAAAACATCAGAGACCGGCTGTTGCGTCGAGCTTAATAGATCATTGTCATGATTGAATGAGCCGGACTTGAACAGGCGGCAATCTTTCCATCGAGCTTAAGATTGAATTTGATTTCCTCATCGGTGCGATTCAGAACAACGATGGCGATGGAGTTGTCCGGATTCTTAAAGGCGGTTGTCTCAAGTGCCTCGTTGGTGGCTGAACTGGCGATACGAACTGCACCGGGGCGGATATACTTGCTGAAGTGTCCCATATAATAGAACGAACTCTGGTAATACACATCATTTCTTGTTGTATCCGCAATTACCGGGGCATCGCAGAGATTATCCACGTGGTTGGGACCGCCTCGTTCATCCAAAACCATGTTCCAGTCAACCCAACCCACGGTCCAGTTATTCAAGTCGCCGATGATGTCGTGTGCATACCGTTCGCCAAGATCCCAGGCACCCAGCCTGACACCGCCTTCCTGGCATCCTTCGGTAAATAGCAGGTTAGTATTCGGAAAGGCATCATGAACCTTGGCGAGATTTTCGAACTCATCACCGGAGTACCAGTGAAACCCAACGCCCCAGACGTACTTCGCTGTTTCCGGGTCGGATAAAATTGGTTCTGCACGCTCATAAATGATATCCTTGTTGTGATCCCATACAATGATCTTGACGTTGCCCAGTCCCTCTTTTTCAAGAGTTGGCCCCAGGTGATCCCGTACAAAAGCACCTTCCTCTTCGGCCGAATAGATACAGGAATCCCATGTCTGGGTTGCAGCCGGTTCATTCTGAACAGTCAGTCCCCAGATAGTAATTCCCTCCTTTGCGTATTCTTTGATATATCGTGCATAATAGCGCGCCCATACATCGCGGCATTCGGCTCGGAGTTGCCCGCCGTAATTCATCTGGCCGTTTGTTTTCATCCATGCCGGTGGGCTCCAGGGTGATGAGAACAGCTTAAAGTTCGCTCCTTCGACAGCCATGGCGTCTTTGATCATGGGGATAAGCCATTTTTTATCACGCGAGATGTCGAAGTGTTTAAGTTCGAAGTCGCCGTCAACCTCATTATACGAATAGTTGCCCAGAGAAAAGTCGGCGCTGTTGATATGCGTTCGGCAAAGGGTGTACCCAAGTCCTTCTTTTGGATTAAAATAGGCATTGAGAACTTCCGTCCGTTTATCGGGGCTCATCTTTGAAAGGGTATAAGCAGCCGCTTCCGTGAACGATCCGCCAAAGCCCGTGATGGACTGATAAGTTTTGGATGCATCAATCGTGATTGATTCTGAAACATCGGGCGCTGCCGAAGAACCTAAAACGATCGGTTCCTTCACGGTCAGGCGATCGCCGGTTTCACCGGCGGTAACAATAATTTGGATTGTTTTCATTTCAGGTGCAACAGATTGCTTCCCCTGTTCGTTTTTGGGCTTACATCCTGCGAAAACACATAGCAGGCCTATCATGCCGAAAACGATAATTCTCTGAGCCATCTTATTACTTTCCTTTGTTGTTTTATTGAAAAACGTGTTGATGTTTATGCGGTTATTTTGCCTCGCCGCTGTTCCAACTCCGCTCGGATTTCGTGGGCTCTCGTTTCTGTTAGACTGTAGGTGGCAATAATAAACAGGGCGATTGCGGAGGTAATAATGGGGATACCCACATCGAATGTTCTAAGCAGGAACATGGTTCGTTCCGTTTGGCCCCCGACCAAGTCGACATCAAAGCCCGATGCTTTAAGCATGAACCCTGTAAGCAACCCCGCCAGTGCCATTCCAACTTTAACCATCCACCAGTAAATCGCTCCAAAGACTCCCTCGCGGCGCTGATGTGTTTCCAGTTCATCGTAATCACAGACATCTGAGATCATCGAACCCATCAGTGTAAACAGGGAGCCGGTTCCAAAGGCGACAAATGGGGCTGCGGCGATGAGCCAGTACGGATGGGCGGGGTTATATCCGAACCATTTTAAAGCGTATCCTGCGATGGACAGAGAGATCGTTAAGAGGAATGTTCTTTGTTTTCCTATTTTAGTCGCAATCCAACCGGTTAATGGGATCACTGCCAAGGTGGCGATTGATGTGATCATTCCAAACCAACCATTTAATATTCCTGCTTGTCCATCGTCTCCATTGAAAAGATAATAGATCATTATGAATAACGAAAAAGATATTCCAAGCTGGAAGCCGTTGAAGACCAGGAAAGTCGCCCCACAAAGTTTCACGAACGGTTTGCACTTGAAGGTAATGCCGATGCCTTTTAGGAACTCGAAAGTGTTTGCTGCGAGACCCTGTTTCTTTTCGGACTTTGGTAGCGTGACAAATCTTTCTTTACAGAAGATGGCGGGTATGACACCTAATAGGGCTACCGTTATCCCAACGGCAATAGCTAAAACTCTGGCGCCGTGAACGGTGTCCCTGAATAGCGAGCTTGCCATTAAGGCGTAGAACCATGGTACGCCAAGCCATGCTAACTGGCCGACGGTGTTTGCAAATGCATGCAATCTGGTTCGTTCGTGATAGTCGGGCGTCATTTCATATCCGAAAGCCACAAAAGGCGTTGCATACACGGTATAAGCTAAGAAGAATAATATCGACATTACTAAGAAGGCCCAGAAGTAGAACATTTCGCTATGTCCTTCAGGAAACTGCCACATAAGCGCAAATATGATGCCGGCCAGAATGGCACCACCGAAGATGTATGGTCTGCGTCGACCCCATCGGGTCCGCGTGTTGTCAGAGATGTATCCCATCATAGGGTCGGAGATCGCATCAAATATTCTGGGAATAAAACCGACGAAACCAACCAATATCGGGTTAATTTTAAGCCCGAGAATGAGAATGACCATCATCGCCGGAAGGGCCGCGGCCTGCAGATTGTTTACGAACATGCCGACGGCGTATGCCGATTTCTGTTTGAGGGGGATACGGTCCTCCGGGGCGGTGCTATAATGTGTTTTCTGGCTCATACTCACCTTTTTTGGGTTTATAACAGTTTTTTTCTGCGCCCAGCAATTCAGCGATTAACGTAAATATAGCCAAATAGTTTAAATCTGTCAACTACATCTTGACAGAATGATGTAATAATAATAGAATAGCAATCGGTTTCTACCGAGTTTGGTCAATTTCTGGACGGCTCACTTGGTCATTGCAGTGGAACAGTATGTCTAATTCTTAGGAATTCTATGAATCATAAAATAGTTATTTTGGGGCAATTTAAGCGGCAAATTCTTATGTTGCTGGCTTGCGGGTTGTTTTTGCAAGTCTGTGCCATTGCGAATCGAGAAGATACCCCCTCAAAATCAACTGCCTCGGCGTTCAAAGTGACAGTCGATGCAAACGGAAAATATTGGTTCGTTGATCCGCAGGGAAACCAATTTCTTTCGATCGGTATCGATAATATTATTCCGGAGCCATTTCGCCCCAGGCCGAATACCCAATTCTATGCCCCGATTCCAAGTTTATTCAGCAACATCGATGCATGGAAAAACGATGTTTTTAAGATACTCCAGCAGCATGGTTTCAATACATTGGGGGCCTGGTCTCACGCCCAATTGTATGACGGACCTTTGTATGGGACGGTGTGCCTGTATGTTACCGGTCATGCTGCGGACCGCTGCCTCGATGGATTGCGTCCCGGATTTGAAGACCGCGTCCGTACAAATGTAAAGTTCATGTTGGAGCAATACCCTTCTCTGGATAATATTTTCGGCGTCTTTTTAGATAATGAAATGCCGTGGTTTGGTCATGGTAAATGGGGAGATATTGCCAATTATACGTTATTAGAACTTGCTTTATCCCTGCCGGATGAAGATGATGCCAGACGGGCGGCTGTAAACTTTGTGAAAGTACGCTACGCTTCAACTGAGGCGTTAGCAAAAGCATGGGGTAAACCACTTTCTTCCTGGGACGAACTGACATTTGAATATGCACGCAGTTGCGTCAATCCGCAGACAAATGAAGACCGCAAGGTCTTTGTGGAACTTGCCGCAGAGACATTTTACAAAACCGCTGCTGCGACGGTTCGTCAAATGCTGCCGGGAAAACTGATCCTGGGGACCCGTTATGCTGCCTATGCGCCCGAACCGGTGATACGTGCATGCGGGCGTTACTGTGATGTGATTTCGTTTAATGACTACCGGCCTTCTCCTTCAGCAGATGCGGAGATGCTGGCACGTTTCTGGATATGGGGCGGCAAAAAACCCTTAATGGTTACCGAGTTTTCCTGGCGTGCCGAAGAGAATACCAGCGGCAATCCCAATTCCGGCGGTGCCGGTGCGGTGGTAAAAACACAGGCCCAGCGTGCGGAAAATTATCAAAAATATATTGAGGATCTGCTGTCGTATCCTATTGTGATCGGGGCCCACTGGTTTGAATTTGCGGACCAGTCGCCTCAGGGACGCTTTGATGGAGAAAACTCCAACTACGGCATTGTGGATATTTACCATCAACCGTATACCGAACTCTTAACGGTGATGAAGCAAACAAATACTCAAGCGAAAAAGCTGCACGCCCAATCAGACCGTCAAGCGCCGGAATCTCTGCCAAAACCCAAAGATGTGGTTTTCCAACCCGGCCAACGGCCTGATCGTCCACCCTCTGTTGACTTGCTTGAAAATCCGATCAAGGGGCCGGAATTGTTTTATGCTCCGGATGCAAAAATGGAACTGAAAAAAGAATCGAACTTCCTGGCAATGCCGCTTGATACAGGGAATGAATGGGGATGTGGAGTTTTGTTTTTTGGTCCGGAAGCATTTAAAAATCCATTAGGAGCGGAATATGTAACCAATCTGGATGGCTATTCTATCATTGAACTGGATGCGACAATTGCCCAAAATATTGTGTTTGATTTATTTTTGGACGAAGCGGGCATCGAATCGCCAAATGCCGTTTCTTATGACACCTCCGCCGGGGATGATGCGGAAAGTTTTGTGATCCCGTCAAATCAAGGCAGGGGCGAGCGTTTCATCTACCGTTTTGAACTTAAAAATCTTCAGGCCCGCAAAGATTGGGGCAATCAGAAAGGGCTGCGAAAAGTTGATTTGCATTCAATGAAAGGAGTTGCTCTTTTATTTCATGGTGGTCAGGGAGAAGGCAGGGTGCGAATTTATTCTTTGAAATTGGTCCGATAAAAGACAAAAAAGACGTCGTTTTTTGGTTTTTTGGTCGATTTAGCAACAAATTGCTTGATTTTACAAGTCGAAAGAATTATAATAAGAAGGCAAAGCAACCGGTTGCTTTATGGAAATGTCAATTTGTATGTAGGGGCGCAATAGCCTATGAAAAGTGGAATGCCGAGCTTAAGTGATGTTGCTGATGCGGCTGGTGTCAGCAAATCGACAGTCAGCAGAATATTAAATAACCGTCTTGGAAATGGTTTTTCGGTAAGAGATGAGGTTCGCCGAAAAGTGATAGAGACCGCCAAAAAGCTCAATTACCGACCTAATCTCATTGCCAAGAGCCTGACGATGCAATCGACACGAATGATACATATTTTTGGCGGGAATCATGCGTTGAGCGATTTGGGAAACATCTATCAGACAGTGGTGAATAATATCACTCAAATCATGGATTCAGCATCCAAAGACTATGACGTGACGGTTGACATGTCTCGACATGCTTCAGATGCCAGTGAAATGCCGGCATGGAAAATAGACGGAGCGATCATTCTTGCAAAATGCACAGACATCACAATGGATGAAATTGTTCAGTTGGGAATACCTTATGTGGTGGTTAACGGAGCCTGCCCAGAAGGCGGTTCTTCGGTCGTTCCGGATGATATAGGTGGCACGCAAATGGCCATTCAGCATTTACTTGAATTGGGGCATTCAAAGATTGCCTATAGCGGTCCTTTACCGCCTTATTTGGCTGGCCACAGCAGTTTGCCTGACAGGCATGATACCTATTTATCCGAAATGCAGAAACACGGACTTGAGTCAATTTTTTGGCCTCATGATATTTTGGACTCTGCTGAAGACTATTTAAAGGAGACGGTTCTTGAAAAAGGAGTTACTGCAATTGTAGCATACGGGCACATGGGGGCTTTGAATCTTTTACAAGCGGCTCATTCTCTGAATATCGCGGTTCCTGAACAATTGAGTATTGTGTGCTATTGTGATGAATATGCGAATAAGGTTATGAGCCCGGGACTGACCTTCATTGATTTGGGTTCGCAAAAAATGGGGAAAGTAGCCGCAGAGTTGCTTTTGGATCAAATCCAACGTCCGGGCCGGGTCGAACCGCAACGAATTCTCTTGCAGGAGAAACTGGTGGTTCGCAACACAACAGCTCCGCCGTATAGTGGATAAGGAAAAGATTCATTGGTTATTCATATAGAACAAGACAGGTAGATTTAATATTTCTTTTAAACGATACAAAAGAGCAGCGATGGCGACAAATATTCATAATTACAAAATGACGACTAAAACAGCAAACATGAATCCATCCGATGAGTACTTATTAGATGAGCATGGTCGATTTCAAATCAAACAATATGACCGAAAACCGGCTTTCGCAAGTTTTCTGCCCGGTATCGGCGGTCCGGATGGCGTACCCTTATGGTGCCTGTATGTGAATCGCGGACAAGCCATTTCGTCGTTTGGCATCGGCAACAAAGACAATGCCGTTGTAGAGTTCCTTCCAGCTAATTGGGCTTATCAATTAACCGCGATACAGGGTTTCCGTACCTTCTGTAAGATTGACGGCCGGTATTATGAACCGTTTCAGAATGATTCCGCTTCCAAACAGTATCATCTGCAGCGGGACATGTGGGTTGAGATGGATCGTCTTGTTATCCAGGAGGAAAATCAAACATTAGGGCTTCGATTCGAAGTGACGTATTTTTCTCCTGTCAACAAACCTGTCGGAACTCTTGCCAGAGTGCTGAATATCACTAATATTTCTTCGCAACCACATCGATTGGATTGCCTCGACGGATTGCCGCTGATCATACCGGCCGGTTTTACGGATGTTGGCATTAAAACAATGCGCCGTATCCATGAAGCCTACGCTTCAGTTCGTATGGTTTCAGAGCATATTCCTTTTTATGCCGCTAAAGTTCTTGCACATGACGAGGCGGAAGTTGAAGAAGTTCGAAAAGGCAATTTTTATGCGTCCTGGCGCAGTGACGAGGAACGTCTTTTGCCGATAAAGCCCTACTATGATTCGGATTTGATTTTTGGTGCCAGTCAATCTTTGGTTACCCCTCATAATTTCATTGAAAGCATGGTACTGGATGAAAAGCGGCAAGTCTCTGAAAACAAACTGCCTTGCGCCATGTCACCTTTTAATGTGAAATTAGAACCGGCAGAGACAACAACCATTGTGGCCCTGTCCGGAATGGCTCCGAGCGATTCAATGCTGTTGCGGTTTTTATCAGAATATAAGACGCTGTCTGACTTTGAAACGGAGTCACGGCAGAGCCGTCAACTGATTCGCTCAATAACACAACCGGCCTTTATGGTTTCTTCTAACCCCCAATTAGATGCATATGCCCGACAAAATTATCTGGATAATGTCATGCGGGGAGGTGTTCCTGTGGTCCTGCCTTCTCAGGGGGGTCCAACTCTGATGCACCTGTATTCCCGTCGACACGGGGATGCCGAACGGGATTATAATTACTTTGACTTGCCGGCCTGTCCGCTGTCCAGCGGAGAAGGAAACTATCGTGATATCTGCCAGAACCGCAGAAATGATGTGTGGTTTTATCCTGAAGTGCTGGACCGGGAGATTCGGATGTTTGGCCAGCCTACTTCAGGCTGACGGTTATAATCCACTCTCGATTAAAGGGTATCTGTGGCGTCTCAATGAGGAAACTGATTCCATGCAATGGTGTTCAGCGATTGACGGGGAGGCACGAACGGCATTTAAAAAACTGATTTCCCGGTGTTTTCTTCCCGGGGAAGTTCTGATATGGGCGAATTACTATAATGTGAATATTCCCGATCGGTCTCAATGGCTGAATGACATCTTATCACATTGTGAGATTAAGTTAGTTGCCTCCGGTCACGAAGGAGGTTATTGGATCGACCACTGGACTTATATTCTCGACCTTCTTGAAGCGTTTCATTCTGTTTACCCGGATCGCACTCAGGACATGCTGACGTCTTTGGCGGATATCGGGTGGTTTTTTGAGCCGGCCGAAGTGGTTGAACGGAAAAATAAATATCTAAGACGCAAAAATGGACCGTTGCAGTTAGAAGCAATTGTGGATGCTGCCAAGCGACCGACGGATCTTCCGCAGGTAACGATCCTTGCGAAAATCGGTGCATTACTGGCCCTGAAAGCAGTCTCCCTGGACTATGAAGGACGGGGCATAGAAATGGAAGCGGGCAGGCCCGGATGGAACGACGCCATGAATGGTCTTCCCGGCCTGTTTGGGTCATCAACCTGTGAAGCCATTGAAACCCTGCGCCTGGCAAAATGGCTGCTTGCAGTTCTTCCGGAAATGCCCGCTATCGATCTGCCGGTTGAGGTATCAAAACTGATCGAAGATGTCACTAAAGACTTGAAAAAAGAATACGATTGGGATCGGTCAAGTAAACTTCGGGAAGCATTTCGCGAGAAAATATACAGGAATCGCTCCGACAAACTGACAGAAGTTTCCGGACTGAAACTTCAGCAGTTGCTCGAAGGGATCGTTTCTCGATTCGAAAAGGGCTTGAAGCGTTCGGTCGATTCGAAGTCTGGTTTGGTGCATACGTATTATTATCATCGTCCTCTGGATGCTAACGACCGCAAAAAGCCTTATCGACCGGACGGGTCGACGTATGTGGATATCAGTCGTTTTGAAGCCAAAGCGCTGCCGTTATTTCTTGAGGGGCAAGTGCATTGGCTCAGGGTCTGTTCGAGAGAGAAGGCCAAAGAAATTTATCAGGCTGTTCGCCAAAGCCCTTTACTGGACGAGAAACTTCGAATGTACAAATTGAACGAGTGTCTGGAAAGCTGCTCACCTGAAATCGGCAGGGCACGCACATTCAGTCGCGGCTGGTTTGAAAATGAATCCATCTGGCTTCACATGTCAACCAAATATCTGCTGGAATTGGTCAATAACGACCTCTACCAGGAATTTTATGCCGATGCAGAAACGATGCTGGTGCCGTTCATGGATCCGGAAGTATATGGCCGCAGTATCCTTGAAAACAGTTCGTTTATTGCCTCTTCGGACTGCCCTGACCCCGAGGCACGCGGACGTGGTTTTGTCGCACGACTCAGTGGTACGACGGCTGAATTTATTCATATCTGGTTATTACTAACGGTTGGCAAGCAGCCGTTCACACTGCGCGATGGACAATTATGCTTTGCCTTGCGACCTGCGTTACCTGCCGGATGGTTTACCCAAAAGGCCGTCGATGTTCATTGGAACGAAAAGCCGATCCGCATTCCGGAAAATGCGTTTGCCTGTGCGTTGCTGGGAGAGATTCTCCTGGTCTATCATAATCCTGAAGGACAAAACACCTATGGCACGAATGGAGTTCGGCCGGCCAAATATATCCTGGACAATCAGCATGAAGTTGTCGCTTCCGAGGTGACAGGTACCTTGGCCGAACAGGTCCGACAGCGGGCAATTAAGCGAATTGATGTGTACCTGAAATAAACAGGTGTTGATTGTTGTACGATGCAAATAATCATCCAGAGTGCCAACGCTGATATCGGCGGCGCCGAGGGATTAAGTCATCTCGCAAGGTGCATTTATAATTCTTCCTTAATCACTTGTTATTAAATGAATTAGAATTGTCCCCGACGAAATATATTGCATCTTCTACGATGTTCTTGTGTGATCTTCAGCTATGAAACAGGAAATGTGGACCATAATTATCGCGTGTTCGGTTTCCTGCATCGATAAAAAGCTACAGAATAGTCCAAGGCTATTTGCGAATCTATCCTGAGAACAGTCTAAAAACCCCTCTTTCTGAATTGAAAAAAACGATGACATAAGCAGTTTTCAGCCGTAAATCTATTCATGTTTAAATGTTGTACAGAACTTAGAAAGATATAAGAATTGTACTATGTTTTTAAATTTTTCCGTAGAGAACAAGGGTGTTTAAGACGTATTTAAGTAGACAGTATACCATAGCGAGAGAACGTTCAAGAGAGGGTTTGTGTGGAATCTAATAACGCAAAGACAAAAGTGTTTTTATCATTGCTGATGGCGAATCAGCGACGAATCAATTCCTATATTCTGTCTGTTGTTCCGAATTTTAGTGATGCGGATGATATTATGCAGGAAACAACTTCCGTAATGTGGAAGAAGTTTGATGGTTTTGAAGTTGGGACTGACTTTGCGGCTTGGGGTTTAAAAGTAGCCTATTACTGCATTCTGGACTTCCGCAAGAAAAAAGGAAAAGACCGCCTTGTTTTCAGTGAGAATATCTTTCAGCAAATCAGCGAAACCGCAAAAGAAAAGCAGGACAAGACCGATGATCGAATTGGGCACCTTCGTCAATGCATTGAAAAACTCAAGTCGGGAGATCAACGTCTTTTGAAGGCTCGTTATGAACTGAATTATAATGCTAATAACCTGGCTGTTCAACTGGATCGGTCCATCCAGTATGTTTATAAGCATTTGGCCAGGATTCACCATACCCTTAATCTCTGTGTAAAACGGGCACTCCGTGAGGAGGGGATTCTGTAATGGACGACCGTCAGTACATGAGGATTTCAGAGCTATTGCTTTGCTGCTATGATGGGGCAGCCGGCCGTGAGGACATTGCGGAGTTGGAATCACTCTTGGATCAGAACCGACAGGCACTGGAGTATTATGTGGATCTTTCAAGAGAGCTGGATTATTTCCATTGCCTGGCACAAGTTCCCTTGTCACAGCCGGAATTTGTACAGGGGTTAGATACGGAATTCATGAGTAAACTGGGACCGCAACAGCAAATGGATTTATTGTGGGATTTTGCGGAATATGAGAAGCATGCTGCCGCAATAGAAATTACGAAACCCAAAGAGACTACAGAATGGCAGCCCATAAAAAAGATTCGGCATGAACGACCTGTTCGCACGATTAATAAATTTTCTTTAGCGACTGCTATTCTCTGTGCTGCGGCGAGTTTATTAATGATCATTTATGTCCGGTTGGCTCCTCCTGCTCCTTATGAAGTGGCAACGGTTTTCGATTCCATCGATGCGGAATGGTCATCAGGTCTGTCAACCAGTCAGGGCACCCGAATTACATCCAGTTCTAAACCGATCCGTTTGACTCGAGGAATCGTAAAATTACAGACTGACGATCAGGTTGAAATTGTTTTGGAGGCACCGTCTGAATTTTATTTCTCGTCGTACGCTGAAGTCTCGATGAAATATGGAAAACTGTTTGCACATGTTTCTGAACAGGGATACGGTTTCTCTGTGATTACACCGAATTCAAAAATCGTTGATTTGGGCACGGAATTCGGCATTCTCAGTCATATCGATGGAAATACGGAAGTGCATCTGTACAAAGGCAAGGCTAATGTCTTTGCCGGAGAAAAGCATGAACGAAAAATATCCCAGCTATTGACAGCCGGTTCTGCGGTCAAGGTTGATTCTCGCAACTCCAACATACAGGCCATTGCTTTGGATGAACAGGCGTTGGTCCGAAATATTGATTCCAAAAGGGAATTTGTCTGGAAAGGCCAGAATCCTATTCGTCTTACGGACCTTCTCCTTGGCGGTAACGGATTTGGAACAGCGTCTCAGCAGAGCATTGAATACGACCCTGCTACCGGCGCTGCGGTTTCGAGCGACTTTGGCTGGTATCGAAGCGGACCGGGAAAGATTATCCGAATCCCGTCAAGTCCATATCTGGACGGCATCTTTGTTCCCGGCAGCGGAGATCCAGACACGCTCATCAGTTCGGCCGGACATCAGTTCCGGGAATGCCCAAAAACAAGTGGATTGTATTTCTCCAATATCATGTGTTATAAAGACTGGACGTTTTTTGATGCACTTCAGCAGACATTTGAGCAATCCCGGAAACAATTTCAGGATTCCGGGGTTCTATATCTTCACAGCAATATCGGTTTGACGGTGGATTTAAATGCCGTACGACAGGTGGTTCCGGGCCTCCGGATTTCCTCTTTTTCGGCTTTTGCCGGGATTATCCGTATGGGAAATAATACACCGGATTACTCAGAGGTGGATGTATGGGTGTTGGTGGATGGTCAGATTCAGGATGTCAGAAAGGGTCTTGGAGTTGACCAGGGATATGATATTCAGGTGGACATTACCGATACGGACCGCTTTTTAACTTTGGTTGTTACCGATGGCGGGAATATTAATGTGGAAGGTTCTCCTGCCAATCACTTTGATACCTGCGGTTTTGCCGAGCCGGTTTTCGGTTTGACATTGCCCTAAGAAAAATCAATAAAATTAATGTTGTTTTTGAAAAAGAAAAAAAGTCATTGTTTATTTGAATTTAAAAGATTTTGACGTGGAGTCAGGTGAAAAAGAAGAGAAGTTTCTAAGAAAGGGTGCTATTATGAAAACAGGATTGGTACTATGTAGCCTATTGATGATTATAATCCTGGGTATGTCAGCTCAGGCCAATCTGCTGGTGAACGGTGATTTCGAACTTCCGGGTACCGGGGATCCGGCAACGGGCTGGGTAAACTGGGCTTGGGGTAATGGATGGGCCAATACGGAAATAGCCGGGTGGGGTTCTCCCGGCGGCACTTATCATATAGCTGTTGGTGCTTCCGGTGGTGGCGGTGGCGGATACTATCAGCTCATCCCGGTAACAGCAGGAACGGAATACACGTTGACTACTGACAGCGGTGCCGATGCGTGGTGGCTTCCTACCGGGACCATGGCAATGATCTGGCTGCGCAGCGACACGCAGGACCTGTTGGACCCCAACAACATCGTCAGTGAGGATATCAGGAACACCGTTGACCCGGCTGTGTACGGGGGAGGATTTGACATTCCGCATCCATGGGAAAGCTATTCGCTGACCGCGACGGCTCCTGCGGGCGCGTTCTTCGTGAAAGTCGAACTTGCGGCCAACAATGCGACCGGAAGTGTCGGTTTTGACAACGTGGTTTTTACATTGGAAAACAATCCGTATCCGCCGTATGATCCGGACCCGGCCAACGGCGAAGAAGCGGTACCGGTCGATCCAACCCTCTCTCCTGGGCTGTCTCTGATCCTAATGGAGTTGTGGATCCGAATCTGGTTTCACACAAACTTTATATGAGTAACGGCACTACCGATCCGAACCTTTACTTTGTTGCTGACGTTCCTGAAGGTTGGGTTGGAAGCCCTGCGCGGGAATCATACACGCCGGCCTCCAACCTGGATTTAGACGGGCGCTATTTCTGGCGTGTCGATATGGTTAAGGATGATGCAACGGAGGTCACAGGTCCCACATGGGAGTTTTATACACAACTATCTATACCGGAGGTTATCGGACAACCGGAGCCCTATACGCTCGTCGATGCGGGAACGGATGTAACCCTTTCAGTGGCGGTAACGTCAGCTTCACCAGAACACTACCAGTGGTATAAAGTTGTTGACGGTGGCGCCGACACGGCTGTTGGGACCGATTCGGATCAACTGTTAATTGTCGGCACCCAATCGACCGATGATGGGTCTTACTACTGCGAGATTACAAATGACGCTACACTGCCTATTGGCACCGAACCTGCTATTGTTTCGAGTACAGCCGTCGTAGGTACCAAACGCCAGATCGCTCACTGGTCATTTGAAGCGGGCGAGACAAACAGTTCGATTGGCGGCAGCGCGACGGCTACAACGGTGGTCGGGGATCCTGCTGTTGCCATAGGTATTTCCGGTGACGGTATGGCCTTCGATGCGGATACGGGTGCGGAGGATATGCTTTATACCGACCCGAATGCGACGTACTTTGATATTTGCAACTACAACATGACAGTTGGCTGCTGGATTATATCCGATAGCAATGATGTTCCAGACTGGTCCCCCCTTGTCGCTCGTAACGGCGACGACGATGAAGGCTGGCAGTTGCGTCGCGGAAATGTCGGCGCTATAGGAGACCAGCGTGTCCGCTTCACCACGCGGGGTTTAGCTGCGGTTAGCGGCGGAACTGAAGGCAGTCCTTCCCTCGACACCCCCTTTGATGAACAGTGGCACTATGTCGTGGCCACCTATGACGGCACAAGCAGGAAGATTTATGTTGACGGTGTTGTCCAATTGGTTTGGTGGGTTGCTGATGGTGCTCCCCAATCGGCAGAAGGTGACGACGCGACCGGAACCATTACTCCAACGGCTTCGGGTGTATCGATTGCCGGGCGTTATGGACAGAACCCGGCCGGAATCGACGACCAGTTTATCGCCGGAACCTACGATGAAGTCGAGATATGGAACTATGCACGGAGCGCTGCCGAGATCGCCCAGACGTATGCAACTATAATGAATACGGCTGTTTGTCCCGTGGGTACAGCACCAACGTATGATCTGGACGGCGACTGCATCGTGGATCTGAATGATTTCGCAAAACTTGCTTCTGAGTGGCTGACGGATACCAGTGTTCAACCCTGATGCATAAATGACGTATTATAAAAGGGCTCCCTGCTTATCCGGCAGGGAGAGCCCTTTTGAAAAGCCAAGTTGTGTATAACGTCAATGCGATGTGTATATCGTGAAGTGTGTGTGAAGTAGTGTGTCTTGTGTAGTACGTACTAACCAAATGGCAGTTTTTTGAGAGGATGGAAAGATGAAAAGAATACTAATTTTATTTGCGTTACTCGCAATGATTGGCATTGCGAATGCAAACCTGTTGTCAAATGGTGACTTTTCCCTTGATGACGGTGTCGATCCGCTGAACGCAGCTGATTGGAACGAGTGGAATTCTGGTGGGTGGGTTAACCGCGAGACAGCAGCCAATGGCCCCTATGGTGACACCGAAAACTTTCACTATGCGATCGGTAATGCAGGTGCCATCAACAATGGCATTTGGCAGGACGTTGCCGTAGCGGATGATGGTGCAACGTACCAACTGACCGTCGATGTAGCTCTGGACGATTGGTGGAAACCCGACGCCTATGTGAAAATTGAGTTCTATGATGCTGGGGCTGTTCAGCTCGATTTTGCGGAAACTTGGATTTACGCAAATGGTTACGATGCAGCTGTTGCACAACCTTGGGCTCCTCGCAGTGTTATTGCTGCAGCACCTGCAGGTACCGTAACGGTCAGGGCGGTACTGGGAAGCTGGACTGCTGCAGACGGCGGAACCAGTCGGTTTGACAATGCCAACCTGGACGTCGTTCCCGAACCGGCCACGCTTGCACTGTTGGGTCTTGGCGGATTATTGCTCAGACGCCGCAAAGTGTAATCTGTAATGGGTTGCATTAGTGACATTAAATCAGCTGATTGAATGGTTGAACACAATGAGCAGGCCCTCGGTATATAATATTACCGGGGGCTTGATTTTAACGGCTTCGGTGTGATAATGTAAATGATTGGTCGATTTTTAGCAGAATGCCGACTCAATAATGCTGGAACCGTCAGATAACGACACGCAAAGGACACAAATGATAAAAAGACACGGGTTCATAAAAATTGCAATCGTGATGTTTCTGGTGGGGAGCATTGCTGCCCAGGCAAATCTGCTGACCAACGGCAATTTCAACAGCCCGAATAACGGGAATCCACCCTCCGGCTGGACGCCATGGGCCTGGGGAAATGGTTGGGCCAATCATGAAAATAATGCAGGCGTTACCTATAACGGTTCTTATTATCTGGTGGCCGGTGCCAGCGGTGATGGCGGCGGCGGATTCTACCAGACCGTTTCGGCAACAGCCGGGACGGAGTACATCCTCACGATTTTAAGCGGTGCCGATGCATGGTGGCTTCCTACGGGTACCATGTCAATGACCTTTCTCAATGGTTCTGGCGCTGAAATAACTTCAGCGACTTCGAGCACGGTTAATCCGGCGGCGTACGGGGGCGGTTACGACATCCCGCATCCCTGGGCCGGCTATACACTGGCTGCAACGGCTCCTGCCGGAACTGCCCAGGTAAAAGTTGAATTCTCGTGCGATCCCGGGACCGGAAGTGTTTGGTTCGAAAATGCCGTACTGTTGGTCGGCCATGATCCGGATTATAACAACGACTTCTATGTTGATTATATGGATTATATGCATCTGTCCGACTTCTGGCAGCAGTCGGCTCCGCAATACGACTTAAATGATGACGATATTATTAATATTGATGATCTGGCTATTTTCGCTCAGAATTGGCTGACCTGGCAGATTCCTGTAGATGCGGAAACGATTGCGATCGACCCGTCGGTAACCTATCAGGAGATCGAGGGGTTCGGAGCTTCTTTGACTGACTCGTCCGCCTGGCTGATCTATGAATTTCTGAATGCTTCCGAGCGGCAGGCCGTGTTGACCGATCTGTTCGATCCGGACGAAGGTATCGGCTTGAGTTATCTACGCCAGCCGATGGGGGCATCTGATTTTCGCCTGCAGGAGTATAGTTATGACGATCTTCCGGGCGGTGTGACAACCGATTATAATCTGAATTATTTTTCAATTGCTTATGATGAGGATTACATCATTCCGACGCTGCAGGAAATTCTTGCCATCAATCCGAATGTGCGGATCATGGGCAGTCCCTGGAGTCCGCCGGTGTGGATGAAAGACAGCGGGCATATCGGGGGAGGAAGCTTGAAAAGCAACGTATACCCCGCCTATGCGAATTATTTTGTAAAGTATGTTCAGGCCTATGCGGCACATGGAATTACGATTGATGCGGTCACGCTTCAGAATGAACCCTACTATGAACCGTGGTCGTATGCGGGCTGCCGCATGGAACCGGCCGATCAGATCAAACTGGTCAAGGAAATGGGCCCGGCATTTCAGAATAATAATATTTCGACTAAAATACTCGTTTGGGATCATAACTGGGACAATACGGATTTTTCCCTGTCTGTGCTGGGTGATTCCCAGGCAAGACCCTATATTGACGGTGTTGCCTGGCACCACTATGGGGGAAACGTATCGGCACAAACCACGGTACACAATGCTTATCCGAACAAGGCAGCATATTTTACCGAAGGATCCGACGGCACCTGGAATGACGGCGGTTTTGACGCGGACCTGATCCGCAACGGAACCTTTATGGTTGATACACTGCGAAACTGGGCCAAGACGATCGTCAAGTGGAATCTGGCCCTGGATCAAAACAACGGCCCGAAGATCGCCGGCGGCTGTGATACCTGTTATGGTGTCATAACGATCAATCAATCGAACCGGCAGGTTTCGCCGCGTCCGCATTATTATGCGCTGGGGCACGCCAGTAAATTCCTTCATCCCGGAGCCGTTCGAATTGATTCGGCCAATGGAAACGTGCAGACGGTTGCATTTAAAAACACAGACGACTCGCTCGTGCTGTATGCTGTTAATCCCCATTCGTCGAATGATACTCTGAAGCTGGAATGGAACAGCCAATGGGTCGTCAGCAGTATTCCGGCCCGTTCGATTATGACATTCCGGTGGGATAACCAGTCGAACGCGAGGGTGGATGTCTATCTGACGACCGGTGATCAGGCGTCGCTTCTTGAACAGCAAAGTCCCATATATTTTCATGATTAAGATCGTGATATCAATGTGATTTTGATTTTAAAAAAGCTGAGTGTGGACATACAGTTTATCTAAGGATGGTTATTGTGAAAAAAAACATTGCGGTTTCAGTGTTCGGTCTGTTTGTCATTGGATGTTCCTTAGCGAGTGAACATCAACCTTTGGGGCAGGCATTTTCAATCGAAGGTAAAAAGGTTTTAGTTTATACGACTGCCGAGGGTACAGATCTCAGGATGGCGTTGACCGGCAATAAGTCATTCAAGCCGGCCAGGCAGCCGCTTGAATCAGAAGTGTCTGTTTTTGTAAATCCCAACAAAAGATTCCAAAGTTTTCTGGGGATCGGGGGATCTCTTACGGATGCTTCAGCCGAAGTCTTTGCCAAATTGCCGGAAAGCAAACAAAACGAATTTTTAAAAGCCTGCTACGACAAAGAAGAAGGGGTCGGCTATACACTGGCAAGAACCTCCATTCACAGTTGTGACTTCAGCAGCGAAAGTTATACCTACGTTTCGGATGAAGACAAAGAATTAAATACATTTAACATTGACCATGACAGGCAATACCGAATTCCTTTCATCAAAAAAGCAATTAAGGCGGCCGGCGGGAAACTGCTGTTATACGCAAGTCCCTGGAGTCCTCCGGCATTTATGAAAGACAATCATAACATGCTGCGGGGCGGAAAACTGCTGCCTGAGTATTATTCCTCCTGGGCGCTGTATTACACGAAGTTTATCAAAGCCTATGAAAACGAGGGGGCGCCGATTTGGGGAATTACGGTTCAAAACGAACCCATGGCAACGCAGCGGTGGGAGTCGTGCATTTACACTGCGGCTGAAGAAAGAGACTTTTTGAAAAACCATCTTGGCCCGGTCATGCAGCGAGAGGGACTTGGCGACAAAAAAATTGTCGTCTGGGATCATAACAGAGACTTGATCACCAACAGGGCCAACACCATATTTGATGATCCCGAGGCGTCCCAATATGCCTGGGGGATTGGTTTTCACTGGTACGAGGTCTGGGCCGGCGGCGAATACATGTACGAAAACCTGGCGCGCGTTAAAGAGTCCTATCCGGACAAGCATTTGCTGTTTACGGAAGGGTGTGTTGAAAGTTTTGATGCTGCGAAATACCAATACTGGCCGAATGCGGAACGATATGGACAATCGATGATCAATGATTTCAACAAAGGAACGGTGGGATGGACGGACTGGAATATCCTGTTGGACGAAACCGGCGGTCCTAATCATGTTGGAAACTTCTGTTTTGCACCGGTTCATGCGGATACGAAAAAAGGAGAATTAATTTACACGCCATCTTATTATTACATCGGCCATTTTTCCAAATTTATTCGTCCTGGCGCAAAAAGGGTCAGTACGGTCAGCAGCAGAAGTCATTTGTTAAGCACTTCATTTTTGAATGAAGATGGAGCTATGGTGACGGTTGTGATGAATCAGAGTGATCAAAAAATAACCTACAAATTGTATATTGGACTTCAGGCGGTTGAAGAAACGATACTGCCGCACTCCATTCAAACGCTTATTTATTGATACATCAGGAAATGACTCGCACAATTTAATAGAGAACGGCATTGCCTTGACATCTGAATTTAATCTATGGCGTTTCATTGCCGAAAGGGAATACAGCAAAGACGCGCATTCAGGTTCATGAATTACTGGCCCGGATTCGGAGTATCCGCCTTCCAGTTGATGACATCATTACTATAATTGGCCCCGGCAACATCCGGCGTTTTCTGCTGCAAAGAGTCTCCATCGCCGTCAGCACTGATCGGCCAGGGAGCGTCATCGTCGTACGTCACACGATCGGTACGGAACCAGAATCGATCCTTGCCGTATTCCTGATCACCGGGACGAATGATCTGGATCTGCTCACCGCCATTGCTTAGTGCCGTGGTATTCTGGAAAGGACCGATCACATTGACACCCGCCGGCATTGAGCCGTAGTATGAGGTAAAGGCCGCCGGATCTTCGGCAATGATCAGATAGCTGTTGGCGGGTATTGTCGTCCCTGTCGGGAAGACAAAATCGATGCCATCGCTGAACTGCCATGTAATGGTATCCGTGCTGAACACACCCGGCGAAGTCTCGGTACTAACGGAATCCTGCAGCGTTACAGGGGAACCGGTAATATTGTGGAGTTCGATGTATTCGCCACCGGTATTGACCGCTTCTGTGTTGTACATGATTTCTGTGATTACAATGGGACCGACCTGCGGATAAGCGTTGGCCGATTCCGGTGTATTGGTACTCATCGGCACAAAGTTCACCCCGCCGTCAAGCAGACTCTTGAGATGCCTGCCGAATGCGATGTTTGTGGGCGAAGCGCCGAAGCTTTCGGATTCTTCATAACCACCGATGACCCCATTGAGCCCGCTTCGCAGATAGACCGTCTCACCGCCTTCGCTCAAGGCAAACGGGGTATTAACTCCCGTTGCGGTGGGATTGCCGAAGTGGTCATCCTCATAGAAGACGATATATCCGTTCGCGGGGATGCTTGTGCCGGTCGGAATTTCATACTTCATAATGTTCGGGTCGTCATCGTTATTATCGCTGAGGAACCAGCCGCCGATATTGATCGGCAATCCGGTTGTATTGTGCAGTTCGATCCAGTCCGGTTCCAGTGCGTGCGAATGAGCCAGCACTTCATTGATGACCACTGAGCCCGGGTCCGGCAGCACACCACTGTCATCGGTTCCCGGCGAACCACCGACCGCTACGCTGGGCCGCCAGCCTTCTTTGGTATCCCAATCGTTCGGGTCGCTGCTGGAGGCGTCCCGGATCGTCAGGGAGAATCCGTCGCCGTCCGTGATGTCATACCAACCGTCTTTGTAAGTAAACTCCTGAATGATGGTATCCAAGGCATCCCGCAGACGGATCTTATCACCGGCGTCATTCAGGCGGCCTTCGTATTCGCCGGCGATCTGCCCGGAGAACGTCGGATACCGCTGCATGAATTCGGCTTCATCGCGGACCACCAGAATACGGTCCCCAACGCCCAGCACGTTCGCTCCGAATGTAAAGTCTACACCTTTGGTGAATCGTACAAGATTCAGATTAATGGAGCCGCTGCCAACGTTAACCAACTCAATGAATTCATCGTTCGGATCGGCGGGATGATACATGATCTCGCTGATCCGCAGACTTTCGGCAACGGGGCCGACCCCGTAAGTGGCCTCATGCAGGGCACTCCACAACCCCGATGTTAAGAGAACACGTGATTTAAGTTCCGTACTCTGAGGCATGGTAAAGCCTCCCGCATACTCGATCGCACTCGGCGAAATACCCGCTGCAAAAGTACCCGCGGAAGCTTCCAATTCTGCGGCGATCAGGAAGTCCGAACTGCCTGTAGAATAATTCAGACCGTGTATGGCCAGGATATTTGTGCCGGCCTGTAACGTTCCGACATGGGCCGAAATATTATAAGAATCCCATGCGGCGGAAGCTTCATGGCTGTTGCTGGTGTTGGAGTTCCACATTGGCTCGCCGGTGAAACCGACGCGATAGACTTCTGTGCCGTTGATATAGGCGACAAAAGCATCGTCATAGCGAACCCTTAATTCGAGGCTGCTGTAGGGCAGTTCGCCGCCGTCGATAGTAAACGGGATTCGGACGTAACAATTCATAAGTTTGTTGTACATATCCTCTTTGACATCGATGCCGATGTAACTTTCATAACCGGAGCCCGTTTCGTATCCAACGCCGCTGGTTCCGCTCGTCCAACTTGAATCATCGTAGGGCTCGCTGCCGCCGCGCCAGGCGGTCCCGATATCACTTGTTGGTACGAATGCCTTTTTGGAGGTATTATCGAGTATTAAATTTTCCTCTTCTGATGCATAAGCGGGTGTTCGCGGATCATTGCCATCGGTCGTATAATAGAGCGTTCCTGATGAACCCGTTTTGACAATGGTGATCGTATCCGTAGAAAAAACGGAACCACCATGTTGCGATACGCCGTTGACACGAAAATCGGGCCCCGGACTCGGGAAGAGATTCTCGGAGGTAAACTTGTCCAGCATGATCTGGTGCCGATTGGGAATCCAGTAGGTGAGAATCGAGGTATCCATCCCGGGCAATACCTGAGACATTTGCTGCCGTAATTCAGTATACCGCTTTGCTATATTGGCCTGTATTAATGCCCCGTCATAGAAGAAGTGCTTTTGAATTCGGTCGGCAAAGAGCACTTTAAATTCCGGATTGGCCTTAAGTCCGCGATAAATCCAGGCCAGTTGTGTTTCCAGGCCGTTGAGGCCTCCCGGTCCCCAACTTGGGAAATCATCGAAGCCAAAACCGTTAATCCACCCCGATTCCATCGTTCCTTCCATATCCCAGCAATGGAAGCGGAACTTGCCCTCCGGCGACCGTTCATGTGACACGGTCCAATTGTTGGACGGCCAGTCCCAGTTTGCCGAATACAACTGGATAATCAGGTAGTCAATAAAATCCGTAATATCGATCATTTCGCCGGCCTGGGCATAATTAGACGTATCAGACAAGTCAGTGTATCTGCAAAAATTAAGAGCCGCATTCCATGCAGTGGCATCACCGTTACGTACTGCTCGCTGCGTGATGACGTCCCAGTCGGTATCCACATCATAATAGTTCCTGAAGAAGTCATCATCCAGGCGTCCGCATGGGTTGTAAAAAGACTTGAACTCGCCATTGAGGAAAAAGTTGACGACGGTGCCTGTTACGGCAACGCCGCCCATATCCTGATGCAGGCGTCTGAGCATTTCATCTCTTATGAACGGATTTCGCACGTCATTATGCCCGCCGCGAAGTACAAAAGACTTGAAAGTGCCCGTATCCGCCAGTGGAAAGAGCGGATAATCGAGATCACTGTTGCCATATTCACCCCGAAAGAAAAGCTTAAAGCTGAATTTGTCGTAATTGTAATCCCAGTTATCGCCGCGAGTGTAGCGAGGACGATGATAATCGCTGCCTGCCACGCGAATCCCGCAGTCGATCTGACAATTGTCACCCGTTTGCGGATTGAGCACCTCAAATGAAACGGGCCGTTCGTATCCGGTGCCTCGCTGCATCGGATTGTTGTAACTTCCCGCTCCGTCTGACTGCCAGACGCCACCGCTGTAATATCCGCCGACAATCGCCATTACTCCATAAGGTTCAAAAAGGGATTTCTGTTCGTCGCCTACGATTGAATATACCGGTAACGACTTGATTGTATCGCTGGCGTTAAAGATATAAGTATGCGTATCTATGTTCGTGGGTATCCAACCGGTCTTGATGGCAGCGGCGCGGATGCAGGTGTTCGATGTTATGGAGACAGGGCCGGTGTAGAGTGTGCTGGTAGCCGTGCTGGCCTCGTTTTCTACCGGAGCGCTGCCGTCCGTCGTATAATAAATTTGAGCCCCCGGCGTGGCACAGGTAATGGTTAAATTAAACGGTGCATCGTAAAAGCCGCGATTATGGCTGAATTTTGTATCCACTACAAGGCCAAGTGACGCATTATTATTCTGCGCAGCGGGTGTGGGAACAGCAAAGAAACGCCAGTCATTGGCGCCGTCCGGCCAGCGGCCGTAGGAGACATCAGAAACCTGGTCGCCGAAAATAACGGAGTCAATCAGGGTCGTCCCGTCGGTGTCAAATAAACCAATTTCCTCTCCGTTACTACTAAGCTGGAAGCCTGCGTGCAGACCGGAAGACTCGGCGATATCTTCATCGGCCCAGAGAATTAAAAAGCCATTCGGATCAATGGTCGTTTCGGTGGGGCGGTCGCTGGGGAACTGCCAAGTCATTGGGGTATTGAGATCGTCGGTCAGATACATTCCGCCCAGGTCGATCGCGGTTTCGCCGACGTTATGGATTTCGATCCAGTCATCATATTCACCCTGCGGATCAGCAACACCACCGGCACTGCTATTGGATGCCATGAACTCGTTAATGACCAGTGGGAGGCCATAGTTTTCGAGCCAATTTTTAGCCAAAATGGAAAAATCCGATAAAGTAACCCGATTGACACCATCGAGTTCGGCACAATAGGGCGGTGTGCATCCGGATTCGCTCAACCATTGTTCGGCAAAAATCATTAGATCGTCAATGTCCACAGTAAAATCCTGATCAAGGTCTCCTGTAGGATATAGCGCAGCCGGAGCCGAAACAGTGAAGAATGCAATTAGTAGCAAAGAGACGAATTGGGTTTGCGTGCTTTTAAACGTGAACCCGTTATGATGTTCATTCATTCCCACCTCACCATTTAGAACACAAGAAAATAATCGAGTTGTTTTACCTCAGGCACGAAATACAACATCCGCCCCATTTCTGTCACTTCATTCTAACAAAATTCCAACAGAAATTCAAGCTTTATCCGTAGAATTACGGATATAACACAGATAGCGGATATGTGGCCAAAGGTTGACTTTTCAAATGAATATTGCAGAATTTTTTTCGTATCCAACGGTTATTCAACCCGTATCGGCTGATCCACAGCGGCCTCATTTCAAGACAGATCATATACACAAACAAATATTCGCTAATTTCCTTCCTCTGTGGGCAGATTAATAACGGCTTTGTCTGATTCAGACGAAATGATCGTCTCCTCAATAGGCGGAGTCCTTTCCTCTCAGTCGCCGCCGGTGACAGGATTATCCGAGACATCCTTCCGGATATCCCATTTGACTGTCAGTTCGTCGCCGTCAGGATCGCCAGCCTGGCCCTTGTCTTTGGAGCATTTTTACATCGTTGTAATCATGCCCATGTCTTTGTTTTGCCATACGAAGGCGTGATTTCAATCTCTTATTTTCCTTAAATTAATCTGTTCCGGCGAAGGTATTGTTTTATCTTGACCGGCAGGGACGGGCGTGTTATTTTATGCTCATCTATCGAAAGGACTTATGAATGGAATGGTTATATCCGATCGCATTAAAAGTTATTGCCGCAGTTGCCCTGATCTATTTTGGGCTGGGGTTATTTAATGTACCTTGGCTGATGCGAGTCAGAATTCTGGCGTCTTTGGGTACCGGTGTGTTGGTTGTTGGCGCAGCAGGATATGTAATGGTCAAACCCGAGGATCCTCTCGGAGCGATTAGTTTATTTACGGGCCAAATTTCAATTTTTCAGGCTATGATCTTTGTCGGGCTGGCTTTTGCTGCGGGGGGGCTTGCAACGCTTGTTTGCTATCCGATCGGGGGTATTTTGGGCCCTTATGCCGCACCTGCAGGGGTGGCCGTATTGGCGCTATGCAGCGGCGGTATCAAGCAATTGCTGTTGATCAAGTCGACATTTGAGCAGCGAAACGAGTTATATTCCTTTTTTCGCTGGGAATCTGTTTTTTGGCTTGCGATTTGTGTGGCCGGATGTGCAGGAACTGCATTAATGTCCAAACTGGTTAACGCAAAGGTAGTGGTTTTGGGGCAATCGTCTGATGAAAAGAAAGAGAAGCAGTTGGTGAATATCTTAGCCGCTATCGTGGCAACCATGATTGTCGTGTACTTTACGATTGGGATTTTTGCTCAGGATATTCGTCAAATCGACCCGAAACTTGGCTATGTGGTGGGTACCCCGGGCAATGGCCAAATAGCTTTTGGTGTCTTTTTATCTGTCGGATTAGCAGCTTTTCTTATTAAACGATTTCTTCAAATACATTTCTATGCAGCCGTTGTCGGCGCACTTTTGCTTTATATTGGAGTTTTAACAAAAATCATCGGTTCAGCAAAACTAGAACACATGGTTACAACATGGCCAATAGACTTCTTTCCGCACGCCATATACGCGATAATCCCGGCTCAGTTTGTCTCATTTTCGGCGATTGGGGCAATGACAGGATATTGGGTATCACTGCGGCTTACTCAACAGACTTTAGAAGAAAAATAGTCCGATAATTTTTTTATTTATTAGAGCATAGATATTTTTCTTTGTGAAAAGCAAATCCTAAGCTGTTCTTTTATATATACTTATAAAAAACAGGACTTCTTTGTGCGTGTTTTTTGGTCCATTTTTTTAAGATTCGTTACTTATAATATCTCAAATGGACGAAAAAACATCTGCCTCGTTGATAAGGGCTTTAACGGGAGAGTTTTTTTTCAGCCCTTGTGTTTTTAAAAACGTATAAGTAAAAGACAAGGAAAAGGTTGCTTGTTGCACAGGGAATTATTTACTGGGCAGGCGTAACCGACCAGCAACGGAAAACTTAGGAGTGAAATATGTTGGTCTTAAGCAGACAAAAGGATGAGTCGATCATGATCGGTGACGATGTTGAAATCACCATCGTGGACGTACGCGGCGATAAGGTCCGATTGGGCATTAATGCTCCACGCAATATCGCCGTCCACCGTAAAGAAATTTACATTGCCATCCAGAAGGAAAAAGAAGAAGAAAGAGAACACCAAACACACCCGGCCGGCAACAAGTAATCTCGACCGCACCACCAAGATAGGCATTTAAACGCCGTTGGTTATTTCCGGTCCATAAGCGTGATTTATTCATGTTTCAATCAATAATTCTTCACTCAATTCCCTCTTTGATCTGATTTTTCCGAATTTTTGCTTTTTTGGGTCGCATTATAAACCAATTTCCAGACAGGTTCATTTTCAAAATTTCCCGTAAGCTTTCCGGATTTTAGCCATTTTAAGTGTAAAACCCATATAAATTTATTGAATTTCATGTAACTTATTTGCTATTTTCCCCTACTTTAGCGGTGTGAGGGCTCCGCGGGGAGTCTCCGATAATGGCTTCTATGTAAAGGAATAAGACAATGGGGAATCAAAAGAAACTACTGCCGCTGGTTTGTATCGTTTTGTGTGGTGTATTGGGGGCAACGTTGGTATTTGCCGCTGAAGACAGACCTGGTCAAAGAGGTCCGGGACAAGGCGGCCGGCGGGATGGACAGGGACGGGGCGGTTTTGACCGTGCGGCGATGCAAGAACGAATGATGGAAATGATGAAGGACCGTCTGGGTACGACTGACGAGGAATGGACTGTTATTAAACCTCGTTTGAGTGAGGTCATGGAACTGTCTCAGTCGGGTGCCCGCGGAATGATGCGGATGTTCGGCCGGGGCCGTGGAGGCCGTCGCCAGGAGCAAAGTGCCGAGCCCCTGACCGACCCGGTGGAAATTGCAGCAGATGATTTGCAGAAGACGCTTGACAAAGAAGCTCCGTCAGCAGCAGAGATCAAAGCCAAGCTGGATGCATTAAGAGGTGCCAAGGAAAAAAATAAACAGAAATTGGTTGCTGCCCAGCAGAAATTGCGTGAAGTGTTAAGTCTCAAGCAGGAGGCGATGTTGGTGATGATGGGAACGCTTGAGTGACAAGTCAGGCATTCAAAATAATGAGTGATCGTTGATCGAGAACATAAATGAACAGAATCCTCTCAAGCTTACAGCAAAAGGGTTTGCTGAAAGAGTCTGATCTTTCGGACATCCATGAAAAGCCGACGGAAGGCGCCACGATGCTCCAATCCTTGCTTCAGTCGGGGCAGTTGTCCGAAGATCAACTGTTAAAGCATCTTGCGGATGAATTTCAGTGTCCGTATCTTGAAAACCTCGACGGGTATTCCTCTTCAAAGGAACTACTCTCGAAGTTTTCGCCTCGGATCTTACTGGAAAGGCAAATTGCCCCGATCCAGCTTGAGGGAGGCGGTATCCATGCGGTGATTTCTGATCCGTTTGATTTGTCAGGTGTCGAGCAGCTCCGGCTGGTGTCGGGGTATGAGTTAGAAATTGCATTGGCACCGCAGGCGGAAATTTCACGTTTTATAAAAAAATATCTGGGGTTGGGAGCTGATACCATTCAAACGATGATGGATGAAGCTCAGGCCAGTGGTTTGCAGTTCCTGACCCAGATCGAAGACGATGACCTGGAACTGTCGGATTCCGCAGAAGGGGCCTCCATCATTCGCTTTGTGAACCAGATATTGACCGAAGCGATCGAAATGCGTGCAACGGATGTGCATATCGAGCCGTTTGAGGATGAACTGCAGGTTCGCTACCGGATTGACGGTGTGCTCCAGGCAGCGGTGATCCCGGCGAAAGTCAAGCAGTTTCAGTCGGCCATTGTCTCCCGCATCAAGATTCTCAGTCATCTGGATATCGCGGAAAAGCGGGTTCCTCAGGATGGTCGAATCAAGGTTCTTCTTTCCGGCAAAGAAGTGGATATCCGTGTTTCGATTATTCCGATGCTGCATGGCGAGGCGGTTGTTTTAAGGTTGCTGGACTGCTCTTCTGTTCTGCTGGGACTGGAAAGGATCGGGATGGGCCACCGGGATTTGGCCGTTTTTGAAGAGATTATCAAACGCCCGCATGGAATTATTCTGGTTACCGGACCGACCGGCAGCGGCAAGACCACAACCCTTTATGCCGCACTGTCACAAATCAATGACATCGAGCGAAAGATTATAACCATCGAAGACCCGATCGAATATCAGCTTCACGGGGTCAATCAAATACAGGTCTCCAATAAAACCGGACTGTCATTCGCCCGCGGCCTCAGATCGATTCTTCGTCATGATCCGGATGTCATTCTGGTCGGCGAAATTCGTGACCTTGAAACGGCGGAAATTGCCGTGCAGGCTTCATTGACCGGGCACCTTGTGTTTTCGACACTTCACACGAATGATGCGCCCGGGGCACTGACCCGATTGGTCGATATGGGTATTGAGCCATACCTGGTCGCTTCATCGCTGGAGGCGGTTATTGCTCAGCGGCTTATCCGCCTGATCTGCCCGGAATGCAAGCAGGCAGTAGGTGAACATGAAACGGAGCCTTTGCGGCAGCGGTATGGCGACCTCATTCCCGAAACATTATACAAGGGTGCAGGTTGTCAACATTGTCAACAGAGCGGCTATCTCGGACGAAAGGGTATCTTCGAACAAATGGTTGTGAGCGAAGAGATACGGTCGCTGCTTTTGAAGAATGTAGACTCGCGTCAGATCAGACAACAGGCGGGCAAAGAGGGCATGCGGAATCTACGTCAGGATGTCATCCGGTATTTACATGCAGGTCAGACAACCATCGAAGAAGTCTTCAGGGTGACAAAAGATGAGTTCCGCAGTTATGAGGAAGCGTAACAGCCATGCCGATATTTGTTTATAAAGCGTTGGATGAAAAAGACAATACGGTCTCCGATACGGTCGTTTCCGCTTCGCGCAAGAACGCGATTGAGGAGTTGTTTTCACGGGGACTGAATCCGTTGCACGTGGAAGAACAAGCGGTTGTTCAAAAAACACCGCCGCGATTTTCGGGACGCCTGACCCGTAAAGATATCGAATCCTTCACCCGTGAACTCGGCAATCTTCTGGCGGCGGGCTTGTCGTTGAGCAAAGCCCTGACGATATTGAGCCGTGAGTCGTCCAAGCCGGCGGCCAAAAAATTGTGGCAGGATGTGCACGATAATGTGTCTAACGGTATGAGTCTGGCCGATGCATTGCGGCAATGGCCGAAGTATTTTTCCACGATTTATGTGGCGATGGTTCAGGCGGGGGAAACGGGCGGATTTCTGGAATTGGTACTGGAGCAAATCGCCAATTTCCGGTCGCGCGAACAGGACCTCAAGAGCCGGGTTCAATCGGCGCTGATCTATCCGGTGATCTTAACGTTTCTTGCACTCTGTATTTTAGTCTTTTTGCTGATTTATTTTATTCCGCGGTTTTCTTCGATTTTTGCCGAGTTTGGCGGATCGCTTCCGACATTAACGCAGTGGATCGTCACGGCCAGCGGGTTGGTGGTCAAGTACTGGTTCATCCTTATCGCGGCAGTCGTGCTGTTTGTCTTAATGATCAGAACATATCTCCAGCGTCAAGAAGGTCAGGCGGCGTTTGAGCGATGGATTTTGGACATGCCGATCCTGGGGAAATTGACCGCGCGATTTGCGTTTGTCCGATTTGCCCGCATGTTGGGAACGCTTATCAATGCGGGGGTACCGTTGCTGACGGCACTGCATGTTGCCAAAGAGGCGATCGGTAATCGGACACTGGCGGCGGCGATGAACGATGCGATTGAGAAGATCCGTAAGGGAGTGCCGCTGTCGCAGGGACTTCGGAACTGTCCGAAGCTTTTTTCGGGCGCCAATATTGAAATGATCTCAGTAGCCGAAGAAAGCTCCCGACTCGGCGAGGAGCTCAGTCGTCTTGCAGAGGTTAATGAGATGGAGCTGGACCGGAATCTCAAGACAACCGTATCCTTTGTTGAGCCGGCGATGTTATTTTTTATGGCGGTATTTGTGGGAACGATTGTCATCGGTATGCTGCTGCCGATCTTTAATTTACAAGACCTGATGAGTCAATGATTCAAGGAGAAAGTCAGATGAACAGAAGTAATAGACAAAAACGGGGTTTTACGTTGATCGAATTGATGCTGGTGGTGGTAATTTTGGCTGTTCTGGCATCGCTGATCGTTCCGAAATTTACCGGGCAAAGCAAAAAGGCCAAAGTGATTGCCGCCAAGTCGGATATTTCAACGCTGGAGTTGGCTATCGATACGTTTGAGATTCACATGGGACGCTATCCGACCAATAGTGAGGGGATCCGGGCCCTTATCGAGGAGCCGTCGAATGCGGAAGACTGGGACGGCCCCTATCTGAAACGCGGTGTCCCCAAAGACCCGTGGGGCAATGAATATGTGTATAAGCAGCCGGGCCAGCACAATGAGCACGGATATGACCTGTATTCATTCGGGCCGGATATGGTCCAGAGCACCGAGGACGATATTAAGAACTGGAGCGAAGATCAGTAGGCCATGACGGAGTCCAAAGGTCATCCCGTTAGAGCCAGGGCATTTACGCTGCTGGAGTTGATCCTGATCATGATCATTCTGTCAACGGTGCTGGCGATGGCCGCGCCATCACTGAGAGGCTTTTTTTCATCCAGTCAGCTGAATGATGTCAGCGATTATATCCTGGCGATGACGCGTTACGCCAAAGTTCAGTCGGTTTTCGGCAGCCGGTATTACCGTGTCAATTTCGACCCAGACCAAAACCGCTGCTGGATATCCAGCCTGACCGAAAGTCAGTATGAGCCGCTGAAAAATAATTTCGGGAATGATTTTTTGATCCCTTCGGAAATGGAGTTGATTTTTGAGGGTGTCACAAAAGAAGACGGCATTTATTATTTTGAATTTAATCCCGAAGGCTATTCGCGGGCCGGTTCGGTCCTGCTGAAAGACAACCGGGGCAAACTCATGGAGGTGGCCTGTGAAAGCCCCTCGGAATACTATGAAATTGTTGAGTATGTCGATGGCCAAAGACAATATAAATAATAGCCGTATGGCAGGGTCTGCCGGATTTACGCTGATGGAGATCCTCGCGGCGCTGGTGCTGATCGCGTTAGTGCTGCCGGCGGTGATGAAGGGGTTGTCGCTGGTAACGATCGTTACCTCAGAAACAGCCAGAAAATATGAAGCGCTTGACCAGGCGGAGGCAAAACTGGCCGAAATTCTTTTGCAGGAGGACTGGAAGGACGGCACCAAGTCGGGTGTTTTTGAGGATAACGAGGACTATGAATGGACGATGGATGCTGCGAACTGGACGGAATCGGGCTTAAAACAAGTGGATGTGACCGTTTTTTGGGAACAGCGGGGACGTTACAAGGAAATTACATTATCAACGCTGGTTTACAATGCACAATAACCGGACAAAAAAAAGTTCAAAGGGTTTTACCCTTTTGGAATTACTCATTGCGATCGCATTGATGGATATCATTGCGCTGACGTTATATTCGAGTATGTACATTGGTTTCAGGACCAAAACCATCACCCGGCGGACGCTCAAACCTTATCAGACGGTGCTGCCTGCTTTTGAGTTCATCCGAAAGGATTTGTCGAATGCCCTGAAGCCCGATGGTATTTTAGCCGGTGTGTTTGTCGGTGAAGATGTTTCATGGCGCGATCGGCAGGATGCGGATATGCTGAGTTTTTACAGTTGCGGCTATTATCCGGATGAGGAGGATGAGACTGCCAGCAACGTGGTCAATATCGCCTATGTTCTGGAGCAGGACGCCGAGCGTGGACAAGTTGTGCTGAAGCGTCTGATGACAAAAAATTTATTATCTCCCAGTACAGTCGAGCCTGAAGAAGAAGTTATTTGCAGGGGACTTGCCGGTTTTGACATTCAATATTTTGACGGGAGTTCGTGGCTGGAGAACTGGGATTCGAGCAGCAATGATCAAACCCTGCCGTGGGGAGTTCAGGTGACACTGACCATTTTCGAGGAAGAAAAAAACAGATCGCCTCAGGCTGATGATGACGGTTACAGGAATTTTAAACGGATTTTCATGCTTCCGTTTGCCAACCAGGAAGCTCAGGAAGGCGGCGGAGCAGGTTTACAACAAAATGGGTAACCACAAGAAAAAACCGAATATTATGCCCCGGCATTCCGGCGGAACGGTGTTAATCGTGGTGATCTGGATCACGCTGGTTCTGGCCAGTCTGGTTATTGTTCTTGCGCATGGTGTCCGTGTGGAGGCGATGGCGTCCTCTAACCATATAGCACAGGTCAAAGCAGAAGCGGTTGCCAATGGCGCTATTCATTATGCATTTGCCAAATTGGGAAGCGAAGATGATTCGACGGTTAGTTATGGGGCCAATCCCTATGAGGCGATGCATGTGGGCGAAGGCTACTTTTGGATATTGCGTCCCAATCTCTCTGAAAGCCGTGACTATTCGTTTGGCTTGGTTGATGAGGCAGGAAAAATAAACCTGAACGAGGTCTCTTTGGAAACGATGTTGAAACTGCCGGGGATGACTTCCGAATTGGCCAATTCTATTATGGATTGGAAAGATGAAGACCAGGATGTGTCTGCCGGCGGTGCCGAAGGGGAGTATTATTTACTTTTATCCGAACCGTATCAATGCAAAAACGCTCTATTGGAAACCGTAGAGGAGGTTTTACTGGTTAAAGGCGGCCGACTGGAACTGCTTTACGGGGAAGATACGAACCGAAACGGAATGCTGGATTGGAATGAAAATGACGGGCAGAAATCGCTGCCTTCGGATAACAGCAACGGCCGGCTGGACCCGGGTTTTTTCAACTATGTGACGATTCACAGCTATGAAATGAATACAGACGGCCAGGGCCGGCAACGCATTAATGTCAGCCGTGTGCAAAATCGCGGTCAGCTTGCCCAGCTTCTTGAAGAAACGTTTGGTGAAAACAAGGCACTGCAGATATTGTCTAATATCCCAACGGCACCGATTCGGTATGAAAATCTGATCCAGTTTTATTATGTTACAAAGATGGAGTATGGTGACTTTGCCAAGATCATCGATCGTTTGACGGTTGATGGGGAAGAAATGACGACGGGCCGGATTAATGTGAACGCCGCCCCTGAGGAAGTCCTGTTGTGCCTGCCGGGCCTGGAGCAAAGTGATGTGGACGCATTGATCCGTGAGCGTGATGGAGCCAGCGAATCGCTTGACAGTATTTTGTGGGTGACCCGTGTGCTGGGCGAGGAAAAAGCCCTGGCGATCGGTCGTTTTATCACAACACGGTCATCTCAGTATTCGGCGGATATTATCGCCGTCAGCGATGACGGCAGGGCCTTTTGCCGTTATTACGTGGTGATTGATACCGCCCAGGGAACGCCGACCGTGGTTTATAAACAATCACTGCATCAATTGGGCTGGCCCTTGGACCCGGAAATTCTGGAATCGTTGCGGCAGGGAATCGAACTTTAAATTGAAAAGAGTGTTCATGAAACAGAATCGAAATATGCTTGGCATCGTTTTCTATGAGCAGACAATTGCCGTTTGCCAGGTTGAGTCTTCGGGAGATTCATGCCGGCTCTGCCGGAGTGCAGAGTTTATGATGCCGGAGGGTGTTACCGTTGAAAAGGCGGCTTCCGTACAGCCGCACTTCGCTGCTTTTTTGAAAGAGCACGGCTTCAGGGGAAAACGGGCGGTCGTGGGGATTTCAGCCAAACATATTATGTCAACCTTACTGACGATTCCTCCGATGCCCGATCGCGAGATGCTTTACGAAACAATCAAGATCCATCTTGAACATAAGCTGGAGATGGATTTTTCCGATATCCTATTTGATTATTGGAAGCGAGCGGGTCTCAACAGTGATACAACGCTGGCGTTTGTCACATTAAAAAGGGTGGTCAGTGAAATTAAATCGCTTCTTGACAGCGTGAAAATCAGTCCCGTTCAACTGACGGCCACATCGCTTGGAAATGACTTTAAGACCACTGAAAATTGGGACTGCCATCTCGTTGAGTACCCGAAGTCGGTGGAGGTTTTTATCTTCCACAACAAAGACTTAAAGGGGATGCTGAATATATCGAAAACACAATCGGATCATGGTAATTCTGATCTGGCTGGAAAAATATATCGGCAGGTCAATCACTGTCTGAGTTCACTTTTGACGAAAGCAGAAACTCCGAATATTTATTGCTGGACGAATGATCGTGAATTTTGCGATAGACTCAGTAAGTTTTTTGATCATCCCCAACAACAGGAGATCACTGCGGCCGGTGCGTTGGCGTCATCGAACATGCTCTATGACCTGGGGGCGCAGTTGGCGGAGCATGCGATGAGAGCCAGGCCGGTTCAGATCAATTTGCTGAATGGTCATCATCAGGAAGAAAAATCTAAAATACCCCGCCTTTGGCTGCATCGCATGGCAATGGTCGCTGCTCTAGTCGTGTTAGTCCTGGGTATTTATTTTTACCGCTGGCATTCTGACCTTAATGCGATTAAGCAATACCGGCAACAGTTGGATTCCATGAGTCAAAATGTTACTGAAGCCCGAGCGATGATCGATCAGGTTGCTTATGCACGCCAGTGGTTTCAGCCGGAGCCGGTTCATCTCGAAAATCTGCGGCAGTTAACGCTGTTGTTTCCCCGAAGCAGCGATATCTGGCTGACCAGTTTAGGAGTGGATGAATCATTTAACCAGATTATTACAGGGCGGGCAACATCGGAAAATGTCATTCTTGATGTCGTGGATGCACTGAAATCAAATCCCCTGTTCAGGGATATCAAACTTCTGTATATACGAAAAATGGGCAAGGATACGGATGTGATGACGTTTGCAATTAATTTCCATTGTCGAGGGGAGCAATAAGATGGCGCTGACAGTTCGAGAACGAAAAATAATGATTCTTGCGATCAGTTCCGTTGTGTTTCTGGTTTTGTATCAGTATGTTTTTACGCCCATCCTTGTGAAACGCACCGAGGCCCGGCAAACACGGCAGCAGCTAGAAGCCGAGGTGGAACAGTCCCTGATGATCCTGGAACGAAAAAAACTTCAGCAGCAGCGATGGGCTCAAATGCAGGACAATGGACTGGACACGGATATTCAAAAGGCTGAAGCGATGGTGTACCGGTATATCGAAGATTCTTCCGGCCGTTCAGGCTTGGAATTGGGTTCGATCCAGCCGGATCGATTGTCAGGTGACGGCAACCTCGGAGAAATTGAGTTTGTGTTGTCGGGAACAGGCAGCATGGCCTCGGTTACCCGGTTTTTGTGGGAGATGGAAACGGCTCAGATTCCGTTGAAGATCAAGTCGTATCAATTGGGATCTAAGAATGAAAAGGCAGACACCATGACCGTTCAGATCGAATTGTCGACCGTGTACACTCAAAAGCAACCCGAAGCGAAAAAGGGATCGTAAAATGAAAATGATAACGTTGATATTGGTGTTGAGCGTGATGACGGCAATTGGCGTTGGGTTTTCCGTTTCTACCGCCGAAACCGAGCCGCGGGCCCAAAGTTATGATGCTTATAACGTGATTTATGAACGAAATATCTTTTCGAAAGACCGGCTTCCTCCCAGGGAAACGCAGGCCGGGTCCGGGCGGGTCCGGACAACACAGGTTTTGTCGATCTATGTGTTGCGGGGTATTGCCGCCGAACGGCAGGAAAAGGTAGCTTTTATCGAAGAGCAGGTATCGGGCCAATCCATCAAGGCCCGGATCGGAACGGATCTGCTGGAAGGCAAAATCAAGGAGATTAAATACGATTATGTGATTTTTGAAAAAAACGGTCAGCCCCTGAAAATAAGGATCGGTTCCGAATTCGGAAAGAAAGAGACGACCGTTATCTCAGAAGTGTCCCAGACGGAAACAACGGACACCCCGGCCGAGGAGGTTCAGGCTGAGAAAAAGCCGGCCGGAGATGAAGACGATATTTTGAAGAAGCTGATGGAAAGAAGAAAAAGCGAGCTTGGAAATTAACGTAAAAACCTAAAGGAACTCGATTATGTTTAATAAAAGTCATTCCCTTGTCAAACTGCTATGTACCATGATGTTATTGACGGCAATCACACATGCGGTTGAGGATGAGGTTTTATCCGCTGACTCCAATGGATCGATGAATTCGCTTACTCCGCCAATTGTTGCTGATGCGAATGCATTGGATAACGAGGAACCGGATTATGAGAGGTTTGAGAATGTCAATCCTGAAGACATTAAAATCATTCTGAATTTTCAGGACGCGCTGGTCAGCGATGTGCTGGATTACCTGTCGGAAAAGGCAGGGCTGATTATTATTTCGGACACTTATCTCTCCGGCCGCGTCAATCTGGTCAGCAAGCAGTCATTAAATATTGACGAGGTAGTCGCATTGCTGACAACCGTTCTTAAGGAGCAGGGCTATGCCGCTATCCGAACCGGCCGGACTTTGAAACTGGTTTCCCTTAGCTCAGCCAAGAACCTGAATATCCCGGTTACCTCTGGCAATGATCCTGACAAGATTCCCGAAGGTGATGAAGTCGTAACGCATATTGTTCCGGTTCGATATGCCGATGCCACCCGGCTCAGAGAGGATTTGGTTCCGCTTATATCGGATTATGCGGTGCTGACTTCCAACGAAGCCAGCAACAGTTTGATCATTACCGATACAACAGCGAATATTAAACGTTTGGTCAAGATCATCAAATCGGTTGATACCCAGATGTCTTCGGTTGCCGATGTGAAAGTGTTTTTGCTGAAATATGCCGATGCCGATCAAACAGCCGATTTGATTAACGAGGTTTTTAAACAGCAAACCAGCTCGAGTGATAATCAAAATCAAAATCCGTTTATCCGGATGATGGGCAGAAGGGGTGGTCCGGGAAGAGATAATCAGGATCAACAGGAAGGCGGCGGTTCCGGCGCCGCGCAGAATGTTCCCGTCATCGCTTCTTCGGATGACAGGACCAATGCAGTTGTGGTCAGCGGCCCGGCGGATGTTCTTGTGGTTATTGAGCAGGTGGTCAAGGAACTGGACGCCAATCCTGATGAAGAACGCCAGTTGTTTACGTATAAACTGAAATATGCGCAGGCCGCAAATATCATGGAAAAATTGAACAACCTGTTTCAGGAACTGCAGAATATCAATAACCAAAACACCCGAGGTAGCAGCGGCGGCAGGCAGGGGAATAATAACAGTAATAATAATTCAAGTTCAGGATCTGTTTCGGATGAAGTTTATATGGAGGCGGACGAAGATACAAACGCCGTGATCGTGATGACATCTTCGAAGAACTGGGAAAAAATTAAAAAGATCATTGATGAACTGGATATTCCGACGCCGCAGGTACTCATTAAAGTGCTGATCGCCGAGTTGACAACAACTGATGGTTCTGATATCGGTGTCTCATGGAAGTTTGAAGATATAAAATCTAACGGAGATAAAGTTCTGAATGAATTCAATTATGCACCGCTTCCAACGGAGGGACTTACCTCACAGATTATCGAAGGCGATTTAACCGTGACGCTTCGAGCGCTGCAGGAGGTAGGACAGTTGAATATCTTGTCACGTCCGTATATCATGACCAGCAATAATCAGACCGCGACGATCAATGTCGGTCAGCGGTACCCCTTTATTACTGACTCCCAGACAACCGACCAGGGAACGGTCAATAATACCGTCGAATATGAGAACATCGGTATTACGCTGGAAGTAACGCCGAATATTAATATTGACGGACTGGTGATCATGGACGTGAATCCTGAAATTACAACGGCCTTGGCCGATACCGTGCAAATCTCAGAATCCGTGGACGCAACGATCTTCGCAACCCGTTCTGCGGAATGCCGCGTGGCCGTGCCGAACGGTAAGACCGTGGTGATTGGTGGTTTGATGCAGGACGAAGAAACGGAAAGCGTCGAAAAAGTGCCGCTATTAGGGGATTTGCCGCTTTTAGGCGGGCTGTTTAAGCGAACGGTCGTTGACAATCAAAAAACGGAATTGTTGATTTTTCTGACACCACAGGTCGCGATGGCGGTTGAGGATGTGGAAAAGATTTCGGACCACGAACGGTCTCAAAGTAAATTTCTCAATGAACCCGAAGGCAACGAAACCCTGAAAGAGCACATTGAAAAAATGGAATCCGTTTATGATGCGAAGACGGACGAATCACAATAAATATTGATGGACCATAAAAGAATTGACACAAAGAAATAAGATGATACGAATAGTGAAATTTTTGTTATTTGTTGTGATCGCGTATACCGGCACTTTGCGCGCAGCCGAAAGCGAAGTATCCCAACCGGTTGCTGTCGGGGCGGATGAATTGAAACCGCTGAAGTATTTTGAGCCGGGCAATCCTTTTTGGCCTGACAATAACGGTGTCCATATCAATGCGCATGGCGGGGGAGTGCTGTTCCACGAGGGGGTCTATTATTGGTTTGGTGAGCATAAGACCACCGGCCGGCGAGGCAACTCGGCCCAGGTCGGTGTTCACTGCTACAGTTCTACGGATCTGTACAACTGGAAAGATGAAGGCATTGCGCTGGGCGTCTCCGAAGATCCGGAAAGCGAGATCGTCAGAGGATGTGTTATTGAACGCCCCAAGGTCATCTATAATGCTAAAACAGGCAAATTCGTCATGTGGTTCCATCTTGAATTGCGGCGACAGGGTTACCGCGCCGCCCGCACGGGTGTTGCCGTTAGCGACAGTCCGATCGGACCATATGAATACCTGCGTTCTTACCGACCGAATGCCGGTGTTGAGCCCGTTCATGGAATTTCTGAACTTGTGATGCCGATAGGTGTGGATTATTTTGCGAGGGACATGGAAGAAGGGCAAATGGCCCGTGATATGGGCCTTTTTGTTGATGATGACGGCAAGGCGTACCATATCCATGCATCCGAAGAAAACTTTACCCTCCATATCTCAGAGTTGACGGATGATTATCTCGGTTTCACCGGAAAGTTTTCGCGGGTTTTGCCTGGCGGGCATAATGAAGCCCCCGCGATATGTAAATATGAGGACAAGTATTATATGATCACCTCGGGATGTACGGGTTGGGCTCCGAATGCCGCCCGTTCGGCTGTGGCGGATAATATCTTCGGCCCATGGAAACCGCTTGATAATCCTTGCCGCGGGATCAATCCCCGCAATCAAATGGGGCCTGATTTGACGTTTGGTGCTCAAAGTACGTTTATTTTGCCTGTAGAGGGCAAAGAGGGCGCGTTTATTGCCATGTTTGATGTCTGGACGCCGCGTAATCCCGTTGATGGGCATTATATCTGGCTGCCGGTGACATTCAAAGACGGTAAGATCATTGTCAAATGGGCCGACGAATGGGATCTTTCCGTTTTTAAATAATGTAAGGCCTCGATCTTAGCAATTCATGGAAAAACCGTTCATCAGGCTGTTTGAGCCTGTCGTTGGTCTGTACTACATCGTGAACGCATATGTTTTTCAGAAGCTTCTTCCTTTTTAAGCTAATTCCAAAGGGGTTTACAGGACGTTCCGCAAGAAAAATTGGGATTAAATTGCAACGATTTTGCGGCCAAGGCGTTTGAAATAGGGCATTGTTGTTATTTTACTATTGATACAGCTGGTCTGAAAAACAGTGAATGACAGCAAAAAAGGTGACATCAGGAATCGGAACAGGCTGTTATCGGCCCAAAAAACAGTTCGTAACCCCAGTGAGGTCAAACGGATAACAAAAACGTAATTTTTTGTTGTTTTTTTGTAAAATGCTGTTGACGAGAACCCTTTTTTGGGTAGACTGTAGATTCTGGAGTATGGGTGAGCAGGGCGTCTGTTGAAGCGGTAAAAAAAGAAGGCATCGAAAACCGGACGTTTTGAACAAAAAAATACAAAAAACTTATTTTTGTACTTGACTGCTCAGTAAGTTGAGATTAACATCTCGAATCTTTCAGCAGTGTCGCTGACAAACTTGAGCAGCGGCATTTTTTATTGCTCTTTATGAAAAGTAAAAACAATGGTTGAGTCTCAAGTGCCGATCTGGGCAGGGGATAGAAATCTCCGGGGCAGGTGGGCCGAACAGGTCGGGCTCGTAGCTCAGCTGGCTAGAGCGCACGCCTGATAAGCGTGAGGTCGGAAGTTCAAGTCTTCCCGGGCCCATTTCTATAAACCGAAGAATAATGGACTCGGGGACGTAGCTCAGCTGGGAGAGCACCGCCCTTGCAAGGCGGGGGTCGTGAGTTCGAATCTCATCGTCTCCATTTTACTCTCAACCATAATAATAGAGATATAATAATGCTGATATCCGGTTTAGCGGCCGGTGTCATATATAAAGCTCTTTGACAAGTACATAGTGGATATTTCTGTATAACAAAAATTGGGTCGTGTATTTAATACACACCAAAACTACAATATACAGACAGAATAATATACTTATTATTCTGGAATGAGCGTGTAACAACCAACCTGAACAATTAATGAGCAAATGTAATGCTTGTTAGGCGAACCAAACCCTTTCAATCTAAGATTGATATGGTCAAGTTACTAAGGGTGTATGGGGGATGTCTAGGTGTCGAGAAGCGATGAA
Source organism: Anaerohalosphaeraceae bacterium (assembly GCA_963675525.2). Lineage (GTDB taxonomy): Bacteria > Planctomycetota > Phycisphaerae > Sedimentisphaerales > Anaerohalosphaeraceae > 4572-13. The sequence continues at coordinate 51,931 of CAXXSL010000008.1, read as the reverse complement.
GGACGTGGTAGACTGCGATAAGCTCGGGGCAGGTGTCAAACAACCGTTAACCCCGAGATCTCCGAATGGGGCAACCCAATACCGGCGGGCAACCGTCCGGTATTATCCATGGCTGAATGCATAGGCCATGTGAAGCGAACGCAGGGAACTGAAACATCTAAGTACCTGTAGGAAAGGAAATCAAACGAGACTCCGTCAGTAGCGGCGAGCGAAATCGGATATAGCCCAAACCAGACTTCGGTCTGGGGTTGCGGGCGTTGATAAGGAGTTACAAAGGCAGCGTCAGTTGAACGGTCTGGAAAGTCCGACCATAGAAGGTGATAGTCCTGTACGCGAAAGCGACTGCCCTCCGTTACTATCAACGTACCAGAGTAGCACGGTGCTCGTGAAACTCCGTGTGAAGCTGGGGGGTCCACCCTCCAAGGCTAAGTATTCCTCGACAACCGATAGTGAAAAGTAGCGTGAGCGAACGATGAAAAGTACCCCTATTAGGGGAGTTAAAAGTACCTGAAACCATACACTTACAAGCTGTGGGAGCCCTATGATCTTCGGATAATGGGTGACCGCGTGCCTTTCGCATAATGAGCCGGCGAGTTACCGTTTGTGGCAAGGTTAAGCATTTTAGGTGCGTAGCCGTAGCGAAAGCGAGTCTTAATAGGGCGATCCAGTCGCAGGTGGTAGACGCGAAACCAGGTGATCTACCCATGGCCAGGTGGAAGGAGATGTAAAAGTCTCTGGACGACCGAACCCACTAACGTTGAAAAGTTAGGGGATGAGCTGTGGGGAGGAGTAAAAGTCTAATCAAACCTGGAGATAGCTCGTTCTCTCCGAAATAGCTTTAGGGCTAGCCTCGAGTAATATAGTTTACGGGGGTAGAGCGACTGATTAGGGATGGGGGGCCACCAGCCTACCCACCCTTACCAAACTCCGAATACCGTAAACCTTACCTCGGGAGTCAGACTGCGTGCGATAACGTTCGTAGTCAAGAGGGAAACAACCCAGACCGCCAGCTAAGGTCCCGAATTCATGCTGAGTTAATAAGGAAGTCTAATTGCTGTGACAATCAGGATGTTGGCTTAGAAGCAGCCACCATTTAAAAAGTGCGTAATAGCTTACTGATCGAGCAGTTGGGTGCCGATAATGAACGGGAATAAGCATGGAACCGAAGCTGCGGATGTCTTCTTCGGAAGACGTGGTAGGAGAGCGTAGCAGTCAGCGCCGAAGCGATACGGAAACGAGTCGTGGAGCGGCTGCTAGTGATTATGCCGGCATGAGTAACGATAAAACAGGTGAGAATCCTGTTCGCCGAAAACCTAAGGTTTCCTGGGGAAGGGAAATCCGCCCAGGGTTAGTCGGCCCCTTAGTCGAGGCTGAAAGGCGTAGACGATGGACAGCAGGTTAATATTCCTGCACCACGTCAGTGGACGAAAGTAGTGACGCATTTTCTTAAGTCATCCCGTGAGTAGTCGTGCGGGTACCGCAAGGTCGAGGACAATTTAAGATTCCGAAGTGGCCCGTGAAGATGCCGAGAAATAGCTGCTGTAGGTTGAAGCTGGCGTGACCGTACTAAAACTGACACAGGTAGGTGAGGAGAATATCCTCAGGCGCTCGAGAGAACCGTCCTTAAGGAACTCGGCAAATTGACCCCGTAAGTTCGCGATAAGGGGACCCTCCAGATGCCTTTATTTCGATATTGGCATGCTGAGGGCACAGAAAAGTGGCTCTGGCGACTGTTTACCAAAAACACAGTTCTCTGCTAACTCGTAAAGAGGATGTATAGAGAATGACGCCTGCTCGGTGCCGGAAGGTCAAGGGGATGGGTTAGCACTTCGGTGCGAAGCTCCTAACTGAAGCCCCGGTAAACGGCGGCCGTAACTATGACGGTCCTAAGGTAGCGAAGTTCCTTGTCGGGTAAGTTCCGACGTGCATGAACGGCGTAACGACTGGAGCACTGTCTCAAGGACGGACTCGGTGAAATTGTAGTTGTGGTGAAGATACCACGTACCCGCGGCAAGACGGAAAGACCCCGTGAACCTTTACTGTAGCCTGGTATTGATGCCTGGCATATCATGCGTAGGATAGGTGGGAGGCTGTGAAGCGGTGCTTTCGGGCATCGTGGAGCCATCCTTGAAATACCACCCTTGCTATGTTAGTCACCTAACCGTGACCCTTGAATCAGGGCATGGGACAGTGCTTGGTGGGCAGTTTGACTGGGGCGGTCTCCTCCAAAAAGGTAACGGAGGAGTTCAAAGGTACCCTCAGCGTGGTTGGCAATCACGCAAAGAGCGTAAAGGTATAAGGGTGCTTAACTGCGAGACTGATAGGTCAAGCAGATACGAAAGTAGGACTTAGTGATCCGGTGGTTCCGAGTGGAAGGGCCATCGCTCATCAGATAAAAGGTACTCCGGGGATAACAGGCTTATCGCCTCCGAGCGTTCATAGCGGCGAGGCGGTTTGGCACCTCGATGTCGGCTCATCACATCCTGGGGCTGTAGGCGGTCCCAAGGGTTCGGCTGTTCGCCGATTAAAGTGGTACGCGAGCTGGGTTCAGACCGGCGTGAGCCAGGTCGGTCCCTATCTGCCGTGGGCGCAGGAATCTTGAAGAGATGTTTCCTTAGTACGAGAGGATTGGGAAGCACTGACCTCTGGTGTACCGGTTGTCCTGCTAAGGGCACCGCCGGGTAGCTAAGTCGGGAAAGGATAACCGCTGAAAGCATCTAAGCGGGAAGCCAACTCTAAGATAAGGATTCCATGGACTTTGGTCCGAGAGAACCCAGATAGACTATCTGGTTGATAGGCCGGGTGTGTAAGTGACGAAATTCATTTAGCTAACCGGTACTAACGTTCAATTACTTGACCATATCAATCGTAGGTTGAAAGATATGGATTCGCAACGGGTTGCGTTGAAAGACGCCATCATTCAATATCCACTGTGCTTGTTTGACATATTAAGAGATTTTCGGCTGGTCTTCGGGTCAGCCGATCATAAGTTTCCTGGTGACTTTACGAGTAGGGAAACGCCTGATCCCATTCCGAACTCAGAAGCTAAGCCTGCTCGGCCGATGATAGTCGAAAGGCGAAAGTAGGTGATCGCCAGGTTTATTAAGGCCGGTCTGCGAAAGCAGCCCGGCCTTTCCTTTTGCGCTATTATTTTATTTATATGGATAGAAGTTATTCTTGGACATTAAGGCTTTTGGATGCGTTAAGGCAACTCCGCCGCCATCGGCCAGCCTTTTTCCCAGGCAAGTGTGGAGATTTTCAGTTCCGATCGTCCGGTCTCGCCGTGATAGGCGTGAAAGACCAGGTAGTCGGTCCCCTTTTCGCTGAAAACCGCACAATGACCCGGCCCGCGCCAGTTGGGCGTGGTTGCTTCGATCACAACACTGCCGCCGCCTTCGAGCATCGACTTGCCGTCTTTATCCACATACGGGCCGGTAATTTTCTTGGCCCGTCCGACGACGATATTATACGTGCTGTCGGCGCCCCGGCAGCACAGGTCGAATGAAGCGAATAGATACCAGTATTTCCCGTGCTTGATGATAAACGGGGCCTCAACCGCACCCTGCAGCGGCGGCGTCTGTTGTTCGCCGTGTCGGGGCCGACTGCACAGCGAGTATACTGTCGTGTCTTCCGTTGAAGGCATGCCTGTTTCGGGATCAATTTTTCGCATTTTGATGCCGCCCCAGAAACTTCCCCACGACAACCAGATGTTGTTTTTGTCCTCAATGGCAATATTAGCATCAATCGCGTTGAAGTCATCGATGCCGCTTGTGGATCGCACAACCATGCCGTGATCGATCCATTCGTAATCAGGACTTTCCGGGTTGAGGGTTTTATTCGTAGCCAGGCCGATAGCTGAATTATTTTTTCCAAATGTGGAGATGGAATAATAGATATGATAGAGGCCGTTGAAATAGGAAATATCCGGTGCCCAGATACCTCGCGTGCCGGGAATTTCGATAGGGGCCCACTCAGGAAGTTCGTCAAAAACGTTTCCGCCGGGTTCCCAATGAATCATATCCGGTGAGGTCATGACAGGGATAAAACCTCTCCCCGGACGACCGCCGGTGGCAAACACGTAGTAGGTGTCCGCTTCTTTTATGATGACGGGGTCATGGACTCGCAAACGCCCCTGTAATTCAAGCATTTCAGGATCGACAGCGACCGATTGACTGCACCCGGTTATGAAAAATAGAAAACTTATGGATAAATGGGTCAAAAAGATTACCGCAAGCATCTGTGAACGTTGGATATGATGTTTCATTTTTCACATCTCCTGAAAAATATCATTTAACAAGTGTGTTAATCTTCTTCACATAAGCATCTATATTGAACTTCCGTTTCAGACCCGCCGCATTCATATAACGGACTTTGCCGAAAATGGGCCGTTCGCCCCAGGCGCGGTCGTGCTTGCCGAAGCACCATGCTACCCCCGCAAAGCCGTTCGGGTCGCGGCCGTCGAGTTCGTACTTATTATTCAGATATAAGGCGATTTTGAAAGCATTTTTTGGGCTTTTTGCCCATTCGAGAATTTTCTTGCCCCAGTACATCCGCAGATAGTTGTGCATTTTTCCGGTCATGACCATTTCAATCTGCGCCGCATTCCAATAGGGGTCATGGGTTCGGGCTTTCTCGAATTGTTCAATCGTATAGGTATATTCACGTTTGTCTTTGGCGTGAAAGTTCAGCGTTCGCAGAGCCCACGGCGGCAAAGCATCGTATTTATCATACTGTGGATTATAATACACAAAATTATGACTCAACTCCCGCCGGACAATCAATTCTTCCAGAAAGGCATCTTTGCATTTTTTCTTCGCAGTACTTTTTTGAATTTCCAAAGCAATGTACAGCGGACTGATTTGCCCGAAATGCAGATACGGGCTTAGATTCGACTGACAGTCCAGGATCGGGTCATTGCGTCTATCGGCGTAGTCATCCAGCTTGTCTTTGATAAATTGCTTTAGACGTTTCTTCGCTTCGCTTGTCCCGCCGCAAAAGCAGGGCGATGCCTTAACCGACTGGTCGATGGAAAGTTTCTTTAATGCCTTTTCAATATTGGTTATATTAAACGGGTGGCACGTTTTCCCTAATGGGTGGCATGTCTTCTCGCCAAAGGCGAAAGACATGGTTGCATTTGCCTTTACATGTCGCAGTGGCATAAGATATTTTTTCAATTGCTTGGTAATACGCGGCCGAAGTGTCCCCGCGGAGAAATTTTCCTTCTCTGACGCTTCTTCGACCGGAACGATCAGGTTGGTGGTAACTTCACAGACCGCACAATCCGCCGCTTCGGCGATAACATCCCGCCATTGCTGCTGAATGCGCAGATAGCCTTCATCCATGACAAGCAGGTCCGCGTCTTTAGCGATTTTGGGAATGGTTTCTTCCGGCTTGCCGTGAAAAACGACCAGTGGGATGTTTCGTTTGGCAAGGGAGCCTTGAGTTTCCTTCAAGCCTTCCAGCATAAACGCGTAATGCCGTTCGTTGGCTTCCGGAAAGTCATCGGAGATGCAAAACGCCGCCAAAACCGGCTTTTTTCGCTCATTAGCCACGCTGATTGCGTATTCGAGGGCATGATTCCACTCTGCCCGCTGCGCCGCCTGCATCCAGTACAGAACAATTTTTCCATTTTGGATCGCTTTGTTGTTTCGATGCAGAATTCGCTGTGGCTGAATCATGTGCGTTGTAATCTTTCAATGAAAAAATGCTCTCTGGCCTTGTTAGTTTGCTTGGTTAGCTGAATTTTCAACTTCTTGAATATTGCTTCCGATTGCATTATCCGTGCTTTTTAATTTGCCATCTGACCATAAAACCAGAAGTGGCGCCCACAATGGAAACAGGATAAATATTTGAAATGACATGCCTCCGTTGGCAACACCCGTAGCGGCAGCAACGCTCCTTCCAATTACCGGAGTTAGCCACGCGAAACCTATAGAAAAAAAATATATAACTTCAAATACGATTAAGCCAACAAAAAATTTAACTAAACCTATGCGAAGCTGAATAAATTGCACACCGCAAATCAAGAGGGCGACATAACAAACGATGCATATGGTCGACATTGTGTAAAAGGCAGGAAAAAAATACGCAAATTCTTGATCTTGAGTGTGATGGGAAAAGTCTGTAAACAAAGACGTTAAATTATACCAAAAACCGAGTCCTGCCATTATTATCGAAGTGATTCCAACTGCAACCATAAATCTATGTGCCGTTTTCATGCTCTCATATTACTCCTTTGTTTTTCTCAATCGTACCCTTGACTAATCCCGTCGTCAATGTAAAAAAATATGAATGTTTTGGGCGAGATACACATCTCGCCCCTCCGGGGCTTTGGGGTTGAGGGCTTTCTTTCCGGGGGTTTACACCCCCGGCTATTATCTTTTCAGCCCTCCGGGCTTATGGAGTTTTTCCGTTTTTTGTATCCCCTCCCCCCCTCGGGGTACTCCCCCTTGGCAGGGGGAGAGCTTTATTGATTGGGAACGCGACCGTCCCGGTCGCATGTTTTTATTGTTGCGGGCGAGACGCCCGCGTTCCCATTATTCTTTTTGTGACTTTCGGGAGTCTCGCTTGCGGTCGCCTTCTTTCAGCAGTCGTTTTCGTATTCTGAATGCTTTCGGTGTAATTTCAACCAGTTCATCTTCCTGAATATATTCCAGCGTTGCTTCCAGACTCATAATTCGCGGCGGGCGAACTTTCGCGGCGTCGTCCTTCCCCGAGGACCGGACATTGGTCAATTGTTTGGCCCGGGTCGGGTTGACGGGAATATCTTTGTCCTTGCAATGTTCGCCAACGACCTGGCCGTTGTAAACCTGTTCGCCCGGTGCGACAAAGAAGATGCCGCGGTCATAAAGGCTGTCCAGTGCGTACGCGGTGACGACGCCGGTTTCCGTGGCGATCATCACGCCGGCCTGCCGCTGCGGAATCGTCCCGCGCATCGGTTCATAGCGTTCAAACGTGTGATGCATAACCGCACGTCCCTGTGTGGCGGTCAGGATTCTGGCATGCAGCCCGAACAGCCCGCGCGACGGAATCATAAATTCCATGTGGATATAATCGTCCGAACCGCTTTTCGCATCCATACTGATCATTTCACTACGTCGGTCGCCCAGCAGACTCATAACGGGGCTTTGGCATTCAATCGGGCAGTCGACAGCCAGTCGTTCGATCGGTTCCTGCCGCAGACCATCAACGTAACGGATAATGACGTTGGGTTTGCCGACGCAAAGTTCAAAGCCTTCCCGCCGCATATTCTCCAGCAGGATCCCCAAATGCATCAGCCCGCGTCCGGAAACCTTGAATTCTTCCGGCGTGGCGCCCGGCTCCACACGCAGCGCGACATTGACCTGTAATTCTTTCTCCAGCCGTTCTTTGATCTGGCGGCTGGCAACGTATTTACCTTCCTGCCCGGCGAACGGACCGTCATTAATGCGGAAGGTCATGTGCATCGTCGGTTCGTCCACGGCCACAATCGGCAGGGCGCTGGGTTTATCGGCGCACGCAATTGTGTTACCGATATCCACCGGGTCCAGCCCGGCAATTGCGCAGATGTCGCCGGCAACAACCTTTTCGATTTGTATCTTACTCAGGCCGTCAAAACTGTAAAGCTGGGTGACCTTTTGCTGTGTATGCTTTCCTTCGACATCGATAACAGCGATCTTTTCTGCTTGAGAAACGGAACCGGCAACGACGCGTCCGACCGCAATCCGTCCGAGGTAATCCGAATAGTCCAGCGAGGTGACCATCATTTGAAGCGGGGCGTTCGGGTTATCCTTAGGGGTCGGTACATGGTGGATGATGGCGTCAAAGATCGGCTGCATATTGTCGTTTTCGACATGCAGGTCCGCTGTGGCCCAGCCGTTCTTGGCCGAGGCAAACAGGATTGGAAAGTCCAGTGCATTATCGTTGGCTTTCAGGGCGACAAACAAATCAAACACCTCGTTGACAACGTCATCGGGCCTTGCATCCGTGCGGTCGATCTTGTTGATCACGACAATAGGTTTGAGTCCGTGCTGGAGGGCCTTGGTCAGCACAAATCGTGTCTGCGGCATCGGTCCCTCAAAGGCGTCCACGACCAGCAAAACCCCGTCGGCCATTTGCAGTACCCGTTCGACTTCGCCGCCAAAATCAGCGTGTCCCGGCGTATCAATGATATTGATCTTGTACTCCTCACCATCCGGGGTGGTGTACTGGATTGCACAGTTTTTACTCAAGATCGTAATACCCCGTTCCCGTTCCAGAGGATTGGAGTCCATAATCAGACCGTGTTGGCCGCCAGCCAGTTTGTCCAGTTCAGCATCGCGAAACATGCCCGATTGATATAACAACTGGTCCAGCAGGCTCGTTTTGCCGTGGTCAACGTGAGCGATGATCGCCACGTTACGAATATGTTCGGTTAAAGACATAAAACTCCCTGATTTTATGAGATTACAAAAAGGAACCTGATTTTCAACGAGAAAGCAAACGAATAATTTTATCGCTTCTGAACACAAAAATCAACAGAAAAACCCATTTACCTGCCGAGTGTTCATCTTTACTTAAGAGGAGATTTTGTTTTAGTTGCTTTTAGCCGAGGTAGCTTAATTCTTGACAATCCCTATTTTCGCTATATCATAAAATCAGGCAATCGAAAGTGAAATGCGAATTGTCGCGATTTCTATAGATGCCAAGGAATTATTATTTATGAAGCCGATTTTCAAACGCTCAGAACACAACCCGATTTTGACGGCAAAGGACATGCCGTTTCATGCCGAAGCCGTTTTAAACCCTGGTGCCGTGGAAGTAAACGGGCAGGTCGTTCTGTTGCTCCGCGTGGAAGATACCAACGGCTTTTCCAGCATCTATACTGCTCGAAGCGACAACGGGGTTACGGATTGGCAGATTGCTCCGACCGCTCTTTTGCAGTGTGGTCTTAAGCAATGGAAATATGAGCAATGGGGATGCGAAGATGCCCGTGTCAGTTGGATCGACGAACAAAAAGCATGGTATATTACTTATACCGCTTATTCGCCTGCCGGAGCAGCGGTCGGACTTGCCAAAACTAAAGATTTCAAAAAAGTCGAACGTCTCGGCTTGATTCTGCCGCCTAACAATAAAGATGCGTGTTTGTTTCCCGTTAAATTCAAGGACCGCTGGGCCATCGTGCAGCGTCCTAATGCCGGCGGGGGAGTTGAGAATATATGGCTGGCGTATTCGCCCGATCTGGTTCACTGGGGACAGCCGCATTGTGTATTGCGTGGAGGCAACGGCCCCGCATGGGATGCAGTAAAGGTGGGCGCCGGGCCGCCGCCGCTGCTGACCGACCGCGGGTGGCTGCTGTTGTATCATGGCGTCAAAGGCTATGCCGGACAAATGGTCTATCGTGTTGGCGCGGCCTTACTGGATCGGGATAAACCGCACAAAGTCATCGCTCGTACGCCGCGGTGTTTGTTTAAAGCGATGGAACCGTATGAGGTCAGCGGACTGGTTCCCAATATTGTGTTCCCAACAGGGATGATACGACGGGAGGATGATCTGTGGATTTATTATGGCGCCGCCGACACCTGTGTGTGTTTGGCCATTGTTAGCCTTAAACGAGTATTGGATGCATTGGAAACGGATTCCGGTCCTTTTGAAGAACATTGATCTAAGGAGAACAGCCTTGGCGAACGAAAGACGAATTGCATATTTTTCAATGGAGATCGGACTCGAAGAAGCAATGCCCACCTATAGCGGTGGACTGGGGATTCTCGCCGGTGACACGATTCAATCTGCGGCCGATTTAGGGGTGCCGATTGTTGCTGTGACGCTGCTGTATCGAAAAGGGTATTTTTTTCAAAAACTAGCAGATGACGGCTGGCAAACCGAAGAACCGGTTGCGTGGATCCCCGAAGATTATGCCGCCGAGCAATCGGAAAAAGTGGTGGTGTCCGTGGAAGGACGCCCGGTAAAGATTCGTGCCTGGAAATATGAACTCAAGGGAATTTCGGGCTATACCGTCCCGGTTTATCTGTTGGATACCGATCTGGAGGAAAATGCCGATTCGGATCGTACCTTGACCGACCACTTATATGGCCATGAAGCTCATTACCGTTTGTGCCAGGAAATCATTCTTGGAATTGGCGGCGTCAAGATGCTTCGCGCCCTCGGATACGATCAGATCGAACGCTTCCACATGAACGAAGGGCACGCCGGCCTTCTGACGCTGGAACTGCTTGAAGAACAGCTTCAAAAGAAGGGCGATGATGCGGTGATCACCGCAGAGGATGTCGAGGCGGTTCGCAGGCAGTGCGTTTTCACGACGCATACCCCCGTGGCTGCCGGTCATGACCAGTTTCCGATGGATTTGGTGCATCAGGTTTTGGGGTCCCACGACGCCTTTGCCTTGGAAGGTGTGTTTTGCTGTGATAAGGTTTTGAACATGACGTATCTGGCGCTGAGCCTGAGCAGTTATGTGAACGGTGTTGCCAAAAAACACGGCGAAGTATCACGTCAAATGTTTGTCGGCTATAAAATTGACGCCATTACCAACGGCATTCATGCCGGCCGGTGGGCGTCGGAACCGTTTCGGAAGTTATTTGACGAACACATTCCCGGTTGGCGCGAGGATAATTTCAGTCTGCGGTATGCGCTGGGGATTTCCTGTGCGGATATCCAAAAAGCCCATGCCGAAGCAAAACGTGATTTGATCGAGCATGTCAATCAATACAGCAATACCGGAATGGATGCCGATATCCTGACGCTGGGGTTTGCCCGCCGGGCTGCCAGTTATAAACGGGCCGACCTGATTTTTACGGACTTAGACCGGCTGCGCAAAATCGCTTCCGAAATCGGACGTTTTCAAATTGTGTTTGCGGGAAAGGCCCATCCCCGGGATACCGAGGGCAAGGAATTGATCAAACAAATTTACGCGTCCGCGAGGGATTTGCATGACAGCATTCGCATTGCCTATCTGCCCAATTACGATATGTCCATCGGTCGCTTGATGACGGCGGGGGTGGATGTCTGGCTCAATACACCCCAGCCGCCATTGGAGGCCTCCGGCACCAGCGGCATGAAAGCGGCCTTAAACGGTGTGCCTTCCCTGAGTATTCTGGACGGCTGGTGGATCGAAGGCTGCATCGAAGGCGTCACCGGCTGGGCCATCGGGCACAACCATCGCCTCAAAGAACAGCCCGACCGCGCACAGGACGCACAGTGGCTGTACGAGAAATTAGAGCATGTCGTCGATTTGTATTACAACGACCATCCGCGGTTTTGTTCGATGATGCTGCACGCCATCGCCCTGAACGGTTCCTTCTTCAACACCCAGCGCATGATGCAGCAATACGTCCTCAAAGCCTATTTTGTGTAGATTGGGTTTTGCGGGAATTAGGATATCAGGTTAGCGGCGAATCGGACGGACTGACCATTCGCTTGGTTTTGATTGTCAGCTTTGATGACTTTTCACGCAAAAACTTTATGCCGCGGCCGGTGGTGATTTCCTTTTCTTCACTGACGAACTCAATGTATTGCACCAGTCCCCAGGCGCTGTTGGCCCATCGCATCTGGTAACCGCGTTGATGCGCCTCTTTTTCCATCCGCAGGCGTTTGTCTTTTTCGAAGACCAGAAAATCCAACGCACTGGCAATCTGCTCGACGGAAGCCTCTTCCGGATCAACCAGAATCCCCCGTGCAAATCGCCCGATGACAACCCCCGTCGGGCAAGTCTTGTTGGAGTAGATCAATTCCAGTGCATAACGGAACTTCGTGGCGATTGCGACCCGGCCCGAACCGATCGTATCGGCCAGGATACCGCTTGAGATTTGCTCCATGTTCAGATATGGCAAGATCATGACATTCGTGGCACCATATATTTTCAACAACGCACTTTCATCCATAAATTGGTTCAGAAAAATGACATCATTACCGAGCCAGTCGACATTCTCCGTGTTTGTTACGGTGCACCATTTTAAATCGGACTCGTTAAGCGATTTCTCGATTTCCTCCATAAACTCTCGATAGTAACTTCCGCCGTCGGCTTTGACAAATTCCGGATGGCATTGGCCGCCGATCAGGTAGACAATATGCTGCCGCTGGGCGGACGTGCAGGATTCGTGAATAAATCGGCCATAGGCCCGGATGCTGTACTGGACACCCTTACCCGGGCTGAGTAGTCCCAGTGTGGTTGCCAGAAAAATATCGTTAATGCCGAGTTCAGACTTGATCTCAAACCGGTCAAACTGTGTCGGCTGGCGCATGCGAACCCCGTGGTCAATATGCTTGAGCTTGAAATGGCTGATGCTGTAAGCGTCGCTTTCAAGTATGTCGATTGCGCTTTCGGTGGTCACGATAAGCCCGCTGGAATACTCGGCCAGATCGATCACGGTTTGCCGCTGATGGTCGTTGGGTCTCTCCAGCACCGTGTGGAGATAGATCAGGCATGTCAAATTATTCTCTCGGCAGGCTTTGGCGATATCGACATAATGGCACCCGGTACCTTCATTGCCCTGTTCATCCGGATCCAACCCAAATTCATGCTGCAGGACAATCGCCGTGGGGTTGTTACTTTCTTTCGCCCGTGTGATAATTTCCGTTGTCACGTTTTTCCATGATTGCGGATTGTATTGATCAATGACCAGATCGACCGGGATGTTGTAGGGGCCATGATTATTGTCAATCGCGGCGATGCGGATATGACCGATCTCGCCCGTAAATTGCGATAACGCATTGGATAAGTCTCTGCTGAAAGTGCCGATCCCGCAACGCCGCGGCGGATATGTACTGACGATTCGAATGTTCCAAGCCATTGTTGATGCTCCCTTCGAGATTATTGTGTTCCAAGCAGTTGTCGAATTTCACTGGGGTGGATATTATTTTTGTCGGCGATCGTTCGGATCGTTTCGTCGGCTGAAGCGCTAATGCCGGCTGTGTTTAAGATATCGACAGCTTCCTGCGATGATATATTCATCTCCTGACAGACTTGCTTGAGTGTTTTCTGTCCGAAGCCACCGCCGCCACTACCACCTCCACCGGCACCACCTTTTTCTCCACCACGTCTTTGGCCGCCTTGCCGTTCTTTTTGCAAATGACCTATTGCTATCTGGTAGAGTTCATCCGGAGAAAGACCGGCCTGTTCGGCGATTTGGCCGAATACATCTGTTCTGGCCGCTTCAATATTTTTTGATCGCAGATTCGCCAGGATGGTTTCGAGGTCAACATCCGCTTCTTTCGCCAGTTCCTCAACAGTAAATAACTCAGCATGTGGAATTGGTGGAGCCTTTTTGGGAGTCGCCCAGCTGAGTTTAATTCGTTGATTGAGGTCCAGCAGGGAACTGAATGGTGCAAAAGGTTTTAAGGCTCCCCAATAAACAGCGACGCAGATGATCAGGGCCATTAACCATTCAATCCGAAATCTTGACACGTGCTGAAGCTTTCCGGAAAAATAGCTGAGTATTGCTTTCCAGTTCAACCAGATATGCAGGGTCGAAGCAATGGCAAACAATGCGTTGAAGCAGATGTGTAACGCGATCCATTCGTGCTTGGTCAGTTCCCAAAATGTCCAATTTGTCCAGTTAGCAATTCGGCCTTGCGGGGTGATATACAGTATAATACCGGAGGCCAGGGCTACCAGAAAAGAGAAACCAGTAAGGAGAGATACGAATGCTCTGAATTGAAAGTACTTTTTTATGCTCATAAAAAACCCCTAAAACAAGCGTTAACGTTAACACTTATTTTAGGGGTTATCTTGGATTTATCAAGGTTATTTAATTGGAACGAAATATTCCGAAGAGACGTCTCAGGCCGAATCCCGCTGCCGTTCGACATCTTCATCGTCCTCGTCGTAATCTTCTTCTTCCTGTAGGTCATCAAGTGATCCGGTTTCCTCGCCGTCCATTTCTTCGTCGGGCAGTTCGACATCTTCGGCGTCAAGCGGTTCATTGTCTTCGTCTTCTTCGTCCATCTCCCGCTGGATATCGATTGGTCTGTGTCTGAAATTATCCACTTTCATGACTTTTCCGCTTTCGATCATCCGGGCGTATTCCAGACTGTAGCGAGTCCACGGGATCGCCTCAAGCCGATTTTCTTCAATGGGTGTTCCCAACCCTTCGCAGAAGCCGAAAGTGCCGTTCTGGATACGGGCCAGTGCCTGCTGTATCTCGATCAGGGTTTTGCGTTCCTCGGCCACCAAGCCAAGGCTGAATTCCTGTTCATAGCTGTCGGTTCCGATATCCGCCAGATGTACCGGCATACTGGACAATTCGCCACCGCTCTGAAAGACGCTTTCTTCCATCGAGCACACATCCCCGAGGATCTCTTTCATCTTTTCCATCAGCAGGGCTTGATAAAAGTCCAGTTGTTTTTTCGTTAGCTGTTTTGCTTTTTTCCTTGCCATAGTTCTCCAGTACGTTTTCTGTCAAGGTCGGTTCGCTGAATATGCTTTCGACATTATTAAAATATACATTAAAAATTAATCGCCGAATTATAGAATTTTATTTTTCTTTAGCAATATCTTTATCTGAAAAAGGGACTGTTTTTTCTTTAATTCGGCATAAAAAGGTCTGGTTTAAATTAACCTGACCGCCATAAATTTCTGTTGGCAACCGGGTTGGGCTCTGGTACGATAATCACACGATTAGTACCTTTTAGATTGACGTTTCAAAGGATTTGACTTTTACGATTGCCCCTTCTTCCGGCAGAATGGATTATATGGTTTTACAGGAATCGGATTCGGTAATTAGGGCAGATGTTTATCGTCCGTTACGGCTGGCCGCCAATAAGCGTCTGGGGAAATATCGTCTCCAGAAGCGGCTTGGAAAGGGGGGCTTCTGCGAGGTCTGGAAGGCCCGTGATACTGTTGAGGGGATTTGGGTCGCGCTAAAGATTCCCAGCCCCGATGTCGCCGGAAAACGCGATAACGAAACCATTCTCCGGGAAGTCCGTCTGGTGGCCCAACTGCGGCATCCGCATATCATGCCGGTCAAGAACGCCGATATTATCGATCATCACGCGGTCCTGGCCACCGAACTTTCAGCGGGCACGCTGGAGGATTGCTCACGCCCGATGGGTGTTCGCCGAATTTTGTCTATCACGCGACAGGTCCTCGACGGCCTTTCGTATGCCCATCGGAAGCGATTGGTTCATTGCGATGTGACGCCGGGCAATATTTTTCTGTTTTCGAATGGCAGAGCGGCGCTCGGTGATTTTGGCATTGGTGTGCAGGTCAAAGGGCGGATGAAAACCATTGACGATTTCGGCACACCCGGCTATGTCGCCCCCGAACAGGCCTTCGGAAAGCCGACCTATCGCAGCGACTGCTTTTCGGTGGCATTGGTGCTCTATGAGTTTCTCACCGGCGTGCTGGTGCGCTGGCCGTTTCATTGGCCGCCCAAAGGTCTGGACCGGCTTCGCGACAGGACCGGGACCGATTTTGTACGCTTCATGAAAAAAGCCCTCGATGCGAACCCGGAAAAGCGGTTTGCCAATGCCAAACAGATGCTCACGGCGATGGAGGCGGCAACGCCCCCCGGGCTTCAGAAAAAAATCTTCGGACGCCAGCGGAAAATCATCCCCGACTGGCGGCAATTACGCAAAAAAAGCTTTACCCGCCGCTATCTTCGGGTATTTACCGACCTTTATCCCTGCGCCGACTGCGGCGAGCCGATTGCCGAGTCGATGCAGTGCTGTCCCTGGTGCGGAAGCGAGCGAAACCGCTTTGACGATTGTACGCGCTTCAGCCATCTGTGCCATCGCTGCCACAAGGGCGTCTCGCCCGAATGGCATTATTGCCCGTGGTGTTACGGCCCCGGCTTTATCCCGCAGGAGCCCAACGGAACCAAACCCGACTACCAGAGTCAATGTGCCCATTGCGGCGGCAAAATGATGAATTTTATGCAGTTTTGTCCATGGTGTCGCCGAAAGGCACGCCAAAAATGGCAGATCCGCCCGTTCCCCGAGATTTGCACCGGCTGCGGCGGCTCTGTCGATACCTCTTACTGGAATTGGTGCCCATGGTGCAAACAAAGGATTGTTTAGCAATGGAATCCCTCGAAACCCCGATTCATCTTGACCCGCAGGCCTACGGCAGTTTACCGTTTACATGGGCGGTCTGTACCGACGTCGGCAAAGTACGCCAGACGAATGAGGACGCCTACCACATCGAGCCGGAAACGGGGCTGTTCATTGTCTCCGACGGCATGGGCGGCCATCGCGGCGGCGAAGTCGCATCGGCATTCGTTGTCAATGACCTGTCCGTCAGCATTGACGCCGGATTTCATAAACTCCGCTCCAAAAATCCGCGCCCGATTCGAAAGCTCATCGAGCGGGCGATTCGCCGGCACAACAAACAGGTCCTCGCCGAAGCCGAAAACGAGTCCGGCTATAAAGACATGGGGGCGACCCTTGTACTGGCGTTGATTCATGACCGCAGGGCGACGATCGCCAATCTCGGCGACAGCCGCCTGTATCGCTGTCGCGCTGGCAGTTTGACCCAACTGTCACGCGACCATTCCGTCGTGGGTGAATTGATTGAACAGGGCAAACTGGAGCCCGAACAGGTCGAAAATCACGAAGACGAAGGCGTCATTACCCGCTATATGGGAATGCCCGAACGGGCCGAGCCGCATATCAAATCGTTCCGGCTTAAAAAAAATGATCGTCTGCTCCTCTGCAGCGACGGCTTGACCGATATGCTCACCGATACTCAGATCCGAGACATCCTATCCCAAAACCCCGACCCCAGCGCCGCCGCCAAAACCCTCATAGACCAAGCCAACAACGCCGGTGGACACGACAACATCACCGTTGTCTTGATTGACTGCCATTAAAAAACACACCGCTGGTACAGGTGTCTGGCATTGGTAATTCGTGTACCGAACACCTTGTAACAATCGGTAAAATGGCTCAGATGCCGGATGAATTCTATAAATAATTAGGGTTGCATTTAGGCTGATTTTCGGGACAATTGGACCGGTCAGTATCAGGACGTCCTTTGATTGAACTCAGGAGAAGTTTTTTGTTTGTTATGGACGACAAAATGGCTATAATCCGGACTTCTTTTTTGTCTGGAGTCGTCAAAGGCTCTTTTTAACGGCGTGAGAGGGCATCCGGCGAGTGCGGATGTCGATTTTCTGTAAGGTGGTGTGGATGACTGTTTTAGGAGATGTGCCATGTTGAGTCAACTGGTTCCCAAGCGTATGTTTCTGACCAAGGGTGTCGGCCGGCATAAATATCAATTGAAATCGTTTGAGGATGCGCTGCGTGTTGCCGGTGTTGCCCAGCAGAACCTGGTTCAGGTGTCGTCGATCCTGCCGCCGCATTGCAAGATCATCAGCCGAAACGAGGGCATCAAGGCACTCAAGCCAGGCTCCATTTGCTTTTGTGTGCTGGCTCGCTGCGATTCCAATGAACACGGCCGCCTGATCGCCTCTTCGGTGGGTGTGGCGATTCCCAAAGACAAAAAAAACTGGGGGTATCTCAGTGAAGTTCATAGCCATGGTATGAATAAGCGTGAAGCCGAGGATATGTCTGAAGACCTTGCAGCCGGGATGCTCGGGACGACGCTGGGGATCGATCTGGATCCGGAGATGGCGTGGTCGGAAAAGGAGCAGGCGTATAAGCAAAGCGGTCTGTTCGTCAAGACCACCAACATCACCCAGACGGCCAGCGGGCAAAAAGACCTGTGGACGACAACGGTAGCTCTGGCGGTTTTCTTATTCGATTAGAAAAACAGGCTATTGCCTAATGCCTAAAAATAAAACAAACCAATTTGGCGATTTCGAGCCGGAGTACACCAATCCGCAAACCGCAAAGATTGCGATTCTGCCGGTTCCGTATGACGGGACGAGTACATGGGTCAAGGGGGCGGACAAGGGGCCGGAGGCGATTCTGGCGGCTTCTTACAATCTTGAGTTTTACGACAGCGAAACAGATTCGGAGGTTTTCCGGCAGGGGATTTTTACCGAACCGCCGACAGAAGGTTTCCAGCAGCCTGAGCAAATGGCTCAAGAAGTTCGTCAGCGTGTTGAGGCGCTGCTGGATAAAGACAAATTTCCGGTTATTCTCGGCGGGGAGCATTCCGTCAGCATTGGAGCGATCGAGGCGATGGCGAATCGATACGAAGATTTGACGGTCCTACAGCTCGATGCCCATGCCGATTTACGAAATGAGTATGAAGGTTCGCCGTATAATCATGCCTGTGTGATGGCCCGTGCGAAGGACGTTGCTCCGATTGTGCAGGTTGGCATCCGCAGTATGGATACCTGCGAAAAGGACAATATGGATATCGGCCGGGTATTTTTTGCTCACGATATCTGCGATAGCCAGGACCGAGGCTGGATTGACCGGGCGGTTGCACTGTTGAGTGACAATGTTTACCTGACCATTGATCTGGATGTGTTCGACCCGTCGATTATGCCGGCGACCGGCACACCGGAACCGGGCGGGATGGGCTGGTACGATGTGGTTGCATTGGTGAAAGCGGTTTGCAAGCACAAGAATCTGGTTGGCTTTGACATTGTGGAACTGTGCCCGCGTAAGAATATGTGGGGCAGCGACTTTTTGGCCGCCAAACTGCTCTACAAAATCCTCACCTGTAAATTCGCCGGGCGTTAATGAATCGTGATCGAACTGTTCGAAGTTCGCAGATACAATTGTCCCTGACCGTCTCTGATCACTCCGTTTAATCTTTTTCCGATCTCTCCCTGCATTGTGATCGGGATTCCCGTGTGAATTTTACCGTTGGAGGTTGCCGCATCGACTTTAGCCGAATAGTTTTCAGGGGTGACAAGATCAATCCCTCCATTGGAGGTCGTGATACGAATATGGGTTGCCGAATTCGCGTCGGCGGCATATTGGATGTTAACCGAACCGTTAGATGTGGAAGCGGCCATGTTTCCATAAATGTTTTCACACTTGATCGAGCCGTTGCTGGTGTGCAAGTCCAGCGATTGTGCGGTGGTTTGTCGGATTGTGATGCTGCCGTTGGATGTATGAGCAGCGATATTGCCGGCGACAGAAGCCATCTCAATTTTACCGTTAGACGTTGTTGCGTGAATCTCTTGCTCGATTTGTGAAAGTTGAATTTTCCCGTTGCTGGTTTGCAGGTCCAAGGCGGTCTGGTGGGGCACCTCGATCTCAAAGCTGACGGAAACGGATTCATTTCGTTTCATTTCGGGGCGGACAATTACGGTCTTCAAGCCTTCCGGCTTACGCTCAAGACGGATCTCTGTTTGTTCCGCGAGCAACTGAGCTTCTTCGACCGAAAAGGAGCGTGCCGAAATGGTCGCGACAATATGGCATATTTCGTTTTCCGTTCCGGTGACAGTGATCGAGCCATTTGATGTTTTTGCGGATAAAGTTGAGCCGGCATCTAATTTTTCGGCAAGTTCCACGGTGTGTTCATATTTCTCATTGGCCCCGCCTCCGACCAAGTCGATGACACAACCGGCCGGGGAAATGACGAGTATGATTACTGAAATCATTAAAAATAGACGAAAAAGCTTCATTTTTCTCTCCTTTTTTTTAATTTCTTTTCTAATTACATATATATAAGACGGTTCAGATTCAAAACCGTTTCAAAAATTACTAGAAAACGGGCACGGTTTTGAAAATTATCGGTTTGCGAAGGCCTTATTCGGCACAATGATGCCGCGGCAGCAGGTTGCATTCGAGCCACTCACCCATGATGACGACCAAGTCTTCAAGATTGACGATGCAGTCACAGTTGAAGTCGGCCTGCAGGCAAGACATACAGCATTTTTGGTCAGGACTTCGAGAGGCTGTTTCCATGCCGCCGTATGCGCCAATATTAATGCGGTCTCCGTTGCATTTTAATTCGTCGCCGGTGGACAGTTCCGGGTTGCCGGCGTCGATGCAGGGGCTGTTTTGGTCGTCTGCGGGGTCATAGTTGTTGCCGTCGTCGAGCAGCCAGTCGTGCATCAGTTCATCCCAGTGTCCGGATGCGGATTTAAGATGGTAGTCCTGTTGAGGGAGATCGGCAAATAACGGGTCGGTGTCGAAATTGCCGTCGCCCCAATAGAGTGTGCAATCTGTATCGATCCAATGACCCTGGTCCAGTCCGGTAACGTCGCAGTAGCTGACATGCAGTGCGGTATCATTCAGGGAATCGTCCATCAGTGCAATCTGGGTGCCCAGGATTTCGCCGGAAGAATTGTTCCAGATGATCGAGTTATTCAGCCCGACAATGCTGTCCATGCAGAACAGTCCGCCACCGAAACCGTTGGTCGTATTTTCTGTGATCGTACAGAATGTAATTACAGGTACGTTGGGCTCATTGACATCGGGCAATTCCATATTTGCGCATTCATAGAAGAAAAATCCTCCGCCGGCGTCATCGGCATGGTTTCCGGCGACGACCGTATGGTCAACCGAAGCCAGCGAGTTGACCCAGCAATATATACCCCCTCCTTCAGCGCCGGCGTTGTTGTTGATAATCGTGCAATTTGAGATTGTCGGACTGCTTGAATCGCGACAACTGACGGCACCGCCATAACTACTGGCGCTGTTATTTACAAATCGGCAATTTGAAATGGTGGGGCTGCTGTTGTATAGAGCAATGGCACCGCCAGCTTTCTTGTAACCTGTGGCCGTGTTATTTTCGAAGACACAATTTTTGAATGTCGGATGACTATAGTAACAATAAATTGCTCCGCCGTTGTCCAGTTGGTATCCGTTTCGGATTGTTAAACCGTATAAAAGGGATGTTGTATTTTCACCATTGGCATATTTAAACGCCCGATGGGTGTCTGCGGATGTTCCCTGACAGTCAATGACGGTGGCACTGACACAATTCGGATCGGCGGGATTTGTTGAACGGATCGTCACGTTTTTTCCGGCAAAATCAATATCCCGATTACCCGAACCGGTATAGATGCCCGGGGCGAGAAAAATGGTATCACCCTCGTCTGCGGCGTCGAGAGCAGCTTGAATCGTCGGGAATGTATCGGGGACATTAAAGCTGTTCGGTTCATTATCCAGGGTTAATTCAGCAAAACAGGGCGATTCACCTATATTATTTCGTTCATATTCAATGCGCATGTAGCCGTTTTCTCCCCAGTTGGGTCCCCATGAGTTGCGAAGATACCAAATGCCTTCGGCTCCCTGTGTATCATCCCAACCTACTAATACGACGGCATGATTTGATATGCCCTGGATGTCGGCATTAAAAACGCCGCCAACATAACACTGGAAAAGATCCTCTGCATAAACCATGACGACCATCGGTCCATAAGTCAGAATGGCTTGTTTTATGGAGTCAATGTCCTGCTGTGCCATTGACCAACTGGTGAGAAGATATCGCTGCGAGTCGTTGAAATCACAGGGGGCATTCATTGTTTGATAGGGAAACACTTCTTCGAGCGGTGCCCCGCTTTTATCCTTGGCATCTAATGTGCTTATCATGTATTCGAATGCCGTTCCGTACCATCCGCCATTGCAATCGCCAGCTTCGGTACAACTTATTAACCACTGTTCGGAAAAATCCAGTGTTTGGCCGCTATGAATGAGGTATAGACTTTCTGCTGCGCCCATTGCTGCGAAAGCCCAGCAGGCTCCGCAGTTTCCTTGGTTTTTAATCGGTGAGCAGCCGTCGAGTTCGCGCCAGTCGAATCTTTCGGGCAGGGCCGTTGCTTTCGGGGCAGGAATGGCTTTGGATTGCATTGGGAGAACATCGGGAGGCCTGGTTCCGCAAAGTTGCTCAATGGAATATTCGGTGGCTGAATTATGGTTTACCTTAAACGTATATCCCTTCTGACGTACCCGTTTACGTACGGCTTCCACATCCGGCTTACGTCCATTACTTTCCTGTGAAATCAGGACAAACAATAGAAGAATTAGGGTTATGGAGGCGTGTGTACGGGTACTTTGCATTAAAACATTCCTCACATTAGTATAAATATCGTTTTATCCTTGAGTCGTGTACAGCTTTTATTTGCATTAAAAGAAAAAGGCGTATGATTGTCGGGGGAAATGCCGGAAGAGAAGTATAGCAAGGCCGAAAAACACGCATCTCTGCATTAATACCCCCACTTATACGCTTATCAAAATAATCGGTTTTCTATCAATATACAAGAAAGTTTCGGAAAAGTCAAGTTTTATCGGGCCTTACGTGTGATTTCAGGTTTATTCAGTTGCGTGCCATGTGATTCGTTTTTTGACGGTTCGTCGGTCCAGACCAGTGCGGCGGGCGACTTCTTCGTAAGTGCTGTGCTGTTTGTAGAGCATTTGGCAGTAGTGGTTCAGCAGTTCTTCAGCGGTCAGGGTACCGGTATCAACACTAGCGAGCAGTTGTTCTTTGAAGGAGGCATTTGGGAGGGTCTGGCCTTCGTAATCGCGCTTGAGGATGACTCGCCGGATACACTGAGCCAGTTCGCGTACATTGCCAGGCCAGGGGTAATGGTGTCCGAGTTTGGTTTCAATCACGTCCATGACCCGATTGGACAGATCACGATTTTCATTTCCGGTGATGGTCTGTGTGAAGTGCCGGACCAATTCGGCTAATTCATTTTTATTTTCCTGGATACGCTGAGCCAGCGGCGGGACATGAATGCAATCTGAGCAGAGGCGGTAGTAAAAATCGTCTCGAAATTTATTCTCACGGCGAAGGGCTTCGATGGGGTGGTTGGTCGCGGCGATGACCCGGCCGTAAAAACGTTTGGCCTCATGAGAGCCAACGGGACTGAACGTGCGTTCTTCGAGCACTTTCAATAGTTTGACCTGGGCAGGAATGCTTACTTCGCCAATCTCATCGAGAAAGATCGCACCGTGTTTTTCGCACAAAGAGAGGATGCCTTTGTGTTCGGCGACTGCGCCGGTAAAGGCTCCTTTGGTATGGCCGAACAATTCGGATTCCAGCAGGGCTTCGGCGTATTGCGACAGATTAATCGGTAAAAACATAGTGGTAAAGCTCGCGGTAAATTCCTTCTTGACAGGGTCGTAAGGGATGAAACCGCTGCGTCCGATGGCGGCTGCGGCGGCGCCTTTGCCGCTGCCGGTCGGCCCTTCCAGCAAAGTCGAGAAATCCTCCATCTTATCCCACATATACTGTTCGTAATCGCGGATATCATGCGTGAAGATGTTATTCCACAAATCCATACGCAGTTTTCGCATGGATTGACTTTTTCCGACGAGCCCCTGATGGATGAAATAAAACGCCCGGCGAATCTGGTAGAACATGGAGAAATACTGAATAGCCTGCTCGTGTGAAAATCCACGGCCGACAAGTTCCCTGACGGCTGTGTCACCAAACGGGACTTTGATGGGGCTATCATCCTGCTGCTGTTCTAAGATGAAATCATCGAAGGTAAACGCGTGGTTATGATAAACCTCAAAAAGGAAGGTGTACCGCATGAGGTTGGCGTCTTTTTTGTCGAAATCCTGAATTCGACACCGGCCTCCCGTATCCAGTTGATCTAAACGTTCTCTGACAGCTCTGACCGCCAGCGGTACGATCTTTCGCCAGTCGTCTTCGGTTTTCAGAACGCCCGCAACCTGCTGGTCTAACTGCTGACGTTGGCGGCTGAAGGGATTGGTAAACGTCGCATCCGCAACCAGATTGAAAAATTGCCGGTCCGAGCTTTTTAATTTCTTATTATTCATACATAAAATGTACTATAGATATGCACAAAATGTCAACAATAAAATAAACTGATTGTTTTCAGGTTACCCCGTTAAACATGTAAGTCATTTTAATGAATTGAGTTATGATTCATTGAGGTGTCTGGCACGCCGGTTGTTTATATGTAATCCAGTTGTGTTTAAAAACGAATTTTAACGAAAGGAGAAAAAGAAATGAAAACTCAACAAAGCACACGAAGTCATGACATCGTTGCCTATCTGATTGCGGCGGGGCTAATATTTTTCCTGGCCTTTGGCGGAGTCTCAAAAGGTGCCGGCCTGCTGAAGCCTACGAATGGTAATGCGGCCGACGTGTTCATCAAGTCGCATCATGTCAACGTCACCATCAACAACGGGTTTGCCAGGACCGAGGTCGATCAGGTTTTCGGCAACAACAGCAATGTGGACCTTGAGGCGGTGTACACTTTTCCCATTCCCAAGCAGGCCAGTTTATCGGAAGTGAGTTTGTGGATTGACGGAAAGGAGGTTATCGGTGAAGTGGTCGAAAAGGAGCAGGCGCGTAAGCTCTATGAAGATCAAGTTGCCAAAGGCAATGATGCGGCGATTGCGGAAAAGAACGATTATATGACCTTTGATGTAGCAGTTTATCCTGTGCGTGCCGGAGGGGAAACACGTGTTCGATTGGTGTATTATCAGCCTATCGAGATTGACAGTAATGTAGGGCGTTATATGTATCCTTTGGCTGAAGGCGGTGTGGATGACCAGCGGATTGCTTTTTGGTCCGTGGACGACCAGGTGCATGAAGCATTTTCGTTTGACCTGACGTTAAAATCAGCATTCCCCGTTAAAGACGTACGGCTACCCGGGTATATGGATAAGGCGATCATCGAGCAGGCTGGGGCGGCAGAAGAAGAGCAACTGGGGCAAACGGATGTCTATCATGTCCGCCTTGAATCGGCCGAAGGCGATGCCCTGACGCGCGATATTGTGGTGTACTATCGTCTCGCTGATGATGTTCCTGCACGGGTGGAAGTGATTCCTTATCGTGAAAGCAAGAATACCGATGGGACATTTATGGTGGTTGTTACGCCTGCGGCGGATTTGCAGCCTGTTAAAGAGGGAGTGGATTGGATTTTTGTGCTGGATAAATCCGGTTCGATGAGTGGCGGCAAGATTGCCACGTTGGCTGATGGCGTCAGCCGGGTGATTGGTCAAATGAGTCCCAATGACCGTTTTCGTATCGTTACCTTTAATAATAGTGCACAGGACTTCAGCAGCGGCTACCAGAATGCGACGGGCGCCAATGTGCAAAGTATATTGGCTAAAATCAAGACGCTGAATGCGGATGGCGGCACCAATCTCTTTGCGGGTATATCGATGGCCTACAACAGGCTGGATGATGATCGAACAACAAATATCTTGCTGGTGACCGATGGTGTGGCCAATGTCGGCCCCACCGGGCACGCCGATTTTTTAAATCTTTTGCGGCAGTATGATATCCGTCTGTTTACCTTTGTCATCGGTAACAGTGCCAATCAGCCTTTAATGGAGCGACTGGCGAAGGATTCCAACGGATTTGCGATGAATATATCCCAATCCGATGATATCGTCGGCCGTATTCTGCAAATCAAAAATAAGGTTTTGTATGAAGCACTGCATGATGTTGAGTTGAAATTCCATGGCGAAAAAGTCAAAGATCTGACGCCCGCAAAACCCGGCAGTCTGTATCAGGGACAGCAGTTGGTGATGTTCGGACGGTATACCGGCAGTGGACCTGTTAAGGTTGAACTGAGGGCGAAGATTTCCGGCCAGGAACGAAGCTGGGACTGTGATGCGGACTTCCCTGAGGTGGACACGGATAATCCTGAGATCGAACGGCTGTGGGCCTTATCGATGATCGATGAAACGATGCAGGAGATTCGTGAAAAGGGCGAAAGTGCTTCTTTGAGAAAAAACATCGTTGATTTTGGCACGGAGTATTCGCTGGTGACTGATTATA
Source organism: Anaerohalosphaeraceae bacterium (assembly GCA_963675525.2). Lineage (GTDB taxonomy): Bacteria > Planctomycetota > Phycisphaerae > Sedimentisphaerales > Anaerohalosphaeraceae > 4572-13. The sequence continues at coordinate 26,382 of CAXXSL010000008.1, read as the reverse complement.
CGTCGATGGTTGTGCTGTCGGAGGCACAGATGGAAGAAGCCGGTATCCAGCGCCGCAATGCCGATCGTGTCAATCGTGAGCGTGCGGCACAACAAGTCCGGAAGAATCAGCCTGTTCAGAATTACCGTGTGGATCAGAATAAACAGAATTCCTCGGGCAATAATGGAGCCTTTGACGGCCGCAAGTCGCCCGGATTCGGAAGCGGTTCGGGACCTGTCGGACCTTTGTTCGTCGGACTGGCGGCATGGCTTGGCAGGAAGAAAAGGAATCAGGGCTAACGACCACAGAAGCCGGGACGGTTATTGAACCGTCCCGGCGGAAAGGTTTTATCATGCGTCATAAAGATACCATTTTGTTGGCTGTTTTGATTTGTGCTGTGAATATATCTCTGCTTTTCGGAAGATTTCCCGAAAGCCTGATCTATTTACCTGAAAAGGTGATTCAGGGTCAATGGTGGCGTCTGGTAACGCATCCTTTTGTGCATGTCAGTTTCTATCACCTGTTGCTGGATGGCGCGGCGTTTTTGATGCTGTATGCTCAATTGATGGAAACGAGTCTCGCTAAACGCATCGGGTATCTTTCAGGGATTCACGCGGCCGTTATCGCAGCGGTTACAGCCAGCCTTCCCTCTGTTCAGGCGATTGGTTATTGCGGGTTATCAGGGATCGCACATGGATTGATGGCGGTGTGGTGTCTGGAACGAATGGGTATTTTCGGTGGGGCACAGGCCCACCTTACAGACCGGCGCGAACAATGGATTGCAGTGGGAATATTCATGGGATTGCTCGCCAAAAGTATTTACGAAACTGCGGCCGGGCATGTATTTCTTGAATCGACACATCTGGGCGATGTTGGAGTCCCTGTTGTGTCCAGTCATCTGGCCGGGGTCATTGGGGCAGTCGTGGCGTATGTTGTTTTTAATACCCAATTGTTTCGTCTCAGGGAAACCGTGACGAATCGAATTTCCAGAAAATTTATTCATTTAAAGGCTTAAAAGAAAGGACAGTCAGCCATGAAAAACAGAAAGATCATACGATTCTGTGCCGATATTTTGCCGCTTTTAGTCGTTGTTTTCATGAGCGGGTGTTATGATTCATATGTAACGCCTGCAACAGGTGCTGACATGGGAATTTTTCACGGAACATTAACTGAATCCGGCTCTTTTAGGGGAAGTTGTACGCCACAGCCAACGGCACAATTTCCGGTCACACTGGCGGTGGCACGAATACAGGGAGCAGGCTATTATCAAAATGAAATGGGGTACTGCGTTGTAAATTCTCCTTTGTCAGGAACGCAGGCCACTCAAAACGGATTTGCCAATCTCCAGGGTATTTCTCAGGTTGTGCCGATTAATAAACTGCTGATAGCAGGTCGCCAGAAATCTCCGGACACTTTGCGGCATGCGGCGGCATCGCTTAAGGCGCACATGCTTTATATTTATACGCTGGATACTGAACAGGATGAAACCGACTGGTCTTCTGCGGCCAGCCTGTACACGCTGGGCCTGTCTCCGACGGTCAAAGTGGAGGTCACCACAACCGCGATGGGGATGCTGGTCGATACGCAGACCGGGTATGTTTATGGTGTCATGGAAGCCAGGGCCGCCAAGGAGCAGACCGCCGCTTATATGACACGGCAGAATGCCTGGGATCAGTGCCGGAAGATCACGGAAGAAGAGGCTTTTGAGGAGATGAATAAAAAGTTCCCAACGATGTGGAATGATGTATTAAGCCGCTACGGTCAGGGGATATCGTACGGCGTTCGTGTGAAAAGGGAAAATACGGATGATCGTTTGGATACGTTTACGAAATCCGGCCGGGATGAATCCAACGATTCGGAACCGGTCGAGACACAATTTTGGAAATAACACAAAAAATGAAAGGAGATATTAAGATGAAGATATTATTGATCGCACCAGCGTCGGGGAATTGGAAAAAGATTGCCTCGCGGCGTTTTTTTAACGGCAAGACATTTCGCTTTTCGATGATTCCGCTGCTGATGGTTGCCAAACTGTCCCCAGCGGACGCACAGGTCACATTGGTGGACGAACAAGTCGAAGAGATTCCGACAAATGAACATTTTGACTTGGTGGGGATCACCTGCATGACTGCCACAGCGACACGAGCGTTTGAACTGTGCCAGTTGTTTAAAGAAATAAATATCCCGGTTGTATTGGGTGGTTTCTTTCCCACGTTGAATCCGCAAGTGGCGATGGAGCATGCGGATGCGGTTGTATCCGGACCGGCGATGGAGGCTTGGCAACAGGTCTGTCGTGATGTGCGGCAGGGGAGTTTGGAAAAAATCTATTATGGTAATCCGAACAGCAAGATCCCCGTCAACTTGCCTCGAAACCTCGTCAGGACAGAACAGTATAGGGCCAACGCGATCTACGCGACGATGGGCTGTGAGAATAAATGCAAATTTTGTTCGATCAGTGCCTTTTATAAGGCCCATCACTACACTCGGCCGATTGATGAAGTTGTCGCCGAGATTGGATCGTTTAGCTCAAAGTTCTTTATGTTCGTCGATGACAACCTGACACAGAACCGAGAGTATGTGATGGAACTTCTGGATCGACTGGTGCCGCTGAAAAAGCGCTGGGTGACACAGGCTTCGATAGAAATTACTGAAGACCAACATTTGCTGAAAAAGCTTGAAAAGGCAGGCTGTATTGGCGTGTTTATTGGATTGGAATCCTTCAATGCCCACATCTTGAATGAGACGGAAAAAGGGTTTAATGCACCTGAAAAATACCGCAGGGCAGTCAAAACATTGCATCGACATGGGATGTTTGTCCAATCCGGTGTCATTTTCGGATTTGATGACGATACGGTCGAGGTTTTTCAGACGACCCTGAAAATGCTCGAACGCATCGGGATTGACGCGATTCAGACTGCAATTCTGACTCCACTGCCCGGGACAAAGTTGTATGAAGAAATGAAACACCGCATCATCGACACAAATTATGAGCACTATGATTATCGACATGTCGTATTTCAGCCCAAACGGATGAACGTTGAGCAGTTGCAGGCCGGTGCCGACTGGGTGATCCGGAAATATTACACACCCTGGCGCATTATTAAGCGAACCGTTCGCTGGCTGTGTACGCCCGGCCTGTCCCATTATACGTGTCTGTTTGTTGTTAACTGGGCCTATTTCGGCAGGACGGTTGCGTTTGGCATACGCGGAAAAAATCCGGCGGAGCGAAAAGGCGTGATTTTGGATTATTTAACTTCAGTCGTTAAAAGAAAACGATTAGCATAAATACTTATCTTAAGGAAAGGAGAATTAGAAATGAAACGTAAAATGTTCACAATTTGTTTAGTTGCGATCGTGCTGGTAAGCTTTTTGTCGGCAGTCACCAACGAGGCCATTGCACAAGAAGAGCCAAAGGGTCTGCCGATCAAGGGATTCCCGGAAGCCTCTGTGACGATTTTTCCGCAGATGGTTTTCTGGGTCGGCCTGGAGGGCTTGGATGATGAGGCACACGCGTGGGCCAATGCTTACAATAGCGGCTTTCGCGAAAAGGCGCACCAGTTTACTGAAATGCTGGGACTTCTGCTTGAAGAGAAAGGCTATGACAAGTACCGGATCGCCGATGCGATGTTCGAAATGCCTGAGGGAAATCCTACGCGTCAAGAGAGAACGACCGCTTTTGCGAAGTTCGTCAGCCAACAGGACTTAAAGACCGACTATGCGCTGGGCACGGCTTTTACCATCTTTACCGACAAGGACGGCCTCTATGTGTACTCAGTGATTGTAGATGCAAAAGGAAATATCGTATGGGCAGACGACCGGGAATATCGGGGCGGTTTGGAGTTTGACTGTCTTGAAGTGGCATGTGAACGCCTAACACCAGTTATGGCATTGGATACGCTGGCGAAAAAAGAACTTACCGCTGACAAGAAACAGATCCTGTGGGAACAGAGAGCCAAGCAGCCAGCGAGTGGTTCCGAGCGTGCAGACATGGAAGCGCGGCAAAAAGCCATGAAAGAAGCCGGCCCCGCTGCCCGCGTGCTGATATACCCGGCCCGCGTGGGCGGTGACCACGCGGATCCCAACAGTGCAACGCATCTATCCACGTTGTTAAACGAAGCCAAACTGTGCCGTGCATCGGTGGCAGCAACAGCGCCGGTGATGGAAGGTTCCGGCTGGCCGAACGAGATGCATGTCCTGTGGCTGTATGCGCGTAACGTAAGAGAGTACCTCCGCCAGCATCCGGCCGACAGCGACTATGTTTTGTTTACCGATTACTGGTTTGCCCCGGGCAACAGGGTATGGGCCGTCCATACGGTACTCTGCGACCGGGCCGGTGAGTGGGTTGTCGTGGATTTGCAGAATTCGCATCAGGAGGCCTTCCAGCGAATCAACCCAAAGAACCTGGAAGATTGTGACCGTCTCGTGCTGGACCGATTCAAGGCAGAGTTGAGGTGACAAGCTCTTTTGTCGTGAATTACAATACGGTTGTTAACTCAGAGATCAGAATTGTATCGAAATAGTCGATCATCAGGCGGTGGAAGGGGACTTTTAGTAGGCCAATTGAATTGTTTGCTTTTTTGAGGGTCTTATGTTACAAGTAATACGTCAAAAAAGGATAAATCGGGAGCCAACGACGTTGAGGGACCAACTGACCATCGAGCCGATTGAAACGGTCGATCCGACAGGGTATTCGGAGGCCGTCAAGGCGTATTTTGCCCATTATGGGCTGGATGGGGACTGGTGCGGGGCCCGGCATCTGTTCGGCTCGTTCGAATCGGCCGGATTTACGCTGGCCGCGCATCTGTACAAGCCGGCCCAATACACTGCCGCGGTCGTCCTGCTGCACGGGTATCTGAACCACACAGGGCAATTCCGGCACCTGATTCGCTATCTGCTGGAAAACGGTTTTGCTGTGGCGGTTTACGACCTGCCGGGGCATGGACTTTCCGGCGGCGAATCTGCGGCAATTGATTCGTTCGACCAATATGTGCAGACGACGCAGGACTTCATGCAGGTTGTTCGAAATCACCTTGATGGCCCTTATTATGTGATTGGATTCAGCACCGGTGCGGCAATCCTGATCGAGATGATGCTGGAAAATAGTGCCGCCGATTTTGAAAAGATTGTGCTGGCCGCACCGCTGATTCACTGGACGGCGTACGAACAGTCTAAAGGTACGTATAAGACCTATGTGCAATTTACTGATAAGATTGCCCGATTTCATCGCAAGAATTCCTCGGATAAAGACTACCTGATCTTCAACAAAACACAGGATTATCTGCATGCCAAACATCTGTCACTCAAATGGGTGAAGGCTTTGTTTGACTGGAACGACAAGATTGAACCAATGGCGGCTTGTGATAGAAACATGCTCATCTTGCAGGGCGACAAAGACGGCACCGTGGATTGGGAATACAATCTGGATTTAATCGGCAAAAAATTCCCAAATGCTGATATTCAGAAAATCAGCGGCGCCAACCATGAGTTGTTCAATGAAGCTGCCGAATACAAACAGAAAGCAATGCAAATTATTAATGACTATCTTATAAGAAAACAAGAGAGTTAAATATATGGTAAGTAAAATGTCAAAATTAAGTTTAGTTTCATTCACCATATTTGTAATATCTGGTGGGGGGGCGATTTTGACGGAATTGTGCTGGGATTCAATCCATGACATAGAATACACAATGTATTTGGCTTATCTTGTCGTGGTTGTATTTTACCCCTGTATTTTTATTTCTTTTGTATTGGCCTTAATTTCCCTAATCAGAATAGTATTGTATAAGCAAAAGGGTATTGTCTTTGCATTTCTAACCCTTGTTTTAAGTGCATCTTTAATTGCTTGGGCGATGATCATTGATAGCAGGTCGGAGAATCTGGAAGGTATACGCCAACAGTAAGCGGAGAATCTGGAAGGTCATACGCCAACAGTAAGCGGAGAATCTGAGAATTTATAAAAACGGGAATTTGTAATAATCCGCGAACTCTGCGGTTAAGAAAGGAGACAAATCATGGAAGCAAAACAAAAAGCAAAAGGGTCATGGGGTGTGCGGTTTTTTATTATCGTGCTTGGGGTTATTCTTGGTTTTCTGTTTTTTTGGATGCTTAGTTTCATTGAGCAGGATATTGGGTCGGTCAAACGTCCTGACTGGGACCAGATACGCCGGGAATTTGTCAGTCAGCAGACCGATGACAATCAGGATCAACTCCAAAAAGAAGTGGCCCGTCTGAATCGCAGGATCGATACACTCAGAGAGCAGCAGCGGATGCTGGGCAGCAGCACCGGCAGTCTTCAAAAAACGATGAATCAACTGCTTTCGATCCAGCAGCAGTATATTGACAAGGGACAGGAATTTCCGGCTGAAAATGTGCGAACCCTGCAGGAAAGCCAGACGGAATTCCTGAAAAACCAGAAACAGGATCAGCAATACACCCAGGAAATTTCGGGCCTGATCGAACAGCGACAGCAAAAGGAGGATGAACTGTCCGCTGTTTCGGAGCAGATCAAATCGCTCGAAGACGACGCCCGCGAAAAACAAACCAAACTGTGGGAGAAGTTCCGGCTCCGAGTTGCCATTCTGAAACTGTCGTTTCTGGTGCCGGTGTTCCTGGTGGTGTCGTTTTTGTTTATGAAATACCGGACGGGCGCCTACTGGCCACTGGTGTGGGCGGGGTTTATCGCGGCGTTTATTAAGATCGCTTTTGTGGCGCATGAATATTTTCCGTCCGAATATTTTAAATATATTGCGTTATTGGTCGTGATCGCAATTGTCCTGCGGATATTGGTTTATTTGATCCGGCTGATCGTGGCACCGAAGAAAGATTTGCTCATCAAGCAATACCAGCAGTTCTATGACAAGCACCTTTGCCCGGTCTGCACCAAGCCGATCAAAGCCGGTCCGCTTCGTTATGCCAACTGGAAGAAAAAGGCGACGGTGATGGCGTCGCCGGGAGCCGAAATGGACAAACAGCAGACCTATACGTGTCCATCCTGCGGGACGGGTCTGTATGATAAATGCGACCAGTGCGGCGGTATTCGTCATACCCTTCTGCCGTACTGTGAACACTGCGGGGCCGAAAAAACGGAATGATTTCCAGACAGGATTTGCCGGACGAACAGGAATTTAAATTTTTCCTGTAAATCCCGTAAATCCCGTCTAAAATAGTATCGTAAAAATCATGTTAAATTGTGGTTATTAATCTGGATTCCCGCCTTCGCGGGAATGACATAAGTGAAAAAGGAAGTCAAACGTTGAATACAGAATATTCACAAAAAATGTCGCGGTCGTTTGACTGGCACAATGCAACGCAGTTTTTGGGTGCGCTGAATGATAATGTTTTTCGCTGGCTGATGGTATTTTTCCTGATAGGACTATTAGGCGATGATAAGGCGTCCACGGTCACATCCCTGACGGGCGTGGTGTTTGTCGTTCCTTTTTTGATCTTTACGCCGCTGGCCGGGATCATTGCCGACCGTTACAGTAAACGAAACACCATCGTAATGACCAAGATTGCCGAACTGGTACTGATGGTGCTCGGCTGGGTTGTCTTTACCACGCACTTTGCGATGGGCATTTATGTTGTTCTGTTTTTGATGTGTACCCAGAGCGCATTCTTCGGGCCGTGCAAATACGGCATCATTCCTGAATTGGTCCATAAGGACCAGATTTCCAAAGCCAACAGCTTTCTGGAAGGCATGACCTATCTTTCCATTGTCATCGGAACCGCCTTTGCCCCATGGCTGGCGAACATCTTGAACCGCAATTTCATGTGGGCATCGTTGTCATGCGTTGTCATTGCCGCCGCCGGAGTATGGACGAGCTTGCGGATTGGCAAAACCCAGCCCGTCTCATCCGAAGAAAAATTATCCGATCAGCTTTCAATCCGACAGACCCTGCGTATCCTGACGGTGATATGGAACGATAAGTATCTGTTTATGACCGTGCTGGCCAGCGCCTATTTTATGCTTCTGGGCGGCTTTGCACAAATCAACATGATCCCCTATGGCATGGAAGTTTGTCACTTTACGGACATGCAGAGCGGCTACCTGTTTTTAATCTCAGCCATCGGCATCGGTATTGGCTCCTGGCTGGCGGGTAGACTCTCCGGCCGGTCCGTCGAGTTCGGCATTGTCCCGATGGGGGCCGTCGCGATGGCAACCATGGCGATCGGGATGGGGCTGATGGGGTTTTCATCGACGTCGGGCAATGTTGCCTTATCGACGATTTTCGGCATGATTTTCATCTTCGGGATTGGTTGCGGCTTGTTCATCGTACCCATCCATGCATTCATCCAGATGCGTGCTCCGGAAAAAATGCGCGCTCGCGTCATTGCCGCATCGAGTTTCCTGGGATGGATTGGTGTGCTGGTTGCCTCCGGCCTACTGTGGATATGCTGTGGACTTTTGAAAGTCAATCCGAGCACGATGTTTTTAGGACTGGGCATTCTAACGCTGGTATTAGCTGTAACAACGGTCATTATCCTGCCGGACTTTTTAGTCCGGCTGGTCGTCGTACTTATTACGCGGGTCATCTATCGCATTAAAGTCGAAGGCGAAGAGAATATCCCCACCGAAGGTCCTGCCCTGATTGTCTCCAATCATGTCTCATGGGCCGATGCTGTTGTCTTGAGTGCTACCCAACAGCGGCGGATACGCTTTGTCATGGACCGCGGGATTTATCAAACTCCGGTATTGCACTGGCTGTTCAAACTGCAACAGATTATCCCCATCAGCGCCACTGACCCGCCGAAAAAAATCGTCGCGGCACTGCAGGAAGCCCGAAAAGCGATGGATGACGGCTACCTCGTGTGTATTTTTGCCGAAGGAATGCTGACGCGCACTGGAATGCTGGGCAAGTTCCATGCGGGCTTCGAGAAAATTGTCAAGGGAACCGACTATCCGATTATTCCAACCTATCTCGGCGGACTGTGGGGCAGTATTCTCAGCCACTATCACGGCAAGCTTATGAGTGCCTGGCCCAAACGACTGCCGTGTCCGGTCAGCGTGCATTTTGGAAAACCAATGGCTGCCAATTCATCCAAACGCGACATTCGATGGGCGATTGAGGAATTGTCGGTCGATTATTTCAACAGCAGAAAATCCAGCCGGTACAGTCTCGGGCAGACATTCGTGAAGACCGCCCGCAGCAACTGGCGAAAGCCCTGTATGTCAGACACGACCGGAAAACGGCTAACCTTCGGAAAGACGTTGATTGCCGCTACGCTTTTAGCAGATAAACTTGAGGCCCAAACTGCAGACCGGAAAAACATCGGCATCTTTTTACCCTCGTCCGTTGCCGGAGCGTTGGCCAATTATGCCGTGGCATTATTGAACAAAACAGCGGTGAATCTATCTTATACCGCCTCCGAGAGTGACCGGGCCTATATGATCGAAACCGCCGAAATCGGTACAGTCTTAACCAGTCGCATATTTCTGAAAAAACTCGGCGTTGCCCCGGATACACTGCCCGGTGTCGTGCTGATGGAAGACGTCATGAAGAGCGTAACCGGCGAAGACAAACGAAAGGCCTTCATCAAGGCACGGTTCGGATGCCGCAATAAACTGGCACACGTGCCGAAAGATTTTGATGCCGACGCAACCGCTGTCATACTTTTTTCCTCCGGCAGTTCCGGCAGGCCCAAGGGCGTCCAACTTTCCCACCACAACATCCAGGGCGATATCGAAAGCGCCCTGATGGTCTTTAAGGTATTAAAGGGCGATAAGCTCTGCGGGATTTTACCGTTCTTTCATTCATTCGGTCTGACCTGTACCATGTGGCTGCCGCTGGTTGCGGGTGTTCCCGCCTGCTTTGTCCCCAATCCGCTGGACGGTAAACTGGTCGGTGATACGATTCACGAAGAAAAAGCGACACTGCTGTTCGCCACGCCGACATTCCTGCTCAATTATCTCCGGCGGTGCGATGCGGAGGACTTCGAAACCATCCGCTTCATCGTCGCCGGAGCGGAAAAGCTCAAACCGAAAATGATCGATGCGTTTGAGAAAAAATTCGGCATCCGTCCCTGCGAAGGCTATGGCGCGACAGAATGTTCGCCGCTGATCGCCTTTAATGTACCGGATGCCAATGTCGGCGGAGGCAAACAGATCGGCACGAAAGCGGGTACGGTGGGGCATACGATTCCCGGGATGGCGGTTAAGATACTGGATGCTGAGACAGGCGAGCCCGTTGAAGAAGGTCAGGCGGGATTGCTGTATGTGAAGGGGCCTAACGTGATGAAGGGGTACCTGGCACTGCCGGAAAAAACAGCCGAGGTGCTCAAAGACGGCTGGTACAACACCGGCGATATTGTGTCCATCGATGCGGACGGGTTTGTGACGATTCGCGACCGCCTGAGCCGGTTCAGCAAGATCGGCGGCGAGATGGTTCCGCACATGACAATTGAGGAAGTGTGTATGCAGGGGCTCAATATCCATGAGCCGGTGCTGGCGGTGACGAGCGTGCCGGATGAGAAAAAGGGCGAGCAGATCGTGATTTTGTACGAAAAGGAAAAGGTGGACGTCGATGCGTTGTTTTATGTGCTTGCTGAAAGCGATCTACCGAAACTGTATATCCCCAAACGCGAAAATATCATCCAGGTTGAAGAAATTCCCCACCTCGGTTCCGGCAAGCTCGATATGATGAAACTGCGACAGATGGCAACGGAAGCAAAAAATAAGCAGAAAGAAGATGAATAAAAAAACGGCTATTTTATCGTTGTTGCTTTTGGTTCCCGCACCGAGTGTTGGGGTGTTGGCGGGGATGGTTTTGTGGCCGGAGACGGCGTTGGGGAAGGCTGTTTTTGCGTTCAGCAAAGTGTGGCTGTTTGGTTTGCCGGTTGTGTGGTATCTTTTGGTCGATAAGGCTAAGTTCAGTTTATCTCCGGTTCGCAAGGGCGGGTTTGGATTCGGCATTTTGTCCGGGCTGATCATCAGCGGGATTATTTTGGGTGCGTATTTTCTTCTGGGTGATGTCTTTCTGGATAGGACGTTCCTGGTCGAAAAGATGAACGAGATCGGCCTGGACCAACCCGCGATGTATATCGGCGGGGCGGCGTACTGGATATGTGTTAATTCGGTGCTGGAGGAATATGTCTGGCGGTGGTTTGTGGTCAGGCAATGTGAAGCCTTCATGAAGCCGATGACGGCCGTGATTGTTTCGGCGGTATTTTTTACGCTGCATCATGCGATTGCGATGCATACGTTTATGCCGCCGACGGCGACGATTGTCTGCTCGTTGGGCATTTTTGTCGGCGGGGCGGTCTGGTCGTGGATGTATGTCAAATACGAATCCATCTGGCCCGGCTATCTCAGTCATGCGATTGTGGATTTATGTATCTTCGCTCTTGGTGCGTGGATGATTTTTGGATAGCCGGAGAAGCAACAATGGTGGGCCACAGGCCCACCCTACGAACGTGGATGATTTTTGGGTAGAAATGAGATGATTGATTAAGCGAATCGGTAGGGTGGGCCTGCGGCCCACCGTGCGTGTGGGATAAAGGATGAATATTATGCCGAACTATCGCAGAGCGATATTTAAAGGAGGATGTTATTATTTTTTTACGGTTGTAATCAATGACCGAAAAGAAATACTGACGACACCCATTGGATACGATTGTTTTCAGTATGCATGGGGACGACTTCTAAGGGAGCGTCCTGTCGATCCGATAGCGCTGTGTTTGCTTCCTAATCATCTGCATACGATCTGGAAGATGCCCGATGGCGACGCCGATTTTTCTATACGTTGGGCCATGTTCAAAGGGCTTTTCACAAAGGCGTATCGTAAACGGGGCGGCTTAGAAGGTAAAACAACATTTTCAAGGGTTCGAAAGCGAGAAGCGGCTGTATGGCAGCGACGATTTTGGGAGCATCAAATCCGCGACCGTTTAGATTTGAAGAAACACTTTGATTACATTCACTTTAATCCAGTTAAACACGGTCATGTTAAATGTGTTAGTGATTGGCCTTATTCAACATACCATAAGTACCTTAAGTCAGGTTGGTATCAGGGAACGCAGGGATTAGAATATGTTCGAAATATTCAGGAAGAAAATTTTGGCGGAGAATAGAAGCTAATGGTGGGCCACAGGCCCACCCTACTCGGGTAAGCGCATGGATGGTTTTATGGTGGGCCACAGGCCCACCCTACGGGGGTGGATGATTTTCGGATAATAAAAATGCTATAGTGATAGGAGTGATAAAAATGGACGAACTATTTGCATTATTAATTGTGTTTGCAGTTGGGCTTGCCGCGGCGGGGCCGGTGGCGGTGATCCTGGCGATTGTTTTATTTAACAAGCTGGGCAAGCTGGAACGCCGCATGAGCCGAATGGAGTTTAAAGGCTACGAAGCTCCAATCCAGCCGCCGCCGAAGCCGGTGATATTGCCAAGGGTTGAAACGACGGTTGCACCTGTACCGCCGGTACAGTCAGCATCTCCAAAACCGCCGATAAGCCAACCGGTCGAATCAAGGGCGCCAATTGCCGCTGTGAGCGTCGCTGCTGAAACCTCATATCAGCCGAAAGCCGCCATACCTGTTTCCGTGGAAACGGCTGCGGCAATGGATTTTATAAAAAAAGCCATCAAAAAACCCGGCAAAAGCAGCAACATGGAAATGAAGATCGGTATCTCCGTCGCATTGGTGATCGGTGTGATTACCGTCATTATCGGCGTGGCGTTCTTTTTGAAATATGTCTATGAGAACAAGTTATTCAGCGATGTCGCACGTGTCTGTATTGTTGCAGCAGGCGGCTTTGTCGCATTGATCATCGGCGAGGTCATCCGTCGTCGCGATTACGGTATTGTCGCCAAGGGGATTGCGGCCCTGGGGTTTGCATTATTATACGCCGCAGTGTTCAGTGCGAACAAGGTCTATGGATTGATCGAATTGCCGACGGCATTGATTGCTGCGTTTTTGATTACCACCGCGGCAATGGCCTATGCGGTCTGTTTGAATGAACGGCTGATCGCATTTCTGTCATTGTTGGGCGGCTATCTGAGCCCGCTAATCATTGTACATAGTCGTGATTTGCCGGTCCCTGTGTTCAGTTATGTACTGGTGCTCAGTATCGGCGCTATGGCCTGCGGCATGTTCCGACGCTGGCGGCTTGTCAATTGGGTGGCGATGGTCGGCACCTATTTGCTGTACACCGTTTGGTTTGAACAGTTCTACCGAGCCGACCAGATGCCCACAGCGATGGCTTGGCTGTGTGTTTACGGCAGCATTTATCTGCTGCTGCCGATTCTGCATGGCCTGATTCGAAAGATTCCGGCGCGTGCCGAAGATGTTGCTCTTGTGGTGCTTAACAGCATGGCGGTCTTTTATTATCTCTATCAGATGCTGTATGCGGACTATCAACAGCAGCTGGCACTGGCGGTTGGAGGAATGGGACTGGTGCATCTGGCGTTGATGGGAGCTGTGGCCGTTCGCTGCCGGGACGATAACAAACTGGCGTCGGCACTGGGTGTGTTAGGTACAGCGCTGGTAACGGTGGGAATTGGATTGTATTTCAGCCAACTGCAGCCGAAACTGATCGGCTGGGCAGTTGAAGCGGTCGTACTGACGTTTATCGGCGTTCGTTACCAGAGCCTGTGGACGAAGGCGATGTCACTGATCGTTGCCGGAATTGCGTCGGCGGGCCTGTTTTATCATCTGCCGCTGCATGATTCCGAGGCATTTAAAGTGTTCCTGAACGCACCGTTTGGCACATGGCTCTTCGTGAGTCTGGCTATTATGGTTTGTCATGGGCTCTGGCGGTTTATGCGGTCAGTGGAAGATGAAGAAGAAGGTTCATTACTGGCGCAGATTTATTTTGTGTGGGGCCGACTGCTTTTGGCTGTCGGTGTCGCATTGGAATGGTATGCCCATTGCGGCTGGCACATTGAATACGTCAAACAGGAGCAGGCGTATGTCCTGATGGGCATGATGATGATTGCGGCGATTTTAATCATCGGCTTTTTCCTCCGTCCGATTTGTCCCAAGGGCAATTTTGTACGATTGGTCGGGGCCATGACCGCCGCCGGCGGAGCGGTCTATACCGGCATAGCGATGATGGGTGTTTACTATAATAAATTTACGATTTTCGCCAATCTCCCGTTTGTGATTGCCGCCGCATTTACGGCGATCCTTTTTCTCGGGGCCTGGCAGGTCCGACGGGTGGTGGATGAAAACCACCCGCACCGGGAACTTCCCGGTGCGATGGTCGTCATGGGGCTGATGCTTATCTTTGTCGTGGTCAGCGAACAGATATACAGCTACTGGTACTGCCGGAATGAATATGGACAGGCGATTGCCAATTGGGAGACCCTGGCGCATTACTACATAATCATTTCATGGGCGGTTTATGGACTGCTTGTATTGTTTGCCGGCATTCGGTTTGACAAACCGGCGATTCGAGCGATTGCGATGGTTGCGGCGGGGCTTTCCGCGGCGGGGTTGTTTTATCATCTGCCGCTGCACAGCAAGGGCGATTTCAACTTCGTGTTTAATCTTCCGTTTATCACATGGGTGTGTGTGTCCGTGGCGATCCTGAAAGGCCATGGGCTGTGGCGATGGCTGCATCCGCACAGTAAGCCGGCGATACAGCTTTATTATACTATTGGCGTGCTGCTGCTGGCGGCGGGGTGCCTGCTGGAATGGTATGCCCATTGTGAATGGCAGGTCGATTCGGCTAATGTCGGCGAAGCCAATTTCATGTTAGGCAGTATTATCATTGGCATCGTACTGGTGCTGTCGCTGCTGGCCCGGCCGCTTCCTCCGGCGGGTGCACTCGTACGAGGGGTTGGTGTTCTGGTGGGACTGGGCGGTGCGGTCTATGCCGCGTATGTCATGAATGAGGTGTATTACCAAACCTTTACTATTTTTGCCAATATTCCCTTTGCGATTGCGGTGCTGTATGCCGGTGCGATGCTGCTGGCGGCATGGTTTATAAAGCGAGCCGACAAAGACGACCCGGGGCAATCGAAACTTTCTTCGCTGATGGTGTTTATTTCATTAATCCTGCTGTGGGTGCTTATTAGTGAGCAGATTTACGCTTATTGGTCTTGTCTCAATCAATATGGCACGGGAGGATTGGAGAACTGGCGGTTTAAGGCGCAGATGTATATCTCCGTTTCGTGGGCGTTTTATGCGGCAGCGTTGCTGGTGCTTGGTTTTATATTCCGCGCCGGCGGAATTCGCTATCTGTCGCTGGCGATTTTTGCAGTCCTGCTCGTTAAGATCAATTGGGACGTTTTCAAGAACTTGCGGACGGAGTATCGTATCGCGACGTTTTTGACAACGGGCTTGTTATTAGTGGGCGTGTCATTCCTGTACCAGTTCCTCAAAAAGAAAGGCTTCTTCGAACCGGCCGAAAAACAAACAGCCGACAGCCCCGGAAAGGTGTAAGTGAATTAGACGGGGGTGTAAACCTCCGGAAAGCTAATGAATAAAGAATATCAGCCCCGAAGGGGCGACAGAAAACGACAGGAACCGAATGAAAAAATATTTGACCATTCTTTTTATTCTTTCAGCATCTTTCTGTTTTGCCGAGTTTGATGCTCGCCGAGAGGTGATCAAGTTGATGAAAAACTCCGGCATGGAAAAATACCTCCACGCCCCGGTCAGGGTTTCGGCGGCGGGCCCCGGAGTGCTGTCGATCACCGACGAAGGCATTTTCGCGATTCAGCATGAACTGCTCAGCACCGAGGTTGCGGCCGATGCGAATATCGTCATTGATGCGGATATTATCATCCCGCCGACCGTTGATAAACTGATGCTGGTTACGCACGGCTGGCTGGACAAAGGCGAAAAGGACTGGCCGAGCCGGATGGCTGCGGCAGTCGGCCAACGAGTCGATCCGAACGAATGGTTATGCGCTTCGTACGACTGGAAGGGCGGTTCGATTGTGATTACCTCGGTGCAGGCCGCCGAATATGCCCGGGATATTGCAGGGCCGCGGTTGGCGGCGGCAATCGAAAAGCTGGGCATTGATTTTAAGCATATTCATCTGCTGGGTCATTCGGCGGGGTCGTGGACGATCGATGCGGCGGCCAAACAGCTGGCTTTGGTTGATACTGATGCGGTGTTTCACCTGACATTCTTCGATGCCTATGTGCCTGAAAAATGGGACCCTGACATGCTGGCGCAACTCTTCGAAGATGACAAACAGCAAGCTGGGCGTTGCTGGGCCGATCATTATTACACCAAGGACATCACCTGGAAAGTTACACAGCATAATCTGAAATACGCCCATAACGTGGACATTTCTGATCTCGACCCGCTCATCGTCGAACACGAGTTTCCCTATCGCTGGTACATGGCCACCATTACCGGAAGCTACGACCGCTGGGACGAGAAAAAAGAGCCTGTCGTCTCCTGTGCGGGTGAAATCGATTACGGCTTCGCCAGAAGCCTCGAATCCGGTGCTGAGAATTGGAAAAAGAGTCGTGAATTGCAGATAAGCAATTCGGCCGTACAAATCGGGAAAAATCAGTGATGAAATAGACGGCTGTGGATCGCATGAGGCAATCAAATTAATAAAAACAGGCATTGAATATCCTTAACTTGCGCAAAATGAAGGAAATATTTGCGCTTTATTGTGTTGTTGCGGTGTGAATATTGTGCTATCATTATAACGTGGGAGATTTTGTAGAAACTGAGGAATTATATTTACTCTAATTGGAGATGGTGGAGTCATGAGAGAGAAAAAAGGCTTTACGCTTATCGAATTGTTGGTGGTTATTGCGATTATTGCGCTGTTGCTTGCGATTGTCGTCCCAGCGATTTCAAAAGCCAAAGAGTATGCAAAACGAGTTGTCTGCGGGAGTAATATTCGCCAGTGCATGACGGCAGTCAGTATGTATTCTGATGACAACAACCAGAGAATCTTTCAGAATTATCACGTCAGTAGTGGTCAAACTGCCGTAGAATATCGCGAAGCTACTGGTAATCCGTTACCGGGCTATAATTCTTATATGTGCTACCATCCTAATTATCCCAATACAGCGCGTCATCTGGCGGTACTTTATGAAACCGGCTATATTAGTGATGCGAGTGTTTTTTACTGCCCTGCTCAGCCTCGTACGACTGCCGAATACCAAATCCCCTATTATTATGAGTTTTATGTCGGTGAGGGAAATCAAAGTGATTATTCGGATTCAGGGGATATAGGATCTTACGAATGGGGGACACGGTTGCCGGCTGATACACGTGGAAGTGGAAGCCGACTTGTCCGAACATCATTTAACTATTGGGTGTACGAACAAAAACAACTCGAAAAAATCTCCGGTTATAAGCCAATTGTTTTTGATAATGTTCAGGACTGGAGAGCTGTACCGCATCGGAAAACCCGAGGCTCCGTTTATGAATCAAACCCCTCGGGTTTGTCGGCAGCTTATGCGGATGGCCATGTGACGTTTTGTAATGATGCGGGATTATTTGACGATGAGGATAATTGGCCTTGGAATAAGCCCGGCAGTCTTAGCGCAGGCTCTAATTCTGTTGGACAGGGGCCGGGTGATCACCCTGATATGTTTGAGGAAGTCTTAAGACGCCTTCAGGCCCATTAGTTTTTTTAAGTAATCTTGATACTATTCAGCCGCTTTTGGAGTTATCAAAAGCGGCTTTTTTTGTATATTTAAACTCCGAGGTTTTGATTCCGGGTCTTTACACCTCAGGTTCATTAACTTACGGCCTTGCGGGTCTGTGTTGATCGGTTATTTTATTGAATAAAACCGCGATATAATTTTTCTGGTTTAGCCCCAATTGTGTTTGTTAAGGTTCCGATGTTTTGTATGGTAGCTTCCATGATATCGTGCGGCTTTAGGTATTCAGCTCCTCCGGCGGCGACTCCGTGGGGTGTTCCGGTGATAATAACATCGCCGGGTTCCAGTGTCATCAAGTGGCTGATGAAGGAGACTATCTTGTACACGTCAAAGATCATCTGTGATGTATTGGACTGCTGGCGGATTTCGCCGTTGACCTTTAGTTCGAGATTCAGGTTGTGCGGGTCGCCCAACGTCTCGGGTATGACAATGCAGGGTCCCAGCGGCAAAAAGCCATTGGCCCACTTGCCCATCAGCCAGTCAAAATACACATCCCGCGGTCGGTCCGTGCGCCCGGCGGCGAAGGTGGTGCTCCGGGCGGAAATGTCATTGGCGACCGAGTAACCCGCGATATGGGCGGGGGCCCGTTCGGGCGTGACCTTATCTGCTGAGTTACCAATGATGATTGCCAGCTCGACTTCGTAGTCAACCTGTTCACTGTAGGCCGGCCATGCGATCTCGGTGTTGGTGCCCGTGACGGCGCTGGCAGGCATGATGAACGGCCATGGGTTGGTCGCGGCAGCCTGGTTGTCAAACGTCGGGTCCTGCCATGCGGTTTCCTGCAGATGCTCTTTGTAGTTTCCCGCCAGCGCGAGGACCTTGCCGGGACGAGGGATTGGCGCTTTGAAGACGACGGATTCGGCGGGAATGCGTTCATCGACGGTGCGGTGCAGCTCGCTGACAATGTCAAACGCCTTTTGTCCCTTAATCAGGATTTCCTTGACGCTGTGCAGTTTGTTCATTCCTTCGGTATGTGAGGGAATATCAATGATGCCGTCTTTGGTGATGATGCCGCAGGATGTAATGTGTTTATGGACATAGGTTGCCAGTTTCATTGCATGCTCCTACTTTACTAAAGCTCCTGTTTGGTTTAAGCGAACGAAAGCACCACTGAGGGATTGTACGGATAAATTGCTTGCATTTAAAGAAAAAAAGCGTCTAATAAAGAACGAATTCGAATTTTTTACGGAGAAAAAGGGGAATTTTATGATCAAGCATATCTTCTCAAAAATGCGATGGAGCAAACGCAAACCTAATCCGGTCGATACAGAGGTATTAAAGGGTGATTATCATAATTCCGCGGATGGATCAGTGGTGCCGCTGCGTTCGAGTTCGATCGCTCCGCGAAAAAAAGACAACGCCGAGTTGTTTAACGAGGCGGTCAATAAGCTGGTTGAGCAGCTTGAAGGAATCAATGAGCACCTTGACCGCCAGGTCAGTCAGAACGAGCAGCTTGTCGGGAGGCTGGACGCTTTGCCGAAGGCGGTGGATGAGCAGCGTCAGTCGTTTGCCAAGGTGGCCGAGCAGCTTCGCCAGAAGATTGCCCACGATGAGAAGGTGGCAGAGAACCTGGCGGGAATTCATGAGAAGGTGGCTAAGGCGGCGGCGGTTGATGAGAAGATGTGCGATCATTTTGAACAGTTCGCCGGCACTCTGAGTAAGCTGGATGCCGATACGGTTTCCCAGACCGAGTGGATCCAGCAAATGAGCCGGACATTTTCGGCCAGCGAGCGGTACATCAAATATACACTGGCAAAACAGCAACAGAGGTTTTACTGGATATTCGGCATTTCGCTGGGCATCTCATTTCTGGCGATCGTGGCGCTGATTGTCGGGATTATTCTATTGCGGGGATAGTCCGCCCGATATACCCAAATAGCTTTATCTTGCGACTGTATCTCAGCAATATAAGACAAAAATGGATTGACGCACCGGGAGTGCTGTGATACAGTATCGCACATCGTTTCAAACATCAAATGTCATGAATGATTAACGGTTTTAGGGATGAAACAGACACCTTTTTTTGATCGACATACGGCATTGGGAGCCAGGATCGTTGATTTTGCAGGCTGGCAGATGCCGATCCAATATCCGCAGGGCATTGTCGCCGAACACTTGACCACACGCAAACACGCCGGACTGTTCGATGTCTCCCACATGGGGCGATTTTTGCTTTATGGAAGCGGTAGGAAGGCATTTCTTCGGCATGTTTTCACAAATGACTGTGAGAAACTAGAGGTCGGGTGGGCTCATTATACGATTTTAGCGAATGAAGCGGGAGGAGCGATTGACGATGCTTTTTTGTACCGGCCGACAGAGGATAAATATCTGCTGGTGGTCAACGCTTCAAATAAGGATAAGGACTGGACGCATCTGCAGGAGCAGTCAGCAACCTTTTCCGATGTGGCTCTGGAGGATGTCAGTGAAACGGTGGCGATGGTTGCGCTGCAGGGACCGGCGAGTGAGTCGGTTTTGCAGTCGCTGGTGACGGGAGGCATCATGCCGGAGCCGAAACGGAACGCAGTCGGCAAGATCACGGTTGGCGATGTGGAGGTCTGTACAGCGCGAACCGGATACACCGGTGAGGCGGTATGCTTTGAATTGTTTATTCCTCTGGACGGTGCGTTGGCGGTGTGGGATAAGCTGGTTACCGCGGGGGCCGTCCCTATCGGGTTGGGGGCGAGGGATACGCTCCGGCTGGAGGCGGGGCTGCCGTTGTATGGACATGAGTTGGGTGTTGGTAAGGACGGCAATGAAATCCCGGTGTACGCAATCGTCCAGTCGCCGTTTGCCGTGAATTTTGAGGACCCGAATCGGGCGTTTATTGGCCGGAATGCTCTTGAACAGCAGGCCCAGGGACGGATGTTCTATAAAGTGCAGGATTTTTCAAATACAACGGCATTGCCGAAGTTTGTTCGGCAGTTTCGTTTGCTCGACAAAGGCATTGCCCGCGATGGGGCGGCGGTTTATGAGGGACAGCGGTGTCTCGGATGGGTGTCGAGCGGGACGATGGTGCCATATTGGGACTATCAGCCTAATGGACAAACGGTTTCATTGAGCGATACGCATTCGCAGCGGGCCGTGGGGTTGTGCATGATCGAGCCGAATGTCCCGATTGGTGCGGATGTTGATATAGAGGTTCGCGGAAAAAAACTGAAAGCCAAAATTGTTACGAAGAACCTTGAAAATCGCAAAGGGAACGTCGCTTACGCGATATTGTAAATTGTAGATTGAGGAGTTACGCAGATGATGATTGATCCGGAGGCAAGGTATTTAAAGTCACACGAATGGGCGAAAAAAGACGGCGATGTATTCGCAGTCGGTTTGACGGCGTATGCGATCGAGCAGTTGGGGGATATCGTCTATATGGAACTGCCCGAAGCGGGTAAAGAGCTCGCAAAAGGCGATCCGTTCGGTATTGTCGAATCGGTCAAGAGCGCTTCAGATATGTATGCGCCACTGTCCGGCAAAGTCGCCAAAGCCAATGAACAGATACCGGACAGCCCGGATGTTCTCAAGAAAGACGCCTATGGCGCTGGTTGGCTGATTAAGATACAGGCCACGGATGCCGCCCAGTTCGATAGCCTGATGGATGCGGATGCCTATCGAAAATTCCTCGAAACCGAAGCGTAAAATGGTATACGTAATTTAACCATGAAGAACATAAAGGGCCTGAAGATAAAATAATTAAAAAAACTTCATGTTCTTCGTGGGCTTCATGGTAAAAATAATGACTGAGGACTGAGTTTTATGCCTTTTATATCGAATACGGACGCTCAGCGTGTTCAAATGCTGGCGGAGATTGGCTTAACAGCAGAGGATTTGTTTGCGGATGTTCCGGCCAAGTTGCGCTGCGGCGGGTTGAATCTGCCTGAAGGGATGGGCGAACAGGAAGTCCGCAATCGCCTGGCCGGGATTGCGGCCAAAAACTATATTCACCTGACATTATTCTTGGGCGGCGGCTTCTATGACCACTTTATCCCCTCGGCGGTCTATGCCATGCTCTCACGCAGCGAGTTTTATACGGCGTATACGCCGTATCAGCCCGAAACCTCACAGGGAACCCTGCAAGCGATTTATGAATTCCAGTCGATGATATGCCGACTGACCGATATGGAGGCCTCCAATGCCTCGATGTATGACGGCGGAACCGCACTGTACGAGGCGATGATGATGGCCCTGCGAATCACCAAACGCAACAAGGTCATCATCGACGACTCCGTCAACCCGATCTACCGTGTGATGATTGATTCCTATACGCGGAATCTCAAGATCGACCTGGAACAAACAAATAATCATGAGGGCCTGGCCAATCGTGATGCGATTTTAAAGGCCCTGGATGAAGAGACCGCCGCGGTCATGGTGCAGAACCCGAACTTCTTCGGCTGCATTGACGATTTTACGGATATCGCCGAAGCGGCCCATGCCAAAGGCGCGTTGCTGATTGTGTCATGTTACCCGATGTCGCTGGGCATTTTAAAAACACCCGGCGCGATGGGAGCCGACATTGTCACCGGCGAAGGCCAGAGTCTCGGCCTGCCCATGTCGTTCGGCGGGCCGTACCTGGGCTTCATGGCCACGCGCAAGCAGTATGTACGCAATCTGCCCGGCCGCATCGTCGGCGAAACCACCGACGTCAATGGCGACCGCGGATTTGTCCTGACCCTGCAGACGCGCGAACAGCATATCCGCCGGGACAAGGCCACCTCGAATATCTGCTCCAATGAAGCCCTGTGTGCACTCGCGGCGACAATCTACTTATCACTGCTCGGTAAAGAGGGCTTAAAAGAAACGGCCCAGCTCTGTGCGGACAAGGCCAGCTACGCCTATCAGCGGCTGACCGCCATACCGGGCGTCAAGCCGCATTTCCACGCCAAGTGGGTCTTTAACGAGATGGTCTTTGACCTGCCCTGCGACGCGACCGAGGTCATCGGCAAACTCATCGAGAAGGGCTACGCCGCAGGCTTCCCCCTGAGCCGGTATTACAAGGGCATGGACAACTCGATACTGATTGCCGTAACGGAAAAACGAACCAAGCAGCAAATCGGGATGCTCGCCGAAGAGTTGGAAGCGATTTTGTAGGGTGGGCCATGCCCACGCGGGTTATTGTCATTCCCGCGAAGGCGCCGAATCCAGCGGTTTTGTATGATATTAGCCACAGAGACCACAGAGAGACAAGAGGGAATGAAGGAAAAAGAAAAAATTGAAATAGCAACAGTCGAGGCATTTTTGAAGGATTATAATTTTCGGAATAAAAAATGTTTTAAAATTATTAAGCATAATACTGAAACAGAAGCAGGTCCTGATTTTGAATGTGGAGATAGCTTGGGAGATAAGTTAAGTATAGAGGTTACATGTACAGAAGATCGACCGGGTGATATGCAAGCAATATTAGGTCGTTCGGACCACAAAAGTTTGAATGCATTGAAAACTCACTTGGAAGATGTCGAAGGAGGAAAAGCAAATGTTTTTGATCGTGTTAGCTGTTTTCAAGGGAATGTATTTCAGCAGATATGTAGCAGAATAAACAAAAAACTTTTGAAAGATTATGGTGTAAATGTTGCTCTTGTAATTCGTGATACATCGCCTTTGGATTGGGACTGGAATTTGGAAAAACAAAATATTAAAAAATTTCTTCGAGGAAAAAGAAATCCTTATGGTAAAGGGATATGGGTAGTATCTTACTCAAAGGATTGTATTTACCATATTATTTGATTCTCTGAGTTCCCTGTGTACTCTGTGGCAAAAATTAAATTGAAAATAGAAAATGGAAAATAACAAATGAAGCTGGTATTTGAAAAATCAGTGAAAGGTCGTCGGGGCCTGCGAATTGCTAAAAGCGACGTCCCGACGAGTATCAACTTGAACCCGGATTTGCTGCGGGCCAAAGACGCCAGCCTGCCGGAGTTAAGCGAACTGGATGTCGTCCGGCATTTTACCGAACTGTCCCGGCGAAATTTCGGCGTCGATACTAACTTCTACCCGCTCGGTTCCTGCACGATGAAATATAACCCCAAGGTCTGCGAGCGCATCGCCTCCTATCCCGGCTTTGCGCATCTGCATCCGCTATTGCCCCAACTCCGCAGCGGCGGCATGCTCACGCAGGGGGCCTTGGAAGTGGTGTATGAAATGGACATGCTGCTGCGTGAAATCTGCGGCATGAGCGCCTTTACCATGCAACCGATGGCCGGGGCGCATGGCGAACTGACCGGCATCATGATGATGGCCGCCTACCATCAGGACAAGGGCAACAAGAAAAGCATCGTCCTGGCCCCCGATAGCGCCCACGGCACCAATCCCGCCAGCGCCGCCATCGCCGGCTATACCGTCAGGACGGTCCCGAGTGACGAAAACGGTCTGATGTCTCTTGATGCGATGAAACAAATGCTCACCGATGACGTTGCCGGTCTCATGCTGACCTGCCCCAACACACTGGGCCTGTTCAATCCGCATGTCAAGGAAATTTGCGATGCGATTCACAGTGTCGACGGCCTGGCCTATTACGATGGCGCCAACCTAAACGCCATCGTCGGCAAAGTCCGTCCCGGCGATCTGGGCTTCGACATCGTCCATATCAACCTGCACAAAACATTCGCCACCCCTCACGGCGGCGGAGGTCCCGGTGCCGGACCGGTCGGCGTGGTGGACAAACTCGTGGACTACCTCCCCATTTCAACCGTCATCAAACGCGAAGACGGCACACTGGCACTGGACTACAACAAGCCCAAATCCATCGGCTACATCGCGCCGTTCTACGGCAATTTCGGCATTTTGCTCAGGGCGTATGTCTATATCCTCATGGCGGGCAAAGAGGGACTGGAGCATGTTGCTGAAAACGCGGTACTCAACGCCAACTATATCAAGGAAAAGCTAAAACCGTATTACGATATCGAACACCCCCAGACCTGCAAGCACGAGTGTGTCTTCAGCGCAACTCGGCAGGCCAAAAACGGCGTCCATGCCCTGGATATCGCCAAGGGCCTGATTGACGCCGGCTTCCATCCGCCGACCATGTACTTCCCCATGATCGTCAAAGAGGCCCTGATGATCGAGCCGACCGAGTGCGAGAGCAAGGAAACCATCGATGCATTTATCGATGCGATGATTGCGATTGCCGAAAAAGCCGAAACGAATCCCGATGAACTCAGAGCCGCCCCGGTAACAACGCCCGTGGGCCGGCTCGATGAAACAAAAGCTGCCCGCGAGCTCAATATCGCCAGTTTATAACGGATTAACGCAGATGAACGCCGGTTTTGCAGACCATGATTTAATCATTTTTCTTTTGAGGTTTTTTGACTGGCGGGTTTTGAGACCCCAGAAGGAGGGCGAAGGTTCGAGTGTCGGGGTGGCTTTGCAGGGCGATTTTGACGGTCATGGTCAGCGGCACTGACAGGAGCATGCCCATGGGGCCCAGCACCCATCCCCAGAACACTAACGACAGAAAGACCACCAGTGTTGAAAGTCCCAACCGCTGTCCCATCAGCCGGGGTTCGATGAGATTTCCAATCACGATATTGACAACAATATATCCCAATGCAGCCAGGCCCGCGGCCCCGGCCCCCAATTGAACAAACGCCAGAGCACAGGCGGGAACGGCGGCAATGATCGAGCCGATGTTAGGAACGAAATTCAGCAAAAACGCGATCAGGCCCCAAACCAGCGGATATTTAACGCCGAGAATTGTCAGCCAGACTGTGATGATCACGCCGGTGGCAAAGCTGATGGCTGTTTTCATGGCGAGGTATTTTTTGACGTCTCCGGCGATGGTGCTCAGATTATCGAAAGCCTCGGGCGTGTTTTTCATGGTTGCCCTGATCTTGCCGGGCAAGATCGACGCTTCCAGCAGAATAAAGATCATCGTCAGGTAGATCAAAAAGCCGTCGGTCACGATGTTGCCGAGTTGGTTAAATAAGACACCCATCAACTGCATACCCGCCTCGGCATCGAGAAACCGGGTCAGGGACAGATGATTTTTATTTTCAAGGACCAGTTCCGGCGGAGTAGGCTGAGGGGGTGTCATCGAAGCGGCCTGTTCGGAAAGCGGAGCGATCGTTTCGGTTTTTTCATCCTGATGAAATCGCTGCTGTTGTTCCTGGAGCCATGTATTCCACTGTGCTTCCAGGTTCTTCAGGTCCTGGTCGAGTTTTTTTGTGTATTGGGGCAGATCCTGCGTAAAATCGGCAATGGATGTTGTTAGAACGGTGCCGATCAGTAATCCCCCAAGCAGGATCACCAGTGAGACCACGAGAATGGCGAACGGGGTCGTGATCCCCTTTGTTTTGAGCCAGAAAAGAGCTGGTGTGCTGATAATCGCCAGAAAAACGGCCATCAGGAAGGGAACGATAATATCTACGGCGGCCCGCATTCCGGCGACGACAACGACAAATGCTGCGGCGGTAATGAGAAACTTCGCCGGACCCGATAGACCCGCAGAGGGTGGGGTGGGATTCTGGGTTTGATATTTATTTTCGCCCACGGTTTTTTCCTGTCAATCCATTTTATCGCCGATTCAAGCTTGACGTACAAAATACCGCCTCGTTGCAGTTGGGTCAAGCAGATTTCAGGTATTTGTCCACGCAAGCGGCTCGATTAACGGGAATTACTTGACGAAAGGGGGCGATTGCCTATAATGCACGTTTTGTTGACGGATGAATGACAATAAGAGTTGAAATTAGAGTAAGGTAGAGATCGTGACAGTGAAAATTGCTCAGAAAAAAACGACATCGAAGAAGAAATTATCCAAGGTGACCCAAGCCTGCCAAAAGTGCGAAGGCAAATGCTGCCGGTATTTTGCCCTGCCGATTGAGACCCCCGAGGATTGGGAT
>CAXXSL010000007.1:0-35972 GCA_963675525.2 Anaerohalosphaeraceae bacterium | reverse complement strand
CCGGTGATGCATTCGCCTGCGGCGATAAGGATCTCCTTGCGGCCGTTCCATTCGTATGGATATGGCGTGATGTAGGCCTCGCGCGACCCTTCTGTGGCATCGGTGTCACGGATATGCTTCCAGAGGGTCTTACCGGTCTGCGGATCGACGGCCAGCAAATACGAATCCAACGGTTCGGTGCGGTCCTTGTTAAGTCCGTAGGCACCGGGCTTTTCATTCTGCAGGACGGGGACATACAAAACACCTTCGTACAACAGGGGGCTGGAACTGTATCCGAATCCCACGGCAAAATCGGCGTATTCTTCGGCCAGATCCCGTCGCCAGAGGGCTTTGCCGTCAGCGGTAAATGCGGCCAGGTCGCCAGTACCGGTCAGAAACCAAACGTGTTTGCCGTCCGTGACCGGCGAAGGCGCCGTCATATCATAAACACCTTTCACCGTTCGATTCTCACCTAAGCTAGCGGTCCATAAGAGCTTTCCGTTTTGGCGTTGATGGCAGCACCCATGACGGTTTTGGTAGGTTTGTCGGCCGCGGTGACAAAGACATACGCATTGCAGACGATCGGGGTTGACGTGCCGGAACCCGGCAAGGTCGTTGTCCAGAGGGTATGGTTGGGATCGATTATCTCGGGCAGGTCGGTCTGAGCAGAGGTTCCGTTCTGCCGGGGCCCGCGCCACTGCGGCCAGTTCTCAGAAAGACCCGTTTCTGAAAGGCAGGACAAAACAAAGCTACAAAGCACAAAAGCTCTTAGGTATCGCAATGAACATACTCCCATTGATCGTTTGTGTATTCGTTAAGCAAAAAACGCTGTTCGATATTCTACCGTAGATACACTTCTGAATCAAGCAGGTATATGAGTATATAAGTTTGCAGAGGTACAGGTATATAGGGGGCTTTTATTTTTCCCGGATTTCGCCGTGGGCTATTGTTATTCAAGCCCGTTGGGCTTCGCTCAGTCATCAGCTAACAGTTATTTTTTTGGGGGAATCAAGTTGATATATGTGGGCTCATTCCGATCGCAGGTTAGCCAGCCGTCTTTGCCATGTAATTCCGTAACCTGGATAGAACTGCGGCGTTTGTTGCCGGGGTGGGTGAAGTAGAACAAATACGCCTGTCCGTCGTTGACGACAATGTCGGGGTGATGGCCCTTGGCATCGTCGTCATTGCCTGTGCCGGGAGTTTGCAGGAGATTTTTCCGGCTGGCGCGTCCAGTTGACGGCATCAGCGGAGCGGTAAACACCTAGACCGTTCCAGTTGTCCACGACCATCCAGAGGGAGTCTTCGAAGCGGAAGACCTTGGGGCCTTCGCCCGGTTTGTCGCCGAAGACCTTGCCCTTGTCCTGCCAGTGGTAGAGGTCGGTGCTGTCGGCGCAATAGATGGACTTTGCGTCTTTTTCATTATTGTACCACATGCGCCAGGTGCCGTTGTCCAAACGAAAAACGCAGGCGTCGATGACCTTGTCACAGGCTAGTTTCAACGTTGACTGGTAGTGCCAGTCGATGAGGTTTTTGCTGGTCAGGTGTAGGATGTCACGCGGGTGGGACCAGTTTTCGAAGATGCCGGGGACGTAGGTTAGATACATGTGGTAGGTGCCATCGTGTTCGATGACGTCGGGGGCCCAGTAGGTGTCGTCACCTTTGACGTAGTCGATGTTGGCGTTTTGGCGGTAGGACCACGTGACGCCGCCGTCGGCAGATTCGGCGATGCCGATGGGACAGCCGTGTACCCATGTCACGCCGGAAAGGCCCGGGACGTTGGCCCGGCGACTGGTGTAGAACATGAACCATTTTTGCTCGCCGGCGTTCCAGATGATGACGGGATCAGTCGGGCCGTCATAGACGGGGTCGCGATAGAGCGGCTTGGGGGCGATACCGCCGGATTGACGATCGACGATGGACGATTGATGTTTGCAGGCGGGTAAAAAAACAAGTATTGCCAGCGATATAATATTAAAAACGTGCTTCATTTTCATTGTTTTTCCTTCCCGAAAAGACATTGGTTAATTCTTATCACTGTAAGAAGAATGCGTCGAAAATCAAGTATTAAATTGTGATTCGGATGTTGTCAGCGGAGTCCATGAAGGCATTTGGAAAGCGGTTTTTGAATTGGCCGATTGCTTGGTCTCCGGTGCAATGGCAGGGGGTGATTTGTCTGATGTTGTATTGTCTGAGAGCGTCGAATGTCTTCTCTAGCCTGTTTTTTGAGGCGGCTATCAGATGCGTTCCGCCCAGTACGGCATAAATCGGCTGTTGTGTTAAGGTTTTTATGTATTGCAATGTATTGACGACTCCGGCGTGCGCGCAGCCGAGAATCACGACAAGGCCTTTGGATGTGGAAATCATCAGTGCCTGGTCGTCGCTGAGGGCGTCTTTGGTGTGAGATTCTTTGTCGAGATAGAACGGGCCGCCGGTGTCTTCGTAACTTGTCGTTCTCGGGATTGTTCCCGTGACCATTAGTTCCGGATAGATTGATTCGGGCCTGGCAGTGTAAATGACGCGGTTTTGGCGTACCCATTCGGCAATTTTTTGGCAAGCCTCCGGTGGCATCGAAATATCTTTGGGTTCTTTTCCGGGTGGGCAACTGTACCGCACTTTTGGCGCGTCGGGATGCAGACAGACGACGGCGTTTGGCGCTAACTTTAAAACCGCTTCCAGACCGCCGGTGTGGTCATAATGGCCGTGACTTAAAACAATCGCATCGGTTTTCGACAGGTCGATGTCGAGCAGTTCAGCGTTTTTCACCAGTGCATCGGTCTGGCCGGTGTCGAACAGGATGTTTTTGCCACCGTACTTAATCCAAAATGACAATCCGTGTTCGGCGTGCAGAGGTTTGGGAAGTACATTATTGATAAGCACTGTGATTTTGACCGTATCGGCGGGATTTTTTTGTCCGGTTTGATAGTTTTGAATGGCGTTGTGTAATGCGGAAGCGGCCAGATTGGAGCAGTGATATTTCTCCGGCGGCAATCCGCCCAGTGCCTCGGCAACGTTGGCATCGGTCAGATTCATGGCCTCTTGGAGCGTTAAACCGGTTGCCAGTTGGGTCATCATACTGCATGCGGCAATCGCCGCCGGACAGCCGAACACCTGATGGCGGACGTCGGTAAGTTTGCCGTCTTGAATTTTTATCCAGACACGAATCTGGTCACCGCATTCTTCGGAACCAATCATACCGATTCCGTCGGCATCCATGATCTGCCCGGTGTTACGCGGGTTCATAAAGTGGTCCATCACCGTGTCAGAGTATCGCATTGCAGTCTCGCCGGTTAATGGTCACAGGCATTTTGTCCGACTTGTAATGTGTTGTTTAGATAAGCCGCCGCCAGATTTTCCGGAGAATCGACCGGGGCGCCGACCAGCACTTCGACCCCGTTCTGGTTAAAGAGTTGCTGGGCTCGCTGGCCCATGCCGCTGGCAATGACTAATTTGGCGCCGTTTTCAGCAGCCCATTTGGGAAGCACGCCGGGTTCGTGCGGCGGGGGGGTGAGCATTTCGGTGCCGGTGACGGTTTTGCTTTCCGTATCGACGGTGACAAAGGCGAATTGTTCGCAATGGCCGAAGTGCATACAGAGTTGGCCGTTTGCTGTTGGGATGGCTATTTTCATGGTATTGGTTCCTTTCTGTTTTTGTTTGAGTTGTATTTTAGGCATCAGATTATCAATGATCTGATCCATTTGTTGATGGACATGCGCCGGGACTGAGCAGTCGGCAATGGACAATCCGGCATCGGCGCCGTCGGCGATGGCCGGGTCGATCAACAGTCGTCCGAGCAGGTCAAGGCCCGTTTGTTCGGCCAGTTCGGTGCCGCCGGAATGGCTTCCGAAGATGTTGATTTCCGTTTGACAGTGCGGGCACAGAAGTCCTGCCATGTTTTCAACGATGCCCCATACCGGCAGCATGACCTGATGGCAGAACGTGATACATCGGCGAACATCTTCGACGGCAACTTTCTGCGGCGTTGTCACGATGACGGCTCCGGCGTCGGTTCCGACAAGCTGGGCGACGCTGAGCGGTTCGTCGCCGGTGCCGGGGGGTGCATCGATGACGAGATAGTCCAGATCGCCCCAGACGGTATCGGCCAGTAGTTTTTGAATGACGGAATACTTCATCGGGCCTCGCCAGATGACGGCCTGTGTATCATCCGGGATCAAAAAAGCAACGGACATGACTTTGAAGTTGTCCGATACG
The DNA here is from genome assembly GCA_963675525.2 of Anaerohalosphaeraceae bacterium. Taxonomy (GTDB): domain Bacteria; phylum Planctomycetota; class Phycisphaerae; order Sedimentisphaerales; family Anaerohalosphaeraceae; genus 4572-13. The sequence goes on along the minus strand of CAXXSL010000007.1, from coordinate 31,784 downwards.
TTCAGCGGCATGATCTGGTCTTCGAGCCCAAAGCATTTTTGCCCGGGCAGGCCGGTCATACGCGGAACGCTGGGGCCGTGAAGGTCCACATCCAGCAACCCGACCTGAAACCCCTTGCGAGCCAACTCGGCGGCGATATTTACTGCGACCGTACTTTTTCCGACACCGCCTTTACCCGAAAGAACCAGGATTTTTTTGCCGATGGCAGCCATGTTGTCCTGTAATTTCTGCATGTCGGCCTGTGGGTGGCCGTTTTCATTTACGTGTTCTGTCTCACTCATTTGTTTTTCCTGTTATTGTTTTTACCGTTTTCCAGATAGCTTCTATTTTTTTTGAAAGCTCGCTGTCGGGCTGATATTCCAAGACTGTTTTGCTTTCCTGCTGGGCCTGGACGAAGACTGTATCGTACGGCAGTTCGCCCAGTATATCCGCATTTTGTTCTTGAGCAAGCTGTTTAATGTCGTTGCTGACCTGCGGGTTGATGTCGGCCTTATTGATGACGATTCCGGCTGGGATTTTAAAGTGTTCGGTCAATTCCAGAATTCGCTTGAGGTCGTGCAGACCGGAAACCGTCGGCTCGGTGACAATGACGGCTGCTTTGGCGCCGCCGACCGAGGCGATCACCGGACAGCCTGTTCCCGGTGAGCCGTCCAATACGACAGCAGTGTTCTTTGGATTTTTATTTTTATGAACGGCATTTTTGCGAACCAGCGTGACCAGTTTCCCGGAATTTTCTTTGCCGGGTTCCAGCGTGGCGTGGCTCAAATTTCCGTGTCGTGTTGAAGACCAGTACCATTTGCCGTCACGGGTTTGTTTCGTTTTGACGGCTTTTGTCAGGCAGACCAGTACACAGGCACCGCAGCCTTCGCAACTGTCTTCGTCGATGGAGACCGTGTTGTTAGTTTTGGAAATGGCATTCCACTGACAGACGTCGATGCACTTGCCGCAAACACTGCATTGCCGGGGGTCGATGGACATGACCCGCCCGCCGATATATGTTTCCGATTCGAGTATCTGCGGCTGCAATAACAAATGCATGTCCGCCGCATCCACATCGCAGTCGGCGACAACCGATTTTTCAAGCTGTGCAAAGCAGGCGGCAAGCGAGGTCTTGCCGGTGCCGCCTTTGCCGCTGACAACAGCGATTTCAACCGGATCGGCAGGGGGTGTTTGTTCGTCGATTGTTTTCAGCGAAGTGTCGGAATTCAGAAAAACGGTTTCCGCTTTCGGCTTATTGTCACACAGCTGTTTTTTCTTGAATGGCTTGTTTGGTAATACGGCCAATTGTCTTGCGGCCTGTGAAAACAGTTGCCGCAGATAATCCAGATGGTCAATCGGCAGTAATCCCTTTGAGTAGAGTTCGGCGATTTCGCGGTCATCGGGTATTTCGGCCAGTATCGGCAGATTTTCCGACTCGCACCAGCGGCGCAATTCTTCGAGGTTTCCGATGCCGGAGCGATTGATGAGTACAAGCGGCTGGATATTCATCGCCCGGCACAAATGGACAGAAAGTTTTAAATCATGTTGGCCGAAGCGTGTGGGGTCGGCGACGAGCACCACGACATCGGCGTTCTGAATGGTATGGACGACGGCGCAACTTGTTCCGGGCGGCGAATCGAGAATGGTTAATGTCTCATCGGCAAACTGCTTGATCTGTTCGATCAGCCGGACGGTCATGCCGCCTGCGCCGGCCTGCAGGGTTGCCCAGTGCAGGTCGATGTTTCCCACCTGGCCGCGATAGACGGTTCCGATGGTTCGCTGGTTGACGATGAGGGCATCATGCGGGCAGACGATTTGGCAGGCTCCGCACCAGCGACACAATTCCGGAAAAGCCATGGCGTTTTTTTTGCCGACGACAATGGCATTGAAATAACAAACTTTTGCGCAGAGGCCGCAATACGTGCATTTTTTCGGGTCCATTCGGTCAATGCATGGAAGTGTTTGCTCTTCGGCGTGTATTTCGTCGGGCTTAATGAATAAGTGCGCATTGGGAGCTTCCACATCGCAATCGATGTAACGGATCTTTTGAGATTCTGCTATGACGGCAGCCAGGCAAGTGGCCGCAAATGTTTTACCGACACCGCCTTTACCGCTGGTGATCGCAACTTTCACAAATCGAGTCTTTCTAATTGTATTGTTCGTGGAGGCGGACAATTGCCCCCACGAACAATGGTTATTGTGTGCATCGCCTTGGGTCTTACTTTTGAAGCTGTTCAATGCGATTGTTAATTTGGCTTAGACTGTTCTGAAGAAGTTCGGCCTGTTGTTTGAGTCCATCCAGTTCCTGTTCGGGTGTTTCCGTCGGCATCATGGCTGGGCCAACAGGCACTCCCATGCGTGCCCATCCGCGTCCGGCGCCGCGAAAACCTCGACCGCGACCCCAATAGCCGCCGCGTCCGGCATTCATATAACCGGGAACCGCGAATCCGGCGCAGTAACCTGCCGCTCTGCCTGACATCGGGCCAAAACCCATCGGGCCTGTTCCGTCTCCACCTGGCATATGTATCACCTCCTTTCAATTACATTAAAGTTTTATTGGCTGATTCACAGCGTGCCTTGGTTCGGGCACGTTTATTGATTAACACCATCTGTCCTATCGGACAGCCGATATCTGATGCGATAACAGGACATTTTGCTTTCAGGATAAAATAAATATTTTTGTCAACATGGCTGAGCGTTTCGTAATTGCCCTGTCCCTTGGCGATAATCAGGTCGGCTTGTTTAAAACGTGACACAAACGCATCGGAGCATATTTCCAGAATTGTTCCGGGTGCGTCGGAGCCGTTGTCCATTACCGTGACGATGTCCGTTAACCCCGCAACCGCGGCATCTTCCATTGTCGCATCGTTGATGATGGGTGAGCCTTTGACAGCGACAGTTATTTTTTCCATCGGCAGTTGTTCGATGAGTAAACGGTCAAAAACGATTTCTCCGGCATTATCGGCCAGGTATAAAATGTCCCGGGCATTCGCTGCGTCGAGACGCAATTGTTCAACCGCTCCATGGTTAAACGGCTCTGTTAAGGATTGTTGAATCGTGTGGTGGATGTCGCGGTCAGAAATAGAGCACTTAACGCCCAAATCGATAATATTTCCCGCAATCGCCAATCGTACAGCCGTTTCCAACGGATTCGCTGAACGTTGGATGTTTAATTCAAGTTCTTCGTATAACTGCAAAGCCAATTGATTATGCTCTTGTTTCGAGTTGCGGTAAGGGTCGGGGTTTTCGGTCAACTCACGAATCCGCTGATGAATCCGCCGGGCCATAGCAGGGGGGCTTTGGTGCAAATCCATATCGGCTGTCAATTTGAGTACCTCGCGCAGAATTTGCTCATGAATGGATTCATCATCCGTCGCCAGCCGGACGACTTCCAATGTCTGACGCAAAAAGCAGGGGATACAATCCAAAAAAGTTTTCATCGTTTTATTTTTCCAATCAGATTCTAATTACACCCAGTGGCCTTCGACATTGGCCTGTTGCATTTGCGTTAGTTTACCGGCCTGATAGTCCGAAAGAGCCTGTTGTATTGTTTGGCCGGGGTCTATTTCAAAAACGGCAATGCCATTGACACCGAGAGCCGCCATCGCCTTCGGTCCGACATTCGAAGCGATCAATACATCAACGTCGGCATCAACAATTGCCTGGGCCGCCTGGATTCCGGCTCCCTGGGCTGCCTGGAGGTTTTGGGTGTTTCCCACGAATTCCCATTGTCTGGCGGCATCATCATAAACGGCGAAGCATCCCGCTCGTCCAAATCGGGAATCCACTGTGGACTCTGAATTGTTTGATTGTGCGCAGATTGCGATTTTCATAGTATTAGTCTCCAGTTTCATTTGGGTGACCGTGTCGGTGCCGATTTTGCCCTCTTCCGTAGCCTCGGCCGCAGCCGGGGCCTCGGGGACTCGGCATTTGAGTGACCGGTCCGCCTTCAATGCAGATGGCTTGTCCCAACACGATGGCGTTGGCGATTTTTTTGCGTGCGGAGGCGTAGATTCGAGTTACGGTGGGTCTTGAAATTCCCATTTGTATCGCGGCTTGTTCCTGATCCATCCCGACATGGTCGAGCAGACGGATTGTTTCGAATTCGTCCAAGTGCAGCGTTACCCATTCCAGTTCGCGGGCGGGAATGCCCGCTGGTTTGTAAACCACTGAAAGCGGCTGTGCGTTGATACATCTGTTTTTAAAAGGTCTTGGCATCTTTATTTCTATCGGCTATTATGAACTTATGTTCATAACAATTTAACCGTTTTGCGAAAAAAGGTCAATGGAAAACTTCTGTTGTTTCCATAACCTATTTTTAGGAAATGACTTACGGTTTAGTTTTTCAGTAATATCTTTGTTTTTGTAAGTTGCCAGGACAAAGGGATTTTGACTTCCGAACCGGTTTGGCTATAATGAGAGCACGTTTGCTAGGGGTGGCCCGGTATTAGGCCTGAGAAAAACCCTTCGAACCTGATCAGGGAATCCGGCGTTGTATCGGATGAGACCTGCGTAGGGAAGCGGTGAGACATGGGGTTTGGGTTTTGTCAATCGCTTCCATGAGTGAAGCGATTTTTTTATGGATAGGAAGATTTAATATGGCAACACAATTACAACTGGCTCGGGATGGACAGATTACTGATGCGATGAAATGTGCCGCTCAAATTGAAGACGTTGATGCAGTGGTCATTCGAGATGAATTGGCGGCGGGGCGTCTGGTAATTCCGGCTAATAAAATTCATCTGGCTGGAAATCTTGTGCCCGCGGGGGTCGGCCGGGCGGTGTCGGTAAAAATCAATGCCAACATCGGTTGCAGCAATGTGCGATCTTCGCTGGATGGAGAAATCGAAAAGATGAAGGTGGCATTGGAAGCGGGTGCGGACGCGATGATGGACCTGAGCACCGGCGGCGATTTGGACGACATCCGCAAAAAGCTGATCGCGCTGTGCCCGGTGATGTTCGGAACTGTGCCGGTCTATGAGGTCATCGTCGGCCGGAGTGTCGAAGAGATTGACTACACGGCCATTCTGCAAATCGTTGAGAAGCAGGCCAAACAGGGTGTCGACTTTTTCACGATTCACGCCGGTCTTCTAAAAGAGCATCTGGAACTGGTACCCAGTCGGGTGTGCGGGATTGTCAGTCGGGGCGGGGCGCTGATGGCCAAGTGGATGACGCATCATAACAGACAGAACCCGATGTATGAATTATTTGATGACCTGTGCGACATCATGCGTGAATATGACGTGTGTTTTTCGCTGGGTGACGGATTGCGGCCCGGTTGTATCGCTGATGCGACGGATGAAGCACAGATTGCCGAATTACGAACGCTGGGTGAATTGACACAGCGGGCGCAGGAAAAGGGCTGTCAGGTGATGGTCGAAGGCCCCGGGCATGTGCCGTATGATCAAATCAAAGAGAATATGGAGATGCAGCAAGAAATCTGCAACGGCGCCCCGTTCTATGTACTGGGGCCTCTGGTGACGGATATCGCGCCGGGGTATGACCACATTACCAGTGCCATCGGCGGAACGGCGGCGGCGTTTTATGGTGCATCATTTTTGTGCTATGTGACGCCGCGCGAGCATTTAGGATTGCCCAATGCTGATGATGTTCGGGTCGGCGTGGTGACGAGCAAGATCGCCGCCCATGCGGCCGATGTCGCACGTGGGTTTGGTAACGCCGCCGAGCGGGACCGTCGGATCAGTGAAGCGCGGGCGAACCTGGACTGGGAAAAGCATCTGTCCGAGGCCATTGATCCCAAAACCGCCCGCGCGATGTATGAGGAAGCCTGCAAGCAGAGCACGATGCCCGGTCAGGGCGGTGAGGATTACTGTACGATGTGCGGACGGGAATGGTGCAGTGTGCGAATCAACAAGGAACTAAAGAATTCAGTCGCAAATAAATCGTGAGCAACTAATGGGTCAGTCAAAATTAAGACCTGCCGTCGTTCTGGTTGCGGATCGGACATTGAGCGCCGATTATAAGGCGCTTTTCGAGGGAATATTCGCGACGATGCAGACGACAAAAGTGCCCGAACTGGCGATGCGCCGGTTTGTGGCGCCGCCGGTTCGAACAGACGGGGCCGGGCGTGCGGCGACGATGCCGGTGGGGTTGCGTCGATTGGAGGCGTCATTGATAACGCGGCTGGGGCTTTCGCGTGATGAGGTTGTCTGCACCACACCGGAGGCCATCGGGAAATTGATGGGGCCGTGGGTAAAGGCGGTGGGGTTTAGTTCCAGTGATCCGATGGGGATGGGGATGAGCAACACCACGACCACGAATTTCTGGTCGGGCGAGCTTTATACACGCTATTTCACACGCAGACAGCTTTCATTCCTGTTGGCGCAGAAAGAAAAATACGGGTTTAGAGTAATCGGCGGCGGTGGCGGGGCGTGGCAATGGCCGCGTTACGGCGACGACGTTTCAAAGGCGTGCCTGGACTGTGTGTATGAGGGCTATTTCGAAGACGAAGGTGTTCTACTTTTCAAAGATGCAATCGAGGGCAAAGCAATCAGCGGCCATGTTGTCAGCAAGGCAACCGGTGCCGATAAGATATGTCCGATACGCGGCGCCTCGGCGATGGGGATCATTGAACTGTCTCGCGGCTGCGGGCGGGGCTGCCGGTTTTGTACCATTGCCAACAAGAAGATGGAACACGTGTCGCATGATGTGATTTTGTCGGATTTAGAGACGAATGTGTCCAACGGCATCGGGGCGGTCGTCAGCGGTTCGGAAGATTTTTTCCGCTATGGAGCGATTGGTCTAAAGCCCGACTTCGAAAAGCTGCGTGAGTTGTTGGTTGCGATGAAGCAGATCAAGGGGTTGTCCTTCATGCAGGTCGATCACGCCAATGTCACCAGTGTGGCGCAAATGACGGATGAGCAATTAAAAGAAATCCGCCGGCTTTTAACGTGGGAGAAGAAAAGCAAATACCTGTGGGTCAATATGGGTGCCGAAAGCGCCAGCGGTCACTTGGTCGCACAGAGTTGTCCCGGTAAGGTTGCGCCGTTCAAGGCGGACGACTGGGAAGGGCTTTTGTACGAGACCGCCGAACGGATGACGCGAAACGATTATTTCGGGGTGTACAGTCTCGTGCTGGGATTGCCGGGCGAAACGGGCGCCGATGTGGTACGCACGCTGAAACTGGTTAAATTTCTGGAAAATCAAAATGCCGTTGTGTTCCCGGTATTTTATGAACCCTATCTGGCGGAAGAGGCAGATGCCGGTAAGCGATTTACGCTGAAAACGATGCGCAGAGAGCACTTGGAACTGTACCGGACCTGTTATGAAATCAACTTCCGCAAGGTCCCGCTGCTGTTCTGGGACAATCAACGCTGCGGCGGGGTTTCGTGGGCCAAGCGGGCGATTATGCGGTTGTTGGGCAAGGGTGAAATAATCCAGTGGCGGGGGGCGTTTAAAAGGGTGCAGCGGCAGATCGACGCCCGTCAGCATGGCAATGCAGGATAATTATGACCAATGATAAAAACATAATGTCAAAAGAGAACGCCTGGTGCAGCGGAGTTCCTGCCGAACGGCAGGACCGTGACCGTCTTCGTCTGTTTGCGTTCGATCACGTTGCCGCTGAAAAGTTGGTGCCGCCGGTACCGCTGGGGTCATTGAAACAATCGGCTCGTCAGATTCTGGAGCAAGCGGGCTTGGATGAAGTGTATCTTCCCTTTGTGGTTGTGGTGTTGAATAATGCGTTGTGGAAGGACCGTTTGATCAAAGTGCCGTTCAATAAACGACTGCTTCTGCTGCCGCAGTGTTTAAAGCACAGCCAATCATGTCCGGCTGACATCGACACATTTGGCCTGATCTGCAAACATTGCGGCCAATGCGTGATCGACCGTTTATCTCACCGTGCCGAAGAACTCGGCTACGCCGTTCTGGTTGCGGAAGGGTCGCCGGTGGTGATGGCAATGATCGAGTCGGGCCAAATACAGGCGACCGTCGGCGTCAGTTGTCTTTCGGTGCTTGAGAGAGTTTTTCCGTATATGGAAGCGGCGGCAGTTCCGGGCATCGCGATCCCGCTGCTTAAAGACGGCTGCAAGGATACGTTCTTTGACGAGGACTGGCTGATGGAGGTGTTGGAGGTTTTTGAGGACACCACAGCCGGATGCGTGGATTTGACACAGTTGAAACGAACGGTTCAGGATTGGTTCGAGCCGGAGTTGCTCAAAAATTATTTTGGGGAAAGCGATGGACAAGCTGCCCGGCTTGCGGTGACGTGGACGTCAAATCAAGGCAAACGGTATCGCCCGATGCTGGCGGCAGGGGTTTATGCAACGTTGACATCGACGGCGTCCGAATCGATTCCGATGACGGTCCGCCAAGCGGCAATTGCCGTCGAGTGTTTCCATAAAGCGTCGCTGATCCACGATGATATTGAAGATGGCGACCAGATGCGCGATGAGCAAGAGACGCTGCATGTGCGATACGGCGTACCGGTGGCGCTGAACGTCGGCGATTACCTGATCGGCTTGGGATACGAACTTTTGGCGAATCTGGACTGCCCGGATACACAGAAAGCGAGGATTTTGAAAGTTGCCTCCGAAGGACATCGTCAGCTTTGCCGGGGGCAGGGGGCCGAGTTGGAGAGTATGAGAGCTCGTGAGATTCTGTCCGAAGAAAGGATGATCAAAATTTTTGCGGAAAAAACGTCACCTGCGTTTGCGGTTGCCCTGAAGATCGGGGCGATTTTGGCGGACGCCGATGCGATATTGCTTGAGGCATTGGATGCGTTTAGTGAGGCACTGGGGATCGCCTATCAGATTCGTGATGACCTGTACGACCGAAAAACCGGTGATTTGCAGAAGTCGTTCTCGATCATTGCTTCGATTGCGGCCGACAGCGATGAAGACACTGCCGTCAAGCATGCACGAAAGCTGCTGAATGGCTATTGCGGGCGTGCGGTTGATTCGCTGGATACGGTACAGCAGGCCGACTGTAAGGCGTTTTTACGGAAGGTCATCACGAAAATATTTAACGGTACCGAACCGATGGGATGCTGCGATGGACATACGCCAGAGCCTGATTGATGCGGCGGGCCATTCGGCGACCTTGCTGGGACCGCGTGTGGATGATGTTGTGCGGATTATCAGGGCGCATCAGAATCCGGACGGCGGGTTTTGGGGCAAAGGCGAAAACAGCGACCTGTATTATACGGGATTTGCGCTGCTGTCTTTGACGGCGTTGAAGGTGCCATTTGACAAAGGAGCTGTCATTCCGTTTTTAGCATCATTCGAAAATGGCGGCCGGTTGGCGGATTTGGCGCATCTGGGCGCGCTGATCCGTGAGCGTGTGCTGGTGATGGAAGAGCCGTTCGATGATGAATTGCGAGCCGCTTTCATGCAGCAGGTGGATACCTTTCGCTGCGGCGACGGCGGCTATCACCATTTGCGCAGCGGTTCAACCGGTTCAGCCTATGGCTGCTTTCTGGCGGTCGGGGCCTGTCAGGATCTGGGAATCCCGCTGCCGGAGGACAGTGTTCGAAGTATTCTTGCCTGTGTGGAACGATTGCGGTCGCCTTCGGGCGGGTTTTTTAATGAGATCCAGATTCCGGCGGTATCCGTTCCCGGCACCGCGGCGGCCATGATGGTTCGCCGTGTTCTGACCGGCACATCGCAGGATACCGAGGCTGTCCGGTGGATGTTAAAATGTTTGGACGATGGCGGTTTCCGGGTGATGCCGATGGCACCGGTGGCCGATCTGCTTTCCACGGCGGTTGCACTGCACAGTTTGTCGCTGACCGGTTATGATCTTGGCTCGATCCGTCAAAGCTGCCTGATCTTTGTCGATCTGGTCTGGAACGGGCAGTTAGGTTTTTGTGCTAATGCGTTCGATCCGATCAGCGATCCTGAATACATGTTTTACGGTCTTTTAGCACTTGGACATTTAAGAGGATAACAGGTTGATTGATCACGATATTCTGCAGGACACAATCGCCAATACCCGCCGGAGGTTGCTGGATGCCCGAACACCGGAAGGTATCTGGGCCGGTCACCTCAGTTCCAGCCCGTTAGCTGCGGCGGTGGCCGTGTTTGCACTTCATCTGGTCGATGCAAACCGGTTTCGCTCGTTAATCGAGAATGGATTACGCTGGCTGGCCAGTTCACAGCAGGACGACGGCAGTTGGGGCGATGCGGAAAAACAGGATCCCGGTAACATCAGTACAACACTGTTGTGTTATGCTGTTTTTTCAGCGGTTGGTTCCGAGGCTTATTCTGAGACGCTTGAGAAAACCAAAAAGCGCCTGATACAATATGCCGGCAGCCTGACTCCACAAGCGATTTCGCAGGTGGTGTATGCGGCTTACGGCAAGGACCGCACGTTTGCGGTGCCGATTCTGACGATGTGTGCACTGGCGGGGGTGCTGGGCGAAAACGGTTGGCGATTTGTCCGACCGCTGCCGTTTGAACTGGCGATGCTGCCGAGAGGTTTCTTTCGATGGCTGAAATTGACCGTGGTCAGCTATGCACTGCCGGCGCTGATCGCGATCGGACAGGTGAAATTTTATTTCGACCGACCCGCGAATCCCGCGGTACGTCTTATCCGCAAACTTGGGCGAAACCGCACACTCCGACAGCTTGAGAAAATACAGCCGGCCAACGGCGGCTTCCTGGAGGCGATACCGCTGACATCGTTTGTTGTGATGAGCTTAGCTTCCATGGAACTTAAGGACCATCCGGTAGTATCAAAGGGTGTCGATTTCATTGTCCGCTCTGTGCGGGAGGATGGAAGCTGGCCGATTGATACCGATTTGTCGACTTGGGTGACGAGCCTTTCGGTTGAGGCGCTTTTGCCGCCGGGATACGAAGCGTCGCTATCAGAGTCTGAGAGGACAAACGATTTGCCACTGGTATCTGGATCAGCAGTGTGACGCGATCCATCCTTACACCGGGGCGTGTCCCGGCGGGTGGAGTTGGACGAATCTGCCCGGCGGTGTGCCGGATGCCGATGATACCGCCGGAGCATTGATTGCTCTGCATCGGCTGGGTGTGCGTAATGAACCGCTGCTGTTTGCAGTGTCACAGGGAATTCAATGGCTGCTGGATTTGCAGAATAGCGACGGGGGCATCCCGACGTTTTGCCGGGGATGGGGCCGGTTGGAATTTGACCGAAGCAGCGCTGACCTGACGGCTCATGCGATTTCTGCCTGGGCGTTATGGAAAGATGGGTTTGACCCGCGACTCAAACAGCAAATGGAAAAGGCGATTGAGCGGGGGGTATCTTATTTATCTGCCAGTCAGTCTTCGGATGGTTCGTGGCTGCCGCTGTGGTTTGGAAATCCGTTTTCACAACTGAAGAGTAATCCTGTTTACGGTACGGCCAAAGTGCTCGGTACTTTAAATAGGCTGAACGATTCGCAAAACAAACACATGTATGACAAAGCCGTTACGTTTTTATTAGAGGCCCAAAATGACGATGCGGGCTGGGGGGCACAAAAGGGAGCCGCTTCAACCATCGAGGGAAACGGCATTGGCAATACATGCCTTGAAGGAATGCCGGATGCCTGCGGCGAAAGAAGCCGTGGGCAAAGCCTTACGATGGCTAAGTGAAAATACCCGGCAGGGTACTTATTTCCCGGCCTCGCCGATAGGGCTGTATTTCGCAAAATTATGGTATACCGAGCGGTTATACCCGATGATTTTCTCATTTGCGGCATTTCAAAACGCCCTTTAATTCAGCGTGCACGGCTTTGCGTTTTTTAGGTTGACAGCACAAGCCGCCTGTGACAAAATAGCCGTCAAATAACCTTATTTTCATGAAAGGGCCACAGAATGGGTACCAGTAAATCTAATTTTGGAGCGACCAAAGACGGCAGCACAGTCGATCTTTATACCTTGACGAATGCCAACGGGATGGAAGTCAAAATTATGAATTACGGCGGCATTATTGTTTCCGTAAAGGTGCCCGACAAGAACGGTCAGTTTGCCGATGTCGTGCTGGGTTTTGACAGCCTGAAAGACTACGAAGAAAAAAGCCCGTTACTTCGGCTGCATTACCGGCCGGTATGCCAACCGTATTGCCAAAGGAAAATTCACCCTTGATGGTGCCGACTACGACCAACTGGCGATCAATAACGGCCCCCAACCATCTGCACGGCGGGCTGAAAGGGTTCGACAAGGTTCTCTGGAAGGCCCAGACAGGTGAAAGTGCCAACGGCGTGGCGCTTCGACTTCATTATCTCAGCAAGGATATGGAGGAAGGCTACCCCGGCAACCTGGATGTAACAGTGACCTATATGCTGACCAACGATAACGCCCCTTAAAATCGATTATGAAGCAACGACGGATAAGCCGACGATCTGCAATCTGACCAATCATACGTATTTTAATCTGGCCGGACATGGTACCCCAAGTCACTATGAGCACCAGATGATGATCAACGGCAATTCGTTTACGCCGATTGCAGACGAAGGCGCCATCCCTACCGGAGAAATTCGGACCGTTAAGGGTACGCCGATGGATTTCACTTTGCCGGTGCCGATAGGGTTGCATATTGAAGATGATGACGAGCAGTTAAAGTTCGGCGCCGGTTATGACCATAACTGGGTATTGAATAAACCACAGGAAGGCCAGTTGTCTTTAGCTGCGCGGACATTTGAACCGACGACGAACCGTGTGCTGGAAACCTGGACTACCGAAACCGGGTGTACAGTTCTATTCCGGCAATTATCTGGATGGATTTACCGGTAAGGAAGGAAAAGTGTATCCGCGACGGAGCGGTTTCTGCCTGGAAAACACAGCACTACCCGGATTCACCGAATCAGCCGAACTTCCCGTCAACCGTTCTGCGCCCCGGCGAAAAATATCAATCGACAACAATTTACAAATTTTCGGTGAAATAGTAAAAGTGATTGGGTGGCACCTTCAAGCCGCAGGCTTGTGGGTGCTGAAGGAGTTGTAATTGATGGGGCTAAAATAAAAGGATAGAATAGAAAAGAGATGTAAACGCTATAGTATCTCCAATCATGCGCATGAGTTGACTTTCAGTTGCTATCATGGGCAGCCATTATTCAAAAATACATTATTCTGCAATTATTTTGCCGAAGCAGTCCAAAAAGCTCAGGTAAAAACACGAATTTCATGTTAGGGCTTATGTCATTATGCCGGAACATATTCATCTTTTGTTGTTTCCAGTTCAGGTGGCTTGATTTGCGATATTTCCCAAGACATTAGTCATGAAAGTGTTAATGAGTCTCAATGCACCGCAAGCTTCGCTTGAAGGTGCCACCCGTCACCCGTTACCATAAAATTGCTTTATGAAAAATATTTTGCCATCTTAGGGGGCTTACCCAGCAATTCCGTAAAGTGGTAAATGAGCAGTTGTTCGATTTGGTGTAATTGGTCTTGCGGAGTTTTCGGGAGTTTTTGCGGATTCCGAAGGGCATTGACGGATGCGGCTTCGATCTTTCTTTTTTCCACAAAAGCCGCTTCGCAGCCGGCACACAGCAGGCCGTTGGCATGGCTGGTGAACCACGCCTGTTTCCAGTCGGGTGAATAATCGGCTGAGCAGTTCGTGCAGCCATCCAGCAGCGGTGCCTGCCCCGTCTCTTCCAGCAGACGCAGTTGATACAAAATCAGCCACGCTAACATCGCCGGCTCATCTTTAGCATCCTGCAATGTTTCCAGAAACTTAATGAGTTTATCAAACAACGGCGGGTGCGGGTCGTGGTCATCGAGAAAGGCTTCGGTCAGTTCGGCCGCGAATAAGGCGGTATTCATCGCTTTCAGATTCGCATGCAGTCTGCGAAACACCGGCTGCTGCTGGAAATCCGTCAGCGTGGCCAGTTGGCCGCCGGAATCTTTAATGGTGAACACGATGTGCCCGAAAGAAAACATCTCGATGGCGCCGTCGAAAGACGATTTGGGTCTCCGTGAGCCTTTGGCCATGGCTGCGACCTTGCCCCGCTCCCGCGTCAGCAGGGTCACCACCTGGCTGGTTTCGGAATAATTCACGGCACGCAAACAGATGGCAAGGTCCTTGGTCTGCATGGCTACTCTTTAGTTTCCGGCGGTTTCTTTTTGATACGCAGCTCGTTGACGACGCGCGGCCCGGCAACCGTGATGGTAATTGTCAGGCCGCCGTACTCAAAATGTTCGCCGACTTTCGGGATGTAGCCCAGGTGCGAAAAAACAAATCCGCCGATGGTATCGTAATCCTCTTCTTCCGGCAGTTTGATGTCCAGTTCATAATTGACATCGTCGATATACATGCGGGCGTCAACGTCAAATGTATTCTCATCGATCTTCTTGTAGGATTCGGACGGTGTTTTTTCATATTCATCGGTGATCTCGCCTACCAGCTCCTCAAGAATATCTTCGATCGTGACAATTCCTGCTGTGCCGCCGTACTCATCCAGAACGATGGCGATATGCAGTTTTTGATCCTGGAACTCGTGCAGCAGGTCGCGCAGGGGTTTACTTTCCGGAACAAAATAAGCCTCCCGGATTTTATCTTTGAGCTTGAAGGTCGCCGGGTCTTTGCCGATCTCGGTCAGCAGGTCCTTGGCATAGATCAGGCCGATGATGTTGTCGATGTTCTCTTCGTAAACCGGAATGCGGGAATGCCCCTTGTCGCAGATCGTTTCGAGGATGGTGGGCAGGTCGTCGTTGGCCTCGATAGCAATCAGGTCCGTCCGTGGGGTCATGATCTCTTCGGCGACCGTTTCGTCCAGTTCAAGGACACTTTCGATCATCTCCAGTTCTTCCTTGTCCACAATGCCTTCGATCCGTCCTTGTTCCACCAGATTCAAGATCTCTTCCTGACGCTCTTCCTGTGCCTGCTCAGGGTTTGTTTCCGGAACACCGGCCAGACGTTTGACAAATCGGTCATGCAGGGCGAACGCGATCAGGATTGGCTTGACGATGGTCATGCAGATTTTCAGGGCCGGGTATGTTCGCGGCAGAATGTATTCGCCGGCATGTTTGGCCCATGCATGAGGGATCAGCAGGGTACACAGCTCAATAAACACAATGGTGACTATAAATGTCAGGATATAATGCTTTCCCTGGAGCAGAATAAACAGAACGAAAATAATGACGGTGTTCAGAATGATGCGGAAAAATCCGCAGGTCAGGGTCAGTCTCTCGGCATGTTCGAGAAAATCGTCCATCATGTTTTCGCGGCCGGCCGCACGGAACGCATCCTGCAGTTTCAGGCGGGAAAACGAGCGCAGAGCCAGACCGTTGAGTGTGAAGAATAATGAGACGGGTGTAAGAACACAAAGCAGAACGATCGACCAGCCAACGTCATCCACGTGATTTATTCCTTTCAATCCTGAGTTTCATTATTATGATAGGTTATGCCAAACCCATGGGCTTGCAAAATTTCATCTTCTTTTTGATGCATCCGGCGTGATTGTTCATCATCGGCATCATCATATCCTGTATTATGCAGCATTCCATGGGTGATGTAAAGCGCTAGTTCCGATTCGATGGGGTGTCCGCGTGTTGCCGCCTGCCGCCGCGCCATATCCGCATTCACAACGATCTGGAAGTTCCGGCCGGGTTCGAACTCATCGCTCAAGTCAAAACTGATGACGTCGGTGGTATGGTTGTTGTCGAGAAATTGACGATGAACCTCGATCATCGCAGCGTCATCGACAATGCTGATCTGGACATTGACGTCAAATATTTCAAGCTGTTCGCAAATCGCGTGAGCGAGGATTTCAAGCCGTTTCAGGTCAACCTCAATCGTGTCCGGCTGACAGTCAATGTGTACACAGATAGGATCGGATGAGCTCATGTCAGAGATTGGTTTTTTCTGCTTGGGATTTTTCGGATTCGGATTCGGGATTATTTTCAGACGGCGCGATTTCAGTAGGTTTCGGTGGTTCACCGACTTTCGGGTAAGCGATTCGTCCGTGATGATGTGCCGCCAGCGACTTGGACAACCCCATCTCGATCCGGCTCAACTCACGAAGCGTCAGGTCACATTCATCAAACTGGCCGTCCTGAAGCCGTTTCATGGCAATCGTATGAACCAGGCTTTCCACTTTTGCGGGTGTATGATCGGTTAAGGAGCGTGCCGCACTTTCGACGGCATCCGCCAGCATGACGATCGCTGCTTCCCTGGATTTGGGCTTGGGGCCGGGATAGCGAAATTCCGATTCGGAAACGGTACTTTGTTTGTCGTCCTGTTTTTTGCGGGCTTCATGGTAAAAGTATTCCATCAGGGTTGTGCCGTGATGGGTTTCGATGAATTGGCGCAATACCGCCGGCAACCCGAATTCCTTGGCGATCTCAATGCCGTCTTTGACATGGCCCACGATCACCAACTGGCTCATTGCCGGAGACAGTTGGTCGTGACGACTGGCCGAGCCCATCTGATTTTCGACAAAATAAGCGGCCTTATTAATTTTTCCAATATCGTGGTAATAAGCTCCGACCCGGCACAGCAGCCCATTGGCGCCAATGGCTTCGGCGGCGGCTTCGGCGATCGATCCGATCAGCAGACTGTGGCTGAAGGTTCCCGGAGCGTCCATCGCCAGCTTTTTCAGGAGCGGCTGGTTGGCGTCACTGTAATCCATCAGCGTCATGCTGGTGGCAATACCGAAGGCCTGCTCGATGATCGGCAGAAAAGCCTGGATAAAGATGCCCACCACAAATGCCGACCCCGCCGCTGCCATCGCATGGATCAGATACTCATTATAGGCAATACCCTGAATAATTTCTAAGGCTGCAACCATGATAAAGATGACAACGGTTGCCAGCAAGGACACTTCGATCAGTTTTTTGCGTGTTCGGATTTCATGCAGGCTGAAACAACAACTGATCACTCCCGTCATCATGGTCAGCCATAATTCGACCGTTGCAATGCTGCTGATCGCAAAACAGGCCAGCACCGTATAGAACGTTGTGATGCCGATGGCGAACCGCTGATCATAGGCGATGGTCAGCACAATGGCGCAGGCGACGGCTGTTCCCACCACGAAATAACTCCAAACGGAGCTGGGGACCATGGAAAAAACACGGGTGACGGCCAGCAATATCCAGAGCAATACCGCCAGGGCGATTATCCGTGTTGGTTTTGATATGATTATTGATTGATAGTGAAAGATATACAGTGCCGCGCCGCCGCTGATAAGGCTGACCACAACCGCCAGAGAGACCAGTTGAGGCCATGCTTTGAAGTGCCGGGCGCCGGGAGCATAAAAATCGGGATTGGACGTATCCAGTCCGAGCAGGACCATGACCGCTGCGATAAATAGAATCAGGATCAATATCGCCATAGGGTACGGACTGTTAATTGCCGATGCGATCCTGCCGAACCGCTCGGTTGCGATATTATTACGCACGAGCTGTCGGCGGGTACTGACTTTCTTTTTTTTCTTGATGATGGCCATAAGGCTTTAATGGTTTTCCTTCTGTTTTTTGTCGTCGTAGGCCTGAACGATCTGATGGACCAGGCTGTGCCGAACGATATCCAGTTTATCCAGTTTAACCAAACCAATGTTACGGATATTTTTCAGGATGTCAATTGCCTCGACCAGGCCGCTTTGCTGGCCCGGTTCAAGGTCGGTTTGTGTCACGTCACCGGTGATGATCATTTTGGATCCGCGTCCCAACCGGGTCAGGAACATCAGCATCTGGGACCGGGATGTGTTTTGGGCCTCATCGCAGATGACCACAGCTTCGTTCAACGTCCGTCCTCGCATAAACGCCAGCGGGATGACCTCGATAACGTCCATTTCCATGAATTTGCTCATCTGGCTAAATTCCATCATATCTTCCAGACTGTCGAACAGCGGCCGCAGGTAAGGGTTGACCTTGGCCTGCAAATCGCCCGGCAGAAAGCCCAATCGTTCGCCGGCTTCAACGGCGGGGCGGGCCAGGACGATCTTGCGGATCTGTTTTTTCTTCAGCATTGATACCGCAACGGCAACGGCTAAATAGGTTTTGCCGGTTCCTGCAGGTCCGATGCAGAAGGTCAGATCGTTCTTCCGCATGGTTTCAATGTAGTGAAGCTGCCCCTTCGTGAACGGCTCAATGACGCCTTTCCGGGCAAAGACCTCAATAACGTTGGCCCGGCCCGGGGTAACGGCGTTTGTTGTTTGGGCGATGATTTCTTCGACATCCGCCTTGATGAGTCGGCCTCGCTGGATCAAACGATGCTGCATACGGTCTATGATTTCGGTGGCTCTGCGAACGGGGTCCGATTCGCCGGAGACCAGAACCGTCCCGTTGCGTGCGCTGATCTTGACTTCCATCGTCTCACACAGCAACCGCAGATGCGTATCGGCAGGGCCGAAAAGTTCCAGCCGCTGAGCATCAGATTCCAGTTGTATCTTGATCTCCAAGATTGTTCCTTACGACATAACAAAATAGAAAAACGCAAACGCTGCCGGCGCGGTTGCTAAGGGCGAATCAATTACGTCCAGAATCCCGCCGAATCCCGGAATGCTCGAAGACGAATCTTTGGAAGCGGCATCCCGCTTGATCATTGATTCAACCAAGTCGCCCAGTTGGCCCAGAACGCCGAAAACGGCACCAAAGGCCAGTGCCTGCGGAAACATTATACCAGAAAAGTGAGAAAAGCCAAACGATACCGCCACGGCGAACAGAATCGCTCCGCCCAATCCCTCCCAGGTTTTGCCCGGGCTGATACGGGGGGCCATTTTATGCTTCCCGAACAACCGACCAAGTGTGTAAGCCCCTATGTCAGAAGACTTTATGGTAAATATGAAAAAAAGCAGGGTCCATGGTCCCCACAGGATGCGAATGCCTAAAATAAAGGCACATAAAAAGCCTAAATAGATGATCGAAAAAAAACTCGCCGAAACATTACGAATGGTGCCCTCGGTTCCGAATTTAACCGCTTGGGCAATGAATAATGCCAGAAACGAAAAAGCCGGGACATATAAAAGGTACTCCATAAGAAATTGATGCATGTTCGTCGTTAATGATGCCCAGAAAAAGGCCGTTGAAAGCAGGATTGATGCCGGAATCGTAATGCCTTTAAAAAGATGTCCACCGGTCTGACGGACAAGGTTGCCGATTTCAAACTGAGCCGGGATGGTCAGCAGGGCGATCAGGATGGTGAACAGCATTGCCTGAACCGGTTTATTGCTCGTCGTTTTTGACAACGACCCATCCAGGTGCCCATCCAGCAGGATCAGGCCCAGAAAAACAGCGATCATCAGTGTCCCAAAAAGCAGACGATATTTCAGCATGGTTACAATCTCATCCCTGAGTTGGTATTTTGGGTTTTACGTCACCAAACCGTCGCTGACGTCCGGCGAATTGAACCAGTGCCTCGTCCACATGTTCCGCTGTCAGGTCCGGCCAGTAAAAATCGGTCACGATAAATTCAGCATAGGAGATTTGCCACAGCAGATAATTGCTGATACGCATTTCGCCGCTGGTGCGAACCAGCAGGTCCGGGTCATGCCAGCCGGCGGTGTACAAGTGGTCGCTGAAGGATTCTTCGTCAATGTCTTCGGGATTCATTTTCCCCTCTTTGACTTTCTGTGCCAAGGCTCTGGCCGCGTCCACGATCTCCGTCCGCGAGGCGTAGTTCAATGCCAGTCCCAGCACCATCCCGGTATTTGTGCTGGTCAGCCGAATCGTTTCGTCCATGGTTTCCAGAAGGCTTTCCGGCAGGGGGTCACGCCGCCCCACATGCTTCAATTGAATATTGTTGTCCATCAGAAGCGGACGCATATTTTCTAAATACAGAGCGTACAGATACATCAGGAAGTCAATTTCTTCTTTGGGCCGTTTCCAGTTTTGCATACTAAATGAATACAGCGTCAGATATTCAATCCCACAGGCCACGCAATGCAGTGCGGTTGACTCAACGACTTTGCCGCCTTGTTCATGTCCCTGGAAGCGGGGCAGTCCGCGTTCGGTGGCCCATCGCCCGTTGCCGTCCATAATCACGGCGATATGCCGCGGAATAGACTCCGGGCAGATGCCCAGCCGTTTACCGGTATCTATCCGCTTTTCCTCAAATGAACGCGTATCCATATCTACCTTTTTTAATCCACAGTACAGATTGTGTAATACTTTAGCCAAGTGTCAGATACGACTTGTCATTCCCGCGAAGGCGGGAATCCAGCGATTTCAAACTTTGTTTTATTAGACAGTTTAATTTTTAACTTCTAAATATCGCCTGGCTGCGTTTGGGACCGACGCCGACAATACTGACAGGTACGCCCACGATTTTTTCGACCGTAGCAATATATTTTTTCGTATTCTCCGGCAGATCATCATAATTTTGGATTTCTGATAAATCCTCGTCCCACCCGGGAAGCATTTCATAAACGCATTCGGCATTTGCCAAATCATCCGCATCGCCGGGAAAGAACGTTGTTTCCTGGCCCTTGATGCGATAAGCCTTGCAGATATTCAACTGCTTCATTCCCGCCAGCGTATCCAGGTGCATCATGGCGATTTCCGTAATGCCGCCCAACCGGGCGGTGTAGGAAACGGTAACGGCGTCAAACCAGCCGCAACGCCGCGGCCGACCGGTGGTCGTGCCGTATTCATGACCTCGTTCACGAATGAGATTACCCGTTTCGTTATCCTGTTCGCTGGGAAAAGGCCCTTCACCGACGCGGGTGGCATAGGCCTTAACCACACCGACCGAACGCTGGACATGCTTGGAGGGTACGCCGCAACCGGGCCCAAGCCCCAGTGCACTGGCGTTGGAACTGGTGACAAACGGGAAAGTCCCGTGGTCAAGGTCCAGCAGAGCGCCCTGAGCACCTTCAAAAAGAATAGTCTTGCCTGCATCGATGGATTCGTGCAGGTATTGTGTTGTGTTACAAATAAATGATTTCAAAATTTTACTGTGCGTGCAGCACTGGGCATAGATATCGTCAATGCTGATTGGGTCGGCATTATACAACGCACCAAACAGCTTATTTTTATAAGCAATGATATTCTGCAATTTTTCCTTCAAGCGGTCAAGATTCCGCAAATCCGCCATCCGCAATGCATAACTGCGGCCGATCTTATCCGCATAGCACGGGCCGATACCCCGGGCTGTCGTGCCGATCTTATTGGCGCCCAGCGAAGCTTCACGAAGTTTGTCTTCCAGCTTATGATAATCCAGGACCATGTGGGCGTTTTCGCTGATAAACAACCGTCCCTCAATGCTAATGCCTTTTTCCTTCAGGCCGTTGATTTCTTCGATGAGTGTGCCGGGGTCCACCACAACGCCGTTGGCAATGACGCAGGCGGTTTTTTCACGCACCGCTCCGGATGGCATCAGGTGTAGCGCAAACTTTGTGCCCCCGGTAATGACGGTGTGCCCGGCATTGGCACCGCCGCCATAGCGGACAACGATGTCAGCGTTCTCAGCCAGAATATCAACGACTTTTCCCTTTCCTTCATCACCCCATTGCAATCCGACGACACATGAATTCATTTGTATTCTCTCGTTTCCCGGTAAAAGAAGATTCCACCGCAGGCGGATACCTGAATTTTGATATTTTCTTTTTGATTTTTGATATTGGTCTATTTAGCTGATCTTAGCGACGACATGATCCAGCACCGCACCCAGGTTGTCATACGTCCGATCACTGATCTTCAAATCTTTGCTTTGACCGCCGCTGTCAGCATAGGTAATGATAAAATACCCTTTGCTGTCGAAATGTGTTTTATCGATCTTTTCAATTGTGTCATAAGCGATCGTTTCTTTTCCTGTTTTTAAAACATCATCGTCCGCCGTGATCTTTTTTCCTTTGACGATGAAAAAATAGATTCCCAAAACAATACCCGCTCCGATGAGATAGGGCGGTGATTTCAGGTTGAAGTTGAGCGTACTGTCCGCCTTTCCGTCAACGGTGTGTTTTTCGATAAATTTCTCATTGTGATGGGCATCATAATAGAACCAAAGACCCAGCCCAATTAAAACCACCATCATGATGAGCATGTTTTTCTTTTTGTAACTGCTTAATGGTGCTTCAATTGCCATAGACTTCATACCTCCCTGATTGAATTAACGTCGTTGAGCGATCGCACTATTTAACGGTTGTACGAAATTAGGTATCACCTTTTCAAACATAAGATTTTCTGCGATGCGGCATTGTTCCTGGTAAGCCGCCAGTGTATTAAAATCCGGCCCGGGCTGGGGATATCGCCGCACCGTAAAATACAGACTGATCGGCTCGTCGGTCTTAAATTTTTCACCGCGAATATCAAGCGCCGTCGTGCGGGATTCGACCCCGATGCGTGTCTGCAGCCGGCCGTCTTCCGAAAGGGTGACGATCGCCGACGGGCAGCAATTGACAGGCCGTGCCCCCGGAATATCAAACAGGGAAGCGAAACCGGAACCGGCCAGCAATGCATCCGCGATCACTTCATCATGGTTGCCCTGATAATCAAAATCCATCGTATAGGTAATGTCCATCGAATCGATATCCAGCGGACTGACGCCGAGCATATACGGGATCAACTCCAAAACCTGACCGTGCAGTTCGTAGGCCTCCCCGATGTCATCGGGATTGGCGCAGCCGGCAACGATCCGGTCCGGTTCCAGCCCCACCCAGCGTTTGCGCTGACCTTCCTGCTCCTGTTCAAGAACATATTCGCCGGTTTCCCGGCGGGCAAAACTGTTCATGTCCGGAAACTGTTTCTGCAGACGTTCAAAGAACGTCAAAACCGTCTCCCGGCTGGAGGGAAGTTCCAGTTGGGTGCTGATACTCATATCGATAAACAGGTCGTCACAGAACGACCCAAAGCTGTTTGACATTGTCTTATCTCCAAAACTTTATTGCCTGTTACAAAAACCAAGACATTTTGGCAGAAAACAGGCCTGATTACAAGAAAGAATAGTCGAAAAGTGCAGGAAAACAACACAAAAATCGGATACCGTAAGACGAGTTTTTCGGTGATTGCCAGAAAACCGTTATTTCTTCATATCCGGGTCGGGAAGTTTGATTTCAGTGATTATTGCCCCGATTGTGCAGAATATTGCCATTGCGAACGAACGCCAGATCAGCGGCACCCAAAGCTGCACCTGCTCCAGATTCCAGCCTTGCTCCATTTTGTATGCTGCAACAGAATAGATTATTCCGACGGCTAATCCGACAATTGCTGCCGAAGCAATGCGTTTGGCGCGAGCCAATCCGCCGGCATAACGGGTCGCTGCACACCCACAGGCGGCAGGAATAAGCAGGATCAGGCAAAACAGCGGTTTGATAAACCACATGTTCTCTGTCACAGGGGCAAGGCCGGTTTTTGTAAAATATCCGTAATGGGCAGCCGCAAAAATACCTGCCGCCAATAGCGCAATCAGCGGGATATGCCAGAGGCGTGCGGCAATCGTCTGTCGAAGTTCGCTGATTTGCTGCATCCGCCGGCGAATCGTCAGCGGCCAGTTATAAAACACGCAGAATATCCAGTGCTCGAACAACGCTCCCCGTTCACCGAACACCGGCACAATATGCACCGCGTCCGTTGCCCAGTGCGCCGCCATGAATCGTGCCATCGCCGGATAGCGATATGTCATCTGAATCGGAAACGCCAAGTAACCAATATATTTGAAATAGCTCAAAAACAAAGCAATGTTGTAATCTTTTACGCTGCGGTCCCGGATTGCCATAATTGTTGTGATAAGTCCACGCGAAAAAGACCCCGGAGAAATCGGTACAATTGCCAGAATTCCCTGAATTGCTCCTGCATAAGCCAGGGCTTCCAAAAAAGTTAATTCCGGGTGATACATCCAATATATTGCAGCAATAATCACTCCGACAAGTTGAGTAATGGGTATCGTTAAAAGATGTAAAACAAGCGCGATAAGGTATTTCTGTATATAGGGGTCGCTAAGTTGAGAAAGAATTATTTTTGCGTCTTCATCGCTGAGAATATGTTTTTTTTGGCTTTGGGCGACCATCTCTCGCATCCACTGTTCGCGGAGTTCGACGTGGCGCAACAACTTGTAGGGCCGCACAAATAGAAAATACAGTTTGTCTTTCAGAATCGCCGGGTCGGTTAAAAAGCGGTGCAGACCTGCGGGCAATATCGAAAACGGTACGTGAAACAAATACCCCGGCACGGAATGCTGCAGGCGCATCGCTTTGTCGCTGTCAATGCGTCCGCTCTCGTGCCACTTAATCAGCTTTTCGAACATCCGCCCTTTGAACGCCCGCTTGAAGTAATCAACGCTGGTTAAAATCGCACCGTAATGTTTTCGCCAGTCGGCTTTCGCCCATATTTTTCGCGTCACCCGCCCCAGAATCGGGATCAGGCCCAACAGGAAAAACAGCAGCGTTTTGCATTTGCAGTTTCGAAAGCCGTCAATTTTATCCGCATCGATTAAATTACGTGTCTGCCAGCCGGTGACGGCACTGTCGAACAGTTGGTTGCGGAATCGGCCGTCATACAGCAGGCGAACATGGTTATGCGTTATATCGGGAATCGAATCCCGATAGATTTTTTCACACGCTTTCAGCTCTTCCAGCATCTCCCGGCCGGCGGGCAGGGCGTCCAGAATTTGCGGATGCTCGTTGATATACTGCTCCAGCTTTTTCAAATCGCCGCGGTCAAACTGCACCAGCGACCCGCGTTTCAGCCCCTGCCAGATCAGCTTAAAATCCCCCGGACTCATCGGCAGACACGCCAGCAGTGCCAGCCCCGCGCGAAAATCCACACCGATCAACCCGGCCTGGGGGTCATGATTCGTATCCAGCCGCTTTAAGGCATTCGGCTGGCTCTTACACGTCGTCCATTCGTACTGCCGGGCAAATTCGTGTGCGCCCACGTCGTGCAGCAGGTCCACAAACCCGGTCATGAACCGGTATTTGGCGCGGTACTCGGGCGAGCCGAGCACCGATTCATCGACGGGCTTGCCTTTTTTCCAGCGTTTGAGCCGGTCGATATGGTCATCGACTTCCAGCCGCCACGTTCGCCCCTCGACCCAGTCGCTGATCTCGCCGCAACTGCCCAATGTCGAATCCACAAACGTCGCGTGAATATCGTTGACGCAGTGCGGGTCGTTAAAACGGATCTGCGCCGCGGCCCGGATGAATTTTTGCCACAGCGCCCCCGCGCGGGCCGCCGTGGGATTGACCTGCAATTGGAAGGGGGCCTGAAAACCGACGGCGTAGAGGAAATTGCGAAACAGCAGCGACCCCGTCGACGGCGGGATGAGGATTTTGACGGCATAAGTGTCGTCGACGCGAAGTTTCATCATCGTTTCGGTTGGCTGACCGTCCAGCGTGATGCCCAGCAGCCTGACTTTATAGACCTGTCCGGCGAATCCGCCCCCGACGAATTTCTCGATCGCAAAGCGGATGACCGCGTTCGGCCCCGGTTCGACGGGGGTGATTTCGTATTCCATCTCCGTTCCGGCGTCGTAGTGCGTAACGCGCATGGGACGGTGAAGGTTGGCTGTCTTGAAAGCCTCCTGAAGCTGTTTGCAGGTTTCTATCGAATATTCAATTGCCATTTACATCAATTTTATAGTATTGCCGACAGAGTCGGCTTCCAATTATTCTGAGTTCTATGTTCTGAATTCTGACTTCTTAGTTTGTTATCGGCTTATAAGTGCAAATGCTTAAACACTTTATCCGAAATAGCCTGGCAGAAGCCAGTAGAGGATTCCGTAGACGATGGCCGCGTAGATGCCTGCCATGAGGTCATCGGCGAGGATGCCGGTGCCGCGGGGCAGGTTTTCCAGCTTTTTGCAGGGCCAGGGTTTGAGAATATCGAACAGCCTAAACAGCACAAAACCCGATGCTGCTGCCAGCCAGATATTGACCGGGTCCAGAACCGCGATAAACAGCATCGCTACCGCCTGGCCGGCTACTTCGTCGGCGACGATGGTTTGCGGGTCGGTTTTGCCGGTCTCGGCGATCATGGCGGGGGAAAACTGGACGCACACCCATGCGGCGGTAACGGCCAGAAACGCCATAAGGATCGGGCCCGAGGGCGGATACGGGCAGAAAGACCCCGCCAGCAGGTAAATCGCCACCGGCGGCAAAGACCCGAACGTCCCCGGTGCAAACGGGATTTTTCCCAAGCCAAAACATGTTGTCAAAACTTCTGTTTTTTTCATCATGACCATTATACCCAAATACCGGATTTGTGAAAGTTTAAATATCCGGTGCCGGATTGGGTGCATTTGGGTTCATTTGGGTTTGGTTGGGTTCGCGTGGCGCTGGTAAAAATGCGGGTGATGCGTCCGTTGGTGGGTTTGGATGCAGTATATTGCATTTGCGTCGAGGTGCTACTTGGGGCTTAAATTGGGTTTGTTTTTTTGGGGGTTGACGGGGTCAAAAAAAGCGATTTTTTATTTTTCCAACACTAAATCGGCGATTCCGGGCTGGAAACGGCTTGCGCGAGTAGGGGGTACTTGGGGGCGAAATTGGGTTCGTATTGGGTTCGATTTACAGGCAGAAGTCAGGAGATAGAAGATAGAAGTCAGAATAAGATAATGACTTACAGTCATTTTACTGCGGAGGAAATTGGGTTCGTTTTGTAAAAAAGGTTGCTCCAAGAACTCATGAACTCCAGAACATAAGAACCCAAGAATGTGGACTTCTTCCAGATGGCTTTTTAAATAGATCCTTCACTACGTTCAGGATGACCATTGTTGGGGGCCGGGCGAGATAGCGGGGCTCGCACTCTATTTAATTGTGAATATCCAATTTTGTGTATTATACCAAAAGTTAGATAAATGTAAAACTTTTTATCCACAGATTTCGGGGATTTTCACGCGAAACAGGGTAGAGGGAATTGGCAATTGTCGAATGACGATGGACGATTGTCGATTGGTATTTTGAATTGAGGAAGCGGCGTTTGCCGCGGGTAAAAATATTGAAGGTTTATCAATGTTGGCGGGCGTTGGGTTTGATAATAGAAAATAGGGAAGAAAAAGGTGTCTGACCCCTTAATTTATCCCCCTTAATTTATCCCCCACAGAGGGAGGAGTTGTGATTTTGGTCCACGGGCTGGCACCCGTGGCTACAACATGGCGTCTGCTGCGCAGACTTTTGATGGTCGATGGACGAACACGGACGGTCATGGACCCATTCGGCTACGCTCAGGACAGGCTCCATGGACGGGGTGGACGTTTCGATTTTCTATGGACGAATGATGATTATTTTGTTTGACCCCGTTGGGGTCGTGGGTTGTGTGATTGTTTACCCCGGGTTTCGCTGGCGCTTACCCGGGGCTATTATTGTTTAAGCCCTTTGGGCTTGTGGAATTTTTTGATATTTATGTCGCCCGCTGCGCGGGCTCACAGAGGGAGGGGTTGTGATTTTGGTCCACGGGCTGGCACCCGTGGCTGTTATGAGGCCATCTTACAAGTCTTATATTTTAAAACCAACAATTTTTTTGTTTTTTACTTCATATCGATATTCCTTGTCTTTCAAGATTGATCGCTCAGTCTGTTATTCGTGCTCGAAGCACACGTTAATCGATTCGTTCTTCCTGAGGTGCCGCCAACAATCTACAATCGTGTTCAAGACACAAGCCTCGGGCCGTGGTCGGCACGTCGTGGTGAGCTTCAATCCATTCGTATACTGTTTAAGCTTTTTCCGCCCGATAGGGTTCATTTTTTATCAACATGCGCCACAGATGCACGGTCAGTTTTCGAGCCACCGCAGTGATCGCTTTCTGTTTGATACCCCCATTGCTGTGACAAATCCGCCAAAAGTATTGTTTGGCCTTAACATCAACGGCAACCCACTGCCATGCGGCTTGAATGAGTGTGCAACGAAGGGACGGCTTCCCGTCCCGATTGATGGGGCCGGATGTACTTTTTGAACCGCTTTGATGGATCGTCGGGGCCAATCCGACATATTTGACCACTTGGCAGGATGTCTCAAAATGGTCATAGTGGAACACTTCCGTAACAAACTGTCGTGCTGTCACCGGTCCGATGCCGGGATGTGTTTGAAGTAATGCAATCCGCTGGCCGGTTGGTGTTGACCCCATCCTTTCGTCCAGGAGACGCTCAAGCACCGTCAGTCTGTCAGAATGGTAGTCCAGGTCGCTGAGTAACGCGTCCAGTGACAAACGTAATGGCTTTGGCAGCCGCAAGGCTCGGAGGGCGTCGATGCTTTTACCAGACCAATATTTGAGCCCTTCCGGTTCCGTCAGCCCGTGTTGTAATAAAAATGACTTGATTTGAGTTTTGACACAGGCTCCGTTTTTTCGTTGACGATGCCGCATCCGGCACAACTGTCGGTCCCCCTCCTGCTGGACCGAAGGAATGGTCACCGGTTTGAGGAGCCCCTTGGCCAGATAACACGCCAGTTTTTTACTGTCCAGGCGATCTGTCTTGTCCTCTTTGGCGGCCGGCCGGGGCGTTTTAGAGGTGGCCGCAATAGTCACGGGCAGATGGTGTTTTTGTAAGGTGCGAGCCAATGAATAGCCCGTGGGCCCGGCTTCGTAAACAATCTCTTTGATGGCGTGCTGGACCGGTTTGAGCTGTTCAATAAGTTGATTGGGATTCGTACGGCATGACAAAATCAAGAGCGGGGGTGTCGTTTAAGTGCAGCGCGACATGATACGTTTCCTTATGGGTGTCAATACCAATAAACAATGCATCGTTACGGGTTAAACGGATAGTGTTGAAAAATGTCTGTACCTTTGATAGACTACGCATGGGCCATCCTTTCGATAATGGTTCCGGTTTAGGGTTCAAAAACCATTATAAGAACTTTTGGATGGCCTACATATTATCTACAACATGGCGTCTGCTGCGCAGACTTTTGATGGTCGATGGACGAACACGGACGGTCATGGACCCATTCGGCTGCGCTCAGGACAGGCTCCATGGACGGGGTGGACAAAGCAAATTGATTATTGTCGATTGACGAATGATGAATTCTTCGACCCCGTTGGGGTCGGTGGGTGCGGGGGGATCGTGAACCCCGGGTTTCGCCCGGGGCTATTATTGTTTAAGCCCTTTGGGCTTATGGAATTTTTTGTTTAAACAGATTCCGTGTGGTTTGACAATTTTCGAATGACGATGGAGGATTGACCATTGCGGGCGAGACGCCCGCGTTCCCATGTGCCGGCAGGATGCCGACGGAACAAATAACCCCCTGGCCCTTTCGATTTTCTATTGATAATTGAAGAATGAATAATGGGGGCCATTCGATTGTATATTGTATATTGAGGATGTAGGACAAGCCATTTACCTTGACAATGGACGAATGATCATTGCGGGCGAGACGCCCGCGTTCCCATAACCCCCTGGCCCTTGGCAGGGGGAGAATTTTTGGAAGCGGCGCTTCGCTGTTTCGGATTTAGAGCGTAATACCAGTTATGCCTTCTCTACGTTTTCCAGCAATTGGAGGCAGTATCTGTCCGTCGTGTGCCTCACAGGCACGGGGGTGAAATCCGAAAGGGCGCCTTGCTGTTTCGAATTTAGAGCGTAATGCCGATTATTTCTCTTCAATATTTGCTAACAATTTCAAGCAGTACTGATCCGTGGTTCCCGAGAGGTAATCACAGGCGGTTCTTTGGAGGGGTTGGGTGTCGGTCATTTTTTGGTAGTAATGGGGCATTTTTTCGGGGTGTTGGCACAGGTCGGTAAAGAGTGTCTTGAGCCAGACTTTAACTTTGTCAGCGGTTTCTTTCAGATTCGGGTGCAGGTACATTTTGCGCATTAAAAAGTTTTCCATCTCGTGCAGGGCGATATCTGCGGGTTGACTGAGGTCGATGAGTATCGCGGGGTGTTCCAGTACCTGCTTCAGCGACGTGATCTTGGCGGCGGTCAGTTTGGCCCGGCTGGTTTCGATGGCGTCGCTGACGAGGATATCCATAATCGCTTTTGACAGGCGGGTCCGGCGGATGACATAGTCTTCGATTTGGTCGATACTGATCTTTTCGGCGGCTTGTTTGTACAGGGCCAGGTCCCTGAGCTGGACCTCGTTGATCAGCCGGGACCGCAGGCCGTCTTCGAGGTCGTGGCAGTTGTAGGCGATGCGGTCGGCGATGTCGGCGATCTGTCCTTCCAGCGAGGGGTGTTGCGGCCAGTCCGGATCGTCTTCGGGATGGTCGTACGGGCTGGAATGCTTGGCCATTCCGAGCCGGGTTTCGAACATGAGGTTAAGTCCGCGGAAGGCCGGGTAGGGGGTTTCGATGAAATCGACGATGCGCAGGGCCTGGCGATTGTGTTCGAAGCCGCCGGAGCCGGCCATCAGTTCATTGAGAACCGCTTCGCCGGTATGGCCGAACGGGGCGTGGCCGAGGTCATGGGCCAGGCAGATCGCCTCGGTGAGGCTTTCGTTGAGGTCCAATGCCCGCGCGATGGTGCGGCCGATCTGGGCGACTTCGATGCTGTGGGTCAGGCGGGTGCGGTACTGGTCGTTGAGGCCGGTGGTGAAGACCTGCGCTTTGCCTTCGAGCCGGCGAAACGCCGCGCAATGAATAATGCGGTCGCGGTCGCGTTCAAAAGGGCTGCGGTAGGGATGGGGCGGCTCGTCAAACCGGCGGCCGCGGCTGGTGTTCTCGGTAACGGCGTATTGGGCGTTATTTGGCATATTAAAAATGTAAAACCGGTAAAATCCGAAATTCTAAGTTCGAAGTCCTAAACAAATTCGAAATTCCAATGTTTCAATGTTCAAAACAGCCGGAGCAGGATTCGGCCGTTGGCCGAGGCTATTTTTAATAGATTCCTCGCTTTCGCTCGGAATGACACGAAAGACGCTGGATTCGGCGCCTTCGCGGGAATGACATTCCTCTGCGGGAATGACAAAAAGGCGTTTTTTCTTCTTTAATTATTCAAAGATCAATTACTATTTTTGCGGCAGATGTTCGCGCTCGCTGATCTCGATCAGTTTATCGTACAGTTCCGTCATGCTCTGGCTGATGACATCGGTGTTGCTGCAGACGTGCATGTAATTGGTGTCGCCGTTCCAGCGCGGGACGACGTGAATGTGCACATGGTCCGGCAGACCCGCCCCGGCGCATCGCCCGAAATTCATGCCGACGTTAAAGCCGTGCGGGGCGATCGCCTGTGACAGCACTGTCTGGCAGTCGCGTACCCGTTTCATCAGGCACAACAGTTCATCATCGGAGGCATCGGACAGGTCGGCGATATGACGGTTGGGGGCGATCAGCAGGTGGCCGTTGTTGTAGGGGAACTTATTGAAGACGACAAACGCATGGTCGGTTCGCCACAGGACGAGATTGTCTTTATCCTTGTCAGGTGCGGCGCGATAATCGCAGAGAAAACAGCCATTGGTCTGAGCCAGTCCCTGGATGTATTTGATTCGCCACGGTGCCCAGAGATTTTTTCGTTCCAATGGGATACCTCCGAAATCAGGGAGTTTTGATGCGTTCGATGGAGATCGTTTGGTCCACTTCCAGCACCGGCAGCGAGTCGCCCAGCGGCAGCATGAATTCAGCGTTGACCGCCATGGTGTAATGCTGGTTGTCGCTTTCAATGAGTCCCTCGTTGACGTTGAAGACTTGTTCGCCGGTTCCTTCCAGCGAGAGAAACTTATAATTTCTCAAAAAGCCCATGAGGCCGCGCATCTGAAACCTGCCGTCGTACGGTTCTGGAAATTTTTGTTTGGGCGTTGTCTGGCTGAGCGCATAGGCGCTTTTGATGACGGCTTTTGGCTGGCCGCTGTCGTCGGTCATAAACGAATCGAGTGTATAGGTTGTGGTGCGTACCGGCAGATTCGGGATCGGTATCGGCCAGGGTACCCATTGATCGACCTGCCATGATTTACCCGGATCCATGCCTTGCAGCGGTTCGGTAATGGTTGAAGTGGAGTCCCACAGGTGCCATTGCATGGCAATGAAGTCGCTGATCATGTCCGGATTTTTTATCCGCCCGGCCTTTTCGCTGGCCTGGACGAATGCTTTTTCGCCGATCTGGCGAAT
>CAXXSL010000006.1:0-10955 GCA_963675525.2 Anaerohalosphaeraceae bacterium | reverse complement strand
ATTTGAACCTTGAAGGCCGTGAAAAATACGGTATTGTAAAACCTGAAGAAAAAGATGCGTTGCTGGACGAACTGGTCGAAAAGCTTGAAGCTGTCCGCGATGTGGACGGCCAGATTGTTATCAAAAAAGCGAGGCGTTCAGACAAAACTTATAGCGGCCCCCATACGGCACTCGCGCCCGATTTGATCATTGGCTACCGCCGGGGATATCGCGGCGCCTGGACGACATGCTTAGGCGATATGGATAAAACCGTCTTTTCGGACAACGATTCGGCCTGGGGTGCAGATCACTGTTGTGATTCCACTGAGGTTCCCGGTATATTGTTCTCAAACAAACCGATAACCAAAAAAGATCCGGCATTGATCGATCTGGCCCCGACCATTCTAACGGAATTTGGATTGACAAAGCCGTCGACGATGACGGGTGTCAATATTTATTAAACCGGGTGTAAATTTAACAACAGAAGGTGTGGATCGTTAATTAAAGGAGACAGTGACAGTGGCAAAGATCAAGATCGACAAAAACCTTTACGACCGGCTCAAAAGTGTAACTGAGATTGCCGGTTACAGCAGTGTCGAAGAATTCGTCACATACATGATCGAGAAGGAACTGGAAAAGATCGAATCCGTTGAAGGCAGCAAGGCGGTTGAAGAACAACTTCGCGGATTGGGATATATCGAATAATGAGTGCTGTGGCCCAGATTATCGTGTGGTTAAATTCAGGTATGAACACCCTGTGTGGAACTCTAAGCTATCTAATCATAGGACTGCCCGGTTGGTTATCGATCACCGCAATTTCTGCAGTGGCAGGAGTGTTTATGTTGATTATTTTTAAGCACACTTCAAATCAGAAAGCGATCGGTTACGCGCGAGACAAGATCAAAGCTCATCTGCTGGCGATGAAACTCTTTAAGGACTTTATCCCTGTCGTCTTAAAGTCACAAGTCCGGATTCTTGTCAATGCTTTTCTCTTATTATTTCATTCATTGCGCCCGACTGCGGTCATGATCATACCCTTCAGTCTGCTTCTCGGCCAGTTGGGTCTTTGGTATCAGGCTCGTCCTTTAAAGGTGGGTGAAGAAGCGGTTATGACGATGCAGTTGAGCGATTCGAAAAACAATTCTTGGCCGCGAGTTGCACTTGAGCCCTCCGATGCAGTTGAGGTTACAACAGGACCGATAAGGGTTTTTTCAAAACGGGAAATTTTCTGGAAAATCAAAGCCCTGCAGGAGGGGCAGCATCAATTGACTTTTCAGGTGGATGGGCAACCGGTCGAAAAAGATATGGCGGCAGGTGAGGGTTTTATGCGTGTCAGCACCAAACGTCCGGGGTATCATATTGCCGACCTGTTTTTACATCCGCTTGAAAAACCATTTGATAGTGATTCCACTGTTCAATCAATTCAAATCGACTATCCCGACAGGGTATCGAAAATTAACGGTACCGACTGGTGGGTCATTTATTTATTTATTGCATCGATGGTCTTTGCGCTTATCTTCAAGCCGATTTTTAAGGTTAAATTTTAAATTCTATTAAGTCATATTTATGTCTGTTCATAATCCATTTTTTTGGCGGAATTAATTTCGTCCTGACTTTCTCTTATCCAACCCTGTTCAGTTTTTGACCAAGAAGGTCTAATTTTCTATTTATTTTGCGGATAATTATGAGGGTGTATTTTTGAATCATTGTTTTTCCTTTTTTATGGCATTGCGTGGCGGAAAATGTAAAATAAGACTGAAAATTGCTTCGGCATTAAATTATAGACAAGACACACTGTAAATCGGGAAAAGGATTGTTATGAATGTATTATTGGTTGGCAGCGGCGGGCGTGAACATGCGTTAGCGTGGAAATTATCCCAATCGAAAAAGCTGAAAAAGCTGTATATTGCCCCCGGCAATCCCGGAACGGCTCAATACGGCGAGAATGTAGACATCAAAGATACCGATATTGAGGCTTTGGTGACGTTCGCCAAAGGTGCCGATGTCGGTTTTGCGATTATCGGACCGGAAGACCCGTTGGTAATGGGCGCAGTGGATGCGTTTGAGGCCGCCGGCATTAAGGCATTTGGCCCCAGCGCCAAAGCCGCACAGCTTGAAGGCGACAAGGCGTTTGCCAAGCAGATTATGCGGGCTAACAGCATCCCGACGGCGGAAAGCCGGACCTTTACATCGTTTGTCGATGCCAAGTCGTATATTGCCAGCCGGGATGAGGCGGTGGTTGTTAAGGCAGCCGGACTGGCCAAAGGCAAGGGGGTTTTTGTTTGCGATGAGCCTTCGGATGGCATTCTGGCCGCCGAACAGATCATGGTCAATAAGATTTTTGGCGATGCGGGTGACATCGTGATCGTTGAAGACAAATTGCTGGGGCAGGAAGCATCGATTCTGGCGTTTGTGGACGGCCGGAGCATTTACGTTATGGAAAGCTCGCAGGACCATAAGCCCATCGGCGATGGAGATACCGGCCCGAATACCGGCGGCATGGGGGCCTACAGTCCGGCACCGGTTGTGACCGAGGCGTTGATGGAGCAGATCGTAAAGGAGATTCTCGTGCCGACGGTGGACGGGATGAATCGCAACGATTCGCCGTATAGAGGCATTTTGTATGCGGGGGTGATGATCACACAGGGCGGGCCGCGTGTGCTGGAGTTCAATGTTCGATTTGGCGATCCGGAAACGCAACCGATCCTGATGCGGATGAAAAGCGACCTTCTGGAAGTGATGCTGGCGGTCAGTGACGGTCGACTGGATGAGGTGTCGATCGAATGGGACCCGCGTCCGGCGGTGTGCGTTGTGATGTCGTCGGGCGGCTATCCCGGTACCTATGAAAAGGGCAAGGTTATAGGCGGGTTGGACGAAGCGGCCAAACTCAAAGACGTCGTTGTCTTTCAGGCCGGAACGGCAATGCAGGACGGCAACATTGTTACACAGGGCGGACGCGTTTTGGGCGTCACGGCCGTTGGTGAAAATATTGCCGCCGCAAAGGCCAGGGCCTATGAAGCCGTTGATTTGATCAGCTTTGACGGCGCTTACTGTCGTAAAGACATCGCGGACAAAGCCTTGTCATAGGATGCAGCATTTAAACACGGCTTAACAGAATAAGTTATGATTGCTTTAAGATGTTCGAACAGAACCGTGAAACTAAAAAAAAGAACCTTCGTGTCAGGCGTTTATATCGGAGGTTTTTTTTGTTTATCAAAAGACATCTTCTCTGGCTGATTCTCGGGTTGGTTGTTTTGTGGGCAGGGGGGCTGTTTTTTGTCGCACCCATCGCCCGGGCCAGGATCAGTGAGTTTTGCGGGGGCGAGGTTTATATCCAATCCGGACGCCTTAAGGGCTTCGGAGGTGTCCGACTGAAAGGCGTGGTTATCGCCCCAGACAGAAACGCGTTAGCTGCCGACATCCCTATTCTCAAATCGAATGAAGTTGAAATCCGCTTCGATCCGTGGAAATTATTGCGGGGAAAATTTGAAGTCAGCTCCATTTTGTTAAAAGATTTCCTTGTGAACGCCGACTATGATGTTCAAGCGGATCAATGGAATTTTCAGCGTCTTTCCTTTCGGGGTTCTTCTGATGCGGACATGAAAGTCCCGTTGGTGGATGTTCGCGGCGGTGCGTTACGAGTTCGCCGGAAGAAAGACGGTCAATCGCCGGAGATCATTACCCAGGTCAGTTTGAATGGCCAAACGACCGTTCAGTCGGATATCCACGAATATCATTTTTCATTTGCGACAGACGGGCGATTTGGGTTTGGAGGCAGTACTTTACAAGGTCGTTTAAAAATGGGAGGTCCCGGCCAAAAGAACCTGTTTTTCGCAGAAGGAAAAATTCAAATGCCGCAAACAACGGTATTTGACAACGCCTGGAACTTAAATGATGTTCAATTGCAATTTGAATTTGATGAACGGGAAATTGTTTTAAACCGCTGCCGATTTTCGATGGGACAGGGTCAGGCCGACCTTCGGGGCACGATTTCTGAAGACATGCGGGGACATCGAGAGTTAAATGTGGATTTGAATATCGAGCGACTCCGGTTATCGGATCATTACGAAAAAAATGCCGTTGTTTACAGTGAACCTGTTTTAGAACGTCTGGACCCGGGTTTTAAAAAGTTTTTGACGCAATATCATCCTACCGGTATCGGGGACATTAAACTTTTAATCAAAGGGAATTTAGACGATCTTTCAACGACCGAACTCAACGGTGTGATTTTTTGCCGTGATGTTTCAGTTTATGATAATAAATTTCCTTATTTGCTCGAGCACCTTCAGGGACCGATCGAATTTTCGGGGCGGAATCTCAAACTCGATCAACTGGCGGCCAGGCACGGCGAGGTGGAACTGCTGATTGACGGTTCGATTAAGAATATAGGTTCAAAAGCTGAAATTGATCTTCGAACAACCAGTTCGAATATGCAGTTTGACCCCGATCTTTACAAGGCGCTGAATGAAAAGCTTAAACGTGTCTGGTATTCGTTTTCCCCGCAGGGGACGACGGGCATCGATTATCATTTTCAGCGGCATTCGGACGGTACCAAAGCGATGAGCCTGAAACTGGATTTGATCGATGCCGGATTGATCTATGAGCGATTTCCGTATCCGCTGGAGCATTTGACGGGCATGGTTATCATGGAGACGGATCGCGTTGAGTTAAAAGAACTTGTGGCGCATTATGACGATATGCGAAAAGTGACGCTCAATGGTCAGGTTTTGGAAATCGGCAGCGAGAAACCGCGGTATCGGATATTTGTGAATGCTAAACAGATTCCCGTTGACGAATTGCTGGTCTATGCAATGCCGCGTTCACAACGGGCCTTTTTTGAGAGGCTGACGTTAAGTGCCGTTGCGGATGTCGACGTAGAGGTTTTTCCAAATGTGGTGGGTAAACGCCCGGTGGATTATATCGCCAAAGTTCTGCTTGATGGCGATTACCTGCTGTATAAGGGGTTTCCGTTGGCGATGGAGCAGGTACATTTAAAGGCCGATATTACGCAGGATGATGTTTTGCTGCGTGAATTTGAGGCACATACAGGAGGCGGTCATGTTCGTATGAGCGGAAAGCTGTCACCGAATGTGATCGACCCCCTGCGGCCGGGTGTGTGTTTAGATATAAACCTCGCTCAGTTTGATTTAAATGAAGCATTCTGGAATGCCGCCGGACAGGACGCCAAAGATATTCTCGGAAAACTTCAGGTTCGCGGCCGAACGGATATTCAGGGAAAGTTGGCCCTGAACATAACGACGGAGTTGTGTCCCTCGACGGATCTTGTGATTCGCTGTTTTCAAAACCCGTTCGTGTGGGATGCTGACAAGATCGGTATTGCCGACGGAACGCTTCATGTGAAAGCCGATACTGTTTTGTTTGACGGTTTTTCATTGAACGGGATATTATTGGAATCACTGCCGGAAGAGCTTTTGAAGGGCGGGCTGCAAACGATATACCGTGGTATTGAACCCCGGGGCGTGATCGATCTCGACCTTGATAAAGGCGCTGCCCGGATGGGCCCCGGCGGGTTGGAGCGCATGGATGTTACCGGGTCGATCACCTGTAAGGATGTAGCCGGTGGGCATACCGGTGTTGTGACAGACATTGATGGTGTGATTCAGGGAACTCTGAAGGTTGACCGCGACAAAAACATATGGCAGACGACTGCCGATTATAAGCTGGATCGGTTCAAATACCGAGACTGGTTGATTTCCGACCTCGATGGAAAGCTGGTGTATGACCCCAATACGACACTTTTGCATAGCAGGGAATTTGCCGGATATTTGTATGGCGGAAAAATTGCCGGCTCGCTCGAAATTGAACTGAGCAATGAAAAACAAACGCCCTACAGGCTGGGATTGTCGATCGATGCTGTTGAGGTTGGTCGATTGCTGGCGGGGGAACGGACTGATGAACCGGATCATGTGACACAGGGATTAGCCTATGGTGCGCTAAATGTGGAAGGTATATTGCAGTCAACGCATGAAGCCAATGGCAACATTTCATCACATGTCATTAACATGAAACTGGGACAGCAATCGGTGCTTGGGAAAATTCTAACGGCTATGCAGTTTAAACGTGCAGATGACTTTGTTTTCAGTGAGGTTGATTTTAAGGCCCTCATCCGCGGCAGTAAACTTATTTTTGACGATGTCCGAATGGCCGGCAAACCGCTGGTGTTCCGAGGGACGGGCGAACTGGATTGGGAGCGGAAACAGATTCAGATGGACCTGGTGGCGTTCGACCGATTGATGGGCAAGGAAGATACGATTCTGGATTTGCTTACACGGGGAATCGGTTCTGCTATCTGGAAAGTTCAAATACGGGGGGACCTGAACAGTCCGCAGGTTGATGCGGTCTATCTGTCCGTGTTAAAGCAACCGCTGGATATATTTAAAAAGAAAAATTAATCGGCAAACATTTATGCACAATGATCTTTGCATTATCGGGGCCGGACCGGCGGGTATGATGGCGGCAATTGCGGCTGGAGAAGAGGGGGCCAGCGTCTGTGTGCTTGAGAAAAACGCCGTTCCCGGGCGGAAATTGCGGATGACCGGTGGAGGGCGGTGCAATCTGACCCATGCCGGAAGTATTGATGATTTTGTGCGGGCCTGTCAGCCTTACGGCCATACCTTAAAGCCCGCTTTCTACGCGTTTTCCCCTGAAGAAACTTTGGCCTTTTTTCATCAACGTGGATTGAAAACTTATACGGACAGGTCCGGCTGTGTTTTTCCTGTGTCTGAACAGGCCGCAGATGTCTGTCGAATTCTCATCGAACAGATGCGTCGCTCCGGTGTGACAGTTGTCTGCGATCGACCGCTTGGGACCGTTGAAAAGGGCGGGGATCATTTTGTTATGAAAGCTGGAAACGATCGTTATTCCTGCCGGGCGATTCTTGTTGCCACTGGCGGAAAATCCTGGCCGCAGACGGGTTCGACCGGCGATGGTTATCGCTTGGTCGAACAGTTCAGACATACAATCGTTTCACCGGTTGGGATATTATGCCCCATGGTCGCTCGTGAAAGCTGGCCGGGAAGTTTGCAGGGACTGAGTTTGCCGCGTGTTCTGATTCGTTTGAAGGGCAAGTCAAAAGCAAAAACGTTTTCGGGCGAAATCGTTTTTACTGATGAAGGGGTCGGAGGCCCGGTGGTATTCGATGTCAGCCGGATTGCGGCTGAATTACTGAATCACCAGGAAGCGGTTGAGGTGACCATTGATTTTCTGCCGGAGCTGAACCGAGAAGAACTCTCATTGAGACTGATCGAACGATGTGCGGCAAATCCGAAAAAAGAGATTTCCGGTGTGCTTTCGGATTGGTTTCCGAAACGGTTAGCTTCTTTTTTGCAGCATTCCAGTTGCGGTTCGCAGCCAGCTCCGGCAAGCGGCTTTCTTAAACAGCAGCGTCAACAACTCATCGAAGCGATCAAAGCAATGCCGCTGACACTGATTCGCAGCGGTTTGCTGGAAAAGGCAACCGTTACACGGGGCGGTGTTTCATTCAACGAAATTGATTCACAGACGATGGAATCCCGTTTGTGCGATGGTCTTTTCTTTGCGGGCGAGGTGCTTGATGTTGACGGTCCTTGTGGAGGGTATAATCTACAGATCGCTTTTTCGACCGGTTTTTTGGCGGGTAAGTCGGCGGTGCAATACTGTCGTTGAGAACACACAAAAACCCCCCGGCGAAATATCGCAACGGGGGTTTTAAAATGTAAGTGATAAAATGGTTATTGCATGGATTCGATTTCTGTCGCGGCCACCAGCGCCACCAGCGACTTGACATCGCTGACGACCTCGCCGTTAATGCCGACTGTTGCGTTGAGTTTCTGCTGCAATTGTGCATCGATTTGCGGTGAGGCCGAAATGATGTAACACAGAATCTTTCCCGTGGCGTCGATCAGGATGTAACGCTTTTGTCCGGTTTTTGACGTGTAAACATGTGACGGTTTCAATGTTCCGACATAGAGGAAATTAACCTCTTTCGGCATTTTTTTCAGTTTATCCTGATGAGCCTTTTCAATATTGGCTTTGGCTTTTTCAAGCTGGGCGTCCTGTGTTTTGAGCGCTTCTGTCACATCGTGTGCCAGTTCATATCGCTGGATGCGGTCGAGCAGATACTGGGCATAGATGCCGGCTTTTCCGGCATCCGGCTGGTCTTTGACTTTATCGAGTGACTCTTTCGCTTTGGTGTAATTCTGCAGATTGATCGACTTTTTCAGTTCTTCGTCGATGCCGGCTTCGATCTTATAGCACTCCTGCATCAGTTCGTTTTCTTTGACGGTGAGTTTGGGAACCTCGACTTTTTCCGGCTCGGGTGTTTTGACATCTTCTTTGATCTCGACCTTTACCGCCGGCTGTGTTTGGTCCGGAACGGCGGTATCAAGATTTGTGAACTTCGGACGAGGTTGTTCTCCCGATGGCTGAGCCGCGGCATCTGTTACCATTTTGTCCGGGCGGGGCGGGATGACGATAGGCTTATCCTGAATAACCTGAGAGACATATTTGAGGTAATCGACGCTGACCCACAAGTGTGCGCCGGTCGGCGGTTCGATCTTGTAGTATTCGCTTGTTTCAGGCTGCTTGGCGAAAAGCGTAACAACTTCGCCGGTGTTCAACTGTGTTTGTGAACCGCTGGAGCGGCCGGCTTCGATTTTTTCGGCCCCGGCCCAAACGTTGACGTTGTTACCGGTGATCACGCCGATGGTGGGGTCGGAAGGGTCTAGTTTGACATAGGCTTTATAGACCCATGAATAACAGCCTACCGGCGGCAGGATCCTGGCCCATCCGAAAACTTCATCAACTACCGTGACGGTATCAGGGGTGCTGATCTTTGTACAGGGGTAATCGGCGGTGCTGTTGCCGGAGCGGACGTAGATATCGGTCCCGGTAACCTGGGCGACAAAGGGATATTCCGCATCGGCGGGTTTTCCGGCGACTTTTAGGGGTTTGGCTGATTCGGTCGGTTCCTCGGCTGCAAGTGCCGGAATGACCAAACCGGTGATCATGATAAGTACAGCAAGCATTAATAATTTTGTTGAACGCATGGTATTATCTCCCAATCGCATCGGTATTTTTTCGGGTTTCATCGTCACATTCATAATTAAGTCAGGTTATCACTGCCCCGCGCAGTTGTCAAATATTTTCCAACAGCGCCGATTATGAATTTCTTCGACCAGTTTGGTCCCGAATCTCCAGTGTTTTTTGGGGTTTGGGCTGAAGATTCCCCCCAAGTGTCAAGAACGCTTAAAAAGGTGTTTTTTAGCTGTTTTCGAGGCGTTTTATTTCCTGTTTACACAGGTCTTTCTGGCCGGCGTCGGTCAGCCGGGCTTCGGCCAGTTTCAGTTGCTGGAGGGCTTCTTCGGGGCGGTTGAGGTAGCGTGCGTAGAGCAGACCCAGCATGAGGTGGACCTGTTCGCCGAACTCGTAGCTTTGGTACTGGCTCAGGAATTTTTCGTACGCGACGGCAGACTCGGACCATTTGCCATCGGCCATGAGCTGGTTGGCGATATCGAGCTGAAGTTGGCGGGGCATGACCTGTGTGTCGTCGATAGCGATCAGTTCCAGATACAGCCGGGCGGCTTCGCCGGATGCGCGGTTGGTCACAGCCTGACTGATGCGAGATCGCAGGTCGAGGATGGCATTTTCCTTTTCGGACGGTTTTGCATTCTGAATCGTGGCGTCGATTTTTTTGCGGCTGCCGCCTGCATAGGGATCATAGCCGGCCGAAACGACATCCCGGAATTTTCGCCGCCGGTTCCACTGGCGGATCATGGACCAGAGGTCATTGAAATCTTTTTCGACCAGGCCGACGGCCAGCAGACCGAGGATGGCGAAAATGCCGAAACCGTATCCAGCCAGGTGAGCATTGTAAGCGATGCCCTGACCGGGATCAGCGGCGATGATGTTGTCCCATACGATCAGCTTGAACGCGATGAAGAACAGAGCACGTATCTCAATGGTCCCGATAAAGATAAACCAGTAGACAACCGTAATCAGCGTATTTGGGAACAGGACCAGATAGGCCCCGGTGACGGCTGCAATGGCTCCGCTGGCCCCGAGAATTGGATTGTGCGACAGCAGGCAGCTTCCGATGCCGGAAAAGACGGCTCCGGCCAGATAAAAGCACAGGTAGCCGATGTTGCCCAGTTTGTCATTGACATTGTTGCCGAAAAGATAAAGGAAGTACATATTGCCGAGAATATGCCACAGATTCGCGTGCAGGAACGCATACGTAAGGAACTGCCATATCTCCGGGCGGTCCGGATACAGCAGAAACGGCTGGGCCCAGGACCGCAAAGGCTCTAATAGTTTCCCGATGGAAGGGTCGTAAATCTGATGCGGGCCATAGCTGAGCATAAAAAGAAGAATATTCACTGCGATCAGGATATAGTTCGCGTAGGGCGTCTTTTTTGGATATATGCTGGTTCGAATCGGTAACATAATTTAAAGTTCTTAGTTTTTAGTTCGTAGTTCTTAGTTGTTGTTGCGGGTATTGTACAGGGATTGTGAGGATTGGACAAGGATAAAAAAAGAACGGGGTAAGCACTCGCCCCCAGCGAACACTTACCCCGTCGTGCGTCCGTGCAAGGAAAAGACAGGAGAGGAGATTGTCTTGAAAGTCGTTTTCTTTTAAAGCTTCTTTTTTTTCGCTTCATTT
Source organism: Anaerohalosphaeraceae bacterium (assembly GCA_963675525.2). GTDB lineage: Bacteria > Planctomycetota > Phycisphaerae > Sedimentisphaerales > Anaerohalosphaeraceae > 4572-13. The sequence goes on along the minus strand of CAXXSL010000006.1, from coordinate 316 downwards.
CTCCACTAATAAAAAGATAAGATACAATTCGGCCAAGGGCAAATGAGCCGCCGGGAATTTTAGCATTTTTGAATTTAATTTTTCGTTTGATTATGGTATGAGGAGACCGTAGCCTAAAGGATGTTTTTATCGGAATGAACGGAGAAATACATGGATATTGTTGAAATTCGCAGGCGGGTTAAGGCCGTTCGTCAGCAGATGCATGATTTGAAGGTTGACGGACTGGTCGTGATGGGGGTTGAGAACGTACGGTATTTGACGGGGTTTTGCGGGCATGACAGTTGGGTGCTGGTATTGGGCCGGACGGTGATTTTGG
>CAXXSL010000005.1:0-162406 GCA_963675525.2 Anaerohalosphaeraceae bacterium | reverse complement strand
ATTCCTCCAGGACCTGTGCATAACCGGTGTGATTCGCCGGGTCGATGAGGTAATCGGTTCGGTATGTGTCATCGACGGTCTTGGATGTTCGGATGCCGGAGGGGTCGTAGGTGTATGCGGTCACGGTCGAGGTTTGCGCCACATTGTCCACATACGGCGTCGTGGTCACCATCGACAGGCGGTTTTGCAGATTGTACGTATAGACGACGGTTTCCTGCGTCTGGCTGCCCTGCGTGGTGGTTTTACTTGTCAAAGAGCCGTTATCGTCGTAACCGTAGCTTATTATAGTATTTCCCTTGCCCCATGCAAGCGTAGATATTTGGCCGTGCTGGACCGCCGCCTGTGACAGCGTATGGAACAGTTCCGGCCCGACCAGGAAGATATACGCCAGCAGCACGCACAGCATCCGGTGCCACAGCCGCAGGTCGGGCGATAATTCGCACTCGCTGGATTCCCGCTTTCGCGGGAATGACAATCGGAATGCAGGCCAGAAGAAAGCTATCGGAATCAATAGCATCGCCGCATAGAATAACACTGCATTCCAGAACGCTCGGCAGACCGTGGAACAAGGCACTGAACTGACCGATGCGCGTATCGCTGTCCGGCAGTTGATAGGTAATACCGTTTTAGCCTATATCGTTACTTGTCACAAGAGATGCTTAGTAGTGCAAATATATACTACCAATCTGCTTTATATTGCTCGATCAAACTTCGAATTTTTTCACCCACTTTTACAAAGTCATAATCAGACTCATATGCCGGCCTGCCTCTCTCTCGAGAGCCATCCGCTATTGCTTTTTCTATCAGGCAATACAATTCATGTGCTTTTGCTGAGCGCTGGAGTTCGGAGCCAAATATTTCGTTGAGCAAAATGCTTTCTGTACAACTCGGACCTGCGTTCTGATAAAATATTTCGAGGTGCATCTGGCGTTCCGGATACGGCATTTCAACATGCAGTTCTTTGTAGGTTGACTTAGCCTTATTAAGAACCTGTTCCTTTGACCATCCCAAGACCTCACCCAGCAAATTTGCCATAAATCGAAAAACGAAAGGAGCACAATGTTTAATCATACCATATGTTTCGTCCGGAAGAGGAAAGGGACGATTGATCTTTGCACCATATTCAGAATAGAAATCCGTCAGGCGGTTTTTGATATTGGGGAAATCATAATTCGATGTTCTGCAGTTGCCTCCATCGTCAATAATCTCAAATAATCTCTCACGAAATGCGAACCAGTCAACATCCAATTGATAGACTAACTCGTCCGGAATAGTTAAATCCATAATATAATAAGCAGGACCATCTTCGTAAGCCAATATACTTCCGCTTTCCATGTGATTTGATACCGCAAAGACAAAAGGCGACCAGTTCGTTCCAGGGCGCCAAAAATCTCTCGAAAAAATGCCTTCCAGAAAGGAATGTACTGAGACAGCATTTCCTCAGAAAGTAACTTATGCCACTCTTTTCTGGTAACCAGATTGTCTTTATTGATTTCGGAAGTTCGGCATTATGTTTCTTTAGTTCAGCCATGACCATTTGTTTTGCGGCATCGTAATCATAATTGATATCATCGAAGTGTCCCAATGCAATAATCTGCTCTATAATTACTTTCATGAAAGGGTAATATTTGAAAGTCCTTTTTTTTAAAGGTCCCGGGGTACTATCAAATGCATGATCGCATCGATTGGATGATCGCGTTCTGAATGATTCGGATCGTCTGCAAGTAATTTCTCTAATTCCTCGCGAAGGCGAGTGGCCCACTCATAAATTGACTGTTCAGGCAAGTCAAACAGTTTTTGCAGCATCTTTTTCCAGAAATAAAAATTCTTGGAAGTATCAAAATCTTTAATATCTTCCCGCAAATCATAAGCAGAGATATACATCTAATCAATTCCTTAAATATTTTTAGTCCATACGTGTTGCCTTATAGGGTAACGGAACAAACGCATAATATTCCATGCCCTTGGCAATCCCACTCGGCTCAAATTTATGCTGAAATGGGCATCGGTGATGCTGTATGGCTGATCCGGCGATCCGCTGAAGCTTTGATTATATGATATTTCAAAGTTCTATGCGATATTCAAAGAATCATAAAAAATTAGAAAACATTATTCTATCCAAGTTTCAATAATCTTAAAATCAGCAAACCCATCGTTTTCAAACATTTCGTAAAGCGTACTATCCTGAAAGTGATAAATATTTTTACGCGAAGATGCGCTTGATAATATATTCGTCCATACAACCAGCAACTGCTTTAGCTGAATATCAATACAATATGAACACATTTCAACAACTTTTTCTTCAACAACGCCGTCCTCTTCTGATAAAAGGCAAAGACCCCGATTATCAAATCTCCATCTTTTTATAACTTTCCAGTGCAGTCACCTCTTCTTTTGTCATAACATTCTTTCAGATAAATATCAATCGCTTGGGGTTTTATTTGCCCAAGCCTGATAATTTTTTGCAATAATCCTCTCGATTGATAACCCAACCAGCGCTTATATACATCCTCTATAACCAGTATGTGTGGATATTGCATCAATTTGCCCATAGAATACTCCTTATATAAATAGGCATACAAAGAATTATTTTGAAAATACATCGCCAACAAAATAAGCAATAGCCTCAAAATTCTTTCTTACATTTTTTATGCTTGAGAAATTCCTCCAATCATAATCTGTCCCACCAACGAAACGTTTCCATTGACGGTAATGAACAAATTCATGAATAAGAACTGAAACTTTCTCCCCTCCTTTATACAAGTATATAACAGGCCTTGATGTATCTTCTCCACCTAATAACCTAAATCTACCCAATACTCGCTCTCCATAGTCATTATACTTAACAAAGTTTTCAACAAACACCAAAACACCTTTTGATTGAATGAATCTTCTTAATATCTTGAAAGATCCTAATGCTCTCGCAGGTATTTCCAAAGCTCTCATTATCATAGACTTCGCTATCCTTCGCGCAACTTTACCTCCAAGGAAAGCTGTGCCTGTGATTAATGCGAATTCGGTCCATTCACCTATCGTAACCGAAGATATACCTTGAGTTATCGCCTTTAAAATAATATTGATTACAGACAGAACATCAGCAAAGGCAAGGCCATATTTGAGTATGGGATAATACTTTATAATAGCTCGACCGATTTGGGCAAGAGTTCCAGTAACTTCAATAAGGCTCATTTTACCCAAAGGATCAATTGCATTAATTGGGTTGTTGTGCACGTAGGCGTATTTGTGCAGAGACTGCGGGTCTTGGGTATTTCCGGCGTAGGGATCGGTGCGATTGAAGGTGCCGCTGGCGGGGTTGTAATAGCGGGCACGGAGGTAGTATTGATCTGATGCGCCGTCGTATTGTTCGCCGGAATAGAGCAGGCTGGTGTCGGCACTGGCCGCCGCATCCGCCCCGCTGTCGCTGCTTAGCATCACGCCGTAACCATCGTAGGAGTAGGAATCGACAATATCCGGCTCAAAAACACCACCGCCAACATCGATAAAGGCATGATTGATAAGCTGCCGTGTGCTGCCGTGGCCGTCGTAGAGAGGTATTCAGTATCGTGGACCGTCCATGTGCCGCTGATATCTTCGGCGCGGGTCTGGGCGATCACGTCGTCGCCAAGGGTATAATAAACGGTGGACTGGAGCACCGGCTCGGCGGGTTGGTGATGTCGGTCGTCCATTCCTCCAAGACCTGTGCATAGCCCGTGTGGTTGGCCGGGTCGATGATATAATCGGTGCGGACCGTATCATCGACAGTCTTGCTGGTTCGGATGCCGGAGGGGTCGTAGGTGTATGCGGTTACGGTCGATGGTTCGGGACTGCCGTCAATATACGGCGTCGTGGTAACCGTCTCCAGCCGGTTCTGCAGATTGTACGTATAGACAACGGTTTCCTGCGTCTGGCTGCCTTGGGTGGTGGTTTTACTTGTCAAAGAGCCATTGAAATCGTAGCCGTACTCTATTATAGTATTTCCCTTGCCCCATGCAAGCGTGGATATTTGTCCGTGCTGAACCGCCGCCTGTGAGAGGGTATGGAACAGTTCCGGCCCGACGAGGAAAATATACGCCAGCAGGACGCACAGACACCGATGCCAGAGCCGCAGGTCGAGCGAAGCCAACGAATCGATACTGCCGCGCAGTCGGGACCATTGGCGTACAAAGACCGGCCAGAAGAAGGTAACGGGAATCAATATCATGGCCGCATAGAACAGCGCCGCATTCCAGACGCTCGGCAGACCGTGGAACAAGGCACTGAACTGACCGATGCGCGTATCGCTGTCCGGCAGTTGATAGGTAATGACGCCATCGGGAGCATTCGCATAGGCGTAGATCCGTTGATTATCACCATACGGAATCGCCGCCACGGGTCCGGTATTGGTTTCGGTCAATAATCGGTCGGTATCGGCATGATAGATATAGTCCGTCGTCAGCGTCTGATTATTGGCCGTGACAATGCGCCGCGTGCGATTGCCCGCCAGGTCGTAGGTATAGTGCGATTCATAGCCTTCGGAACTGCTGTTATAGTTTTCCTCATCGGTCAGACGATTCAGATTATCATACGTATAATCGATATAGTGGTTTTGATTAAGAACTTCATCCAAGCCGAAACGCATGCCGTTAGCCTTGAGGGAGTAGTCATAACTGCTGATACGGTTTGTGGTATTTGTTGCCGGGTTACTTACGACTTGATCGAAGTGTTTTAAACGTTGTCAGTCGATTCAGCGCATTATAATTGTACCACGTATAAACACCATTCGGCAGCGTGACAGACGCCCGGCTTCCAACGGCGGTGTAGGTATATTGCGTTGAGCCGTTGACGCCGGCAAGACGGCCTAGGTCGTCGTAGGCGTAGGTGGTGGAAATCGTATTGCCGTGGGTCGCTTCTTTTTGTCCCGTGATGGGATTATAGTCATATGTCACAGTGCCCTGCGGCGTAGTGATTTCCTGCAGATTGCCTTCATCGTCGTAGTCATAGTCCTGCTGGATTTCGCCGTCTTTATAAACCGCATCCCGCCGGCCGAGCGAGTCGTAGGTGTAGCGCGTGTATTCAGCATAGCTGCTCGATAAGTAATTTTCGTTATCGCCATCCAGATCGCCGTCGGCCTCGTAATAATATTTATACTCAAGGCGACCACGAGTATCATAGGCGTATTCGACGACCTGCTGTTTATAGTCCATTTCATACAGCAGACGCCCGAAGTTGGCATCGTCATACACCTTTTCCTCGTACCGCGGTAATGTGGTAGTCGCCAGCGTATAAACATCCGTATCAGCATCGAGTAAGTCGGCGTGCTCGGCCGGAGTAATCTTGAACGGCATATACTTGAACCGCTGACGATTGAAGTGGTCGTATTCAAAGACGGTCAGGCAATCTTTTGCGTCGATGATACCGATCATGTTGCCGTAGTCGTCATAGAGATAGCCGTAATACGGATGCTTCCACTGGCTGTCGGACGGATCCTTTACCTGCGGCAGAACGACGCGACTGAGTGCGCCGCTGACATTGTAGACATATTCTTTGGCGTTGTCCTTGAATGAATCCGTCTCGACGGCGGGCATATCATCGAAGGAGACGCCGGACATTTCGTATTGCTTGCGGCCAAGGCCGTCATAGGCAACATGCGTGTATGTATTAGCATCGGCAACCGACACGCCGCTCTCATTGACATAGTCACTTGGCGGATAGATGGTGGTAATCACACGCCCGAGGTCGTCGTAAGTGAAGCTTGTTGTGTTGTTCTGCGCATCCGTTACGTAATCCCGGCGGTTGCCGTCGTAGTGAGTTTCGGCGATTGTTTCGTCGGGCATACCGGGGAGGGAGATCGTTTTGATCTGGCGGCCCGCGATGTCGTAAACGTACTCGCTGGTGCAGATTTCGTTGCCGGCGTCGTTTTGGATGTAGGTTTTCCAGACCCGTCCGGCGGGGTCGTATTCGGTGCGACTGTAGGATAACAGATTGTCGCTTTCGACGTCCGGCTGGGTACTGTTGGTCGTCCAACCTGTGGCCGTCAGTCCCACGGTCTGACCGGTGACAACGATATCTTGGGTCTGGATGCGCACATTGGCCCAGCGGCGGGGTCTCCTCCACCCGGCCCAGCGCATCATAGACCGTCTCGGTTCCCACCGGCGAACCGACGGGGTCGCCGCAAACGTCACATTCGTACGGCCCGACCGAGACGACCGCCCTGCCTTCGGCGTCGTACAGCGTGCGCGAGGCGGTCAGCAGCGCAACGGCCGTGAAGGAATCGGCGCTTTTGTCGCACGGATCGGTGAACGCCACCTGCCACGTCAGTATCTCGACCGTCTGACCGGTTTCATCGGTCAAATACTGAGTCAGCGTGTCCGATGTGTAGTCCAGCGTCCAATCCGCACGACCGGTACTGCCGTAGTGCGTATAGCTTTGCGGCACATCGCTGAGAACGGTCTGGCGGTTTTCGTCCGCCGCAACGATCTGGCGGGATTCGATGACACGACCCTGGTCGTCCATTGTCGGAATCGAAAAGATGTATTTGTCCGATTCGACCCCGGCCGGATCTATCCAGTGGATCCAGCTTTCGATTTGCTGATTGTTGGCGTTTATACCGAAAGTACTGCGTTTGCCCCGAGGTATCGATGATGCCGGACGGTTGGTCGGGGGAATCGCTGACGTTCGGATCGTAGATGTAGCAGGTCATCGGGTGGATGGCGGGGTCAATCTGGTCGGCGTCTATCAGTTCGCCACCGGAGAACAATTCATCGTAGGACAGCACTTCCGTATCGATTTGCACGCTGTGCGTCAGGCGATTTTGGGTGTCATAATACGTCAGGCTGATCGTATGCCATGTCAGCTCGTTCGGCTCGCCGGTTGTGACACCGGTCAGATACGGCAGGTTTCGGTCGGTGTAGTAATTGCGTGAGGTGGTCAGCTCGGTATAGGTGTCAACATCCTGCGCGTTCTTGCCCTGAACGACCGCGGTAACTTTCCCCTCCTCGTCGTAAGATGTTTTGGTAAGGTTGCCGACCGGGTCGATCACGGTTTCACAGGCGATCTTATTCTTGATCGGATTGTCGCCATCGGCATAATTTACATAAGCATACCTCGTTACGACGTCGATCAGATCATCGGGATAATTCACCGAATTCGGATCGGGTACCTGCTGCGTCACCGAGGTCGGCTTGTCGGGATTGTTCAGATCGGCATAGGCATAGACCGTTCTGGTTTCTTCGACATTGTTTAGATACTTGATCACATGTGTCACATTCCCGCGTTCATTGTACATGTATACCGTCGGGTTGAGCTTATTGTTGTCTGCGCGTTCATAGACCGTCTCCTTACGGCCGGCGGGATCGTGGTCAATGGTAATGCGGTTGTCTTTGGCGTCAATGGTAGCGATGAGCCTACCGGCGTCGTCATATTCATAGCGAATCGGCTGAATGCCCCGCGGGTCCATAATCGCAGTAATATAGTGTTCGGACGGGACATGGTCTGTATCTTCATACTCATAGGTGAACGTTTCATAGGCTTGATTGGGATCTGCAACAACATTGGGATCTGCGGCGGCCCTGTCGGTCAGCTTGCGAACCTTCCAGAGATTGCCCGCGGAATCGTATTCATAACAAATCGTCGGAATACCGCCGCCCTGCTCCGTCGGCGCCAAGATATTCTTGATCCGGCCGGCTGCGTCATAATCGATCTTAACAGCCTTGGTGAGGGTGTTATTGATTTCATGCTCAACGCCCGCATGGCCATTGGCCTGCCCGATTTTCAGGGTGTTTTCATCCACATTCAGGTCAATCGTTTCACCGATCGATGTATTAATCTGGGACAGATACAGCGGTCCTTTAGGCTCGATATAAACAGCCTCGTCGCCGTAGAGTTCTCCGCCTTTGTCCCGGCGACTAAAGATATAGGTTGTGCCGTCGTCTGTGGTCAGTTTGTAGCCACTGAATTCATAGTGACCCGGATCGGAATATTCACCTGTGCCGCTCATTCCGCTGGCGGTTTCCTGCCCTGACCATGTATTCATCATGCTCAGGTGTTCTTCTTCAAGCGTTTCCAGCCTAGACGTAACGCCCTCGGGAGATTGGTATCTGCCGATATAGAAAGGCATCTCAGCATTGTAGAGACTGCCATCGTTATACTCGAGATAGAATAAAAATGTTGCACGATTGCCGTCGGGTAGCGTCAGGCTGACATTGCGGTCGTAATTCGACCCGGTGCGAACCGATTTGGTATCATACGGGCGTAAATAGCCGTCCATAAATGTCGCCATGTCGCTTCGCTGTTCGTGAAGCTGAATATCCATATCGGCAATAGAATAGCTCCAGCCAAAGCCGAAATCGCCTGCTTTGTCTTTTTCGAAACTGTCATAGGTACGGATGACACGCAGCGGCACCCCACCGACAGAAATAACAACATCCTCCTGCGAGAATTTAACATTGCCGATCTTGAGCGGGCAGTTCAGGACGAATTGTTGAACCGCATACGAATATTTGTAAGCAGTTTGGTCATTCGGTCGCGAACGAACGGTCAGGAGCAGTGCAAAGACACCGTTGTTGACGCCCGTCAGGGTCAAGTTCACCAAACGTACCCGCAACCGCATTTGGATCCACGCTCCCAACCGGACCTGCATAATACCCCACCGCATTTGCATCGGGTTACTGCATCATACACGGTCAATCGCTGCACAAAGTAATCCGGATTAGGCGGATTTTTGCCGTCAAGCATGCACCACTCATTCAATTGCGGATAGGCTAAGACCGCCGGATCGTATAACTCAAACTTAAACTGTACTTGCTGCTGGTTAGGATCCGGATGGCACGCGAGACCCTCTATCGAGTACAATCCCTCAGTGATCTCAGGCAGCTTTTCCTGTCTTCCAAGATTAGCGTATTCCTGTGTTGTTGTGTCAAGATTGCTGATGGCCGCATACGGCATACTGGTTTCATTCGGCACCTCCCTTTCCACCGTAAAAGTAACCGTGTTATCGATGCTTTCGTTATCCGCCTTATCAATAGCCGTAACTGTAATTTCATGAACGCCCGGCGACAGTTCCAGCACATCCAGATAACAGGGGATTTGAACCTGCGCCGGATACTTCGGATTTGTCTGGGAGAAATCATAGACTTTTACGTTGTTGTTGTGCCATTCAAAGTATCTTCCACAGTGACCGTATCCAACCCACTGAGAGCGTCCAGCAAATAGATTTCCAGCAACACGGTTCCTGTTTTAATTGCCGTTTCAGGCAGAGCAAATGCGTTTCCGTAATCATCCAGAAGAGACGACGTCAATATAATCACCGGCGATACCGTGTCCTGCGGTGTTTCCGTCGTCTCTGTAACAGCTCTGATGGACACACTGGCTGACCCGATTTCCACAAGGTCATTGTAAACTGTCAAGGTCAGCGTATACGTCTTTTCCACGCCTTCCAAAAATTCCACAGTCGGCTTTAAAGCAGTGGAAGTTATACCACCGTCGTCTGAGCAATTAAACGTAACGCCTGACTCATCGTTGGACGACCACCTGCATGTCAGGATCCCGCTGCCGCCGTACGAGACGAACGCACCATCCAGTACAAACGGTTCTCCCGCCAGAACCGGTTCGTATTCACCCGTCAGGATAATAAGGTCCTCCTCCGCAAGCTGCGGGAAAATGGTGATTGTAACCTTATCTTCTACTGTCTCGCTGCCGCGCGTCGCCTTTAGTGTATATTCATAGACTTCGGACTGAGATAAAGTAAACGCCGCATCGCCCGATGTCGCTCCGGAAATCGGATCATTGTTTTGGTCATACCACTGGATCGTGACATTGTCGTCCGGATATACAAACGCCTGTTCGGTTTGAACGGTCGCCGTGCCGTTGTCCAGAACCTCATACAAGTCCTGCCCGGCACTGACTGTCAGGGGAATCTCATCGGACCACACACTAACGGTCAGCGTATCCATCTCGGTTTGTCCCCCATCCTCCGTCACAACATAAGCCAACACATAAACGCCAGTCTGAGAGAAGGTTGCAGTCCAAATGCCCCGTGCATTCACGGTGAAATCGACGGGCTTGTTGTTATCGACAAGCTCCCAATATTCGATTGCATCGATACCGGAGGCGCTGGAGATATACCAGGCATCGTCCAGAACGGCCTGGGCAGTTCCGGCGGTATTCAGTTGTGCTTCCTGATCGGAACCGGCTTCCACGAAGAGACTGGACGGGTACACCGTGATTGCCACCTCATCGGAGCCGATTAATGTATCGAACTCATCATAGGCCGACAAACGGAGCGTATAATAACCTGCCATGGTAAACACCGCCGAAGTTTGTAGCGCATCCGGCGATGAAATTGCAAGTCCATCAGGGCCGGAAACTTTTTCCCAAAGAACATGATCCGCCGCCCCGCCGACAATCGTGCCGGTTAAGGTTTCATCCCAGGAGCCATTCGCAAGAAATATATCCCGGTACGGGCCTGCGTCCATATCAAGATGGACGATTATTGTTGTGATATCGTATCCGGTCGAATTGTCGAGAGTGTCAAATGCCTCGATCTTGAGCGTATAAACGCCAGGACAGGTGAAATGCACCGTTGGGCAAAGATAGGCTGGGGTTGTTGGATTAACAAAAGAGATCTCAGTCGGACCGTCCATCAATGACCATACAAACTGTTCCTGACCGCCAACGCTATGAGCATTTGCCAAACTTAGATCAACATAATTAGTGCTTTGCAAAATCTGAATGGTGTACCGGCCGGCGATTACCGTCGCGAATTCATCGGCGCCGATATCAACCCTTGGTGCTCCATTGGGATCACCGCCCATGATTCTCGGCTGACCATCCATATCGACTTCATCGAGGCCAATTCCAGCGGTACTGCCCTTATTTATACACCGTGAACCGGCTTTGATATGACAATCTTCAATCGCACTGGCAGCGTCGGTACCCCATTTATAAATCGACGCCTCTTCAGGAATATAACCTACACATACCGGAATAAAATCGACAATGTCGTAGTCAACTCCCTCCGTTATCCGTGTAATGGTTCGCAGAATTCCGTCATCTTCAATCTCGATCTTTTCATTGAGCCTGTACCGAGTTCCATCCGCAACACAAATATAATTTGCATCGGATACGTTCGTTGTTTTTTCGCTGTAGAGATAATAGTTTTCAAAGATCGAATGAGACGTACTGTTCGGCTCTGCGAAATTGGGATCTATGATGGTCCAATCAACTGTATTCGGGTCCGATAGACAATTGTATATTAAGGTATCGTCAGCGGTACCATACAGTATATCAAAATCAAAATCGCTTTTGCCCCAAATGATACAATTGAAAATATCCACATATTGTCCGGCAGAGGGGTCACTGTGATAAATCGCGTAATCATCATTATTAACAATTGTATTATTCCGGATAGTGGTCGTGCCAGACAAATTGTATAAATATGCACCCTTTTCATTGTTAACGATCCTGTTGTTTTCAACTCTGGCATTACTTGTATATGTGAGACAAATACCGCTAAACCCGTTTTCACAAATAATATTATTAGAGATAATCGGACTGCCGTATTCACAATAGATACCATCACCATTTATTTCCAAGTAGCCAGCGTAACCTTCAAAGATGATATTATTTTGAATGATACAATTTTGTATGACTGGTGCATCACCCTCGCAATAAACACCATGTTTACATCCTTCCTGAATTGTAAATCCATCCAGAATTGCGGTTGCCGCCGTGACAACATCATCGTTGCATAAATATCCCGTTAAAATCGTCCGGTTATTCGGATCCAAAAGGTCACGCTGGGCAGAGTTGGTTTCCGTTCCGGCAAAACCACCGTACATATTGACATAATCTATCATCTGAAATGTCGAGGTTACCAGCGGTCCTGGAGAATAGATTCCCTTTGCCACCCATATCTGGGAAGCACTTGAATCAGGTGCGATTTGGAGTGCTTTTTGCAGATCATTAAAGGCATCTTGCCAGGACGATCCGTTATTCAGACCTGTCGCATGTCCATCAACATAGATTATGTCTCCAATAGGTGGTAATCCTGTCATATCAACTTGAACCAGGACCGGCAGTGTGGCGGTGTAACCGGCCACGTTTTCGATGCGTGCCCGATTGACAATCTTATCGCAATTCTCAGGATATTGATCGATCCTAACGGTAACCGTCACCAGCACGGGGTTGTCCACGTCCTGCTCAGATGCAAGCGTTCCGATATCCCAGGTAATCGTGTTTGAACCGGAATCATAAGAGCTGTTGAGGCCGGTGAATTGAACGAAATCCCGGTCAACCTGATCTGGCAGTTCGTCGATTATTTTTTGTCCATACATCGGAGCGGCCGATGGATTCCAACAGGTGATTGTATAAGTCACTTCATCGGCCGCTGGGTCCTGCGGATAGACATTGGGATCAGAGCATGTATCGGGGTATCCGGATTCGGTCCTCGCCGTCATCTCGATCATCGGTGTCGGCGGATGGATGCCCGCCAGCGGGGCATACTCGGCAAAAGCACGATTGGCACCCGTGCTGACGGTAACCGGCTTGGTACTGACAACCCGCCAGTTCTTGTCCCCGTCGGCCAGATAGTCCTGTGCCTTGAAGTGCTGCCCTTCATTCAACGAGAGCACAATATCAATATCATTGACATCCGGATTAAAATCAACCGGCTCCCAAGTCACCGGGTTATAGATACTGAATTGAGTATTATCATTATGCGATAAAATTGTAAAATATCGTTGTAGACTGACATAGATATATTCAAATTGCTCATCATCGAAAACCCATCCCATTGCAGGAACACAATATCCAATCAGGTCAATACCCGCCCCTGAACCCCATCTGTCCGGAACAAAATCGCCATGAGCATATGAGCTTGAATCGAAAGGCGGTCGAACAGTGACAGAAACCGGTTTAGTACTCTGAACAGTCAGATAAGCTTTTTGTTTAATATCATCTTCCAAAACATCAAAGTTTGAACCGTTCCAGACGGGATTCGCGTCAGTTATTTCAGAGACAAGTTGCCGTTGAGACAAGTTAAAAGAGGCTCCTTCATGCAGAATGCCTGACCAGAGCAGAGACTCTTGTCCCCCCGACAGCATTCTTTCCAATGGACACTTCGGTACCCGTCTCATGGGCAAAAACAGCTAATGGAGCTATATAAGCATAGATAGTACCCTCAAGATTCTCATCTGCAATAGAATCGACATAAACATTAAAGTTTTGACCGACCCATTGACCGTTGGACGACGGAACATAAAATCCACTATCGTTGCACTGCTCAACAGATATCGGTTTGTCCGCCAGAACATGAATGTAGATATTATTATCATCAGGGATTCGATAGACATGATCGCCCTCATTGAGTACGTAATTATCCATTATAATATCTTCAGTGGCGCCTGTCAGTAAATCATATTTCTGCATAATCAAATTTGGATCAGAATCATCACATATACCATCTTTATTGGAATCCCATTTAATTGTTATATGCGTATTGTCCTGATAAGAAAAGACAACAAGACGTCTTCCATTCCAAGTATCGCTTCCTATGTGAGAATAAAACTCTTTATCAACCCCAACCCCGTTTTTGCTCATTACAAAATAACCTGACGTTGAGTCACGCATAACATCACCAGCCAAAACAGTAAACTTTTTGTTCGTACTGGTAACCTTGTAAACACCGTCTTCGCCATCAACATAAGAATATTGACCTTTCTGCATATACGCCGCCCCGGAGGGATCAATTAGATTCGCATCCACAACGTTCGGGTTGGCATCATATAGCTGGCCTAAAATACCGTTTGGATCTACTGTCTGATAGGATATTTTCGTGTCCTCTTCATAGCTGGAAAAGACAAGATTGGCAGGAGGACAGGACCCTAAAGGTTTACCATCATTTACCTCCCACTCCCTTTTGCCTGCCAAGTCAAGATCATATAAATACAAGTACGTCGTATACTCCTGGCTGGCGAGTTTGACCTTGATATAGACTTCGTCAGAGCCGACTTCCTCGCCCTGTGAATCTTTCGCGATCAGTTTAAAGACATAATCACCGGATTTTGTAAACGTCACATTGGGGTCCCATATTGATACCGCAGGCAGAGCCGGATCAAACTGGACATTGCTCGAGGCCGGCTGCACAATGACCTGCCACTCCGTATCGCTGTACAGTCCGGCAGGCTGACTTTCACACCATCCCGACAACGCATGCATCACCTCATCATCATCCGGCAGAATAACTAGCGCGTCCGGCCCGGCATCAACCATCACGCTGCTGGTCGATATCGCCATGGTGTCGGTCACCGTTGTCGCACCGTCGCTGGCCGCCAACTGCAAGACATACTGGCCCGGCGTTGTAACAGTCAGTGTCGGGTTCAAAATATCCGACGCGGAAGTAAACCCGATGCCGGAGGTATCATTGAGAATCGTCCATTGAATAGCCAACAGCTGCGGTCCCTGATCCGGATCCGTCGCGATGATATTCGGATCGTTCAGCGTAATGCTCTGCGGCCCTGCTATCAACGACGCCTGCTGATTCGGCCCGGCATCCACAACCGGCGGCCGATTCGCCTGGCTATCGGGATTGACGCGAATCAATATCGTCGCCGTTGTCTGATCGATGCCGTCCGATACCGTCAACCTGAGAATATACACGCCATCCGCCGAAAAGGAAACCGGCACCGTCCGGGATTGCGGCGTATACGTTCCAAACAACACCTCCCCGGCTATCGGGCCGTCGACAACCTCCCACCACTGCGACAATCCCCTGGATACGCCGTCGTCCGATACCGCCCAATTCAGCGTCGCACTATGATCCGGCAGCGTTAGCTCGCTCGGCTCCGCCGAAACCTCCACCCGCGGCGGCCGGTTCCCCGCTTTCTCGCTGGCCCGCACCGTGATCACCGCCAGATCCCGGGCACTCAGCCCCTGCCAATCAACCTCAAGCTGCACAACATACGTCCCCGGCAGCGAAAACTCCGCCACCGTATCCGGCGATTCGACCGTATACGAACCAAACACAACCCCCGCCCCAAGCGGCGCATCGAAAACATCCCAGCCAATCGTCGCTCCGGCAGGAGCCCCGCGAACAGCCCCATCCAAAAACGCCCGGCAATGCGGCAACTCGATCGCCTGATCCGCTCCGGCGTCAACGCCCATCACATACACCACAACCGTCCCCTCATCCGACAACCCCCCGCCGTCACAAACCGTATAACTGAAACGGTCCGTCCCGCTATACCCCGCCGCCGGCCGATACGTAACATCCACGCCGTTATTCACAACCTCACCATGCACCGCCAACCCGCAAGACAACACAAACAACGTATCGCCCGCATCCGCATCCGTGTCATTACCCAGAACATCAATCACCGTTTCCGCCGACCCCCTGAGAATCGTCATTTCATCATCCTGCGCCACCGGCGGTTGGCCGCTTTGCTGTACATTCAACTTTACGGTGGCCCAGTTTGATTCCAGTTGGCTGTCGGACGCCTGATATTGAAACGAATCGACGCCGGAAAAATAGGAATCCGGAGTATAAATAATCGTCAGGCCGCCATTGCCGATCACTGCCGTACCGTGTGCCGGTTGTACTACATTCGATTCGACGCACAGATCGTCGCCTTCCGGGTCAAAATCGTTGGCCAAGACATTGATCGTCACCGACCCGCCCCCGCTACAATCAATCGACTGACCAGTTAAGCCCGGGTCATCCTTGGCAATAGGGGCATGATTAACTTGGTACTCATACGCTCCCATATCCACAATCGTGTCACCGTCGTCATTCCCATCCGAAACACGCAACAAACCGGTGATATCCGTCTCCGGCATATCAGTTACATCATTAGTCCCTGCATCAAGGCATGGGCTTATACCCTGAAGGCGTAAGTCGCCACCATAATCATCTTCTGTGCCCCATGTCTGATCGTCGCCGGAATTCGGATACGATATAAAATATGGATTTGTATTTTCTTTTAAAACATCTCCCCTGATCAACCAAGTTTCATTTGGCAGAACTTCCGAAATACAAGAGTATGAAATAGAGCATGTTGCATCAGTCTGAATCCCTATTGCCGGGCTTGAATTATTATAAAGGATACAATTAATTAACGTAGAATCTCCTTCAAAGTGATAAATAGCCCCGCCGCTATTGTTAGCGATATTATGCAACATCGTGCAATTGACCAAGCGTGGATGACTATCATTGTATTTACTATATACCGCAGCTCCGCGATATGCCTTATTGCCCATGATAACACAATTTTGAATGATCGGTCTCGAGTTGCGACAGGCAAAAAGTCCCCCACCATATTGAGTCGCAGTACTGTTTTCAATAAAGCAATTCCGTATCGTTGGACTGCTGCCATCGCACCCTATTACCCCACCGCTGGCGGTTCCATTTTCTCCATATATGACCGGAAAGCCGTTGACGCCATTCACATAACCTTTCTTAATCCTAAAACCATCCACAACGGAATCGACTCCTTCTCCGGTATGGAAATAGAATCCTCGATGCGGAGCCGATTCTAATCCATTACAATCAATAACACACTGTTCCGGGCCGTTCTGGCTGCGGACAGTTATCGCTCTCGACCCAGATTCAAGGTCTTCACTAAAATCAATATCTCGATTGCCGGTACCTGTATAGGTTCCATTAGCGACAAGAACAATTTCATTATTACTGCTGACATTAATTCCCTCCTGGATAGTCTTTTTCGCTGTCGCCCAGGTCAAACCGTCTCCGCTTTCTGTTACAGAATCATCGACATACCATATTGTCTGCTGAAATTCATAAGCCCCCAAATCAATTCTTAAGTCATGGCCTTCGGCTCTGGAGTTTCCATCCAGATCAACCTGATCGGCATAGTTCAAATTCGGATCACCAACATTAATACACATCGAGGCCGCATCCAGACGATAGTCCCCGGCATTGTGATTGACAAAGCTGGGATCACCGCTGATATTTTCTGTTCCGCCACTGGGCCAATTCTGGATGCAGTTGTAGGAAATGGCCGCCGACCAGTCCCTGATTTGTGACTCCTGCGAAATGCCGGAATTATCACGGTTATTCCACAAGATCGAGTTAACAATAGAACCGACACAGTCTTGAAGACCCCCGCCGATAAGCATAGCGCCATTATCAGCAATCGTACAGTTTACAATATCTCCATCGCAATGGTCCATTGCTCCTGCATTCAGGGCAGCATTCTTCGCGACGACACAGTTACGTATATCGCCGTTACAGCCCGACAAGCCTCCGCCATTTCCGGCGGCCGTGTTACCCATAATATAACTATGGGAAATCGCACCATTAACACCATCCATTCCGCCGCCATCGGTTTCAGAGGAATTATCTTTTATGATACATTTAGAGATGTTAGCAGACGCACCGTGACCTTTAATGCCGCCGCCGTCGTTAAAGCAGTTTCGATAGAGGCCTTTCGCTTCAGCCGCCGTCAGTCCATAGTTATAAATGCAAACATCGTCGATTTGCCCCTGGAAAAACGAATCGATTCCATGCCGGCTGCCAATCGTAATATCATGGTCCGTATAATTCAGATTGCCGCTTCCTACACCGCCGCATTGTCCTCTATCATCCTTACCATTAATATAGATCGTCATGTCCTCAGCACCCCGGATTACACCGATAATATGATACCATCGGTGCGGTTCTAATACCGTCGTACCAACGATATTGCGGAGAGCCCTGTAGGAACTTGATGCGCCATCTCCATACCCTAAAGCAATCGTATCAATCCCATCGGATTTTAATCGAAGATAGACACCGGAATAAGTCGTGTTCCAGTCATCCGTCTGAATAATAATGCCGTTTGTCCCGGAGTTTTCCGTATATACCCACGCAGCCACCGTCAATGGTAATTCCGGCTTTAGTTGTGGATGATTGGCAACAGAGATGTCTTGATCGGTACCATTCAAACTGATTGCATCTCCGACCATTCCGTCGCCGTAAACAGGGTTTGCCGGTCCCGTACCATTATGCCCATTTCCAGTAGCATCATTGGCATTTTCATCCAACTTCCAGTGAGCGATCGGTTCTTCAACCTCGTCCAATCCCCGAATTTCCCCATCACCCAGAGCCCGGCTGTAAATCCGCACATCATCTATCAATCCCTGAAACCAACGGGGAACGCCTGCCTCAAAATAAACGCCAATTAGTACATTTTGAACCGAGCCGCTATTAATCGGCTCATCAACCGAATAACTAATCATTTCGAGTTGCCCATCGACATATAATCTGGCTTCATTAATGTCCGGACTACCGTCATTTTCTACAACAACAGCAACATGATGCCACGCATCGTCGTTAATAATGCTCGTGCCAATAATATTGCCACCTTGAACTTCGGCACGGAGTTGTCCTCCCTCGTTGACCCGAATAATCCATCGGCCGCCAAAATATTCTTCACCCCAAGATAAGATTTCGCCGGACACCGATGCGGTTTTGATCCACGCTGTACAGGTTCGAGAACCTCCCCCCACAACACCTTTATAATCAGTTATTTCGACATAATCATTCGTGCCATCAAATAACAATGCAGCGTTTCCGTTCCGATCTGTCGCCCAGACCGGTTCATTTTCAAGGGTGCCGTCTCTGCCCTTGTCGGATAAATCTTCAGCACTTGTTCCAGTACTATCGTCAAGCGTTAAATGTAATGCCAATCCATCGCCTGCAGGCGCACCGCCGGTAATCGTAAAGCCCTCTAATGCCGCAACCTCATCTTCGCCTACTCCATTGACTTCGTTACCTCGATAAATAACCGTCGTGCCCCGCTCCTGAGCATCAATAATGCTATTTTTAACGGCCTCCCAATTATCAGGATTATCTGTGTGAATATTCAGGCTCTTGCCTTTCATATCCAGTTGTTCGTAATAGACCACAGGAATGGATTCGGTCCCCGGTTTGACAATAATTTCGTGGCCCGGCGAAGCTGAGTCAATAGCCATTTGGATTGTTCTAAAGGGGCCGTCATCACCACCTTCATAGGTAGCATGTAGTCCATCATAATTATCATCCCCATCCGGGCTAACATACCAGTGACTATCTGCCGTTGAAACAGTGACCGTACAGGTTAACGTCGTACTCAGACCGGTAGAACTTATAATGGTAAATAAAACATTGTAGCTCCCGGCCGGATAAAACTTACAACTGGCAGTTTCGGTTTTGTCCCCCTGGATATAATAAGCCTGCGGAGGAAAGTCCCACTCATAAGAAGCTGTCCCGCCATCGCGGGTGTAACCATACCCTTCAAAGCAGGCGGTCTGCCCTTCGACGACAGAAGTATCATAATCGATGATCACCGCGTAAGGCGGCAACGGTGTACATGCCATGACCAAAGCCGTAATAATTATGATGTATCCAATGATGACTATTGACTTCATGGTAATCCCCTTCATGATTTACTCCTGCTCCATTTTAGCCAGTTTGCGCTGTGCAACTTTTACCGCCGGACTGGTGGCATAATTGTCAATCACCTTTTGATATGCTGCCTTACTCTGCTCCTGAGCCGTTTTCAAATCCATTCGGCCCGATGCAGTGAGTTTTTCATAACAGTCTGCGATCATATGCTGTGCATCCCACGCCTCTTCATAATCCGGCCATTGATCCACGAGTTGCTGATAATAATTAATCGCCTGTGTATAATCCCCCGTTCGAGCCAATGAGACTGCAAGATAATACACAAAATTAGCATTGTAATAAGCCGGCAATTCCGCTAACTGCCGCTTCCACACCTCGATAGCCTGACCATAGTATTTCGTAGAAAGTTGATTGGGGTCCCCGGTTGTTTCGGCATCCTGTGCCATCTTGTAATATTCTTCTCCGATACCATACATATAAAAAGTCACCCCTGACAGATTATCCGTATAATTGGAATAAATCCGGTCAATCTGCTCCTGAACTTTGGGCTCATTGCCTAAACGTACATTGCAGCGGGCAATCCCCTCATCACAACGAAGCTGAACTTTCTTGTCTGGGTTCTTGTCATACAAATCCTGATACATGGTAATGGCCTTATCATAGTAGCCATATGTGCGATATTCATATGCTGTCCAGCTTAAGGCATCATGATAATCTTTATGATTGGCATATTTCTGATGAATGACCGCCACTTCCGCATCCGCAACAGCCTCAGAGCCAAGCCCCAATTCCGCCCGAATCTTCTTCTGTAAAAACCAGATTTCCCCATCATGACCCGGGTATTGCTCAAGCAATGACTCACACATACCTTTAGCGAGACCATGAAGCCCTTTCTCCGTCAATCGATCCGATACATATTCCACCTGATGGATGTAATCGGGACTGTTTTTAAAATGAGTCTTCATTTCCTCAACCGCTTTGGCCACGTTTGCCGTATCTCCTTTTTGCAGGTAGGTCCCGATAATCGACCGCTGGATCTTAGCGCCCAGTTCGTGCCCCGGAAACTGCTGCTTTAAATCCTTGTAGATTTGCAACGCGGTTGCATCGTCGCCTTTTTTCCTGAACTCCCAGCCCAGTTCGTGAGCCTTTCGAACATACTCTGGCTGAGTTGAATAATTCTGCTTCAATTGATTCAAAGCAACCTTGGCATCACCCGGCTGACCATTTTTGAGATATAAACGAATAACCCTGTCTTGAGCATCCAGAGCATAAGCACTGGTCGGAACCATTTTTTGAATTTTCCGGTATTCTTCAACAGCCTGTGGAATGTTTGGCTCGTTTACATACTGCTGAGCCGTTGATTGGATATCTTCGACCTGTACTTGGAGTTCTTCGGCAGATAAAACCTGTAAAGTAATCGCATCATCTGCCGCAAAACAGGCAAATCCACAGATTAACAATATCGCTAAAAACAGTGATTTAGAAAATGAAATTGACAACGTATAAGACATGATTTTTCCTTTCCCATCTTACAGAAGAATATTATCGGTAGTTATTATAAGCGCACATTCAGCGCAGACTCAAACCGTCTTCTGTTGAAAAACAGGTACGAAAAGGACAGAAACTTCTCCTTTCTCCTTATCGCAACCTCCAACTTTTGCCCTAGACTGCGATCCCAATACACAAAGCTCCTTGGGATTTATCTGCCACCTCACAAAAAATATACATCTGCCATTTTGTTGTCAAGTTTTTTTTCATATCCTTCAAAAAATTATGTCACAAAAGCAAATCTTCAGTTGTTTTTTACTTATAAATCCTCACGCCCATAATCCACTTGAAGTTCGTTAGAGACGTTGGTGAAATGCTGTACCCATAAAATATGGAATGATCTTTTCATTTTTAGAAACAACTCAAATCTTGGAAATCTGAACAAATAAAAGCTTCGTTTCTAGCGTAAGAACAAAATATTTCAGTAGATTTTAGTGTTTTTAGACATGAAAAAATCCTCATTTCTGAAACAGAAACAAGGATTTAATACGGAGAGGGGGGGATTCGAACCCCCGGTAGGGATTGTATCCCTACGACGGTTTAGCAAACCGTTACCTTAAGCCACTCGGTCACCTCTCCATTGCACAGCAAGGTCCCACAATTTACTCATAAACGGCCTTGTTTGCAAGTATTTATACCTGACATTTCCGTTTTTTCTTTACAAAACCTAACTCTTTTTCAGAACAAAAGATATGAAAATTTTTAATCTTGACAAAACAGCTAAAGATATTTATAATCTTGGACGAAAACTCTATATGTACATTACCAAATGATAAGGAAAGGAGATAATTATGACAAACAGGAAAATTGTTCCCTTCGTGATCGTCTTTGCATCGATTATTTTTATCGCAGGTTGCTTTTCTTCAAATCCTGAGGACATTCAGGCCTTTTTAAACCCAAGTCAGGCCGATGTTAGCATGGACAATTACATCCTGCACCCGCCGGATGAGGTAAGGGTTATCGCCTCTAATATCCCTGAGTTGGGGGGCAGCAGTTATGAAGTCGGCCAAACTCAAGTTGTCCGGCCTGATGGAAAAATCTCATTTGAAAATGTCGGAGAGATTCACGTTGCCGGGAAAACCCCAAAACAGGTGGCAGAAATTATCTCAGATCGGTTTATTGCTCTCTACAAACTCAACGGAGACTACCCGGTTGATGTACGGGTTGTAAATAGAAGTAAACTGTATTATGTTGTGGGCATGGTAGAACGCCCTGGAGCTCAGGTATTTTCAGGCCGCGAAACGACCCTTTCAGCAATCAGCAGAGCCATCCCAAACAATCTGGCCTGGAAGGAAAGAATTCAGATCATTCGTCCTTCACCAGTCCCCGGAGAACCCTCGAAAATATTTGCTCTGAATTTTAAGAACATGGTCGAACAGGGAAACATGGAACAGAATGTCCTGCTTCAGGATGGCGATCTTATTTATGTTCCACCGACTATTTTTGCTTCACTGGGCTTAACAGCCGCCGAAATCCTGAGCCCGGTCTTGCAAGGCGCCTCAGCCGCTGCCGCAGTTGCCGCGCCTTAGTATGAAATAGAGAGGTTTAAAGAGGCCGAAAATGACCTCACAAAAATTTCTTAAACGAATTCACGTATGCGGCACATTGTGGCTTCTGCTTTGTGCCGCTTCTCTTTTAGTATTCTCCCTCTATCAGGCGGGATTCAAGTGGTGGTTTATTTTTTCCGTCTCAGGGTATTCTGCTGTCTTGCTCTTTTTTGTTTTTACCGTCTATCTATTTGCGGTCTATCAGGGCGTTGTTCGTCACCAAACCTCTGCGGAGCATCCTCTTTCAACATCCGTGTACTATATCTTCCTCTACGACTTAGCACCTTTTCTGGGGGCCTTGGCAGGTTTGTCCAGCTTATCTTCTTATGCTCCTTTCTCATCCGCCCTGAATACAATTCCGGAAGGCACTCTGACGTCAACCTTTCTGCTCTGGATCGTCTTTGATCCGATCATCGGGCTTATCGAAACAATGCTCCCAAAAAGTGCGGCATATCGCAAACAACGACTGTCTCAAATTCGAGAGCAAAAACAACAACAAAGAGAAGAGAGTCAACGGTTGCTTTTGGATCTTGAACAAAAAGAAAAAGAGCTCTTTTGTCAGTGGAATGAACAGTTCCAGCCGATGGCGAACGAAGCCTGCCAACTGCTGTGCCTGTCAGGTTCTCCGGACTCTCAGATTCGCGACCGTATGATAGAACTAGGCGCCATCGCGTGGCGAATCGGAGGCATTACCTGCATGCGGCATTTCCATCAACTGATCATTCAATCATTAAACAGTTCTGCTGAAAAACCATCGATTGATTACACTTCAATCTGGTGGGATGGTATCGGAACATGGCGAAAGCCGAAAATCTTCCAGAAACTCTATTGGGCTGCTTGAAGTCGTTAACACTTAATTTAAATTTCGGCAAACACGAAATCCGGAGCCGCCGTATCGATTCGCCGGAGCCTTGGTTGAACGACATGACACCCGGCAAAGTTCGGCGTTGTAATCCCAACTGCCGCCGCGATGAACGCGTACACTATACGGACTGGATATCGGCCCGGTCGGATTGCTGGCAGGACTTACATTATAATAATCCTCATCATACCAGTCATTGCACCATTCCCAGACATTGCCTGTCATGTCATACAGTCCAAACCCGTTAGGAGCAAAACTGCCAACTGGAGCAGTGTGAGGATCGATTCCATCATCCCAATCCGGATGGTCGGCTTCCGTAGGACTGACATCATATGGATAATAAGGAACACCCAATTCCCAAGCGCTTCTATAGTTAGCCAGACTATGGGAAATGGTATTGGGGTCGTCCCAAGAAAATCGTCTGTCAGGAAATCCACCTCTGGCAGCATACTCCCATTGCGCCTCGGTCGGCAAATGGTACCCACTTTTCGAAAAATCACAGAACCAGGTTAACAGGTCATAACAGGACTCATACCCTTCCTGTTGGCTTCGCCAGTTGCAGTAAGCCGCCGACCCATACCAAGTCACCCTAACCATGGGGTCGTCCAACATGTCACGATCACCCTTCATTTGCACGGTGAAAGCACCGCCTGCATATGCAATTTGGCTGGAAGCATTGCTGGCTGAAGTGTCGCAATAGATTTGATCGTTATCGGTTCCATAAACCATATTCGCTGAAAGGTAAACCGAGTTACTGTCAAACATTGAGTTTAGGAAAGTACAATATTGGGCATTGGTAATTTCATACTTTCCCATATAAACAGCATCGATTGTGACAGCATGAAGCGGGAATTCATCAAAATTACCCTCCGCAAAAGAATCCCCCATTTGAAATTGGCCGCCGGAGATAAAAATCATCTCATTGGGGTCGGGATCCGCCAACAGCCAGTGATCGGCCACTACGGCAAAGTCCAGAACGTTCACCGTTCCATCGCCGTCCGGCAAGGGGGCGATATCCGCATTGGGATCACCCGGAACTCCCAGCCATTGCTCTGCTATAAAACGTACATCCTGCAGACCAACAAAGCCATCGGCATCAATATCGCCCGGAATACCAGCATCCAAAGAAACACATAGTCCCAGCAGAATAAAAAGCGGCACAAGCTTTCTCATGCTACCACCTTCTGGCAAACCAATTTATAAATTCTACCCCCGATTTTCGACATGCTATACTATATCATTTCTCCTTTACAAAAGCAAGGAAAAACGATGAACAACCCCTCCACTCGGTCAGAAACGCAAACTCACACCTGAAATCTCTGGACAATTGACGCTTCAGTCTGTCTGCCTTGCACTTGCCTGAATGTGGAAAATACAGCTATACTTGAAGAGCATTCTTGCGGTTTCGCAAAACACCGACCAGTGTTATTCCCAGTCCTGCGAGCAAAATTGCTCCCGGAGCTGGAACAATCACTGGACCGTTGCTGATAAACCATTCGCTTTCGCCATCCGTTCCCATCGCCTGAACATGAAGCCCGATTCGAAGGCCGCCATTGTCAAATTGATCCACAATACTGCCGTATTTTCCAAAAAGGGTAACGCCAAGCTGTTCGCCTGTATTTACTCCGTTTGAGGATACGGGTGAATCGGAATCAGCCGACAAACCAGTCGTTGTACTGAAACTGCTTCCTCCCGGCAAATCTCCCGGTTTTGCATACTGCGAAAAAGAAACAGTGCCCACAATGTCCGCAAACCCCATCGGGGCCGAAAGAATCCCCAGGCCACTATCATCGAAATAAATGTCAGTAAGGGAAGCCGGGTCTGATCCGGAATTTATGAACAGAAATTCTACTTGACCACCTCCCATGTTTAAGATTTCGACAGATAACTGGGATTCGCCGATTGCGGCATTGGCTGCACTGTTATTCGAAACACAAACAAACGAATACGTTGGTCCGGCAATAACCTGTAAACTCGCGATAAGAACTGCACAAACCAAGAATGAAATATATTTTTCTAACTTCATTTTCAAACCCTCACTGGTCCTGAAATGTCAGGTTTTTTTCATGCACCACGAACCACAAAACTAACGATATATCTGTCTACTCCTGATAGTTTTTGCGTTTTCGCAGAAATCCTACCAGCGTCATTCCGATTCCTGCGAGCAAAATTGCTCCCGGAGCAGGAACAACAGTTGCTGAGAATGATACGCCGCTATTATAGAAATGGCAATCCGGGTCAAAGCCCAACGCGATCTGGCCATCGATGGCATAGTCATTTAACTTTACCAATTGGTCACTGGTAAAATTAATTGTGATGGTCTTTGCATTGGCCGAACCAATCCCGATATCTTCTGAAACCTCGAGTGTGGTGATCAGATTCTCGTCACCAAATTGATTTGAAGTGACACTTTTATTGTCACTGCCGATATAAATTGGAGAGGTGCCGACCCAGTCATCAAGAAGGTTAATAAATAACGCATCTTCTTCATTTCCGCCTGACCAGTCATAAATACGGTTCAAGGTGATACTGGCTGCAACGATTTCGTTGCCACTGCCCAGATCAATGTTCCAAGCATAATAGTGTGAATGTTCCAGATCATAGAGATCGCTGTTTGACGGAGTAAATGTCAATGTCGATGCTGCACCGGCAAA
This sequence comes from Anaerohalosphaeraceae bacterium, assembly GCA_963675525.2. GTDB lineage: Bacteria > Planctomycetota > Phycisphaerae > Sedimentisphaerales > Anaerohalosphaeraceae > 4572-13. The sequence goes on along the minus strand of CAXXSL010000005.1, from coordinate 136,438 downwards.
GCCGATACATAGTAAAACAATAATCAATGCAGAATTTTTTGTTCTATTCACAATTTTCTCCCTGTAATGTTTCACTTTCATTTCAATTCAATTTAACAAACTACAAAATCTGCCCATAAAAAATTAAAGAGAAATGAGTTGCGCCGTAACCAGGCACATTGGAGGAAGAAAAAAAGAAACGTAAACCTACTCAACAAGCAGTCATCCCGCTCGTTCAAAATATCACTTCCGCAAGAGTTTTCTCCCTCCGAGATCTCATGCTTTCTCCCGTATATCCGTTTTAACAACAGAAATACGAATCTGATGTTAACACTTCACAATTATAATAGCAAGAAAAAAGTTTGATTTATTAGCGTTTTTATGGGCTTAAATCCGAAATATCGCATTGGCCCGATAATACAACCTAAAAAACTCTTCTTTTCAGCGGGCATTAAAGACCTGCTTTGGTGTCTTTTTGGGTATTATTACATTTATAAATCATTTGAGAGCAAAAAAAGTATTATTGTGATGAGTTCTTCGACAGTTTCTGAATTATCATTTCGAGTTGCCCTAATTGCTCTGAAGACAGGCCCCCTTTTGCGGCATTCAAATCCTTGGCTTTATAGAACTCGAATAATGCCTCACGGTCTTTTTTCAGGTGCATCAGGCATTCTCCCAGCCGATAAACAGAAACTGTTTTATTCGGGTTTGCACTCAAATACATTTTTTCGCACTGCTCAAAATCATCGACAGCCTTTTCATACTCTCCGAGATGCATATAAATAACGCCTCGGGTGTCAATTAAATCAATATAAGATGGATTGATCGCAAGTCCTTTTTCAACAATTTCCAATGCCTTATGGTCCTCTGATTTTTCGGTACACAGTATCCAGGCAAGATTATTCATCGCAATGACACTTTGTGGATCAATCTGAATCGCTTTTTCGTACCATGGGACTGCATCTATTTTTCTCCCCGTTTGATGCAGCAGCATCGCCATTGCAAAACAAGCAGAGGCACTCTGAGGATTTTGAGTTAATTCAGATTTTACAATCTGTTCTGCAATCTTGTTTTCATCGGACGGATCGACCGTCATAACCACCGATATTACTATATCAAGAACAGATTCGAGCTGCTCGGGGTGGGTGCCAATCCATTTCTGAAAAGTATCACGAATTTCCTCGAGTAATTGATCTTTAGCAAGCAATCCCAACCAACTGGCAAGGACTCGGCTATCACCTGCCTGCTGAGCCAGTTTTTGGTAAATTTCCTTAGCCTGTTCTTTCTGCTCTAATTCGTACAGGACCACCATCAGTTCATTCTGCAACTCCACAGATTCCTTCAGTTCAGGGTGTGATAAACTTTCCCGCAAAAGATTCAATGCCTCCTGCCTCAAACCGGCTCTTCGATAATTCAGCGAAATCATCAGAATTACCGTTGTATCCTGTGGCTCTTTTTCTAAAAGCGATTTTAGCGACGCAATTGCGGACATCGGGGAATGCATGCTTTCAGCCTGTGCTTTAAACAAAAGAAGAGGCCGGCTCTCCGGCAAATAAAATAATCCCCTCAGCACATAATCCATCGCGTGAATCGAGTCCTGTTCCTGCAGCGACAATTTTGCCAATGCACACCATGCAACTTCAAGTCGAGGATACTCTTTGATCAACTGTTCTAAAATCAAACGCGCCTGTTCAAATGCGTCCCCATTATCTTGCTGAATCAGCGTCATAGCCTTTTGAATACGCAATTTAACATCCATCGGTCTTTGTTGAAGGGCGCTCTCTAAAAGTTCAATACCCTTTTTACGCCGACCGGGCTCCTGTTGGTTCAGAAACAGCAATGCAGCCTGCTTCTGGACAGCAACGTCTCCTCCGAACTGCATCAGCAAACGATCTAACACCGCGATGGATTCTTGTGTATGATCGATCGATTGATATAAGCGACTGACAATCAATAAAGCATCCTTATCGTCACCATACTTCGATTGGATCCTGCTGATCCCATCCAGTACTCCGGGGATATCCCCCATATTCAATAACACATGGCACTTCATCGTATAGGCAGGTAAAGATTCATTTTCGGATAGATAGCGATCACACAGCTCTAAAGCCTCCTGAGGTTTTTGCCATCGAAGGTAGAGATCCGCCATCGCAGTCATAGCAGCAACCGAATCAGGTCGGGCTTCAATCACTTCTTGTATGTTCTTTTGTGCTTCACTGAAGTCTTTATTTCGGATCTGCAACAGCGACAATGACAGTTTCGCATCATAATCGTCCGGCGACTGTGTCACCATTTCTTCCAGGACGGACAATGCATTATCATCTTGTCCCACGCGCAGGCTGTTTTGTAACTCATATTTCGCCAATCGAGAATCCCAAACCCCACTTTGAGAAACGCGTGTCAATAAATCCTGAGCTTGCCGATATTCTTCCGCCCGGTACATGGCACCCACAGCAGCAACGACAAATTCGACGTTATCCACATTCCTGCTCATCGCATCCTGATAAAGACTCAGTGCCAATTGGACATTCCCGGCCCGCTCATGGCAGGATGCCAGCAAAATCCGGCTTTCCTGATCGTCCGCATTGAGGTTAAGATTTTCATTTAACATTTTGACAATTTGCTCATAGTACCGACTGAAACCATCATCCGTTTTACACCACGTCCTGGCCTGTTCATATTTCCACTGCCATCCATCCTCACCTTCAGCAGCTTTTATCTCATCGATCCATTGCTGTATCTGTTCCTGTGTTGACGATTGCCGATCAAATGAAAGCAGTTGGCGACGTGCAAATATGTCACTGGTATTTTCCTTCGCCATCTGACGATATACCTGAACCGCATCGTCCGGTTTACCCTCTAAAATCATGATCTCGGCCAGCCACAATCGATATTTTCTCTGCTTATAAGGGTCGCTTGTTTGATCGTAAGCGGTGGTAAGCAAATCGGTGCACTTTTCAAACTGTTTATTTCGACTGTAGGCCGAAGCTAATAATTGTATGATCTCGCTGTTATCGGGGGAATCCTTCGCTGCCGTTTCTAACACCAATATACTCTCAGCGATCTTGCCCTGGAGCATATACAACCTGGCTTTCGAAAGGATGGTTTGGTCACTTCGGCCAAACTTTTCCTCAATCTCTGTCAGAGTTTGCTCGGCCCAAGCTTTATTATTCTGTCGCATTGCCAGATGAAACATCAACATTCGACAAGGAAACAGGTCATTGGACCGAATCAGATTTTCAATTGCGGTTTTGAGTACGGCTGCCTCCGTCTCCCTTATTTCATCCAACACCTCGATCCGACAGCGTAAATACAAAACTTTTGCTTCCAGATTAGTTGGATTTTCCTGAGCAGCGGCCGCGGCCTGATCCAAAGCTTCCTGCCACCGCCGATCCCTTGCAAGAATTTCCGCTAATTTTAAACGCCCTTTAAACGATTCACCGGATTGACTGAGATAACGACGTAAAATTTGAATCGCCATGGGACGATTATTAATCTGTTCCAGTGTGTCCACTAAATTTAAATAAACCATTTCCGAGGAAAATCCCAGTTGGATCGACCGCTGCCATTTTTGGATTGCCCCTGCCCAATCCATCGTCGCTTTTGCAATCAGTCCTTCTAGATAAAGAATCGTGGCACGCTCGGCCTCCGCTTCGTTCAGTTGTGATACACATTCTCTTGCGCGTTGAATTTGATCGGACTGAACAAATAATTCTGCCGCCAATGCTAAAAAACCGTAATTTTCCGGGTCCAGATGCTGCAATCCCTCTTCGGCAATCCTGATAATCTGTTGTTTATCCCTCATTTCACTGGCCAGTACCCCCCAGATGTACCAGAGTTCCTCATTGTCGGGGTCGATACCTTTGATGGTTTCCAGGTGCGTCTGGGCTCGATTATACATCCCTAACTGAACCCATACCGCCGCAAGGCTAAGGCGCATTTGGACATCTGAAAGGTCACACTGTTCAGCTTTTTCAATATCCTCAATTGCAGCCTGAATTTGGCCCTGCTTGGCCAAATAAGTACTGCGTAATATGTAAGCCTGTGCGGAGTCCGGATTTTTTTCAACCGCTTTATCAAACCACTCGCCAGCCTGTGCTCCCGCAATTTCGGGCTGTTTCTCCGCAATATCTCCAAGGAGCTTAAATGCAATGATTTGTTTTGGATCCTGGCTAATCAACTGCATTAATATATCGACGGCCTCTTCGTATTTCCTCTGTCGAACCAATGAAATCGCCAAAAACTGCTGGATTTGACCGTTTTCAGTTTTTTCAACAAACCGGCGAGCGATGAGTTCCGCCTCAGCGGGCATTCCAAATTGCAAATAAAGTTTGATAATTTCGTTGGCAGCCAGCTCATTGTCTTCGAGACGCAATACAACACGATAGGCATTAATTGCCTGAGCCAGATGTTCCCGTTTGAAAGGCTGAATCTGGTATTGACTTTGTGCATATTTAATCAAAATGTCAATATCTCCCGGATTGATACTGAGATATTGTCCAAGAAAACCGGCGGCTTCTTCCCATTGACCGTTTTCATATGCCAAGAGCCCCTCAGTAAGCCCGACTTCGGCTCGTTGTTTTCGATGATATTTTCGCAAGCCCAAACCGGTTACAGCAACGGCGATAATGGCCAGAACCAACACAATAATCAAATTCCAGTTTATGCGTACTCGTGCCATAAATTCCCTCTTTTTCTGGTTAAACAACTTAGTCGGTATCTCAAAATTTACCTGTCGGCATTATTTTACAACAGAGCGTATAAATCTTCAATAATTCTTCTACTGACTTGACAAATAGACGGTTTTAGGCATTATAATAAGGTTTTTAAGATGAATCTCCAAACTCAAAAACAATTTGTTGTTCTGGAACATAAAACACCGGGCGAAAAGCACTGGGATCTGATGCTCGAAAGCGACCGGACGCTATGGACCTGGCGAATGTTGGCTCATCCCTCAGAAATCAAACATTCTTCTATTCCCGTCGAACGTATCTTCGATCATCCACTTAAATTCCTGACCTACGAAGGTCCCGTCCAAAATGAGGCCGGAAGCGTGAAAATCACGGATGGAGGCCGTCTTGAATTAATTTCCATCGAAGCGGATATTCTATTTTTTGAATTAGAGGGGAATCTTCTATGCGGCTATTACACGCTTCTTCAAAACAGTAACTCACTGTGGACTTTTCAAAAAAAAGCCTAAGCATCGGTTAGAATCCCTTTCAATTGCCGATTATGCCAAGCCGATAAGAATAATAATGCGGCCGCGGCACCCAACAAACAAAAAGCCATATCTTTCTGCGTATCCCAGATATCCCCCTGAGTTCCGAGAAAAGCCTCTGCGGCACTGCCGGACAACTCTGCCGTCAACCACTCGATCAATTCATAAACAGCGCTGATCGCCAGACAGACCGAAATCACCAGCGGCCAAAGCCATTTGCTGCCGCGAAGCGGAGACGTACGAATCAGCACTTCGCGCGCAATCATCGCAGGGACAAATCCCTGTGCAAAATGCCCCAGACGGTCATAATGATTCCGGCTCAAATCAAAAATGTCTTTAATCCAGTCAAACAGCGGAACCTCGGCATAGGTATAATGCGCTCCCACCAGCAAAATAACTGCATGGATCCAAATGAGCGTATAGGTCAAATTTGTCAGGCGGAATTTTCGATACGTTCCAGCCAACACAGCCAACCCGAGGGGAACCGGCAGCATCTCAAGAAACCAGGTAAACATATCGAACGGGTAAATAAACGACCAGACATAAATTAACAGCAAAGTGACCAAGAGACACAGATGACAGGCCCCAATCTTTTGCTGCTTCATTGTGATGTCTCCTTATCGTTCCTGACGCATACGCGGCGTGTCCGGCTCAATATGAACCATGACATTCACCGGTTGCGGCATTTGTTCGTGCAGGATCCGTTCCAGACTGTCGGCAATTTCATGTGCCTCCGTAATCGTCAGTTCCGGGTCCACGAGAATATGCAAATCGAGAAAAATCTCCCGTCCGACACTGCGGGTTCGAAGCTTGTGCCAATGACGAATGCGTTCTTCGGATTCGATAATTTTTTGAATCTGCTCGACAATCCTGGCATCGACCGCCCGTTCGGCGAACTCATTGATACAGTTAGCAATCACTTTTACGCCAACCAAAATAATCATGATACCAACGACAATCGCCCCAAGTTGATCGCCATGCGGATAGCCAAACTTAACAGCCATCGCTCCGACAATAACTGCCACGGAACTGAAGGCATCGGAACGGTGGTGCCAGGCATTGGCATACAGTGCGGTACTGTTCGTATCAACGGCAACTTTTCGGGTCCATCGATAGATCGCTTCTTTTGAAATGACTGACAACAGCGATATCCAGATGACCCATGAACTGATGGTGACCGCCTGAACACCCGCCGTATGCATTTTGTTAATATCTCCCGATGCCTTATAAACCATCCCGGCGCCAACAAGGATCAAAACCACCGCGACAAATGACGCGGAAAACGTTTCCAGCCTGCCATGCCCGTAAGGATGTTCAGAGTCCGGCTCCTTGGCGGCAAAATGAACCCCTATTAAAACCGCAATATCCGTCAGAAGATCCGAAAGAGAATGAATGCCGTCAGCAAACAAAGAAAGGGACCCAACAGCAAGCCCGACAACTCCCTTAAGAACAGCCAACAGAATATTGATCAGCATCCCCCAGTAAGTCACATTGCGTATGGAGGAATCCGCTGACTGAATCGGGGTCGCCTTTATTTGTTCAGAACAGTCCGGCATATCTTTTCTACTGCTTTCGTATAATTTACCGCCGCTTCATCGGTCTTCGTTTCAATAATCACACGCATGATCGGTTCGGTGTTACTGGTTCGAATGTGAACCCAGCCGTCGGGTAAATCAAAGCGACAACCGTCGCTCGTATTGAGCTTTGCATCCGTGAAAATTGCCCCGGCCTGTTCGATAATCTCGCCGGCTTGTTTTTTATTGACGGGATATTTGCTTTTATAGATGGTGTATCCCCCGACTTGGGAGGCAAGCTGTGAGAGGGACTTTCCGGTATCAGCCATCAACTGCAGAACCAGCGCCATCCCCACAAGACTGTCACGTACGGGCCCGACACGAAGATCGATGATCCCGCCGTTTCCTTCGCCGCCGATAACACAGTTGTTGGCAACCATCGCCTGGGCCACATGGGCTTCGCCAACAGGCGTGCGAATCACCTCACAACCCGCTTCTTCGGCAATATCATCCACCATCCGCGAGGTCGAAAGATTGGCGGCCACTGGTCCTTTCATTTTCGAAAGCACCTGCCGGGTCGCCAAAGCCAGAGTAAATTCTTCGCCGACATAGACCCCGTTTTCATCCACAATGGCCAACCGGTCCGCATCCGGATCCTGAGCGAAACCAACCGCCGCACCGACACTTTTAACCTCATCGCAGAGAGTTACCAGGTTTTCTTTTGTCGGTTCCGGTGTATGTGCAAAAATTCCCGTCGGCTCAATGTTCATGCCAACCACGTCACAGCCCAGAGCCTCAAGCAGCCTGAGGCCCGCTGCTCCGCCGGCACCATTGACACTATCTAAAACCACTTTAAATCTTTTTGCCGCAATCGTTTCTTTTGTAACAATCGCCAGCACCTTGTCGATATGAATGGCGTGCGTCCGGTCGTCAGCGGCAACATGGCCGCATCTCAGCGAATCCGCCAATGCAAAGCGGCGATCACGATAAATCTGTATGATCTGCTGAGCCATCTCTATGGGCGGGGCAATGCCATTCTCTAAAAGCAGTTTGATCCCGTTATAAGGGGGTGGGTTGTGGCTGGCGGTGATAACCACCCCACCGACACACTTCAACTCTCTGAGCATAATCCCGACGCCCGGAGTCGAACAGATTCCCAAATCAAGAACATTAACACCGCTGGCCGTCAGCCCGGCGGCAACGCCTGAAAAGATCATCTGACCGGATGGCCGGGAATCCCGACCAATCGCAACGGTCATTTTGGATTTGTCGGGATGGCGTTGTTTGAGGAATGCTCCGAATGCACAGCCATAAGCCGCCGCTGTTTCGGGAAAGAGATTTTCTCCGATCAATCCCCTCATCCCGCTGATACTGATAATCAATTCCTGTGGCATCGATATTGCTCGTTTATCTGCTATGCTGTCTTCTCACAGCGTTCCAATTTACTCAAACCGTCCAGGCACAACTGAGACCATGTCTCCATCTCGTCACGAACCTCCATCAACTCCTCGATGCTCATAAAAGTCAGTTGATTAATCATCTGCTCTTTTTTGGTCACGTTTTCTGAATCCAGCGTCCACAGATGCACGACACCAAGATGGACCTGCCCGACCTCATTCGTATCATCATTCAGTAAAGCAACGATCCTGTCCGTATAAGATGTTTGAACATTAACTTCTTCTTCGACTTCACGTTTAACGGCATTCAGATAAGTCTCCTCAAAACCGATCAGTGACATATCGTCAACCGGATTGATATGCCCGCCGATACCGATTGATCGGTTGCCGACAAGCCGCTTCTCACCGGCTCGCTTGCCGCGCAGATAAGTCAGATATTTGCCGTTACAACACATAATGACATAGGGGATCAATTGCTTGTAATCGGGGTTGGTTTCCATCTCTTTGCGGAGCTTAAACTCCGGAATACCACTGAACACCACCTCCAGATACGGCTGCACATCAAGCATCAAGCCATGGAACAGGCCTATTGTTTCGATTTTTTTCCGTTCAATCACTAAAATTTGTTCTTCTTCCCTGGCCATGCTTTCCTCTCTATGGTTACGGCAGTGAACGGGTCCGTTCGAGTATATTCTTTAAATTGTCTTCGAGTTTTTAGGTTACCCAATCTGCCGGTCCTGCAGCGTTAAAATATCCTTCAGGGCCTGGCTGATATGGGGCAGATACGTTTCAATATAACTGCGTTTGATCAGTTCATCTTTGATCTTCTTTTGCTTGCGAACATGCATTCCCAGTTTTCGGCCACATTCCTGGATCGCCAGCTTCAGTTCCTTGATGATTTCCGGATAATGCGCCACCGCCTCCTTGCTCTCTGAGGTAAACGGCACCCAAACGGATGCAACATGAACCATCAGCATCATCGATCCCGAAGGCAGTGCCCCGCGGCTCTGGCTCAGTCCATAGTTTCGCCAGTTTGTCTCAAGAACGGATTTATGCGTAGCGCAGGCGGACTGCTGATATAGCAGGGGAACACGGTTAGCAAACCGAACCAGCCGCATCAAGGGTTCTTTGTCGTCATCTTCCTTTTTCTGCAAATCTTTACATCCAAAAGCCAGGGCCGCCTCAACAATAAAAGGATTGCCGCGATAAACTGACGGCTTGCGGGTGCAGCTTGTATAAAAATTTGCCTCGACAACACGGGCAAGCCCTTCAATCATTTTTTCTTCTCCGATCGGACCTACACAATCTGTCGGCGGAGCCATTATCTTGGTCGAATTGATGGCTTCATGCAGTCTTTCGGCTTCTTTCAGCGTAATTTTCTGGGGTTTCAAACGTGAAGAGATTTTTGCTTTCTTGACAATTTCAGCACCCAGCCTCGGGCTGACACGCGAGAAGTCACTTCGCAGAAAATCCGCCAATGTCCTGCTGCCGCTTTCACGGGCCATCTTAAAAAGAACGCCCAATTCCACACCATAGGGGTGCGGTTTGATTTCCGCCGGAATGAACGGCAACTCGTGAGACTGGCGAAGATATTCGTTTGTTTCTCCCCCCGGCGCATGATAGATAATGGTCGTATGCGGATTGGCCATCGCCGTCTGGGCGACATACTCATCGACACTTTGCTTGCCCTTGAGGTACTTACCTTCAAGCGTAATGGTCACGCTGGTTCCGGTCGGCAGGTCAAATTCACATTCTTCGTCACTAATGACTTCAGGCCTGTTTTTCGTCGTATCGATCTGGACGTGATAATGACGAGCGGGATTTTTTTTATTTGTGCGGGTGATGATCTGTACCGGTTCACCGGTTGTCAGCAAGCCATACATTCCCGCGGCGCTAATGCCGATGCCCTGCTGGCCGCGGCTCATTTTCAACGTATGAAATTTACTGCCGTAAAGCAGCCGGGCAAAAATATTCGGAACCTGTTTGGGCACAATCCCGGGGCCATTATCCCTGATGGTCAGCCTGAACTTGTTATCTGTCTTTTCAACGGGCTTAATATCAATGATAATATCCGGCAGAATATGCGCTTCCTCACAGGCATCGAGCGAATTGTCCACCGCTTCCTTCACGGCCGTCAGCAGTGCTTTACGCGGATTATCAAACCCTAACAAGTGACGATTCTTGGCAAAAAATTCGCTCACACTGATGTCACGCTGCTTGGCCGCCATGGATTCAGCGGTGGCGGCAACTGTTTTTTGAGAACGTTTTTTAGGAACAACAGGTTCTGCCGCTTCTATCGGGGTCTCAACTTCCATGTCAATTTTCTTCCTTGATGATCTTTTTTTTTCTCGGGGAGGAGTGGCTTTTCGGGAAACCTTCTTTTTCGATTTGACAGATGTCTTGCTGCCGGCCGTTGACGGCTGGGATTCGACCTCCAGATCAAAACCGAAACTCATTTGTTTCTCTTCTTTTATCTTTCGGGCAGTCATCCCATCACTTCCTGAATACAATCCGAGCGGTCCGGCACATCGAAACGTCTGACGGACCGCTCGGGCTTTTGATAACCTGTCTGTTACCGAAGTTTGCAAACATACATCTCGTTAACAAAATCCAGACCCGCCAGTTCGGCAGACGCTTTTTCGTCCGGCGTTTTGTCCAGGCTTACAGCCAGAATCGCCTTGCCTTCATCGAGCTTATGTCCGACGCCCATCGTATTAATATTGATGCCATGTTCGCCTAAGACTTTACCAACGGACCCGATAACGCCCGGCTTGTCATCGTTAAAGATAACAACCATCGTATCTTCGGGGGTCACCTCGATCCCAAAACCGTCAATGTCAATAATCCGCAACAAACAACCGCCAAAAACAGTCCCGCATATCGTACGGGTTACCTTGTCGGTGGTTACCCTAGCCGTAAAGCTGGACTCAAGGTCCTTGATGTCCTCATTCTTGGTCTGGTCGATGCTGATGCCCCGCTGCTTGGCAACAACCGGCGCATTAACCATATTAATCACCGTATCAAAATGGGGTTGAAGCAGGCCGATGGTAAACGCCGTCGCAACCGAATCAGTCGGCTTGTTGGCAATAGAACCTCGGAACTCAATCTTGACGCCCTTGATATGTCCCGGAGCCAACGTACTCATCACCGTGCCAATGCGCTGTGCCAGTTCGGCATAATGACAAACAATCGGCGAAACGCCGCCGCTGCTGGCCGGAGCATTCAGAGCATTGCTGATCGGACCACCTTTGATCGCGTCACACAGTATCTGAGCCGCCTCCACAGCCACTTCGATCTGGGCTTCTTCGGTGCTGGCACCCAGATGCGGCGTCACCAGACAGGTCGGGCAATTTTGGAAACCCATATTATCCGGCGGTTCTTTTGAAAACACATCAATTGCCGCACCCGCAATGACTCCGGCATTCAACGCATTATAAAGATCGTCTTCGTTAATGATCCCGCCGCGGGCACAGTTGACGATCCGGCATGTTGGCTTCATCATCTTCAGTTGTTTCGTGGCGATCATATTCGTGGTCTGCTCATTGCGAGGAATATGCAGACTCAGGAAGTCGGCTTCGCGGTAGATACGCTCAATGTCCTCGGTCACTTCAATTCCCAATTGCGCAGCCTCCTGAGGGGCGGCGAACGGATCGTATCCCAAAACCTTCATATTAAAACCGGTTGCCATTTTGGCCACGGCCATACCGATACGCCCCAAACCGATCAAGCCCAGGACTTTGCCGTTCAACTGGTTACCGGTATATTTCTTTCGATCCCAGGCACCCTCTTTGAGACTGGAACAGGCCGGCACTACATTACGACTCAATGCAAGCATCAGCGCCATTGTATGTTCGGCGGCACTGAGCGTATTGCCGCCCGGTGTGTTCATCACCAAAATACCCTTTTGTGTCGCTGCGGGAATATCAATGTTGTCCACTCCAACACCGGCCCGTGCGATGCCTTTGAGATTGCCGGCCTTTTCCAGAACCTTAGCCGTCACCTTTGTCGCACTGCGAATGATCAGACCGTCATACTCACCGATAACCGTTATGAGTTCATCTTCGCTCATGCCCGTTTTCACTACGGCCTCGAAGCCTTCTGTCGCATTAATTAAATCGATGCCCTCTTTGGCCAATTTATCCGAAATCAATATTTTGTACATACAATACCTCTCCTAACACAGTTATATTTCAAAAGTATCCTGAATCGAAATTCGTTCATCCATCACTTTAAATTTTAGTTTTTCACAAGGGTAAAGATACCGCAAGGTACAATGGACCGTTGCAGAAACAAGCCGGCTTAAAGCGGCATCGCGTCCTTTTGTTTCCATGTCCACACCGACATGAATTATTTTCCCGGACGGATTGCGGGGCCACACGGAAATCCCAAGATCCGTGTCCATCAGAACAGACCGGGTAATCATTTCTCCGGAATAATAATTTTTCATACTCAATGGCAGCATTTCATAGTCATGTACCTGGACGAGCAAAAACATAACCCGCGTTCAAATCACGAGCAATCTGGACCGGGTCCTGAATCAGGGCAGTTTCCGCCACAGGTTGATGCAACAGAATATTTTCAGATGGAATTTTGACTATCTCTGTCAGATAAAGCAAATAGGCCGCCGTCAATTTGTCTTTGACATCATGATCCGCACTCGCAGAATGGGGACATTCCACCCACAGTAAAATCTTACGATTCTGCTGTGCCAACAAGTCATATTCGGGTGTCACTTTTTGTTCAAACACGCCGGGCGACACCAGAAAACCGAAAATATCGCACCCTGAATTCACAATAAGTGAAACAATAAGTGCAATATAAAGCGCCGTTCGTGCATCAAACCGACCAAAGTTTTTTAAGTTCCCGAGTTTTTCAAGAATCGACCTTATCAGCGTAAACAACCCATCCTGCCATGATCACAACCACTGCGGATATCAACAGGGACACTCATACCTGATGCTGATTTAAAACAGGTATTTCAGAAAACCAAAATCTATACCAAACAGGGCGCAATGTAAAGAAAAAAATCGCAGCAAAGACGGCAACGAAGCAAAAAAACTCCGGCCGCCGGCTGAATCCAAAATGCCTCAAGAATATGGCCCGTAAAAAAAGCCTGCCCGGCATGGGTCCAACCGCATCCCGGACATGGCAGTCCAAAGCGTTGTTTTAAAAACCGCACACCCCCAATAATGGACCAAGACGGATGTATCCTTTTGCCGAGGCCCACAAAAATGACCCCTATCGCAAAACAGGGTACAAAAAAAATACGGTTGCGGTAATCCTGGCAACCGCGTGAAAGCTTTTCGGTTTTTTTAAAATTTGAATATTGGCCTGATTTCATTGTTCCGTTACAATAGACCCCGCCAAACAGCTTGTCAAGACAGAAAGGATGCTTATGACACGACCATCCCCAGAACTGAGCCAAATGCTGGAAACCGCTATTGCAGCTGCCCGCCCTGGCCGGCCAGCATGCAAAGGAGCAGTTGCGGTGTATCCGCCGAACCGTTAAAAAACGGAAATGAAAATTGTTACGCAAGCGGATTCGGCTTGTCAAAACAATCATTATCGACCATATTCGACAACAATATCCCCGAGCATGGAGTGATCGCCGAAGAGGGACCGGACGGAAAAACTGCTCCATTGTCCGCCCCCGGACCGGCACTTCCGTCTGGTGGGTCATCGATCCCATCGACGGAACCAACAATTATGCTAGCGGGTTATTTTTATTTTGCGTCAGTATAGCGGTTATGGTCGAAGGGAAACCCGTCCTCGGCGTCATATTTGACCCGATGACCGATTCAATGTATACCGCCGCAGAGGGCACCGATGCGATGATGAAACGGATCGTCGGTAACCGTCAGCGAAGACGATATTAATCAGTTTTGCCAGTTTTCGCTGTAGACAGCCATTTAAATCCCGAAACGAACAAACGGCGTCAGGGAAATGATGCGGCAAACCCGCTTTCGCAGTCTGGGCTCAACGGCTTTGCATTTGGCCTGCGTGGCCAAAGGCGCAATGATCGGCATGGCAGCGGTCTCATCCAAACTGTGGGGACATTGCCGCCGGGGCCATCATTATCCAACAGGCTGGCGGTATTGTTTCTGATTTTCATGGTAACCCTATATTTCCCGTCTCATTAAGGGACTATAATGCCGAATATTTTGGGATACTAGCCACTAATCAGAAAATTTACAATCACACGTTGGAACTTTTTTACGGAAAAAATAAAATATCTTGTGGAAAAAAATGAAAACGGATTTATATTAAATGCGTCTTGGAATAGAAAGAACCCCCCATTTTTGAAAGGAATAGCTTATGAAAACGCATCAAATATTTTAAATTCCTCATTTGTGCCCTGATTATCATTTGTTCCGTCGGCAATGTTTTACGCTGCAGACGACCCTGTTCTGGAAATGCTTCCCGAAGATTGTATGTTCTGCGTAAGAATCAATGATCTCAACGGATCACTGGCAAAAAATGGACCAGTACCTCGCCGGCGTGGCCCCTATCAGCACCACCATGATGGTCAACCAGCAGTTGGCGGACGTTGTCGGCGACTCCATGCTCACCGGGATTGAAATGAACGGGACGTTCACGGTGGTCGGATTGTCGGACATGACGGTCGGTCTCCTTGTGCCGGTTACCAATTATGGCGAATTCGTCAAAACCAATGCAAAACTGTACCGTAGGCGCAGACGGGTTCACCATTCTTTCGTCGCCCAATTCACCCATGGGCGGTTTCGCACTGGCCGAAGCGGGCGGCGGCAAAATACGCCCATCGTCCTCCCGGAATCCGAAAAAAGGAAAAACTGGCAAACTCTGAAAAACCGCCTTGAGCGGCACAACAACCCCGTTAGCGGGAAAAACTCAACGCCGCACAGGCCAAGGAAGCAGTGGCCGCACCGGTATGGGGGTATATCAACCTGGCGGCGCTGTATGACCAATTCAGCCCGATGGTCATGGCGGAGATGGAAAAGGCCGAAACGGAAATGTCCAAGGCGATGAGCGGGGTGATGGGAGAATTCGGTAAGTTTTATATCGGTATTTATACGGGGCCTGTTTCAAGCAATTCGCCGGCGATGCGGATTCGGCCACGATCGCATTGACGCCGGAAACCGACGGCGTTTGAGCATGAATATCTCGCTACGTGCCAAAGACGCCACCGAAACTGGCGGATCTGCTCGTCGCCAACCCGAAAGCCAAAGACGGGTTTTGCCTATACGGGCTATCTGGACAACAAACAACGCTGTAAATGGATTGATGAAAGTCGATCAACCGTCGATGCAAAAGATGTATGCCATACTTTTTTGACATCATGGAAGAATCCGGCCCCGATGCATCGCTGACCGAAACAGATTGTAAAGATGAAAGATCTGACGCACAAAATGCTGGCGGCGATGGGCGACGAAATCGCCTTTTCGTTCTCGTATGCGAAAGGCCAGCCGCCGTTTTAAGTTTCATGAAGTCTTCGGCGCCAAAGACATGGCTGCCATGCAGAAACTCACGAATGAAAGCATGGATATGGCGGGCGATTTTTATAAGGCCATCGGCCTGCCGATGTCCCTTCGAATACCAGCCGGAGGTGTCAACGTATAAGAAACGCAACGATCGATAAGATCGTATTGACGTTCCCGCCCTCGGATGACCCGAATGACCCGATGCAGGCGATGATGAATCAAGTCTATGGCGACGGCCTGACCTATACCGCCGCACATACGGATGACACATATTATGTTTACCATGGGGACCGACAGCGAGGCCGATGTCAAGGCGCTCGTCGACCGGAATGCTTCCGCTCCGGCAACGGGTGAAACCAAAACCGCTTTCGACCTTCTGCAGAATACACCCAACATGGATTTTTTTCTGCAGTGTCAATATCATTAAATTGATGACCGGATTGGGCGACATGATGCAGAGCATGGGACCGATCATGCAAGCCGGCTGTGAAGGCCAGCCGTCGCCGATTGCCTGATTTCAGCGGTCTGGACCTGCCGTCACAGAGCAGTTTAGCCATCGGCGGATACAGCGCCGACGGGCAAGGCGGAATGCGAATCATCCTGCCCAAGCAGCACCTCATGGAAATTATGAATGCCGCGATGCAGATTCAGCAAAAGATGATGCCGCAGCAACCCGCCCCGGCAGCGGAAACCCCCTAATGTAAATAATCACCGACAATGACCCCGCTGCTGAAACCGGCCGCGGGGTCATTTTTTTTGCGCCATAAAAACGTACCTGAAAATACCATTCTGTACCCGAAAATGTCATTCTGAGTCCCGATTTATCGGGAAAGAACCTCCAGCGACGAGATCCTTCACTTCGCCTCAGGATGACACGAGTTTGCTGTTATCGCGGGTCGGGAACCGGATGCAGAGCCATCCTCACTTCTCTCGTCACCCCCGCACAGGCGGGGGTCCAGCGTTTCACACCCCGCCAACGCTTTCATGATTACCGGGTCTTGGTGCATTTGGACAATCGTGATAAAATAAATCATTCCAGTCGGGATTGGTCTCCTCAATCAGCCGGACTTTCCACGCACGGTTCCATTTCTTAAGTTGTTTCTCCCGCTCAATGGCCCTCTGAATCGTGTGAAACTGCTCAAAGTGCACCAATTGATGCACATAATGTTTTTTCGTGAAGCCTTCCACGAGCCTGTGTTTGTGCTCCTGGACGCGGTGGTACAGGTCATTCGTAACACCAATATAAAGTGTTCACTTTGGCTGACTGGCCAGTATATAAACGAAATAATCCTTCATGCCCTATGGACTCTTGCTCCTTATAACGTCGTTCTGCTGTCGCTGGATTCCCGCCTTCGCGGGAATGACAGTCAAGACGGTCGTAACCGGTTAAGACGGCCACGATATCAAAACCGCAATAACAATTAAGACGACTATGACAATCGCCGTATTCTCTGTTCTCTATCGCGGGTCCGGTACCGGATGCAGGGCCACCAGTCTTGGTCGATCTTCCGGTGTCCAGACGCCGCTGCGGTCAAAAATCGCGATCATCCGCCGCTGGGGGCCATTCTCGCCCAGACGCACCAGAATATAGGCCGTAAAGACATCGCTGCGAACCGTAAACTTATTGGCCAGATTCGACAAGATCCAGTCCCGTTCCTCGATGTCATTTTCGATGCTTTGCTGTCCGGCATTATAGTAATCGTTGGGGTCATTGGCATAGAGCCGGAAATCGGGTGTCAAGCCAGGCACTCCAGTAATATTCAGCAGGTCACTCAACCTTTCAAAAGGCCCGACAGTGTTTCGCCTGTCAACAATGGCCTGCGCATAATCCAATGCTGAGTCTGTAACCGTACCGTTCGGGTCAGAAACACTCGGAGCAACCAGCATCGGCGGAATCGCCGCGGCGATCACATGCACCGGCGCGGTATTGATATTGATCCGCCCGGGCAAGGTCCCCACATCCGGGCGGTTCATCGTACACAGATATTCGAGTGGATTATTGGTCGCTCCGGCCAGATCATAAAAGCGTCTTCCGGCAGCAGTGGTCGAAATTGAGTTGGTAATGATCCTGGCCGGAACAGCCGTCGAAGAGCCGTTTCCAAAGAGCGACAAAACCTCCAAGTCATGCCACCGGCAAACAGGAAACTGATCATTGGGCACAGCCAGTTGAAACTGCTGTGCGGCAGGAATTGGAAATGGAAGAGTAACGGTTCCATTCGGCTGGCCGAGCGTACTCGTAAAGGGTCCCCCAAGCGAGTTCTGAGCTTCGTATTGATCGTAAATAAATTCCCAGTTCGTGTCACTTCGTTTAAGAGAGTTCAGACCGGGAAATGTCACAGCAACAACCCTTAATATATCTGCGTTGGCAACATGATCGGCATACAGATCAGGAACGGTAAAACCCCATGCCGCAGGAATTGCGGGGGCGGGCCGAAGCAAATCAATATTCGCCCTGGCGCCGGTAATCCGCATTTGCAGTATTGGGAGGTTAACTCCCGAAATATTGTAGGAAAACGCACCGCCGGGTACTGCTGCTGAATTATTGAAATTGATCACGAGCCGGCCTAAACCGGTCGTCGGGCTGTAGGCCGGAACAGTTGTCGTATTACCCGGGGAAGCGATAAACGTATGGGTGAAGGCCCCAATTCGTAATGTCCAGCCGAGAAGATCAATGGGAGTGTCATACGGATTAACCAGTTCGATGGCAAAGGTATCCAACTCTGCACCGACAGCATTAGCAGTATTCCAATTGGTATAGACCTCCGAAATAAACGGCTGGCGTTCATAGCCGAAAACAATATCCGTCGCGTTCAAACCAAAATCAAGTGCCGTATTCCCAACTCCAAGTTCATACTGGCTGACTTCAAACAGCAACTGATTGACAACCTGTCTTGTGATAAATGTACAATTCGCATTTGCCTGCTGGCCATAGTCAATGAGAAAAGGACCCGGTAATGTATAAGGCTGACCATAAAACGGTCCATAAGTTTCGCCAACAGGATAAGGAGTTCCTGCAGTGGACGTATTGGCCGAGCTATCATCTGAGAAATCAATCAGATTGGCCACAATCTGAGCGGCTCTCAGGGCGGCGGCATTCCTTTCGGTTGCCTGCTGAGCCGCCGGCAAAGAAAAATAGTTTGCCGGAAGATAATACTCCCGCAGGGCATACAGCAGATGCAAAATCCGTCTGCGTGTTTCAACATTATCAAAGGTCCGGGCGGCATCGGGATTTTCAATGTTCGTTGTCACGGGCCCTATCGGCGTAAAAACAGCCCCCCAGCGTTCCCAAAGATATGCTCTATAGGCCGCCGCACTCGCATAACGGGCAGCGGCCCAATTTGCATTCGCATAAGTTCCAATCTCCGAATCCAGCAGCGGATAATCGCCCTGCCGGAAATTCCGGTCAAGACTGTAAAATGTGCACACATGCCGGCGGTCGTATTCATAAGGATCAGGCATTGGGAAAACCGGAATCGCACCCGAAGCATCCCATTGATCAAAATTGATCGGATCAATACGCCGCGTCCAACTTCCAAAATCATTTGTTGCATCACGCGGCACTTCCAAAGCCGCATATGCTCCACCGCCGCCATTAGCGGAATCCAGTGTAAAATTGGCCACCGCAGGCTGCTCAAATCGCGATTCAACGTATGACGTCACCAAATATCGATTCCGAATCTCTAATTCATCGCTGATATCAAAGAAAGAGCCGCTATAGTTCGGATTATCAAAATTAAAGAATATATTCTGGCTTTCTTCAGGAGAAATAGGAATATAATTGTTTCCAAATCCAGTAATCGTTCCTGTGAAAGCCATGTTTCTGGCTATCATAATGTTTAGCCAGTTATCCCCGGTTGTCCCGCCCCAAAAGCCACCGTTTAAATCATGCCCGCGTAAAAAAGGCAGATAATTGATCTCTGTTAAATATCTGCCAATTCCGGATACAGGATTATAATACGGCATCGGTATCCATGTCGTCGGGCCGGTTTGGTTGAAATAATTCCACGGATTCACATAGGGTGAGGTTGCCGATGCTGCAGCATAGGAATCCTGATAAAAGCAATGAGCGGCATTGAGGTTCAGCATGGCACAGTTATCGATGATTCGGACCGCGGCAAAGACATCCCTGCCCCGGCTGGTCGTCAGATTGGGGATCCTCACCCAGCGGCTGTCGGCAACACCATCTCCATCGGCATCCGCCCTCGCACCGAAAGGCATTTGGTTAACCGCGGCATCCCATGAAGCGGGAGCTGTTCCTCCGACAATGGCAATCGTATCCATTCGGTCCGCGTAAGCTATGACCCTGGCCTCGACATTGTCAGCAGAAACCTGCCATAAATCCCATTCAGCCGGTTGGTCCCATGTCGTCTGGTCGTTGATATTGTGCGGGTCGATCCATCGAACTGATGGATTTTGATATGATTGTGTAAACAAACTGTCAACCTCAACCTGTAATGTACCCCACAAGTCAGTGATATGCGGCCAAACATAAATATCGTCATATGGATCAGCAGGCGTTCCATTATCATCCGACCATACGGGTTCCAATGAAGCCAGCCAGCAGTCATCCAGATTGCCGGGAAGGGGTATATCGTCACTCGTCCAGTAAACGCCATCTGGACCCGCTATAAAAGGAACATCATCCCCATTACCCGGAATCCCATCCGGGCCTGCGTCCTCATCGAGGTTGTGTGCAGGATAATCATACGGTTCATCAGCATCGAAGTTTGCCGCGTTGGCATTGATAATACTTGGATCAATGCCGAACAAATCCTCCACCAGCACCTCATCGATCCGGCCGACGACCGTTTCGACGGCCGCTTTGAGATCGCGTTCATCCGTCACCGCCACGGTTTCCATTTCACTGACGCGTGACGTCATCAGGAACATCGTCCCGATCACCGCCAACAGTACGGTTACGACGACCACCAGAATCAGTGCCGCTCCACGTTTTCTATGTTGTTTCGTGTTTTTCATCATAATCAATTGTCCAAATAGACAATATGTGTAAATGTTCTGCCGTTGGGAAAAATCCCTCTTGAATCATGCAGCGTAAATGTAAACCTCAGTGCCCTCGGATAAAAGTCACCGTCAAAAAACGTTGTGTTGTTGATCGTTCTGCACCCCGAAATATCAAACCAGTCGGTCACCGCATTTGTTCCGTTGGGCAACTCGAAATAAACACCCAATGTACTGGTGTTCATCACCATTGGATCAAAATCAGATCTATCGCTCCCATCCCCTGCCGGATCAACACTGGGCCACCAGCGGACGCCGGAAAACAAGGGAGGACTCGGTATGGCATTGGCATTCGTCACATCCCGCAAGTCATCATTTGTATAGGCCCATTGTACCCGGAAGCTCCCAATATCTTGCAACATCAGCAAGTGCAGTGTTGAGCTGTCCGTCACATTTACATAGGGACGGTAGTTGTCATCCATACAGAAATTAATGAATGCATCCGCATTGTCAGGGTTGAACGCATTGCCCGGGTCAAGATAATTCAACGCATTGATCCAGTTTGTCAGGGAGATCGTATTGAACTCAAGCAGGTTTTCGTCCGGACCGCCAAAGTTCACTGCGAATCGGCTGTAATCGATAACATAAGGCGTTGCCGGATCGTTGGAAATCAGCGGAATTTCTCTATAAATGGAGAAAATCTCATTGTCTGCCGTCAGGATATGTGATTTACGTGACAGAACCTGAACCTGAGAAGAATCGAAATCCGGCAGTACGGGGGGGACAGCCGTTAAATCAACTAAAACCGAATTGGCATGGCCGTAAAAAACCCGTGCGATATTACCGGCAACCGTTTTATCGCCGTCAGGAAGCCCGTCACCATCGCTGTCGTAATTATACTGCCCGGCCGTCTGAAAATCGCCGTCAGCGAAAAAGTGGATCATGTCAAACCGCTCTTCGGCGCTTCCGGAAGGACGCGAATCAAACCAAACCATCATCGGTGCATCGTTGCGCAAGCCTCTGAAATCGGCATTGAGCTGATTGGTGATCGCGTTCAGCTTTCGGGTGATCTCGATGGTCGCCATCGCCATACGGTGCGATCTGACCGTCGTGGAAAAAACCACACTCGACAACCCCATCAAGATTACCAGCAGGCCCATCGCCACCAGCAACTCAATAACCGTAAACGCCTTGTTTTTATCTTTTGCCACAAATCCACCAGTTTTTTTGATACAGATTAACACTGATTTCACAGATTATTTTAAACCGTTTTTTATTGAATATCGTCGAAACGGATCACTTTTTGAAACACCCCCACACAGGGATACCGGCTGCTGTCAAACCCCGGCGGAACGACCCAAACGGTTTCTGTCTGAACCGTATTTGGCAGATTCAGCGGGTCCGAATCGTAACCGTCCCACTGCCAGTCCTCGTACAGCACCATTGTATCCGGTATTCCGTCACTGACAGGCTGCGGAAGTTCATCTCTCATTTCCAGAATACGGTAAATCCTGCCGTCACGATTATTGACAATCGTATAACCTTCGTCAAAAAACGAGTAAACCGTATTTGTTAATCCAGAAATGGCGTCCCACTGTGTATTATCTATGGTATCCGTCAAATCAGGATCGGTCAGCAGAATTTCCAATTCTCTAAGATAAGTCGATGTTGATGTATCAGTCGGATCGTACTCCACATTGATCGGTACGGGCGCAGGCCAGATACCGGTGTTACCGTAAACGATCGCAGGGTTCGTAGGATTTGCGGTCCTGTCAATAAAATATCCGTAATAGCTGACCCCTGGAAAACTCCTGCGTGTCACAAAGACGGTCGCCTGCACATCTTCATCGCCCGCCCGGCGGCACAAGGCCGACCAGTGGTATCTGTGCTCTTCCGGCAGTGACAAGGCAACAGAGGGATACAGGAATTCATTGGCCAGATCAACGATTGCGTTATCACCTCCGGTTAAATAGTCCCCGTCCAGCCCAGGACTGGTGAAGATATCATCACCCGTTCCCCAAAAAGCATCGACGGGATCAACAATCACTTCCGTCGTAAACATAAAATCGTCACAAAAATCATACGTCGCATCTGTCGAGATCGCATAATTGGGGTTCCCGTTTGCTGTCTCTATCTGCGCCGCCGGCCAGTCGGCAAAATCCCGCAGGCCGTAAAGCTGTATCTTGACAAAGGCTTCATCGGCCGCCACCGCCGCAACCGAGCGCTCCGCCGACAACCCCGTCAGCTTCATGCCCACCGGAAAGATCGTCGCGACCATCACCAGACCGATCGCCATGATACCCGTGGCGATCAGCATCTCCGTCAGCGAAAAACCCGGCATCTGTTTTCGTAATAAACAAAATCTGTTATTCAAGGATCAACTCCCCCGTATAGGGATTGATATGTTCAACGCTGGAACTGTTTACACTGGTAACCCGAAAGCTCTGCACACTTCGATTGTTGCCGCCATCCTCATAAAACATCGCATTTGACGAATTAAAGATATTATCATTGCTTGACGCCGCCGAGGCCCGCACCTGATGAGTCGTTAATTTCCCTGCCGGCGAAAAAACAATCGACACTCCGGTCCACACTGTTGCTCCGTTGATTCCCACACCCTCCGGCAGTATCATGGGATTACGTCCAGCCACGGCACGGAAACCGTTGGCAAAACCGGTTCCCTCTCTGTCATTCACAATAAAAATGATATATGTATTTTCGTTTGCATCCTGCTGGAACCGCACGCCCGCATAGGCCTGATTGCGGACAGCTATCGCCCGGGCGTTGGACAATGCCGCGTTAATCAGATGCCGCACGCTCGTCGAGGCCTGAAAGCTTTCCCTTAGATGCTGTACCGCGGGCACAGATATCCCCAACAGCAACGCTATGATCGCGATGACCACCAGCAGTTCAGTAAGCGTCATACCGGATTGTCGTTGTTTGCTTCGCATCTGTTCCTGAACAAAAAACTAAGAACTGTCTTAGTTGTCCTGGTTAAAATTGAACACATCATCTACGGTTCCGTAAAGGCTGTCCCGCCCGGCACTTTGCAGAATAAATGATTCGGACCTGTAGGGTCGCGCCGGATTGGTAAAATTCGGATTCTGTGTTTGCTCATAAAACATATTCAGATTTGCCCTCATCGGATGCGTTCCTGAATGAGTCGACAGGGGAACAAGATCGACAATAGAATCGTTCGGAACAAGCACATCGCCAAGCGAGTCATAGATATTATACGTGCTGTTCAGTACATTGGCCCAATCATGCATGGCCCTGTTGCGATTAGCCCTGTAGTATAAGATCGGCGAACCCGTCATTTTCCCGGTCGCGGCATTCTTGGTGGTCCTATACATATCCGCCAGCACATAACTGTCCACCAAGACCCCAATACTGCCACCACCGTACAAATCACTGAGCATCACGGCGTTGGCACTCTCCAGTTCCAGATACGGGCCCATGCGAGTCGTAATGTTTTCCTGAGCCGTTTCGTAAACTTGATCCGTAGTCGCATGATATACCGGATTATCGATCAGGCCATCGCTGTCCATATCGGCCAATCCGTCGCCGCGAAACAGCGAACTCGGATGAAAGCCCAAGCCATCGCGTCCGACCATCGCTTCGGCCAATCGCTGCGACGGCGTATAATTGCCGTATACTAACGGATTATACGAACTTGACGGATAATCCCCCATATCCGTGGAGAATGTTTCCAGGGATAATTCAATCCCGTGGAACTGAGCCCTCTGTTTGACCTCGACGGCTGATTTCTCGATCGCGGTTAATGCCGGGATCAAAAGACCCAACAGGATCGCAATGATCGCGATCGTCGTAAGAATTTCCACCAGCGTAAAGCCGGTCCTGTTATGTTTACTTTTGCGTTTCATAATAAACGCCTCCCGAAAAATGTATGGCCCAAAGGCAAATCAGAATTTATTCATTAATTTTTGACTTTTTTACCGGAACGTTCGATCAGTAATTAAAATTCGTTACATCATCCTTCGTCCCGTAGATGCCGTCCCACCCCGCCGAAATCAGAATAAACGTATCTGCATTGTAAGGCTTGTAAAAACCCGATGCGACATCCTGCCGCTGTGTCAGGATTTGATAGAAAAGTTCGGGAACATTTGTCACCCCCGAATAATCGTTGCGCTCCTGATAGTGCGGCGGAAAGGCATTATCCAGGTCTTCGCTCGGTTCCCTAAGCCAGGCTAAGTTCAGAATGTCAATGTTATCATCAAAATTATACACCCACTGCCGATATTGTTCAACTGATGGATTTGTAACAACAACAGGGCGTCCGCCGACATTTTGTGTACGAAAACCCTTCGTCGGATGGGCTTTATAATACAGCACCGGCGAACCGACTTTGATGGTGTCACCTGCAACAGTTGTCATTCTGTTGCGGACAAAGACATCCGTTAAGACCGATGAACCTGACCCGCCCGGCACACTGGGCAAACCGCCGCCATGCAGATTGCCGGTATTGCCAGAACCCCATAATTGATCAAGCGTAAACATGCCGGTATGCTTCAGTTCAAAATACACCGGTTTGCGCTGCTTGCGGGTATCCTCTACTGTAACATCATAGAGCGTCAGTCCCGCCGCTGACTCCAGGTCCGGGTGCCACTTTGACTTGGGATGAAAGCCCAATTCATCCCGGCCTTGCATCGCCTCGGCCAGACGCTGGGCGCCGCAGGTGTAATCCGTACCGCCATTGACCCGCGCCGAATCCGGATAAAAATTAAACTCATTCTGGAACAACTCGATGCTGATCTCCATGCCGTGAAACTCGCCCTTTTGTTTCAGGTTCGTGGCGATCCGCTTGACCTGTCCAAGACTGACAGACATAATGGCGACCAGTGCCGCAATGATCGCTATCACCACCAAAAGCTCCATCAGCGTAAACGCTTGTTTGTTTCTTGTTTTGTTCATTTTTTAACCCCTATCCTTGCAGGTTGGGTGGCCTGTGTCATTCCCGCAAAGGCGGAAATCCACAACTTAAAACTACGAACTAAAACCTAAAAACTCAATTTATTGACTTGTTACATCATCCGGCGTACCAAACTGTTCATCCGGTCCGGCCGAACTCAATATCGGAAACGCCGTACCGCCGGTATATTCATACCGGATACTCGTTCCCCAGGCATCGATAAACCGCGGCAGATCGATTTGTCCGGATAGCAGTGTTATCTGCAGATTGACCCCCGATACGCCGTTATTGGTTACCAGTGAATCGGTCATCGCATTGATGATCGTCCGGCTGTTGGGGTTCTGCCGCAAAAAGTAAAACATCGCAGCACTGGAAGCCGCTGCTGCATCTAAATTATCGATCGCATTATCCGGCACAACCGTTCCATTGAAATCATATTCAAGATGAAACTCGTCATACGGATCGATCACGCCGTCGCCGGTGATGTCCTTTTCCGTAATAATCGGAAACACCTCAAAGTCATCATAATACTGCTGCAGGGCCGTGGTCAGCACCTGCAGTTCGCTGGCCGTCAGGTCGATATTGGCACGGATCGTCAGATACCTGCCGACCCCCAGCATCGCACCGGCCAGGATGAGGATCGTCGCAAGCACCACGACCATCTCGATCAGCGAAAAAGCGGATTGTTTGACAACTCTGCGCATCATTATCCTTTAGCCTCTGTCTGACAATAACACCCGTCCGGATTATTCGATAATCTCTTTTTCAAAGTTGAAGATGTCGTCAGCGGTACCGAAATCCCCATCTTTACCAGCAGAGATCAGAATATAGGTATCGGCGCGATAGGGACGGAGAACCGTCTGCACATTCTCATTGATGATCATGTCCTCAAAGTTTTCCTCCGGAATACCTGCTCCACCGGTGATAACGGTAAAAGCAACACCATCGTCCGGCATACCCCTCAACAATAAGCTCTGGTTGTCACCGTAATAATAAATGTCATCTTCAATCCCGCCGGGATTCACCCCCACAGCAGGGCTTTGATAATCCTGCATGGTAAAGTTTGCCCGTGCGCGATAGTACAGGATCGGGGTACCGGTTTTCTTGGCATTCGTTCCGCTTCGCTTTTTCGCGTAAACATCACAGAGAACCAATGGATAAGAATTGACGACTCCACCCACGGTGTCCATTGCGTAATTGTTAACAAAGCCTCCGGGAAATTGGGTATTTGCATTTCCATATATCTCGTCCATCGGAAATGCATTCGCGTTTTCCAAATCCACAAAGGGTCCCTGGCGGGCTCTGAGATTATCTTCCGCCGTTTCATTTAGGTTGCCGCTATAAGCAGCGTAAACATCATCCGGGCCCGTAACGACCGGAGGCCCGGGATTCGTAACCACTTCCGCTTGTCCATCGGAACGAAAATCTGATTGAGGATGAAATCCCAGCAAGTCTCTACCAACCATTGCCTCGGCGAGTTTGTTGGCCCCGCAATATTGCGTATTATCATAAGGATTTTGCGGACTGCTATAAGTATTCAAATTGTTGTCTTTGGATTGGGGATATGTGCCAAATTCACTTTTGTACAGTTCGATCCCCACGTCCAGGCTGTGGAACTGTGCTTTTTGCTGGATTTCCTTGGCATTGTCTTTAACCAGCGCCAGTGCCGGGATCAGCAATCCGATCAGCACCGCGATGACGGCCATCACGGTCAGCAGTTCAACGATCGTAAACCCCCTTGTGTTTGCTTTTCTTGTTTTCATTGATTCATCCTTTCTAAAGACTAATTAGTGCTTTTAATTATTTAATAACGGTTGTTTCATTTTATACTTTTTTTGTTTTAAAAATTACCCATAACATCCAGGATCGGCAACATAATCGCCAGAATGATCGTTCCGACCACCAAGCCCAGAATAATAATCATCACCGGTTCCAGCAAACTCATCATGGCTCCAACCAAAACATCCGATTCCTCATCGAAATTATTGGCCACTTTCATCAACATCTTATCAAGATCGCCGGTTTCTTCTCCGACTTCTATCATATTCACCACGATCTCGTCGACGGCATTGGATCGTCGCAACGGCTGGGCAAACGTATTACCCTGCCGAATCTCCCGTAACGATTTATCAAGCATTTCTGAATAAACTTCATTTTCTGCCGTATCACGGGCGATCTTTAACGCATCCAAAATCGGCACGCCGGCGCTGATCAGCGTCGCCAGTGTCCGGGTCCACCGGGCAACAGACGTCTTATAGACCAATTTGCGAATAATCGGCAAATGCAGTTTCAGCCAATCCATGGTATAGCGGCCGCGGCGGAACCGGCGAATCAACCGGAGCATGAAAATCAGAACAAACGGGCTTGCCGCCACACATGCGGCATTCAGGCCATAACGACCTCTCAGCCAGATGCTCATGTCCATCAATACCTGTGTGATCTTCGGCAAACCTTTCTGACCATCGGTTATATCCGTCAATATCTCCGAAAAACGAGGAACAACAAAGGTCATCAGGCCGAAAACAATAAAGAAAGCAGCGATTAAAACCGTCACCGGATAAATCATGGCTCCTTTGATCTTGGATTTCAACCGTTCTGACTTCTCCATAAAGTCGGCGACGCGAATAAGAATCGCATCCAACACTCCGCCGACTTCGCCGGCCGCCACCATATTCACAAACAGTCGACTGAAACACCGTGGATATTTACCCATTGCTTCCGACAAGGTCGCGCCGCCTTCTATGTCATCCGCCACATAGCCGATCACATGCTTAAAGGTTCCTTTTTGTTGTCTTTCTAAAATTCTCAAAGAGCGTAAGATCGCAAGCCCGGCATCCTGTAACGTTGACATCTGGCGAGCAAACTCTGTAACAGCTTTAATTTTAACGTTACCACCAACACCATGTCTTTTCGGCCGGGAAGCCACAACTTTTTCGGCCTTCCTGGCAACATTCTTAGCTCGGACTTTCGTGGGGAATAACCCCTTGTTTCGAATTTTACTGATCGCTTCTCTGTCACACAACGCTTCAATTTGACCATTATCCTCATGGCCTTTGGCATCCAGTGCATCATATAAGAATATCGGCATTTTCGTGTCCCCCACAGTTTAATGACCTTTCCTATTAGCACACTCTGTACTTTTTACGTTTTCAAAAGAGCGTCGCCCGCAGGGCGAATCCTCATTTTCGATATTTTATCGTTATTCTTTAATTTTTTACTACATCATCACTTCGATCATTCTGACCATCGGCAAGAACATCGCCAGTACGATCGTTCCAACGACCGAACCCAGCACAACGATCATCATCGGCTCGATCATGCTCATCAAAGCACCCACCAGCACATCGGCATCTTCATCAAAATTGTCCGCTACCTTCATCAACATTTTATCCAGGTCGCCGGTTTCCTCTCCCACGTCGACCATGTTGACCACAATGGCATCCACCGTCTTGGACTGCCGAAGCGGATTGGCAAAGGTATCACCCTGTCGAATCGCCTGCTGGACCCTGCCAAGCATCCGGGAATAGATCTCGTTTTCAGACGTTTCCCGTGTGATGTTCAGGGCTTCCAAGATCGGCACGCCGGCACTGATCAGCGTCGCCAGTGTACGGGTCCACCGGGCAACCGTCGTTTTATAAACCAACTGTCGAACCATCGGAATGTGCAGGTTCACCCAATCCCGGGCATAGCGGCCGGCACGAAACTGCTTGAGCAATTTGAGGCACATAGCTAGAACCACCGGAATTAAAATAACGATCAAAATATTGAACCCCCTCCGCCCTTTCAGCCACAAACTGATATTCAAGAGGAATTGCGTCAATCCCGGAAGCCCTTTTTCGCCATCCGACATATCCGACAACACTTCGGCAAACACCGGGATAATAAAGTACATTAACCCCAGAACGATCAGAAACGCAACGATCATAACCACCAACGGGTAAATCATCGCACCTTTGATCTTCGCCTTCAGCCGTTCGGATTTTTCCATGAACTCGGCCACACGCGACAGAATAACATCCAGTACACCGCCCACTTCGCCGGCGGCCACCATGTTCACAAATAACCGGTTGAACGTTCTGGGATGTTTGCCCATCGCCTCCGACAGCGTCGATCCGCCTTCAATATCATCAGCCACGTAGCCGATCACACGCTTGAAGGTGCCTTTCTTGGCCTGTTCCTCAAGAATGCGCAATGAACGCAGGATCGCAAGGCCGGCATCCTGCAACGTAGACATCTGCCTCGCAAATTGAGTAACAACTTTGATCTTGACCTTGCCGCCGGCGCCGCGGCGTTTTGGTGCAATCGCGCGTTCCCCGACCTTGGCCTTTTTCGCAGCGTTTTCGGCGCGCACCTTCGTGGGAAACAATCCCTTGTTCCGTATCTTGCTGATCGCTTCCTTACTGCTTAAGGCCTCGATCTGCCCTTTGGATTCATTTCCTTTGGAATCCAGTGCTGAATACTGAAAAACCGGCATCGTTAAACCCTCCCAAACAAAAGTCTGGAATTTATATAATTGATTTGTTAGTCTTCCTGGGCCGCAATTGTCTCACGGGCAACTTCCTCGATCGTCGTAATACCGTCATAGATCGCCGCAAGCCCATTATCACGCAGTGTTCGCATCCCGTTGCGGATTCCTGCGTCACGCAGGATCGCTGTCGAGGCGTGATTCATGATCAAATCCCGAATCTCATCATTAAATGTTATAATTTCATAAATTCCGGTTCGGCCGCGATACCCGGTTTTATTGCACCGATCGCAACCTTTGCCGTAATAAAACGTCTTGCCCCCCACCTGGTCCGGTGTTAGGTTCAGTTCCATCAGCATTTCTTCGCTTGGTTGAAATTCTGTTTTACAATGAACACAGATTTTTCGGACCAGACGCTGAGCAATAATACCCTCAATGGTCGCTGTGATCAAAAATGTCTCCAATCCCAAGTCCAATAAACGTGCGATCGTGCTGGGAGCGTCATTCGTATGCAACGTAGAGAAAACCAAGTGGCCGGTCAGGGATGCCTGAATCGAAATTTGAGCGGTTTCCAGGTCACGAATTTCACCAACCATCACGATATCCGGGTCCTGACGCAAAATTGAACGCAGGCATTTGGCAAATGTTAAACCGATGTCCGGCCGAATCTGAACCTGAATCAGCCCGTCAATATCGTATTCTACCGGGTTTTCCGTCGTAATGATCTTCCGGTCAATGGTATTGAGTTCTTTCAGCGCTGAATAAAGGGTGGTCGTTTTTCCCGAACCGGTCGGCCCCGTCACAATAACGATACCGTTCGGCTTATTAATCAACTGAGCGGTCGTCTCACGATCCTGCTCGCTGAGCCCCAGCATATCAAGCCTTAAGTCCACCTGTGAACGGTCAAGTACACGAAGTACAACACTTTCACCAAACATGGTCGGCAAAACACTGACACGAAGGTCGATAGGGTTTCCGCCCATGACCAGTGGAATACGTCCGTCCTGAGGAAGACGCCGTTCAGCAATGTCCAGATTCGCCATAACTTTAATACGGCTGCTCAGAGCCATCGCGATATGCTTAGGCGGAGGAACCATTTCATATAGCACGCCGTCAATACGATAACGCATTTTGTATTCGTCTTCAAAAGGCTCAAAATGGATATCCGACGCTTTATCTCGAATTGCCTGCATGAGCACCAGGTTCAACAATTTAATGACAGGGGTTGATTCGGCTGCGTCTTTCAGATCATCCAGGTCGATACTGGCGTCCCGTCCTGCCAATTGAGCCAAACTCTGATCGTTTTCGATCTCACCGATCAGTTCATTAATCCCCTCGTCGTCTTCCGCATAATAGTTGTCCAGAGCCGCCCGAATAGAATCCTCGTCGGCAATCTTAGCAACCACTTTAAATCCCATCAGTGTGCTCAGATCATCCGTCGCACGAAAATTATCCGGGTTGTCCATCGCGACAGTAAGCTGATTACGGGATTTATCATAATCAATCGGAATCACCTTGTACGTACGTGCCATCTGGGCCGGAACATGCTGAACGATATCATGAGGGATTTCAACGCCACCAATGTCAACATACTCCATACCCCGCTGACCGGCTAAAGCGATTCGCAAATCACGCGGTTTAATAAGACTCTGTTCAAGAAAGATCTGTCCAAGACGTGTCTTACCACCTTTTTGTCTTTTTGAATCGCCAGACATTTATGGACCTTATCCCGCGTCAAAAGCCCCATCTTAATCAAGATGCGACCCAATGAACGACCCTTAAGCTCACTAACTGGAGGTATTTTTGCCATAATTAAATACTCCCTCACTTTCCTTAAATGAAAAGCTTTCATCTATTCATATTATAGGTCTAACAAAACCCGATTTCAAGGATAAAATAAATTAGACACCCGGCATACGAGAATAATTTTAGTAAAATAAAAGATGAAAATCAAATATAGCCATATATTAAACAAAATATAATCTTGAAAACAATTATTTCATCTAATTAAACATTAAAACAGATAGACACATGGCATGTACCTTTTCTTAACAAGACATATTAAGTCGTGGTAATCTCGTATAAAAGTTCATTAAGAAGTTTTGATAATCGGTCCGTAATCATCATCCAATTTTTTACCCCCCTTAATTGATTTACCAGCTCGTTCCTCTGCCTGTTTAAGCATATCACCTGGATTACGGGCTTTATCCAGCGCTTCATCTAGGCTAATTAGATCTTGAGTGTAGAGTTCCCAGAGGTGGTCATCCAGCAACTGCATTCCCAATTTCTTACCAATTTGAATGCTCGACTCAATACGATAGACTTTATTTTCGCGAATAAGGTTGGAAATCGCGGGTGTCACGACCATAAATTCATAAGCTGCAACACGTCCGCCGCCGGTTTTTGGACACAATGTCTGACTTAATACGGCAATCATATTTGTACTCAACTGGACACGGATCATTTCCTGCTGAGTAACCGGAAACGCGTCAATAATACGGTTAATCGTCCCCTGACAACCGGTGGTATGCAATGTGCCGAACACAAGGTGGCCCGTTTCCGCTGCACTGATCGCCGCTTCCATTGTTTCCAGATCACGCAGTTCGCCCACAAGAATAACATCAGGGTCCTGCCTTAAGGCACGCCTGAGCGATTCGGCAAACGATGTAACATCAAGCCCCACTTCGCGTTGATTGATAATCGATTTTTTATGCTGGTGGTAATACTCGATCGGTTCTTCAACCGTAATGATATGACGGTCAAGATTCTCATTGATATAATTGATCATACTTGCCAGAGTTGTTGTTTTTCCCGAACCCGTCGGTCCAGTCACCAGAAAAAGTCCACGAGGACGACGACATAAAGCGGTACATAACTTTGGAAGGCCAATCTGCTCAAACGTAAAAAAGATCGACGGAATCAGACGCAAAACCATTGAGATATTGCCACGCTGTTTGAAAACAGCCGTCCTGAATCGTCCCGCGTCACCAAATGCAAAACCATAGTCCGTGCTGCCGACTTCCTGAAGTTCCTGTTGATTTCGTTCCGGCGTAATACTTTTCATCAGAGCCGTCGTATCATCCGGTTCCAATACTTTGGTGTCCAAAGACCGAAGTCTTCCTGAAATACGCAGTACCGGAGGACGACCGACCACAAGATGAAGATCGGACCCTCCCATTTTGATACAGGCATCCAGCAACCGATCAATATTCATTGATTTCTCTGCCATGATTCAAACCCCAAGTAAAATAAAGAAAAATAAGTCCTGTTTATTCGTCGTAAACCAAGCCCTCTGCCTGAGTTACACGCGACACCTCATCAGGCGTGGTGATTCCTTTAAACACCTTAACGCGTCCATCAGCAAGCAGGGTATTCATTCCCGTCGCTACGGCGGCTTTACGCAATTCACCTGCCGGAGCACGGGCAAACGCCAGATCACGAAGCTGATTGTTCATCTCCAACATTTCAAAAATTGCGATACGTCCCTTAAAACCCGTTCCCTGACACCGATTGCAACCCGCCCCCTTATAGACAGGGTGATGCTTCAGATCGTCAGGTTTAATGTTCAGCAATCTCAGATAATGCGGATCCGGAGACGGATTGATAACCTTACATTCCGAGCAAATCGTACGAATCAGACGTTGCGCCATGATCGCCTGAATGGAACTGGCCACCAGGAAAGGCTTAACGCCCATATCAATCAAACGCGTAATGGCGCTCGGAGCATCATTTGTATGCAGGGTACTAAACACCAGGTGACCGGTCAGGGCCGCCTGAATCGCAATATCAGCTACAATGCCGTCACGAATTTCACCGATGAGAATAATGTTGGGCGCCTGACGCAGCATGGACCGAAGAATCGACTCAAATGTCAATCCGATGTCCGAGCGAATCTGGCACTGGTTGATTCCGGCAATATTGTACTCAACCGGATCTTCGGCGGTAATGATTTTTTTGTCCGGCCGGTTCAGTTCCTGCAGGGCCGAATATAGTGTGGTTGTTTTACCCGAACCGGTAGGCCCTGTTACGAGAAAAATGCCATTTGGTCTTTTGATGATCTTTTTGAAGCGCTCATAATCATCCGACTCAAAACCGATCGCCTGGATACCGATATTCACCGAATCCGGACGCAAAATACGAAGGACGGTGCTTTCACCATGATAGCCGGGCAGGCAGGATACACGAAAGTCGATATCCTGATCATCGATGTGACGCTTGATACGACCATCCTGCGGCAGACGCCGTTCGCCGATATCCATGCCGGACAGGATTTTGATACGAGTCATCAACGGGGCCTGCATGGTCTTGGGGATATTATCGCGTTCCACACAAACACCGTCAATACGATACCGAACACGCACACGGTCCGCCATGGGTTCGACGTGAATATCGCTGGCCCTCATGCGAACGGCTTCATCAATAATCAGATTCACCAACCGAACGATCGGACCTTCTTCGTTCTCATTCTCCATCGCCTGGGCACGGCGTACTTCGGCCTCAATGGTATGTCCGGCCGCCGCCAATTCAGCAGCCGTGGCGTCAATGCTGCTGCGATAATCCTCCATGTCGCTATCACCGAAACCAACTGTTCCGCCACCGCCTCCACTACCTCCCTTTTCATTGATATAATTGTCAATTTTAGTCGGGCTTGCAAGGCAGCAACGCAGTTCCATGTTCAGCCTGAAACGCAACAAATCCAGCGTATCCAGATCCATCGGATCTTTCACAACAAGTTTCAGTTCGCCATTTTCCTGAGAAAGAGGGATAACGTGATGCTTTTTGACAAGTTCATCCGGTACAAGCTTGGAAACCTCGGGGGAAATATCAACATTGCTCAGATCGACAAACTCAAGACCAAACTGTTTGGCAAGACACTCATAGATCTGGTCTTCCGTGGCCAGTTTCATTTCAATCAATACTTCGCCAAGCCGACGATTGGTCTTTTTGCCATCTTTGATGGCTTTGATCAGGTCCTCCTTACCGACATACCCTTTTCGATAAAGGAGTTCGCCCAAATGTCTCCGTTTTTTTGACATAAATGCTCACTTATAACAAATATAAATTTGATAATGCCGCAAACCCTCGAATTGGACTATTTTAACAAACTAAATCATATCCGTCAAATCCGCAATTGCAAACGAATAAGATTTAATGCGGATAATGCGGCTCTTTGGCGGATGAAACCCCGATTAACCGCCGGAAATCGGCATTCTTCGACAAAACATTCGCCCTTAACATCAATGCCGATATACACAAGCCCAACAGGTTTTTCATCGGTTCCCCCGCCCGGACCGGCAATTCCTGTAATCCCGATTCCGATATCGGCCCCCGATTTTTGTGCTGCTCCGACAGCCATCGCCCGTGCAACCGGTTCACTAACGGCCCCATTTTCGGCGATCATCTTCTCCGGCAGACCCAATTGCCTAATTTTAGCCTCATTGCTGTAGGTTACCCACCCTGCCAGCACATAATCGCTGGAACCGGGAACATCCGTCAGCATTTTCGCAAGCAGGCCCCCCGTACAGGACTCCGCAGTAGCAATTGTTCGGCTGGTTTTTCGCAGCAAATCCCCCACAATCTCCGGCAAGGACCGGTCATCATACCCGTAAACCCAGTCGCCTAAAAGTGCGGAAAGCATTTTTTTGTCGCTTTCTACCATTTCAGCGGCCTTTTTTCGATCTTCGGACTGGGCGACAACGTGCAGAATGATGTCGCCGTGCCCACAGGTACAATTGATCAGCGGGTTACGGCCGCGATCCATTAGATTGCCCAGTTTTTGCGCAACGGTGGATTCACCCGAACCAAAACAACGCACTTTTCCCGACATAACGATCGGACCGGAATGGATTTTCCGGATACGTCCGACAACCTGCTCATCAAACATCCGTTTCATCTCAGATGGAACACCCGGCATTACCGCAATAAATCGGCCGTCTTTGTGCCCCCAGAACCCCGGTGCCGTTCCGCAGGGATTTTCCATGATCTCGCAACCGGCAGGGATATAGGCCTGGCTGCGATTCTTTTCGGCCATCATTTTTCCGCGTTTTTCAAAAAAGGCGGTCAATTGCTCCAGAATATCGGGATGGAATTCAAGTTCAACGCCGAGATATCGAGCCGCGGCATCCCGTGTCAGATCGTCATCGGTCGGACCCAGTCCCCCGGTAACAAGAATGATGTCCGCTTGTTCAGCGGCGGCTTTCAATCTTTGCCGCCGTCGTTGGTGATGCTTCAACAATACGCCCCGTTTCATCGGGAACCGTCCAACCCCCAACCACTGGAATGCCCACTTCAAACAGTTTCCCCGCCAGCCAGAACGTATTCGTATCCGCCGTTTGGCCGTTCAACAACTCATTTCCAATGCTGACAATACCTGCTTTTTTCATACGGTGATTAAATCAGGAAAAGGATGATTTGTCCACCTTCAATTCATAGATGTATTCGGCAGGAGTGACGCTGTTTTCCTCAACCTCAAACAGCCGGTTAAACCTGGGGACTGGCCGGGTCGTTTGTATAAACGATGATCTGTTTTTTGGTCTTTCCGGCAGAACCGGCCCGATATGTAACCGAGATTTCAGAAGCATGGCCGGGCTTGATGGTCGTGTTTTCGGTCGCTGTCGTCGTACAGCCGCATGAGGCGTGAATTCTCTCGATAACCAGGTCCTTACCACCGTCGTTAATGAACTCGAATCGGCAGGACCGTTCCGCCCCGCTCGGGATCTTCCCGAATTGTGCTGCATCATGTTCGGTCTCGGCAAAGACGATTTCAGGATCGTCGGAAGCGCAGGATTTTTCACAGGCAATTGTCGCCGAAGTCGACGACGCAAACTGACAGCCCGCCGGCAGTGCCAGCGATATAAGAATTGTCAATGTAAAGAATTTGTTTTGATCACTCATCTTTATTATACCCTTTAGTTTAAAATTGCCAAAACACAAACAATATAAGTAGATGCAGACAATCATCTTATGGGAAATCAACCAAAAAAGGGGTCTGACCCTTTAAGTTATTCTCCAAAACAAAGGGCCATCCGGAAGTTCACCTTCTGGCTGTTCTCCCGGATTATTTGGGTGTTCACGCGCTGCCCGTTGACAATCCATCGTGGCATCTATAAGGCCATCTTCCAATTCGTAATTAAAATGAACATCAAATTCGTTACCAATGCTACCATATGAACCTTTTGATTTACACCAGTGCCAGACCGTCTGTTTTTTCCATTTGTATGTTTGGCAATTATACCCAAGATCGCGATGAATATCCAATGGGGCTTACATGGCACACAGGTTTTATACTCAACTTTCGCCCATAAAAGGAAAACTAAAGGTTCCGGGAACCTTTAATTAACCCTCGTTTCGTAATCTTGTCCCCCTCCCCTTTAAGATTCTAATGATAGCTACTATACCACTCGCAATTATTAACAAAAAAGCTACAAGTGCTAATAATCCAGTAAGCCTTGTTATAGGATTTTCAACGGGACTATAAATTGCATTACCCTCGCTTTCACTCACCATGCTTCTAAGCTTAAATAAATATTTTGCAATAACATTTGAAAAAAAGAAAAGAATCAACCCTACACAGAAAAAATAGCACTCTACCCTGTTCCTTAACTTATTCTTCATATTCAGTTCCTCAAAACCATATGCTAAAAGGGTTTTCGAAAACTTCAACATTAAACGATTCGGTTGGCCATTCCGTAAAATCTCCTGATTCAGGGGTCATAAAACCCCAATCCTCAGAACCGAAAGGAATTCTCTTGCCCTCGCAATTTATATAAAATTTACGTTTTATGTTCACTGCCTGACGCACAATTGGCCCCAATCCTTGAAAATCAACAGCAACAATTCTATTTTCTCCAATGCCAAAAAATCCATGATCCATCATAATTTTCCCCTTCCACTCTCTTACAGGAACCTCTGTCCAAGTATATTTCACTTCACACTTACAACAAGTTGCATAAAATACAGATACAGCGGCCCCAATTACTGGCTTCTCAACTGATAACTCAAGACCAAGAAGAGCTATAAGAAACCTCTCCGTCCTATCACATTCCATGTAACCGCTCTCTTTGTCAGTTGGCTCGCCTGCTTTAGTCATACATGTCGTTCCAAAAGTTGAATCGGGGCATTCTGTGGTTGTATAAAACAAACCATAAGGATCTTTAAGTATTATTGGCCTACTTGAAACATATTCAAACAAATTCATTCCATCCACATATTCCAGCGGATCCCGTTGCATAAACCGCCCCGTTTCGGGGTCGTAGGTGCGGGCGCGGTAGTACATGAGTTTGAGCTGATAGCCGCCGGAGCCGTCGGGGTCCAGCGAATCCAGCCGTCGGCCGGTGAAGAAATACGGATTCTGACAGATGGATGCTGTGCGTGTGCTGCTGAACGTGCGATCCCATATTGTCACGTCGCCGTAGGCGTCGTATTCATAGCGTTCATAAACGGTTCCCCCCAAAGTAAACATGGCCACTGGACTGTACAGATGGTCGTGAGCGTAATAATATCGAAACTCCACTATCGGCGAAAGAACCTTGAATATCACGAGTACCTCATCAATGTAATTGCCATAGACGAAGTACCGTTTATCCGTTTCGACCTGCGTACCGGCGTTGTAATCGGTTTCCAGCAGCACCCGCTGGTCATCGTAATAGTAGCGGGTGGTCACCGATGCGACTGGATTAACGCTGTTATTATACGCAACCATCTCAATCCTTCGCCCTAATGCGTCATACTCAAATTCGGCGACCGTTATTGTATCATTTGTTTTGCGGATGTCAACCAGCCGGTTTTCATAATCATAATGGTACGTATAGCCGCGATGGTCCATCGTAACAGGCTTTTACGAAGAAACCTTAATCAACGCTTTCAATGCACCGTCGGCGTAACGAGCGACTAAATCAAATGCCTTTGAAGCATTTTCCAGATCAAATGTGTGAGTGATCATGTAGTCCAGATTCACCTTTCCCTCTGCGATGAGGTCGATGGCTTTTTGTGTACAGTGATTTTGGCGACGGACATTGATGATCGAGATTTCTTTACGTCGTATCCAGTCCGGGCAAAAACTAATTCGCGGCTCGCGAGGAATGCCAATCATTAGCAATTTCCCGCCGGGCTTAAGTATATCGACCGCCTGATCCAGCGTTTCCTGCTGTCCGGCACATTCAAAGACCACGTCAACGCCCTGCGGATTTTGTTTGAGTATCGCATCGACAATGTTTTCGCTGTCTGGATTACCCACCCAATCGGCACCGGTATTTTTGGCAATCTCGATACGCTCGCCGATTTTCTCGGTCATATAGATTTTTTCCGCCGACTGCACCTGCCCCGCCGCCAGACAACTTAGCCCGATAGGGCCCGCACCCAGAATCGCCGCGGTTTGCCCGGCCTGCAGCCCTGACTGCCGGACAGCATAGACACCAATTGCAAACGGTTCACAAAGCACGCCCTGCTCAAGAGTGATCTTTCCCTTTGTCGGGAAACAGCACTTTGCGGGCATCACAAGATATTCACTTAAACACCCGGCGATCTGGCCGGGGCAGCCCAGAAATGTTAACCGCTGACAGGTATGGGGCCGGCCGGCCTGGCACTGGCTGCATTGGCCGCATGATACCGCCGGCTCAACCACTACGGGCTCGCCCTTTTCAAGGCCCTTTACATCAGGCCCAAGATCGACAATTGTCGCTGAACACTCATGTCCAACGCAAAAAGGAAACTGCACGACCTGGCTGCCGATTTGACCCGTTTCATAATAATGTATATCGCTGCCGCAAACACCAACGCATTCTATTTTAAGCAGAACGTCATCAGCGTTGACAATTCGAACATCCGGGACATCCATCAGTTCAATTTGACCTATGCCTGTGAGCATCTGGGCCTTCATTGTGCATACTCCTCTGGTCGTGTGGGAAATTTAATCTGTAAAAAACCTGCGATTCATCAATTGGCAATTTTTAAAAGTTCCTGTTCAGCTTCTTTCGTCCAGATGCCTTTGTTTAATTTTTTTGCCACCGATGGGTATTTTTCACTTAATTCGGACAATGGTACAAGCGGCATATCTTTTAACTGCGGATAGACAATAATCTTTCCTGCCATCGTCCTTGCTTCAACCGCCCGAATACCGTCAATCGCTCCGGCCATTCCGCTGACAGCATCCACTGAACAGTCCGTATTGAGCTGTCCCGATAAGACTTTTCCAAGAACAATTTTCATATCCGACAGACGCGAACCGCTGGTGCCGAACATAAAGCATCGATTTGAAATGTAGGTGTCCAGATCAAGCTCCTGCTTTACTGTCGCAGGGATACCCGCAAAAATGTTAATGAGAGCCCCCTCCATACTGTCCTTCACTGATTGCGCAACCAACGCACCAATAGGCGCCATAACGGCAAAATAACTGAATTTATCCTTTACCGGATTTTTCTGCGGGTTTACAAGCGACAACTCAACATTTCGTTCCTGTGCAAACAGGCCGGCCTTCTGCCCCAGCGAGACCAGCCGTTCATCATCAAAATCGGTTCCGACGACAGAAATATCTTTCACCCCCGAGCAAACCAGCCGCACGGTGTGCATCTGTCCCATCGGCCCGGCAGCGCCAATGATGATCGCTTTGTCGCCTTTGCGGATTTCACCGGTCGCCGGAATATGTTTATAGCTTTCAGCGGCACCGGCTTTGGTCGTACCGATCCAGC
Source organism: Anaerohalosphaeraceae bacterium (assembly GCA_963675525.2). GTDB lineage: Bacteria > Planctomycetota > Phycisphaerae > Sedimentisphaerales > Anaerohalosphaeraceae > 4572-13. Next base: position 95,834 of record CAXXSL010000005.1, on the reverse strand, counting down.
GGGTCATGCCGTAATGGGTTCGACCAACCCCGACAGACACCTCCTGTCCGATCTTATTTCCATCCAGCACAATATTAATGATCCCTTGTGCGGCCAACTTGTCGCCCAGTAGTTCAATGGTCGTTTTGCCGGAACCAAAATAAACAATATCATCGAATGCTTCATTCGGCAGACTATCCAGGTCGTCAACCTTCCTAACCTGGGGGCCTAAATCCTGAAGGTTTTCAATCGGACTTCCATCAGGGCAATATACGGTCATAGAAGCCGGGCCCCCTGCCGGAGAAAAACTTTCAGCAAGTCCCTCGACATGCCTGCCGGAATCAACAACCACCAAAAGCTTTCCACCCGGCAGGATGGTATTGCGTTCTTCGGTGATATACGAGCTTTCCACGCACGCCCACGGTTCCACCAGCGCAATCGCTGAGGCGCTCAACTCTTTATCAACGGGAATTAGAAAGCTTTCATTGCGATCCGGATCAACGATCACCCGTTCATCCATCAGGGCATATTGCTGCAAAGCCCCCTCGAAATTATATCCGAAGGCAGAGTTGGACTCAGCCGTCTTGAGCCAGCGGTAATCCGTTTGCACCAAAACACGCTGGCCGGGCTGATGATGCCGGACCTGGTCTCCAACGGCAACAATCGTACCAAAAGCTTCGTGACCGGGGACGGTAGGCTCCAATCCCGGTTTATAGCTGGGCACTTGAGCCAAAACTTCCGGATCGGCACCCGATATCACGCTGCTTTTTCGTACATGTTTATCAAATTGCTTGAGTAATTTCAAATCCGAGAAACACAAGCCAACCGCTTCGACCTTCATTAATATCTGATAGGGTCCGGGGCGATAAACTTCTTTTTGGGTATTGAGCTTTAACGCATCGGAACCGACCAACTGGATCGCATTCTGAGTTTGGGGAATGGTTTGTTCCATGATTGTATCCTTATTAGTGAAGCATGACCTGCCCGCCCGTTACGGGAACGGCCTGGCCGGTTTCATATTTTTGTTCGATCAAATAATACACCGCCGCCATGACATCGGGGGTCGTGCAGCCGCGGCCCATCGGGACCTTGGCCTCATAGGCCTTTTTGACCTCGGCAATGGTTTTGGCGCCGGGGATCTTGCCGGTTCGCAGGTATTGTACAAACAGCCCGTTGTCGGGATTCGACCAGAGCGGGCCATCAAAAAAGTTTCCCGGGCAAATGGAGTTGACCTTGATGCCGTCTTCGATCAGTTCAAGGGCGAACGACTGAGTCAGGCCGATGCCGCCGAATTTCCCTCCGGCATAGGCGCCGTTCCGATTGGAACCCACCAACCCGGATTTGGAATTTATCTGAATAATGTCGCTCATATACGCAGAATCGGCTTTGTGCTGAAGTGCCAGGATTTTCGACACGACCTGCGTACATAGAAAATATCCCTTGTAGTTGACCGCCGTCACGAAATCAAAATCTTTTTCGGATTGCGTCTTAACGCTTTCGGCTTTTAACACACCGGCATTGGAGATAAACACATCGAAGCCGCCGTAGTGCCTGACCACCTGGCAAATCGCCGCTTCAATCGAAGTTAAATCTGTCACATTGACAGCAACGGCCATCGCCCGATCTGAATCATATTCATCCTGCAGCAGTTTGGCTTGCTTTTGGGCCTCGTCAATATTGATATCCGCCAGCACCACGTACGCACCCTGCGAAGCAAGATTCTGTGCGATTTCCAGACCAAATCCCTGAGCAGCGCCGGTCACAATCGCAACCTTGCCGGTGACTCGGCCGGGGCGGTCTTCGGCACGCAGAATCTCAAAGGTTCCCACGCCTTCCGCGCAAACCGCCTGAACACCTTCAGCCTGATTTTGCAGCAAATGAGACAGGGACTCTATCAGTTCTGCTTCATCCATTGTTTCCGGCAACGTCATCTTTAAACCGGGCACCTCAACGTGCTCACTGAAACGTACAATCGGACACTGATTATTCTGCCGAAGCAGCATCCGTAAAACCGGGGCGATCTTATTTACTTTATTCGGCACACAATCACTCATTAATATATCATCCTTAACTTGATTTCTGCTTCCTGAAATATCTTTCAAGCACGACGGCGCCAATGCGGCTGAACTCGGCGATTTTTGCTTCCGCATCGCCGGCCGCTTCCGCAAAACCTGTCTGCCGATGCGCTTTGAGGAATGCATGCGCTGCCAGAACACAAACACCTTCCCAGAAGATGTCATTTACTTCCTGCGGTATTGCCTGACTCCCTGCACAGGTCGGGGCAATCGGCAGCAGATCGAGCGTGTTATGCTCAGTGCCGGCGACTACCACGATACCCGCTTTGCGAATTGCCGTGACATACTCGGTCAGCACATCCGGTTGGTTACGAACAGGGATCAACTCGACCATTGCGTACTGCTCGGCCTTGAGTGTTTCGATGAGGCTCTCTACGGGTGTTTCGTACTCGCACCGCTGCTTGGAACCATCCGCCAGAACCGGATAACAGGCAATGCCGCCCAATTCGGCGATCAGTTCTTTCGCCTGCGCGAGATTGACAAATGTTTCCGGCACGAAACAGGCTTTTCCTGCCTTCATCAGGTGCGAACGAATTTCATTTTGAATACCAACCGCATTGCCGGCGTCGGTTTGGGGTGCCGTGCCAAACAGTTCCGTCAACTTATGAATGCGTTGATCTACCGGGACTTTTTCAAAAAAGACTTCCTGAAAGACCTGTGCCAGATGTCGCTCCTGAAGGGTGACCATCTCGGGACCGCAACCGTGGCGTTTCACAATGTGAGCGATAACTGCCGCTTCGTCCAGACCGGTATCGATACCGTGCTCGCTGAACACCGCCGCCATTTTGTCGGTCATTTCCTGCATCCGCAGCGCATCGCTTTGGCGAATCTGCTTGAGCAGTTCATCGGCCCTGGGCGTGAACTGATCGAAGCGGCTAATGCCCTTACCACAGATATAATATTTGCCCGGATTACCGGGGTCATTGATGCGAATACCCTGCCGTTGCAATTCCATTTCAAGAGCAATGATCTCCGTGCCAAAAAGCGGAAAGATTCCCTTCTCCCGAACGGCTTTGACGAATTCCCGGTAAACCGTGAAATCGTAATAGTTGCCCACTCCCAGCACCCCAACGCCCTGTTGGGCGGCCAGATCAACGGCCTGCTGAACGGTTTCAAAGGCCGAGAAATTCGGCGGCAAATGGATATGCGTATTAAAAGGAACCGGCCCGGAGAACCCGCCGCCTTTCTGGGCCCGGTCTCTGATTTCATTAACGGTACCAAGTTCCAAAAGAAAATCTGTTGTTTGTGATCCGGCGTTCTGCATGAATAATGGTACCCTTTAATTGATTTCTTCCGCTTCGGCGATAACACGAGTGATTTTTCGCGGCGGCAGGTGCAAAGCACTCTGGAATGAATCTTCGGCCGCTTCCTTGACCGCCTCCGAAAGGGTCGGATGAGCGAAGATCATTTCCGCCAGGTCTTTGGCGCTGGCCTTTTGAGACAGCATTGCCGTAGCGCTTTCAATAATTTCGGTCGCATTATGCCCGATGATGTGAACGCCGAGCAATGTCTCATCTTCATAGTGCCGTATCACCCGAACAAAACCGAATTCTTCCCCGACAGCCATCGCCTTGCCCAGATAACCGATTGGGAATTCGCCGACTCGAATCGGAATTCCCTGTTTTTGGGCCTGTTTGGTGGAGATGCCTACCGAAGCAATTTCCGGAAAGGTATAAACCGCATTCGGTATGGGGAGGGTCTGTTCTTTGCTGTGACCAAGTGCATTCTCAACCGCCACTTCGCCCTGCGCACTAGCGGCATGTGCCAACAGACACCGGCCGTTGGCATCACCGATACAGTAATACCCCTTGACCGCTGTTTCCATTTTATCATTGACGCGGATAAAGCCGCGATCGGTTTCCAGTCCAATACTTTCCAGTCCGATGTTCTGTGTGTTGGGCCGTCGACCCGTGGCAACCAGAACCTTATCAACCGTCAGCGTTTGGTTGCCGGAAATGACCGCTTCCACACCGCCGCCTTTGGCTTCAAGATTTTCCACCTTAACGCCGGTATATATTTTCATCCCTCGCTTAACGAAAACATCCTGCAACGTCGTACCCAACGACGGTTCCATTTCCGGCAGCAGCGAATCCATCAATTCAACGATGGTCACTTCAACGCCGTATTCGTGCATCATACAGGCAAACTCACAGCCGATGACCCCGCCGCCGACGATCAGCAGTTTCTTGGGCAGATCCTTCCAGTGCAGCGCTTCGTCCGAGGTGCAAACAAGTTCCGGGTCCGTCGGCCATCCCGGTATGCGAGCCGGTATCGAACCGGTTGCCAGGATAATGCTGTCGGCCTTGAAAGAATCCATCCCGCCGTTGGCATCGGTTAGATTGACTTTGCCGGCACCATCAAGAACGGCACCGCCGGAATAGAGCGTAACATTGCGAGCCCCGAAGAGCCCTTTGATGCCGCCGCGCAGTTTCATCAGGACTTTATCTTTTCGTTTTTGAATGCCCGGCCAGTCAAAGTCAACCGTACCATTAACCCTTACGCCCAGTGAAGCGGATTGATGAATTCGATGGATCAGTTCTGCCGAAGCCAGCAGCGCCTTGGAAGGAATACAGCCGTAATTGAGGCAGGTTCCGCCGAGATGATGTTTTTCGACAACCGCCGTCTTGGCACCCAATTGAGCCGCTTTCAGGGCGGCAATATAACCGCCCGGCCCGGCACCGATGACTGCAACCTGATAATGTTCTGCCATGATCAATATCCTTGTCTATTTATGAAATCAACTGCTCAGGTTTTTCGAGAAGCTCTTTTAACGTTTGCAGGAATTGTGCTGATAGAATGCCGTCAATGATCCGATGGTCGCTGCTCAGTGTTACAGTCATCAACCGTGTCGGATGCATCTGACCGTCTTTGACAGCAACGCCTTCCCGAATCGCGCCTACGGCCAAAATAGCTGATTCCGGCGGATTAATGATCGCCGAAAATTCTTCCACGCCGAACATACCCAGGTTGGTGATGGTGAACAATCCCTGTCCCATGCCTTCCAATTTTCCGTTACGCGCCGATTCGACGATTTGACGGGTTTTGACCGCCAACTGCTCCAGATTCATGCGGTCCGCATCCAATATTACAGGCACTGTCAACCCGTTGTCGGTGCCGACGGCGATACCGATATTGACGGATGAATGTTCGATAACTTCAGCATCCTTATATTGGCTTCGGAATGCCGGATACTGACGCATCGCTTTAGAACAGGCACGGGTGATAAAGTCATTAACGCTGCACTTGAATTGTTCTTTGGTTTTCTTGTAGGTGCTGAACAGCAATCCCGCATCAATCGTCGTTTTCGCGTAAAAATGCGGGACATTCTGTTTGGAATACAACAGGTTATTGGCGATCGCACGCCGCATCTTGCTGACAGTATAAGTCCTTGTTCCTTCTGTGCTGACACCGGCACCTTCCACATCCGTCGAGAGGATGCGTCCGCCGGGGCCGCTGCCTTCACCGACCGAGGTCAGGTCGACACCTGCCTGTTGGGCTGCTTTGCGAGCCGCCGGAGAGGCTTTGACACGTCCGGTCCTCACTCACGGAGACAGGTGCTTTTTGAGTGGTTGGAGCAGTTTCTTTAGGTGCGCTGACCGTTGGCCCGCCTGCTGTTGGCTTGGGGGCTTCTATTGTTGTTCCGGTTGAACCCAGATACGCATTGATGTCAACATCTTCTTCCGCTAAGTAGGCGACAGGCACTTTGACTTCGACGATGTCACCTTCCTGTGATACGATTTTCGCAATCCGTCCGGCATCAACCGCTTCGACCTCCATGGTCGCTTTGTCGGTTTCGATCTCCATGATAACCTGTCCGACTTCGATGCGGTCGCCTTCTTTGACCTTCCAGGACAGGATCGTGCCTTCTTCCATACTCTGCCCGGCCTGCGGCATCAGGATTGGGGTTACCGCACCTTCCGGCACGGAAATAGCCGGTTCAGCAGGTGTCGGCGTCGGTGATACCGTTGGCGTTGGAGCACTTTCAGGTGTCGGGGCTACTGCCGGCGCAGGTGCACTTTCAGGGGTCGGGGCTGCTACCGACGCAGGCGCACTTTGGGAGACCTGCGCCACAGTACCTTCGCCCGCCAAATAGGCGTCAATATCCGCATCGTTATCTGCGATAAACGCTACCGGCTTCTTGACTTCAACAATATCACCTTCATTATGAATAATCCGACCTACACGGCCTGCGTCCGTCGCTTCCACTTCCATGGTAGCCTTGTCGGTTTCGATTTCCATGACGACCTGCCCGACGGCGATCATATCGCCTTCTTTGACTTTCCAGGCCAGAATCGTGCCTTCTTCCATGCTCTGGCCGGCCTGCGGCATTAAAATGGGGATAACATTCTCGGGATTTCCTGTGGTTTGTTGCCCGCCGTCGGAACGGTTCCTCTTTCGTGTCTTCATCAGTTGCTGTCTCCGGTTTTTACAGGCCTCTGTATTGTCGGCCTCAGGGTCGTTTTTTTAAGGGGGGCAGGGGGGTGTTTTTTGCTTGCATATTGAGCTCACTAATTTTGAGAAGCGTCCTGTCCGGACTTCGCCGAGGATGGCAAGCGGCTGTATCAGCATTGAAAACCACACTGCCGGGAGCCTCGTCACCACCGCCAGCAGGGTTCCATCGCTTCGGGCTGATTCAAGATTTCAAATAGCTCTCCGGCCGACCTGAATTTGAATGCAGAGGCCTTCGCCTCTTTCTGAAGCGTGTCTCCGGAATCCTTAATTCCATTTGTATAGAACGCACTTGCGGCTGATTCCGGAAACCGCCCTTTTTCGGGATAACTGTATTTTGTGCATAGACATGCGTTCTCCTGTTAGGGTGAATCCATGATATTATGACCAGAGTATAGGTCATACAACAATCCAATCCTGAATATCAAGCATAAATTTTCAAATATTGTGTTGCAAATTTCATGTTGCGTTTATGATTTATTTATACATCTAATAAACTTTCTCAATTCAAGATGAGTCATCGGCGGCCATTGAGTCGGGATCCAGCATTGAAGCAACTGGATGGGCGGCTCAATGACTTCCGGCAATTCAGCAAATACGGGAAACTTAAACAAAGCGAATATGGAACCGAGAAAAGAACAAATACTCGGTCTTTTGCCTATCAGGAAGGTCGCGTTTTGGTGCAGTGACCTGGCCGAGGCAGCTCCAGGCGTTTCCGAAGCCACGATCCGCCGGGATTTTGCACGGTCTGGCTGATCCGAAGGCCTGCTGGAACTCAATCACGGGGGGGCATCGGTGGTCCGCGGTTCGGATTACTCGTTTCTGTCCAAGTCCATGCGAAACATCGAAGCCAAAAAAGTGCCATCGCCCCAGTTGGCCGGCCGTTATGGTTGACTGACGGCGATCAAATCTTTCTCGATTCCCGGAACGACGTGTTTTGCGATGACCGCGCTTCGCTGCGGGGCAAAAAGCGGCCTGTCGGGTGATTGTCAACTCGGTGCGTACGGCCCAGGAGTTGAATACGCCCCCGGCGTGGATACGCTGCTGTTAATGCTCGGCGGCCAGTTCCGACCAGGACCGCATGGACACCGTGGGGCCGATTGCATTGGAGAAGTCCTCGAACAACTGCGCGGCTATCGCGCGTTTCATCGGCAGCAGACGGGCATGAGCATCGACTTCGGGCTTAAGCTCGGTGGATATCGAGAGCGCCCATATTATTAAAGCTTGTCTCACGCAATGCGCGTGAAAATGCATTTTGCTGGCCGACAGCAGTAAGTTCGGCCATCCGGCCCTGTACAAGATTATCGCCGATTTTGAAATGTATCTCAAAAGTCGTATCACCGAAAGAAAGACCCTCCGATGAATGGGCTGAATTTCTTTCGAATCAGCAACAGCGTCGCAGGTATCTTTCCAAACGAATCAAAGGAAACGAATAATCCATATGTCCCTTATTTCAGGATACCAAGGAGTAACAAACAATGCCAAAAGTATCGAATTGTCAACCCCGAACAGGCCCGCAAGAGCGGTCAGATCGAATTCAAGCCGATCCCGGTCAACCAATACAAGAAATCGTATCAAGGACGAACGCAAACCGTTACAGCGATGAGGACCTGATTCGCATCCAGCGGGACATGACCATCATCCGCACGTTTGAGAACATGCTCAACGAGATCAAGCTGCGCGGCAATTACATGGGCATCGAATACATGCACAACGGCCCGGCGCACCTGTCCATCGGCCAGGAAGCCGCGGCGGTCGGCCAGGCGTATCATACTGGGTATCGACGACCACATCTTCGGCAGTCATCGCAGTCACGGTGAAATTCTCGCCAAAGGGTCTCTCGGCCATTGAAAAACTGGACGACAAGGCGCTGATGCACATCATGGAAAACTATTTTGGCGGCCACTGTCTGCGAATTGTCGAAAAAGATGCTAAAGGCAGCGTCGAAAGACCTGGCCGTCGATTTCCTGATCTATGGCACTCTGGCTGAAATCTTTGGACGTGAGCCGGATTGGAACAAAGGCATGGGCGGCTCGATGCACGCTTTCTTCCCGCCGTTCGGCGTTTATCCGAACAACGCCATCGTCGGCGGGTCCGGCGATATTTCCGTTGGTGCGGCTCTGTTTAAAAAAGTCAACCTAGAAAGCCCGGTATCGTCATCGGCAACATCGGTGACGCTTCTTCAGCTTGCGGCCCGGTCTGGGAAGGCCTGTGCTTTGCGACGATGGACCAGTTCAAAAAACTCTGGGACGAATCCCATCGTGGTGGACTGCCGCTGATTATCAACTTCTACAATAACTTCTACGGTATGGGCGGCCAGCCTGAAGGCGAAACGATGGGCTTCAACGTACACTGGCACGAATCGGTGCAGGCATGAATCCCGAACAGATGCACGCCGAACGTGTCGATGGTTACAATCCGCTGGCGGTAATGCTGACGCGATTGCGCCGCAAGAAGTGAAATTCTTGAAAAAGGCGAAGGCCCGGTTCTGCTCGATACGATCACCTATCGTTACAGCGGCCACTCGCCCTCCGACCAGAGCAGCTATCGTGAAAAGAGCGAAATCGAAGCCTGGCAGGAACATGACCCGACACGTTCACTTTCGGAAAAGAACTGGTCAAGGCCAAGATGTCTGTGACAATGGCAAGACTTCGAAGAAATCCTCAAGAATACGCTGAGGAACTGATGGTCAAGGCCTGCAAAGAAGGCGGTTGACCTGTAACGATTTCTCCGCGTGCTGACCTGATGAAAGAAAACCACTTGCTTGAGCAAACGATGTATTCGAATCAAAAAGTCGAGTCCATGGAACCGGGCAGAAAGCCGGATGTTTTAATTCCCACGATTGAGGAAAACCCGCGTGTTCAAGAGCCTGGCTTCTCGAAGTCGTTCGGCATTTGATGAAAACGGCCAGCGGCTTAAAGATACGCGCTGCATCGGTATTCGTGACGGACTCTGTTTGAAGCGATTATTGACCGGTTCTATACAGCGATCCGACACTCTGTTCGCCTATGGTGAAGAAAACCGTGATTGGGGCGGTGCCTTTCGCTGTTTATCGCGGCCTGACTGAGGCGCTTCCGTATCATCGCTTGTTCAATTCGCCGATTGCTGAAGGCGGCCATTGTACCGGAACTGCGGTTGGTTACGCATTGGAAGGCGGACGTGCATTGATCGAACTGATGTATTGTGACTTCCTCGGCCGTGCCGGCGACGAAGTATTCAACCAGACTGTGTAAATGGCAGTCGATGAGCGGCGGATCTGCTGAAGATGCCGCTTGTCATGCGAGTTTCTGTCGGCAGCAAGTATGGCGCACAGCACAGTCAGGACTGGACCGCTTTATGTGCCCATATTCCGGGCCTGAAAGTCGCTTTCCCCCGCAACGCCTTATGACGCCAAAGGAATGATGTATTCGGCTCTGACCGGAACAGACCCGGTGATTTTCTTTGAAAGTCAACGGCTTTACGGCATGGCTGAAGAATTCGTCCCCGGCGGCGTACCGAAGGAAGCCTACGAAGTCCCGTTCGGTGAACCGGCGATTCGCAAGGAAGGCAATGACCTGACCATTCTGACTATCGGTGCAACGCTTTACCGCGCAATTGAGGCCGCCAAAGAGATGGAAGAAAAATACGGCTTAAGCTGTGAAATCATCGATGCCCGCTCAATGGTGCCGTTCAATTACGAAAAAGTCATCGAATCCGTGAAGAAGACACGCAAGATTCTACTGGCTTCCGATGCCTGCGAACGCGGCAGCTTCCTGCATACGATGGCCTCGACCATCAACACGCTGGCATTTGACGAACTGGACGCCCCGCCGGTCGTTCTGGGAGCCAAGAACTGGATCACTCCGCCGGATGAAGTAGAGGAATCATTCTTCCCATACCCGGCAGATTTTCTGGATACCGTCCATGAGCACATCCTGCCCCTGAAAGGCTATGCCCCGCAACGAAACTGCTCTGCTTCGGAAATCATCAGAAAAAATAAAAACGGCATTTAATCATTTTTTGTAAATGTCTCATCGAAAATGGTTTTTCTCAGAGTCTGGGAAAAACCATTTTTTTGTCTATGCAAAGGGTGTTAGAAATAATCCATCGCTTTAATTTTTTTCAATTGAATCTCATCCTGTTCAAGAACCTGTATCAATCCCTCAAACAATTCCTTGATCTGACGTTCCACAGGCTGACGGACGACCTGACGATACAACTGCATCAGGCATTCATCAAGAAGTATCGCAGCATCCAACAGATGGGCGGCGTCAGCATCGATTGGTAAATCAAGTGTTTCAAAGCAGCGACAATCCGGAATAGAAGGCTCATAAGACAAGGGAACATTCAGAACATGGTCTGTTTGCTCGACGGTCAATTCGCTCAGCATATCTCTAATGTGGCAGCCGTGGCGACTCATATATTCCGTTAAGAGCCGTACACCTTCGTGAGGATTTTGCTCGGAAAATGTTCGATAGAACTCAGACAGCATCTCCTCGAATTTTTCGGCGTGCCCCAGGACTTGACCTATCGTAATAGCCTGCATATCCAACCCTTTCGATTATGCCTTTACGATCTATTACAATCACCACATTATTATACACGCAATCCACACAGAAAACAACCGTTTCTGATTTATATTTACAGTTGGCAATGATAAACAGAATGTGTATAATCCTTTCACTATGGCTAAATATCCGATTTATCTTGATTTAACAGGAACTCGAGCGGTTGTTGTGGGAGCCGGTTCGGTCGGCGCCAGAAAAGTCAAAACGCTTCTACGGGCCGGGGCTAATGTGCGAGTTGTCACAAAAACAGTCGAAAAAGACTTTGAAAAGACCTGTACCGGGCTTGACATCGAAATCCTGAAATCTGAGTATTCAAGTACCCATCTGGCAGACGCGTTTCTGGTAATCGCCGCCACGGATGACAATGAACTGAACACCCGTATCTATAATGACTGCCAGACGCTCAAAATTCTGTGCAATGTGGTTGATGTTCCGGAACTGTGCAATTTTTATGTTCCCTCGATCGTCCGGCAGGGGGATCTTCAGATTGCCATCAGCACAAACGGCAAGTGCCCGGCCTATGCGGCCCATTTAAGACGGAAATTCCAAGAACTGATCACCGAAGATCATGCCCGCTTTTTGGATTGTCTCGATGGTATTCGTAAAGAGATCATCGCCAGCAGTATCCCTCTGGAAGACCGTAAGATATTGCTCGTCAAATTGGCAGATGACGAGTCATTTGAAATGTTTCTCAACAAAGGCCCCGATGCATGGAAACAGATGGCACAGGGGATGCTTTCAGCCAGATAAGATCATGCCCGAATCGAACGACGTTTTGAGTACACATTACGAGGTGTAGTTATGTAAACCGGGAAACAGTTTCGAAAGATTAACCCACAATAACGTAATAATAATACAAACCAGTCCGATGATATTCAGGACGTTATGAATCTGTTGCCGCCGAGGCCAGGCGAATCGAACATGTAAATAAAGCACATAAACCAGCCAGCAAACAAGTGACCAGAGTTCTTTGGGATCCCACCCCCACCAGTCGCCCCATGCATATTTACCCCAGATAGACCCCAGAAATAACCCCAGCGTAAGCAATGGGAAACCGGCCGCAATCAACTGATATCCCGAATCAGCCATCGTATTATTTGACGGCATGTTGCGAGATGACAAAATGAGTCCTCCCAACGCAAAAACCGCTGCTTTGGTCATAAAGATATACGCAAGCATATAAGCAGCGACATGTGGCCCAAAAAGCCAGTATTGCAGTGCCGGAGGCAGAAACTGGGGATGATGGTTAAAGATAAAACCCGCCGGAAAAAGAACAACCACTCCTATCGCACCGTCAATCATCATAAGAACAGAATGATTCGTACGAAGAATTTTTTTGGAGAAAATATGAATTGGCCAGATACAGAATCCCAAAAAAAGAAAAACTTCAAACATATTCTGCATCGGCAGATGCCCAACGACACTCCAGCGATAAATCAATGCCGCCGAACTGACCAGAAAGGAACTGACAAAAAGAACTTTGGCCTGTTTGGGATATTTCAACGCCATCAATAAAACAGTCAGGTACCCCAGCATCGTACTATAAATCAAATAGCCCTGTATGTCCGGCTTAATTATCATCCGGCAACCCTTTCGTGTCTTTGATGTCGCACTTTTTCATAAAAAGCTTCGGATAAAAGTGCTTCAGCAGACCGATGAAAATCGCTGCGTAGCCCAGAAATACAAGCCGGACACCCCGGGCGGATGCCACCATAATGCCGCTGATCGGCCCCCAATTGATCATAGCTGAAGGTATGCTGATAAAAATGAAACCCTCCATAAAACAGCGGCTTATTGACCTCAATCGTTGCCTGCTTAACAAGTTCGCCGTCCTTAACAACCTGCAGGTCACTCTTGTAATCTTTGACAATTTGCGGCGCTACATACTCGGCAGAATAGATTTTACCGGGCATTGCGTGCATCGGAAAACGTTCAAAGACAAACAAGGTTTCCGGTTTCCCTCCGGCCAACGTTATCGTCAGTTGATAAGCAGGATTAGATTCGGGGCCATCTGAGTCATAAGGAATCCGTTGACCATCGACTTGTTTCATTTTAAAATTCTTGTAAGCCGTAATAATTTGAACGGTCCCGCGCCCATCTGGAATTTCGATTTTTTCGCCAACTTGCGACGGAATCATAAAATGCATCGCATCGCCAAAATGAAGACGGATAGCAGGCTCATCATAATATTCGACAAATGCCTTTTCAAGCCGTACAGCAAACGGCAATTCGTTAATGCTGTCTTCCATTTCTGAAACGACACGATTAGATGATTGCCCCTGATGGAGCGTCATTTGCCCCTTTGTAAATGATTGTTGATCAAATAGTTGATTGAAAAAACGGAATCCGGCTTCCGAACCCAGCACTCCGCCTCCAAGTACCAGTAAACAGCCGCCATGGATTAGCATCAACCCAAAGCGTTTTCGTAACGAAGCATACATGAAAAATCCTGCTATCAGAACAAACAGCAGGACACCCCAGAATGTCATCATGGGGATGGAGTTGAAAAAAGCCTGCGCTCGCCGGGCACCCATAAAAGCACCGTTGACAGAAAATATAATAAAAACCGCCAACAACAGAAGGATCATCAGATTGATATATCGTTTTATGCTCATCGTGTCAGTTTGGCATATTATTCTTCAGTACCACTGTTAGAATTTATCATAAAAGATGTCCTGTTCCAAAAGCCCTTTATCCTCAAGGACACGCATTACCGCTTCAATCATCGGAGGAGGGCCGCACAAAAAGGCCTGTCGTGCAACACGGGGCTCAAGGTATTTATCAACGGAAAGATGTATAAAGCCCGTCTCGCCATCCCACTTATCGCCATTGTTTAACTCATCCGAAAGAGCGTAAACCACATGGAAATTGGGGTGCTTGACTGCAAGTGCCTTGAATTCGTCCAGGTAAAAGATGTCCTTTGTCGTACGGCATCCGAAAAACAGCCAGCAAACACGGTCCGGGTGTTTATCATAGAGCGAATAAATGATGTTTTTCATCGGAGCCATCCCGCAGCCGCCGCCGACACAAACGATTTCGACGTCGGGGTCATCATTTAGATAAAACTCACCGTACGGCCCGGTAAAGGTGACGGGGTCGCCCTGCTGAAGATTGTGGATGTAGGTAGAACCGATTCCCCCCGGTACCAGGCGGACCATTAATTCGACCGCATTGTTGTCATACAAAGGCGAACTGATGGAATAGGCTCTAAAGACCGGTCCTTCCGGCGACGGAGCCTGAACCTGAATATACTGACCAGGACGCTGGCTGATCTCTGCCGGTTCCTGGAGTTTGAATCGGACCTCCTTCGTATCATGGGTCAGGTCGCGAACGTACTCTACGGTCGCTTCGAACATCTTGACATTCAACAGGTCCGATGGGATTTTAACAAAAATATCCTCACGAATCTTTACCTGACAGGCTAATCGAACATTCGACCGGACTTCCGCCCTGGACAAATACGGCGTTTCAGTCGGCAGCAACGGCCCACCGCCACTGTCAACCGTAATCTTGCAGTGACCGCAAGAGCCTTTACCTCCGCAGGCGGAAGGAATAAAGATTTCGTTGGAATATAAGGCGGAAAGAAGCGTCTGGCCGCCTTCGACCTCTAACGGTTTTTCCCCGGCATTAATATCGAGCTTACAGATTCCATAATTCACGAGGAAACGTTCCGCCATGATAAGACCGAACGCAAGCACAGCGACCAACCCGCCAAAAACCAATGCTGCACTCAAATATAACGTCACCCCAATGTCTCCTTATTGAATAGTCACCATTCCGGCAAAACCCATAAACGCCATCGCCATCACACAGGTAATGATCATCGCGACGGAGACGCCTTTGAACGGCTTTGGAATATCACTATACTGCATCTTCTGCTGAAGTCCCGCCATCAAAACAATCGCCACCAGCCAACCCAGGCCCGCACCAAACCCAAAACCAACTGTTTGAACAAATGTATAATTACGAATGATCGCAAAAAGCGAAGCCCCGAGGATCGCACAATTCACGGTGATTAGCGGCAAAAATATTCCCAGTGCAAAGTACAGTTTCGGGCTGAATCGCTCCACGATCATCTCAACGAGCTGAACGAACGCCGCAATAACAGCAATAAAAACAATAAACTGCAAATGGGTCAGATCCGCGGCGACCAGAACAAAATGACCGGCTGCCTCTTTCGAGATCAAAACATAATGATAAATGATGTAATTGATCATGGTTGTCATGGTCATTACGAATGTGACAGCGGTCCCTAACCCCAACGCGGTCCCCACTTGGCTGGAACAGGCGATAAAGGAGCACATTCCCAGAAAATTACTGAGCAGAATATTGTTGGTAAAGACCGCTGCGATCAGAATAACAATGGCGGATGTTTCACTCATTTCTTGTCCTCCTCTGGATCACTGCCTTTGAGTACATTGAAAGCCGCGATAAGAACGCCAAATACAAAAAAAGCCCCCGGAGCCAGGATCATAAGCTGATTCGGCGTGTACCAGGAACCAAGATCGATCGTCATGCCGAACAGGACCACCTGGCCGGAACCGAACAATTCTCTGACAAAACCAATAATCGCCAATGCGACACCATACCCGATTCCATTGGCCAGCCCGTCAACCATTGAAACGAGTGGTGCATTCTGCAATGCAAAGGCTTCGGCGCGACCCATCACAATACAGTTGGTAATGATCAGTCCGACATACGGTCCCAGTTGTTTTGACATCTCCCAATAATAGGCCTTGAGAAATTGATCAAATAAAATAACAAAGGTCGCGATAATGGCAACTTCCGCTATCATGCGAATTCGATGCGGAATGTGATTTCTCAAAAGCGAAACAAACAGGTTTGAGCCGACACACACAAACATTAATGCCACGCCCATCACCAGCGAGTTGCTGAGCTTATTGGTGACCGCCAGCGCCGAACAAATACCCAGTACCTGGATCGCCAGGGGATTGCTCGTCCATATCCCGTCTTTAAGCGTGGCGATCCCCTTGCCGCCGCAAAGTCCCTGGCTGCCTCCGCACGTCATACATGTATTCTTATTGGCCATCGGTCTCTCTCTTTTCTGCCAATGTTTCAATGACCGCATTAATCATTTCTTCTACTTTGTCACAAGTCATCGTTGCCCCTGAAATGCCGGCGATCTCGTTGATGCCGGCATGTTCACCACTGCCGGGAACAATATCGATCCCCCACCGACCCTGCTCATTGGCGATGTGTTTACTTTCAAAACGGCTCCGGAAATCATCCGTTACAATTTCACCTCCGAGACCCGGAGTCTCTTCCTGCTCGTAAAATGTCACGCCGCGAATCGTTTGATAATCAGGCTCAAGTGCTAAAAAGCCCTTGATCGGCCCCCACAACCCCGGGCCGACAAATCGAACAGCCACAGCGACCGGCCTTTCAGAGCCCTCAGGCTGATAGACATAAAGTGTCAAAGAGTCTTCCTGGCCAAGCGTTTGTTCGATGACATCCCGCTCGAAAATAGCGATCAGTTCGCCGGGACCTCCATGTGCATCAAACGGAACTTTTAATGCCGCCAGAATATTCTTGATTTCCTCTGCCTTTTTGTTTTCAGTTTGTTTGGGCCGTGTAAATTCTGCGGCCGCCGTCAACAGGGTTGCACACGTCAATCCTAAAATGACGGCAAAACAGATCGTATAGATATTTTGGCGAAATTTATTCATTTCTAAGCAACCTCAGTCGAACGCTGAAAACCATCTCATCAATGATCGGAGCCGCAATATTGCCCAACAGGATCGCGAACATCATACCTTCTACATATCCGCTGAAGTTACGGATCAAAATGGTGATTGCGCCGATCAAAATACCATAAACCCATTTACCTTCGTTGGTCGAAGGACTGGATACCGGATCCGTTGCCATAAAAAACGCCCCAAACAACATTCCGCCCGCAAAGATGTGCCACATCGCCGGGGCATATTGATCGGGATTGACTGCATTCAGGATAGTTTCCAAAACAGCCGCTGAGACAAGGATACTGGCAACCGTTCGCCAGTTCGCAACTTTTGTCATCAGCAGGAAAATCCCGCCACAGAGAATCATCAAGCCGGATGTTTCACCAATACAACCGGGAATACTTCCAAGTACCAAATGGGAGGCATCTTCAAAAAGCCCGTGTTTGGCATGAATCAGTGGCGTTGCCGAAGTAATGGCCTCGACATTAGCACTCGTTACATACTGCAGTAAACGCCCCGTAATGCCGTGTCCGGGTTCAACCCAACTGGATGACATTGCCGCCGGATACGCCAGCGCCAAAAAGCATCTACCGACAATGGCCGGATTAAACAGGTTTCGTCCCGTCCCGCCGAAAACTTCTTTGCCCACAAAAACACCGAAGGCACAACCGATCGCCACCATCCACAATGGAGTGGTCGGTGGCAAAACAAGCGGAAAGATCAGACCCGTAACAAGAAAACCCTCGGCGATTTCTTCTTTTCGAATCACCGCAAAGGCGACCTCCACAACCCCTCCGGCCATATAAGAAACTATGATCATCGGGATGACACGAAGGCCAAAGAAATAGATAGACGCCGCCACACAGGGCAGCAGTCCAATGATCACCATCGTCATATACCGCTTAATGTCCAATGGGTCACGGCTGAAAGGAGCACACAATGTCCTGGCGGAGGGTGCGAAAAAGAAGTTTTCCATCGCCTCATAAAGCGGCCTCATGAAAGACAACTTCCCGCCCTCTTTAAATATCGGGCTAACCTTTTCGAATAATTGAAACAGTAATTTCACTATGATTTCCCTAATTCGTCATACTTATTCGGTGTCCACCTGCGACTCTGCCGCTTTTTTAGCCGCTTCTTTAGCCGCCTCAGCGGCGGCAATCTCTTTTTCTTTCAGGATCGTTTGTTTCATGTCCTTAAATTGTTGCATTAATTCGATCTTTGAAGGACAAACGAACGAACACAAACCACATTCGACACACAGGTCAATACGAAACTGTTCAACGGCATCGATATCATCCTGATAGATCAATTTGTGCAATCGATGAGGCATGATTCCCGCCGGACAGACGTCTTCGCAGAAACCGCATGAAACGCACGGGCGAAGTTCACCCCGGATTGCATTGGTCACACGCTCCGGGAACAGACTGCACAGAGAGCTCATAAAAGAAGCGGAATAGGACTGCCGGTCAAATCCGGGACGGACCCACCCCAGGAATTCACGGCTCAAGTGTTCCGGAATAAAAGTGATTCCCCGGCATTCGGCAGGAACCCCCTTGTCATCATCCTCTAAAAGCCGCCCTGTTAACATCCCTCCGTTTATCGTAATTGTATTTTCTAAAGAGTATGCTTCCTTGATCGCAGAGATTGGGTAGCCCGCTGTCAGACGCAGATGCACCGGCTGACTGGCCCCGGGCCCTGCGACGGATATAATCCGCTCAACACATGGCTTGGAGCTCGTCAATGCATTGTCGATCGCCAGAACACCTTCTACATTCACGCCCCAAATAGACCCCTGACTGCGCTTCAGTCCGATATGGCGCGACAATATCTCAAAATTATCATAGGGATATTTCAACGGCACCTCGATCAGTTTGACCCAGGCATAACCGCGAATCTGCTCTTTGATCTTTGCCGCAAAGTCCGACGTGATCTTCGGAAATGCAAGATACATCGGTTGATACTCAAGAAGTGACTGAAGGTGTTCAAGACCGCGTGTGAATTGACGCAGAGATTCTTTCAATAAAACATCGCCTCGGACAAGAAACGGTTCAAGCTGAACCGTTGACACAATAACAGCCTGCGGGGTTGAAAGAGGATCCGGCATCCGATCGGTATACGCATCCTTCACAAATTCCCAGGCACCCAGATTCAGTAGCTTACGTTTGAGCGACGCAGAGCCTACATTTTTATGGATGTGCTCCTGGTCATCTTGATACGTGTATGATTTGACATCACCTGCGGACAAATCTTCTAATGTAATATGCCCCGGCGTTTTTTCTAAATTGACGACACCGCAACTGGGCGACAGCAACGGAACATCATAATGATTCGAATCCTTCGCGAGCACCTCCCCAAGACCAACTCGCTGACCATGGTCGACGCATACGGTCGAAAAATCAAATGACCTGCTTTTAAGGGGTAAATAGAGAATCTCAGAACGCTTTACATCCTTCAGCAGTCCGTCGGGTTTGCCGTCAAATTTAATGTTGTATCCGCCGCGAAACCTCAAAATTACGTCCTTGTCTTTAACTTTGCTATGGTCGACATACCGTCATAATGCAACCTCATGATTATGACAGGTTTTCTTTTTATCCGCTATCTCCGAATGGTTTTTTTTAGCAATATCCTGCTCTTTTTAAGTTAATTGGCGCATTTTAATAGGGATTCGATTGAGATTCAACACCAAATCTTAAATGTAGGAAGGGACATGCTTGACAACAAAACATAAGGATTATTTAAATCTCGCATCAAGCTTAAAAAGTTTTTCAACCGGCAAATCCATCATATCCTCACCGGACAAATCGAGTTTCAAGCGAATCTCATCCAATACAGCCGAAATATGCTCCTTGTCTTCGGCAATAACGGTAAACCAGATATTAAAGGCATCCTCCCTGAGATAGCTATGGGTAATTTGGGGATACGTGGATATTAACTGCGCGGCCTCCTCGATTCGTTCCGGCGAAACCCGCACCCCTGTTAGCGTACTGCAATACCCTATCTTCCGCGAATCAATGCTAAACCCGATTCGCCGGATAACACCCGAATCAACCAATGCAAGGACCCGTCGCCACAATTCATCCACGCTGACTCCCACGTTATCAGCCAAAATCTCATAGGGATTGGCCTCTAATGGAAAGTTTTCCTGAAGCTCTGTTATAATCTTGTGGTCAAGGCTATCCAAACCGCTCTTTCTCCCTGCAAATCTATTCGTTCAATGCGTCCTGCCCCAGGCTTTTGGCCTTAAACTTTTTTGTTGACTGTAATCCAACCTGATACTATACATAGTATATCGACTCCGGCACAAAATAAAATGATGTTTTTCGGGATTTAATACATGTCAAAAACGAAGGTTTTCCTGATTGGCGCCGGCCCCGGTGATAAAGAATTAATAACCGTAAAAGGCCTGAAGGTCCTTTCGCAGGCCGATGTCATCCTCTATGACCACCTGATCTCGCACGAACTGCTGAACCATGCCAAACCAGGCGCCGAGATGATCTCCGTCGGCAAATTCGCTGCCAATCACACTCTGCCGCAGGAAGGAATCAACGACCTGATCGTCGCAAAAGCCAAAGAAGGCAAACTCGTGGCTCGACTCAAAGGCGGCGATTGCTATCTCTTCGGCCGCGGGGGCGAAGAAGCCGAGGCCTGCTACGATGCAGGCGTTGCGTTCGAGGTCATCCCCGGCATCACAAGCGCCCTGGCCGCCCCCTGCTACGCCGGCATTCCGCCGACACACCGCGACTGCACCTCAAACATCGCCGTCGTCACCGGCCACCGCAAAAAAGGCGATACCCGCCCCATCGACATCCCCAAAGCGGGCACGGTCATCTTCCTGATGTCGGTCGGCAATATTAAAAACATCGTCAGTTCCCTGCTGCAAGCGGGCTACACTCCCGACACAAAGATCGCCGCCGTCGAGCACGGCACCTGCTATGACCAGCGCGTCATCAAAGGCACCCTCGACAATTTCCTCGACGTCCTCAAAGAAACCCCCCTGCGGACCCCGGCTATCTTCATCGTCGGCAAAGTCGTCGAACTCCAGGAAAAGCTGGATTGGTTTTCCAAAAAGCCCCGCATCCTGCTGCTCGGCAATTATCCCGAACGATACGTCCACCTCGGCACCATCGTCCACCGCCAGATTATTGAGTGCGTCGAAGCCGACAATACAGACAGCGATACGCTCAAGAACGCCGGCAAATATGACTGGATCGTCTTTACCAGCGGCAACGGCATCAGGTTCTTCTTCAAAAAACTTTTCGCGATGGGACGGGATACCCGCGTCTTTGCCAATACAACATTCGCCGTCATCGGCAAGGCCAGCGGCGAGCGGCTGATGGAATTCGGCATCAATGCTGACCTGTGTGCCAACGTCGAATCCAGTGCCGGACTGCTCGAAGCGTTCACCGACGTGGACGTTTCCGGCAAGTCGATCCTTCTGCCGCAGGCTGAAATCAGTTCAGAAGAATTGCCAAACGGTCTGGCTGGCCGCGGTGCCAAAGTGGAGAAACTGACCGTCTATAAGACCATTGAAAAGGAAATCGACGACGTGGACCTCGACTACATCGACCAGATCCTCTTCACCAGCGGCTCGACCGTCAAGGCATTCGCCAAAAAGATCGGAACCGTCCCCGACCACATTCAGGCCCTGTGTCTCGGAGGCCCTACACAAACCACGGCGAAAGAACACAATATCGACGCAAAGATCGTAGAGAAAAGTGAATAATGCATTCCTTGTCATTTCGAACGAATGTGAGGAATCTGTATAAATAGAAAATTCCATAAGCCCGCAGGGCTTAAATAATGGTAGCCGCGGGTGCAGGGCGCGAAGCGATCGGAACCCTTGGTTGATGTCAGCAAATTTAACCGACTCCGACGGGGTCGAATAACAAAAATTGAAACATCTGAGAACTCAGTATTCTCTGTGGCAAAAAAAGCAGGAAACGTTTATGAAAAATAAAAAAAGTGCACAGCTATTCAAACAGGCTAAAAAAGTCATCCCCGGCGGTGTCAACAGCCCCGTCCGCGCCTTCAAAAGCGTCGGTGCCGCGCCCATATTCATCCAAAAAGCCAAAGGCCCCTACCTCTACGACGAAGACGGCAACCGCTACATCGACTATTGTCTGTCATGGGGCCCGATGATCCTCGGCCACGCCAATAGCACCGTACTCGCCGAAGTCAAAAAAGTCATGGCCAACGGCACCAGCTACGGCATCCCGACCCACCTCGAAACCCAACTGGCCGAAATGATCGTCACCGCCTTCGACTCCATCGACAAGGTCCGCCTCGTCAGTTCCGGCACCGAAGCCGTCATGACCGCCATCCGCCTGGCCCGCGGAGCCACCGGCCGCGACATGGTCATCAAATTCGTCGGCTGCTACCACGGCCACGTGGACCACATGCTCGTCAGCGCCGGCTCCGGATTGATGACACTCGGTGCCCCCTCCAGCCCCGGCGTCCCCAAAGACTTCGCCAAAAACACCCTGCTCGCCCCCTACAACAACGCCGAAGCCGTCGAAAAGCTCTTCGCCAAATATGCCGGACGCATCGCCGCGGTCATCGTTGAGCCGGTTGCGGGTAATATGGGAGTTGTCCTGCCCGAACCAGGATTTTTGAAAAAGCTGCGCACCCTGTGCACGAAAAACAAAGCGATATTGATTTTCGACGAGGTCATCTCCGGCTTTCGCCTGGCCTATGGCGGAGCACAGACCGTCTATAACATAAAGCCTGACCTGACCACGCTCGGCAAGATCATCGGCGGCGGCTTCCCCATCGGTGCCGTCGGCGGCAAAGCCGCGATTATGAACAAACTCGCCCCCGAAGGCGCCGTCTATCAGGCCGGAACCCTCTCCGGCAACCCCGTCTGCGTCGCCGCCGGGATCGCAACCCTGAGGCAACTAAAAACCAAAAATCCCTATAAGAAATTGGCCTCCATGACGGACTGTCTCTGCGGCGGAATCTCTGAAGTTTTAACGAAAAAGTCCATCCCCCACAAAATCAACCGTATCGGCTCAATGTTCACCCTCTTCTTCAATGAGCAGGAAATAACCGACTACAACACCGCGGCCAAATCCGATACCAAACAATACGCAAAATACTTCCGCCACATGTTGAATAGCGGAGTGTACCTCCCCCCCTCCCAGTTCGAAGCATACTTCCTCTCAACCACTCATACCCAACAACACATTAACAAAACACTGGAAGCAATTGAGATAATGAAATTCTAACAAAAGCGAGGCGGCGCAAGCCGCCCGATACACCGGTCAAAAATCCCACGGCGTCTCCAGCCAATGCGCCATCATAACGGCCAGATCGGCAAAGTTGATAATATTATCATCATTCAGGTCGATTGTTCTCGTCACTTCAAACTCAACATGATCACCCGACATCCACAACGGAATAGGTAAACTAGAGAGCCAGTTAATAACCATCCCGCTTTCATTGACAATCGGCGTCCTTCTATCCCACATAACATTCGAATATCCAATTTTCATAAACGCTTCGCCCTGTTCGAGCCAGCCAGGCCGCCAAGTGGTATCGGTAAGGTCTATCGTGCCGAAGTTGGATTTTGCCGAATAAGCAAAGCCGGTTCCAGCGGTATCAACCCTTAGATATTGACTGCTGTTCTCGGCCCCATTCGAATCCCAGGCAAACGTGCAATCTTCCGCAATAACATTCAAATCACCATCGGCCGGATAGGTGATGGTCGGCACCGGCGGAAACTCCACATCAGCGATGCCCCCTATAATATTAAACGAGCTGATATTTTCCGGCTGCCCGTCGAAGGTTACTTTTACATACCATTGCCCCTGGCTTTGCGCATTGATGCCAGCTAATGTCAGCCCCACCATTCTCCAGCCAATTTCAGACCCGCCGTCGTCAATATCAACGATCTCATAATCGGCCATCAGCGGTCCCTTAATATAAATTTCATTCGCTCCGGCAACCTCCGCCCAGAATGAAATCATATAAGAATCATTGCCTACTTTAGTCGCCGTCCAGAACAGTTGATCTGCCAATAGCGTTGTTGAACCACATAAAAAAACAAGAAAAAGAATTAACAGACGTGCACTTTTCATAATCCAACCTCCAAATTTAAATTCATCCCTCCGTTTGAGTTCCGCTGCATTATACCACTGGCACCAAATAGGACAAGTAAAAAAGCCACCTCAATCAGAAAAAATTAAAGGGGTCATAAAAATTTAAGGGGTCAGACATGCTCTGTAGAAAAGCTCTTTGACAAGTAGGATGATGGCGATGTTGTGTAAAAATTTAAGGGGTCAGACACCTTTTTCTCTTTATTTTCTCCTTTTATCAAAACCCATAATTAAAAAATCCGTGTTAATCTGCCTGCCGAGCCGTAATATTAAATGAAGGCAGGCATCAAAAAATATTCGCGTCTACTCGTCCCCACGGGACGTCCCTTGGGGTACGCGTTAATTCGCCTGTCAAGCCGTAGTTTTAACAACGGCTGATGGTTTCTGTATATTTTTAAACCTCAGTATCCTCAGCGGCCTCGGTGGTTAAAAATCCTTACTCAACGTTGCCCCTAAATCATACACCTTACATCCTGAATTGAAAACAAAAAATAAAAAATCTTCGTGTCTCTTCGTGCTTTCGTGGTGAAAAAAACCTGTTAATCCCGTCAAAAATTCCAAAAAAACAGCCGCAATCCCCACCCCACCCTGCTATAATACACAAAATTGAATAGTATCTTAAAATCGTCAACAGCCGAAGGCGTTTTTGACGGTTTCAGCCCCCGGGTCTGTGAGACCCTTTACAATTGAATCTGAGCGCGAAACCCCATCGCCCGCTCTGCCCTGAGCATAGTCGAAGGGCCAATCAAACAGCCATCCCGACTTGTCGGGATTCCACATTCTTGAGTCCATGAGTTCTTGTATACCTGTATACTTTAGACACAAAATGGCGCCCTTTGGGCACATTTTGGCGCATTTGTGGCACACTTTGGCGCATGTTTGGACACGTTTGGCATCATGAAAACCACCAAAAACCGCATTTTCAGCAAGAAAAACCAATAACCACCAAAAAAATCTGTGATAATCGGTGCAATCTGCCCGCCGCGGCAGGTGGATAAAAAAATCATTCCGGCAGTTTGAAACCCGCTTCTGATCTGACAAGCTCCTGCTTCTTTGAGTCATCCAAACCGATCTCTTCATCGGTTAAATAGCACGCCGGTTCCGGTGCCCAGGGGTCGTTGTAATACAGGTCGGCACGGACACGCAGGCTTCCGCCGCAGGCATCGAAGAATTTGCACAGGCGACATCGCCCTTTGATCATCGCCTTGCGGTTTCGCAAACCATTCAATAAAGGCTGGTTTTCATCGCTCCAGATTTCGCTAAACGGTTTTTCGTGGATATCGCCGAGGTCAACATGCCCCCAGAACTGGTCGGCGTGGACTTTACCGTTAAAATCGATGCACCCGATCCCGACGCCGCTGCTGGCCAGCCCCCCGCCGTTCCACGTCAGCAGCTTCCAGACATCGGCGGCCCTGTCGGGGTCTTCGGCAAGCAGTTTGAGATACAGATACACGCCGTCCACATGATTATCCACCGTGAGAATATCCGTATTTTTTCCGGCTTCTTTAAACGCCTTTGTTTTGGCAAGAATGGTATCAATCGCCTTCCGGCTTTGGGCGTGGGTCAGTGCATCGGCAAACATTCCTTTGCCGCGGCCGCTGGGCACCAGATGATAAAAGCACGCTCTTTCGATGCCCTCTTTCTCAAAAAACTCAAATAATCGCTCGATATCCTGAGCATTGCGTTTGGTCAGGGTCAGCCGCAGGCCCACCCGCACGCCGGCCTCCATGCAGTTTCGAATGCCGGTGACCGCATCGTCAAAAGCACCCTCGACGCCGCGGAACTGGTCGTTGACCTTGCCAATGCCGTCAAGACTGATGCCCACATACGAAACGCCCATCTTCTTAATCTGCCGAGCTTTGTCGGCGGTGATCAACGTGCCGTTGGTGGAAATGACGGTGCGAAGACCTTTGTCGACCGCATAGCTGATCAGTTCGAAGAGATCCTTGCGTGTCAACGGCTCTCCACCGCTGAACAGGACGGATGGAACGCCATAGTCAGCCAAATTATCCAGCACGGCTTTAGCCTCGGGGGTCGTAGCCTCGTTGCTTTTGACGTTCGCTCCGCTGTCGTTGTAACAGTGGACACACTTCAGGTTGCAATGACTGGTGATATTCCAGACAACGATCGGCCTGCGCTCGGATGCCTTTTTGGGGACGCATTCACCATCTCTCTGGCTGCCCTGAATCCCATAACGAAGCCAGTCACCCGGCGTCAGTTGGTCGCAGTAAAGCTTGGAAACATTGATCATAATTATCCTTTAATCGTTTTCATAATTATTGTTTTCGATTTGGCGGAATGTATCTGCACATCGGTTCGGCCTGCATATAATCGCCGGTGGCGGCAAAGGCCCTTGCACGGCAGCCCCCGCAGACGGCCCGATAGCCGCAATGTCCGCATTTTCCTTTAAGCTGTTCTGTGTCCCGCATTTTCGCCAAGTCGGCACTATCCTGCCATATTTGTATTAGCGGCGTTTGGAGAATATTGCCGCAATGGATCGGAAGGTATCCGCATGGGAAAACTTCACCGCTGTGACCAACGAACAGGACGCCCGATCCGGCCAGACAGCCTTTGGACATCGGCCCGTGTTTGGGGCCGGGATGTCCGCCGGGGCATTGGGCCTGAGGCGAGTGTCCTGTCGGCAAAGGCCCGAGTTTCTGCTCACGAATGATCCGTTCGTAATGAGGACCACAGGTCACCTTCACTTCGAGACGACCGGTGTGTTCCTTTTTGGCGACCCGCTCCAATAACCGCTCGTATTCGTCAGCCGAAAGCATATCCTCTTCGGCAAACTCTTCCCCGCAACCGACCGGAACAAGCATGAACAGGTGAACCGCAACAGCCCCTAACTGTCCAGCTAATACGAAGATATCGTCCAATTGATGGGCGTTAAAGCGTGTGATGGTCATGTTGATCTGAAAGGGAATGCCGCACTGACGGAGACACTTTATCCCATTGACCGCCGCCTCAAATGAACCTTCAAGCTTTCGAAGCTTATTGTGTATTTCAGCAGTCGCCCCATCAAGACTGATCGAAACACGTTCGACGCCGGCACTTTTTATGCGAGCGGCAATTTCTTCGTCAATGAGCGTGCCATTCGTAGCCAATGCAGGCTTGATGCCTTTGGCTGCGGCGTAATCGATCAATTCAAAAATGTCGTTTCGGCAAAGCGGTTCGCCCCCGCTGAACACAAGGATCGGCATAAAATCCTGCGACTGTCCTACCTGAGCGAGTTGATCGATCAAGCTCTGCGCCTGAGCGGTCGTCAAATCAGAAACAACCGCTTCATCGTCCTCTACCCTTCTGCAGTGGGCACACGATAAATTGCACTTGATGGTACTTTCCCAAAACAACAGGCGAAGTTTACGTTTATGGTCAGATATTAGGTTCATTATTGAGTTTTTTTTCGTCTTCTGAAATAATTTGTTTCGCGTTTTCTAGAATATTATGAGCAAACTTTTCGGCCTCTTCGGGTCCATGCTCTTTAGAAAGAATGTCAATATTTTTTATCACACAATGGCAGAGCTTGTTAACCACCCGCCCCATCGACGCTTCCATTATTTCTTTACAGCAGGCTTGCTGTCGCGGACCAACAAAAAACTTTTCCATCTCAATTTCACGAATTTGTTCAAACGCATCCCTGATCTGTCCGATGAGGGGCCCGACATCCCGCGTCATAAACCAATCCATGAACGCCGAGACCGACTCACAAATAATTTCAATCGCCTGCTCAAGGTCACCTTCACGCAGCTTGATGTTATCCTGAGCCACCTGTGCCAAATCATCGATGCTGTAGAGGTAAACGTCCTCGATCTTGCCGACGGCCGGATCGAAACTCCTCGGCACTGTAATATCAATGATCAGCAATATCTGATTTCGCCGCCGGGACACCAGCGATTTAATCCGGTCCTTGCTGAACAAATATCCTTCCGGCGCTGAGGCGGCACCCACGACAATATTGGCCTCGAGGATCTCCTGATCGATCTGTTCCCAGGGCTTATTGTCAACGTCATGTTTTTGAGCAAGTTGACAGCCTCGCTGCGAGGATCGATTGACAACTGTAATGTTCTGACATTTCTCATGACGAAAATGCTCAACCAGCAGTTCTCCCATTTGTCCGGCACCGGCGATTACCACTTTAGCCGATTTGATATCGGAAAATAATTGCCTGGCCAGATCAACGGCAACCCCTGCCACACTAACTCTGCGATTGGAAATGGACGTCTTTGTAATAATCTCTTTGGTCGTTCGAAAGGCATCATGGAAAAGACGATTCAACACTTTTCCTGCTGCCCGGCATTTGCAGGCGATCTTATAACTCTCCTTAACCTGAGCGGTGATCTGGTTTTCACCAATCACCATACTGTCCAGACTGGCCGACACGGTGAACAGGTGCGTGACCGCATCTTCATTCGTTTTAATATAGAGATATTGTTCAACCGGCGCAAACTCAACCGACCTGAAATCGGTGAGCCATTTGGCCAACTCCGAGGGTTTCGGCCCGGACACCTTATCAACAACCGCATAGCACTCAACGCGGTTACAGGTGGATAACAAGGTAAATTCGGAACCGGGGTATGTCTCGCAGAGACTGGCCAACGCATCGCAAACAAGTTCTGATTCGAATGCAAGCCGTTCACGAACCTCAACAGGCGCCGTCTTATGATTAATACCAATCAGTAAAATCTGCATAAAACTATTCAACCTGATCGCTTAGGGTTTGCGGTTCGCGTTCAAAGTCATGACCTGACTTACAAAATATTTTGCTGCCGATAAATGCAAACAAAATCATAAAACAAACGATCAGCGTTGCCTGAGCAATTCTTTTTCCGCTGAACGCCAGTAAACGTCGTAATATCAGGGTGCATAGCAAGATAACCCACGCCACTGCAACCATCACGATCTTTGAATCCGTCAGCCAGTCTCCGATCGTCATGCCAAGTCCTGCGGATTTGACCGCGATCAGTCCAATGCCGCTGACAAGTCCAAATGTCATCGCGGCAAAACTCAGGCGAAGGCCCAATAGATTCAGCTTTTCCAACTTTTCGATACTTGGCATCTTACCAAATAAGGTTAAGAATCGTTTACTTTTCAGGCGTTTTCGGCTCCACAAAAAAAGCACGCCCATCGCCGCAGCAAAAACGATCATAGCCCCGGCCAGCGACATCGATAAAGCATGAACGATCACCCAAGGTGTTCGGGCCGCATCTTGAAGAACAGCGGCGGGCTTGGCAACAACCGCACCCAATAAAGTAATACCCAAAAGCATCCAAGCCATGATCGACAAAAACCACACTTGCTGCAAAAAAGCGGAAAGAAACAGAAATGTGATCCCGATGAAGATCATCAGAATCAACATGGACTCGAAAACCCCGGTAATTGGAAACGCCTTGATGGTTACGGCCCTGAGAATCAGCAAGACCGCACTAAGGGATATCTGCACGGACGCAAATGCCACCAACTGTCGCCTGAACTTGACATCATCCCTGACAATCTGTACATAAGCCAAAACCGAAGAAATGACAGATAATATCAGTATCCCCAGAAACAGGTGCCTTTCCAAAGGCAGTAGTTCAAGCATAATAACCCCAGACAATAATTATTGTTCAATGATATAGGTCGGCGGGACTTTTTTAAGCTCCCGGACGGTTTTTAACTGGCGAAATTCCATAATCCCGCTACTGAAACTCATAGACCCAATCGTTGCCTCAAGTTCGCTGTCGCCTGAAGCGTGGACCATTGTATAAAGATTATAAGGCCATTGTTCACTGGAAGGTCTCAGATAGGCATGTGAAACCTTCGGGCAGGAAGCAAACAATTCTCCGGCCTGATCGATCCTGTCTTGTGGGACATTCCAGACAACCATGGCTCCTACCCCATGCCCCATTCGAAAATGGTTAACGATCGCACCGAGGCGACGAATCTTCCCCTCTGCTTTCCATTTCCGAAGTATTTCAAGCAAGTCATCCGTCGAAATTCCCAATGTCTCGGATAAATCCTGAAAAGGCGAGCGAGATATTGGCATGCCATATTGAATAGCACTTAAAATCTTCCGTTCGAGATCGTTTAATGTTTTTTTCATTTTCGAGAATACCGTGCATTGCTATCTACAGTTACATTTTAGAAAATAAGAATGTCTACGGATTATACTAAAAACAATAATTATAATACAAGGAAAGCTTAATTATATCAAAAAATCTTGCCTTAAATCCTCCTTGAAATCACATTCCAAAACCATTATAATAACGACTGAAACAGTCCTTATTCGGAAGATACTATATAGTGAAAGAGATACGAATCGTCACCAGAGGCAGTAAATTGGCGCTAGCCCAAGCCAATCAGACCAAAAGCCGCTTGTCATTACTGGCTCCTGGTGTACCCGTTTCAATGGTCGTTATATCCACAAAGGGGGATCAGGATAAATCTGATTTTCTTTATAAATCCAGTTCGGTTGGATTTTTTACGTCCGAAGTTGAACGAGCGTTGCTGGATGGCCAAGGAGATGTTGCCGTTCACAGTCTCAAAGACCTGCCTACTACCATCACCCAGGGACTCGTTGTTTCGGCCATTCCTGAACGGGAACAGGTCAACGATGTCATCGTAGCCGGACAGGCTATTTTTTCTGTCCATGACCTGCCTAAAAATGCGACGGTAGGTACTTCGAGTCTCCGCCGGATCACCCAGTTGAAACTCATCCGGGGCGACCTGAATTGCCGGCCGTTACGCGGCAACGTCGAGACACGAATCAGAAAAGTACAGGAAGGTCAGTTCGATGCAATCGTGATCGCTCAGGCAGGTATGAACCGGTTGAACCTGTCCGATCATATCTCGTTCGTTTTGCCCCCTGAAGAATTTATTCCCGCTCCGGGTCAGGGCGCGTTAGCTATACAGACTCGACAAGATAACGTCGAATTGTGCGAACTCGTCGCAAAACTTGATAACTCAAATGCCAGGATCACCGCAGAGACTGAGCGGAAAATTCTTGCCGATTTGCATGGCGGATGCAGCATTCCACTGGGAGTGTATTCTCGCATTGAAAATGATACTATCCATATTCATGCGATCCTGTGTAATCTTAGTGTGACGAAACAGGTCAACAAGTACGTCTCATGTCCGGTCAGCAAGGCAATGGAAACGGCCGAGTTGCTCACTCAGGAAATTCTCGATGAGGGCGGCAGAGATATCTTAGAGGAACTGCGCTGCGAAAAAGAACACTAACCCATTACTTGACAAGCGGTAAGTGAATTTCACAAAAAACGCCGCATCCTTTGCACCAGACCCACCATTAAACCATACGCAATAAAGGCAATGCCGTAGATAAAAAAACCACTTCCATCGGCTAAGTCTTCAGGATGCGTGCAGCATCTTTGGCGAAATAAGTTATTATGATATCAGCGCCAGCCCGTTTGATCGATGTTAACGTTTCCATCATCACCGCATCGCGATCAATCAGTCCTTGTTCGGCGGCAGACTGAATCATCATGTACTCGCCCGACACATTATAGGCAGCGATCGGAAGTTCAAACGTCCGGCGGGCGCGACAGATAATATCCAGATACGGCAATGCGGGCTTGACCATAAGAATATCGGCGCCTTCCTCACTATCCAGTTTCATTTCACGGATAGCCTCATCGCTGTTGCCGGAATCCATCTGATAACTTTTACGATCCCCTTTGTCGGGCGTACTATGAGCCGCTTCTCGGAATGGGCCATAATAAGCCGAAGCGTATTTAGCCGCATACGACATGATCGGTGTGTCTGAAAAACCGGCAGCGTCGAGTGTCTCGCGAATCTTTCCAACCCGGCCGTCCATCATGTCGGACGGAGCCACCATATCGGCGCCGGCTTTTGCATGGACCAGAGCCATTTTGGCAAGCAATTCCAGCGTCGGGTCGTTATCGACCTTGCCGTTTTTAATAAGACCACAATGACCGTGGTCCGTATAGGCACACAGGCAGACATCCGTGATCACTAACAAATCGGGGACGGCCTTTTTGATCTGACAGATCGCCCGGCAAACCGTCGATTCGTCAATATAGGCTTCTGAGCCCGATGCGTCTTTACGTTCGGGTAACCCAAACAGTAAAATCGCAGGAATCCCCAGCGATGCAACCTCTATCGCTTCTTCGGCAATCCTGTCAACCGAAAAGTGAAAACAGTCCGCCATGGATGGAATCGGATCTTTAATATTTGTGCCGGGACAAGTAAAAAGCGGGTACACAAAATTGTCTACCGAAAGTGTCGTTTGGCATACCAGTCGCCTCATCGCAGCGTTTGCACGCAACCTTCTTTGCCGTGTTGTTGGAAAACCCATTTCACTCTCCGGTTCAAATGTTCTCTAAATTAACTGAAAAGTCTCGATTATATTAACGGGAAAAGGGAAATTTACAATTACGGAGTTCGGAATATCATCAAAAAACTTGTTTTTTTGACATAAAGGGCCCTGAAAAGCCCTGCCCCAAGTTGCTGATCACGCAAATTAATCGCCATTTAAAAAAGTGAAGCACTTATGATATTTTTTTATGACGTCCTCCAAGGTCATATACAGACAAGGCACGATGATAAGCGTAATGGCTGTCGAGAATAAGATTCCGTAGCCCAGAGAAATGGCCATGGGAATCATGAACCGGGCCTGGCGGGATGTCTCAAATATCATGGGAGCAAGGCCGCCGAAGGTGGTCAGTGTCGTCAGCATAATCGGGCGGAATCGGCGAATTCCGGCCTGATGAATTGCTTCAAATGCGGACAGGCTGTTTTCTTTCCGGATTCGATTGGCATAATCGATCAGGACCAGTGAGTCATTGACAACCACGCCGGACAATGCAATGATTCCCATCATGCTCAACATGCTGAGCGAATAGCCCATCAGCATATGCCCGATAACAGCACCGATAATGCCGAATGGAATTGCCACCATCACAATTACCGGCTGGAAATAGCTTTTAAAAGGAATCGCCAGCATGGCATAAATCGCCAGCAGCGCAAAGACGAAACCAATCATCAAGCTCTGCATGCCTTCGCTGAAATCAGCCTGCCGGCCTTCCCATCCGTAAGACAGTCCCGGATAATCTCTCATCAATTGTGGCAGAAGATCTTCTTCCAGTGTGGTCTTGACCTGACTGGTATCATCGATCGGCTCGACATTGGCCGTCACTGTAACCGTTCGCCGCCCGTCTCTTCGCTCGATACTGGTGTACGACCGGCCGCGGTCAACCGTTGCCACCTGCATCAGCGGCACATCTTTTCCGGAAGGCGTACGAACCAAAAGTTGTTCAATGTCATATTCACTGTTTCGTTGTTCTTTGGGGAGTTTGACACGAACGCGGATTTCGCTGCGTCCTCGCTGCTGCCGCAGCGCTTCGGCACCATAAAACGAGTTTCGCACTTGCCGGGCAATTGCCTGACCGGTCAATCCCAGACTCTGCCCTTCCGGCTTGATTTTAAAATTCAATTGCTCCTTCCCCGGCGTATAACCGTCGTCGATATCCTTGACGTTGGGGAAATCACTTAACAGCTCCGCCAGTTTTTCGCTGGCCTTATCCAATACATCGATATCCCGATGGCTCAGTTCAATGGTTAAGGCCGCACCGGAACCGGGGCCGCCCCGGTCCGACTCAAAACGAAGTGATTCGAGGCCGGGAATTTGACCCGTTTTTTCTCGCC
This sequence comes from Anaerohalosphaeraceae bacterium, assembly GCA_963675525.2. Classification (GTDB taxonomy): domain Bacteria; phylum Planctomycetota; class Phycisphaerae; order Sedimentisphaerales; family Anaerohalosphaeraceae; genus 4572-13. The sequence continues at coordinate 62,328 of CAXXSL010000005.1, read as the reverse complement.
ATAATGCTGTTAATTCCGTGGTGCTGATCGGGCGGACTTCCGGATCGGTCAGGTAAATTCGAACCTGTGCCTCGTTTTCGTTGATGCGGGTATAGACCCCTTTGCTTAACCGGTCACCGCCGTTTTCCGCAACCACCTCATTGGCTTTTTCCAGTAAAAAGTTATTGACCTTTTCAACCTTCGGCATCGAACTGCCAAACGGAAGCATCGCCGTAACGATGGTGTAATCGGACTCCACACGCGGCATGAGAATCATGCCAACCCGTCCGCTGACAACATAACTGAGAACCACAATAAAAATGGCGACCCCCCCGGCAATCGTAAGAAACCGATACTTAATGCACCGGTCCAGGAAGGGCGCAAAAACAAATTCAATAAACCGCTCAAATTTTCGGCTGAACGCCTGCTGACGCTCATGAAGATAGGTGGCCAGCCGATTTTTGCTGCGACGATGAGCATGAGCCAGGTGCGAAGGAAGAATCAAGAGAGATTCCACCCAGGAGATGGTGAATACCGTGATGACAACCATCGGAATGACTTTCCATATCTTTCCGATAAACCCCGGCACGAAACATAATGGCAAAAAAGCAATAATGTTCGTGATAATACTGAAGGTAACAGGCACGCAAACATCCCGAGCGCCCAGGATCGCCGCTTCGACAAATCCCATGCCGCGGTTGCGATAATCATACACATTTTCGCCCACCACAATCGCATCATCCACAACAATCCCCAATGCAATAATGAACGCAAACATGGAGATCATATTAATCGTCACATCCAGCGACGGCAAAAACAGAAAAGCGCCCAGAAACGAGATGGGGATTCCCATCGTCACCCACATCGCCAGCTTAAACTCCAGAAATAATCCCAATAACACCAACACCAGGACTAATCCATAACCTGCATTTCTCAGCAGCAGTGTCAGCCGCTGGCGGTAAATATCCGAACTGTCGCGGTTAACCGTCCAATAAACCCCCGGCGGCAACTGTGCTTCAATCTCCTGCATCGCCTCACGAACTGCCGCTGATACACCCGTCGGCGTCTGGTCTCCAATGCGGAACACTTCGATGCCGATCGCCCGAAAACCGTTAAAAAAAGCCGCCCGGTCCGTATCGGCAAAATCGTCTTTGACCTGGGCAATGTCCTCCAGATACAGAACCGAACCATCGACCGACGTAATCACCGGAATTTGTGCGAATTCATTCGCCCAGTCGCGGCGGTCCTTGACCCGCAGCAGGATATCACCCCCTTCGGTTTCAATATACCCGCCCGGAATCTCAACCGACGTTGTTCGAATCTTCTCGGCAACCGTCTGAAGTGTTAATCCATACGCCCGCAAGGTATCCTGATCGATCAATATCTGCACTTCATAGTCCCGGGCACCATCCAGTTCCACCTGGGTAACACCGGAATACTGAAGCAGGCTGTCTCGAACCTGTTCAGCCAAATCACGCAGCACCCATTCGGACACATCGCCATACAGTTCAATCTGCAAAACCTCACGGCGCCGAACCGCCAGGCTGACTTCCGGCTGTTCGGCATCTTCCGGAAAAGTTGTAATCCGGTCGATCTCCTGTTTGATGTCCTGATAGACTTTCTGCTGATCGGCCCCTTCGAGCAACTCGGCCGTCACCATCCCGGACCCTTCCGAGGCTGTTGCCGTAACTTCTTTAACACCTTCAAGCCCGCGAATCGCTTCTTCAACGGCAAGAATAATGCCCTGTTCCACTTCTTCCGGACTGGAACCCGGATACGGAACACGAACCGTTACGATGTCCAGGTCAAATTCGGGAAAAACTTCCTTTTTGATCGTAAACGCAAGAATCACACCCCCAATCAGAAAAATGAGCATCATCAGGTTGGGCGTCACCCGGTTATGCGTCATCCACGCAATCAGCCCTTTGGAATCATCAGGTTTCGGAAGCATATCGTTCATTCCTGTGCCTCCGGGTTTGCAGCTTCAGATTTCGATGCCGCTGATTCCGACGTACCATTCAGCCGCAGCAGCATACCGTCCACAGGCGCAGAGATGTCGGTGGTAACAATCCGGTCACCGGCGTGCAATCCATCTGAAAGATAGACCATCTGCTTTTCCCGAAACACAACGTTGACAGGCCGGATTTCCATCTGATTGTCATCATTCATAATCCAAATATTATCCCCGTCACGCAGGTAATCGCGTTTGACGCCAAAGACGCCTTCAAGCGTGATGCCTTCTATTTCGACACGCACAAAGGAGTCCACCAAAACCGGAGGCACATCAGGCGAATCGCTTTCCAGTACCAGCGGGTCTTTCACGGAAATCAGCAGTTGGGCCAGACGCCCCGCTTCTTCCAGTTGGCCGAGTAAACGAACCACCCGGCCCTCTCGATAGGTATCCGGTTCCCATACCGTCGAATTAAAGATTTTTACACGGGCACCGGGCTGTTGATTATTTTCCGGGACGGTGATCCAGTGAAGTTGACTGACCCAAACCTTTGCCTCCACCCAGTATTCATCCGTCCCCATAAGGGTCAGCAGGGAACTGGACACTGTGACCTGCGCACCGACATCTACAAACTTATCCTGGATGACGGCATTAAATGGAGCCGTAACCGTACAGCGGACAACATCCAGTTGAGCTTTGGCCAATGCGGCTTTGGCTGCTTCCAGTGCCGTTTGAGCTTCCTGTAAATGCGGTTTTCTGAGAACCAATTCCTGGTCCTGATCCTGAATAATGTCCTCCAGCATTTCATATTCCTGCTGCGCAACCAGTTGATTGCCCTGTTCCAACTTTAAATTCAATTGGGCCTTGGCCACTTCACTTTGGCGCTGTTTGACAACGGCTTCATAATCACGGGCATCAATGCGGAGCAAGGTCTGCCCTTTATGAATGGCTCCGCCGGGAATCACCAGCGGGTTGACAAAGACGATACGGCCGGAAACTTCCGGGCTAAGCGTGATTCGCTTTGCTGGAATCACCTTTCCCATCGCCGAGACAGATATCTGGTGATTCGTCTGTTGAGCCGTTTCAACGGTTACAAGCCGAGCCTGTTGCGCCGGCTTTTGGCGTTGGGCTTTCGGACGGGTTTTGATCAGGATTATCGCAATTACAACCGCCGCAATCACGCAGATAACCGGCAACACAACCTTGAAAAGAAATCGCAGTGACCATCGCAGCGACGAAATCGACGGCGCATCCGATGTATTACTGGGCGTTTTGTTTTCTGTCTCCATTCATTTATCCTTTTTACAGTATCAGTCAAAGATTAGTCATTATTTTCTAATGTCGCCATTTCCGGACGCTGCAACGGCCAGCCACCCGCAATAGAACGACACAAATCAATGCGACGCTCAACCAAAACACGACGCGCAGTCAGTTCACTTTGTTCCAGACGCTGCAGGGTGACCACGGCACTCAGCACACGGAGATAATCCAATTGCCCTTTCAGATAGTTTTGATAGGTCCGCTCATAAACATCACGAGACAGGGCAAGCTGTTTCTGCAAACTTTCGGCATACTGTCGCTGGTACTGTTCCTGGCTGATCGCATCTTCGGTTTCCTGCAGCGCTTCCAGAACCGACTGGCTGTAGTCATTGAGTTTCTCTGAAAGAACAGCCCGCGTGCGTTTCGCTTCGGCTTTACGCAGGCCCGCATCGAACAAGGGGCCCGTTAAATTCACCGCCAGATTGGCCAGCCAATCGTCAAACAAGTCGCGTGTTCTGGCGGCAGACGTTTCGACGGCGCCTGATAAACTGATAGCGGGATATTGGTCCGCAATCGCCGCCGCCAGACGCCCATCGGCGGCCTGAACACTCTTGTAGGCACTGATGACATCCGGGCGTCGCTGAATGACCACCGCCGGCACATCAATTGCCGGCAGTTGCCCCGGTGTCACCAGCGCAATGGACTGATCCGACCACCATCGCCCGGGTGTTTTTCCCGTCAAAATCGAAAGTTGATGCTGAAGCAGTGTACTGTTTTCCCGCACCTGGATCAACTGGCCCCGGCTGGCTTGAACCAACTGCTGCTGACTGAAAACATCAGCAGCGCCGACTTGTGCCTGTCGAAACTGGAGTTTAATCACATCAAGAATTTTCTGATTGGCCTGAATCTGTCGCTCAATGATTTGTTCCTGCTGTTTGACTTCAGCCAGTTGATACCATGTTTTGGCAATCGCCGCCGTTAAGGTCATCGCCGCAGCACTGACGTTTTCCTGGGCCGCTTCGGCATCCAAAACCGCCGCCTGCTGAGCGGATTTTATCCCTCCCCACAGATCCACCTCATAAGAGGCGACCAGGCCGGCTGAATAATCCGATGTGTAGGCAGTCGTGTTGGAAGTCCGTTGGCTAATGCGCGCCGCGCCGCCCTGATACGTAACGGAAGGGAACAACGCAGCGCCGGTTTTAATCGCCGTCTGTTCGGCCTGTGTCAGCCGGTCCCAGGCGGACCGAATGGTAAAGTTACTGCTCAGTGCCTCTTCGATCACCGCATCCAATTGCCGGTCTCCGAGCGATTGCCACCATTTTTGCGGCATTGGCTCGGCTCCCTTTGCTGAAAACTCCGACGGCAACGCAAAAGACGGCATTAGAGTTCGGGACTCGGGCACACTGCATCCACCTGCAGCTAATGCTGCTAACAAAAAGAACCATTTCAATCGTTGTATCAACGCCCTCACTTTTTTCTCCTGTTATGATTGGGCTGTTCGTTTTTTCACTGCCGTGATTCCCGCTAATGAAAATTGGGTGATATGTTCAGATAACGCTTCGTGCAAGCCGTTTATTTCAAGTTTACGTAAAGGCGGAGGTAATTTGCCGCGACGAAAACCGAAGCCCATGCACTGATGGATAACGCTCATTGCACAAAACGCCACGTCCCGCTCGTCGGTCTGTTCGCCGAGCAATTGCTGCAAGATCGCGATCATTCTTTTTCGAAGCGGCTCGATCGCATCCTGTTTAATGTGTTCAATGGCCTCAGTAGGATTGGCCAGTTCCATCAGCAATATCTGCCCAGCGTATCCCAACTCACCGGAATCCAACATCCGATGAAGGAATGATTTAATCAGCGCCCGCAGCCGGTCTTCGGGGGTTGCATCGGGCGATACCTGCATATCCGGCGGATATTTTTCGACCGAATTTTGAAAGGCGTTCTTCCAGACTTCCGCATAAAGCTCGTCCTTGGAGCCAAAATAATAGTTGACGGAGGCCATATTCGAGTGTGCCTCCTGACAGATATCGGCAATGGTGGTGTCACGGAAGCCCTTTTCGGCAAACACCTTTGTTGCCGTTTCCAGAAGCAATGCTTTTCGTTCCTGTCCGTCTTTACGTTTCGCCATAGTTCGGCTTCCGCTTAAACCGTTATCTTAATTGAACACTTAAAATAACGGTTTAACATAATGTCGGCGATCCGTCAACAAAAATTCCAGGAAAGAATCGTAATGAAGTCCGGAAGATATACGCTTTAAAGATAGTTTCATAAGGTATCTTTTCTTTTTATACCTCTGTTATCTGAGCAGCGACGTCTCTGCAATGTGTTCGGCTCGGCCGTCAAGCTTCACTTTTACGCCACTGATCAGATCACCAAATCCATAACGAACTCCGTCTTCGCCAACAAGCACCACCGTAACAAGACGTTTATCAGATACCTGTTTCCCTTTCTGTTCGATGCATTTGACCGTCACGCGGTCGCCGTCTTTTTGAGCCGTAAAAGTTGACAAACAATATTCTCCCTGAAGGTAGTTGTGACCCTGACCGGCATCCTCATAAAGAGTCCCGGTTGCCTGGCCCCGGTCATCCAGAACCACCATTAGTGTTAACGGTTGTTTGATTGCAATTTCCTGCGTTGTCTGCACAATCGGCCCCAGCGGAACGATCGCCCCGCCGCGAACCTTCACATCGCATTGATAGGCATCCGTGGCAGCGTTTTCACCGACGATCGAAATACTTCGCCAGATTCCCTTCGGCATTTGGACATTCGTGGCCCATTTGGGAACAACCATCACATCCTGTCCGATTAGAAATGCCTGGTCTTCCATACGCAAAGAAATATCGGTCGGGTCAGCGAACAGCACCGGCTGCATCACCGGCAGGCCCTGTTCGTGTGACTGCCGGAAAAGCGTGTAAAGGTAAGGCATCAGACGATAACGCCGCTGCAAAGCAATACGAGCTGCGTTTTCCGTCTCCGGGCCAAATTCCCACGGTTCCTGATTGGCGGTCTCTTTGGATGTATGCGCCCGACTGAAGGGATAAAAGGCCCCTACCGAAATCCAGTGTGCCCACAGATCGGGTGCAGCATCGCCAACAAAGCCGCCGATATCCGGGCCGTTAAACGGCTGGCCGGAAAGACTCAGATTCAGGGACATCGGGATCGACAGCTTTAAGTGCTCCCAGGTTGCTTTGTTATCGCCGGTCCAGGTCGCAGCATAACGGTGACCGCCCAGAAAATTGGCCCGAGACAATACGAAGGGGCGTTTTTCGGGATTGGCGTTCTGAATGCCTTCCCGCGAGGCCTTGACCATCAGCATCCCGTACACATTATGATATTGGGCATGAGGGCCGGCCGGCAAACCACCGCCGCCACGATGATGGTTATCCAGCGGCATTGTCCCCTCTGTTGCGGAATTGAAGACAGCCGGTTCATTCATATCATTCCAGACCCCGTCAATGCCAAGAGCCATAAACGCTTTATAAAGACCGCCCCACCAACTACGAACTGCGGGAATGGTAAAATCGGGAAACACACAATCGCCCGGCCAGACCGGTCCGACATAGGGATTGCCTGACGCCGTTTTGACCCAGGCATCCGCCCGGGTGCCGCTGTCATACACAAAATATTCGGTATCGTGTTTGACGCCCGGATCGATCATCCAGACACTGCTAAAGCCCAGAGAATGCAGATAATCATTCGTGCTTTTGGGGTCGGGATATTGATTGGGGTCAAACGTAAAGATGCGAAATCCATGCATATAATCAATGTCAAACCAGATCACATCGCAGGGAATGCGCTTGGCCCTGAAGGTGTCGGCAATTTGGCGCACACGTGCATCGGGATTATATGAATAACGGCACTGCTGATACCCCAGCGCCCAACGCGGCGGCATGGGCATCGCACCGGTCAGCTTTGTCAGCTTGACCATTACATCCTGAGGATTTTTCCCTTCGATGACCATGACCGGAAAAGCCGGTGCTTGGTCGGAAACGGTAAACAGAATGCCCGCTCGCAAATCCAACTCTGCCTGCCAAGGCGTATCAAAAATGATACCGAAAGCCGTACCGTCCGGACGAAGCCCCAAAACCCAGGGATGCGACTGGTAGAGTTGATCCGGCTTATTGTAGCCGTAGTTGTCTTTATTTAAAAGAACGATCTTGTATCCGTTACGCAGCAGACTGCCCGCAACTTCACCGGTGCCATAGAGGTCAGTTTCGGCAGGAATGCTGATATAAGCATATCTTTCATTCTCATGGGTTCCAAATTGCGGCGTCAGTTTCCATGAAGCAGAAACCGAACCAATTGAGGAACGCGGACTTTCCAACGTAAAGGAAGGCAGTACATCTGATTCATCAACTCCGGACGGCCAGAAACGGGCGACCCCATCAAGAATCATTTCTTTTTCTCCTGATGGAAGCGGATTGGCCGTAAGGGTTTCGATATATTCACCCGGCTCGTCATTGGAGGCAGTTACCGAGGCCCAATCCGTGCCGATGCGGACCTCGTCAAATTCCCAGGTACAATCCTTGTTGCCGCAGCGAATTCGAATTTCATCAAAGACCAGTTCTTTTTCATAGGTTGTCCAGATGTGGTCCGGCTGGCGGGCTTCACTGCGGCGGCAAAACGGGTCCAGACCAACCTTAATCATTTCCGGGCCGTTCGAGTTGTAATCAATCCGTATAACGATCTTGTGAACGTCCGTATCCACCGGCGTCGGAATATCACCAATGACGATGCCCTTGCCGTCAGAAGTCCAGAAGCTGAAGTTTTCAGAGGTGTAATCATTGCCCAACCCTAAGACCTCTTGATCATCTTGATAGAGAAACAGGCCTGCAAATTTATCTTTGGTCATCTCGTTCAAACTATGCAGACTAAAACTTAAGTACAATGTCTGATTATTGAAAAGATCCGTAATCGCCGAATCAACCGGGTACGTCACACCTGCCTCATTATCCTTGACCCAAAGACGGTTACCCGTTTCCTGATAAAATTTAAAATCAAGACTGCCGGGGCACACCTGCACGTTTGCCGGATCGCCCGATATGGAATCCGAGAAATCCTTCTCAAATAAGACCTGACAAAAGCCACATGCGATCAACAATTGAAAAACAGCGACCTGGATTAAGCGATTAAACATTTTGAAACCTTTCTTTAAATCTTCCTCTCAATTTCGATTTGGCGATCAATCCTTTAATCGAATCAATCTGATTTTAGAAATATTGACATAATTGTAGGGTCTGGTTCCATTGCCTGTACTTTTGTAAGACTCATAATGATCGAAGTAACTCATGTTTCGAGCGTACTCGTCCTCGAAAATTCTGACGGAGTATTTTTCGCCCTTTTTCAAATCAGCCTGAAATGACGAAGAGTCAAGATATCTTGCCCAATCCGCTGTATGGGGCATGATCAGATATGATGCCGCAAAGGACCGGCTGTTGTCAACCTTTAAGATTTCGATTCGTTTAACGGCACAGGTCACGCCGGTATTGATCGGACCGGCCCCGTTTGAATATGCAGCGCTAATCAAATATGTTCCGGTTCTTTTCATGGTAAACACAGCCGTCTGTAATTCGTGTTCAGGAAGTCCCCAGTTTTCAAAATGATGCTCGTTCACCAGGTTTCCGCCTTTATTTTTCATTACAGCCGCATCAATTTCAATCACATTATCTGTCATACAGTAAGAGTGCACAGGTGTTAAATGTGAGCAGTTCCCGGAATCGGGATAAACTGCTTCAACCATATAGAAATAAACATTGTCCCAATAGTCCGCTGAATCGGGGTCCGTCCATTCGGTTTCGGTGATCCCGTTGGCACATAATTGACCGTTACGGTAAATGTTAAAACGAACATCGGTTTGGCCATCGGCATCATAGTGCAGCTTGAGTTTGCCGCTATCAACAGTAATGCCTCCTAATCCAACAGCTCTCCATTGGGGCTGCTTGGGACCAAAAATATTCCTTCCGCTTAGACTCTTGACCAGATTAATTCTATCCGGCGTTTTATTTTCTGCAGCAGTGAGCCAAACTTCCCAATGGTTCTCCTTGTGTAAATCAGCCGGCGCAACAAAGTTCTTTTCAATCGGCCGGTCATTCAAATAAATTTTGTCGATTTTGTAAATGCCGACCTCTTCTTCACTCAGGGAAGGTAAGTTAATGGTTACGTGGATGGTTTTTCCCTGGTACTTAAAGTTTTTCAGATCAAGCGTCTTACTGTTCTTAAAATAGTCGCGATGCATTTTCGGCGTAACACAGGGCAAGAATCGAATGCCGTCCCAATCGGTTTCCAATCCAAAAACGATGTCCTGCACCATCGCCATGTATCCGGCAACCGACCACAACTGGCGGCGCGAGTTGATGACCGGCCCACTGATACCGTTGATTTCCGCATATGCATTCCCTGTTACAAAATCAAAGTTTTCCATATTGGAAAGGTTCAGGGCCGTGCCTCTGACCAATGAATAAACCGCCTGATCAACCGCAGCACTATTGCCGGCCTGCTTAGCAGCTTTGAGCCAGTAAGCAGTCACAAACGGCCAGACCGCATGATTATGATAGATCGGTACGGTTTGCTCCTGCGGCCATACAACCGGAGGGCCATATTGGGCCTGTGGGTAGTTGGAGATGATTTTTTCACTTTTTTCCGAATCAGCAATCCCGCAGAGAATCGCCAGCGATTGGCCAAGCAAATCAAAGCGATTCAATCGTATCTTGAACGGTTCATCCAAAATAAGTGAACTATACAACCCTTTTGATTCAATATAAAATTCTTTATTGATGGCCTTTTTGAGAGCATCCGCCCAATCCGCGTAGCAATTTTGTTGTTCAGAAAGCCCTTTATAATGAGCAAGGTTTGCGGCTGCTTTAAGCAAGGCATAATGACCGATATTTGTCGAAAGCGTTTTGGATTTAGCGATAGCCAACACATTATCTTTCGTCCAGCCGGGATACGTTTGCTCCCGCCAGTCCAGAAATGATTGTTCCCCTCGATACAGTCCGTCATCCGAGTCAAATATGATGCGGCGGTCATGCTCAATGGTGTCCTGCATGATCTGCCAGGCGTTTTCTAAAAATTGCGCTCGCTGATCCCCATCGAGATACTTCAGTAATTCCGCCGCCCCGATGGCCCACACGACACGATCCGTTGAAACGGGATAACTGCCGCCCGAGCCGGTATCCTGAACGATCTGACGAGAATGCTCTCCGTCAATACCCGGCTTCAAACGCGTGGTTTTAAACAGCAATGAATTCATACACCGCTGCGGGTCCAGCGAAGCCAGTCCCAGGTCAACCGAATAGGAAATATCCCGCGTCCACACATAGGTCCACTTTTCGCCGGTTTGAAAATACGGACGATTCATGGTGCCCCGAATCTCAAAGCTGCCGTCGCGAATCTGGTCGACCGCATTTAAGCGGGCGTCATCCAGCGTCAACGCGTATAAGGCATCAAACATCTCATTGCCTGTGCGAATAGATGGGAAATCGGGGTTCTCAGAAAATGTCCGCGTTTTGTCTGCCGGTTCATTATCCCGAAGCGGAGCCGTTGTGGTCAAAGTGTAACTTTTGACTCCATCCGACAGATTGACCTGTAGTTTTGCGGTGTTATTGCCATCTGTAAATGTCTGGGCTGTCATAGAACCAATGGAAGTACAGCCAAGCACCATGATAAGAACACAGAAAACAATACCACAACTAAACTTTAACACACGTTGCGACTTCATAGGCTTCTTCCCTGAATATTAATTAATTCTCGTGGTTTTCTTCATTTTGTGCCCAGGTTATTATTGGTTTTCCACTCTTAGGCAAAAGCAACGCAATCATAGAAGTCTACTTTGTTTCGTGGATCATGGTTTAATACCCTGGACGGATTTGTAAAGTCAAAAATCCGCTGTCTGTCATAATTGTATCGCCAATTTCATTTTTTCATCTTTTTCCTATAGATTTCCGTTCAGGAGCCACATCTGTATCCATTGGGCCAAATCCTGAATATTTACGACTTCGTCTTTATTCAAATCACATCCATCACACCAATCAGGCCCTGCGCAATGGTCGTGCCCCCACTGGGCTGCTAACGCAGCAAAGTCACGGTTGTCCACATTTCCGTCGCTGTCCAGATCCGCAAGGGAGTTGACCAGAATAATCCCGTTTAGCGGCGAAACTGTCAGTGCAATTGTAAGGTCCGGGCTGACCGTGTAGGTATTGCCCGTCAGGGCATCGTTCAGTTTTTCTCCGGCAACCAACCCCGGCAGCGGACTGATGTCCACGGTCACCGCTGCACTGGAGGCGGCTCTGTTTAATACGACCACTGCATCGGAAACAAAATTATCGCCGGAAACTTCTCGGCCGAATGCGTAGACATCATTTCCGACCAGCAGCGAAATGACCCACCCTTCGGTTAACGGAGTATAGGTTGTGCGGGAAAAAGCCAGTTTTTTGTACAATGCCAATATATCATTACTCTCTGTTGCCAAACTCCACTCCATGGAACGGCGGTTGTCCGGATCCGCGCCGCCGGTCATTCCCAGTTCATCGCCCGCCCAGATCACAGGCGGGCCAATGTGCGAAAACTGGAAGATCGCGGCCAATTTCTGTTTGGCCGACGAACCCAGCGCCGTTCGAACACGTTCGGTATCATGACTGCCCAGCAACGCCCAGGAGGCATACTGTGCCGCAACCGGATAGTCCTCCTGGATGACCAGAAGTCGATTATTTAAAAGCTCTGTTGAAGACGTGTTGTTGATCCAGTCAAACACGGCGGTACGAAAGCGATAATTCATGGTTCCGTCACACATATCACCGATCAGCCACGGATTCGCGCGTCCCCAGACTTCGGCAATAACGACGGCGTCGCTGTCTAATGCTTTGACTTTGTTTCGGATCGCCCGGTTGACAGTACGCGAATTGTTGCCGTCGGCATAGTCCATATTGACATCCAATCGATAACCCTGCACGCCATGGGAATCCCAGAAATCAAAAACCGAATCCGGCCCGGTGATCAGATCCTGCAGGGCCGTGTTGCCGACATACTGGATCTGCGGCATATTGTTGTAGCCCCACCAGCTTGCATAGACATGATTCCACGTAGAAAAACTAAACCAGTCCGACCAGAGGGAGCCTTGAGACTCATACGCTCCATCCTCGCCCGGCCAGGGGTCATAGATATTCCAATTCGGGGATATATGCTCGAAACGCTGGAAAAAGCGAGATTGCGCGCTGCAATGATTTAAGACCATATCCGAGATCACCCGGATTCCGCCAGCCTCTAAATCTGTTCGCATGGCATCAAAGACGGCCAATGAGGCGGTCGTATCATTAACAACGACGTTGGTGCCGGCATCAAACCAATCGCGGTGATCCACAACACCGTAATAGGGATGAACCGACTTATAGTCATTGACCGTATAGCCGTGATTGTCCGGACTTTCCATCCAGGGATTAAAATAAATCGCCGTGATCCCCAGATCCGCCAGATAAGGGGTCTTGGCTCGAACTCCCTGAAAGTCGCCGCCGTAAAAATCACCTCCGCCGGATCGAGGCTGGCCCCAAGGCCTTTTGTATATCCAGCTTCGGCCGTTTCCGGGATTGGACCCGTTCGACCCAGACCAATCCCACTCCCACCAGTAAACATCGCCGCTGTAACCGTTGCCGGCCGGATCGTTAGCGGTATCCCCATTATAAAAACCATCCGTCATGATCTGATAAATCACCGCACGGGTATGCCATGCGGGCGCCGTAAAGTCATTGGGGTACCAGATAATGCTGTAATCCTGTGTATATTGATGCGTATCGGTGGCTACTCCGATTCCCCCATCCTGCAGGGTGTCATCCTGATACCAGTCTTGTTCGCTGCCATCGGTTAACCGGAAGGCATAATAGGTATCGACCGCTTTGGAAAACGTTACCTGTCCCTCCCAATAATCATACGTACTGTCGGAACTGGTGATGCTCATGGGAATCAGAAACTCCGCCATAGCATCATTGTCCCAGCCGCGGATGCTGCAGGCGGTCAGGTCATTTTTGGCTGTCCGAATCCGCAACCGAACCGGGGTGCCGGAAGGAACCGCTCCTGTTCGATACGGGCCGGTCGTTGCCCAGCCGGGGCTTCGGTAAAACTCATCCCGGCTGTCATGCAGCACCTGCCCACGCGAAATCTGATTATCATGGCTCGCTCCATAAACCAACGTGCAAAACTGGGCAAGACAGACAATTGTCCAAAAAACAAATATCGAACAGTAATGATTTTTCATGAATCTCCCTGGTAATTTATTGTTCCATTATTCATTATTATTTTACAAATACCTCGTACGGTCGTACCTTTCCTATTTCAACCAATAAAAAGCAAAGGCGGCGAGATCTTCAATGTCCACGTTATTGATATGATTCAAGTCTGCACCGCTGCACCAGTGGTTGGCTTCGCTGCAACTTGTTTTCATCCATTGCATCGAGAAAGCCGCGAAATCCACAATGTCGATTCTCCCATCGAAATTCAGATCACCACGTAAAGTCAACTGATAAAACTCTGAAATGTCAACACTTCCATCGCCATTGCCGGAAGGAACCTGAAATTGCAGACTGCCTCCATCCTGTGTCTGGTAAGCGCCTACAGCAAGAAAAATCGACTCCGGCATCGCTCCAAATTCTGCATTCCAATCGAGCAGACCTTCTAAAACAGTTCCACATGCCTGTGAACTGCCACCATCAAACCAGCCGCTCCAGCCGTTTGTCGATTCATTGGCGAGATAAGCCTGCCACTGGGCAACCTGTCCTGCTTTTGCCCACGGCGACGGAATCATCACTGAACTGCCGTCTGAAATAAAAATAAAATGGTCCTCGCTGACTCCCGGTTCACATGCCACATACAATTGCTCAGCATTCCAATCGGCGTAAAAACTTACACCATTTTCAGTGCCGATGAATTGGGCACCATCATCCAGCGAACCATCCATTACAAAATCGCCGTTTTGGCCTGTGCCGTTTCCATCGCCTGTTCCGACAAACGTGTGTAAAATCGGCGATCGTTTGACATATCCCTTATTGTCAGTGGCTTCTACATAATAATCGACCAGCACATCGCCGGTATCAACGATCGCCGGTTCCTGGACATGAATATAATATTGATCTGCAATTTCTGTCGGCATCTCGAAAAAATCGATGTCCGGGTTGTTATAGACATTCCCGGCCGGAAAAGCGCGAATCTGCATCGGCAGGCTCACCCATTGACCGACCTCACTTCCACCCGCATACGTTTCATTTTGATTTGATGAGAGCGGATTGGCCCCGTCGTTATCAATGCGGTAGTTGAAGGTTACGTTCGCCACACCGGAAACATCCGAAACGAACGTCCACACCCAGAAATCACGCGAATGGTCAACCGGCTGATAACTCCAGAGCGATCCAAAACCTGTACCGCCCGGATTGTGCGGCAGTTGCTGCGGAATCCAGATCGTTGGCGGCGTCTGGTCCAGCGAACCGTCTCCGATCACCAGATTCGCCTTTTCAATCGCATTGTTGCACGCAATCGTCGGTTTGACCTCCATATCCAGCGCTGTGCCGTAATACATATATCCGCTGGTCAGCGACGGCAGGAAAAAATGCCACGCTAATTCAGCGTCAGAGGCCGAACCGTTCGGGTTCTGAACTTGAGCGATATTTACACCCTCGGCAATCTGCTCGGCCGTTTGGACCCGGTTTTGCGCCGCTGTGATGACGGCCCAGTTTCGTTCGTCTTCTGCCCAGCCATTGGCAATATCGAATTGTCCGCCTTGATTAAACAGCGGCCAGTTCCAATTGATAAAATCAGGCGACCCAAAATCCCCGTCCGCATTCACCCACGAACCATCTTCTACGTGAATGACATCAGACTCTGAAACCGGATGCTCTGCAAGGTATTGCTGGACAACCGTCGGCAAATAACCCGCTGCGGCGGCCGCATTGCAAAACTGATGAACACTTTCCATATAATAGGAATACCCCCCGCCATAGGCGTTATCCCCATCGTGAGCCAGCACAATCAGCATCGGATCGGCCGCATTCGACGCCCATGCTATTTGATCGATATCCGAAGTGCCGTATTGCTGGTAGCCGTCGGACCAACTCATCGCCTGGGCCACCGGCACGATGGTAATTTTGTATTCGATGCCGGTTTCGGGATTGACATATTTTGCTTTGTGCGGTTGATATGCAAACGGATAAGCATTTTTCGGTGTGCAGCCGCGGTCAATGGTTTTTGAAAACCAGTTGGCTTGTGGGGGATTTTGAATATCCGCCGGATTGGGTGGATCGCACATTTCGCCGCCCGTTCCCAATGTCAGGGGGAAATTTTCGCACGCCCTGGAAAGATGATTGTTCGGCACGAACACCCACTCAATTCCCTCTTCAACAAGCACCTGGATCATCCGTTCAGAAAACGAAAGTTCCGCCGGAAAATAGCCGAGCGAAAGACCGCTCCCCCAAATATCCGGATAGAGTTCTTTGTAAATTTGAATTTCCTTACGCAGTGATTCGGCATCAATCAAGGGGCCTAAGGCATGATGGTAGGGAAAAATCACGATATCTAATTTACGATGCCCCCCTGATGTCAACCAGTTTCGCGCTTGGCGATTTGCATTCTCCCAGTCAGCATAATAGCCCAGCGAACCGGCATTAGCTAAACTTTCCACGTTTTCAACCAGACAGCCCGAATACGAAATTTGTGCGCCCCCATTCGTTTGCTGGATGGTCCCGATGGCATCACGAATCCGGAATTGATACGCCGCAACACGATCGTCCTTTCCGAAAATCTCACCCAAATTATTCTGCGGATGCGCACCGCCGCTGACCATGCTTTCGTACGCTTTTTGATATGTCTGATTATCCCAGTTGCTCGTTTCGGGCCAATAGATCGGTTGCTGCAGGTGCCAATGATACGTCGTGTAAACTTGTGAAAAGGCAAACGATGAGCAGATAAAAAAACAAAAGAAAAAAAGCCTGAACGGTTTCAGTAACAGACAAACTCCATTTAAAGGCTTAAAAACCATATGTTTTTTCCGACCACTAGAATCCTTCTGTGTTTTCATTTTAATCAATTGTCTGTCTATGGTGTGTCGTCGAGCCAGCGTGATACAAACGTATACAGATCCGTCATATCCACCAGCCCGCTCATGTTAAAATCGGCTCCCTGACATGAATCCCAATCATTACACGGATTCTGCCATTGCGCGGCAAACAGTGCAAAGTCCTTCATGTCCACCTTTCCGATTCCGTCAAGATTGGGGCCGGTTCCCTGCGAGAGGATGATAAACGAATAGGGAGCAACCGAAACATTGGCATTGTAACCCAAGCCGTCCTTAGTACCCAAAACGGCATTCGTATCCAAAGAGTCCCAATTCAGAAATTCCGAATCGTATCCGATCCAGTCACTGTTGAGACGTACGCGCCATCGACCACCCCGCGGCATGCCGATATTATAATTGGTAATTCCCTGATAGCTAAAGTTAGCCACTACAATCACATCGTCCCCGGGGCCGCCATTCCACCAACGATGGTAGGCGATCACTTTAGCGGTGTCGTTGATATGGTATGTATTCACATTTCCGGCCATCAGGCCAAGGGTATTGTTCGATAAATTACGCCGCAGGCTGATCATATGCTGATACATCAGTTTGATGCCTGCATAGGTTGTATCATTGGTCCAATCCAGCGGATCATCATCGTGCCAAGAGCCTATTTCAAGAAACTCCTGGCCCATAAAGATCATCGGAATCCCGGGACTGGTAAAGACGATACCGGCTCCCAGTGTAGAACGTTTTTTGGAATAGTAGCTGGTCGGATTGTCCCACCAGATGCGTGAAGGCACACGGGACTTTCCACTGGACGCACCCACTTCATCGTGACTTTCGGTGTATATTACTCGCTGGGTATCAACACCATTATATTTATGGTTAATGATATTAGCCATTTCATACATATTCCGGTTATTATCATCTGATGTTTCCAATGCATATACAAGCGAATGGTGGAACCATGCATCCCACTGGGAATCAAAACCGGCCCCATCGTCCACACTAGTCGGCTTTGTGATTCTGTCATAACCCCGCATGTCTTCGGCAATAGAGATCTTTTCAGCATAGGCGGCGTCAATATCATCATTGATCAATTGCAATAAACCCCAACCCCAGGGAACACTCCCGCCATCATCTCGTTCGCGGACATAGGCCGTACCATCTATTCTCAAACCATCGCAATTAAAATCATTCAGCCAGTACTTCGCATTATCACGAATGTATGAACGCACTTGTTCTGTGGTGTAGTTCGGACGGTCTCCCCAGGGAGTTGAACTGTTTTCGTCCTCAAAGAAATAAATTCCCCCTGTATCAGGATAGGTGCTGAATCCATCAAACTGCCAGACAGAATGATCCAAATCACCACCTCCAAGGTGATTGTAAACCACGTCGATCAACACGGCAATTCCGCGCTGATGACATTGTTCGACAAAATCACGCATTTGACTCGGGTCGCCGTAGGCACTTTCCGGTGCAAATAAATTCGCTGGATTATATCCTAGTGAAAAGTCACCCGCAAATTCCGAAACCGGCATGACCTCAACCACATTGACACCCAGATCCTGAAGATGATCCAACTTGGATGTTGCCAATGCCCAAGTACCGGGATTGCCGCCGGCCGTATCATTGTACGTACCGATATGCATTTCATAGATAACCATCTCATTCCAGGCCGGTGGTGTAAATGGTGTCCAGCTATAACTATTATCAACAATAATTCCATTACCTGTTGAATTCGTAACATCCTGAGCACGTGGGTCTATTTTCGATAGTGTTCCATTGATTTTGAAACGATACTCGTGACCGACCAAAGCTCCGGTTACATCTCGCGACCACCAACCATCTGCTTCGCTCCCCAAAGGTTTAGAGGTCCCACTCCACCCGTTAAAATCGCCCATAACATTCACATACGTTGCATTCGGAGCCCAGACACGAAAAGTCGTACCCCCTGCATACGGGATCGCCCCGACGACGCCGGGATGGGTTGAAGGAACAGCATCCCCATACACCATCCCCGACAATACGCATATCACCAGAACACATAAATTAAGATTTCGTAATCGCTTCATCATGTCAACTTTCCCAACTAATATTTTTGGTTACAAGAACTCGTTTCAATTCGTTATAACGCCACACCAGACAGCCAATCGTTGGCGATATCCAAGATCGTATTAAAATCATATTCTGTTTGCCAATCGCTGCCGAGTTCGGCCATATCTTTCATATTCACTTTTCCGTCAAATGTCAAATCACCATCATAATGGGGCAACAATGTGAATGTGAACCAGTTCAGATTGCTTTCGGCGCTCTTAAACACCACGTAAACATCATGCACTCCGGATGCGCCGGAAACCGAAGCGTTCCTGGTCTGCCAGCTTTGCCAGCCGCCGGTATTGCCAACAGATACTGTGGAAACCAGCGGCCCTGTCGGACTGTCCAGACGAAACTCCAGTGTCGCGCCACTCTTTGTGGATGCCACCCGAGCGGAAACACTTGCAGCTCCTGCCGCGAAATTTATTTTGCCAAAACCTACATAGCTTTCACCATCGGTATTATTCACAAACCCGATATTCAGACCACCGCCGGAATCGTAACACGTCTCGGTCCCCACGGCAGAATAGGTGTCATAGTCTTCCGCCTCTATCTGCGTACTGGCGATCGTGGTTCCATTGACTTCCAGCCAGATCATGTCCCAGTACTCAAGTCGAGGAACGATGAAATTGATATAATTTCCGCCGCCGTCGCTGCCGGTGGTAAAGCTCAGTTCCGACGCAGTACCAAAATCGCTGTCCGGCGTAGCATAAAAAAGGCAGCCGTCAGCGATCGTTCCCGTATAATACATCTTCACCGGCAGGTTGGTCTGTGTGGGCGGCGCCGAATACGTCCCATTGGCATCCTTCCACGAGGTGCTGGTGTTATTCAACAGATTCACCAAGTGAATAATATTATAGCCGGGTCGTTTCTTCGAAATGATCCAAACGAATCCTGCACTGCTGTCGGTACTCGTAGAGACTCCGCTGATCGTAGCTGAGACTGCCCCGTCGGCACTGACTGTGTCGCCACGCAACAGGTTCTCATAGCCGACCAGAAAATCATAGTATGTCCGAATTGCACTGCGCAGCGAATCGGTCATCTGCAGATCCTGATTCGGGAAGTATTCGTTACTCAGCATCTGGTCGCCGTCGCCCAGTTCGATATGCGACGCACCGCATGCGAACATGGCCGCGTTTGCCAGCCGAACGCCCGGTTCATTGAAATAACCGGATGCCTTGTCGTAGTTTATGTAGGCCGCATAGACGACCGCCTTGCTGGTATAGCTTCGCGACTCATCAAAGAATTGTTTAAAATCACTGTAGTTGGGATAGTTGTCCCAGAGTTCCGCATAGACGAAATCAACATCCGCCGACTTCATCCAGTCGAGCCCGTTACCGTTAATCAGGTTTTGAACAAGCGGGGTGTTGTCATCCCAATAGGCCCTAGCATTGTTGATAAATTCGGGATTGTATTCGTACACATCGAATGTGCCGCCCCAGTAATCATACGCCTCCCAATTCGTGACCAGGCTGTCCATATGCCAGCCATCGAATCCAAGATCCGTCTTCGCATCCTGGATGCGGCCATAGATATAGTTCTGCCATCCGGTATCCCGGTTGTT
Source organism: Anaerohalosphaeraceae bacterium (assembly GCA_963675525.2). GTDB lineage: Bacteria > Planctomycetota > Phycisphaerae > Sedimentisphaerales > Anaerohalosphaeraceae > 4572-13. The sequence continues at coordinate 42,447 of CAXXSL010000005.1, read as the reverse complement.
CATCAGGCGGAGCTGAGATGTGGCCCAGCCGCCGGGCATGCCCCACGTGTACTGATTGCTCTCCGAAGCGGGAGTGGCTTTGAATCGCCCCATTGACAGAGTGACACCGCTGCCGTCCGTATAGCAATCATCGTAAGCGGAACCAAAATCATCGTAAATCAACGACTTTATATTATAACTTTGTGCTGCACTCGTGAAACCGGTAACCGTAGCCCGGGAATTGGTCCGATTGGCGATATCCGGCCATGTACTCCAACCGATCGGCGGGGCCGGAATGTGGTGCTTCCAGCCGACGTCGTAATACTGAAGACCGTTGATATGGTAATTCTTGAGCTGCCACATGATATGGCCGGTATCCAGTCCGGCATCGAATCTGGAAATATACCCGTATCGGGGGAATCGCCGCCAGTCGCTGGACACATCGATCGCCGATGAACCGCGGTCGATCGTCTGACCGGAAGTGTCTTTCAGTGTAACCTCGACCAAATAGCCGCGAAAGTCTACAACCGGAGGTGTCCACGAGAAAATTTTTGTTGTACTCTGGCCCGGCCCCAAAAAAGAAACCGGCTTCGGGGTCAGGTCCATTAAAATATCCCCCAAGTGCGAAATCCTTACTTCCACAGAACCGCTAAAGCCTGATGCAGTACTGTTCGTCAAATCGACATAGATCGTTGTCCCTGCACCGGGAGTATACATTGCTTTGTCCGTATTCACATCGGCAATGTGAGCATTCCCGGCCAATGCTGCGCCCGCAAGGTACACAAAGCACAGAAGCAAAAAGCTAAGCAATGATGTTAAATTTGACAGATCTTTTTTCATCTTAAAAAGGCCGCATGGTATTCCTATTATTAATTACTCGTGGAAAATGCATGCCGTTCATAAAATATATATATAATTACAGCATCCCCGTAGGGATACAACCAACCCCCAACTCCAACCTCATCCTTCGACTAAATCCGTCATAAAGCGTAATAATGTTCCCCCCGGCTGATGCCGGGGGGAACGAATACTTACACTGTACACTCAATGGGTCTATTTCTTACGCCGAATCAACAGCGCGCCCAAACCCAACAGAACCATCGTTGCCGGTTCAGGAACAACGTCCACTTTCATCACATTCGCGAAGGCATCCACATACACCGTAACTTCGGATTCCGAAGCGAGGTCGAGCCAATAGTTCCACGCATCGACAGACCGCCCATCTGTGCCGATCGCATTCCACGTCCCTGTCCACGTCGGTTTAAAGTTATACACGCCGGGGCCCCAGGTGTTGGTGATCGCATAAATCCCGCCGCCCAACGACGTCATCAGCTGTGCCGCATCATTATTGTTCCAACCATTAAAGTCGCCGACAAGCGACCAACTGCCCGGTTCGGTACTGACACCTATGCGGAACTGTTCTCTCACCCAGCCGTCTGACACGACATTCGTGTTAAACGTAATCGTGACTTCACCCGCACTATCGGCGTTGTACCAACTGTTCGCCGCGGGAACATCCCCATCCCAATTCTCACCGGCAACTTTGAACTGCTGCCACTGGTCGGGGGCCAATCCGGTGATCGTGTACTCCCAAATACCGCCTCCCATATCTACCATCGGGTTGGTTGTAGCATTCCAGCTATTGAATTCGCCCGCGACGTACGGCTGCGTCACAAGATCAGCTTGAACCGCCGCCGCCATCACACACATCAACAAAATTAAACATACTCTTTTCATCTTTCGATCCTCCACAAAAATAAATTAGTTAGTACGTACTACTAAACACACATCACACTGCTTCACACACACTTCACTTTTGTTAAAAGGTTCCCCCTGCCGGCCAAGCAGGGAGACCCTTATTAAAAATACGCTGTTTTTGCCCCATTTACGGGCATATTTACTCGTACTTGACGCCTTGGTAAAGCCATTTTGCTGCAAAATCTGAAAAATCTGCCAAATTAACGATGCAGTCATTGTTCGTGTCATAGTATCCATCATAGAGATCACTAGGATCGGCATCAGCCGCTTCCCCACAGGTTTCAAAAATCCGGTGGATACCAGCGGTTCCATGGGCCGTGCCGGTAGCGTCAGTCACCTCAAGACGAATCTGCCAATAACCGGGAAGAATTGTGGTGAAATTCGGATCTGTTGCGTTGTATTCAGTCTTATAGATTGCTGTGACAGTTCCACCACCTACACCCGGTGTGTGAACATCACTGACTTCTGTTATGCCAAGCTCGTCGTTGGCCGGGTCCCAGCCCCAGTTCAGATTTACAAAGTTGGCATCGGTAATCGCACTCTTTCCGTCGTCGGTATAAGACGCAGTGACCTGGAAATACCTTACATTGGGATTGGTATCCCCAAAGCCCCCTATTGCGGAGTCATCTTGAGATAGCCACATATACTGGTCAACAGGCTTACCCGGGTCAGGAGCCGCATCCCCTGTAAAGAAAAACCAGATATCACCTTGAGTTGTAACGGGGCCTCCGGTGTTCGGATCTCCGTGCGGGTCGGTAGCATGAACTGCCCAGTAGTAATAGTGGTCATCAGCGAGCGGTAAAACTGAAGGCGGTAAAGCAGCCGTTTCAGCAGTAGTATTATCTGCAATCAGATTAACACCCGCGCCTATAACATCCGGCCCCATGTTCGGGTCCTTGATCAACTTTGTAAGTCCCGCATCCAGGAAATAGACATCACAGGTGATCGTATCGGCCGAATTGTTCGGGTCCGGATTGGTCCAGCTCAGTGCCGTCACGGAATCTGTAACCACCACAGCGCCTTTTTTCGGAACGGGATCGTAAGCCTTATTAAGAAGATCTGAAAGGTCAACCTCCCCTCCAATCCCCATCGTACCGGCATAAGCATTCACATACACAGTTATTTCGGTATCCGAAGAAAGCTCGATATAATAGTTCCACGCATCAATAGACCGCCCATCTAATCCGATCGCATCCCATGAGCCTGTGTTAGTCGGCTTAAGTTGCCAGTTGCCGGCCGGCAATGTCTGGGTTATTTCATAAATCCCGCCGCCCAGCGGAGTCATCGCCTGTGTCGGGTCATTATTGGTCCAATCGGCCCCGCCAATCTCATCCATGTAGTCGCCGACAAGTGACCAGGCACCCGGTTCGGTACTTACGCCAACCCGGAACTGCTCGGGCAGCCACCCATCTGACACGATGTTCGTGTTAAACGTGATGGTGACTTGGCCCAAATCATCGGCGCTGTACCAACTGTTCGACGCGGGGGCAGTCGTACTCCAATCCCCAGGGGTAATTTTGAACTGCTGATATGTTCCGGCGCCAACTCCGGTGATCGTGTACTCCCATATCCCACTTCCAGGCGAGGTTTCAGTCATCGGGGTGGCACCCGGGGCCCAGCTGTTGAAATCACCCGCGATATACGGTTGCGTCACAAGATCAGCCTGAGCGGCCACACTCATCAAACAAAAAATCAATACCGTTAAAAATACCTTTTTCATCCTAATACCCTTTCTAAAAAGAATTCTTCTCATCTTTTCCCAGCGATAACAATTTGATCATAAAACCACATACTTACCTACTTTCCTGTAATTAAGATTTACCAAAATATCCCACTCTCTCCATTTCACCTGCCCTCCAAACTATTGTCTTTCATTTCTTGTATCCCCCATGCCATTATCAGGGCATAGGAATATAGCCACTGACCATCCAGGCCAGATCTTCATTGTTAGCTGCATCCGGGTCGCTATATATCTCACCCTTCATCAGCTTGATCGTATCCGGGTCCTGCCACTTATGCCGTTCGGCATGACCATCGGCAAAACCGATCGTACTGGAATCATTATGGAAATATGCCGGCCAATCCCACCAATTATAACCCCCGTTAAGCAGCACAAATCCACCGTAATTGAATTTTTGTCCTTTTTGGGTAACGTCTTCCTCCACAAACACATGCTTGGTACCGGGAGAACGAATTTGAGAACCCTTAACAGCAACTTTCAGTAGTTTTGTGGCCCCACCAGTGGGCGAAACCGTGGCTGTTCGATAATTGACGATCGGACCATACAGACCGCCAGAACGTCCATTGGGCGCAAAGTCCTCTCCATTCATCAGACCGGTGATGGCATAACTGCGAAAGACAGCGTCCGGTTCCGCTTTTCTGTAATTTTTGTCGCCGGGACAATGATAAAGATCTTCGTCACCCGTGTAGGGGTATAATTTACCGGCACGAATACCGTTTTGTCGCGTTTCGATCGAAAACGCCGCTTCTGGGGCCGGCGTATCTCCTGGCAGAACGTCGGTATCGTTGTACAAAGGGACTTCCACCCAGCGATACGGGGTTGGACGGTTTCCGTTGTAGTAATTGGACCCACCGACAAGAAAATCGTCATTGTTCTCTGCATAAGACGTCCAGGCCAGGCATAATTGCCGTTGATTGGAGACACACACCGCACCGGATGCCAACTCCTTGGCCGCTTTCAGGGAAGGCAGGATAACCGCCATCAGCAAGGCAATGATCGCGATCACAACCAGTAACTCAATTAATGTAAATCCTTTTAGTTTTTTCATATCTTCTCCGTCCTATAAATCGTTAACTGTCAATATAAAGTTTTTCAACCATGAATAATCCGCTATTTAGCAACCGATTCCAAAATCAATTCCGGCCGGACAAAAACCGCCCAGTCAAACATGAATGTATCATCCGCTTCGGTGACGGCCAGTGTCAAGAACCGGACCCCCTCATCGATCGGGATATCAATCGTGCCGGGTTTCGATCCGCTGAAAACCTTCTGCCGCAGGACTTTTTTTCCATCCAGCAAAACCCAGAACTCAGCAGCAGAGTGTCGCTCTTTGGATAGTTTATCAACCCCTGCCATATCAGCAATGGCACTGAAATCCCGCGTTTTCAGCGTTTTCTCAACGGTCTGGGAAACGCCAAACACCGAAGAAAATGAGTTAATTTTTACGCCGGGGAGTGTTTTCCGAATCGCCGAAAGATCAAATGTAATACCCAGATTCGAATGCATGGTAATGGCGGGGTTTTCTTTATTGCCTAATTCTATATCATTAAGCTGTAAATGATGACGAGGGGTATCATCGCTCTCGTGCCACGCCCCGTCGAAAATATAGCCCCATATTTCACCGGAAGTAGCAGGAAACTCGTTAGTTGTTAATCCAAACGAACTGATTTGTGTGGAACCGGAGTTAATTCCCGGAACGAAGACGCCATCGATATAAGGAACAGATGGAACAGGAACATAATGTTCCGGGCCGGCATACACACTTTTACTAAATAGAGACTGAGTCGAACTGCCCGTCGATGGGTTGATTCCCTTGTCGAACTGCCCGGTACCAAAACCGTTTCCGCCACCAACAATATCGGCAAGACTGACATTCCGCCCTCGCCAAACAAATCGGCTTTGAGAATCGATCCGGCGTGCAAAAATCTGTTCGTCACACGGAATGTCGATGGGCGCCGACGCGTTCTCGGTTATTTTCTTCGCGGATCCCTCATTTAATAAGATGCTTATTTTATTGTCGGCAGACCCCGAAACCAATGAGGTCTTTCCCTTTACAACATGGAGTTCCGTGGTTCCATCGAATCCTGTCTCAACACCGAATTCCGTGCCCAGATCAATGATCTTAGATGTGGGAGTCGAGACAATAAATCCCACTGCCTCCTTCGGAACGGTTGCATAAAGACGGCCGTAAGACAGTTTAATTTGATCATAAGAGAGTACTTGAAATTCCACAGGGGCTTCCAAAACGACCTTCGCGTTGTTGTCAAAAACCAGTTCTACACATCCTTTTCGCAGCATAAGTGGTTTATGGTTTGTCATCAAGCGGGTGTTGGGACTTGTTGGCCCTGCTGTTTCGGCCCACTGGGCATTAACTGTCTCTGTCAGCGTTGCCACCTCTACATCTAAAGTGTAGGGGACAAGTTGGACATAAATAATTAGTAAAATCATTGCTGCGATCGCAGTAACGACTGCAATAAAAGATGTTTTGTTGAATTTGCGTTGTCTTCTTTCGGGCTTTACATATTGAATCGGCTCTTTTTCTGGTACAGGACGTTCAATTTCAATTTCGGGAGCGGTCTCTTCCTCCTTCAACAACATGTCCCACAACTGTCGGTCAAATGATCCCGAACTCATATTCGGGATGTTCGTGTCGTCCTGGATAATACGGTTTCTCTCTACATCCGAAACAAGTAACACTTCATGGATGCATCGGTGGAAAAGAGAGGCTTGTATAAACTCCTTCGTGTTTTTGGTACCCTGGGTGATCCATGCGGATAATTCCTGCCTCTGCTGCTCTGTCATAGCAACCGGAGTCTGAAGAAACATGCTGATAAGTTGTTCGGATCGCTCTGTCATATATTTTCCTCAGAAAGGACTCGTTTTACACATGCTTTTAATGACAATCTGACACGGTGAAGTGTGACTGAAACATTGTTTGGAGACAGACTCAAAAGCTGGGCAATTCGTGCCGGACTTAATTCTTCCATATAGTGCATCTCAACCATCTTCTTTATTTTGCCTTTGAGCAGAGACAGACACTTTTTTAATGCCTTTCTCATGGACTCTATCTGGTCATGAATGCTATGTGGGTCCTGCTCATAAACCTGAGCCACTTTTTCAATTGCCTCTATCCCTAAGATGGACCGCTTGCCGCCTTTTTTTGAATAATAATTCAGGATCAGGTTTTTTGCAATTCCTGTACACCATGCAGAAAAAGAACGTTCCCGGTCATATTTTTCAAATTTTTCGACCGTGATAATGGCAACATTTTGCAGGATATCATCAGCATCTTGAAAATTCGGAACCAGAGAATGGATGAAAGCGGCGACAGTCGGTTGCGACTGTGCCCAAAAAACAGCGAGTTCTTTATTATTTTTATCGTTATTCATAGCTTTACCATAGAGACCTTAAAACAAGGTCCCTCTATTATACCTTTTCTTGTTTCGCTCAATTCTTACAAAAAAAATAAATAATATAATTTCTCAAAGCCCCATAAAATTACTATTTGAAGGTTTATCCTGTTCTTTATTTTAACATATTAATCAAATTTTTTGATCCAAATTCCCCTTTTCAATGCTGATATTCCTACTCTATATCTGATTACTTAACATTTTTTCTACCAGAGAGTATAATTTAATTCGAATTCTATAAATATCCGGATTTCGTAATATTAACATTGGCTTATTTCAGGAATTTTAAAAAAAGAATCAAAAAAATCGTCATTTTTGAGAAGTATCTCTATACTACTAGTAGGGTTGTAAGCCTATAGGTGTCTTATACCCCTAATATTAAGGAAATAAGCTCATGACTATAATCCCAGGCAATTTTAGGAACCTAACCCTGCAAAGGCGACTTGGAATGTCTACATTTAAAGGTGTTTGTTTTCAAAAAAGTGGGTATCGGATTGAGGCAAACAACTATATTCGCGGACGAGCCAATCAATACCGGTTCGCTTGAAAATGTCCAAATTGGTGCTTATTGTGCTACGGGCGTCCCCCCTTATCTTCAGGGCCCAAATCGATGATGTGCATATTTATGAGGAGGCGCTTTCCGCTTCACAGATAAAAAACAAATATCATCGTATTGTAGATTGACAATTGTGAGTGGTTATATAAGTATTGGCTTGAAAGGGACTTTTGCTGCTGATATGATAAATTATTACTGACGGCTCTGCCGTCGTTTTGGATGAGTTGGAACCGCCCCGTTTAAATGCGATTTCTTAAATGAAATCTGTGCGAATAATATTAAGTTGATGAGGTAATCAGGATGCAGGGTAGCTGCGGTCAATGGATTGTCTATCTGCTGCTTTGCAGCGCCCCAAGCGGACTGTTCGCCCAGGTAAACACCAGCCTGAAAGAGACCATTTCTTTGGGAGGACTCTGGCGGTTTGCTTTGGATCGTGACGACTGCGGAATTGACGAACAATGGTACTGCCGGACTTTTCCCGGACGCATCACTCTGCCGGGGGCACTGCAGAGTCAGGAGTATGGCGATCCGATTGGCATTGACACGCCGTGGGTGCTTTCCCTGTATGACCGCTACTGGTATTTACGTAAAGACTTCAAGGAATTTGCCCGGCCCGGCAATGCTAAAGTTCCTTTTCTCTGTCAGCCGCCACGACATTATTTAGGCGCAGCCTGGTATCAGCGGACCATAGACATTCCTGTGGATTGGCAGGGACGTCGAATTGGACTCTTTTTGGAACGGGCACGCTGGAAAACGACAGCCTGGATTGATAACAACCCCATCGGTTCCCAGGACAGCCTTGTGGCTCCCCATGTTTTTGAGTTAGGCTTGTTGAGTCCGGGTCAACATAAATTGACGATTCGCGTCGATAACCGGATGCAAATGAATTATCGGCCCGACGGTCACAGCGTGTCGGATTCTTTGGGCAGTACATGGAATGGGATTGTCGGAAAGACGGAGCTTTATAGTACAAGTCCCGTTTGGATTGACGAGGTGCAGGCTTTTGGAGATATTGACAAGAAATCCGTTCGTTTGGACATTCGTATCGGAAATGTAACGCAGCAGACAGGCAAGGGCATCCTGAAGGCGGGCGATGTTCAAACACCGGTTACCTGGACAGCCCAAGGCGGGCAGGCGGAAATTGAAGTTGAGCTTGGTGCCGATGCAAAGCTCTGGGACGAGTTTGATCCGGCACTGCACCATCTTACCATATATCTGAAAGGTGAACAGGCAGATGACTCTCGAACGATTACTTTTGGTCTGCGACAAATCAGCACTGACGGAAATCGTTTGCTGGTCAACGGCCGCCAAAGTGATTTTCGCGGCACTCATTCGGGCGGCGATTTTCCGCTGACAGGCTATCCGGCTACGGACGTTGACTATTGGCGCAACCTTTTCAGGACCTGTAAAAACTGGGGATTGAATCATGTCCGTTTTCACTCATTTTGTCCGCCGGAAGCCGCATTTGAGGCGGCTGACGAACTGGGTATGTATCTTCAGCCGGAAGCGGGAATGTGGAATGAGATCAATCCCGGCACCGACATGGAAAAACGTCTGTACGAGGAAACTGACCGAATGCTGCGCGCCTACGGCAATCATCCTTCGTTTGTCCTGTTTTCGCCGAGTAATGAACCGAAAGGCCGCTGGAAAGAATCGTTGACGGAATGGGTTAAGCACTATCGTCAAAAAGATCCGCGAAGGCTTTATACACCGGAAACGGGATGGCCACTAATCGACAGACCCGGCCATGTGGAGGATGCTGATTTTCTGGCTGCAATGCGTATCGGCCGAAGACCGGTTCGCGGCAGAAGAGCCTGGTTCGGTCGAGACTTTCTCAATTCGACCCGCGGGGTGGATGTTCCGATCATCGTGCATGAACTCGGACAGTGGTGTGCGTTTCCGGATTTTGATGTAACAAAGAAGTTGACCGGTTATATGCAGCCCGGCAATTATGAGATATTTCGAGAATCAATGAAAAAAGCCGGCCTGCTGGACAAAGATAAAGCATTTGCCCAGGCATCAGGACATTTTCAGGTCGCCTGCTACAAAGAGGAAATCGAAGCGAATCTTCGGACACCGGGTCTGGCGGGTTTTCAGCTTTTGGACCTGCACGACTACCTTGGCCAGGGAACCGCATTGGTCGGGGTGCTGGATGCGTTCTGGGAAGAAAAAGGATATGTGACCGCAGGCCAGTGGCGTCGATTCTGTAATACCACCGTTCCGTTGGCTGTGCTTAGGAAACGTGTCTTTACGATGGATGATATTTTTAAGATCGATGTTCTGATTGCGCACTATGGAAAAGCGGCTCTTGAGAAGGTTAATGTTTATTGGCAAATTCGTGATGCGCATCAGCAGGCAGTGGCCGAGGGTCAATGGCCGGTAGAAAAAATTACTCAGGGCAGCGCGATACCGCTGGGGCAACTGGAAGCGGACTTATCCAAACTGCCGGCTCCGGCGGCCTATAAACTGGTGGTGGGATTGTCCGGAACGGGTTTTGAAAATGACTGGAATTTCTGGCTTTATCCGGCAATCATCTCGGAATCAATTCCTGCGGATATTGTTGTTACCCGTTCGTTTGATGAGGCAACGAAGGCTCTGGAAAAAGGTCAAAAAGTACTGTTTATGCCTCTGTATCATGAACTGGCATGGCAAAGTCCACCGATCGGACAGGTGCCGGTCTTCTGGAATCGATTGATGGGACCAAGCTGGGAACGTTTTCTGGGTTTGGTATGTGATGCGAAGCATCCGTCTCTGGCAAAATTTCCAACAGAGGATTACTATGACTGGCAGTGGGAAGGCGTTTTTCGGCCTTCCTGCCGGGCGATCAATATAGGGTCATTGCCCGCTGAGTTGCAGCCGCTTGTGCAAGTCATTGATGACTGGAATCGCAATTATAAACTCGGGGCCGTATTTGAATGCCGAATGGGCAAGGGTCGTCTGGTTGTTTGCGCTGCTGATCTGGAACGCAATCTTGGGAACCGCCCCGCTGCTGCACAATTGCGCCAGAGTCTGCTGGACTATATGACGACGGATGCATTCCGCCCAGCGGTTGAATTGACACCGGAACAATTTCTCAGTTTGCGGTTTGATAATCAAATTATGCAGAAACTGGGAGCGGTTGCTTCGGCGGCTCGGGACGACGGAGCCTACAGCGCAAATAATGCAATTGACGGAAATCCGAATACGTATTGGTCCACCGTACAGCGCAGCGGTAGTAAAGAACATCCCCATGAACTTTTAATCCGTTTCCCCCAGCCGGTCGAAATGAGCGGATTGTTATTCATGAACCGACAGGATAACCGCCAGCATCAGGGAGATATCCGCCAGTTTGCCGTCGAAATGAGTGACGATGGCCAACAATGGCAGCCGGTCATCGAAGGGCAATTGGAATCAACATTTGACCCGCAACGAGTCGATTTTGAAAAAAAGATCGCCTCAGTTTGTCTTAAGATACGAGCCTTATCCGGCTTTGGCGATGATATTTCGGCTTCATTGGCGGAACTTGCCGTTCTTTACGCTGGTCCGGCTTTGATATCAGATGCTCCTGAAACCGCGGGAACTTATCGCAAAGTCGCCACGGCAACGGAAGAGATGTACGAGCCGATCAATGTTCTGGATAATTCATCCAATCCGACTGCCGCGAAGGTCGAACAGGTGACTGCCGACAGTGAATCAAAAGCGAATCCTGCTGTCAACGCCCTCGACGGAGATCCCGATACATTCTGGCGTACGTCGTGGCGTGGGGGTGCGTCGGAACATCCGCACTGGCTGATGCTCGAGTTTAAGGATACGCTTGTAGTGTCCGGCCTGCAATATCTTTCCCCGCAGGATCGTTCTAATGGCTGGATAAAAGAGTATGTCATTGAGGTCAGTACAGACGGCAAACAGTGGCAGCAGGCCGCAGCAGGTACATTTGAGGCTTCGAAACGCCTTCAGACTGTGTCATTTACGAAACCGGTTCAAGCTCGTTGCCTGAGGTTGACAGCCAACTCGGAAAGCCGGGGGCAACCGTTTACCTCAATCGCCGAATTAATGATAATGGAAAAACAGTAAAAAGAAGTTGAATGACCAGTCGAAAGTCTATGTGGAGGAGATTGTCCGGCCGGACCATCTGCCAAAGACGTGGATTCGGTAATGAGCAATGCCATGGGATAAAAAGAATTTATTAACTGAAAACACAAGGAATCTGATCATGCAAAAGAATTGTGCTGTATTGAGAGTTTGTTTATTATGGGTCATGCTGGGGATCAGTCATTTCGTATTTTCAGCGGAATTCAATGCCTGTGAGTATGGAGCCGTTCCGAATGGCAAGACGGTTTGTACCGAGGCCATTCAGAAAACGATTGACACCTGCGCCAAAGCAGGCGGCGGTACAGTTGTGTTTTCGCCCGGAACGTATATGACCGGATCAATTTTCCTGAAAGACAAGGTGGACTTTCGTGTGGACAAAGACGTTCTGGTCAAAGGCGTTCAGGACGAATCAGCCTACCCGGATGTTTATACGCGTGTAGCGGGCATCGAAACGATGTGGCCTGCGGCGCTGATCAATGCGCATGATCTGTCCGGTGTGAAAATCTACGGTGAAGGGACGATTGACGGTTCCGGTTCGATGTGGTGGGATAAGTATTGGAATATGCGTAAGGAGTACGATGCAAAGGGCTTGCGCTGGGTTGTGGATTATGACTGCAAACGGCCGCGTCTGATGCTGATCTACAATGCATCCAATGTGATGGTTGAGGGGTTGACACTCAAAGAGCCGGGCTTTTGGACGCTTCATATATGCTACAGTACGAATGTTGTTGTGGACGGGTTGACGATCCGCGCCAATCTTGATGAAAAGGTCGGTCCCAGTTCCGATGGTGTGGATATTGACTCGTCGAGCAATGTATTGGTCCAAAACTGTGACATTGACTGCAATGATGACAACTTCTGCCTTAAGGCAGGTCGGGATTCGGATGGGTTGCGGGTCAACCGTTCCACGCATAACATTATCATTCGGGATTGTATCGCGCGCAAGGGACACGGTCTGATCACCTGCGGCAGCGAGACTTCCGGCGGCATCTATAATGTCGAAGCTTACAATCTTAAAGCCTATGGAACCAGCACAGGAATTCGTTTTAAATCGACCCAGGGACGCGGCGGTACGGTTCGTGACGTTTACATTCATGATATCGAGATGATGAATGTCCGAGATGCGATTAAGCTGGATTACGACTGGTATCCTTCTTATAATACCGTGCCGGATGAGGTTCGTAAGGAGATTGAGGCCAAGGGCGACCAGTTACCGATGCACTGGGAGAAACTGATGACGGTTGTTCCTGAAGAGCAGGGAACGCCTTATATTCGGGATATCCGGATATCGAATATTAAAGCTGTTGATTCGGAGCGGGCCATCTCCGTCAATGGTCGTAAAAACCAAAGAGCCGGCAACTTTCTTCTTGAGAATATTGAAATGACTGCCGGCAAAGCCGGTACGATCAAAAATGCCGAAGGCTGGACATTTAAAAATGTAACCGTCAAAGCAAAGGATGGATCTGATATTGAATTTGAGAATTGTGAAAACATGACGGGTCTTTAGAAGTCCCCAACGAAATTCTTTTGCATTCGAACAGTAATCGAAAATAGAAGTTAGAGGATCATGCGATGCAGACATATCTAAACCGAGGTGGGATGTTTATCCTGACAATGGCGGCCCTGTCGATACTTGCAATTTTTGATTCCGGCTGTGCGGCACAGGAAAAACCTGTATCCGGCGAGTTAACCTGGCCGGCGGCGACAAAGCAGAATCATCCGTGGACACGATGGTGGTGGATGGGCAGTGCCGTGGACGAAGAAAGCCTGACTCACTTGTTGTCGCAGTATCAACAAGCGGGGATCGGCGGCGTCGAAATTTGTCCGATCTATGGTGTCAAAGGCTATGAAGAGACGTTTACTGATTTTCTGTCGCCGGAGTGGATGAAACGGCTTGGACACACCTTGCGTGAGGGCAAACGTCTGGATATCGGAGTGGATTTAACCGTGGGAACGGGCTGGCCGTTCGGCGGGCCGATGGTAAAAAAGGAAAATGCCTCATCCAGTGTGATCCTGAAACGTTACGAGCTAAAGGACGGAAAACTCACAGAACCATTACCGAAAGAACCATTGCACTATTTGCTTGCTGTTTCAGCAGAAGGCAAACGGATCGATCTTTCCGATAAGGTTCAGGAAGGCAAGCTTGTATGGACAGCTCCGGCGGGCACATGGACACTCTATGCGGTGGCCGTGAAACGTCCCGTGCAGAAAGTTAAACGGGCAGCACCGGGCGGTGAAGGGTACGTGCTAGACCCGTATTCCGTCAAGGCGATGGGCGATTATCTCAACGTTTTCGACAAGGCGTTTGACGATTATCAAGGCCCCATGCCGCGGGCGTATTTTCACGATTCTTTTGAATATTACGGCGCGACCTGGACGCCGGATTTCTTCGCGGCATTTCAGTCCCGTCGCGGCTATGATTTGCGTGACCACATCGAGGCCTTGTTTGGAGACGGGCCGGAAGATACAGTCGCTCGCGTAATGTGTGATTATCACGAAATGATCAATGATTTGCATATGGATTACATTTGGCGATGGACTGACTGGTGTCACTCGAAGGGTGGGCTTTCGAGAAATCAGGCGCATGGCGCTCCGGGGAATCTGGTCGACTTGTATGGGGCCGTGGATATTCCTGAGACGGAAATTTTCCGGGTTGTCAATGAAGAACAAATTCCGATGTTGAAGTTCAGTTCATCAGCGGCTCATCTAAACGGCAGGACGCTGGCGTCGTCGGAGTCGTTTACATGGCTGAGGGAACATTTTCAAACATCGCCGGCCAATCTGAAAGAAGCGACGGATTTTTTGTTTTTGACGGGTGTTAATCACATTTTCTTCCATGGGATTCCCTATTCTCCCAAAGAAGCGGCGTGGCCGGGCTGGCAGTTTTATGCGTCTGTAAACTTTGGCCCTGCCGGCGGTTTGTGGCACGACTTACCGGCATATAATGCATATGTCACGCGCTGTCAATCAATCCTGCAATCCGGACAAGCGGATAATGATATTCTGCTGTATCTGCCGATCTATGATTATTGGCAGAAAAAAGAAAAACTGCACATGACTTTCACCGTTCATAATCAGGACCAATGGCTTTACCCTTCGGCGTTTTATCGTGCGGCGATGACGTTGTGGAAGAAGGGGTATACGTATGATGCTGTTTCCGACAAATTTCTTTCACGGGCATCCTGTCAGGATGGGAAAATCGTCATTAACCGGGTCAAATACGATGTGATCGTGGTTCCGCATTGCAACTTGATTCCGCCTGAGACGATGGCTATACTTCTTCAACTCACGCGGGAAGGGGCAACGGTTCTGTTCCAGGATTGGCTGCCCGGCGATGTCCCCGGACTGGCGGACCTGGAAAAACGGCGAGCCTCCTTGAATAAATTGAAGAAGGAGGTCCTGCCGAATTTTGAAGCGATAAAATCAGGTCGGGATCAATTACCTGCTGCTCATCTTGAAGTGACTTTGGGCAAAGGCAAACTAATGGTGGCCGATTTGGAATCGATGCTCAAAGACGTCTCTGTCGCCCGTGAGTCCGCAATGGATTCGGGTATCCGATTTGAGCGACGACGCAACGCGGAAGGTTTTGATTACTTCTTTGTCAACTGCAGTCCAAAAGCATTCGACGGATGGATGACGCTGGGAAAACCGGCACAGTCTGCCGTATTGATGGACCCGCTTTTTGAGAATCGCACCGGCTGGGCCGCTATTCGGAAGGTGGACGAGCGTACACAGGTATATCTGCAGTTAGAGCGGGAACAATCATTGATTCTTCGGACATTGACCAAAAAGAAAGGCAACGGCCCGGCATGGGAATATTCGCAAGCATCTGGAACTCCAATACGCATCGAAGGATCTTGGGACGTTAAATTCGTTGATGGCGGACCCGTTCTGCCGGAGGGGTACCAAACAACGCAATTAGCCTCATGGACGGGACGGGACGATGAAGAAGCAAAGCGGTTTTTCGGTACGGCTCGTTATACAATTACCTTCGATGCACCAAACGAAAAAGCCGACGATTGGATTTTGAATTTGGGACGTGTCTGCCAAAGCGCCCGCGTTACTCTGAATGGCGTTTCTCTCGGCCCTCTTTGGTCCGAACCGTTCCAATTGCATGTGGGTAAAGCGTTGTCTTCCGGCAAAAATACCCTTTCGATCGAGGTAACCAATCTGGCCGCCAATCGAATCCGAGACATGGATCAGCGAAAGGTGAACTGGAAGTATTTCTATGATATTAACGTTGTGAATGTGAATTATAAACCGTTCGATGCTTCCGACTGGCCGCTGTTCGATTCCGGATTACTCGGACCGGTCACACTGCAGTCCTTGAAAGATGTTGACCTGAACAGCCAGACGGACACAGTAGCTGACAAACGGCATACGGTTTTTGTTATCGGTGATTCAACGGTCCACAACAGCGGAGCGGGAATTCAAGGTTGGGGGGATGTGATCGAACAGTATTTTGATCCATTTAAAGCCACCGTGCGTAATTATGCACGCGCCGGCCGCAGCAGCCGTACCTTTCAAACGGAAGGTCTGTGGAACCGGGTGCTCGATGAGTTAAAGCCCGGCGATTTTGTGCTGATGCAGTTTGGACACAACGATGGCGGGTCCTTAAATACCGGTCGGGCACGCGGTTCATTAAAGGGGATCGGCGACGAAATAGAGGAAGTCGTGATAGAAGCAACCGAACAAAAAGAATTGGTTCGCACCTATGGCTGGTACATGCGAAAATATATCAATGATACAAAAGCAAAGGGTGCGGTCCCGATCGTTGTTTCACCGGTTCCAAGGGATAAGTGGGAAAATGGAGAAGTTGTCCGGACAGAGGGCGATTATGTCACATGGGCCGCTCAAGTTGCAAAAGAACAAGATGTGAATTTTATCGACCTCAATGAACTCATTGTAGCAGAGTATGAAAAGCTGGGCCCGAAAAAAGTGAACAGCTTGTATTTTCTCAACGACCATACTCATACGACGCCTGCTGGCGCAAAACTGAATGCCGAAATACTGGCACAGGCACTTCAATCGTTAAAGGATTGTCCATTATCTCGATATAAAATTGAAAGCCACGCTAACCAAGATTAAATCTTTAAATATAGCAACGAATCGAAATACGCTATTGCGGAAGAGTAAGTATTTCAGACAGTTTATAGACTTCGCTTCCGGCCAGCAGAAATGCCCCTAAGCCGTAATCCTCGAAATTCGGGACTGTATCATAGCCTACAGGTTGTCCATCCGAGGGCTGTTTTCCGGTGCTTTGGACGTATCCCAAAAAACCGTTTGGATGAAGGCTGTCATTGACCAGGCCGTCCCACCCTTTCATCGCAATGGGCGTATAGGTCTCTGCGTCCAGCAATCCATGGTTGACGCCCCAAGCCAGCCCATACGTAAAAAACGCGGTCCCGCTGGTTTCTTTTCCGCCATAGTTATTAGGATCATGCAAGCTGACATTCCAGAAACCGTCCGATCGCTGAACCAAAGCCAATGCCAGTGCCATATCGACAAACGTTTGCACATACTCCTGACGGTGCGGGGCATCTTCAGGGATAACATCCAGTACACGCACCATGGCCGCAAAGACCCAGCCGTTACCCCTGGACCAATAACAGTCTTCTCCGTTCGGTTCAACATACGGAGGGTCAAAATCCGCATCCCGCCACCATAAATGATCAGCCGGATTATAGAGTCCATTGGTTCCATGAGTTTCCTTGGTGTACGTATAAAGCTCGTACATTTTTTCGAAATAGTTATCGTCTTCATAAACCGCCCCCAACCGGGCAAAGACCGGCATGGCCATATGCAGCGCATCGATCCACCACCAATCATCATTTGGGGTGCTGTTAACCATGCCGTCGATGGACTCTTTGATATTTTGAATGCGCTCCGGCTGTGGGTCAATTAAATACAGATCAATATAGGTTTGTCCGCAGCATTGGTCATCTGCATTGCGCGTCGTATTACCGCTTCGCATCCCCCAATTATGCGCCTCCCCCCAGTCCACCGCATAATTATAGTATAGCGCATTGGGATCGATCTCATACAATCCCATCAAGCCTTCATAGTAGGTCGCACGGGTCCAGATATTGCTCGGACGTACTTTGTCCGTTACAATGTCTTCACCCGGATCAGGCCATTTCGCCATGAAATAGTCATTGGCCAGCCGCATCGCATCGATAACACCCAGTTCGACTGGTTCGCTTCAGGGAAATGCACCCGTAACTTCGATCCAGTCGATGTTCGCCAATCCATTGGACGTTTCAGCAACCAACTGAATCGTATTGGTCCCTTCCGTCAACGAAACAGTCACAATAGACGACACGTCCCATATAGTCCAAGCGCCTGTGCCGACAAAACTAACATTCGTCGCCTGTGTCCCGCCATTAACGCTGACACTTGCCGTTCTGTCAGAAGTGGTTCCATTCGCAAATCGCCATTGCAAATCGTACGTGCCGGATGCAGCGGCATCAACCGTCCATTCAATATAATTGCCGATGGCATTGTCCGTATTCGCATACCCTGCGCCTGTATAACCGGAGTTGGTGGTTTCAGCCGCGACACCTGTGAAAACGCCAACAAATCCGGCTTCGTTTTCCTGTATCGTGATGGTGGTGATCACATCGGGTGTTGCAGACACTTCACTTGAGGTGTCTGACTCATTTGACCACGCATCTAATGCAGTAACAACATAGTAATAGGTTGTGCCATTCACGACGTCATTGTCGATATAGTCCGAACTGCTTAAAAGCGATATGTTCAACAGCGAGTAACCACTGCCTGAAGTCGTCGAACGATACACATTGTATCCGTCCAGATCACTTTCGCTGTTATCATTCCAGTCCAGTGAAACGGTACTGTTGTGGGCAGTCACCGACAGGCCAATCGGAGCCGATGGAGGGGTAATATCAGGACCGCTCCAGTTGCCGGCCAGGAAAGAAAATTCATAATAATTAATGATACAATCTTCATTCAAATCCAGTTCGGCTGTCAGGGTGCAATTATCCTCCAGCCAGAAACCAACAAAGGTAGGCAGGTCTTCCATATTGACTTTATAATCCCCGGTAAAATCGCCGTACAATGGTGGCGTTCCTGCCAGGATAATATCCGGGATCGGCGGAGCGGCCATACCGTCTCCCAGGAAAAAACCGGGATGAGGCGGCTGGTTGTATGCTCCATTTTGCCACGCGATCGCCATTCGATACTGCGGGTCGTGCATGAGGGTATAAATCCGATGGCTCGTGACATTTGTCGTTGTATAAATTCTCAGAGAACTGTTATCAGAGGTTCTCCAGATCACTTCTTCTCTCCAGTCTCCCAGAATATCCGCCGACAAAGTGGGGGTGGATTTGGTTCCGTTATTCGATGAACATCCAGACGCTGTAAGCAGCGTGGAACCGCCGTGTTTCCTGATCTCATTACTGTTCAGCAGTTCACTCAGCAGGTCCGCATCCCACAAGACCACAAAATTTGTAGAAGACGGGCTTGAACTGCTGATGACCGTGCCGGTACAACTTCGCAGTCCGCCAAAACCCCAGCATTCAGCACCCGGATAAGCGGCATCAATATCCGCTGATACGCCCCGGCCAACATCCGCACCGGCTGTCTCCCAGAGAATCGTCCCGGTAGCTGCATCTCGAAATGTTGAACCCGGCCCGCTTCCTTCGTGGATCGTGAAAACCTCCAGGCCCGGCCGGCTTGGATCCAGATCAGAAAAATGCATTGCATCCCCGTGTCCATAACCGGTTGTATAAAGACCGGTTCCATCATGATCAACGGCACAGGCACCATACATAATTTCGTCAAAGCCGTCTCCGTCCGCATCCCCGATGCTCAATTGATGGTTCCCCTGTCCAATATAATCGCTGTTAATATCGTCATTGATTCCAAGGCCGGCCTTGAACCACCAACGCTGGGTCAACTCGCCATCACGCCAATCCCACGCAGTAATCTCATTTCGTGACGAATAACCGCTTTGCGGTCCATAGTAACCCCGTGCCATAATAAGACTGGGTTTCTGGCCGTCTAAATAAGCAACACCGGCAAGAAAACGGTCCACACGATTGCCGTAACTGTCACCCCATTGGCTGACACTTCACTCGGTCAGGATAATAATCGGTGTTTGCCAGCGCCGCTCCGGTTAATCCGTCAAAAATCGTCAGGTATTCCGGGCCTGTTAATATATAGCCTGATGTATTACGATAATCAGTCAGGGTATCGCCCGGCATAAGTACATTGTTGCCCTGTCCGTCGACCGTATAGGGCGCCGTTCTGCAGGCCACTTCCGCCCTGCCGTCGCTGTCAAGGTCATACACAACGAACTGCGTATAATGGGCGCCGGCACGGATGTTGATACCCAAATCGATACGCCAGAGGAATGTTCCGTCCATTTCATAAGCGTCCAGATAGACATTGCCCGTGTAGCCGGATTGGGAATTGTCCCTGGAATTGGATGGGTCCCATTTCAGAATGATTTCATATTGTCCGTCACCGTCAAGATCGCCGACACTGGCATCATTGGGACTATAACTACAAGTCACGTCATCCGGCGTCGTCACACCCGCAGGCACCTGAAGCCCAACTTCAAGATACTGCTGTGCCCACACCTCGACCGGATCGGACATGTCCTCTTCAACCCCGCCAATCACAGCCGCGACAGTATATGTACTGCTTAAACTCCCCGCCGTATCGGTGTAATTGGTTGAACCGGTAATCGGCGAAGTGTTAATCTTGACGGAATCGCGATAGATATTAAAACCGATCGTGTCAGGATCGACCCCCAGCATACGCCAACCGATATAAACCTGACTGCCGCCCTGATAAACAGCGACTACGCCTCGATCCAGATCTTCCATGGTCCGTGCTGCCTCAACAGAATATGAAGTTAAGGTGAACGCAAAGACCGTGACCAAAATCCTTATGATATGCCGCTTTTTCATCTGACCTCCCGATTCTACTTTAGTATCATTCATCGTATCCACCACATAATTTACCTTATTTATTTCGTTGTCAACCAATTATTTGCCGCCTCTAAAAACTCAAAAAGACCAATCGGCAAGGCATATTGTCCAAATAATAATTTTATTGCACAAGACTCTGAATTTCCTGTTCCGTCAGTGCCGTATCATAGATCCGTACCTCGTCGATCAGGCCCTGGAAGTAACGGGGACCGCCGGCGGCTAAATACGCGCCGATCTTAACATCTTCAGCCGAACCGCTATTGATCGGCTCGTCCGCAAAGGAGCTAACCGTTTCAAGCTGACCGTCAACATACAATTGAGCTTCCGCAATATCCGGGCTGCCGTCATCGATGATCACAACGGCAACATGGTGCCATGTGTCATTATTGATGACGGTGGTGCCGATGATATTGCCGCCCTGGACTTCCGCGCGAAGCTGACCGCCTTCATTGACACGAATGACCCAGCGGCCGCCATTGTATTCTTCGCCCCACGTCAGGATCTCACCGGAGACCGAAGCGGTTTTAACCCAAGCCATACAGGTACGGCTGCCACCGCCGGGAATGCCTTGATAGCCGGACACTTCGACATAGTCGTTCGTGCCGTCAAAACTAAGGGCATTGCCGGAATAGCCCAAATCCCAGGCCGGAGCATTGACAAGCGTGCCTGGCCGCCAATAGATCGAGCTATCGTATGCCGCATCGCCGCTTGTTTCGTCGAATTTCAAATGAAGCTGCAGGGCTTCATCACCCAGCCAATTATGGGCTAATACTGAGAAATCTGAGATGGAGACATCATCATCGCCATCCAGATCCGCGCCGTTACAGGCCGGGACATCCACACAATCCAGCGACAGCCATTGAGCCGCCAAGCCGAGCAGATCATCGGTGCCGAGAACGCCGGAATAGATATTGGCTACCTGAATCGTCATCGTAGCAGTATCGGATAAACCACCCGTATCTGTGACCCGGAAGGTAAAGGCATTCTCTCCCACGTTCGAATCAAGTGGGATTCCTGAAAGCGTTCCATCGCTTGCCACCGTTAACCAATCCGGTCCGGCATCCTTGTTAAAGATCACCGTATTCATGCCGTTCAAATCACTGGCGTAATTTGCAAGCGATTGACCTGCATAAGAGGATAGCTCAACAGCGCCAAGATTGTTAATCGGATCGCTGGTAAACACAGGTGATATCACATCTAAAAATTCCTCCGGCGTCAAAGCTGTCTCGGTGAATCTAACATTGTCCAGATAGCCGTTGATGTGATCGACAAAAGCGCCGCTGTACCATCCCCGGGCGAAGGTCCAGTTATCTCCGCCCTGGGCAAGTGCATTCTGAGCCGGTGTTTGCGAAGAAATATCCAGTGAGCCCACAAGCTGATATCCATTGCCATCCAGTTTGTCACAATACATCCTGATCATCGCACCATCACTGGTTACAGCAAGACGATACCATCGATTGGCTTGCACGGGAAAGTCAGCGTCTAACTTCCACCGCAAGCCGGTGACAGTTTCATAATTAACACGAAATGCCCCAGGCACGGCAGAAGTTGAATCATTGTTTTTCTGCAGATAAAAATCCGATTCCGGATCGCCATTGCTCGAACCGTCACGACCGACGAAGGTTTCCCAGCCGGATATATCATTCAATTTGACCGATACTTCGATCGTCCATGTCTGCGGAGACCAGGCATTCAGAGATGCATCCAGCGTGTACCCATCTTGAGAACCGCTACAGTATATACTCAGCCCGCTGTCGGGCGGCGCTTCAGCAGAAAATGATGGGCCGTAAGTCGGATCAAACCCATACATTATAATCCCACTTATCGTGTCCCTGGAACCTCCGTAAGACATGCTGGAAAGCGGCGTGTTCTCGATGCCGTCCTCAAAATCCCAAAAAACCAGTCCCGTCATGTTCTCTACGACGCAGGACACAGGAATCGATGCCAGGGTTGTATTCTGATTATTCGATTTGTCACGTGCTGTCA
Source organism: Anaerohalosphaeraceae bacterium (assembly GCA_963675525.2). GTDB lineage: Bacteria > Planctomycetota > Phycisphaerae > Sedimentisphaerales > Anaerohalosphaeraceae > 4572-13. The sequence continues at coordinate 19,989 of CAXXSL010000005.1, read as the reverse complement.
CCGTATACGTATATGTTACATTTTCGGTAAGACCTGTATCTTTATAAAAGGTGCTGTCCTGCCAGCCGCTGTCATGACCGCCGCCAGAGGTGCAGTCAAAGTAATATTCAACGCCGCTCGGATCAATCGCTGTGGCCGCCTGCATGGCAATGGAACCATTGCCGCTGACATGGGGTACGAAAATCCATTCCATCGGATCAGGTATTGGCGGATTGGTTTCATCCGGATCGCCGCCAACCAGGATAATATCCGGTACCGGCGGGTCACTCATCCCTGCTCCGATATAAAAACTCGGATGCGGCGGCTGATTGTACATGTTACACTGCCAGGCAATTGCTGTACGGTATTGCGAGTCATGCATCAGCGTGTAGAAGCGATAGTTTGTCACATCTGTCGTAGTGAAGATGCGCAGTTGCGTGTTATCAGATGACCGGTAGATCATCTCCTCTCGCCAGTCGCCCAGAATATCACCGCTAAGGCACGGATTGCCTTTGGTGCCATTGTTACTGGAGGTTCCGTATTGCGTGGGGACATTGTAGATACTCAGTAACCTGCCGGCGCCGTCACCGTACCACTTATCTAAGTACGGATTGTTATGCCCGGATATATCGTCCAGTATTTCGCGCTGCAAATCACCGTCCCACCAGAGCAGGAAGTTACCCCAGTTCGGAAGGTTAGCACTGATCAGGGACTTGTCTGTGGCATTGTATGTTCCGCCGCTGGCTACCGACCACATCTGGTATCCCGGGTAGCGTGAGTCGATGTGAGCCGCACAGCCTCTTCCTGTATCACCGATCGCCGTCTTTTGCCAGAGTATCTCGCCGGTGCCGGCATCCCGAAGAGTGGTTCCATTATCACCAGATTCGTGAACCGCAACAACCTCTAGCCCCGGCCGGTCGGGGATCATGTCGGACATATGCAAGGCATCGCCGTGCCCAAGCCCCGTGGTGTAAAGGCCGCTGCCGTTGTCGTCGACACACATGGAAGCATAGACGATCTCATCCTTGCCGTCATTATCGACGTCACCAACCGTCAGGTTGTGGTTGCCCTGACCTGCGTAACCGGGCCAGTTATCCGTATCGAATGACCATACATTGGAAAGACTGCCGTCTCTGAAATTCCAGGCCTCCATCTTAATGCGATGGTATATCCCCCGGCAAATAACAAGGCTCGGTCTCTGTCCGTCAAGATACGCGGGTGTCATCATACATTTGTCAGCTCGGTGCGCGTACTGGCCTGTGGTCATTCCTGGTAGCCCCCATTGTGAGAGAGGGTCTCTTTCAATGTAGTCTGTTCTGGCGATTTCTTCCCCGGTCAGACCATCGAATATGGATAAGAACTCCGGCCCCTCGGTCATATACCAACCACCGCCGGGCGTGGCCACCGAGTCTCGGTAATCGGTTTTTCCATCGCTATCCGTATCGCCTATACTGACACCGATTCCATCGACGTTCCCTTCACAGGTTCGCAGAACCACTTCCGCTCGTCCGTCGCTGTCAAAGTCATAGACCATGGGATTTATTTCTTCGGGCGCATAGAGGTTGTTCGGTCCCAGGTTGAGCCTCCATAAGAATGTGCCGTCAAGACGATAGGCTTCGATCAGGTGGAATGTGGTTGAAGTCTGCGATATATCTGTTGACAGCCTCTTAATGACTATTTCGTACTGACCATCCCCATCCAGATCACCGACGCTGGCATCGTTAGGACTATAGCTTCCACTAACCGACGCCAGATTGATGGAATGGCAAAAGCTGTCCCAGACTGCAACCGGCTCGGAAGCCGCCTGCTCTACCCCGCCAATGACCGGCACAATAAAATAGGTATTACCTGTGGTGCCTGTCGTATCCAGATAGTTCGTGGAGGTTGTAATCGGCGAGGCGTTTAGTTTGGCCGAGTTCCGGTAAACGTTGAAGGCTATATCCGTCGGGTCTGTCCCGAACATCCGCCAGCCGATATAGATCCCTGGTCCCGTAGATACCGCTACGACTCCGCGGTCGAGATTTTCCATAAATCGGGTTCCCCCCGCTGAAAATCCTGCGAAAACCGTCACTAATAAAACCGACAGAAAAATGCTTTTCAATACAACTGCTTTTTTCATATTATCTGATTCCTATATCTGAATATTTGTCCCGTTGGTCGGAACTTCCAGCGAATTTATTGTGCCAACACTGCGATTTCCGCCTGTGTTAACGCTGTATCATAGATTCGGACCTCATCGATCAGGCCCTGGAAGTAACGGGGACCGCCGGCGGCTAAATACGCGCCGATCTTAACATCTTCAGCCGAACCGCTATTGATCGGCTCGTCCGCAAAGGAACTGATCGTTTCAAGCTGACCGTCAACATACAATTGAGCTTCCGCAATATCCGGGCTGCCGTCATCGGTGATCACAACGGCGACATGGTGCCAGGTGTCGTTATTGATGACGGTGGTGCCGATGATATTGCCGCCCTGGACTTCCGCGCGAAGCTGACCGCCTTCATCAACACGAATGACCCAGCGGCCGCCATTGTATTCTTCGCCCCACGTCAGGATCTCACCGGAGACCGAAGCGGTTTTAACCCAAGCCATACAGGTACGGCTGCCACCGCCGGGAATGCCTTGATAGCCGGACACTTCGACATGGTCGTTCGTGCCGTCAAACAGCAGGGCACCGCCGGAATGGCCCAAATCCCAGGCCGGAGCATTGACAAGCGTGCCTGGCCGCCAATAGATCGAATTATCGTATGCCGTATCGCCGCTTGTTTCGTTGAATTTCAAATGAAGCTGCAGGGCTTCATCACCCAGCCAATTATGGGCTAATACTGAGAAATCTGAAACGGTGACATCATCATCGCCATCCAGATCCGCGCCGTTACAGGCCGGGACATCCACACAATCCAGCGACAGCCATTGAGCCGCCAAGCCGAGCAGATCATCGGTGCCGAGAACGCCGGAATAGATATTGGCTACCTGAATCGTCATCGTGGCAGTATCGGATAAACCGCCCGTATCTGTAACGCGAACTGTAAATGTATTCTCACCAACATTTCGATCACTCGGAATCCCAGAAAGAGCTCCGTCGCTCGCCACCGTTAACCAATCCGGTCCGCCGTCCTTGCTGAAGGTCACCGTATTCATGCCGTTCAAATCACTGGCGTAATTTGCAAGCGATTGACCTGCATAAGAGGATAGCTCAACGGCATCAAGATTAATCGGATCACTGGTAAAGACAGGTGCGCCTACAAGGACGATATTCGGAATCGGAGGAGTTGACATCCCTGCCCCGATATAAAAGCTCGGGTGCGGCGGCTGATTGTAGGCCACATTCTGCCAGGCCATTGCTAAACGGTACTGTGGATCGTGCATCAATGTATAAATGCGATGGCTGGTCAGCTCCGTGGTCGTGAAAATCCTAAGCTTGGTGTTATCCGACGAACGGAAGATCATTTCCTCACGCCAATCACCCAAAATATCGCCCGACAAACAGGGGTTGGCCTTGCTCCAGTTATTGCTGTTCGTGCTGTATGAAGTCGGAATGCTGTATAGACTCAGCAAGCGATACGGACCATCACCGCCCCATTTCTCCAAAACCGGATTTTTTCCGTCACCATCAGCCGCTCCCTGGAATTCACGCTGCAGATCGCCGGTCCACCAGACAAGGAAGTTCATCATCTTACCCGAATAATTCGCGCTGATTTGAACATTGTCAACCGAATAAACGCCACCGGTCGCATATGACCATAACTGGTATCCGAAATAACCCGAATCGATGTTGGCGGCACACGCCCTGCCGACATCGCCGGAATTATAATGATCAATAAGTACGGCACCAGTTTCCGCATCCCGAAACGTGGCCCCCGCGGCACTTCCCTCGTGGCACTGCCAGACCTCAAGGCCCGGTCGACCCGGATCCATATCGGACACATGCATTGCATCGCCGTGTCCCAAACCCGTCGTATATAATCCCGTCCCGTCATCATCGATCGTACAGGATCCATAGATGATTTCATCTTTGCCGTCAGCGTCCACATCGGCAACGCTGAGATTATGATTGCCCTGTCCGGCATAGGCAGAATTACCGCTGTCATCGCTATCAAACACCCAACGCTGTGTCAGTTGTCCGCCAACAAAATCCCATGCAGCCAGCACCGTACGCGTATAATACCCCCTACACATAACAACACTCGGCCGCTGACCGTCCAGATAGGCAACACAAGCCAGAAAACGGTCTACGCGGTTGCCGTAGGAGTCACCCCAATCGCTGACGTTACCGCGCGGAGGCACATAATCGACCGTATCCACAAAGGCGCCTGTCTGACCATCAAATACGCTTAGATATTCCGGTCCGGAGAGGATATAACCCGAACTGTTTCGATAGTCGGCGCTGGGATTGCCAAGTACCGTGCCTACGCCGTCAACGGTCCCTTCAGCGGTTTTACAGACCACTTCCGCTTTGCCGTCACTGTCAAAATCATACACCATAAACTGGGTATAATGAGCGCCGGCACGGATATTAATGCCTAAATCAATCCGCCACAGAAACGTTCCATCCATCTCATATGCATCCAGGTAAACATTACCACTATAGCCACCATTAGCATTGTCCTTTGAATTGGACGGATCCCATTTCAGGACGATTTCATATTGACCGTCACCATCAAGATCGGCCACACTGGCATCGTTGGGACTGTAAGTATAATCAACAGCATCCGGTGTCGTCCCCCCTGCCGGCCTCTGCAGAGGAATGTCATGATAGAAGTCACTCCACACCGAAACCGAATCGGACATATCCTGTTCAACACCATCAATTACAGCAGCCACGCGGTAGGTATAACTGCTGCTGCCGCTTGTATCGATATAATTCGTAGAACCGGTGATGGGCGAACCGTTGATTTTTACGGAATTGCGATAAACATTATACCCAACCGTATCCGGCTCGGTACCAAACATACGCCAACCGATATAAACCTGACCGCCCCCCTTGTAAACAGCGACAACACCCCGATCCAGATTTTCCATAAATCGTGCTGCCTCAACGCAATAGGAGGCTAAGCTAAGCATAAGGATCGCAATTAAAACCTTAGGGACATGCCGCTGTTTCATCTAACCTCCACAAGATATTTTGTTCTATTCATCGTATTTACATAAAAACTATATTCATGTCAAAGCTACTCAAAAATGCAGTTTTCTACAAAGCCCCCGAGTCCGAAATGCAGTATTATACGCTCAATTTGACACCAGCTTCAAAGCACAAAATCAACAAACACATAGCACTTGAACACAGTCATTATACGATATTTTTACGTCTTTTTTTCAAAAATTATGTAAAAAAAAAGTCCTAAAATTAAAGAAGATACAGAAATCAGTAAGAAGAGGCATTACTAAGCCAATCAGAAACGAGCGATTTAAGGTCTTCGAAGTCTACAACCCCATCGGCATTCCCCATCGGGATAATATCCGCCGGAGGAGTCCCGGGAGAATCCAGCCACTGACTGGCCAGAATTCCAAAATCGGTCAAATCAACCTTACAATCTGCATTGACATCGCCCAGATAAACCTGGTCGCAGCCGTTATTGAGGTACCAGAGGTGTAAATAGGGCTTGAAGGATGTTTCGCCGACATTGGAGGCTTCTTTTGAGGCGATCTGGATCGCGCCGGTATTGCTGGCGGCATAGAAGGTCACGATTCTGTTGGTGTCCTGGTTGATGAAATCGTTCAGTGCTTGCTGGGCGGTGCCGTCGGGTGTGTTCATGGGTTCGCCGGTAAGCCCGCTGTTGACTGAATACAACTCCACGGTATCCGAATTCAACGTTGCGGTTGCGGTATCGACGCCGGGACCATTGTCGTAGGTAACCGTTGTCTCATCGATATCTTCTCCAGCGGTCCCATCCTTCAGAGCAAACACCCGAAGGGGATTACCCGAGTTATCTCTTTTATTGACAAATTCCAGTCTGGCTTTGAAGAAAATCCGGCCGTCTTCGGGCAGTGTAAATTGAATAATACCGGTGCCCATAGCCGTTAAACTGCCGAGATCTCGAGCCCAGAATGAATCATAGCCACCATAGTTCGTTGTAGGGCTATTGGCAGTCAACCGTGAATCATCATCCGGTAAGAGGTAAACTTCCTCCACCTGCATAGGATTGTCCGGTATCGTTACGCTCAACTCGGAACTCCACCCGGTTTCATTCTGATTGACACTCAGATCGCGAGCCTTTGCTTTGTAGGTATAGGTTTGTCCGATGGTCAAATCGGTATCGGTGTATTCGCTGCTTGCCTGCCAGTCGGAATCGTGGTTGGGATCGGTGACGTTCGCAAAATAGTATTCAACACCGTTGATGTCTTGCGCTAAGTTTGCGGCCATGCTCGCCGTTCTTGCCGCCGACATATGCGGTTGGTCGGACCAAGTCAGCGGATCGGGGATTGGAGGGGTTATGTCAGAAGAGGTATCGGCGTAGGATGGTGTCCAGGAACCGAGCACATTTGGCAGATTAAAGTCCAGTGCCTCTGTGTCAGTGAGGATATGGACGCCCGTCCAGTCCACACGATTTGACATGTCTCCACCGGGGCCGAAGCTATTGTACTCACTGTAGCGGCATGTTTCATGCCTCGCCGGAACACCCCAGTCGCTCCAGCCTTCCGGTCTTATATGTGCATCCATCCAGCAATTCAGATACGTAACGGATGCGTACGGTCCCCACGGGCGGCCCAGGTAAACCGAATTGTCACCCAGCGAAGCAGCCCGAGTTAACTGACAGTTATTATAAACAAAACCATAAGGTACCGAGATGTCGCAATTGCTTGCGGTCAGGTAGTTACCGGTTCGGCTGTAGATCTCGCAATTTTCAAACCACGCCGTCGCGTTGCCGTACATGAAATCGGTCGTGCCTTCGATGCGGCAGTTTGTCAGATAGAATGGGCCGTTATAGAGAAGGAGCGTATCCTGATTCGACAGGAACCAAACATTCTTGAACTGCCCGCGGCGACCGTTTGCTGCAAAGGCAAGCGACTGGACGCCGATGCCATAGGAGTTTTCGATACTGAGGCCTTCAATAGAAAAGTCATAGCTTTCAAAATAGACGGTTGCTGAGGTCCACGTATCGTAGCCGGGTTCATTCGCCGGGGTATTAAAGGTGATTTTTGTGGTTGCCGGGTCGGTACCGATAAGGCTGACAAAAGATTTCTGGCCTGTGACATGCACATGTTCGACATAGGTGCCGGGGGCAATGTGGATTTCCACCGGCGTTGTGTTCACAGTTGGAATTGAGTCTACCGCAGCCTGAACGGTTGTATAATCCGCAAAACCGTTCGGATCGACCCTAATGACGGGAGCGGCTTTGACAGAAGAACCCAGGAAAAGAATAACTGCAATGAAAATTGACAATTGAATTGACCCGATATATCTCATGGTTTAGAACCCCGTTCTTTTACAAGTTTAGTTTTATAGAGCCTTTACACATCACACGTCGTCAAACGGCATGGATCACCGTCTTAGTCCTCACAAAATATGATACTCTCCCCACATCTGGCGAAATGCCTTACATCCTCCCATGAAGATATTAGTCAGGTCCTTTTTATTGTCCCGTAAAGTGACTTTTAAATCAAAGAAATCTCGCGCAAAAAATAAGTGATTTCGCGCAATCCACAGTTTCGAAAAGAGAAATCTTTGTTGGGATTGATTTCTGAGCCCTCCTGTCATCATACGGTGGCTTTATTATACACACTATTCTCTATCTGGTTATAAATCTTTTAAGCGGTTCCTCTTTGGCTGTAATTGAATTACTCTCTTTTTTAGTAACAATATGGGTTTCAATATCATAAGCCAGTAGCGAAAAGCCTTAAACTTCAAATCACATAAGAAATGGGTAGAAGTGGATTTGAATCGCCAACCCACTGATTTGATATGCTCCGGCAGTTGGGGCCAGACCTTGACAATCCTTAACAATTCGGGATAATGCAATTCGACCGAATTTCGGTTCATTTTGGTTTCCGTGTGTAAGCGTTCTTTGGGTGAATCTTTAAGTGCTTTGTTTTCTTTATCTTTAGATAAAATGCCCAATGCACTCATAATCTCTTGGCCCCAGGTTAGAATCCTGGTAGGCCCAATGCCCTTTTGGGAGTTGTCGTGTCGGCGCAAATGCAAAACAATACCCTGAGCCGGTTTGATCAATTGCTCATTCCTGTCCAGAAGGTGACCCGTTTAGGCCGCGTTTTCAGGTGGCCGCTGCGGACGGTACTGACCAGTGAGCAGATCGCCGATTCGACCGGCTTAAAACAACTTCACAGTGATCTCCAAAAGCAATTGAAAATCAAATCACGAATTACTTCTAACACATGCGAATGGGCAACACTGCGCATCAGCCGAATCCGAAATTTGAAACACCCCGATGCCTACCGAATGACAATTACCCAAGAGCGGATCGAGATCGTCGCAGTAACCAATGCGGGGGCATACTACGCGATTCAGACACTTCGTGATCTGCTGACGCTTTATGGTCGGCAAATTCCGGCGTGCAGGATCGATGATTGGCCCGATTTCCAGCGGCGCGGGGTATACCATGACTGTTCACGGGGCAAGGTGCCAAAACTGGAAACACTCAAACAACTTGTAGAGCGCCTGGCACACTGGAAGATCAACGAACTGCAGCTTTATATTGAAAATGTTTTTACGTTTACCCGGCATCCGGTGATCGGGAAGGGGTATAGCCCGTTTAATGCCAATGAAATAATAGCCCTGCAGGAACACTGCAAGAAACATCATGTGCGACTGGTAGGGTCGCTCGCCAGTTTCGGGCACATGGAAAAGATCCTGTCACTGCCGGACTATCAGCATCTTGGGGAAATGCCGGGCTTTCGCGGTTTCCCAGGGGGAACAACCCTGTGTCCGGGTGATCCCGGTTCGATCAAGCTGGTTCGTGAACTGTATGAGGAATTTGTGCCGTTATTCGAGGCAACCGATTTTAACGTTTGCTGTGACGAAACCTGGGAACTGGGAAAAGGACGCAGCCGAAAACGAGCCAACAAATATGGAGTCGGAAAGGTATATCTGGATTTTCTGCTGAAGATACACCGGCTGTGCGAAAAACACGGCAGGCGGATGAATCTATGGGCGGATATTGTGCTGAAGCATCCGGAATTGATCGGGCAGCTTCCGCGGGATATAGTTCTGCTGAACTGGGAGTATGAAAGCGACGGCGCCAATATTCGACGAACGAAGGAGATCGCAGATGCCGGGATCGATTTCATGGTGTGTCCGGGAACCAGCAGCTGGCTGACACACGGCTCTCGACTGCCTAATGCAATGAGCAACATCAGAGCGTTTGCCCGCCAGGGAAAAAGGCATCATGCACAGGGGCTGCTGAATACAGATTGGGGAGATAATGGGCATCGGAATTTGCTCGGCATTAGCTTACACGGCTTTGCCTACGGGGCCGCTCAGGCGTGGAGCGGACATGCCGTAAATGATGATGCATTTACAGAAAATTTCTGCCGGTTGTCATTTGGGCAAACCAATCACAAGCTTGCAAAAGCGATCGCCCTGCTGGGTTCGGCTTATTTGACGTGCGGGGCTGCCAAGCCGAACCGGTCCCTGCTTTTTGAGGGGATGTTTGAGCCGATCATTCACTCAAACCCGCCGGCATACAGTGCCATTGATATGATGACGCATGATGGACTTGCTAAAGCAGCCAAAGAACTTTCGTCTTCAAACCTGTTTCCGGCCATATCCGGCAAACTGCCGGAATTCGAACAAATCGCCATGGAGGAATTGAAACTGGCCGCCGGTATGGATGCATTGGCGGCCGAGCGGGCAATCGCCGTCAAATCTATTCGTCAGAACAGACGCGTGACCACGGGCTGTTGGGGTAAACTTGCAGAAAAGCTGGGATATTGTTCGGATGAATTTGGCCGACTTTGGCGAAAACGCAATAAACCTTCGCGATTGCGGGACAACCTGCGGCTGTTTTCAAAAACACAACAGCAAATGCTTCGTTTCGCCGATAAATAAGTATGAGCCATGGAAAAACGATCACTAAATTGAATCAGCAAAAACGGTTGCGTGTTGCGGGACTGATGTCCGGCACCAGCGCTGACGGTGTCGATGTCGCGATTGTTGATATTGATGACCACTGTCAGAAACTCGTGGTCTTCGGGATGGTCCCCTATCCGGCTAAACTCCGCAAGGCAATCTTTGAACTATTTGATGCAGCAGCATTGGGCGCTGACATCATCAGTCACTATAATTTTGTTCTGGGGGATTTTTTTTCAGCCGCTCTTGTTAAGATTTGTCAGAAAAACGCTTTACCATTGGCTTCGATCGATTTGATCGGTTCGCATGGACAAACGATCAGCCATAATCCACAGGGAACGGTCTATGCGGGGAAACGCGTTCGGTCTACGCTGCAGATCGCCGAACCGGCCGTCATTGCCCAGCGAACCGGAATCATGACCGTGGCCGATTTTCGTCCGGGAGATATTGCATGCGGCGGACAGGGAGCCCCATTGGTCCCGTTCCCGGACCTCGTTCTCTTTGGACACAAAAAACGAAGCAGAGTCCTTCAGAACATCGGAGGGATATCAAATCTAACCTGGCTTGATGCCAATCCATCCGTAGAAAATATGATCGCCTTTGATACCGGGCCGGGCAACATGATCATTGACGGATTGATCTCGATGACCAGCCGTCAAAAGAAAAAATATGACCACGATGGCGCGTTTGCCGCAAAAGGAACCGTATGCGACGCCTTATTGCGTGAAATGCTCAGGCACCCGTATTTTCGTAAACATCCTCCAAAAACCTGCGGACGTGAAGAATTCGGCTCCGATTACTGCCGGGCGTTGTACAAAAAAGCAAAAGCAAAGAAAATACAAGATACCGGTCTGATTGCAACCGCAACGGCTTTTACCGCAACAACCATTGCAAAGGCCTATCGCCGGTTTCTGCCTTCAATGCCTGACGAGGTGATCCTTTGCGGCGGCGGATGCCGTAACAAAACACTTGTTAAAATGCTCAGCGGGCAGCTTAAAGATGTAAAAATCATGACAACAAATGACTTTGGTATTGATCCGGATGCGAAAGAAGCCCTGTCATTCGCGATCCTTGCATGGGCAACAATCAAAGGCATTCCCAATAATATTCCCAGTGCAACAGGCGCTGCCGGCAGTACCGTTTTAGGAAAGATTGTCTGTGTATCATGAAACATGACCGATCCAAATTAACGACCGAAAAGCGAAATGAAAACAGCCGAAACATCGATCAGTTGTCGACCGAACAGATTGTTGATGTAATCAATACCGAAGATATGCGGGTGGCACCGGCGGTCGGAAAGGAAAAAAAGTCCATTGCCCGGGCAGTGGACTTAATCGTCCGGCATCTGCGCAACAAAGGACGGCTTTTTTACGTGGGTGCCGGTACCAGTGGACGACTGGGCGTACTGGATGCCTCCGAGTGCCCTCCGACCTTTGGCGTTAGTCCGACGCTGGTTCAGGGAATCATCGCCGGAGGCCGGCGGGCACTGGTTCGATCGGTTGAAGGGGCTGAGGACTGCGCCGCAGACGGCAAAGAAGCGGTGCGAAAGAAAAAGATCAGCAGCCGGGATGTTGTGGTCGGAATAGCCGCATGCGGGATGACACCCTTTGTCCGGGGCGCGCTGGAATATGCACAGGGACTCGGGACCGGCACAGTCTTTATCACCTGTGCACCGGAAGCGGTGGGTCATATCCCTGCTGATGTCATCATCAATCCGGTGGTCGGGCCGGAAGTCGTCACCGGTTCTACCCGTATGAAAGCCGGTACCGCAACGAAACTTGTTTTGAACACCTTGACAACCGCCGCGATGATCCAGTTAGGCAAAGTCTATGACAACCTCATGGTCGACCTGAACTCCAGCAATGAGAAACTCAGGGATCGTTCGGCCCGGATCGTGATGGAATTGACAGGTCTGGATCGACGCGGCGCACTGGCTCTTTTGCGACGTGCCCAGGGCAAGGTCAAACCGGCCATTGCCATGCACTTTTTGAAGGCTGACTTAAAAACGGCACAACGTGCCCTGAGGCAAAACAACGACGCTCTTCGTGAAGCGATCAAGGATGTGCTATGATAAGCGGTATCGATCTATTGATCGTTGGGATCTCGGTCGCTTTGCTGTTTGTGATTTCCTACGTTTTTGGAAGAGTCGAGAATGACACACAGGATTTTTTTCTGGGGTCTCGAAGAATTCCTCCGATCGTTGCCTGTTTATCGTTTGTTGCCACCGAAGTTAGTGCCCTGACCATCGTGGGAGTTCCCGCCACGGCGTACAGCGAAAACTGGCAGTACCTGCAGTTTTTCATCGGTTCCGCAGCGGCTCGCATAGTCGTTTGTTTTTTATTCATTCCAATTTTTTACACGTATAACTGCACCAGCATCTACGAATACCTGCGTCATCGTTTCGGTCCGGAAACACAATACACCGGGGCTGTCTTTTTTTTCGTAACCCGCCTGATCGCATCCGGTGTGCGGCTTTATGCCGCTTGCATGGCGGTAGCCATTATTATGGACTGGCCGTTGGTAAACACAATCATTCTGTTCACATTAGTCAGTGTTGTGTTTATTGCGTTCGGGGGAATTAAAGCCGTCGTTTGGGCGGGTGCTTACCAGGCCATTGTATTTTTTACGGCCGGTGCGGCCCTGCTGATCTATTTGATCTATCGGATCGAAGGACCACTTTCATCAGCCCTGCAAATTGCCACCGATGCGGGCCGTCTCAGTTTTTTTGATTTTCGGTTTGAGCTGAACCAACCCACGACATTCTGGGCAGGAACGGCAAATGCTTTTTTCATCGGGCTGGCGGTGTTCGGAACGGATCAGGAGATGGTGCAGCGTCTGCTGACCGTGGAAACACGCAGAAAGAGTCAAAAGACGATCTTTATGACCATCGCCGCGGCATTGCCTGTGTTGTGTTTGTATCTGGCCATCGGCACCGGTTTTTATATTTTTTACCGTCAAAATCCGGGTATCGCGGCTCCCCTACAGGCTAAGGAAGTGTTGTCACATTTTATTCACAATACGCTGCCGGCGGGCCTCAAAGGACTTCTGCTGTCAGCGGTTATTTTAGCCAGTATTGATTCACCGTTAAGTTCTCTGGCGTCTTCGTTTGTCTCAGACATTTATCGAACGGTGATTCGCCGCAATGCCGATGAGAAGCATTATCTTTTTATCTCCCGCGCTGGGATTGTTGGTTTTGGAATCATTTTAGCCATTATCGCTTTTGCGTGCAGCCCGATTGAAAACATCCTGTGGTTCGCGTTCCAGATTTTTTCTGTAACCGGAGGGGCAACACTGGGCGTCTTTCTGCTTGGGCTGCTGACTGATGTGAAGGTCAATCGCGGCAATATCGCTGCGATGGTACTCAGCAGTATCGCGATGAGTGTTTTGCTGTTTTTGAATCACTATGACATCATCGGGCTGGCCTGGAGTTGGCTGATTGTCATCGGTACTTTTTTGACCATGGCGTTGAGTATTCTGTTCGGCTGGTTGAGTTCAATCGGGCTCCGGGGTTTACCCCCCTCTGCCCCAAAATAAATGCCGCCCGCAAGCATTGAGACCAATTCTCCCCTCGCACTAATCTTACAGGCGGCGAAAATGAAGATTAAATTAACCTATAATTACAGGTCTCCACTCACTGACACTCAAAGAAAAGGGGGCACTCAAGGGTTCCCCCCATTTCGTATCCCCTTTTCCGGAGGGGAGAAAACTTAAATTTTTATACGAATGAAATTCGTTCCGGGTTCGTATTGAAAAATATTTTCTTCTACCCATGCATTATTACGCTCAATTTTAATAAATAACGAGAGCTTAAGTCTACTTAAATATCGATCCTTATCTAACCTCTTGAAATATGATTTGTAACTGGTTTAAAAAATTAAACTTATATTGACTGACAAGTATAACTTTCACTCTAAGCTCAATTGATCAGGAGCATTCCTGTGCTGAAGTTTCCACCGTACAATAAAGTCAAGTATTCCGGGCATGATCAAGGCAAATTATTTCATTTCTCCTGCCTCCATATTTATGTTTCCCTCTCCTGTATAGCGTAATTTGATAATTATAGCTGGTTAAGATCTCTGGAATCTGGGAAAAATCCTTTTGGCTCATGGATTCTACGGAGAACAATCTGGGGTGTTTTTCATTTTTCCGCCGCAGCGACAGATGGCTTTTTGCAGCTCGTACTGACAGAGAAATTTATCATGTTCACAGGGCCGGCCGGTGTATTCCTGCTTAAGAGCCTCCAACGCCCGTTCATCCGCCAGACGACCCAGGGCCCAGACGGCCATGTTGCGGTCCTTCATCCGGCAATCCTCCAACTGCATCCGCATGATCAGCGCCTCAATTTCATCGGCGGCTTGCGGATAATCAGTCATCCAGATAGTCTTGGCTTTTTTGTGGGCGTCCCATTGAATCCATCCATACACCCCGGCATACACCGCCCCCAATAATCCTCCACACACCAGCACAACAATGAACAACACTTTTACGCGACGAGACAGCTTCATTGTTTTGTCTCCTTCACAAAACCTCCTATTGATTATCTTGACAAGATGTCCGGATTGATCTTACTTACCGCTCATCATGTCGATAAACTGCTGAAACAAGTACTGTGAATCATGCGGTCCCGGCGAGGCTTCCGGATGATACTGCACCGAAAACGCCTTATGCTTTTTCGACCGGATGCCTTCGCTGGTATTATCGTTCAGATTCAGGTGCGTCATTTCCACATCCAATCCCTTGAATGACTCCAGGTCGGCACAGAATCCGTGGTTCTGACTGGTAATCTCGATCGCGCCGGTATCCAGATTTTTGACCGGGTGATTAGCCCCGCGATGTCCGAATTTAAGTTTGTAGGTTTTTCCGCCCAGCGCCAGCGAGAGTAACTGATGCCCCAGGCAAATCCCGAAGATCGGCACCTTGCCCAGCAGCTTTTGAATGTTATCAACCGCATAGGTCACCGGAGCCGGGTCGCCGGGACCGTTGCTCAGAAAGACACCATCCGGCTTTTTGGCCAACACTTTTGCAGCCGGAGTTGCAGCCGGGACAACCTCAACCTGGCAGCCATGCGACCGCAGCAGCCGCAGGATGTTCTGCTTAATGCCAAAATCATACGCAACGACTTTGTATTTCGTCTTTGGCAGAAGTTCTTCATTTTTGATGACATCGACCACGCCTTTTTTCCATGGGTACGGTTTTTTAGCGGAAACATGTTTGACAATGTCCCGCCCCACCAAACCCGGATAGTCATCCAGCATTTTCTTCAGCACCCCAAGACGCTGTTCCGTCGAAGAAATGATGCCCTTCATCGCACCCTGCTCGCGAATGTGCCGGACCAGTTTTCGCGTATCGATCCCCTCAAGCCCGACCACGCCGTTTTCTTTCAGATAATCGCTCAGCAAATCCTGATCGCGAAAGTTACTCGGGTATGGGCAGTTCTCTTTGACGATAAAGCCGGCACAAAACAGCTTCCGCGATTCCCAGTCCAGCGAATTGGTGCCGTAGTTGCCGATCATCGGATAGGTCATCGTGATGATCTGTTCATGGTAGGACGGGTCGGTCAGGATCTC
Source organism: Anaerohalosphaeraceae bacterium (assembly GCA_963675525.2). Taxonomy (GTDB): domain Bacteria; phylum Planctomycetota; class Phycisphaerae; order Sedimentisphaerales; family Anaerohalosphaeraceae; genus 4572-13. Next base: position 4,416 of record CAXXSL010000005.1, on the reverse strand, counting down.
CTGATAGCCCGTCATCGATGTATTGAACACCACCTCGCCGCACCGAATTCCTTCGGCGCCGAATGAAGTACCCTTAAATACCGTTCCGTCTTCCAGCAGTAAAATTGCTTTCACGTTTATCGTCCCTTAAATGTCCTGTATACTTGTGTCCTTGTATACCTGCATACTTATTTATAATACAACTGAATCGCCTTGACAGTCATCGTCCGTTTTTGCAGCGTCTCAATGGCCTGGGCCATGGCCGCCGCCCCGCGAATCGTCGTCGCATACGAAATCTGCCGGTCCAGCGCGGTCCGCCGGATCACAAATGAATCCTTGATCGACTGTTCGCCGACCGTGGTATTGATGATCAGGTCGACCTTGCCGTCGATCATCTGGTCCACGATATTCGGCCTGCCTTCAACAACCTTTCGTACAAATTCCGAAGGAATATTGTTCTCGATCAGCTTGATGCACGTCCCCCGCGTTGCCAAAATCTTAAAGCCCAGCTCGTGCAGTTTCCTGCCGACTTCGACCGCACGCTGCTTATCCTGATTGCGGACGCTGATAAAGACCGTCCCCTTCATCGGCAAATCAGTCCCGGCGGCGACCTGCGACTTGGCATAGGCCATGCCGAAATTATCGCTGATCCCCATGACCTCGCCGGTCGAAAGCATCTCCGGACCAAGAATCACATCCGCCCCCGGAAATTTCATGAAGGGAAAAACCGCTTCTTTCACCGCGTAATGAGCCGGTTCGATTTCTTTTGTAAAGCCCAGTTCCTTCAACGTCTTGCCCGCCATGATCTTGGCCGCCAGTTTTGCCAGCGGCACACCAATGGCTTTGCTCACAAACGGGATCGTTCGCGACGCACGCGGATTGACTTCGAGAATATAGATATCATTATCCTTGACGGCAAACTGAATATTGATCAGCCCCAGAACATCCAGTTCTTTGGCCAGCAGTTTTGTCTGACGCTTAATTTCCTTGATAATCTTCGGCGCCAGTGACATCGGCGGCAGGCTGCACGCGCTGTCGCCGGAATGAACGCCCGCTTCCTCGATGTGTTCCATGATACCGCCGATAACCACGGTCTGTCCGTCACAGATGGCATCGACATCCAGTTCCGTCGCATCATCGAGAAACTTATCGATCAAAATCGGATGTTCGCCGGAAACCTCGATCGCTTCTTCGACACATTCCCTCAAGGCGCTCTCGTCATAAACGATCTGCATGGCCCGCCCGCCCAATACAAATGACGGCCGAATCAATAACGGATAGCCCAGCTTCTTGGCGATTTTGAGCGTTTCCTCATAACTTCGCGCGGTGCCGCTGAACGGTTGTTGAAGTTTCAGCTTGCTGACCAGCTTATTAAATCGCTTTCGGTCCTCGGCCCGGTCGATGCTGTCGGGGCTGGTGCCGATGATCGGCACGCCCGCATCCCACAATGCATTGGCAAGCTTCAGCGGGGTCTGGCCGCCAAACTGAACAATAACACCATCCGGCTTTTCAACATCTACGATCGACATCACATCTTCGTACGTCAACGGCTCGAAATACAGCCGGTCCGATGTATCGTAGTCGGTACTCACCGTCTCCGGGTTACAGTTGACCATGATCGACTCGACGCCGATCTCACGCAGCGCGAACGCCGCATGCACACAGCAATAGTCAAACTCGATGCCCTGCCCGATGCGGTTCGGTCCGCCGCCGAGAATCATGATCTTACGCTCGGTCGTCGGATTCGCTTCGCATTCGTCTTCGTAGGTCGAGTACAGGTACGGCGTCGCGGCAGCAAACTCCGCTCCGCACGTATCCACCATCTTGTAAACCGCCGCTACACCTTTGTCTTTTCGATAGGCACGGAATGTCGTTTCATCAACGCCTAACAGCTCGGCGACGTACTTGTCGCTAAATCCGTACTCCTTGATCTGCCGAAGCAATGCCTGCGTCATCTTGACCATCGACGTTTTCTTGATCTTTCCCTCAAGATGAATGATGTCACGGATGTTATCCAGAAACCACGGGTCGATATGCGTCAGTTCGAAAATCTTCTCCGTCGTAAACTTACGCCGGTACGCCTCAGCGACATACCACAACTTATCCCAGCAGTTGATCCGCAGCTTATCCTTAAGTTGATACTTATCCAGCGTTGCATCGATATACTTTGCGTCCAGCGAATGCCGGTCGATTTCCAGCGAGCGAATCGCCTTTTGCAGAGACTCCTTAAACGTCCGACCGATCGCCATCGCCTCGCCCACAGACTTCATCTGCACCGTCAGTTCCGGCGGCGTTGCCGTAAATTTCTCAAACGTAAACCGCGGCCACTTCGTCACCACGTAGTCAATTGTCGGCTCAAAACACGCCGGGGTCTTCTTCGTAATATCATTCGGGATTTCATCCAGCGTATATCCCACCGCCAGCAATGAGGCGATCTTGGCGATCGGGAACCCCGTCGCCTTCGATGCTAATGCCGAACTTCGTGACACACGCGGGTTCATTTCGATCACATACAACCGGCCGTTCTTCGGATTCACCGCAAACTGGATATTCGACCCGCCGGTTTCCACGCCGATCGCCCGGATAATCTTCAGCGATGCATCCCGCATGATCTGGTATTCTTTATCCGTCAGTGTCTGAGCCGGGGCAACCGTAATGCTGTCGCCCGTATGAATCCCCATCGGGTCCAGGTTCTCGATCGAGCAGACGATCACCACGTTGTCCTTGCGGTCCCGCATCACTTCCAGCTCGTATTCCTTCCAGCCGACGACCGACTCCTCGATCAGTATCTGGTTTTTGGGCGACAACTGCAAACCCCACAGTACGAATTTCTCATACTCTTCCTTGTTATAGGCGACATTGCCGCCCATCCCGCCCAGCGTATAAGACGGCCGGATGATCGCCGGAAGACCGATCTCCGCAAGAATCTTCTGCGCCTCGGCCCACGAATGGGCATACCCGCTTTGGGGCACTTCCAGCCCGATATCCTGAACGATCTGTTTGAATCGGTCGCGTTCTTCGGCCCGCTTGATCGAACGCAGGTTCGCCCCCAGCAGTCGCACGTTGTATTTTTTCAGCACGCCGCTTTCGGCCAGTGCCACGGCGGTATTGAGCCCCGTCTGGCCGCCAAGCGTCGGCAGCAGGCTGTCCGGTTTTTCTTTTTTGATGATTTTCTCAACCACTTCCGGCGTGATCGGCTCGATATACGTCCGGTCCGCCATCTCCGGGTCCGTCATGATCGTCGCCGGGTTACTGTTAACCAGAACTACCTTATAACCCTCCTGACGCAGCACCTTGCACGCCTGGGCTCCCGAATAGTCAAACTCGCACCCCTGACCGATCACAATGGGCCCCGACCCGATGATGAGAATCTTCTTGATATCCTTACGTTTAGGCATTCAAAATCCCTGTTTCTAAGCGTTGATACAGTCCATTAATTCGCCATGTCCAAAATTTGCGTGATTATACACACCCAAACCCCATCCTTCAACCTTTTTCACAAAATACTGAAAAAACACCCCAAATTAAAGGATATATAGGGGTTCAAACAAAACTCTCCCCCTGCCAAGGGGGAGTACTCCAAAGGAGGGAGGGGGTCAATTTCCTGCCAAGGCCAGTGTCCCGAAGGGACGAGGGGGTCAAGGGCCTCCTGCTCCGAAGGAGGGAGAGGGTCGTACCGCCGGCTTCCAGCCGGCTTTTGTCATCCCCACGCCTTCTTTGTCATCCCCGCGAAGGCGGGGATCCAGCGAAAACGCAAGCGCAGCCGAACGCATCATTTCCAGAATACTGGCGGGTGGCACCTTCAAGCGAAGCTTGTGGGTGCAATAAAATCAAAAGCCGGGTGCCGTGCCCACGCTCACATGGGCATGCATGCGTATTCTGTACCGCCGGCATCCTGCCGGCAGTTTATGTTCGCACCGAAGGTGCAAAATAACTTAGCCCAGGGCAACGCCCTGGGTAGCAATAGCCCCATCCTCCTACTCGCCCTGAAAGGGCAGCATAAAACACTCTCAAAACAAAAAAAACTTCACTGATAACTGCCAACTGAAAAAAGCCCGCGCTGCGGGCGACATGTTGTAGCACCGCCACAAACAAAAGCCCGAAGCGCCAGCGCAGGGGACGCATTCACTTTCAATCCAGAATCCATCTCTTGATTCGGAAATCGGTTGCATTCTGCGTAAATGTTTAAACAGATAAATTCAACCCCAATCGTAAATCGTCATTCGTCCATCGTCAATCCAAACTCTGCGCAGCGGGCGACATGTTGTAGCACCGCCACAAACAAAAGCCCGAAGCGCCAGCGCAGGGGACGCATTCACTTTCAATCCAGAATCCATCTCTTGATTCGGAAATCGGTTGCATTCTGCGTAAATGTTTAAACAGATAAATTCAACCCCAATCGTAAATCGTCATTCGTCCATCGTCAATCCAAACTCT
>CAXXSL010000004.1:0-38006 GCA_963675525.2 Anaerohalosphaeraceae bacterium | reverse complement strand
GCCTCACGCGCCAGCAGTTTAGCCACCAGCACCTGTTTGTCCACACCCAACTTTTCCGAAAACACAGCCGCCGCCTGCTCAAAAACCTCCTGAGCCGTTTTCTTGCCTTTAAGATCAAAGATTGTACAATCGTTGAGCAGATGGTCAAACCGGTCGGCGATAATATTGTCCCGCTCCAGCAGAATATCCCGCAGTTCGTTTTCCAATGTCGGTGACAGGATCTCCTTATCCGTCACCCGCTGCACCACATGCATCACCGCCGAATCCCGTCGAAACCGGTCAGCGGTGTAGAGTTTGTACCAGATGATACTGGCGACCAGAAAGCCCCCGCTGACCAGCAGCGGCACCGCCCCCATCTCCAGCAGCAGGACAATATACAGGATAATGGTAACTACCGGCAGATACGGATAGAAGGGCATCCTGAACTTTGGGCGGTAGGTCTGGATCCCGCTCTGCCGCATCAGGATGACGCTGAGGTTGTCCATCAAAAACATCAACAGCAGCAAAGCCGATGCGGTCTTGACCAGTATCTCCAGCTCCAGAAATATGATCGCCACGATCATGAATCCGCATGTGATAAGAATACTGTATGCCGGTGTGCCGAAACGTTTACTGATGTGTGCCAATTTTCCGGGCAGCAGATGATCCCGGCTCATCGCCATCGGGCTTCGCGATGCCGACAGGATACCGCCATTGGCCGTAGTGATGAATGCCGCCAGAGCGGCCAGTGTCAACAGCACGACGCCGGGTGTACCCATGAATGCATTCGCTGCGGTGGAAATCGGTGCGTCAGAAGCTGACAGTTCGACGCTGTCCAGCACGCCGACGGTGATAAATACCACGACCGCATAAAAAAATGACACAACTCCCCACGCCAGCAGCATTCCTATTGGTAGTCGCCGTCCCGGATGATGCACTTCTTCGGCAATAGCTGTCACTTGAGTTAATCCGCCGAAGCTGATAAATACTGCGCCCGCCAGCGACAGGATGGTCAATTTGCCATGCGGTGCCTCCGGCGGAACGAACGGGTGAAACCGAGCGGGGTGAACACTGGATATGCCGATAACAATAAATGCGATCAGCACAGCAATCATATATATCACCAAAAAAATTTGAAAGCGTGCAGTGCTTTTGACGCTAACGTAGTTCAAGGTTCCGAAGAAAATACATGCCCCTACCGCAATGGTTTTGAAGGCCACGTCGGTGAGGTGATAGTCAAAAGCATACCGGCAAAACATTCGGCAAAACAGTGCGATACCCATGATCGCGAACGCACTTTTCAGCGCCAGGGAAAACCAGTCCGACAGTCCGCAGAACAGTCCCCACAATCCGCCGAGGCTGCGTTTGGTATAGAAATAGGTTCCGCCCGAACGCGGCATGGCCGTGGCCAGTTCGGCCTTGGCGAAAACACTGGGCAAGATCAGTAACGAGGCCAGCATGTAGGATGCGATGATCGACGGTCCGCCCTCACGATAGACGATCGCCGGCAGGACGAATAGTCCGGAACTGATCATGGCCCCGGATGCGATGGAAAATACGTCCAACAGTCCCAGGTTCTTCTTGAGTTTCTTCGCTTCGTCCATGCCCAGCCGTCCTTCAATCCGTTTTGTAAAAAAGGGTTCATCAGCTTCAATTCCTGATAAATATAGTATAGACAATGCCGGATAAATTGTAAATACCAATTATAATACCCGAAAAGGCGTCTTTCGGTTCTGAATAAACTTGTCAGCCAGCTTCATTGACGTTAGGATAATGCCTGTCCAGAGAAAAGTCTTATATTTGGGATTATTCATGCAAATAGTGGAAAATGAACAGCAGCTAAAGCAATTGCCGAAGGGCATGGTGCTGACCATTGGCAACTTTGACGGTGTCCATCGCGGCCACCAGGCGATTTTGTCGGCGGCACGCGCATTGGCCAGTGAAAAACAGGTCCCGTTTGCTGTGATGACGTTTGACCCGCATCCGGTTGCCGTTCTGCATCCCGAACAGGCGCCCGGCGTCTTGACCCCGATCGCGGTCAAAGCGATGCTGCTGGAGTCCATGAGTATTCAAACGCTGATCGTCATCAAAGACAGCCTGAAACTGCTGAACCTGTCGCCGGAGGATTTTGTCGATCAGTTCCTGATGGAAAATCTGTCCCCCTCGGTGATCGTCGAAGGGCCGAATTTCAATTTCGGGTATGGCCGCAGCGGCGACATTAACACGCTGCGGCAACTGGGTACCGAACGTGGCTTTGAAGTTGTCGAAGTTCCTTTTTCCGAAATCCCCGATGCCGAATCCGATGGAACGATCGTTTGTTCCAGTACGCATATACGGCAGTTTCTGGAAAGAGGCAGAGTTCGTCAGGCCGCCCAGATATTGGGCCGTCCGTATCGGCTCATTGGCAAAACCATCAAAGGCCGCGGCATCGGCACAAAGCTGGGGTTCCCGACTGCCAACATCGAGGCCGAAGGACAGATCATTCCGTGCGAGGGAGTTTTTGCCGGTTACGTGGTGGTGGGCGATTCGTTCGACGAGGTGGCGTTCGGCGGATTGCGCAGAGCCGCGGCCATCAGCATCGGAAGGGCCAAGACATTCGTGTCCGACCATCCGCTGCTGCTGGAAGCGCATCTGCTGGAAAACAAAGTCGAGGACCTTTCCGGCAAATGGCTGGGACTGGACTTTATGCGCTTCATCCGCCATCAGCAGCGCTTTGAGACCAGGGACGATCTCAAGCAGCAGATCGCCAAAGACGTCCAGCGAGCCGAACAAATGTTGTTCTAAAGATATCCCCTTGTCATTCCCGCGCAGGCGGGAATCCATGTACGCCAATGAATACAGAGACACAAACGAAAACAGCCGAAACGATCGGCGCCGAACTTGCCGCACTTGTCAAAGGCCAGGTTCACATCGACGTCTATAATCGCGCTGCGTTCAGCACGGATGCCTCGATTTATCGCATCCTGCCGCAGTGCGTCGTCTCCCCGAACGATGCGGCCGATATTGTCGCCGTTGTCAACTATGCCGCAGGCAACAACATCCCCATCGCTCCGCGCGGGGCCGGCAGCGGGTTGGCCGGTGAATCCCTGACCAGCGGGATCGTTATCGATGTCCGCCGGAATATGAATCGTATTTTACAGACTGCTCCGGATGGTTCGTGGGTGCGCGTTCAGCCCGGCGTGGTGCTGGATGTGCTCAATGCCCATCTGGCCAGGTGGGGTCGCAAGATCGGCCCGGACCCGTCCAGCGGCAATCGCGCAGTGCTCGGCGGGGTCGTTGCCAACAATGCCACCGGGGCTCATTCGCTGCAATATGGTTATATCGCCGAGTATGTGCAAAGCGTTCATTGCGTGCTGGCTGACGGCGCCACGGCCGAATTCGTCAACGATACCCAACCCGGCGATGCGAATGCCGCCGCGGTGATGGCAAAAAACTGTTTTGACCTCTTAGCGGACAAACAGGCCGTCATTGACGCGGCCCAACCGAAGACCAAACGCAACCGCTGCGGTTATACGATCCAGAATATTGTACATGACGGGACAGTCGACCTGGCCCGGCTGATGGCCGGTTCGGAAGGAACGCTGGCGGTCTTTACGGCGATCACCCTGCGTACCGTTGCCGTGCCGAAAGCCAAAGGGCTGGTGCAGTTTGAATTCGCCTCGTTTAAGACCATGGCCAAAGCGGTTGAAGAGATTGTCGGCTGCGGTGCCAGTGCCTGTGAACTGATGGATCGGGCGTTGATGGACATGGGCCGAGCGGCCTTTCCGAAATACCGTGATGTATTGCCCGCCGATGCGGCAGCCACGCTGTTGGTTGAGCATGTTGGAGATGAGATAGCGACCGTTGAAGCAAAGATCGCCGACACCATCAAGGCCGTGGGCGACTTAGCCGTTCATTCCGTTAAGGTGCTGGACGAAGACAAACAGGCCCTCCTGTGGAAGTCGCGCAAAGACGCGGTTCCATTGCTGAATCGCGAAAAAGGCGCCTCGCATCCGATTGCATTCATCGAGGATGTCTCGGTCGATTACCACCGCCTGGATGAATACATTGCGGGGCTGGAGCCGATAGCGGAAAAATACGATATTCCCATGGCGTTTTACGGCCACGCCGGCGACGGCGAACTGCACATTCGGCCCTACCTGAATTTGCGGAATGAGACTGAGGTCCGGCGGATGAAGCAGATGGCCGACGAGGTCTTTTCGCTGGCCTGGTCGCTGGGCGGTTCCATCAGCGGCGAACATGCCGACGGCCTGCTGCGGGCGGCATTCATCGCTGCGCAGTACGGCAAGGACTATTACGAACTGCTCAAAGGCATCAAGCATATCTTTGACCCGGCGGGCATTTTGAATCCGGGCAAGGTCATCTGTGACGACCCCGACATCATGGGCAAGAATCTGCGTGCCGCCGTGCTGGCCGGAGCGGACGATTTTCAAACGGAGTTGAATTTTGCACCCGATGAATTCCGCTTCGAGGTCGAGCAGTGTAACGGCTGCGGGGTGTGCCTGTCCGCAGCGTCGAGCAGTCGAATGTGCCCGGTCTTTCGCGGCGCGGGCGAAGAACTGGCCTCCACACGCGCCAAGGCCAATTTACTGAGCACGTGGATAGCTGGTGAAAAAAGCGGCGTTGCATTTGACCCCAAAGAACTTAAGCAAGTCTTGAGCCTGTGCGTCAACTGCAAGATGTGCTCGATCGAATGCCCCGCCGGCGTCGATGTCTCCAAACTGGTCATCGAGGCCCGCACCAAACTGGCTCGCTACAGCGGTTTTACCGCCGCCGAATTCGCATTGACCTACAACCGCTGGCTTAGCTTTTTCGGCAGCGCCTTTGCGCCGCTGAGCAACTGGGTGCTGTCGCTGGGTATCACGCGGTGGTGTCTGCAGAAGCTCCTCGGCCTGGATCGCCATCGTCATTTCCCCAAATTCGATCGCGGTAGCTTTATCCGCAAGGCCAATCGCTATATTAATATGCGCTCGCCCGTCAGAAAACCCATTGATAAAGTCGTTTATTTCGTGGACAGCTTTGCCAACTTCAACGACCATGAACTCGGGTTTGCCGTGCTGAAGGTTCTGCGAAAGCTGAACATCGAGGTCATCGTACCCAAACAGCGGCCCGTGCCGCTGCCGGCGTTTGTCTACGGCAATCATCAAAGCCGCCCGCCGGGATATGGACTATAATCTCAGTCAGATCGTGCCGTTTGTCAAAAAAGGGTATAAGGTAGTCTGTTCCGAACCCAGTGCGGCCCTGTGCCTCAAAGATGAACTCCGCCTCATCATCGACAGCCCCGACGCCCGCCTCGTCAGCGAAAACACGTTCGAACTAATGGATTATTTAAGCAAACAAAACCCCGAATCACCCGAACAAAAGCGTGGAACGGAAGTGACACGATTGAAATGCTCCGATCCCTGTCTGGCCCAACGCCGTCTCGGCTACCATGCCCCGTGTCATTTGAAAGCATTGCGTTCGGCGGGTGTTAGTGTTGACTTGCTGAAACAGGCAGGGTATGGCGTAGTCGATATCAACGGCGGCTGCTGCGGACTGGCGGGAACGGCCGGGATGCAGAAAAAAAATCACGAATTGGCCGAAGCCATCGGCGGCCGGCTCTCCGGTGCCATCGCCGACAGCGGCGCCGAAACGATCGTCACCGAATGCGCCGCCTGCGCCATGCAGATCCAGCACCTAACCCACAAACAAACCGTTCATCCGATCAAACTTTTGGCGGAACAGTTGTCAGTGACATAATTGGCTTCGGTTTGGGTTCGATTGGGTTCGCGTGGCGCTATTGAAAACGGGGGTGTTGCGTTCTTTTGGGGGATTGGATGCAGTTTAGGGCATTTGCGTCGAGGGGCTACTTGGGGGGTAAATTGGGTTCGTTTTTTTGGGGGTTGGCGGGGTCAAAAAGGGGGATTTATGAGTTTTCCAGGGGAAAATTGGCGATATTGGGCTGGAAACGGCTTGCGCGAGTAGGGGGTACTTGGGGGCGAAATTGGGTTGGTATTGGGTTCGAATTGGGTTCGGTATTTTAGAATCAGTCCTTAGTCCATAGTCTTTAGTCCTTAGGAAAAAAATACTTAGGGTGTTTTTGCTGAAGCTGAAATTGGGTTCGTTTGGTAAAATTAGCCCTTAGTCCATAGTCTTTAGTCCTTAGAAAATAGAGATTCTTCGCCTTCGGCTCAGAATGACGGTTGGGAATGGTTGTATATTACGCCGGGCGAGGAGTTTCGCACTCATATAGAATTGACAAAGGTCGATTGACGATTGACGATTTTAAAATACTATTCAATTTTATGTATTATACTGGGCCGGGGTAAGGATTGCGGCTGTTTTTTCGAAATTTTTGACGGGATTAACGGGATTTACAGGATTTCATTTTGACACTGATTCATGCTGATTTCGCAGATTTCAGGGATTTAATTTAACCATGAAGGTCTTGAAGGACAGGAAGGGGAATCGCCGGGGCGTTTTCAACGCTCCATTCTGCTCAAAGCCGGACGGGATGCTCGATGTACACATCTGCGCTCCCGGCCAACTCTGAGCAGTCCGTCTTTTCAGCCGGGGCGATTCTTTCGATTGCAAATTGAAGGCTTTTGGGGGTGTGTATTTTGGTTTCTTTGGGATTTTTTGTTTTCAATTCAGGATGTAAGGTATATGATTTGAGGACAACATTGGTTTTCACGCGAAACAGGGTTAGAGGGCGGGTCTGAAGGACCCGGATAATTTTGAATTGGAAGGGAAATGATTAAAGGACTTCACGAATACATGAACTCAATAAAGGTCTCACAGACTCGGTGGGTGAAAATTTTAAAGGTGCTGCGTTGTTAAAACTTTGGAGGTTGCGGTGATCATTATTGTTCTATCCCCGATAGTATCATAACATAGCCATTGGTATTAAGGAGAAAAAAACGTATGATAAGTCCCAGGAAAAGACTCATTTCTATCGTTGATAATTCTGTGTTCATAATATGCGTTTTAGTCGTAAGTTTTTTATTCATAGCATTAACTTTAGCTTTTTTCTTAGTGTCAAAAATCTTCCTCGCATTTATCTTTTTAATTCTTACGATTTCTGTTATTGCACCATTGATTTTGTTGGGTAAAAGTTATCAAAAAGAAAAGTATTCTGAGTTAGGAGATATAATATTCAAACACATTGTTGAGAAAGGGATTAAACATCTCAATTTAGATGATTTTCAGACTAACTATAGTGTTGCAGAAAAGCATTTAACTGAAAGTGCCAAAATTGCTTACGTGAAATGTGTTCAGTTGGCAATGAAAGACTATGTAGTCACAACAAAAGAAAGAAAAGTGTTAGATGCGATTGCCGTTAAGTTAGAAATAGAAAAAAGTGAGGCTAACGAACTGGAAAAAGATTACGCAAAAGTGATTTATCGCAATGAGCTGGATAAATCATTAGGCGATGGAAGACTTACGGCATCTGAATCAGTTTTCTTAGAACGAATTCGATCTCAACTTGGGCTTACTATGCGAGAAGCATATGAAGGTTCTAAAAAAGAAGTTCTTGATGGATACAAAAAACTTTTTAATAGATTTTCTAAAGATGGCATTTTATCGGCAGATGAATGTGAAGAACTTCTTATTTATTCAAAAACAACCGGATTGGATGCCGCACATGCGGCCATTCTGGCACCCAGGGAAAGTGAAAACTTATATCGCAGAACTGTATCAATGATTTGCCAAGATGGTATTATCGAAAAAGAGGAAATCAAGATATTAAACCGCATCGAAGAATTACTGAAGATACCTGAAGCAATCATTAAGCAGGGTCGGGCGGAAGTAAGGAGGACACAAGAATTAGAGAGAATTCGCAAAGGTCAACTTCCATGTGTTTCGAATCATGACTTGCGCCTTAATAGTACTGAAATATGCCATTGGTATAGCAAATGCAAGTTTCTGTATAAAACTCCTACACAACAAAAAGAAGCACATGGAGTTCTTGCTATTACCGACCGAAGACTCATCTTTCTTTCTGATATCAAGAATTTCGAGGTAAATATTGCGAGAATTATCAATTTCAGGCAATATACAAATGGCTTAGACATTGAATTTACATCTAATAAAGGCAAGGGGTTCTATAGTTTAAAGGACTCTGAGAAATTAGAAGCGATGTTAGAATATCTAACAAAGAAATTCAATTACATTATCTCGGAAAATAGTGACTCTGTTCGCAGCCGTCATATTTCAGATGTGGTTAAAGTTGAAGTTTGGCAACGAGACCAAGGAAAGTGCAATAAATGCGGAGCGACGGATTATTTAGAGTTTGATCACATAATTCCTTTCTCAAGAGGTGGTTCTAATGCTTCTAACAATATTCAATTGCTATGTCGTAGGTGTAATCTGGCAAAAGGAGCAGAGTTAGTATAGTCGATTTGAAACGACTCAAGTTTCCATTGGATGAAAATCAACGGTCAGGAGCTTAACGCATAATCAAAAGGATATCGTTTTCCGAATCAAGAAATGGATTCTGGATTGAAAGTGAATCCGTTCCCTGTGCTTGCGCTTCGGGCTTTTGTTCGGTGAAGCCATTCAATTGTATATTAACTAATGATTAATTCGCTGTTGCCGGAGGCTATGGTGTGACATGTTGGTCGAATTCAATTTTGCCGGTGATGGCGAAGTGGTAGAGGAGGCCCCAGGCTTTGGCGGCGATCTTATTGTTTGATTTGAGCAGGCTGCGAATATCATCCGCATTCATGAGGATCACTTCGATGTCTTCGTGTTCTTCGTTTTGGTCGGTTGACGGCGTGCCGGTTGCTTCGACCAATACCATACAGCAGGATTCGTCCGTCAGTCCCGCCGACGAATAGACCGCCGGGGAGATATGACAAATTTTCACTACGTCCAGACCTGTTTCTTCTTTCAGTTCGCGTTTAACAGTGGCTTCGATGCTTTCGCCGTCGTCGATCAGTCCGGCGGGGAACCCGACTTCATAATCGGCCAGCGGGGCGCGGAATTCTTTGGTGACGACCAGCCGGGGGCCGTCGGGAGTTTTGACAATCGCGACAATAACCACCGCGTCGGGCCTGTCCGCGTCGGCAACGGGGTCTTTCTTTCGTGAGCACATCAGCCAGTGGTGGGGTTGTTTCATATCTCGGCACCGATATTCGATATCATACAGGTTGAGCCATTTTTCGTCGGTCAGTTTTTTGATGGTATAGTCATTTTGCATGTTTAATGTTTGCTCTCTTTCGCCCCGTCGGGGCTTAAAAATTTTAGCATCCTTTCCGGAGGCTTACGCCCCCGGCTATTATACTACGACCCCTTCGGGGTCTGAAAAAAAATGTTTTCTACAGAGGAGGTCTGATTTTCTATGTAGAAAAGATTGAAAAAAGTCATTCTCCGCAAAGCATGGTATTGCTCTGAAACAGTTTTTTCATGCCCACACAAGTGTGGGCATGGCACCCCGAAAAGGGGCTTTGCAGCGTACCGGATAAAAAATAAAAATAACTCTGCATAATTATTCAGCCGTGAATGCATATAAAATTCCGTTGTCGGCGCCGATGAGGAGTCTGTTTTGGGCGATGGCCGCCGAACTGATAATGGGAGAGCCGAGCGTATAGGAGAAAACTTCGTTGCCGGTTTGGATATCGATAATATACAGTCTGCCGTCATCGTTACCTGCGACGACTTTACTGCCGCAAATGACCGGGCTGCTGTCGAAATTGTCCCCTGCCAAAAATGTCCAGCGGATTTCGCCGTTTGTTTTGTCGAAGCAATACAGTTTTTTGTCTCGGCAGCCGACGATGACGACGGTGTCATTGACGGCGGGCGAGGAGAAGAACGCGTCTTCGGTTTCGTCATAACTCCAGAGGATCTTTTGCGTGGCGATGTCGGCGGCGAGAAATTTGCCCTCGTAATTGCCAACATAAACAACGCCGTCGTCAATGGCGGGATTGGCGGCGACATACGAGCCGGTATCCAGTGTCCGTGTACCGTTGGGGTCGCCGATGGAAACCTGATAGAGCATGGCGTCGCAGGAGCCGAAGAACGCGGTGGTGCCTGCGACGGCGACCGCGCCGTTGATGTAGTTGTCGGCGGGGTACTGCTGGCTAAGCTTGCCGTCGGGGGTTAAGCAATACAGGTTATTGTCATAGGAACCGAAGACGACAACAGTTCGGCCGCCGGCGGGTTCTGGGGCGATGTTGGCCGAGCCGGAAATTTCGCCGGCGTCCTTGAAGGTCCATTTGGCTTGTCCGGTTTCGGCGTCAATGGCGTAAAACGTGCCGCTGCCGGAGCCGATGTAGATGGTATTCTCAAAATACAAAGGGCTTGCGTGGAGTTCGTCATCGGCTTCGAATCGCCACTTTTCCTTGCCGGTCTGCAATTGGATTGCGTAAAGGTGCTTGTCTGCTGACGATACAAAGGCTGTTCCTTCGGCAATTACAGGTGCGGCGACGATCTCGCCTTCGGTTTGGAATTTCCAGGCGAGTTTCAGTTTATCCGGCAGATCTCCGGCGGCCTGTCCGGTCAGTTCCGCATCGCCGCGAAAGACGGTCCAGTTTTCGCCGCCGAACGAAACAGCCTGGGCAGCAGCTTGCGGCGGCGGGGCGTTTAGCTGCGCTTTTTGATGATACAGCACCCATGCGATCATGGCCGCGACCGGCACCGCGAGAATCAGCAGCGGCACCACTGTCCGGCTTATCGGATATCCATTGTAATTGCCTGCTGCCATAGCTGGTTTCCTAAATCTGAGATACATCATAATGCAAAGGGGCGGTTCGGTCGAGAAAATTCGGGCCTTTCAATGAATTCAGGAGGGAAAACAGGGGTTCGGGGATGCCTTTGGGGTCCTGAGAAAAATCTTGACAGAACGGGGCACTGGCCGGTACGATACAGATTCTTATGGAATCATTTATTTTAGGAGATTACCGGTGCAGTGTAGAAATCATAAGTATTTTATCCATTGTGTGTTATCGCTTTTGTGTTCGGGGGTATTGCTGACGGCGGCCGGGTGTTCGGACAATCCGGAGGATGCCGCTTCCAAGCGAGTTGCTCAAAAAACGATCGAAGCGGTCGAAACTTCTGTCAAAGAAAAAAATTACGATGCGGCCCAGCAGCAGGTCATTGCGGCGATGGTTGACCGTGACAACAAAGATGCCGGCAGTCTTTCCAAAGATACGGCGGTGTTGGCCAGCGGCAACCTGGCTCTGGCCCGCGGACGCCGGATGATGGCCGATCTGGAGTTGAGTGTCTGGAAGAAATCCGACCCGGAATCAGAGGCGTTGCCACTTCAAGAGAGGATCACGGTTTTTGAGAAAGCGCTTCGGTCCACCGAACAACTGCTTCTGGAAAAGCAGCAGATCGAAAACTTACTGGCCAGCGGTCAGCAGGAAGCGAAAGAACTGGGGCAGTTGCTTGCCGATGGTGACGGACAACCCGGCCTGAGAACGCAGTACGACAAAGCACAGGCCGAATTAAATCAGTTTTTGGACCGGAAAAATAAGCTTCTGGACCAAAAGAACAAGGTGCAGACCGTGCTGGATGATTACCAAAGCCGAGCGTCCGGTTTTGCCCGAAAAGCCGAAATGGCGCAAGGGGATGAAAAGCTGAATCTTGAAAAGCAGGGGTTTGCAATTCTTCAGGAACGCAAGCAGTATTATATTCAGGCGCAGAGCATTGAAAACGAAGTCGCTGTTTTAGAGGGTCAGATCGAATTAGCGCAGGCAAAAGTCGATGGGTTAAACCAGAGTGTCCAGGAAACCGAAGGGCGCATCGAGGCGATCGATAATTCCCAGACGCGTATTGCTTTAAAGCGGCAGATGAATGAGATCGACCAGATTATCGGCGTCAATCAGCAGAAAATGACCACCCAGGCTCAGGGTATCCGCAGTTCGCTTGATAGCTATAAATCGGAATCCAGAAGTGTTTGCGAGGTGTTTGAAGAAGCCGCCGGAGAGTTCGAGAGGGTTCGTTCCCGGGAGGCGGCATTTGCCGTCAAGCTCGGGCAGGCTGACAGTTATCATTATGCCGCATTGACCTGTTCGTCCTCGATCAAAGTGCAGAAAACCGTTTCGGACCGATTGCTGGATTTGATGGATACGGCCGAACCGACATTCGCCGATGCCCTGCGGCAGAAGTTGCCGGTTCAAACGCGGGTTGATTCGGAACTGTCGCAGAAAGTGATGGACTTTTTTGACAAGGCCATCGCATTGTATGAGGAGGCCTTTGACAGCGCCGGGGCACTGGGCAAAGAGGCCGAATGCAGTGTCCTTAAGTCACAGCTGCTGTCCGTTGACGCCAAGATGCTGCTTGCTGATGCACTCGGCTTGAACGATGCAGCCGCTGAAGCGGCCGCCAAACGGCAGGAGTTGATCGAGAAAGGTAATGAATACGGTGTGTCCTTTACGCAGTCCGAAACCAAAAAGCTGCTTGATTTCGGCATCGACTATAAGCCTTCATTGCCGGTGA
This sequence comes from Anaerohalosphaeraceae bacterium, assembly GCA_963675525.2. Classification (GTDB taxonomy): domain Bacteria; phylum Planctomycetota; class Phycisphaerae; order Sedimentisphaerales; family Anaerohalosphaeraceae; genus 4572-13. The sequence goes on along the minus strand of CAXXSL010000004.1, from coordinate 25,607 downwards.
ACCTGGAAGTCTTTGCTGAAGATATGGAGAAACGATTTGCGGAATGGAAAAGGCTGCCTGTTTCAGAGCAGGAGGCCGTGGTGAATGCAAATCTTAAGGAAATCGATGAATTGGTGGCCAAATATGGTGAGGAACTGGCGCGAAGGCTGGAACTGCCGAAGCAGGAGATGCTGGCGGCGCGGGAACGCGGGTTTGAAGAAGCCGTCGGTAACGGTCCGGGATCGAGGGACCCGAACGGTTTCTAAGATAATCCTTTGCGTTTGATTTTAAAGTCTGTAAGCACCCCGGCATTCTTATCGGGGTGTTTTTTTATGGGAAATTCGCTTCTGATTGGACGAGTGCGGTCCGGGCTATTGGGCGGGCAGAAAAAGCTTGCCAAATAAGGGGCGAGCCGGTACTCTCAAAGAACACGGAAGATGTTGACAATAAGCCTTATAATAAAGGATGCTGGGTATGAAGCTTGCAGAATTATTACGAAATGAGTGCATTCAGGTCAATTCAACGGTGGACGACAAGGCAATGGCGCTCTGTGAGATCGCCTCGCTGGCAAAGAAGTGTGATGTTCTGAAGGGTGTTTCGGAAGAAGCGATCCTTGAGGCGCTTCAGGACCGCGAAACATTAGGGACGACCGCGTTTGGCAACGGCATTGCGATTCCACATTGTCGCATGCGTGATGTGAAGGATTTCGTGGTAGGGTTGATGACCGTTCCCGACGGTGTGGAATTCGAAGCCGAAGACCGCAAGAAAGTACAGTTGATTGTATTTATCATCGCACCCCGCCAGCAGAGCAATACCCATATCCGGCTGCTGTCAGCTATCTCGCAGGTATTGCAGGAACAGGAATCGGTACAGAAAATGATCGATGCCGGCAGCAAAAAACAGCTTCGCAAGGCATTTCTTGAATCCGCGGGAAAAGACATCTCTGAGCAGGTTCAGATGCGTCGCAATCTTGTCCACGTGTTTGTCCAGGACGAGAAGATTTTCCGCGAGATTCTCGAAGCCCTGTCCGGGCTGGAGAATACGTCGTTGAGTGTTTTGAATGCCGAGAGACCTCGGCCGTATCTGAGCGATCTGCCGCTCTATGCGGGTTTTGATGAAAACGGCGATAATCAATACAAGGTGATCCTTGCTATTGTCGAACGTCGCCTGAGCAATGAAGTCATTCGCCGCGTGGAAACCATTACCGGCAGTCTGTTTCAGTGTATGGGTGTGATGGTGACCGTTCAGGAACTGGATTTTGCCGGCGGGTCACTGGAAGTTTAACGAATGTCAAAACGACGGAGCGTTTGAGTGGCAGATTCACGGATCAACTTGTATCACAATCTCTCCACCATGCTGGATGCGGGGGTTCCGATCACGCGTGTTCTTCAAACGGTTTACAAGCGAGGAAAGTACGGCCGCCTTTTTAAAGAAATTGAGCAGGACGTCGCACACGGTACCAGTCTGTCCGATGCCGTGAAGAGCCGCGAAAAGAAATTTCAAACACTGGATGTCACCTTGATCGAGGTGGGCGAACAGACCGGTCAGCTTGGCGAAATGTTCGAGGAACTTTCACAGTGGTATGCGTTCCGTCAGAAGATCAATCGTGTCATGCGTACGGGGATGGTCCTGCCGATTCTGTGCGTCCATGCCATGAGCTTTCTTGTGCCGATGGTGGATTGTGCGTTCGGTGAATTTGACCTCAGTATCCTGTTTTCCGGGATGATAAAAATATTAGCGATGTTTTACATCCCGGCGGCGGTGATCCTGGGGATTATCTTTCTAACGCCCAAACGCGGGCCGTTGCGCGGGATACTGGATGTTTTCGTGACGATGATCCCTTTGTTGGGCTCGGCTGTTCGAGAATTGGAATTGAGCCGATACAGCAAGGTTTTTGCAATAACTTATAAGGCCGGCGTGCCGATCTTCCAGTGTGTCAAGATGGCCACGGATTCGGTTAGCAATGGTGTGATGCGACGAAAACTGGCTGGCGCCGATCAGCAGGTTAAAGAAGGCGGCGAGATGAGCGCCGGCTTCAGCAGGTCTTTACCCGGTGAATTTATCGGCTTATGGCAAGCAGGGGAAGAAAGCGGTGATCTGGATGACGCCGCCTGGCGGTTGGGCAATATGCATGCCTACAATGCCGAAATGAAATTTCATACACTTGCCGAATGGACGCCGCGAATCATCTATGGAATTGTGGCAATGGTCATGATTCACTATATTTTCAAAGGCTATTCAAAGATCTATAGTGGTCTGATGTCCATCTAAATCCTTTCTTGCCAAATTCTTACACATCGATTACAAGAGAGCCGATAATCCTAATAAATCTGTCATTTTTAAAGGATGAAACGGTTGGAACGGTATTTTTTGCGTAAATCTCAACGAATTGTCTCTACTGAACAATTCCGTGACATATTGAGCCGTAAGTGCTTTGTATGCAGTGGGATAATACGTCTTTACGCTGCGGAAAACGACCAATGCATGCCGCGTTTTGGTGTTTCGGTTTCCAATTCGTGCGGTAATGCAGTTGTTCGAAACCGGCTTAAACGGCTCAGTCGAGAGGTTTTTCGCCTCCATCAGCACGAAATTCCCCGCGATTACGACTATGTCTTAATTTTTACACAGAAAATGACGAAAAAAAGTAAGAAGAAGTCGGAAAAAACCGTTCCTGATTTTCAGTTTGCGGAAATCGAAAGCCGGATTCTTGAAATGATCGGGACATTACGAAAGACCCGCCGGCTTAAAGAAGTCCCATAAGGCAACTTAAGTTTTGTCCGGGAGTGTACGAATTTGGTGGACAGTGCCAACAAAAAATCCGATAAAACCTGTAAGCCGTTACTGTCGATCGGCACGGCAGCCAAACAGGCCGGTGTGTCAAAACAGAGCTTACAGTATTATTTGATGGTCGGTCTGTTGAAGCCGACCCGGGTCATGCCGTCGGGGCGAAGGATGTTTGATGCCTCGGCCGTTGAACGTATTCAGTTGATCCGGAAACTCAACCAGAGCGGGTATCCGCTTCGGGCGATACGCGAATTATTCATGGACAGAGATAAAAAGCAGAGGATGCGTTAAATGACCGATTATCAAACAAAACAAAGGCAGCGAAATCTGATCGTCGGGGGTTTTGTTGTTGTAGCGGTGTTCGCTTTTTTTTATCTGTTGGTGAAGTTTCGTGAATTACCCTTGTTTGTCAGCAAGTTTCAGTCGTTTGAAATTCTGGTTTATTTCCCCGAAACTCCCGGCATTCAGAATGATACGCCGGTGAATTATTGCGGCGTTCAGATCGGCCGCGTCCGAAAGGTCGCTGACCCTCAGGTTGTTGAAAATGGAGGGGGAAGAAAAATGCATAAGGTTGGCGTGACCATCTCCATCAATGATGACTTTGAGGATATTCCGGATGATGTAGAGGTTGTCATTATGAAACGAGGTCTGGGCAGCAGTTATATTGAACTTCGCGATACGGCAATGGGCGAACCTACAGGCTTTTTAAGAAAGGAAATGGTACTGCAGGGCGATATCAGAATGGCCAGTGAATTTTTCCCCCCGGATGTACAGAAAAAACTGGAAAACCTGGTCGATTCGATCGCTGCACTGGCCGACAATGCCAACCAGATCATGGGTGATGCCGAGAATCAGGCCAACATCAAAAAAACACTTGATAATGTCCAAATGGCCGCCGCTCAGGCAACACAGACATTCCAGTCAATAGAAAAATTCTCGGATGTCAGCACAGATAAGGTTGGAATGATGGGGGATAAGATCGGTGCTGTTGCTGATCAGTTAGAGGCAGCACTGTCCGAAATGCGACAGCTTATGGCCAAGATCGATTCCGGCGAAGGGACTGCCGGCAAACTGGTCAACGACGGCCGGTTGTACGAAAACCTGCTCGAAAGCAGTCAGGAACTGGAGACCACCCTGGAACAAATCAAAAACTGGGCCGCGGATGCACGCGAAAAGGGTGTCCGTATCAAGTGGTAATGTGTCAATACGGCATTAAACACTAAATCCAAATGCGATGAAAAACCGCTTGCGAAGGACAGAATATAGTTCTCCCCTTCGGCCTGCCCCCCAGCAAGCGGTAATAGGTGTATCGTCAATACTCAATGAAGACTTGACCTTAAGTGTGGGTAATGAAGAAAGGGGCCATCGATGGTGTAACCCCCCATGTTGTGGCCCCTTTTCCGGAGGGGAGAAAACTCTATTATTACTACGTTCAGCAAAGTCATAAGTGCGATTATGATCGCAGCAGAACCCACCTTTTGGCTTAATATTGGCGATATTTCGGAGTTACTCAGGATATATGGCATCCTGAAATTGATTTTTGGGGCGCTACCGACGTTTGTGGGGATGAACAAAGGAGCTTGGAAATCTGCAAAATTGTTGTTTTTTTAACCTTTTTTCGCGCATTTACTTGACAGAAATGGGTGGGATACTGTAACCTAGTGCTTTTGTCGGTCTGCGTAGACCGGTAGAGAGTGTGTATCAATTGTTTTAGAACCTTTTATAATTTGGAGGTAAGTTTCTGTGAATAAGGAACTTGCTCGCGAACTCATTAGCGCGGGCGTACATTTTGGACACGCGGTCAGCCGCTGGAACCCGAAGATGGAACCCTATATTTTCGGCAAACGCGGGATGATCCATATCGTGAACGTAAAAGAAACGCTTAAAGGTTTGGTCATTTCCAAAAAACTTCTCTCGAACGTTATTTCCAACGGACGGGATGTTGTCTTTGTCGGCACCAAACGTCAGGCGAAAAAGGCTGTTCAGCAAGCGGCGGAGAAATGCGGGATGCATTATGTTTCCGAGCGATGGCTGGGCGGAACCCTGACAAACTTCAGGACGATTCGTTCGCGTCTGCAGCGTTTAGAAGAACTGGAAGAAATGGAATCAACCGGTAAGATCGAAGCTCAAGGCAAGAAGCAGGGCTCTCGTCTGAAACGTGAATTGCGAAAGGTCAAAACCAACCTTGATGGTATCCGCAAAATGAGCCGTATTCCGGGTGTTCTGGTTGTCGTGGATGCGAAGAAAGAATACATTGCTCTTCGCGAAGCCAGGAAACTGGGAATTCCCACAATTGCCGTTGCCGATACCGATTCAGATCCGGACACGGCGGATGTGATCATTCCGGCCAATGACGATTCGATCAAGGCGGTGGAAATTCTGCTTAATCAGCTTGCGGCTGCGGTGGCCGAGGGCAAAACAATCGTCCGTCAGGATGATGTCATGGGCGGCGGCGCCCCGGCCCGTCCGGTACGCAGTCGTTCCCGTCGTGTTTTGGCCAGTGCTCAGGAAGAACAGCCTGAGGTTGCTGAAACAACGGAGCAGACCGTTGATTCCGATGTTTCTGAGACTGCCGAAAGCAATGCTCAGTAACAAAGGGAGCGATTTAATTAATGACTTGACAGGCTGGCTCTGGCAGAGAAACATCATGCAGGGGCCGGCTTTTTTTCCACACGTTCGTGGTTAAATGAAATTGAAAATCAAAAATGAACAATAACAGGAGTTGAAGAAATGGCAGAGATTTCTGCGGCAACAGTTATGAAGCTTCGTAAGATGAGCGGCCAGGGGATGATGGATTGCAAAAAAGCCCTTGGAGAAACGAATGGCGACCTGGATGCTGCGATGGAACTGCTTCGCAAGAAAGGTCTTGCCACACTGGAGAAACGTGCCGGCCGTGACACCACGGAAGGGCGCATTCTTTGTACCCCCGGTGGGGATGGCAAAAGTGCAACCATGGTTTCGCTTTGCTGCGAAACGGACTTTGTGGCCAAGAGCGACGATTTCATCGAGGCGGCCAATCAACTGTTAGCGTGTGCATTGAAAGCGCCCGCCGAAGAGGGCGGTCAGGTTCTGATGGATGTCGTAGTGGACGGCAAGAAGTTTTCTGAACGTCTGACCGATCTGGTCAGTAAGACCGGTGAAAAGACCGAAGTGGGCGATTATGTTCGCTATACGGTTGGCGGCTCTGGTGTGGTGGGAACCTATGTTCACTTTAACAACAAAGTGGGCGCGATGGTTGAGGTCGAAACCAGCAGCGATGCGGTTTCAGATGCCGTTAAGACGGCGGCCAACGAGATTTGTATGCATATCTGTGCGATGAACCCCGTTTCACTTGACCAAAGTTCATTTGACCCGGCAGTTATCGAGAAAGAACGCGTGATTGCCGCCGAACAGGTTAAAAATAAGCCCGCGAACATTATTGACAAGATCGTTGACGGCAAAATCGCCAAATTCCTCAAGGATAATTGCCTCGTGGAACAGCCGTTTGTCAAGGATGACAGCAAGACGGTGGGCCAGATGCTCGCCGATGCGGCCAAAAAAGCAGACGGAGAGGCCAAAATTAAAAAGTTTGTTCGCATTGAAATTGCTTAAGCCAGAGCGTATAATAGGGCATCGGAGACAAAACGCTCCGGTGCCCTTTTTTAATGTCTGGAATTTTAACGGCAGGGAGGATCATGGAGACGATTCAGTATAAACGCGTGTTGTTAAAGCTGTCGGGTGAAAGCCTGTGTCAGCCGGGCGGATTCGGGATCGATGGAGAAGTCATCGAATCCATTGCCGAACGCATTGCGAAAATCGCCAAATTGGGATTAGAAGTGGCGATTGTTGTTGGCGGTGGGAATTTTCTACGCGGGGCAACTTTTTCCGAAAAGAGCCATATCCCTCGCACTACGGCCGATTACATGGGGATGCTGGCAACGGTGATCAATGCCAGTGCCCTTCAGGAGACGCTGGAGAAGTTCGGCCAGCCGACGCGTGTGCTCAGTGCGATCGAGGTTTCGGCTATTTGCGAACCGTTCATTCGCCGCCGGGCACTGCGACACCTGGAGCTGGGACGCGTAGTCATTCTTGCCGGAGGAACCGGGAACCCGTTTTTTTCAACCGATACCTGTGCGGCGCTGCGTTCTTCTGAACTTGGTGCGGACCTGATGATCAAGGCGACCAAGGTGGACGGCGTTTATACCGACGACCCGGTCAAAAACCCCCGCGCCGAACTGATTGAATCAATGACCTATCAGGATGTCCTGGAAAAGAACCTGAAAGTGATGGATCCGTCAGCGATCAGTCTTTGCCGTGAAAGTCAGATACCCATTGTGGTATTGAATATTTTCAGAGAAGGGAATATCACCCGAGCCTTAAGGGGCGAGAAAGTCGGAACATTGATTACATCTTAAGATTGGCCGTTCTCTGAAATTCGGCTGTTCGATAAGAAAGGAACTTTATGCCTACAAGACAAATTATTACAATTCATGAAAACAGTATGGTCAAGACGGTGGATTTTTTGCGTAATGAACTCAAAGCTGTCCGAACGGGCCGTGCTTCACCGGGGCTGGTTGAAAATCTTTCCGTTGAGTATTACGGTTCTCCGACCCCATTGAAGTCGCTTGCGACGATTGCGGTTCCGGAGCCGTCTTCTATTGTTATCAAGCCGTTTGATGCCGACTGTCTTAAGGATATCGAAAAGGCCATCAAGAACAGCGACCTGAGCCTGGCGCCGATGGTGGAGGGTAAGATGATCCGCCTGAATATTCCTCCTTTGAGTGAGGAGCGGCGGAAGCAGATCGTCCAGCAGGTCAAACAACTGGGCGAAAAGACAAAGGTCAGCGTGCGAAATATCCGCCGGGATGCCAACAAGCAACTGGATGATGAACTGAAAAACAAGACGCTCACCGAAGATGACTGTAAGAAGGGCAAAACCAATATTGATGATATTACGAAGAAAAATATCGATCAGATCGATGATATTATGAAGAATAAATCTGAAGAGATCATGAACAGTTGATGACCGAAAACATTCTTCAGGTAATACCATTAATTGCCGATACAGTAAGACTGCTGAAAAACGGAATCGAAAAAAGGTCTTATGAATTTCCAATGGAAGGGAGCCCGTTATGAAGAATGAAAACGCACACGTTCCTGTCAAGGGTCATAAAAGCGGTAAAATCAGGCTGTTAAAATGGATACTCATCGGATCAGCGGGGCTATTACTGCTGATCTTTTTTATGACCCCTCTGTATTTATCTTCGGCCGGCGGAACCAGGATGCTGCTGGGCAGGATCAACAGTTCAGTTGACGGTCAGGTTCAGATGGACGATTTTTCGATCGGCTGGTTCAAGGGCGTTAAGCTGACGAATCTCTCTTATGATGACAGTGCCGGCAACACATCCGTTACAGTCCGCCGGATCGAAACCCAGCCGAAATATACCTCATTGCTGGGCGGTAAGGTCAAGTTGGGAAAGACGGTTGTTGAAGGCCCGCGGGTTTATCTGAAGGTTCCTGAGAAGCCGGAATCTTTACCCGATACGAAAGTTCCGGCGGGTGTCGCGGAAGAATCCACCAAACCGGCTCCAGTCTTTCCTGTTCAACAGATCGATCTGGAACTGATCGATGGGGCGGCCACGATTGAATTGGTCGGAGACGTTCCGCAAACCGTTTACTTCGCCAACATCGCCTCAACGGTACAGATCGCCGAAGCGGGGAAACCATCTACAGTTGATATTTCCATGGATGTCGATGAAGCATCGAAAATCTCCGCGAAGGGAACCGCGACCCCTTCGAAAAAAGGCTGGACATTGAAAGAGGGGGATTTTGAAGTCCAGATATCAAAATTACAATTGGCCAGCCTCAAGCCGCTGTTTGCCCTTGCCGGTCAGGAGATGGATATGGCCGGCGAATTAAATGCGGACGCGACGATCCAGATCGGTAACAATGAAATCCGGCAGTTGAAGGCTGATGCCGTGATTACCGGTTTTGCACAGGGAACCGGTGAGCAGCGGACGGTTTTTGATCAGCCGGTCAAACTGTCGGCTTTGATCACGGGCGACGAGAATGCCATGACGATCGAACGTGCCCGTGTCGAGTCTTCGTTTTGTACGGTGAATTGTTCCGGCTCAATGGATACGATCAATTATACGGTTCAGGCTGATCTTGAACAGACGCAGAAGTTTGCCGGTCAGTTTGCGGATATGCAGGGATTAGCGACGGAGGGGGATCTGTCGTTGCAAGGTAAACTTGAACTGACCGAGGACCGTATCGGCGTCAGCGGTGCCGGAAAGATTACAAAGTTGGTTGCCAAAAAGGACGGCGTTCAGACGCCGGTGACGGATGTACAAATGGACTTTGATTGTGCCGTTGACAAAAAGGCCAATCAGTTTCGGCTTGCTTCGGTCAATATGATGGCAACGCCCGGAACGGTAAACATTGCCAATGTGGTTTTGCCGTTGTCAGAAGAGGCGGCAAAGACCATTTCTGCGGATGCACAGGCAAAACTGGATCTGGCCAAAACGTGGCCGTTTGTGCAGGTGTTTGCCGACTTGCCGAAGGATGTCCAATTGGCCGGGTTGCTTGATTCGGCAGTGAAGGTGACAACGGAGGAAAGCCGTGTTCGGCTGTTGACGGAGAAGACCCAGATCACGCAACTGAAGATCACCCGGCCGGACAGCGAACCGTTCCAGCAGGAAAAGGTCAGTTTGACCGGTGATATTATTCTTGATACGGATAATCAAACGGTTGACATCCGAAAACTGGATATGCAGGCCGCTGATGGTCAGTCACTGATCAAAATTTCAAAAGGAAAAGTTGAAAAAACGATTAGTAAAGATACCACCAAACTGTCCGGCGATTTCCAGGCACAGTACGACTTAAAAACCATCTCGGCTTTTGCCTCGGCCTATCTGCCGGAAGGATTGGCGATGGAGGGAAAGCGCTCGGATCGGCTGCATTTTGAATCACAGTACCCGACCGCTCAGCCGGAATTGATGAAGGCCAATCTCAATGCCGTCGGTACAATCGGATTTGACAAGGCCCAATATCAGGGATTGAACTTCGGGAAAACTGAAGTGGCGCTGAATGTCAAGCAAGGGCAGGCGACGATTGATATCCCGGATGCCGATGTGAACGGCGGGAAGGTACGGTTTGCCGGTGATATCAACCTTACCGAAAAGCCGATGATGCTGCGGCTTCGAAAGTCTACGCAATCTACACAAGTTGTTGAGAATGTGAAAATCGATGATGTCATCAGCGCCAAGCTGTTACAGTATTTAAATCCCGTATTTGCCAAGGGAACCGGCGTCACCGGAACCGCCAACCTGTCTTGTGATACACTGGCAATCCCGCTGGGCGGCGGAACACCGAAAGATATTAATCTTATCGGTTCTATCGGTCTAACAGACGTACATCTAAACAGCCCACTGCTGGGGTTGTTCAAAGAAGCGTTGAAAACCGAAGGATTAGACTTGTTTACGATCCCTGCGTCTGCTTTTACGGTCAAAGACGGACTGGTTGAATATGCCGATATGCCGATGATGTTCGGGAAGGACTTTGGATTGCATTTTGGCGGGGCGATCGGACTGGATAAAAGTCTGGCGATGAATATAAAGGTGCCCGTTAAAGATAAAACGCATATCGTTGCTCTGGGGGGGACGCTCGATCGTCCGAAACTGGACTTGACAAAGCTTTTATTAAGCAATATCACAGAGCAAATTCCTATCAAAGACGAAAAAACGAGAGAAGCTGTCGAAAAGGGTTTAGAATTGCTTGATGGTATCTTTAACAAGGAACAGAAGAAGTGACCTGACCAGTTGAGAATTCGCCTTCGGCAAGATTGTATAAATCCGTTCCGTGATTGTGCCCGGAATGACAAAGGGAATAAATCATGATGCAGAAAATGAAAAATCTGTTGACGTTACCAACGAATGAATTGGGGAAATGGAGCCGCTTTTTAGTCCTTCAGGTACGTATCTGGTTTCATTGTTTTCGGCTGTTGGGAACCAACCGATGCCTGACTCAGTCAGCGGCGTTGGCCTATCATTCTATTTTTGGTTTGCTGCCGCTGGCGATTGTGATCCTGATGATCTTCCAGATGTTTCCGGCTAATCGTGAGGCCGGTGATAGAATCAAAACGTTCCTGTATGAGTCGCTGAACCTGACACACATCGAATATCCTGCCGAAGAGACGGGCGGTACGGCGATGAAAAAAGAACAGCCTTCGATCGGCGCCGCACCGGAAAAAACACCCGCAAGCATTAAAAAGGTCAGTGTCGCCGGCAAAATGGATGAACTGATCGAACGGTATATCTCCAAGCTGAATACGGGGGCGATCACAGGGGTGGGACTGGCCCTGGTGATCTGGGCGGCCATCGGACTGCTGACCACGACCGAACGGGCGTTTAACAATATCTATCATGTGGGAACGGGACGATCTTTTCTGCATCGACTGTTTAATTACTGGGCGCTGTTGACGCTGGGCCCGCTCCTGATCGGGGCAGGGCTTTATGTCAGCACGCGCTATCTTTTGGCGACGGAATTTTCACAAGGCATTTTTTCGCATCTGGCACCGGTGATCCCTTTCCTGGTCAGCATCATAGCGTTTTTCTTTTTGTATTATTTTCTTCCGAATACGCGTGTCAGTTCCGGCTCGGCTTTGTGGGGGGCGTTTGTGGCAACGGTCTTATGGACGGCTGCTAAATACGGGTTGAGTATTTACATGAGCAAGGTCGTGATGTATCAGGCGGTCTATGGGATTTTAGGCGTCATTCCGTTGACGGTGTTTTGGATCTATGTGTCCTGGCTGATTGTGCTGTTCGGTCTGCAACTGACGTATGCGACGCAGAATATCAAGCGTCTGGATGCGGCGGAGTTCGGCAAGGCCCGCCGGCAGGAAAAGTGTTTCCTGGCCAACGACCAGACCGTGATTCGCGTGATGGAATATGTCCTGAATGCGTTTGAGCGAAAAGACCAGAAGCCCGTCAGCATCGAGACGATTGCCTACCGGTTGGGAATGCCGACCGATTTCACCGAAAAAATCCTCAACCGTATGGTACAGTGCGGCCTGCTGTGTCATACCAGCGAGCCGACTGTCGGCTATGTCCCGTCCACCGACGGAGCGCATATCACGCTGGACGAGATTTCCCTCGCCATTAGCGAAGTCAGCTTCGCCCAACCCAGCGCCGCGGACGCGACGAATATGCAGGCGGTATTTGACGAAATGAACAAGCACCTGTCCCGTTACACGCTTAGGCAGGTTTTGAACAAGGATGAGACGTTTGATATTCAGACGGAATCTTTTCAGGAACCGCTGGATAATGAGGAAGAGTTATCTTAGAAGAACCAGAGACGCACGGCATCGATCATGAATTTGACCCCGAAGACCAGCAGGGCGATGCCGCAGAAGATCAGGATGGCTTTTTCAAAGTTTTTGCTGAAAATTCCAGCTCCTTTGTTCATATAAAATGCGGTGAATGAAAGAATTGACAGCCAGATCAGATCACACATCCAGTGGACAATCGCGAATACCACCAGTGCCCAAAGGCCCAGGTCTTTTGCGCCAAGGGCAAGGTTCAGCCCGACGGTGGCCCACCAGAGCAAAAAGTAGGGATTGGTTGCCGACAGGATAATACCGGTGGTGATAAAACCGGATTTGAAGTTTCGGCTTTGATCGGCTTGTGTATTACGGAGTTGCCGCAGCATTCCGGCTCCCATCCACAGCAGAAACCCGCCGCCGGCAAGCCCGATCATGATTTTAACGGCATTGATCTGCGAAGATAAAATGCAGGCTCCCAGCATCAGTGCGAAAATCAGCGGAATTTCGACGATGCCGTGCCCGACCGAAATCAGCGCCCCGGCCCAGCGGTTGCGGGTGCCCTGCGCAATCGTTGCCGCGGTCATCGTCGCCCGGTGCCATCACGCCCGAAAGCGAGATAATAACCGTCTGAACTAAAAAAAGTGAGAGTTCGTTCATGGCTGCCGGTCATTCCCCGATAATTTTGACAAGCAGGCGTTTTCGGCGTTTGCCGTCGAATTCATAGTAGAAGATGTGCTCCCACGGACCCAGGTGCAATTGGCCTTCAGTGATGGCGACGACGACCTCGCGGCCCATGACCTGCCGCTTCATGTGAGCATCGGCATTGTCCTCGTAGCCGTTGTGGCGGTACTGGCTGTGGGGCTTTTCGGGGGCCAGTTTTTCCAGCCAGACCTCGTAATCGTGATGCAGGCCGGACTCGTTGTCATTGATAAAGACCGATGCGGTGATATGCATTGCGTTGATAAGTACCAAGCCGTCTTGTACACCGCTTTCGGCGACCAAACGCTCAATTTCCCGGTGTATGGAAACAATCGCACGCCGGGTTGGGACCTCCATCCAGATTTCTTGGGTCAGTGTTTTCATGGTTGATTTTCCATTTTAACAAGTCAGTTTCAGCAAATTCACCTTATGGTAGAGCCAATAGGAGAAAAAATCAAATACAGATTTTCGGAAAGCCTGCCTGTCAGATAAATCTTGACATTCTTGTCCCTTTAATATTAAATGTCGAGGAATCGTGGTTTTCAGGATTTAGATTATGGTTGAAAAGAAACAGAAAGTAATCGTTGTTATGCCGGCATATAATGCGGCTCAAACCGTGGAAAAAACGGTCAAGGACATTCCCGCAGGTTCTGTGGATGAAGTGATTCTGAATGACGATAACAGCAGTGACAATACCGTTGAGGTTGCCCGGGCATTAGGGATTACGGTTCTTCAGCACAAAGAGAACAAAGGCTATGGAGCCAACCAGAAGAGTCTGTATGACGCCGCGTTGGAAAAAGGGGCGGACATTGTCGTGATGGTTCACCCGGATTATCAATATGATCCGCGTATCATTCCGTATGTCGTAGGGTTTCTCGCCAACGATATTTGTGATGTGATCATGGGCTCGCGCATCCGAACCCGCAAAGAGACGCTTGAATGCGGCATGCCGATCTATAAATATATCAGCAATCGCTTCCTGACGACGGTGGAAAATTTCGCCATGGGACAAAACCTCGGCGATTTTCATTCCGGCTTCCGTGCGTATACCCGAAAGGTTCTGGAGACCGTCGATTACCACGCCAACTCGGACGATTTTGTGTTTGATACGGAGTTTCTGGCACAGGCGGTCTATCGCGGTTTTCGTCTGGGAGACATTCCCATTCCGACACGTTACTTCGATGAGGCGTCATCGATCAATTTCAGCCGATCCTTAACATACGGCCTGCAAACCCTGGCGGTGATGGGCAAATTTCTGCTCCAGAAAGCACATTTGGGGTCGTTTGAAATATTCAAATGAAACAGGTCTGCCCTGTGAAAAGACGGTGCGTATAAAAAATGTCATTCTGAGCAAAGCGAAGAATCTATTTAAACAGGAACGTTCCTAAAAAACAGATTCCTCACATTCGTTCGGAATGACACAGAGTTTCCATCGATAACCATTTCCACAAAGCACGTTGGGCCAATTATGATGCCGCCGTCAATTCGTTATAAACCTTTTCAATCGTATCCACCATTGTGGCGGGGGCGAATTTTTTGGTTACGAAATTTCTTCCGTTTTCTCCCAACTGACGGCGAAGCACTTCGTTCTTGATCAGTTTTTCACAGGCATCCCGAAGTTGGTCAATATTTTCCGGCTCGATCAGAAAACCGGTATTTTCATTGACCACTTCTTTGGCGCCGTCAATATCAAAGCTGACAACCGGTTTACCGCACAGCATAGCCTGCGGCAGGACACGGGCCAGACCTTCCCGCAGCGAGCAGTGCACCAAAATATCGGAAGCATGGATAGCCAAAGGAATCTGTTCCGGCGGCAAAAGCCCTGTAAATTTAAAGCGATGTTCAAGCCCCGCAAACCGGATTTGGCTTTTCAATTGTTCGGTTAACTGGCCGTCGCCGACGAACAGCCACACGCAGTTGTCATATTTGGCGGCTAACCGTCGGGCCGATTCGATGACATATTCATGGCCTTTCAGGTCAAACAGGCGGGCCACCTTAACGATGACGACCGCTTCGTTGGGAATATTATATTTTCGGCGAAAATCGGCAATCTCAGCGGGGTTCGGCGGTGTTAAAAACGCATCCTCTTCGATGGCTGAATAGGCGGTTGTGTAGGGTTTATCCAATCCGACGCCTGCGGCTTTTGCTTTTTCGGTCATGACATCCGCTACTGTCAAAAAGGCATCCGTATGGTTTCCTGTTGCTTTCTCAATAGCAATATAGAATTTATTCAGCAGGGCGTTTTGATAAGAATGAAATGCTAACCCGTGGATGGTGTGCAGTACGATCGGAAAACGGTTATCTTTTTCGGGCAGTTTGCCTTTTAATACCCAGCCTGCATATCGTCCCAGAATCCCGGCTTTGGCGGAATGGGTATGCACGATATCCGGGGCAAGTTGTTTCAGCAGTTTTTTGAGTTCGAAATAGGCGGGAATATCGTAAACAGGATTGATCGCACGCCGCAGGTTGTCGATGACGACCACGTCATAGCCGCCGGTTTTGGTTTGTTCAAACAAGGCGCCTTCCGGACCGATAGCCGGGCCGGTAATGAGGGTAACATCATGCCCCCGCTCAGCAAGCAGATTGCAGGTGATCAGGGTGTTTTCCTGGGCACCGCCCAAAATTAGCCGGGTTATAATGTGTACGATTTTCATCTCTATATAAATCCATTCTTGGGTGGCATGCTTTCCCGCCGAGGGCGGAAGGCATGGATTGTTCGGAGAGACTCCCATCGCTTTGGTCTTCGACCAGAAGCGATGCCACACTTTTTTTAATAATCTATTTCCATGAGGCACAAGCCTCTTGCCGGGGCGATTTTTCCTGCGGCGGCGCGGTCTTTGGCGGTGAGGATTTCCTCGATATATTCCGGATCCCACCGTCCGCGTCCGATGTCCACCAGTGTGCCGACAATGTTTCGTACCATATTATACAAAAAACCGTCTGCTTCAACATCAATATAAATAAACGGTTTGCTTTCAATGACCTCGCATTTCAGGATCGTTCGAATCGAGCTTTCTCGCTGATCCGCGGCGGAGGCAAACGACTTGAAATCTTTTTTACCAAGCATTTTTTCGGCGGCCTGCTGCATTTTAAGGATGTTGAGTTTGCCCGGACGATGCCAGCAATACCGGATCTCGCGAACGGGCCGAATCTTTCCGGTATAAATGCTGTACCGGTAAAGCTTACTCGTTGTGCTGCGGATGGCGTCGAAGCTTTCATCGACGTCTTCGGCTTCGGTGACCACAATATCATCCGGCAAATAGCGATTCAGCGACCGTATGATATTTTTTGTGGGAACCGGGGTGTCAATGTCGGCATGAGCGACCTGTCCCAAGGCATGAACGCCCGCATCGGTGCGTGATGAGCCAATCAGTTTCACCTGGCAACCGCACAGTTTTTCGAGAGCTTTTTCAAGCTGCTCCTGAATGGTATCAACATCGGCCTGGGCTTGCCAGCCGTGGTACGCGGTGCCGTCGTAGTGGACAACAAGTTTGATTCGACGTTGGGACATTGCCAATTAACCATGAAGCACATGAAGGGCATAAAGAAGAAAATTATTTATAACAATCTTCGTGATCCTTATGCCCTTCATGGTTTTATCTGCTGTTGCGTTTTTTTATAGCAATTCCGCGATTTGGATTGCATTCAACGCCGCCCCTTTGCGAATCTGGTCGCCGGCAATCCAAAGATTGATGCCGCGGCCACCCGGCAACGACTCATCCTGACGAATCCGGCCAACGTAACAATCGTCCTTACCGCTGGCATCGGTCGGCATTGGGAAGCGGTTGTTTTCACGGTCGTCAATAATCTTCACGCCGGGGGCATCTTTTAGAATATCTCGAACCTCATCCGGCGTGATCGGGTTGGTGAACTCCAGGTTGATGCTTTCACAGTGTGTTCGCACCACCGGCACACGCACACAGGTACAGGTAATCGCGATATCCGGACAACTGAAGATCTTGTGCGTTTCCTTGACCATCTTCATTTCTTCTTCATTGTAGCCGTTTGGCCCGATCGCCGAATCGTGGCAGTACAGGTTAAACGCCAACTGGTATTTCAACGTATTACATGTTACAGGTTCATCTGCAAGAACTTCTTTGGCCTGCTGAAGCATTTCGAGCATGGCTGACTGGCCCGCACCGCTGGCGGCCTGATACGTGCTGACGATCATACGTTTGATCGGATTGGCCTTGTGCAGCGGATACACCGCGACATTTGCGATGATCGTCGTACAGTTCGGGTTGGCGATAATACCCTTGTGCTGTGCAATCGCATCGGCATTGACTTCCGGCACGACCAGCGGCACACCCGGGTCCATGCGGAACGCAGACGAATTATCTACGACCACCGCGCCAGCTTTGACCGCGGCAGGAGCAAACTCCTTGCTGCGTCCGCCGCCTGCGGAAAACAGGGCAATATCGATGCCCTCAAAACTGTCGGCGGTCAGTTCCTCGACCGTGTAGGTCTTACCCATAAAATCGATTTTCTTACCGGCCGAGCGATGGCTGGCTAACATTTTCAGTGAATCGAAGGGGAATTTCCGCTCTTCGATAATTCTCAAAAATTCCTGTCCGACTGCGCCGGTCACCCCGGCAATGGCAATATTTTTGCCCATTTCTTGACTCCTGTATACATGTTTCAGATCTTGTTACACGACCGAGCCGACCACTATAACAATTTTGTAGACAAAATTCAAGGGATAATTCCATAATTGGACCGGTCGGGTTAAATGTCGAATGGCGTTATTTTCGCTCTACAAAATAACAAAAAAGGCCCGCGGGGTTGGCCGCGAGCCTTCTCATATCAATCTATCTTCTATTTTTCTGTGGGTAATTCAGGCCGGGCGGCCCATTCACTCCATCCGGCGTCATACCAGAGAATATTTTTATATCCGAGCAATCCTTTGAGCACGAAGAAAGTCTGGCTGGCCTGATGTCCCGTTCGGCAATGGATAATGACCGTAGTTTCGAGAGATGGGATGAGTTGTGCATAGGCCTTTTGAAGTTCTTCGATCGGTTTAAACTGCAGGATTTCATCCGTTTTAACAAGGTCTTCGGTGTAAGGGCGATTGAGTGCACCGGGGATGTGGCCGGCTCGAGCCTCATCGGATTTGACCCCGGTGTAGTAGTCTGCCGGACGGACATCGATGATAATGGTTTTTTTATCTTGCATGTGTTTGAGGATTGTTTGGTAATCTACGGTAAAGTCGTCGGCCTGCTGCGAAACAGGGTAGACCGATTCGGAGACCTTCGGCAAGTTGGTGGTTAACGGTTTCTGCTGTGTTTTCCAGAGGGCAAAGCCGCCGTTGAGGATGCCGAAACGCCGGTGGCCCAGACGTTCGAGGGCCATACTTGCCAGCGTCGCATCATGAGGCTTGTCCCCGTAGATAAAAATGACCGTATCCGTTGGCTGGATGCCCCAGAGCGACAGATGCCGAGCCAGCATGTCGGCCGGTTGGAGCATGGATCCAACGCCGTTGATATTGGTACGCAGATTTTCAGGCGAAACGGCCAGCGAGCCGGGAAGATGGGCGGTGTTGTATTCGGGTTGCGGACGCAGATCCACTATTTTAAGTGCGCTCTGTCCTAAATGGTCTTGGAGCCACTGCGGGTCTATCAGAGGATTCTCGAGCGGGATAGATTCGTTTTGGATGGATATACTGCTCGACGCCGGAGCCAGGAAGAATTGGCGCCACTGAATGATTTTTTGTGCCATCTCAGTTGACATCGGTTCATTGCGTAATGAAAGAGGTGTCAGGCATTGCCGGATGAATCCATCGAGTCCATCGGTCAAGAGATAGACATTTCTGAATCCGCTGCGATACAGAGAATCCCTGGCCTGAGCCGGGTGCGTCATTCCATTTGAATACAATACGATCATCGGTTTGTTTTTGTAGGGCAGCAGAGCCGTATGGATGTCTTTAAGGGATACATTCATCGCTCCGGCAATATGGAAGCGAGTGAATTCATTAGCAGGACGAACATCAACGACGATCAGGTCGGTGCGGCCGTTGGCTAACTGGTCGGCCAGCGTTTCCGGGTCGATGTGATCCTCGGCCTGTTCAACGGATGCCAGCAATTGTGCTTCGGAAGAGTTGCCGACTGGTATTGAACCGCCCGCAGAACCGTCCTGAATTATGAACAGGCAAGCCGGAAGGACCAATAGCAGAACAGTGATGACGTTAAGAACACTCCGATTCCCGGGGATTTTGGCATT
This sequence comes from Anaerohalosphaeraceae bacterium, assembly GCA_963675525.2. GTDB lineage: Bacteria > Planctomycetota > Phycisphaerae > Sedimentisphaerales > Anaerohalosphaeraceae > 4572-13. Next base: position 6,628 of record CAXXSL010000004.1, on the reverse strand, counting down.
TTGTGTTTTCTGCTCAATCCATTCACAGCCCCAGAACATTGCTATCGCTGCAACAGACAGTAGAAGAATAAAGGCATTTGGGCTCATGCCCAGGCTGTCATAAACCATCACGACTCCCTGTTGCCCCGCCTCATATAGCGGTTTGACAATTGCGAACATTTCATTGAACAGCGCAGAACCAATGACAGCCCCGATCAGAAAGATCAGTGCATCGATTTTTCCGCAGGCCAGCCCGGCCGCGGCGGTTCCCGGGCACCAACCGCCCATGACAAAGCCAACCCCGAAAATCAGTCCGCCCACGATGTGTGCGCCATAGACCGTTGGCATCAGATAAATACGGTCCATAGAAATCCAGCCGAATGAAACGACAAATGTCAGCCCGAGCAGGGCGGTCATCACCGCGGTAAACATGACTTTGATGACGGTCATGTCCGTGAAATAAAAGACCCCTGATAGCTTTCTACTTGAGCTGAATCCTGCGCGTTCGAGAAAAAACCCAAATGCCAGACCGATCAGCAGAGCGGCCAAAAAAGCCGCCGAGGTATCCAGCGTGTCGATATGAAACATTGTCTCAATCATTCCACTGCCTCCTGAATAATCGTGCACTGAGATAGCCGCCGGCGAAAATACAGATTAGGAAGATGAAGCTTCCGGTTAACAGCAGAGCACTTCCGGTCAGGGCCTGGCCGCTGGTGCAGCCGTTAGCCAGACGGCTGGCAAAGCCGACCAGAATGCCTCCCAGTAAGGCAAAAGCGGCCCGTAATGTTTTTGAACTTTTTCCGCCGCGTTCCATTTGAAACCGGACTCGATTGGCCATCAGCGAAGAGCAAAGAGCCCCAATGAATGTTCCGGCCAGCATAAATACAAGGTAATAACGCAGCGGAAAGTTGCCCCATTTCCCGAAATACTCACTGGATAACGTATGGGCCTTTGCAATACACAGTTCGGTACAGGCGGCAATCCGGGCGATTCCCGAAGAGGCTCCCAACCCGGCCCCGAGGATTAGAAAAGAAGCCAACAAGGTCAATCCTAACCCAAAACCTGCAACATAGGGGTTCATGAACAGCGTTTTCTTTTTGAGTTGTTTATCCATCATTAACACCCCGCACTTTTCTTTTTAGGAGTTGTGGTTGAAGGTGCGGGGTTTGCCGGAATGCTTTGAGGAGCGTTTATCGGAGAGGTCGGAATCGGTTGACTGAGTGTGTTCATTCCGGCCGGGACGCCAAAGTTGGATTCTTTCCAGTAAGCTTCCAAACCCCCGTAAAGCACCTTGATCGAACGCTGTGTTTTCTGTGACAAAATCCCACCTGCGGCCATTGCCAGTGAACCATCGCGATCGACAATGATCAATGGACCGGCGCCGACCAGATAGGCCGGATTATTTACAAGTTCCGCAATATCCACATTTTTTGCACCCGGCAACGAATAATCCGCAAACATTTGAGGCGGGCGGATATCGACCAAATCGAAAGTGCTGGGTAAATCCATCATCAAGCGTTTAAGTTCCGCCGCGGAAATCCGTTCCGGCAGAGGAATCATTTTTCTGGCCGGTGTCGGAGAGACCGTTGATTGGCTGTTTGCTCCGAAGACCGGAAGGCCCGCTTCGATCCAGGCTTCACTGCCGCCGGCAAGACTTGTGACGTTTTTGAAATTTTTACGCTCCAATACCCCGATAGCCATACTGGACCGATAGGCTGAATTACAGACAGCGACGACCCGTTGTGTGGTATCCAGTTTGCCGGATAATTCAGCCAAGTGATTCAAGGGCAGGTTCAATACCGTTCCGATACGCAGTCCCATCCATTCACTGGGCAGACGGACATCGACGATAACAGGGCTCTTTTCGGAATGTATTTGATCATATAAGTCTTTTGGAGCGATAAGGGTGTTCTTTAGAAGGGGTAGTCCCGCCTGCTCCCATGCCGTGTAGGATACAACCTTCGCTTGATAGCCGACACGGTGGAGTCGATAGACTGCTTCCTGTAAGTCCGAACCGTCACCGCAGAGAACGAGTTCGGAATCCCATGGCACCATGATGCCGGCCCATGTTTCAAAGCGTCCGCGGACTCCAATATTGACGGCGTTGGGAATATGTCCGGCGGCGAAGTCTTTGCTATCACGGATATCGGCGATGTAGTATTTCGAGAGATCTGTCAGGTCCTGTGATGGGCTGACTGTGTGTAACGGTTGCTGCCACTCAACCAACTCCGGTCCTGTGCGGTTCATGGCCGCATCGTGTTTGAAATACTGAGGTGGTTCCTGGAGGTCGGATAGAACCGTTGTGATGAATTCGGCACGAATCGTATGCAGCAAATAAGGATTCGAGGTTCGTTCTTCGCCGATCGTAGAAAAGGGCTGATCTTTTAGATGGGCCCCGCAAAGCGAACCTGCACCATGAGCCGGGTAAACACGGACGGTGTCCGGCAGTTTTGAGACGGTATTAACCCAGGTATCAAACAACAGTCCCGCCAGTGCCGAAGACGTCGTTCCCTCGACCAGGTCCGGACGTCCCACGCCGCCGACAAACAGATAGTCTCCTGTCAGGATGAGTTCGGGAGTGGTTTTGCCGGGACTGAAAACCAGTGCGCTGGTGCCATCGACAACATGGCCCGGTGTATCGATAAATAGCACCTTTGCCTGACCGACCTGAAGTTCCGTTCCATCTTCAATTGTATGGATTTTGTAAGCGGCCTTGCTTTTACCGCTCTGATAAATCGGACAGTTCAAGGCGTTCACCATCTCCATATGCCCGGCAACAAAATCGGCATGGCTATGCGTCAAGAATATCCCGACAACGGAAAGCGATTGTGTTTTTATCAAACCCAGATAAAAATCGATGTCACGCCCCGGATCGACAACCATCGCCTTGCCGTCACTGGCGATTACATAGGAATAGTGGGATAAAACCGGCAGGTTGATTTGAATCAACTTGAAACCGTCAAATTCATAAGTATCTACGATCTGATAAGACGCGGCACTATCGCCGTGCGTTGCTGATTCAGTGTCTTTGAGGGTCGCCGCATAAAGACCCTTTGGATAGACTATTGTGAGAATAAAGAAAAGGATAAGTGGGAATGTGTTAGATTTCATAGTTCAATTCTCCTGCTTTTTTGAAAGAAAATTTAAGGCTACCCTGTTGCCGTTGAATGAATAATACCTTTGGAAGTTCATTGTAACAATCATATTCTGTACAGGCAACATCATTTTGTTAAAATTAAAGGGCAATTTAGGTTGTTTGGCAGGCTACCTCGCGGGTTGCCGCGAGCCTTGTAAGTTCTGATGTGAGAGTTCACACTTTAGTGTGTAAAAAGCGAATGATACCTGGAATAAATCAGGCAAGCAGAATCATTGTTTGCGTAACAATTTCAATGGAGCAAAATCAGGAGCATATTCTTTATAGTACAGGCAACAATTCTGGTGAGTCATTTTGTCTATATAATCCTGGAAAACCCATAAGTACAAAGGGCAATTTAGGCTGTTTTGACAAAAGCTGTTTGATATGTCTATACGCTCTATTGAAAAAAGGCCCGCGGGATGTTTCAAAAAAGGAAATGGCCGCGAAGCCTGTGTTATTGTCTCTGGATTCCCGCCTTCGCGGGAATGATCATGGTGAAGTTAGTTGTTAGTCTGACTTTTCATCATGGAAAGAGTTTACGATGGGATGAATGGCATTCTGATATGACTTTGACAAGTCAAAGTGCTGAGCTAAAAAAGTGGGCTCTCAGATAATGGTGTTAAAAATGTTGATTAAAAAAAGCACGCTGAACTAATTAATCTCTTCTTCGATCCAGCCGAGCAGTTCTTTCATATCGTCCATGGTCATGTCGCCCATGTGCGCGATGCGGAAGGTCTCGTTTTTCAGTTTCCCGTAACCGTTGCCGAAAACGGTATTGTGCTTTTCCTGCAGAGCCTTGTTGACGGCGCCAATGTCGATCTTTCGCGTATTCTTGAAAGCCGTCAGGGTATTGGATTCATAACCGGCCTGCGGGAACACTTCGAAGCCCTGTTCTTTGCCCCAACCGCGAACATAGTCGCCCATTTCTTTATGCCGTTTCCAGACGTTTTCCATGCCTTCTTTCAGCAGCATGTTGCACTTGTAATGCAGCGCCATGATATGCGGAACAGATGGGGTGGTTGGCGTCTGGTCCTTCGCTTCGGTTTTGACGAACTGCTGGAAGTCGAAGTAGTAGCCGCGTTCCGGCACATTAGCGCTCTTTTCAACCGCACGGTTGCTCACGGCGGCAACGGCAAATCCCGGGGGAATCGCAAAGGCCTTCTGAACCGAGGCAAATGCCACGTCCCAGCCCAGCTCGTCAAAATGCAGCGGCAGCCCAACAACACCACTAACCACATCGACAAAGACCAGTACGTCCGGATATTTCTCCTTCATCATTTTGCTGATCTCATAGACCGGGTTGGCCAGGCCGGTACTGGTTTCGTTGTAAACCAGTGTCAGGATGGGATACTTGCCCGTCGCCATCTTGGCGTCGATCATCTCAGCGGTAAAGGCCTGACCCCATTCGATCTTGAATTCTTCAACCTGACGGCCGCAAGCCTTCGCCACGGAGGCAAACTTGTCGCTGAACGCACCGCACATGCAGCACAGGACCGTTTCGTCTTTCTGGACGCAGTTGCGGATACAGCCTTCCCACATGCCGGAAGCTGATGAGGTACTGAGGAATATATGCTGATCGGTGTAAAGAATTTTCTTGAGCATTCCGGCTACTTCGCCATGCAACTGGGTGTATTCTTTCAAACGATGCCCCAGTGTTGGACGCGCCAACTGCTCCAGAACCTCCGGCAATACATATACCGGACCCGGGATGAATAATTTCGGCGGGTTTTTCCAGTCTGTCATTTTGAGCACTCCTGTCCAATAAAGTTATTGTTTGTTAATTGTGGTTGTATGGGTTCAATATCCAGCTTCCGGACGGTCAGCCCGGAGAAAATTTTCGGGTAGAAAAATGTGGACTTCTGCGGCATCTTTTCACCGGCCGCGGCAATCGCCTGCACTTGCTCAATACGGGTGGAATTGACGAAGAAGACGCCTTCGCTGTCGCCGTGGTCGACTTTTTCAATGGACAGGTCAATGGCGTCGCCTAAGTCCTTAATATAGACCAGATGGCTTTCGCTGGCCAGTTTGACGTCACATATGCCGAGATGTTTTTCAAGGATCAGCTTGTGCAGCACGTTCACATCCAGCGTTAACGCCGCGGCGCTCATCTCCGGACACAATGCGGCCATGGCCTGCGGTTTGGTCAGCAGGATTGTATAGAACGCCTTGTCAGCCGCATAAAGCCCAAACACATTTCGGTTCTCAGTTCCGGCCTGCTGCATCTTTTTAAACATACTCGATTTAGCCTGCTGTTTTTCTGTATCGTTGCCAAAAGCAAACGTTGTGATCTCAAACTCCGCTTTGAGTTTATCCAGCAGGGCACGAACATCAAAATCGGGCATATTTATCAGAAGCCGGTGTGTCGGCTGAATGACAAGACCTTCGTTGCGCATATTCACAAATGTCATCATCTGGTAAGCGGCCTGTTCGTTCTGTGTTTCGGCCCAGTAGTTCAGCGCCGTTTCATAACGATGGTGGCCGTCCGCGATGACCGTTTGTTTGTCCGCCATCATCCCGGCAAAGTCGTTGATTAAATTCGGCTCGTCGATGACGAACAAACGATGGCGAGCACCCTGTTCGTCGGTCATGTCAATGACGGCCTCTTTCTTTAGCGCTTCGGCAACGATTTTACGGTCCACGTTGGCCGGGTCATCGTACAGCATAAAGATCTGCCCCAATTGACAGGCTGTCGCGCGTGTCAAATTCAGCCGGTCGGCTTTCGGACCTTCCAGTGTTTTTTCATGCGGCTGAACGCCTTCGCCAAACGGTGTCAGTCCGCCAAGTGCGATGACGCCGGACCGTTCGTATGGCTTGCCGGAAATTTCAAAGTCCTGAACATAGACGTAAATCGCGTCGCCGGCATCCTGAACCAAAGCTCCGTCTTTGATGGCTTTATTCAGATACTCGGCCGCGCGGGTATACACATTGTTGTTGTTGGTTTCGTCGGCGGATTTTTTCCCCTTAATGGCCCGGACAATATTATACGGATTTTGCTCATGAAGGGCCTTTTGCTGGGCCGCATCAATCACATCATACGGCGGGGCAACACAGCTTCCGGCGTCGCCGACTATTTCCGGGTTGAAACGATACGCTTTAAATGCTTTAATTTCCATAAGTTAAGATACCAAAAAAGGAATATAAAATAGATTTATTGTTCTCGGTTTCACAACAAAGTGACATTTTGGTACAATCGACACCGTACTATACCATAAAAAAAACAGGTTTCAATCCAAATTTAAGCAAGATTTTGCATTAAATCAAGGATATAAAAGGGATTCAGGAAAGACCAGCCCAAATGGCGGTATTTTTAGGAAAATGGAATCCCTAATAAGGAGAAACATCGGTGGCACAGCGTGATTATTCATCGCACCAGCAGAAGATTATTTCGAACTACTATCAGCACATGGACACCATCCAGTTGACAAAGTTACAGGAAATTGTGACCGAACTGTACCTGGCCGAAACGGATAAAAAAAGAAAGCAGCTCTGGACTCGCGTCGAAAAGGCACTGAC
>CAXXSL010000003.1:0-15804 GCA_963675525.2 Anaerohalosphaeraceae bacterium | reverse complement strand
CAGTTGTTGTGGGGTAAAATCTAATTTTTCGGGTTTGTGGGCGGCGTTGGATTGGCTATAATGAATTGTTTGAAAATCGCCGGCGATTTTGGCGATCGCAGCGAATGTACAGAGCATAACCACTTATTCGGGAGACAATTATGAGAAGTGATACGGTTAAAAAGGGATTTCAGCGTGCCCCTCACCGCGGATTGCTGCATGCCTGCGGCGTGAAAGCAGAGGATATGGATAAGCCATTCATCGCGGTTTGCAACAGTTATTGTGATGTAGTGGCCGGCCATGTTCACCTGCAGGAAGTGGGGCGGGTGATCAAGCAGGCGATCCGCGCCGCCGGCGGTGTGCCGTTTGAGTTCAACACGATAGCCGTTTGCGACGGGGTTGCGATGGGACATACGGGGATGAAGTATTCGCTGCCGTCGCGCGAGATCATTGCCGACTCGGTGGAAACCATGATGCGGGCGCATATGTTTGACGGCATGATCTGCATTCCGAACTGTGACAAGATCGTGCCGGGGATGCTGATGGCGACGATGCGGCTGAATGTTCCGACGCTGTTTGTTTCCGGCGGGCCGATGGCTGCGGGCAAAGCCAAAGACGGCAAGGCGACGGACCTGATCTCTATTTTCGAGGGTGTTGCCAAATATAATGCGAAAAAGATATCCGAAGATGAACTGGGCGACCTTGAATGTTCCGGCTGTCCGACGCCGGGAAGCTGTTCGGGGATGTTTACCGCCAACAGCATGAACTGTCTGTGCGAGGCGATCGGGATGGCGCTGCCGGGCAATGGAACCATTCTGGCGGTCGATCCGAAACGGCAGGACTTGTATAAACAAGCTGCGACTCGCATTGTGGCGATGGCGGCAGCGGAAGCTCCCAGGCCGCTGGATATCGTAACCGAAAAATCGATCGATAACGCGTTCATCCTGGATATGGCGATGGGCGGCTCGACGAATACCGTTCTGCATACGCTGGCGATCGCTAACGAAGCAGGCGTGGAATACAGCCTTGAACGCATCAACGCGATCAGCGCCAAATGCCCGAATATCTGCAAGGTGTCTCCATCCAGTGCCTGGCACATGGAAGACGTGGATGCGGCCGGCGGGATCAGTGCGATCCTCGGCGAGATCAGCAAGATCGATGGTCTGCTGAACCTTGACTGCATGACAGTGTCGGGTGTGACGCTGGGCGAACGGATCAAAGGGGCGACGACGAAAAATCCGGAGTGCATTCATCCGGTCGAGCAGGCCTATTCCAAGACGGGTGGGCTTGCGATTTTGCATGGCAACCTGGCTCCCAATGGCTGTGTGGTCAAGGCCGCAGGTGTGATGCCGTCGATGCTGACGCACAGCGGACCGGCAGTGATCTTCGAAAGTCAGGAAGAGGCTTGCGACGGCATTCTCGGCGGCAAGGTCAAGGCCGGGGATGTTGTGGTGATTCGCTACGAAGGGCCGCGGGGCGGTCCTGGGATGCAGGAAATGCTGTCGCCGACGAGCTATATTATGGGGGCCGGGCTGGGTGAATCGGTGGCGCTGATCACGGATGGGCGTTTTTCGGGCGGCACACGCGTGGTGCGTGCATCGGGCATGTCAGTCCGGAAGCAGCGGTCGGCGGACCCATCGGAATGGTCAAAGAAGGCGACATCATCGAGGTCGATATTCCCAACAATATGATCAAGCTCAATGTCAGCGATACCGAACTGGCCGAACGCAAAAAGGCCTGGAAACCCCGCAAGCCCAATATTACAACCGGCTGCCTCGGTAAATACGCGGCCATGGCCACCAGTGCCGATACGGGTGCCATTCTGAAATGGGATTAATTTTCTGCCACAGAGACCACGAGAGAACTCAGAGAGAATGATTTTTTAGACAGGATTAACGGGATTTACAGGAAAAATAGTGAAGTCAAAAACAGCATTGTGCATTTTTGAAGAATGCAGTATCTTTGTAATGAACGGGGACAACAAAGTATATGTCTTATAACCATACAAACGCGCGGTTTCGAGGTTTTACGCTGATCGAGTTGCTGGTGGTGATCGCGATCATTGCGCTGCTTTTGTCTGTGCTCTTGCCGGCGTTGAAAAAGGCCAAAGCCCAGGCCCAGATGACTGTTTGTGCCAGCAATATGGGGCAGATCGGTCTTGCCGCGTATTTGTACGCGGAAGATAACGATACCTTCATCCCTCGCGGCGGCCAGTTCGGGACATGGTTTCAGTGTTTTCTGCCCTATGTGGGACATACGGAGGATACGACCGATTACCGCAACGTCAAAATTTACCGTTGTCTGAGTTTTCCCGACAAAGAGCAGACTGTCTGCTATGTCGTGAGTTCATGGACGTTTGACAGTAAAACCGACATAACAGGACACGAGATTACGTCTCCGACCAAACTGAACACATTCATGTATCCCATGTCAACGGTTTATATGGCTGAAAATGAAGAGGGATCGTGGCGGCCTGTGATAAAGGATGAAACCGACCCGGGTATTCAGCGTATTGATGTATGGAACCCGAATCATCTTCCCGACTCGACCAGTACTGACCCCACCACCGGGCGACGTGTGGCGAGAAAACGCCATCGGGATGGATGTAATTATCTGTTTCTGGATTGGCACGTCGAGTACATCCCCACCGAAAAGATGACCATAAAGTCCTGGCGGGATAAGTAGCCGTGATTTGCTCTTTTGGAGTTCTCTTGCTATTATTGTGGGATTGGGCCGTTGGTGTTGAAAAAACGGGGGAATCTTGTCAAAAAGCCGCCTTCATTAAGTTGCCAACCTGATATAATGCAGACTTCGACTTTCGTAGGAATTACAGAAAAGGAATAGGGATTTATTGTGAGTAATCATTGGTATTCATGTGGGTTGAATTTTGAGTGTATCGGCTGCGGGGGCTGCTGTGCGGGGCCGGAGGAGGGGTATATCTGGATTTCCAAGCCGGAGATTGAGTTTATGGCCGAGCATCTGGGGATAACGGTCGACGCGACCAAGCAAAAGTATCTCAAACGTTACGGCCTGCGTCATAGTATCAAGGAAGATAAAACTTCCAAGGACTGCATTTTCCTGACGGGTGAGAAAACCGGCTGCCGGGGGTGTGCGGTGTATTCGGTGCGGCCGAACCAGTGCCGGACATGGCCGTTCTGGGATGCGAATCTATCCGGTCCGGATGCGTGGAACTGGGCGGCGATGCGCTGCGCCGGCATTAACCGTGGGAAGTTTTATTCGTTTGAGGAAATTGAGGCGATCCGGAAACAAAAATGCTGGTGGGAAAACAGAAAAATCCTAAATCCTAATTTCTAAGCACTAAACAAATTCCAAATGACTGTAATAGATTCAATTGTTTAAAACAAACTCTCAATATCATCAAAGAGGTTGACACTATTTACCGGTGGGTGGATGGGGAGGTTGCGCAGATGGACCGGTCTTGTCGGGCGTGCGGGGAGTGCTGCGATTTTGAGGTGTTCGGGCACCGGCTGTATGTGACGGGCCCGGAGCTATTGCATTTTCAGCATTTTGTCGGGCCGGAGATCAAAGAGATGGTGTCCGGTGTTTGCCCCTATCGCGTTGATGGCAAATGCAGCGTGTATCCCTATCGCTTTTCGGGCTGCCGGATCTTTGCCTGTGAAGGCGAGAGCGAACAGGGAAATCTGCTCAGTGAACAAGCCATCCATAAATTCAAGGCGTTCTGTACAAAACACCAAATCCCTTATCGGTATGTGTCCCTGAAAGCCGGGCTGGATATTCTGAATAATAAGGAAATTGGCTAGAATTGAAACATCACCGAAGGCGAATCCTCAACTTAAAACTAAGAACTAAGAACTCAAAACTTTATAGCTGCCGCAGTTCGATGTATTTGGCTTTTCCCCGCAGGCTGTTGTTGTCCATGAAAAACTGGTACAGATCAGCCAACTTGTCTTTTTCGTCCTGTTCCAGATAGCGTGCGGCCTGTCCCCATGCCGCTCCCCAGAAGACCCGTGTTGAGCCGTCTTTGACATTCAGGAACAGGTGCGGCGCCGAATTGCTTCTTCGGGCGGCAAAGTTGGACACATCGACACTTTCGATATCGTCCAGCAGCGGTTTTTCCATTTGCTGCTGTTGTTGAAAATGCAGGTCCATTTTATATAAGATATCGAGCAAATCCACACCTGCATGGGCGTCTTCGGCGGCCCAGCGGTTGCCGGGCGTCGGAATCGAGCGGGGCGAGGCAATCCCCTTGATCTCGATGGTCGGAATCGCCGTGACGGGGATATAATCCATGACGACCATTTGCGCATCCAGATAGTATTTCTTTCCTCCGCCGAGATCAACGAGGGCGACCGGTCTTCGGTAATCGGCATATACGAGGATCTTTTCCGGGGTTGTTTTTACGTGGATATTATCCATCCATGACAGAACCTGCAGTTTTTGTGCGAGGTCTTTTGCCGATCTGTCATCCAGCAGAAACGGTCCTTTTCCGGTGATCTCCTGGACCTTTTGCTTCCAGTCTTCATTGACCCAGATCCCGGGTTCGGCCAGAACCAGCGACCCGTAAGCCTGTTTGCTGGAGGCGTTGGGTTTAATATAGCGGTCCATGTAGAAGAGGCTGACGGCAATGCCGGTCAGCAGAAGGACCGTGATGAGGATGGCGAGCGTGAATTTCAGGTTGAAGGACCAGGACGAGGAAGCCTTTTTAGACCGCGAACGGGAGCTTTTTTTCTTTTTCGAAAAGAAGCCGGATAAGCCGCCCCCTTTTTTGGTTGTCTTTCTTTTTTTTGCCATCAATAAAAGTCCGGGCTAAATGGCCCGTCTGCTTTCTTTTAGTCACTTACTTTAATTTTGTGTTCGTTCCAGGCCGCTTCGACAATTTGCGTACAAAGCTGTGGCTTGGATATTCCCGCATTTTCCGCGGCCATCGGCAAGAGCGAATGGCTGGTAAACCCGGGGAGGGTGTTGATCTCCAGTATATACGGAATACCGACCTTTGTTAAGATAAAATCCACACGTCCCAGATGCCGGCATCCGAGTTCGTTGAAACAGGTGACCGCATCCTGCTGGATTTCCTTGACCAGTTCGCCGTCTTCTATCGTATCGAAGAGGTATTCGGTGGTATCGCTTTCGTATTTTGCCTGATAATCGTAGAAGGCGGTTTTGCTGCGAATCTCGATAACCGGCAGGGGTGTTCCATTGAGGATGCCGACGGTGATCTCCCGGCCGGCGATAAATTCCTCGACCATGCAGTTGCCGTATTGGGCAAAACAGGCGATGGCGTTTGCCGCGGCTGTATCCAGATCGTCGGTAATGGTAATGCCAACACTGCTGCCTTCTCGAACGGGTTTGACGACGTATTTGGGGGCCAGCTTTTTCAGCATGGGTTTTAAATCTTCCTGCGTATCACAGGCATGAACGATCAGGTGCCTGGCGATCGGCAGCTTTGCGTGAAAAAAAGCTTGTTTGCTGAGCAGTTTATCAAATGATCTTCGGCTGGATTCGGAACCGGAGCCGGTAAAGCACAGGTTTTTGTCTTCGAGGACACGCTGCAACTGGCCGTCTTCGCCGAATTGCCCGTGCAGGATCGGGAAGAAGACATCAATTGATGGGTCATCAAGAATCGACATATCTTCCGGCGTGATATCGGATAGAATGGTTTCGAGACCGGCCTCTTTCAAGGCGTTATAAACGGTTTGACCGCTCAGGAGACTGACCTGTCTTTCTGAGCCGCTGCCGCCGGCCAGAACCGCGATTTTTAAGTTTTCTATATTCTTATCCATATAAAAAGTTGTCCCGATATTATCGGGACTCCTTAATTTTTCACTTTAACTTTTGATATTAGATTTTAACGTTATTGCCAGATTTCAATTTCCATTTCCAAAATAACATCGAACGATTCCCTGACTTTGGTTCGGATCAATTCGATCAACTGTCTGACATCTTTGCTGGTGCAGCCTTTTTCGGTTGTAATGAAATTGGCGTGTTTTTCGCTGACCACGGCACCGCCGATCTGTGTTCCTTTCAGTCCGGCCCGGTCGATCAAGGCGCCGGCTGACAAGCCGCGGGGATTTTTGAAAATACAGCCGGCGTTTTTCGTGTTCAGCGGCTGGGAGTTCTTTTTGTAGATCCAGACCTCCTTGATGGTTTTGAGCATCGCATCGGAATCGGATTCGGTCAGTTCCAGCGTGGCGTCCAGAATGATCGGGGCGGTGATATTGACCCAGCGATAGTCAAAGACCAGTTCCGGTTTTGACTTTTTAAAGACATTGCCCTGTTTGTCCATGACCGTGACGCTTTCGACGCTTGATCCGATATCGCCGAAATTGCCGCCGGCGTTCATGCGGATCGCTCCGCCGAGTGAACCGGGAATTCCGGTCAATGCTTCGAGGCCGCTGAGTCCTTTACGAACCGAATCCAGTACGAGCTTGTTCAGGTTGGTCCCGGCTCCGGCGGTCAGGGTGTTTTTATCGAACGTGATGCCGCAGAAGGCTTCGGCATCTAACTTGAGAACAGCGCCACGCACTCCCTCATCGCTCACCAGCAAGTTGGATCCGAATCCCAAAACGCGTACCGGGATGCTTTTTTCCAGACAGCGCTGCATGACGTCTTTGAGTTGCTCGACTGTTTGGGGGCGGACCAGGTAGTCGGCGCTGCCGCCCAGACCGTACCATGTGAAATCGCTCAACGGACACTTTTCTTTAACAATGCTCTCGAAGCCACTGAATGTACTCATCTGCCACCTTCCAAATCGTTCCGGCTCCCATGGTGACGACCAGGTCGCCGGAGGTTACATTATTTTTTAAGTGTTCTAAAATGCCTGAAAAATCCTTTATAAACACGGCCTGGCAGTTATGCTGACGGATGCGTTCGACCAGCGTTTCGGCGTTGACCGTGTTGCGGCTTTCGGCGGTATCCCGGACAAAATAAATCTCCGGCACCACCGTAATATCGGCTAGCTTAAAGCTTTCCGCAAAATCATCAAGTAAAAAACGGGTTCGACTGTATTGATGCGGCTGAAAAATGCACCAAAGACGTGTGGGAGCGTATTTTTCACGGATGGCTTTCAGGGATGCCCGTATTTCCGTTGGATGGTGAGCGTAATCGTCCAGAATAGTGATCCCGCCGATTTCGTCTTTGAACATCAGCCGACGGTCAATACCGCTAAAGCGGCCTAAATGCGATGCGATTTCCTCGAACTTCAGCCCCGCATGGACGGCCGCGGCGATGACTGCCAAGGCGTTGAGGACATTGTGTTCACCTGGTAATTCGATGCGGGATCGGCCCAAGAGGGCGTCATTGCGGAAAACATCAAATTCGTAGCATCCTTCAACCCGTTCGAGGTTGCGAGCGTTGAAGTCGCAATGCGTTTGGAGGCCAAAGGTTACGATCTTCGGTTCGGTGGCGAACTTGCGAAGGATACGAGCGACGTTTTTGTCCTGTCCGTTGGCGATGAGAATGCCGCCGGACTTGACTTGGGCGGCAAACTGAGCGAACGCTTCGACGATTTCATCTTCGTTGCGGTAATAGTCCAGGTGGTCCTGTTCAATGTTCAAGAGGACCGCGATCTGTGGGTGCAGGTTCAGAAAACTGCGGTCGTATTCGCAGGCTTCAGCAATAAAGACTTTACTACTACCGACGCCGCTGGAGCTTTGAAGTTGGCCGATTTCAGCGCCGACGATGTAATTGGGCTTTTTGCCCGCTTTTTCGAGGATGTAGGCCAGCCAGCCGCTGGTGGTGCTTTTGCCGTGGGTCCCGGCGAAAGCAATACCGTCATAGCTGTCGAACATTTTGCCCAGCATTTCGGCATATTTGAAGATAGGCAGACCCAATTCAGAAGCTCTTGCCAATTCGGGATTTGCGGCAGTGACGGCGGCACTGATGACAACTTCGTTTGTATCGACTGCAATATTGTCGGGACTGTGACCGTTTACAATACGGCTGCCGAGCGTGCGAAGATGCTCAATGACAGAACTGTTTTCCATGTCTGAGCCGGTGACAATTGCGTCGTTTTTCATCAAGATCTTGGCCAAACCACTGGTTCCGATGCCGCCAATACCGATAAAGTGATATTTTTTACCTTTAATATTCATAAATGAGGGTTTCCAATAATCCTAATCATCGATTTATAATCGACTAATGCGGTTTTTTTCAAGATGATTTTTTTGATTTAACATGAGTTTTGTCAGACAGATATGGAGGTAAAGATTTTTTTGTCCATAATTCTCTGTAACCTTAGACGATACTCCGTATACTTACTATGAAAAGGACTTTGCGCTTAATTATAATGTCGCCAAAAAATGTATTAGTGCCACAAATACAGGAGAGATGATTATCATGAAAGAAAAAATTACCCAAACGACTTTCGTATCTTGTTTTATTGTTTATCTATTTACACTATTTGCCGCTGGTGCGGACGGAGCCAATTGGCCCAGTTGGCGCGGGCCTGTGAATACAGGATCTGCTCCTGAGGGAAATCCTCCTTTGACCTGGAGCGAGACGGAGAATATTAAGTGGAAAGTGGCGATTCCGGGAAGCGGTTTATCGACGCCGGTTGTCTGGGAGGATAAGCTTATTTTCCTCACGGCGATTCCGACGAAAGAAGTGAAAGCTGAAACTCCCGCTGATCAGGGTGGGGGCAGGCGGAGAATGAGCCAGGGGCCTACGAGTGAGTATAAGTTTGACGTGGTATGTCTTGATCGAAAAGACGGTAAAATGATCTGGCAGAAAACTGTTACTGAGGGATTACCGCATCAGGGACATCACGCGGATGGGAGCTTTGCATCTTATTCTCCGGTCACAGACGGCAAGCATATCTGGGCAAATTTTGGCTCTCGCGGTTTCTACTGCCTGGATATGGAGGGTAATATCAAATGGAGTCAAGATCTTGTTAAAATGGATATACGGGCAGGATTCGGGGAAGGCACTTCTCCCTGTGTGGCCGACAATGCGGTGATTGTTGTTTGTGATCATGAAGGAGATTCATTTATTGTTGCGTTTAATAAAGAGACAGGCGAGGAGCTGTGGAAAAAGGAACGGGATGAGCGGACAAGCTGGACCACTCCGATTGCGGTTGAAGTTGACGGGAAGATCCAGATTATCGTGAATGGCGCCAATCTTGCCCGGGCTTATGATTTGCACACGGGCGATGTCATTTGGACATGCGGCGGTCAGACAGATAATGTGATTCCGACATCGGTGGCAGGATTTGGAAATGTCTACTTAACCAGCGGCTTTCGCGGTGCGGCTTTGTATGCGATCAAGCTGGGACAAACGGGTGACCTGACTAATTCAGATGCAATCGTGTGGAAAGTAACACGGGACACCCCGTATGTTCCCTCTCCTGTTTTGGCGGGTGACAAGATCTACGTCTGTTCAGGAAATAAAGCGGAGATCTCCTGTTACGACGCCAAGGATGGTAAAGAGAACTATGTGAAACAGATGCTCGAGGGTCTGTCGGGCATTTATGCCTCACCGGTGGGTGTGAAGGATCGTGTTTATTTCGTAGGCCGGAAGGGAACAACGAAAGTTATCAAAGTGTCCGATACCTTAGAGGTACTGGCCACAAATAAACTGGATGACGGTTTTGACGCCTCACCGATCATTGTCGGTGATGAGCTTTATCTTAAAGGTTCGAAGAATTTATATTGCATTGCAAAACAGTAAATGGAAGGAATTTACTGTTTCACGAATGAACTTTCAGTTATTTTCGTAATTGCTTTAATGCCTCAGCAATAATGGGATCGTCGTTTTTAAATTGCTCAGGCCCGGCTTTAACCGGTATATCGGGCATGATGCCTTTGCCTTCAAAGCAGGTCCCATCCGGCAGCAGGGTCTGCCATGACGGGAGGAATACCGTGACTCCATTACCCAGATCGTACGGCTGCGGATTGCCGGAACTGCCTTGTGTCGGCTCACCGATAATCGTGCATCCGGGTACCTGTTTCATCATCAATACAAACGCTTCACAACTGCTCATGACGACCGGGCCGATGAGTACGGCTACTTTGCCGCGGTATTTCGGTCTTGTTTTGTTCGGCCGGACAAAACGTTCATAGACCGGCGTAAATTGCCCCGGGTTGTGGGGGTCAACATTGATGTTTTTTGCGTACAGTTTTGGCTTGTCGATGAAGCATCCGGCAACCTGCCGGGCCAAGGGTTCACTTCCGCCTCCGTTGCTGCGAACGTCGATGATAAGACCGGATGCGTTGGAAAAATGATTCAATGCGGCAAAAAATCCTTCCAGTTCTTTCTCTGTGTGAACGGCCCAACTATTAATGAGGATATAACCAATGCCGTCGTCGAATCGGCCGCTGTAAATAGTGTTGCTTTCTTTTTTGAGATTCGGGACAAGTTCATTTAGAATTTTGAAATTTGCGTTCAGGGTGACGGGACTGGTATAACAGGGAATCGTTTTGTCACCGATCTTGAACCAGATGTGCTTGTCTTTAGCCTTGCTGAGGACCAGTTTGGCGACGGATACGAATTTTTCGGGACTGGAGGCCTGCAGCAATTGCGGTTTATATTCTTCCAGCACGGCCTGCCAATCCAGTCCTTTTAAGTCACGATAAGAATAGTTTTTTGTCACGGCGACTTTCAGCGCATCAAAAGCCGCCTGGTTCTCTTCGGTTGTCAACGTATCCTGATGGTTAGGTGCTCCGTCTTCGCCGGCGGTATAGAATGTCACGAACAAGACTTCGGCGGATTCCCCGGTGACGCTTTTAAAGTTTTGTGCGGAAGGGCAATTGATGCCGAAGGAATATTCATGGTCCGGTTTCAGGTTGGCCGAAAAAACGAAGGCCCGTTTGCCCGACCATCTGGGTCGGCCGACGATTTCCGGATAATTTTCCCCGCCGCCGCAAAGAGAGTAACCGCCGGAACTCATATCCTGATCGAAAAGAATCCGTATTTTGGTCGGTCCCGGTTTGACATCGGTGGCACCATTTTCAGGGTATATCTTAATGGCTTTCGGCGGTCTGGCGAAAGTATTGGCTGACAGAAGACCGACAAAAAATAACAGGATGGCGATTTTGGATTTCATATGAGACCTCTTTATCTTGTAACTTGTGTTAAAATAAATTCATCGTATAGAGTTTGTGGTAATACTCTTTCTTTTTCAGCAGTTCGGTATGAGGGCAATCCCACCAATGCCGAAAAATGAAATTTCTTTTCCTGAAACACCCGTCATTGTAATTTCCTGCTGGTTTTAAAATGTTTTCAACAGGATCCCTATATAATCCAATCAGCCCCGGTGTTCAAGATATCTTTTCGGCGGATGTAAAATATTTACTAATGTGAGGATTTAATTTTCAAATTTTCTTTGTTTAGGATTGTTTCCTGAAGTTGTAATTGTTCGGCGGCGCGGTCGATGACTGAGTCGGTACCATTGCGGATGTCGGCGATGGTCAAGGCGGCGTGTATCATCGGTACGTTCCCGTTTCGCTCGATGATATTGCCGGCGGCATCGCAGATATAGCCAGCCGACACGCGGACTACCAGATCGCAGGGCAGGTGAACGTACACACTGGTACCGGACAGGTTGCCATGAGTGGAGGTGCCCATGGTGACGACTCGGCCGGTACTTGCCAGACTGCAGACGAATAAGTCGGAGGCACTGCCTGTGAAGGAGTCCATTAATAATATGACCGGTTTGGTATACTGCCAGGTACCTTTTGGTTCATAATACGTGTGACGTTCGGCGAAATCATTATGACCGGGACCGTTCTTTTTGTAGACAATATTGACATTGGTGGATTCCGTAATAAATCGGCCAATAATTTGCTCTTGACCTGCTCCGAAGCCGCCGGGATTGTCGCGGACATCCAGAATCAACCCCGATGTGTTTTTCAGCCGTTCAAGGGCCTTATCAAATTCCTCAGCGCCCTGCTGTTTTCCCCCGAACGACACAATGCGAATGTAGCCGCAGCCGCTGGGATGGATACCATCCCAAATATATTCCTGTTTTGTAACCGGAAAATCAGGTTTTGGGGCCATCTTTTTGTATGAAACCGTTCTTTCAAGTCGGACGATTTTGGTCTGGCCATCCAGCATGAAAAAACGCACAGTAACGTCACTGCCTTTTGGACCGCAAAGGATGCGCCGATACGCTTCTTCACGAAAACTTCGTTCGGACGAGACCATTTTGATGAAAGGGCGAATCTGTTCGATCTTTTCAGGCACGTCCTTCCCGTCGATTCCCGTAATGATGACACCGGGACGCAGGCCATTATCATACGCTTCGGAATTCGGCAATACGTTCGTGACGGTCAGCTGTCCTTCGATAAGCCGAGTGACGACTGGCGGAGTATAAGGACCGAGTTTGGGAATATTGTCGTAACTGCACAGCCGGGAGTGGGCGTCCTGTAATTCCCTTACGAATTGATACAATATGCGGTAGAATTCTGTACTCGTTTTTGCCCTTTCGATTTTTTGACGATATTCTGTTGTAATTTGGAGCCAGTCAATGTTTTTGTAATCGAAAAATGAATAATACTGATCGATCGCTTCGGCCAAGGCCTCGAAGTTCTCCAACCGTTCTGTCGCAGACAGGTTCATTTTGGGGGTACCGAATTCTTCCGGCCGGTTTTTGGAGACCGATGCTTTTCTAACTGTTCGCACAGTACCCGTCCATGAATTGCCTGTTTGGCCGTCGAGATGATTCAGGTGGGTGACCGGTGCAGTCAGACCCTGCTCGGCAACGCTGTAAATGCCGTTTTGTTTTACCGTTTCGAGTTCAACCGCTTTTTTGAACCAATCCATTGCGGCTTGCCTGTTATTCGCCAAATCCTCAATATACCCCAGGTAAACATAGACATAGCAGAGTGGGGCCGGTGACAGTGAACCGGGATTGTCGGCCAGTTCAAGCAAAATTCGCTGCGCCTCAACTGTATTCTTATCTGTTCCCCTTAACATTTCCCGGGCAGTTTGGAGTTTCTCATTTGCGTTGGGACCGTTGGAATCAGAAGTTTCCGCCGTTACAGTCGAATCGACGGGCAGGCCCGCCCATTCCTGCCATTCTCGTTTGTCGTCTCCGAAGTAGATGCCGGCAATTTCCGCAAGCGATACTCTGGCGTAAATTTGAGAATCTTTTTGCTGGTTGTCCAGCAGGTCGATGAGGACGGGGATCGAACTTTTCGCTCCGATTTGCCCAAGTGACCGCGTGCAAACCCAGCGAAACCGTCCCCCTTTTTCGATCACCGCTTTTTCAATATACCGAGCTGCAGGTTTTGATTTGACAATTCCAAGATTAGCGGCGGCTAAAGTTGCTTTTTCCCGGTCCGAATCGTTCAACTCTTTGACCCACTGCTTTTCCAGCTTTTTCTTCTCTGAGGCCGAAGCATTTTTGTATTCCGAGGGGAATTGAAACAATTCATCGAAAAATTTTTCTCTTCCTGCGAGTTGGGATTGCGTTTGCGGATCCAGCAAGCCGGTACACTTCCAGCGGTTGGTTGATTTTTCAGCAAACGAAATGTTAATTAAACCAACAATAACAATCCATAACACTATATTCCGGTGGTTTATCAGATGGCTCATTCTGTTTCCTTCAATCTTGAGCTTTTTAGTCCTTCAATGCGATAGCAGGTTTTATAATCGCTATCGACTTTTTCTTCCATTGAAATTCTATCAATCCAAACGAAAAGATTGGTTAAAATAAATTCATGGTATAGAGCTTGTGGTAATAGTTTTTCTTTTCGAGCAGTTCGTTGTGGGTGCCGTGCTCGACCATTTGGCCGTGGTTCATCACGTACAGGTAGTCTGCGTTTTTGACTGTGCTCAGACGGTGTGCGATGATGATGGTCGTGCGGTTTTGGCACAGCAGTGTCAGTGACTGCTGAATGAGCGTTTCGGATTCGCTGTCGAGTGAACTGGTGGCCTCGTCGAAGATAAAGACAGGCGGATTTTTCAGGAAAACCCGCGCGATGGAAATGCGCTGTTTCTGCCCGCCGGACAGTTTGACGCCGCGCTCGCCGACCAGCGTATCGAAGCCTTCCGGCAGCGATTGAATATAGTCGTAGATGTTGGCTTTTTGGGCGGCGTCGATCAACTGTTCCTCGGTTGCGGCGGGGTTGCCGTACATGATGTTGTCGCGAATGGTCGAGTCGAACAGGAAAACATTCTGTTGAACGATGCCGATGTTTTCGCGCAGGAACTTTTGCTTCAAATCCATGATGTCATGGGCATCGATGCGAATGGTTCCTTTCTCAGGTTCGTAGAAGCGGGGGATGAGCGAGACGATGGTGGACTTTCCCGCGCCGGATTCGCCGACGATGGCGATGGTTTTGTGTGCGGGGATTGTCAGGGTGATGTCTTTTAATATCCAGTCATGCGATTGGTTGTATTTGAAGCTGACCTTGTCAAACGTGATCTCGCCGTTGACGGGGCTAAATGTGCGGGCGTCTTTTTTGTCCACGATGTCCGGCTCGATATCCATGATCTCGGTAAAGCGTTCGAAGCAGGCGGCTCCCTGCTGAAACTGCTCGGCAAAATTGACCAGTCGGCGAATCGGGTTAAGAATAAAATAGACATACAATACAAATGCCAGCAGATCGCCGGATGTTACATTTTGACCCAGATGAATCAGGATGACGCCGCCGGCGATGACGATTAGAAAATAGCTTTCAATCAAAAGGCTCATGACGGAAAAGAAGACCGCCATGATGCCGTACATTTTTTCCTTCGCCGAACGAAAGCTGACATTGACGATATCGAATTTGTCGATTTCCTCATCTTCGTTGGCATAGGATTTGACCTCGCGCACGCCCTGAACCGAGTTTTCGACCCGGCTGTTAATGTCGGCAATCTTTTTGCGGACGTTGCGAAACCCGCGCCGCATACTGCCGCCGTAAAAAACACCCCAGCCGACCATAAATGGTATCGGAATCATGGCAATGATGGCCAGCGGGGCATTGAAGCTGAACATGGCGATAAACGCCCCAATGAGCAGTGACAGTGAAATGAGCAAATCTTCGGGTGCATGATGGGCGACTTCAGCGATTTGGCCGAGGTCGTTGGAGATGCGGCTCATCAGGTGGCCGGTCTTGACATTGTCGAAGTAGTTGAAGCTGAGTTTTTGGAGATGGCTGAAGAATTCGGCCCGCATGTCGAATTCGATCCGCACGCCGAGGATGTGTCCCCATTTGACACGGATATAGCTCATCGCGGTTGTCAGCAGAATCAATATCAGCATTATCATCAGATTGCGGATGATCCCGGCCAGATCTTCATTGGGAATCGACTTATCCAGAAGATGGCGAGTGACCGCAGGGATAAAGACCGTTAAAACGGCTCCCAAGACAGCCGCGGCCATTGTTACAGTAAATAAGCCGCGATGCGGTTTATAATATTTGATAAATCGTTTCAGCATCATCTTCGTTTACAAAGGGTTTATGATTTCACTCTTCGCAGAATGGCATATTCCGGGAGTGTTTCGGTCAGCATAATATACTGGCTATTATTGGCAAAATCAACATGGTCGCCGTGAGAGGTTGTCAGTTCCGCAGGTAGCGTGATTTCGGATAAACTGCCGTCGGGTTTGAGGACTTCGAGCGTGTCGCCGGCGTGAATCTTGTTGCGGACTTCGACGGTTGACACGCCGTTGTCGCAGTCGGTGACATTGCCGACAAACGTAGCATTGGCGCCGGACAGACTTTTGCCGACGGAATAGTCGTCGGGCTGAACCATTCCTTTGATAAAACCGGTGGAATAACCGCGATTGGGAACCCGGTTGAGCAGTTTCAGGGCCTCTTCGTGCGAGACTATTTTGCCGTCGATGACCTGGCGATAGAATGACACAACAGTTGCCAGGTAATGAATAGTTTTCATCCGGCCTTCGATCTTGAAAGAATT
>CAXXSL010000002.1:0-72322 GCA_963675525.2 Anaerohalosphaeraceae bacterium | reverse complement strand
CGCTGAACATCGCGCAGTATTTCGTGAACAACCAATTGCCGGAGGGCCATCGTGCAATTTTCAACTTTATTGATCGTATTGCACCAAAGAATAGCGAGGAATCACAAATAAATTCACTAAAATAATATAATAAAAGCGCGGGGGTAGACGCGATATTACAAGCTGAGACCTGAAAACCAAAATTCTATTCTACTTGGGGATGGTGATATTGAGCCGTTCGATCAGCCGGGACAGTTTTCTTCGGTCGATCCCAAGAATTCTTGCGGCTGCAACTTTTCGTCCGCCGGTCACTTTCAGCGCCTCGGTGATCAGCCGCTCTTTCGCCGCATCCAGTGTGGGCAAGGGGCTGTCGACATTTTTCTCGGCGTTAGGAGAACATCAGGACTTCCACCGGCAGCGTCGCCGGCTCGATGACCCCGCTTTTCGTCAGCACATGGCACCGCTCCATGGCATTGGCCATCTCACGCACATTGCCCGGCCAGTGATACTTCAACAGCATCCTCTTCAGTGCGCTGCGAAAGTACCTTAGCCGTTTCATCATAGAAATCCGCGATATTGGCCAGGAAATGGTTCGCCAAAGGCAAAATATCTTCGGGCCGCTGTCGAAGCGGCGGAATCTCCAGATTGACCACATTGACGCGATAGTAAAGGTCCGCACGGAATTCCTTGCCGTCCACCATTTTTTTCAGATCCCGGTTTGTCGCACACAGTACACGCACGTCAATCGGATGGGCCTGCGTAGAACCAACCGGGGTGAACGGACCCTTCCTGAAGCACACGCAGCAGTTTGGCTTGAAGCTCCAGTGGAATTTCGCTGATCTCATCCAGAAATATCGTACCCGCGGTCAGCCGCACGGAAAAAACCCAGCGTATCATGGATCGCCCCGGTAAACGCTCCTTTGACATGACCGAACAACTGGCTTTCAAAGAGCTGTCCCGTCAGGGTCGTACAGTCAACGGGAACAAACGGATTATTAGAGCGGTCACTGTGTTCGTGAATTTTTCGGGCCACCATTTCTTTACCGGTTCCGGTTTCACCGGTGATCGTCACACAGCAGCGGCGGTGGGCGATCGATTGGATCATCTCAAGCAATGCTGCAAACGCATCGGAAGCGCCAATGAGCGTAGAGTCGGCACCCTGTCCGTTCTGTGCAGCACTGATACGTCCGGAGACGTTCTTATCTGCATTCGGCTTATCATTTTTCGGTGCATTCCTTTGCGAATCTTGTCGTCGATCGGCACTGCCCATAATAAAACGTGTTGAAGAACAACCCCCTGACTTTAGCGTCGGGCGCACAAACTCCGTCCGGTAAAATCCTTTACCCTAATCAATTATTGCGGTGGGAAGAAAAGAAGTGACACCCTGTCCCTTTCCTCACACCTCCATCCGATAACTATTGTAGCGACTGAATTTCCGAAAAAGCAAGGCGGTTATGTTAGTTTTTCGTTCAAAAGTCAAGATTTCATGTCTGGGTAAAATAAGAATAATAGACCTTGTAAGTCTTATGCTCATGGGAATCCCTTAAAACAATTGACAGAAAGCCATTATTGGATTATTCTTGCGTCCTTTTAAATGCCTATTTTGATTGAATGCGGGCCAAAAATTTATAAATCTGAAAGATAAAATCGATGAAAATTTCACTGGATTGGTTGCGGGATTACGTGGATACAAGCCTTTCTGCCGAAGAAATCTCCGATATTCTCAGCAATTTGGGCTTTCCCATCGAAAGCACTGAGACCGTCGGGGACGACACAATGATCGATGTCGAGATTACCAGCAACCGCGGCGATTGCCTGGGGCATATCGGCATCGCACGGGAACTGGCCGCGGCTGTCGGCACTGAACTCAAACTGCCGGCGATCGATCTGAAAGAAACTGAAGAGACAACTGCCGGACTGGTCAAGGTTGAAATTCACGAACCGGCACTGTGTAATCGGTATACCGCTCGCGTCATTAAAAATGTCAAGATCGGCCCTTCGCCGGCGTGGCTGCAAAAACGGCTGGAAACCATCGGCCAGCGCTGCGTTAATAATGTTGTCGATATCACCAACTATGTGATGATGGAAACCGGCCAGCCGACACATGCCTTTGATTATGACAAGATCGGCGGACAAAAAATTATCGTCCGCAAAGCCGCCAACGGCGAACAGCTCGTCAGCATCGACGAAACCAAATGCGATTTGAAGGATGCGATGCTGGTCATCGCCGACGCAGAGATTCCCGTAGCCATTGCCGGTGTCATGGGCGGACTGAATACGGAAGTGTCCGAAACAACCACCAATGTCCTGCTGGAGGCGGCCCATTTTGAGCCGGTCACGATTCGCACCACCAGCCGCAAGCTGACCCTGCCATCGGAGGCATCGTTCCGATTCGAACGGCATGTCGATACGGAAAATATTGAATGGGTCTCGGCGCGTATCGCGCAGCTCATCGCTGAAACCGCCGGCGGCACCGTCGCCAGCGGCATCGTCGATGCGTATCCCGAAAAGAAAGAGCGCGGCACAATTGCTATGCGGCTATCCCGTATGAATGCTTTGCTGGGAATTGAAATCTCAAAAGAGAAAGTGCTGAAGATCTTTTCATCGCTGGGTTTCAAGCCGGAGATGAAAAATGACAACCTGCTCGTTTGCACCCCGCCAAGCTGGCGACATGACCTGTATCGTGAGGCCGACTTGATCGAAGAGGCCGCGCGATGCTACGGCTATGACAACATCCCGGTCGAACCGAAAATTCATATCGAAGTCGCGCCGCCGAACAAGCGTGAAAAAACCGTACAAAAAATTCGTGCGTTCCTGACCGGCGCAGGTTTCTATGAATCCATCAACGTCACGTTCGTGGATAAAAAGACCGCCGAGCTGTTTTCTGACCAGACCGCTGAGCAACATATGTCGATCCGCGAGGAAGTGCTCAAAAGCACCAATTGCCTGCGTCAGAACCTCATCGGCTCACTGGTATCGGTTCTGCGGTCCAACTACAACGTTGGTAATAAACCCTGCCGGCTGTTTGAACTGGCCGACACGTTTATCCCGGACGAAAATCATCAGCCGGGTCAACTACCGGATGAACATACAAAGCTGGCCCTTGTAGCCGATACTGATTTCCGCACACTGCGCGGCGTTATCGAAGGCCTGGTCGCCGCGCTCTGCCCGGACAGCAAACTCGATTTTGTCCCCGCCAAACGAAAATGGGCGCAAGCCGCCGCTGACATTACGCTCGACGGCGACATATTGGGCTGCGCGGGTCTGCTGACGGCCGAGGTTGCCAACCAGTTTGATATTGAAAAGCAGGACGTCACCGCAGCGGAGTTGAACTTCGAAGTGCTGCTGGAAAAAGCCGGGGCGATCCCGACCGCTAAGCCCATTCCGCGATTTCCCGCAATCGTCCGCGATTTGTCACTCATCGTCGATGAACCCGTGCAGTGGGACCAGATTACCGCCACCGTGCAGGGCAAAGCCCCTGCCGAACTGGAACAGATTGACTTCACCGGCCTGTACCGCGGCAAGCCCATCCCCAACGGCAAAAAGTCCGTCACCGTCTCACTCCGCTTCCGCGACGAACAGGGAACCCTAAGACACGAAACCGTCGACACCTGGCAGAGTGATATTCTTGACGCTCTGACCACCAACCTTAAGGCCGAACTAAGAACCGCATAATATATTATTATGACAAAATCTGAAGCTATCAATGTTGTTAAAAAAGCATTTCGTGATATAAAACGCCCAACGGTTTTTATTCGTGGCACCTGTCATTGTGACGAGTGTATTGAACACAATCAAACTTTGTCTAATTTTAATCCCGATACTATTACGATAGACCAGCTTGGAAATCCCTGCTGGGATCCCATCTGTTTTGCTGGCGATCAAGCCTTTACTTATTACCTTCCCGCCATGATAAGACTTGCTTTTGAAGACGACTATATTGATCAACTCATCTTTCACTTAGAATCAGAAGGAAGATTGGATAATCTCACACCATCTCAAATAAGAGCAATTCAAGATGCTTTGGAGACATTACTGAAAATAGATGCTGAAAGAATCTTGGATACAGTTGATGAATCTGACATTGTTAAGTTAATCCATAAGCTCGACCAAAAAACAAAATAATCTCTTATATTTTATTTACCGGCCTGCGAACAATGGTTTTTAATTTTTCCGGTGCAACGCGGCGGGGGTCGGACAGGTAGATTTCATGGTGTTTGCCCTATTGTTTCCTTCGAAAACGTCATTCTGAGTCCCGACGTATCGGGACGAAGAATCTCACCACAACCTTACAGATCGTGTTATCAAAACAGTTGAGATCCTTCACTGCGTTCAGGATGACATCGTAATACTTTCTCCAATCGTCCCTCGTCAATCGACAATCGACAATTCTACAGCTTCCACGCCTTGGCGAATGCCGTGAAGCTGCGGTCGTAGGTGCGCTCGACTTCGTCGGGGAAACAGCAGCCGGGAAGTTGTTTCATCTTCAAATGGTATTGCAGGCATTCACAGCAAACCCCCTTCTTGCCGCAACCCGGATAACTGCAATTACAAAAACTCACATTCTTATCTTTTTTACACTCCATAAAAATCTCCAAGTAAACCGCTAATAGTTGTCTCTTATGTTTTATACACAATAACTGAACAATCGTCCTGTAAATTTCCGGATGCTAACCGAACAAGATCAACCAATGATTTTGGGATATCAACAAGCTCTACAGAATCTAACTTTTCCTTTATGTGACTTATCGACGTATAATTAAATAAGCCATCGGAACCCACGACGACAAAGCCATCAAACAAAATTGGACCAAAGCCGACGGGGATTGCGCGTCCGCTTCCAAGCATCGGTTTGCAATATTGATTTTTTGTCAATTCATATTCGAATTCGTCATTAAATACCCAAGCCCTTGAATCCCCGACGCTGGCACCCCAGACTTCACTGCCTTTAATAAAAATAACAATTGCGGTTGACTCGCAACCGTCCGAAAATGGAAATAATTTCAAATCTACATCTCGCATCATTTGTTCTGCGACCATTGAATCTCTCGATATTGTATCGCTCCTAAGTCGATCAATCATAAACTCAATATACTTTTCGGATACTTGTTCCGCTCCTTTAGCCCCTCCCGCTCCATCAGCAAGCAATAAAATAATATAGCCATCTATTTCAAATACTGCAAGACGATCTTGCCCATATAGAGAAGCCTGCTCAATAACATATGCATAACGTCCCATTGGTTTTTTAATCCCTAACTAAAGTGCAGCTCAATTATTTCCTTATCACTAAGCACATGTTCTCGCGGCACGTTTTGCCCGTCGTGTATCTTCGGTGAGTTCCACGCGCGGGCGGTCTTGAGTTTATCCGCCAGCTCCCGATGAATATGATACGCCAGGTCATGCACATTACTGCCCCGCTTGAGTGTGAACGGTTCTTTCATGTCCGGTTCCTCGTGCGGCTTTTTCGCATACACCCGCACGACATCCAGCATTTCGAAAATGCGCCGCATCAAATCATCCAGCCCGGCCTTTGTCTCGCTGGAAATCTCGATATACTCGAACGGTCGCTCCGTCAGTTCTTTCAGCGTCGCCAGTGTCCCTTCCGGCGCAACATCGGTCTTGGTCGCAATCACAAATGTCATTCGCCCCAGATGGGCATCGCCGCCTTCGGTCAAAATCAGCTTATGCGAATCCAGGTACGCCGTACAGACTTCCATCTGTTCCAGTACCGCCCCCGCCAAATCAATCACAATCGCCAGCAAATCGGCAGCACGGTAGGTATTGACCAGTCCCGGCGGGGCAAAATCGGCCGTAATCGGCGGCGCATCAACCAACTGAATCGGCACATCCTCATACAGCGCCATGCCGGGAACAGGTTTATCCGTCGCAAACGGAAAATCAGCCACATGCACATGGGCACTGGTCAATGCCGCAAGAATCGCGCTCTTGCCGCAGTTGGGCATTCCCACCAATGCCACCTGTCCGGCGCCGCTTTTGGGAATATGAAAGATATCGACATGTTTGACGCCGCCCTTTTTGCTGCCGCCTTCAATCGCCTCTTTGAGTTTGCTGCGTCGTTTTTTTAAATCCGCCTGCAAATGCTCGGTTCCCTTGTGCTTGGGAATCTCGCGCAACATCTCCTCCAAGGCGCTAAGTTTTTCCTCGTCCGTCCCGGCGGCCTTGTACCGTTCCTCGGCCTTTTTATATTGCGCTGTTAAATTCGCTGGCATAACCTTCGGTAAACTCCAAATTCACTTATCATCCCGCTCTCTTCATGTCATCCCGGCCCCCGAGCCGGGATCCATGCGACACCCGCTGGATGCCGGGTCAAGCCCGGCATGACAAATTATTATCGGTGGCAATATATTCTATAAAAAAACGCCGCCGATGTAAACCGGCAGCGTTTGTAAACTTTTCAAAGAAACTTGTGCTTTACTGTGCAACTAACTCCGCTACCATGTCGCCGACCTGGCTGGTGGTATAGCCCATCTGTTTAGCGGCCAGTGATTTCAGCTTATTGGCCGTCACATAACGAACCGCCTCGTCAATCTTTTTCGCCGCGGCCTCTTCGCCCAGCGTCTCCAGCATCATCTGCATCGCACAAATCGCGGCCAGCGGGTTGATAACGCCCATGCCGGTATACTTCGGCGCAGACCCGCCGATCGGCTCAAACATGCTGACGCCTTCGGGGTTGATGTTACCGCCGGCGGCGATGCCCATGCCGCCCTGCGTAATCGCACCCAAGTCCGTGATGATATCGCCGAACAGGTTACCGGTCACCAGCACATCAAACCATTCCGGGCTCTTAACCATCCACATGCACGTCGCATCCACATGGTAGTAATCCCGTCGGATATCCGGATAGTCCTTTTTGCCCATTTCATGAAACGCCCGTTCCCACAGGTCATAGACAAATGTCAGCACGTTGGTCTTGCCGACCAGGCCGAGCGTGTTTTCGTCGCCGACGCCGCGGGCCTTCTTGCCGTGCTTGCGAGCATATTCAAAGGCATACTTCAAGGCACGATCCACTTGGAAACGGGTATAGACCGCCGTCTGAGTCGCCACTTCGTGCGGGGTATCTTTCATCATCAGCCCGCCGGAGCCGGTATAAATATCGCCGGAGTTTTCACGAACGACAACGTAATCGATCTCTTTGGGGCCTTTGTCTTTCAGCGGCGTTTCCACGCCGGGGAACAATCGCACCGGACGCAGGTTAATATATTGATCCAGTTCAAACCGCATCCGCAGCAGCAGCCCTTTTTCAAGGATACCGGGCTTGACGTCCGGATGGCCGATGGCACCCAGCAGGATAGCGTCCTGCTTCTTCAGCTCGTCAACCGCGCCATCCGGCAGAATCTCACCGGTCCGTTTATAGCGTTCGCCGCCGAAGTCATATTCGGTCTGCTCTATTTTAAAGCCAAACTTGGCACAGGCCGCATCCATGACCTTAACCGCTTCGACGGTTACTTCCGGGCCGGTTCCATCCCCGCCCATCACACCAATCTTATACGTCTTCATTATCGTTGCTTCCCTTTCTATTCAATTTCTGCGATTTTGCATTTTTATTTTCGCTTTTTAATATGATCGAGCAGGCCGCCGTCGTTGACGATTTCCAGCGCAAACTCCGGCAGCGGCGTAAACGCGATCGTCGTGCCCTGCGTCTTGTTGTCGATCGTTCCGGCTTTGTAATCAATTACCAGCTCGTCGCCGTCGTTGATCTTCTCCAGCGCCCCGTGCAGTTCGATGGGGTAGAAGCCGCAGTTGATGCAGTTGCGATAGTAGATCCGCCCGAATGACTGCGCGATCACTGCACCGACCTTCGCTCCTTGGATCGCCCAGACCGCGTGTTCCCGGCTGCTGCCGCAGCCAAAGTCATCGCCGCAGACAATCACATCGCCCGGCTGACATTTCTTCATGAAATCCACATCCAGATCTTCCATGCAATGCTTCGCCAACTCCGTGATATCATCCGTATTCAAATAGCGCGCGGGAATAATCTCATCCGTATTCACGTGGTCCCGTTGATAAACATGTGCCTTTGCCATTATAAACCTCAAAAAAATTCTAATCTCTAATTTCTAAATCCTAAACAATATCCAAATCCCAACAGCAAATTTTCAAAAAAACTACTTACTTTTGGTTACAATCGCACCAAAAATATTTGTAAGTTCACTGGCTTCGTTTTCTAAGACATCCCTTTCGTGTCCAAGCTCTTTTTTGCCGTCTATATTTATCAGTTTCAACCAATACCGACTCTCTTTGGCTTCTTTGCGGCATATTTTGACACGCATTAAAAAATCCTTTTTGCTCAAAGCCTCATTAGCTTCGATGTAGTTTGCTCCAACTGACCCGGAAGACCTTATAAGCTGTTTGCCATCTTCTATGTTCGCCAACGTTCGATCTAATCTCTTTACAAAACCCCTCACGCACCGTGCAAATTCAAGCGTCCTGTCCTCAAGGTCGTACTGTTTTGTATTTTGAGTTTCTGTCATTTGTATTTGTT
Source organism: Anaerohalosphaeraceae bacterium (assembly GCA_963675525.2). Taxonomy (GTDB): domain Bacteria; phylum Planctomycetota; class Phycisphaerae; order Sedimentisphaerales; family Anaerohalosphaeraceae; genus 4572-13. The sequence goes on along the minus strand of CAXXSL010000002.1, from coordinate 63,840 downwards.
TAGGGTTTAGAGATTAGAATTTAGAGTTTCTCTCAAAGATACTTTCTCGGGTCGGCAAGCTTGCCTTCAACGGCACTTGCGGCCGCCGTTGCAGGGTTACACAGATACACTTCGCTGGTCGGGTGTCCCATCCGACCGACGAAGTTGCGGTTGGTTGTACTGACGCATCTTTCCTCCGCACCCAGCACGCCCATGAATCCGCCGAGACATGCCCCGCACGTCGGCGCACTGATGACACAGCCGGCATCGTAGAAGATATCAAACAAGCCTTCATCGTTCGCCTGCTTCCAGACTTCCGGCGTCGTCGGCACAACCAACGTGCGAATCTTAACCGTTTTGCCCTTCATAATACTTGCAGCAATCCGGAAATCCTCGATGCGTCCGTTCGTACAGCTTCCGAGGTAGCACTGGTCCATTTCGTGACCCGCACACTCGCTGATCGGCCGGCCGTCACTGGGTAAATGCGGAAATGCCACCAGGGGCTCCAGTTTCGAGCAATCGATCGTATCTTCATGCACATACTCGGCGTCAGCATCCGATTCGACCGGTGTATAATCCTGTTTGCCTTTAAGACGTCCCTTAAGGTAGTCTTCCGTCACCTCATCACAGGCCATGATCGCATTCTTGCCGCCGGCCTCGATCGCCATGTTCGTAATTGTCATCCGGGCTTCCATGCTCATTTCTTTAAGCGCAGGACCGACATACTCGATGGCTTTATATAATGCACCATCAGTCCCGATACGGCGGATCACCTCAAGAACCACATCTTTACTGTAAACGCCTTTCGGCAGCGAACCGTTCAGCGTAAACCGCATGGAGGCAGGGACTTTAAACCACAACTCGCCCGTGGCGATCGCCGCCGCCAGATCAGTCGAACCGATCCCCGCAGAAAAACAGCCGAACGCCCCATAGGTACACGTATGTGAATCACCGCCAACGATTACTTCGCCGGGACGAATGTGTCCCTGCTCCGGCAGCAGCGCATGACAAACGCCCGCCTTGCCGAGCGGGTAATAGTACGGCAATTTCTTTTCCCGCGCCCATTTGTCCAGCCGCTTATGCAGTTCGGCACTTTTAATATCTTTCGGCGGCTGAAAATGGTCCGGCGTCACGTACAGCTTTTCCACATCGAAGACCTTGTCGATGCCTTTTTCTTGCAGCATTGATATCGCCGGCGGTGTCGTCACATCGTGACACATGATGCCGTCCACTTTGGCATTGACCAGGTCACCGGCCTTTACGCTGCTCTTGCCGGCAGCACGTGCAAATATCTTTTCTGTTATTGTCATTGGCATTGTTTGCTATCTCCGTTTCATTTCAACTTAAATCAACCATGAAGGCCATGAAGAGCATAAAGTAAAAATAAAATTAATTCTTCATTTGCTTCATGTACTTCATGGTTAAATATTATTTACAACTCAATTTTTGTTTCTTCGTCGCTATCGCCCTTGACCGCTACCATCCGGTTAATCGCATCCACATAGGCTTTGGCGCTGGCTTCAATGATATCCGTCGAAACGCCGCGTCCGATGAACGTCCGGCCCGCTTCGTTCTCGATCCGCACCGTCGCTTCGCCCATCGCTTCTTTGCCGCCGGTAATCGCCCGAATGTTGTAGTTGTCCAGCACGGGCGATTGTCCCGTCGCCTGACGAATCGCCTCGTAGGCCGCATCGACCGGGCCGTCACCGCAGGCCGCCGCCTGACGGATTTCCCCGTCCGGCAACCGAATCTTCACCGCACCGGTCGGCAGCGTACCCGTACCGCTGGTCACACTCAGGTACTCCAGATGATACGCCTGGTCGACCATGCGGGCTTCGTCGCCGATCAGTGCCGCGATATCCTCGTCAAAAACTTCCCGTTTCTTATCCGCCACCACCAGGAATCGCTCATAAATATTCTCAAGTTCTTCCTTCGACAGCGAATAACCCATCTCTTCAAGACGATGCCGCAGACCATGCCGGCCCGTCCGAGCCGTCAACACCACCTTGGTCTTATGCGCGCCCACGTCTTCAGGCTTCATGATTTCGTAGGTCTCGCGTTTTTTCAGCACACCGTCCACATGGATGCCGGAACTGTGCGCAAAGGCGTTGCTGCCGACCACCGCTTTGTTGGGCGGAACCATAAAGCCCAGCATGTCCGCCACCATCCGGCTGGTGCGGCAAAACTCGCTCGTAACGATATTAGTATCCACGTCGAAGAAATCCTGCCGGGTCCGCATCGCCATGACCACTTCTTCCATCGCTGCGTTACCGGCACGCTCACCAATGCCGTTAATAGTGCATTCCACCTGCCGGGCACCGTTTCGCACCGCAGCTAATGAATTGGCAACCGCCAAACCCAGGTCATCGTGACAATGCGCACTAATAATCGCCTTGTCGATATTCGGAACTTTTTCTCGAATCTGCCGAATCAGCATTCCAAACTCGTATGGAATCGCATAGCCGGTCGTATCCGGAATATTCAACACAGTCGCCCCGGCGTCAATCACCGCTTCCAGTATCTCATAGAGATACGCCGGTTCGGCCCGTCCGGAATCTTCGGTATAAAACTCCACTGAGTCAGTGTACTGACGGGCGTGTTTAACCGCCGCGACCGCCATCTCGATCGCCTTGGCCTTTTTTTCACCAAGTGTCTTGCCATATTTTTCATCACCGAACTTACCAGCGATATGGATATCCGAAATACCCAGACCCGTATGGATCCGGCTGCGTTTGGCCGTGGCCAGCGCCTTGCCGCAGGCATCAATATCCGCCAAAACCGCACGCGAAAGCCCGCAAATCTCCGGTCCTTTAATCTCTTTGGAGATTAATTCTACCGCCTCAAAATCTTTCGGCGACGAAATGGGAAAACCCGCTTCGATAACATCAACGCCCAATCGGGCCAATTGACGGGCAATTTCGAGCTTTTCACGTACACCAAGCCGACTGCCCGCGGCCTGCTCGCCGTCACGCAGCGTCGTATCAAATATCATCACTTTATCTTTAGACATCGCTAACTCCTATGCTCATATAGAGCTAAAAACAAGCCGGTTTCTGTCCGATATTAATTCGACAGACCTGACCCGCAAAATAAGGGGCCTATTATGCGCAAAAAAGGCGCAAAAATCCAATGGAAAGTTTAAAAAGGGTCTATTTAGAGTATGTAGGGTAGTTTATGCGCCGCAGGGGCGCAGAATCAGCAGGCCGGCGATAACGGCTGAGTTGAAAACACGATATTCATTGTCCTGCTTCATGAGTGTTATTATATACGAGGTATCGGGCACTTTGCAAGAAAACTTTTTGTATTATTATTGAGAGATAATGTGTTTGGGTTAAATTTAACGTCCTTTCATCGTCATCTGGAGAGAATATGGTGCTGAAAGGGGGGCCTCATGGTTCACAACATCGCGTGACCATTAACAATCTGCCTGTCCAACATAAGGATGCGTTGTTATCTCAACGCCTGCGGGTATAACGATTGAGAAGACAGAGCCTTGACCAATTTCGCTTGTTAAAGTAAGTGTCCCGCCCATAAGCTCTGTGAGCTGTTTGGTAATGGTCAATCCGAGTCCTGTCCCCCCATACTTACGAGTCGTGTCTCCGTCTGCCTGAGTGAATGATTCAAATATCAATTCATGCTTTTCAGGCGCGACACCGATGCCGGTATCCTCAACGTCGAATCTGATAAACGGTTCGTTCTCAGAGCCATATTCGAGTGAAACATTTAAATAAACATGTCCTTTTTCCGTAAATTTAATCGCGTTATTAACAAGATTAAGCAAGCATTGACGCAGGCGAGAGGGATCAGAGCGTATTTGTGCAGGCAGAGAGCCGCTGATTATAACTTCAAATTTAAGCCCTTTTTCAACGACCTTCGGTTCCATCAATGCCCCAATGGAGTGGAGCAGCTTGGCCAATGAGAATTCAACAATTTCAGTGTCAAGTTGACCGGCTTCGATCTTGGAAAAATCCAAAATATCGTCTATGAGTCTGAGCAGATTATGGCTGGAATCATTCACAACATCAATATACATTTGTTGTTCATCGGACAGGTTTTCATCTGTCAGCAACTCGTTGAAACCAATTATAGAATTCATGGGTGTACGAATCTCATGGCTCATATTAGCCAAAAACTGGCTCTTGGCTATATTGGCTGCTTCGGCCTCCTTTTTTGCCGCCTTTAGCAATCTTTCGGCTTGCTTACTGATGATCACCTGTGATGCGGTGTGGGATATACTATAAAGAAAATCATCTATCATAGGATCAATTTCGTAATCGGCAAATATCGCCATCACACCAATCGTTTGGCCTTTGGCGTCACAAAGTTTATACCCGGCAAAAGAGACAAGCCCAAGTTCAGCCGCCCATTGATTGTTATGGACACGCGAATCTGTCATAACTTCGTTCGTCAGAAACCTATCCTCTTCGCCGGAAGCAATAAGTCCAATTTTATAACAGCCGAATGGCACCCTGGCATGGTCGCCGTCAATGTGGGTGTATCTGCCGGAACTTGCTACAAGGTGCAGGCATTTGTCGCGATATTTGCACCGATTCTGTTCATCCGCTGCATCAGCATTCGAACAGTTTTCACACCGATCTCCTTTATCGATTAACCAGATTCGAGCGAAATCAGCACCCACCAGCGGAACTAATGCATCGGTAATCAGATTCATTTTACTGTTCAGGGTGCCCGACTCTAAAAGCTTTTTCTGGAGTTGGTTCAGCCTCTTGTCACGCAATTGGAGTTTTTGGCGATCGGCGATTTCAGATTCTAATCGCTGGTTGGCTGTATTCAGACTCTCTATAGATGTCGTTGTTTTTTGTAAATACTCCGTCATGCTATTAAAGGATTTCCCCAAGACACCGATTTCATCATTTGATCTAATGTTCACCCGTTGAGAAAGATCCCCTTTGGCGACGAAGCCTGTTACAGCAACCAGTTTCGAAATCGGGCTTGCAATGCTGTTGGCAACAAGAAAAGAAGCGACGAAACCGATGGCGATAAATATTGCCAGCAGTGTCATCGCACGAGTTGCCATTTTTTGAATTTCAACCTGAATGCTCGCAAGGCTGATCCCCACTTGTACGCTTCCGACGTATCGACCTAACTCGTCAATAACCGGGGCCTTAAAATCCAGCACCGGAACATCGTTATTCTTACCGGCGATAATCTGCCTGATGTCTATTTCGTCGGTATGATCCGTCATTCCAAACGAAAATATGTGATCCACATACAAGGTCTCTCTGCCGGCAATGCGTGTTCCTTCGGCATCGTAAATCATTGCGTATACAATATGCTCGATCTCAAACAGACTCTCGATGGTTTGGGCCAGTCCATCCGCATCTTCGATGATGATTCCCTCGGCCGAATTTCGGACAAAGTAGCTGACGATGACGGAACCCCTTGTTTTGAAATCCTTGCGGAGTCTGTTGCCCAGACCATTCAGCAGCCCAAAGGTCAGTGCCAGCATCGATGATAAGACAAGTATCGATACAAGTAAGAATATCCGGCTTTTCAGGGTTATCTTCATCTTATCGTTACCTTAGGCATTCGGAGAACACGTAACTTGATTTTTCTATTCTGAAAAGATAACCATGGAGCTCATTAAATTACCATGGAAGTACCCATATCCGGGAATGTTGCCCTGTTCTCCGGCGGTGAAGCCGCCGATAAATGGTTTTCCGCCCATTGCCTTTTTAATCTCTCTGACCATTTTGTCTGTTTCGCCGTCGGCCTCAAGGCCCAGGGTCTTGGCTGCTCCGCCACAGTAAATATGGAGTCCTCCCGCAATGTCTTTCATCTTGATTCTGCCATCCACTAAAGCATGTCTGGCAACAATGCCGGCTCTTTTCTGGAGTGCTTTTTTATCACACTCAACGTAGTATATCGTATCTCCAAGATGGATATCCCCGGCCCGTGTTCAGCGAACCGTCGGGATGGAACCTCCAGGGACGAACGGGGATGTATCGCATCTCGCCGCCGGGCAGTGTAATCGCTTTTGCCAATGGACACACGGCGCTGGACATGACAAGGACACTTTCTTTGGAACTGTCAATGTTGTCAAAGTGACCGTTGGCCCATTCCCTGTAAACGTCCTGGGCGGGCTTATCATCGATTTTTTGGAGCAAGCGTCCGTCTCCTTCGGTTATCGTCCCGGACTTCTTTCTTCCAATAAATCCGGCGTAAAAAGACGCGCCGATCTTAGCCTCTGAATAGATCAGCCCGACAATCAGGCCCGGATTATACATGTTGTCGGTTTCGATGACATACCCATGTCCAAATACGTCGGTGCAGTGGGTTCCGCCGATCAGCGGAATATCGCATGCAAAGGCATCGCTGATTCCTGTGACAATCGCATCTTCCTTTCCCTTTGTGGCTCCCAGAAGAATCACAGAGGGTTTATCTTCAGGCGATTTGCCTGCATCCTTTGCTGCATCCGCGATCGCGTCCTTTGTCAGAGCGACAACATCGGCGCCCTCTTCGACTTTCCTTGCGCTGACGCCGAATTGAAGATCGCCGCCGGCGAATCCCATGATCGCCAGCGAACCCTTTTGGCCAATATGCAATCCATCCGATGAGAAAACACCCTTGTAGACGTTGGTTCCAAACAACTTTGCGTCGGGGAAGCGATTGCGTAATGTCTGAACGATCTCCTGTTCGCCATAGTCAGCTGTCGTATAGAGAACGATAAACCTCGGCTTTTTGACTGTTTTGAGCATCATCGTAATCGCTTCATCAGCGGCAACGTTTCCTCCCTGGGGATTCACGCTCCAGCCATGCGCCATTTGCAGCGGTTCTGCCTGCAGCGGAGATGCCAACATCAGGAAGGAAACGACCGAAAGTAAAAAAACGATGGCTCGAATACATCTGGCATTAATCATTTTAATCTCCTTTATCTGAAATCTATCGTAAAATGCTAAGTAGACCACATTGGATTTCTGCACATTGCATAAATCATCGGAAAAAAGGAATTCCTACTTTATGGTTATTGTGGAAAAGACATTGTATGTTTATGTTTAGTTAAAAAAAAATTGCAAGTTGTTTAAAAAAAAAGACTTATGGCTACACAGTGGCCTTGTTAATTTCGCCGCAATTAGCATCCGGCTAAGCACCCGATACTTTATGGGACGAAATAACCTTCCTCATTATAAGGGGTTTCCACATTCCTGGCAAAATTTCGAGTCTTCCTCGTTGAGTTTTTTGCAGGCCTGACAGCGGATCATCACCACTTTTTGCGGCTGTGAACCGCCCAAATCGATATCCGCCTCATCCAGCACATCCTTGACCATGCCCCCGGCCATACCCGTCCACGGCTTCAGGTCTTCGCGGGCCTTTTCCGGATCCAGCACCAGTCCCGACCCCGCCGTTCCCCGCGCCGCGACACCCCGCATCGCCCCGCCGGCGACAATCAGACCGAAGCCGACAAACGCCGCAACAAAGGCTACCGGGACGAGAATCACCCACTTACCCGGCCCGTCGCTGAGAACCCCCTCGACATTGAGCATCCCGGCAATAATGACGATTGGTATCGCCAGAAACGGCAGCGCGAACAAACACCCGCCGATGACCATCATCACCAGCCCGGCGTTGTACATGCTTTTACGTTCTTCGGAAATCTGTTTTGTCATCGCATTTTCCTTCTTTTCAGGGCCGCTTTTCAGTCATTTTACTGCTCCGGCTGCCCTACGTCAATAAACGATAAATTCTCGCCTCTGTGCCCTTTTTTGTTGAGAATTCTCGTGAATAATCTTAAATTATAGAAAATGGAAAATGTAATTAGATCCTTTTTCACAGGAGACAGCAGAATGGAGACACTAACCGGAACGGATTCTTTGGTCATTCAGCAAATCAAAGAATGGGGCGAGATTCTCACGGGCTTTGAAACCAAAAACAGATACGCCATCCATAATGCCGCCGGACAACAGCTTTACTATGCCGCGGAAGTCGGCGGCAATTTCCTGGTTCGCATGTTTCTAAAAGCATGGCGCCCGTTCGAAATTGCCGTTGTCAATCCCGGCAATAAACTGGTGATGAACCTGAAAAGCCCGTTTCGGTTTTATTTCCGCGAACTGCACATCCTGACCCCTTCCGGGCAGATGCTCGGCCGCATCCAGCGGCGATTCACCCTGCTCAGACGCAAATATACGGTCTATGATGCGCAGGGAAATGAATTGCTTGAACTGTTCGGACCGATTCTGCACCCCTGGACATTCGAAATCCGCCAGGGCCAGCAGATTCTCGGCAAGATCACCAAAAAATGGTCCGGCCTGCTCAAAGAAAGCTTTACCGATGCGGATAATTTCGGCGTCACCTTTCCCGCCGACTGGCCCAATGAGGCCAAAGCCGTTCTCCTCGGCGCAGTTTTTCTGATCGATTTTGTGCACTTTGAAGATAAAGGAAACAATTAATTTTCAAGAAATTGAGAACGAACATTTAATATCACAATTAGAATGGGAGTCGTATGAAAACGAAATATTGTTGTGTCTTAATGAGTTTGTCGTTGGTATTTCTGTCGTCCTGTCTGCCATCCCAAAAATTGACCGATACAGACCGCAGCCGAATCAAACAAGAAGTCCTCGAAGTGCAGCACCAGATGATCCGGGCCACCGAAAACAGGGACGTAGAAGCAATGTTTTCATATATCCTTGATAACGAAGGGGTCATCATCCAGAACGGTCTGTTTCACCATAGCCGACAGCACGCCTTCAACTATACCAAAAACGGACTCGTCAACATCGCAAAACTCGAATATCAATTTGACCCGGAAGTCATCGAGGTTTTGTCCCCGGATAAAGTCCTGCTAAAGGCATCCGGAATGTCGACCGCGCAGACGAATGACGGGCGGGAATTTACAACCCCATTCTGCGAAACGGCGATATTTACCTTAACGCCCGACGGCTGGAAAATACTGCATGCACATCAATCGACTCCTGTGAGGTAAACAATGAGCAATGACACACAAGGATGTGATAAAAAAGCCCCGATGAAGACTTTGCTGTCAGCACCGGAAAAACGATTCATCCAGTGGCTGACGCCGAAGTTTCCCGCATGGGTCGAAACGTGGCAGTTGACGATGCTGACCGTCCCGTGGAGCATCGGGATGATTGTTTTCGGGTACCTGGCAGGCAAAACAGGAAACCGGCACTGGCTGTGGGCGTCTTCGGCGATGATTTTCCTGCAGTGGTTTACCGATTGTTTCGACGGGGCCATCGGCCGCCACAAAAACACCGGCCTCGTTAAGTGGGGCTTCTTCATGGACCATTTCCTCGACTTCGTCTTCATGTGTTCAGTCTTCATCGGCTGGGCGTACCTGTTCGACGGTGTTCACAATAAACTCATGTGGTTTATGTCGCTGGGCATGGGCTGCCTGATGGTCAACGCCTTTCTGTCCTTCGGCGCAACCAACGAGTTTAAAATCGCGTATCTCGCCACCGGCCCCACCGAAATGCGCCTGTACTTTATCCTCCTCAACGCCGCGATTACCTTCTTCGGCACAACCTGGCTCCAAAAGAGCCTGCCCTATATCTTCATCGCCTTCTGGCTCGGCATCGCCATTGTCATCTACCGCACCCAAAAACGAATCTGGAAACTCGACATGGACATCAAACAACAGGAAAATTCATGAAAAAAGTAAACAGTAAAATAACGAAAACGAAACGAAAATGTTAATCTATCTCAACGCTTTTGAAGACGTACAAGGGCTTTATGATGTGCGTTTGCTCAAGCCGGGTGCTCCAGAGATACTTCCCTTTAATTAATCTTGTATTGAATCCATTGGTATTGAGGTTGAAATTATGAAAACAAAGAAATACACGATTCTGTTTTCCATGGCGATTCTTTTCAAATTGAGTGTGTTATTGCAGGCACAAGGGTTGTATGTCGGTGCCAATTATCATCCTCATGACAATAAGAAAATGGAAAAGATCAAAACCGATATTGCATTGATGAAAGCCGCCGGGTTCAATGTGGTTCGAATGGGCCATTTGGCATGGGACAGCTACGAACCGGCTGAAGGGCAGTTTAATTTCGATTGGTTTGATGAAGTCATGGATATGATGCATGAGGCCGGAATTGAGGTGATCCTGGATATCGCCATCCGGCCTGCACCCATCTGGCTGCATCACAAGTATCCTTCCATTGATATTGTTGATGAAAACGGCGACATACAATACCCAAACCATCGCTACATGGAAGACATCGGTGACCCAATGTACCAGAAATATGCCTTGCGGTTTGCCGATGCGATAACCCAACACTATGCCAACCATCCGGCATTGCTGGCCTTTGGTATCGATAACGAATCAGGTGATGGACGTATTTCCTATTCCGAAACAGCCAGGCAGCGTTTCATCGCATGGTTGAAGAATAAATATTCAACCATTGATAAGCTCAACATGGCATGGGCAACCCAGCGCTGGTCGCGCAGGATTAACCAATGGGATGAAATTGGCTTGCCCCCGGGGATAAATAGTAACGATATGCCGGAAAAGATGCTCGATTTCAGGTGTTTTGTGTCGGATGAAATCAATCAGCTTCTTTTTAAGGTGCTCGATGTCGTCAACACCAATGCCCCTCAGGCCTTGACCAACACCAATGCCTGGTATTACAGCGCATCGAAATATTTTGACTATTCCCAAATAGCTTATTCAGGAAAAATGACACGCGAAGGGTGTGGTTTTTATCCCGGGCTTTCATTAACGACCAATTGGGGCGTCATGAATGCCGCGTTTGGTATCTCCGTATCCAGTTCGAAAGCACCAACCCTTTCTGGTGCAGCGAATTTACCACCATGACCGCCGTACCCAATTCCATCCGAAAATCGGCTTATGCATCATTGATGTATGGTAACCAGATGGTGTGCGGCTGGACCTGGCAGAGCATGTGGGCCGGCGAGGAACAATATTTGATCGGCATGGTGGACTGGGACGGTGTTCCAAACCGCAAGTATGATGAATACAAGCAAATCGCTACGGAGTTCAAGAAAATCGAAAAATTCTTTCCCTATCAACTGAAGGCAGAAGTGGGACTGGCCTTTTCGTTTCCCAGCCAAATTGCCAGTAAGTATTTCCCGGAGCAGCATGAAAACCAATTACAAACCTGCTGGGATCTGTTTTACTGGCGCAACATGGATTCGCGCATCGTGGAAATCACCCGCAGTTCATTAGATTATAAATTACTGTTCGTTCCCGGTGTCGCGGTGATGGATGAAGTAACGGCCGCTAAGATTCGTGATTTTGTTAAAAACGGCGGTACGGTCGTGATGACCAGTAATTCGGCCATCGTGGATACGACCGGGCAAGTCTTTTCGTCTGCCCGTCCGGGCATGTTAAGCGATGTGTTTGGCATACGCCTGGGAGGCTTCGAAGAAACAGAAGCCATGAACGAAATTTCAAGGAAGTCCTATAAGGGCAAAAAGCTTGAGCTTACTTACAAAGGAAAAACCATCAACACGGAATCGACAAGGTTTGATATTGTTGACCCCAAAGGGGCTGAAGTTCTTGGCCGCATTACCAGCCTGGATAAAGATTATCCCCGCCATGACATCGAACCAGTATGGCAAAGGCCGGGCCATTTACGTTGGGTTGCCCGCGAAAGGCGAGGTGCTTGGCGCTTTGCTTGACGACCTGATCGATGAATTGAGGATCAAAAAAGGGCCTGCGGCCCCATCGGGCGTTATGGCCAGACAGATAGATAAAACCCATTTCCTGTATCTGAATGTCAGCGATGAACCAAAAGAAATTCCAACCAACGGAAATTCTCAGAGTATACTTTACGAAAAGGATTACAAAGGCAGCATCACGATTGCACCCTATGAACCGGAGTTCATTGAAATCAACGAAAAGGAATAACATGAATAGACATTTTTTATGCGGGATCATACTCTCTGTCTGTTTAATCGGCTTTAGCTCTGCCCAGACAAACTCTCCCGCCCCTTGTAGTCCTGTTCCCTCGGAAAATCAATTGAGATGGCAGGAAATGGAATACTATGCCTTCGTCCATTTCTCATTGAATACCTATACGGATCAGTCGTGGGGTATGGAAATGAAGATGTCAATCTGTTTAATCCAACGGAATTGGACTGCGTCAGTGGGCCCGTATTTGCAAAGAAGCCGGGATGAAAGGCATCATCCTGACCGCCAAACATCACTGCGGTTTTTGCGTTTGGCCTTCTGAATACACCGAGTATTCCGTAAAAAACTCTCCCTGGCGCGACGGCAAGGGGGACGTGGTTCGCGAAATGGCCGATGCTTGTAAAGAATACGGCTTAAAACTGGGAATCTATTTGTCCCCCTGGGACAGGAACCACCCCGATTATGGTAAACCTGAATATATCACCTACTTTCGGAATCAACTGACTGAGCTGCTCACTAACTACGGCCCCATTTTCGAAGTGTGGTTTGACGGGGCCAACGGAGGTACGGGGTATTATGGCGGAGCCGATGAAAACCGAAAAATCGACCGTAGCACCTATTACGACTGGAGCAATACCTACAAGATGATTCGCAAGCTACAACCCGATATCGTGATATGGAACGATGGGGGCGACCGGGCCGATCTTCGCTGGGTGGGAACCGAAGGCGGATCGGTTGGCGAAACCAACTGGAGTTTGCTCAACGCCACGGGGGAAGTCCCGTATAACATGCTGCATTACGGTGTGGAAAACGGGGACTCGTGGGTGCCGGCCGAAGTCAATACGTCCATCAGGCCGGAATGGTTCTACCACCGGAGCGAAGATACCAAGGTCAAAACGCTGCCTCAATTAATAGATACTTACTACAACTCCATTGGACGTAACGGCACCTTGCTTCTCAATTTCCCGATCATGCCAAACGGCCTGATCCATAAAAATGACGAAAAAGCAGTACTTGATCTTGCCAAAGCCGTGAAGGAATCATTTGCAGTCAACCTGGCCGAGAAAACGGAGATTGCAGCGTCGAATGTTCGCGGCAATGCAGATGAATTTGGAGCAGCCAGGGCCATCGACGGTAACAAAGATACCTATTGGGCTGCTGACGACGGCGTAACAAAAGCGTCATTGACCGTCGACTTCGGCAAACCGACCACATTAAACCGTTTCCTGGCGCAGGAATATATCCGGTTGGGACAACGCGTGAAAGCTTTTACGGTTGAGGCCCTTGTTGACGGAAGCTGGAAAGAACTGGCAAAGGCAACCACGATCGGATACAAGCGTATCCTTCGTTTTCCGACGGTCGAGGCAACACAGCTTCGTTTCAGTATCACCGATTCGAAGAGCTGTCCGGTCATTTCCAATATCGGGATTTACAATGCACCGCAAATCCTTACGTCTCCCTCCATCATCAGGAATCAATCCGGTGAAATCATCATCACTCCGGCTGACAGGGAATCGGTTGTTTACTATTCCATGGACGCAAGCATACCGACGCCGGAGTCGAAAACATACACCGGTCCTTTTCAAACCGAAGGCAAAAGTCCAGGTAAGCGCTATTGCATACGAACCGGCATCGGGCAAAAGCAGCCCTGTATGTCACGAACAATTCGACCTGCCCCGAAAGGATTGGAAAATTGTGGGAATTGACAATAAAAAGTCTTATGCGATCCTGGACGGAAACACATCTACGGTATGGCATCAAGGCGAAAACAAAAGAATGCCCATCGATTTGGTTATCGATTTGGGAAAGCAACAATATCTGTGTGGTTTCAGATACTTCCCGGACCAGGGCTTGTGGGGTCCCGGCATCATTACGGATTATCAGTTTTACGTTTCGAATGACAATGTTGAATGGAAACTGGTAAGCCAGGGTGAATTCTCCAACATTAAAAACAATCCTTTGTGGCAAAATAAAAAGTTTGCGCCTGAAAAAGCCCGCTATATCAAGCTACGCGCTTTGAGAAATACGGAAGGCAACAGTAACATCGGCTATGCCGAAGTGGATGTCATTACAAACTGATTCATAGAAGAATAAGGAACATACTATGAAGACGAACTTACATCGTTATCGGCTTCCGGCTCGGCATCACCGTCGTCATCTACCGCACCCAGAAACAAATCTGGAAACTCGACATGGACATCAAAAAACAGAAAAGTCCATAAAATCCTAAGCCTCTGCCAAGAGACGATATGGACAAAGAAACAGCCGTCTCCCATCACACCCCAATAAGCCCCGGAGGGGCGACAGGATATTTTTCAGAATAAATTCACAAAACCCCTTGACACAACCGATACATAGGTGTATAGTTTATATATAAACTTGTTTTAATGTCAATAAATGGAGTTTTTCCATGGGTCTGAAAGAAGAATTAAATCTGAGCAAGGATTTCGTCAGTGTCGAGCATGAGGCCCTGCTCAACCTGTACTACACCACCATCTGCCTGAAAAAACACGCCGCCGAGTTCTTCGCCCCTTACGGATTGACCGATGTGCAGTTCAACCTGATGCTGCTGCTCAGTTGCCACGGCGGCACCGAAGGACTTAGCCAGGCACGCCTGTCGGAGATGATGCTCGTCAACCGCGCCAACATCACCGGCCTCATAGACCGTCTGGAAAAAGCCCGCTTCGTCCGGCGGACGGCCGCCGAAGATCGCCGCTACAACATGATTCAATTGACACAAAAAGGGCAAAAACTGCTCCAAAAAGCCGACGCCGCCTATGCGAAAAAAGTCCAGAAAGTCATGGGCGTGCTGAACAAAACCGACCTGCAGACGCTCATCAAAGCCTGCGGCAAAATCCGAAAAAACCTGTAACGAAAAATTTTTTTGAACAATCAGTTAATATATAAACTATATACTAGTAGCCAGAAAGGAGATTGCCATGAAAACCAAGCCCAAATGGTACAAGTTACGACTGCGGGTGATTTTCCTGTGCCTGCTCATCATCATCCTGTTTGCCGGTTATTTCGGCTGTCGGCTTTACAATGCCGTCCGCACTCGCCCGATGGGCACCGGCCCAGCCGGTCCGGCCATTGCTACTGAAGCTTTCCAAGAACAATGGCTGGACAAACCCGTCGTCTTTGTCGGCATCGGAGACAGCATTACCCGCGGCCTCGGTGCTCCCATGTACCTGACATATTTCCCTCTATTGATAAATAACGACGACGCCTTCTATCCTGACATGGCCGGCAAAGACCTCTCGCACGTTATGACCATTCAATCATACCGCAATTATGCACAGGATTACACAGTTTCACAGGAACACATCGACCGGCAGCTGGCGAAAACGCCCCAATATGACGAAACCGTTCACGGCATCATCGTCATCACCTCAGGCGGTAATGACCTGATTCATGATTATGGCCGAAGTGAACCGCAACACGATGCCATGTACGGCTGCACATACAAGCAGGGGCAGGAATGGTGCGAGTTACTAAAGAATAGACTGGATACACTGCTGACAGGCGTGATGCAAAAATTCCCCGGCGGCTGTGATATCTTTTTCGCCAATATCTACGACCCGACCGACGGCGCGGGCGACCCGCAAACGATGGGCCTGCCGCGATGGAGGGCCTGTGTCAAAGTGCTGGGGCTGACTAATCAGAAAATCGCCGAACTCTGTGAGCAATACCCCAATGTGCATCTGGTCGACATTCATTCGGAGTTTCTGGGGCACGGTATTCACTGCGATGAATTCTGGCGAAAACATTATCACAAAGACGATCCACATTTTTGGTACTACTATAACCTGGAAGATCCGAACCTGCGTGGCTTTGATGCCATCCGCCGATTATTTCTGCAGGAGATGGTTCGAGTGTATACGAATTGAAAAACAAATTAAGGAATCGCCTTCGGCGATAACTGTTGAAATAGATTCCTCGACTTCGCTCGGAATGATATTGAGAAACAGAAAGGAGGTTGCCATGAAGATGAATTTACATCGTTATCGATTGGCCGGAGTTGTTGGAGGATTGTTGCTGGCGGCCGGGCAGTTTTGGGGGCCGGCGTGCCTTTTGCAACTGGTTGCGCTTGTGCCGTTGATGCTGCTGGTTCTCAAAGACCGCCGCATCGGCCCGGCGGCGCTATGCGGCTTCTATATGGGCATCGCCTACACCATTCCACAAATGGCATATCTGCGGATGCCTGTACCCGTAACCGCTATCCTGCTGATTTGGATGACACTTTTGCTGACACTGCTTTGCATGGCAATCGCGTATTTTCTTCCCAAACATCCCATTTTCGGCCCGCTGGCCGTCGGCGCCGTCTGGGTCATCCTCGACTGGGTCAATTACACCGCCATCCCCATCTGGGGACTGGCACAGTCATTCGCCCGAAGCTGGACCGCCTACCCATTCGTCATTCAGTTTATTTCCATCACCGGCATCAGCGGCATCTTGTTGGTTATCGGCACACTGTCCGGATTGGCCGCGTATATAATCGTTTACGTCATGCAAACAAAGTTTATATTGGGTGGCATCGTTTCCGAGCGAAGCTCGAAGCGATGGAAGAATTTCAGCAAACCACTGCTTCCGGCTTCGCCGGGAAACAGTGCCGCCCGAGTTGTCATAACGATTGCTATTATTGTCTTTGTCTTTATGATCATCAATACAATCATCTGGATTGAAAAACCGGCCGACACGTTAAAAGTCGCCGCCGCGGGCTGGGTTTTTGACGACCGCACCAGCGAGCTGAATCCGAACGAACCGGACGGATTCGAAGCATGGTTTTCCGCACCGGCAAGACAAGCAGCCGCACTGGGCGCTCGCATCTTCACCACCGGCGAGATGGGTTTTTACATCGCAGGACACGAATGGGATGAACGTATTGCACCATTCGCGAATATCGCCAAAGCAAACAACCTCTGGCTCATCGTCGGTTACTTCAATGTCACCGATGACCAAAACCGCGTCTTCTTCATGTCGCCAAGCGGCGAGATCATTCACGAATACACCAAGACTTACCTGACGCCCCTGGAACCGGGGCGGAAGGGAACCGGTGACTTAAAAACCATCGAGGTGGGCCGCTTAACCATCGGGGCGATGATTTGCCAGGACGACAACTTCAGCAAGCTGACTCGTTATTATGGTAATCTCAAGGCGGATATTGTCCTGTGCCCAACCGCCGACTGGTGGACCATTAAAAATGCCCATCTGCAGGCCGTCCGTGCCCGCGCCATCGAAGGCAACTACCCCATCGCCCGCGGTGCCGCCTGCGGCATCAGCACGATCATTTCACCCCGCGGCCAAATCCTCGCCAAACTCGACCATTACAACTCCGGCCCCGGCTTCATCATCACCGACGTGCCTGTCCGCAAAAACAAAACCCTCTTCGCCCGCTTCGGCCACGGGCCGGGATTGGGGCTTTGTATGTTTTGTGTAATCGTTGTATGGAAAAAAACGTAACGCTATTTTGCAGTTGCTTTTTGTTCGACCGAATCTTTCACAACCGGAAACTCATTGATGCCCGTCAATTCAGCAATGCGTTTCGGAATGGCGGTGTTGTCCATCGTCCCGGCGAACTTTTCCGCACCCGGGCCGAAAGCAAAGATCGGTACATTCGCCGCCGTGTGCTTTCCGGTTGACCATTGGGATTTGAACTCGCCTGTATCGGAGTCAACACTGAACGACAGGCCGCCGGTTTCGTGGTCGGCCGTCACCAGTACCAGCGTATGCCCGTCGCGCCGCGCAAACTCGAGCGCCTCATGCACCGCCATATCAAACAGCAACGTCTGGCGAACGACACGGTCGGTATCATTGGCGTGCGCCGCCCAGTCGATCTGGCTGCCTTCGATCATCAAAAAGAACTTCGGCTTCGGAGCAAACCATTCCTTGCCCGGAGAACTTAACAAGCGAATTGCCGTTTGTGACATTTCCGCCAGCATCGGCTCCGGCTCAAACGTCGTCATTCCCTCATCGGCGAACAGGCCAATCACCGGCCCGGTCTTCAGTGCCGCCATCTGCTGGCGCGTGTCAATCACTTGATAGCCGTCAGCGGCCGCTTGGGCAAGTGTCTGGTCCTTCCAGTATTTCCGTCCGCCGCCCAAAAGAACAGCCACCCGATTCTCAAATAGCTGAACCGCAATTTCTTTCTGCTCGCCGCGCGAATCCACGTGCGATGCAAACGACGCAGGCGTCGCATGACTGATCTGGGACGTGGCCACCAGTCCCGTGCGCCATCCTTTCATCGCCAGCAGTTCCAGCACGCTGCTGTATTCCGTTCCATCCGGTGTCATTCCGATCACGCCGTTGTCGGTTTTAATCCCGCAGGCCATCGCCGTGCCCGCCGCCGCCGAATCCGTCACATCCTTGTTGGCCGAATAGGTCGTGACCTGGCCTTTGACAGGGCACAATTCCATCCAGAGTTTGGCGGCTGGTCCGGCAGAGTGGCGCGTCAGGGCCACATGATTAAACCCCATGCCGTCGCCGATACAGACGATCACATTGCGAACTTCCGCTTCCGGCAGATTAACCAGCATCACGTCCGATGCCGGCCCGCGATAAAATGAAATGCCCCCTTCTCCCTCCGGCGGTGCGGCCATACGATAATAAAACGTCTCCGCCGAACAGCCGAAACCATAGAGCAAAAGACCCGACACCAGGCATATTGTTATTGCCTTATATATTCGATATTTGATGTTTAACATTTTGTTTTTAGCCCCTGGCCTTCGCATACCAGTCCGGGTCCTGTGCCAGTTTTTCACGGGCCTCAGTCGTCATCATATCAAACGCCGGATGCGACGATTCCCAGGCACGATCTGTAAACGGCGTACTTTCCATTTTGGCGATCTCGATTTCCGCATTGTCAAAATACGACCCGTAAATATGGAGCGAATCACTGATGTCCACATACCGTCCTACTCTGACGGGTGCCTCGATGTTCAGTGAAATCTTCTCCGCAATCATCTTCTGCAGATCCGTCAATGCATACGCATTCATAAACCACGCCTTGTACAGATCCCGGCTGCGCCAGTGCGTGTTCATGTTCAGCACACACCCTGCTTCGTCCTGTACCAGCCGGCACCAGATGCGCTGCAGACACGGCGGGTCTTCGGTCTTCGGGTCACAACTCGGCATCCACGTAATCGCCTGAGCCCGGCGGGTATGACTGCATGCCGAAAGCGAATCAATGATATATTGAATTTGATCGACCGGGATAAACGGCTTGGGACTGTTGGGATTTCGCAGATCTTCGACGGGCGAATAGGCGAACACCCGCTCATGATAGGTATACGTCCATTTGCCTGCCGCCGGATCGATCCAGTGGTCATGGATACCTCCCACCACTTCCTGACGATAGGCCTCCAGTTCTTCCGGGCCCCCGGGGAAATTCTTGTGGATTCGCGGCTCATTGAACGGATTGGCCACCGTGATCATCACCGTCGCGTCCTTGCTGGGCGGATCGTCGGGTTTATCGTACTGGGTCTTGATCGTAAGTCCCTGTCGCCAGACGGCAATGACCGCTTTTTCCCATGCCTCGGGCAAACATTCGGCCGTTACATTAATCGTCGGCACATCCGCAACCGTCAATGATAATTCCATGTCTTTTCCTCCGTGTTGAAAATTTACAGTCCTAATTCTTCATCGGTAATGTTATAGGTGCCGCGCTTATGCTCCGGAACCTGTTTTAGTAACTCCCGGGCCTCGTGTTCATATTGGGTCCCGGGATACTTTTTGATGATCGCCCGGCACATGTCCACGCCGCGCTTATAAGTCAGGCCGCGTTTCTTTGCCAGTTGCATAAAGGTATCGGCGCCCACTAATTCCTTTTGAGCCTGAACATCTTCTTCCAACGGCAGCTGGCGATACTGGACGGTTTCTTCCGGTGCCGGTTTCGGCTTGGCAGCGGCCGGTTTGGTCTCGACAGCCGGCTTGGGCTTGGCAACAACCGGCTGGGCGACCTTCGGCTTTGAAACCAGCACGTTCGGATCTGCGATGGGAACATTGGGGTCCATCGTCGGCTTGTTGGGATTTCTTTCTGGAATCACCCTGCGAAGCAGCAGTTCATTCATCTCTCCAAAATCCTCTCTCATCTCGCGAACAGGACTTTGGGCTTGAGATTGCTCTGACGCATTCAGGGAAATCTCGACGCCTGTGAGGTGTGTCAGGACAAACGCCGGCATAAAATCTGCCGCCGGACCGGCATACCGGACAATACCTTCTTTGTCCGCAATCAGCACAAACGGAACTTGGGCCTCCAGTCCCACGTACGAACCTGCACCAGATGCCGGGTCGGACGCATAAACCCCCGGTGTGCGCATCATTTCAAGAGCAACCGTTTCGTCCATGCCTGTGGCTACTTGTTCAGCATCCTGGCGGCCATTGGTGTTCAGCGAGAAACAGGTAATTTGCGGATGGTCTTTAATAACCTCATAAATATCGCCAAAATACCGTCCCTGATTGCTGAGACTCAAATTCTGCGAGTTATTTAATGGAATGATATTGCCATTCATCATTTCATTATCATTTACCAAACGTCCGGTTGCCGGCTTGCCGGGTAGGTCGTTGGCGTCAGCAGCAATCGGCTCGATCTGCCAGAAAAAAATACAGAGTGTATCCCCACCGGGCTTGTACTCGATCGTTTTCCCGGCCGGGTCACGATATTCAATACGGCCGAATCGTTCCTTCAGCATCTCTTTGCGTAATGCCGACAAATTAAAATCCAGCGTACCCTTGCGGCCATACGGCTCAGACGCAGACGCATAGCGGTCATTATCCGGCGCCTCATTTTCTCGACGACGACGCGGCTGGCGGTCCCCGCCATTTTCCTGATTCCGGTGAGAATCGGGTTTTCGAATGCGCGGTTCAAGTGGACGTTTACCGTTTAACTGGCAGAACACCGCCTGACTGATCCACGCATCACCGTTGGATGCGTCCATCTTACAGGCACGCAGCGACCAGTTCATCGCATCGAGTAGATTGCCTTGATAATAATCCGTCCATGCCTGAAGCAGCATGTATTGGGCCTTCTGGTCGTCCTCATAAGCCAACACAAAATGCTTATTTTCCTCAATCATTGTCACGGCCTGCGAAATCAACTCCTGCTGGGGTGGTTGATTTTTATTGACCGCTTGCAAAATTTGAGTCAGCAGTTCTTTCACTTCGGAAACCGATTCCTGCGCTTCCTGCCGCAGTTGTTCTTTGCGGGGATTTTCTTCCTTTTCCCGGCGATTCCGGCCGCGGTCTTCATACCCCCATGCCGGAGAAACAGCCAGTATTAGGAACGCGGCCAAACAAAAACAAATACCCCGCCCACGACACGTCATTATGTTCAACATTGAATCACTCCCTAAAAACAGCCCCAATAAGTTATCAATAAAGCCAATAAACAGCATTTTACCACTAAAACCCAACGCCGGAAAGAAAATCTTACCCCGAATACGCCTTCCTTAAAGAAATACGAAAAAATTCGTAGTTTTTTATTGACAACCTACGAAGAGCTTCGTATTTTTATATTTATACGAAACTCTTCGTAATTTCGTGTAACGTTTTAGCTTTAAAACCGTCATAACAACAGAAACAGGCTTTTAAAAGGAGATAAAATGGCACGGGAAAAAAAACAATACCCCACCGAAAAAGAACTGGCAATCCTGAAGGTGCTCTGGGCCAGCGGACCGGCCACCGTCCGCCAGGTCAACGATGAAATCGCCAAAGAACAGAAAACCGGCTATACCACCACGCTGAAATTCATGCAGATCATGACCGAAAAGGGCCTGCTGATTCGGGACGACGCCCCCTTCAAGCACATCTATAAGCCCGCTATCAGCGAAGAAAAGACCCAAAAACAAATTGTTGTCAACATGCTCGACAAGGTGTTTGCCGGTTCCGCGGGAAAACTGGTCATGCAGGCACTGTCAGCCAAACAGGTCTCCCCGGAAGAGTTAAAGAAAATCCGCCAATTATTAGATAAGATGGAGGAATAACAATGGACACACTCACAGCATTTTTATCCGAACAAACCGTCCAGCGCATCGGCTGGGTACTGGTACATTTCCTCTGGCAGGGCTGCGTCATCATGGCCTTAATGGGGTGCGCACTGAAGACACTTAGCAAAACATCATCAAACACACGCTACCTAACCGCCTGCATCGGACTTAGCCTGATGGTTCTGGCCCCGGTGGTGACTTTTATGATGCTGGACAATCACACCCCCGCCGCTGCCGGCGAAATCGCACCTGTTCAAATTCCGGCAGTTTCAACCACTCCGCCGCCTGCCCAAACACAAAACATCGTTATCTCTTATGACGAACCGGCATTACCCGAAAAATCGCTGCTGGACACTTTCACCGCCAAACTCGAAGCGGCTCTGCCCTTTTGCGTCATCGGCTGGATCGGCGGCGTTGCGGCGTTGAGCCTCTGGTATCTCGGCGGCTGGTGCCAACTGCAAAGGCTCCGCCGGATTGGCACAAAAGCCGTTTCGGACGCAGTCATCGAAAAAACATCTGAACTGGCATCCCGGCTGGGCGTCAAACGGGCCGTCCATATCGCCGAATCGGCGCTGGTGCAGGTTCCCGCTGTCATCGGCTGGCTCAAACCCGTTATTTTACTGCCCGCCACAGCCCTGACCGGACTGGACGAAATCCAGCTCAAGGCCATGATTGCTCACGAACTGGCGCATATCAAACGATGCGATTATCTCGTCAATATCGCCCAGACCGTCATTGAGATTCTCGGCTTCTATCACCCCGCCGTCTGGTGGATGTCCACACAAATTCGCATCGAACGCGAAAACGCCTGCGACGACATCGCAATCGGACTGCTGCAAAATCGCAAAGAATACGCCAAAGCGTTGTTCAGCATGGAAGCCATCCGCACCAAACAACACGACCTCGCCGTCGCCGCAAACGGCGGATACCTGCCGCACCGCATCAGCCGCCTCGTCGACAAAAGCACCCCCCAACACCCAAAATCCGGCTGGATACCCACCGTGGTCACTTTCGCACTGATAATCGCACTGATTTCCACAGTCGCATTTACAGCACAAACACCAAATGAACCCGCTGACAAAACGGTAGACGATAGCCGCGTGCAACGCATGAGCAACCTGCGACAGCTGGGTTTGGCTCACTGCCTGTTCAGAGACGAGAACGGAGGTAAATCTCCCAGTGATATTGAAGACCTCAAACCCTATATGGACGAGGAAACCTTTGATTGGGTTGCCGAAAATATTGTCCTGTTAGACGCCCCAAAAAACATCACCCCGGCCGAAACCGCCACGACACCTGTCGCCTATGACAAAACCTTGCCGGACACACAGGACGGCACCACTGTCGTCTTCGCCGACGGCCATGTCGAATTCAGCAAAAAAGATAAACTTAAGGATTACGGCGGCGATTTATCCAGCCCGTTAAACCATATCGAAGTCATTAACACCGAACTGGAGCCCGTTGCACAGGGAAACAATACGCTTTATGCAACGGTGAAAAACACGTCGGACACCGAACAACTTCTCGGTGTACATATTTACACCCGCTCGCCCGATTACGGCCCGGACGGTATCGGCTGGGGAACGGTCTTCTTCGAAGAACTTCAGCCCGGTGAAACCAAACGCGTACGGTTTATCTATAAAATCCAGGGACCGGTCACGGAAAACACTTATGTACGCGTCAAATATTACAACCCGGCCAGCGAAGCCAATTACGATTACGAACAGCCATTCGCCGAACGTTATTTTCAACAGTCTTACAGAGGGATGATTCTGCCGAAACGTCAAATCCCGCAAACATTGCATCCTGTTACAACATCCCAATTTGAGGAAACCTCTAAAACGCTCACTATGATTCAGGACTACATCCGCAACAAACAGTATGCCGATGCATGGGAACTGTTTTCCGAAGACTATCAAAAGTGTGAATACCAAAGGCGCGGGTTCGAGGCGTTTGAAAAACAGATGGAGCCAACACACCCGCTGGATTCGGGCTTTGTATGGGAAAAAGAGGATTTCCTGAAACTTAAACCCCTCAAGGCTTTCACAGACAACGGCACGCTGAAATTACAGGCAGCCTGTGATAATACACAATGGACCATTGATTTTGTCAAAGAAGACAATGTATGGAAAATTAACTGGATCGCCGGATACAGGCCGGCTGTCATCGAATCCACAAAAAATCCGCCCGCGACCGCACCGGCACAATCGAAAAATGACACGATCTTGCTGGGTCCTAACGGAACAGGGTACTTTGACCGCAACGCCACGATTCAAATCGGCCAGCTCATGATTAACGTCGACAAACGTATAGAAGCAATAAACATTGGTTCTGACATTGTTGAAATAAACACCGACAAAACAGAGAACAAAATATTGCTTGGCCCCAATGGAACGGGATACTTTGATCGCAACGCCACAATTCAAATCGGTAACGCCATGATTAAAGTAGACCAACGTATAGAGGTGACCAATACAGGCTCCGGCATCATAGAAATTGGATCGATTAAAAATCAACCGAATGCAATAAACAATGACTTTAAAGCTACTTTACCCAATGGCATTACTGTTGAACTGTTGGGAATAGCCTATATACCGGCAGATGGTGGGCATTGGTGGAGTCCGGATGGAAGCCCTGTTAAAGATGTATTTTGGGATGGAACCACAAAGAGATATGAAGAACCCTTAGAAACCCGGCAAATGGTCTTTCGAATAAATGGTCTGGAATCAGCACCTGACTCTGATTTAGCTCCGTTAATAAGCATCAATATTCATAACGATTCCTCTCCGCCGGAGTCATGGCCCGAATTTTTCTGCGTTAAAAAGGGCGAGCAAAATCTATGCCATCTTTTCGGCTATTCATTTACACTGCACGATGAACAGCCGGCTGTGGACATCTTTGCGACAATCGGACAAGGCCCATGGGAAACACTGGCCACAAAAAGTGCATATTGGAAACCAGAATATTCAATCCCGGTAGAGACAAAATTAGGAACGGTCATCATCAATAAACCCAGGGGAACATGGGGCAAGACAAGCATTTCCGCAACGTTGTTGTCTCATGCCCGGGAATGGCGGTTCGTGGCAGTGGACAGGCAAGGCCAGGTTCACATGCCAAAGTCTTTACGTTGGTTCAGCAGCTCTGAAAACAAATCTCCCGAACATCAGATTTGCCAGGCCGAATTTGATTTATCACTCCGAAAAATTGATAAATTCCACTTTCAAACCATGCCCACCCAAACAGTTATCTTCAAAAATGTCTCTCTGTATCCCGGCAAAAAAAGTGATGTGAAAATTGAGATGACAACGCCCCAGGTCCCATCGGCTCCAGCCGCCGGCAGCATGGGTGGTTTCAGCAGCGCCCGCGGAAGCAGTGTCCCGGATGACGATTCAATCCAATTCCCCAAAAACTGGGACGAAATCGTCCAACAGCGCGACGAAAATACGGCAAATCCGGGTTCAGCAGATCCCAACGCAATGCGGACGGAAATCTACGACGTCGCAGATATTTTAAGTTATCCTGGGCAAACAAAAAACCCGGCCGAAAAGCTCGAACTTTTAAAACAGACAATTATCCAAACCATTGCCTGGAAAAGCTGGTTTGAAAACGGCGGCGAAGGAAAAATGGATTCATACGCCAACAGCAAACTGATTATCTGGCAAACACCGCAGGTACATGAGACACTACGAAATTACTTCAGCAAATTAAGAGAGGATTTGTTCAAATATCAAATCGCCATCGAAACCCGCATCATGTTGGTTACGGACGGTATCATGGAAAACATTGGAGCAGATGCCTCTTTGAGTTTGGATGATAACGCAGGCAGCGTTGGGAGCATTGTTGTCGGCCCGGCTAATTCGGAAGAAATCCTCGCTGCACTGAAATCAAAACCGCTGCCGGAAAAAGAAATGCCCTTGCAAAAAAAGCAAACGCTGGACGATCTGCAAACCAAATCCATGCTTCGAGCCACACAAGCGTATCGAAACGTCAAAGTACTCACCGCCCCGAAAGTCTGCGTCTTGAATGGAGAATCCGCCACGATGCGAGTTTTCAAGGATTGGCCATACATTGACATTGATGGCCAAGAAAAAAATGCCGGCGAGGGTGTCGCACTGGACATCCTGCCGATTATTCAAAACGATGGCAAAGAAGTACTGCTCAGGGGATACATTCAATATTCCGATATTCTCGAAAATGACCCTGAAACGCCGGATGACATCCCCATGATGCAGGTCGCCAATATTCCGATTTACGCGATGGTTGAAAGCTCAGGAACAATGCTGATTGAAGGCCCGGAACTGACAACCGAACAAAAAGACGGCGAAACTGTTTCCAAACAAAAACAGCGTCTGCTGGTCTTCATCAAACCCACCATCATCGAACAACAAGAACAGGAAGCTCCATCTATCCCTGTACGCGGTGGGATGGGAGGCGGCTTCAGCGGCCGCGGTGTGGGAGGAGGTTTCGGTGGCGGCATGGGCGGTTACGGCGGCGGAGTCTCCTATGACCAACCCCCAGGCACCCCAAAAGAGGAGCCGAATCCATGAAGGCCGGTATCAGCATTATCGTCTGCTTATTGAACGTGTCTGCATTTTCAAATGAGACGCCGACTGCCAAAGAACTCCTTGATAAGTTCGCCAAAACACAGGAGGTCTTTAACTCTTTTACCGCCAAAACACAAACCTCAGGACAATATACGATAAAATCACTCAGTCCGCAATTCCCCGGCGGCCATTGTGACAGCAACAGTCTGCACGATTTTCGATTTGACCGGGACAAGATGCGGGTCAATAGGCGGGAAGTTATGTACGGCGATCTCAGCCTGGCGATTCGGAACGTACCCAAGGACAATCCCATGTACAGAAGTAGCCTGGTTATTGGCCATGAGGTTGACAGGTGGTACGGCAGACCCAATATGACATCCGACCCGGGACACGGGACTTTCAGCAAATTACATGATTATGACCCCGTTCAAAGAACTGCGATGGCGTTAAGCCGCGCTTTTAAGGGACATGAGGCCCTGGGGTATCTTTATGCAAATGATGAGCGCATCGATGAGTTGTTGCGGAATGCGGATAATATACGTGTTCACGATCAAATGCAGACGGTTGGTGATTATCAGTGTTATGTCATTGAAGCGGTTACCGATAGAGGCAAGTTCACACTCTGGATCGACCCGGACCACGGCTGCAATCTGGCCAAAGCAAAATATCTCTGCAAAGAAGGCGACATGCTGGGCGGCGAAAAAAACGTGGAAAAAAACGAACAATATTACACCTGCCTGGACAATGTCAAATTTGAGCAAATCGACGGCACATGGGTTCCCGTCGAAGCCAGGATTCTCTATGACTGGAAAATTCCCGGCAAATACAACTACCGTGAAACCATCCAGTACAAAGCCAGTGAATACAAATTCAACCCGGACCATGATGCCATCGGCTCGTTTGACTCCGAAGATGTTCAAAATGGGGCTTGGTTCAGATTGATAGACAAAAGCGGTGTTTCCAAAATTAACTATTATTGGCAGGACGGCAAAATTGTCGAGGGGGGCCGGAGAATAAAATGAACACGATAGAAAGCAGATAAGCATGGATAAAATAACGGTTGTAATCTTCGTTTTGGCCTTTTTACCCTGTACAGTCTTCGCTGATACGTCTACGGCAGCTGATACGTCTACGGCGGTGGAGTTACTGAATAAATTTGCAGAATCTCGGAAAAACCTAAATTCTTATATCGTAAAGGCCCATGAAAAAAGCACCTACACTTACCCTGGGTTTAAGGGGACAGGGATAAACTATAGTAAATTTGAATGGCGATTTGACGGGAATCGATATAAGAGTATTTGGTATCTCTGGGGCGATATCAATATAAAGGTCAGGGATGTCAAAGAGAAAGACGCAGATTATCAAAGCAGTCTATGGGATGGGCAAACAGCCTATATTTACAGTTATGGAAAAAACCCTTTTGTGGGCAAGCGTGTTTCCGGAGTAAAAATCGATCGTGGTGACAAAAAGGGTGTCTGTTCGGAAGCCTTTAAAAGAACGCCTGTCGGAGAAATCATGGGGTATCATTGGGGCGATGATGTTCGAATTGGAGAGTTGTTTTTACAATCTGCCGCAACACTTCGGTTGCCGAGATAAAAAAAGCAATATTGGCGGGGTGGATTGTTATGTCATCGAAGCGGATGTGCCGGGCAAGGGGAAAATACACCGTCTGGATTGATCCGGTTCATGATTTCCATATCGCTCGTGTACAGGTTCGGCGAAAGACAGGGGATCGTATTTGGAATCAGGTTGTCCAGGAAAATGAAACGCACAAAGAACTCTTTGAGGTGCTGGAGTTTCAAAAAATAGAAGATGTATGGTTTCCCAAAACCTGTAAAATAAAACAGGCCAATCAACCGAATGATTATCATGCAACCGAGGAAAAAGAAATTTCTTTTTCCAGGATAATCCTTAATCCGGACCATGATGCCCTTGGGCCTTTTCTTCCGGATGATATTCCTGATGGAACGAAGGCTTTACTGGGAGCTTTTCCTCCTGATAAAGAGTTTATTTGGCAGGACGGAAAAGTTCATCGACGCCGACGGCAAGACAGTCATGGATTGCCTGAGAAAAGCCGAAAACTAAATAGAAGGAAAACAAAATGCCAAAATATCTGATGTGCACAATCCTCTGTTTTGATGGCCTCGCCGGTAATGGCCGCCGAAACCGAGACATCAACACCCCAGCGTGTCCTGCATTTCCCCAAAGACCGGGCGCTGGGCAGAATCATGGTTCAGGATGCCGGCGGGAAAGAGAAACTCGATGATTTCCAAAGTTGGTACGGGCAACCTGATTACCAGGAGGCGAAAGGTGATGTTACAGTACCAGCCGGTCAAATCGTGGGGCCTCTTTCTATATGAAAATACCTTTAAAGATTTTTCACCATTGTTAAATCTCAAGCCGGATGATGTATATCTGTTGTCATTTATGCCGATGGACTGGAGAAAAAAAATCATCTGCTTTCCGATAAAGATATGGAACAGATCACACATCTTACCGGCTTAAAAAGTCTATGGCTTTCTCAAGCAACAACGACAACGGAAAGTATGAAACACATCACAAAACTGCAAACACTCGAACTGTTAGTACCGCCAAAAGAATTGACAAATAAGGGCTTATCTTATGTCGCACAACTGAAGGCTTTGAAAAGATTATATGTGGCTGAAAACAAGGTGAGCGATGCAGGATTGAAGCACTGTCTTCCCAGGTTGACGAATCTGGAAGAGTTGGGTTTATATAGCGGCAGCATGACCGATGCCGGGTTAGAATGCCTGAAAGATTTACCCTTGCTGCGTGACCTGAGTCTTAACAGCGGAAACTTCACGATGCGGGATTATACCATCTGAAAAATATCACCACATTAAAGGCCCTCGACCTGAATCATCTGCCGATCACAGACAAAGGATTGCGTTATTTATCAAGCCTTAAGGGGCTGGAAGATTTAAGCCTTTTCAATACAGAGGTGACAGACGGCGGGTTGGCACATTTAACATCGATGCGGTCTTTAAAGAAACTGAACATTGGCAAAAGGGGCCAGAAGGGACAAATTACAGATGCCGGGATGGTGCATTTGGGTCAGATCGGTTCATTAGAATACCTGGATCTCCCCAACAATGGCATAACGGATAAAGGTCTTGCACACATTGCAACGTTAAAAAACCTGAAACATCTTTGGGTTTGCGGCAGCTCAAACAGTCCGCTCACCAATACCGCTCTAAAGCATGTATCGAAGCTTCAATCCCTGGAATACCTGTTGATCGGCGGAATAAGGTTCACTGATATCGGAATGGATGACCTTGCAAAGCTAACCAATTTGAAAGAACTTAATCTCGTATATGTTGAGTCGATTACAAACGAAGGATTGGCCAGGCTGAAAACACTGAAGTTATTGGAAAAACTTGATATAAGTAGTTGCCAAAATATCACGATCTCAGGTTTATCTCATCTGAATGCGTTACATAATCTATCAAAATTACAAGTCGACTTCGGCATAATACAAGACGATTCAGGCCTCGATATTTCTGGTTTAACTAAACTTGAGGAACTCTTGCTCAGGTTTGATGCTCCTATTTATGACAAAGATTTAGTCTGTTTAAAGAAACTGAAAAATCTAAAACAATTAGTCATTGGCGGCGGCAAAAAGAGTTCCATGGTTACGGACGCCGGAATTGCTTATTTGAAAGATTTGGATAATTTAACAGAAATTTACTGCCGGAGTCTCTATTTAACAGATAACTGTCTTCCTTCTCTTGCAAACATGAAACAACTGCACTATGTAACCGTATGCGGCAATTTCACGGATGACGGACTAAACTTTTTGCATGAGGCAAAGACATTTCTTACGTTAAAGATTCTTTCGGCAAACAAATTTAGCCCGGCAGCAATCAAAACCCTGCGTGAGAGGTTGCCCGATCTGACCTCATTGACGGCGGAACAAGATAAGGAACTCAAAGAAAACCTGTCGAATTTATATCGCTCCAGAACCGATTTAGTCGATAGCAATAACTCTCCGGCTGACCAATACGCCGATTCGGATGATGGTTATGGAGGCGGACATAGCAACATCACCGACAAGATAATCGTGCCGGGGGAGCGTGTTGGCAAATACACATTTAGTATGACCAAGGATGATGTGTTAGAAAGTCTGGGAAAACCGAATTTAGTTTTCTACGGGGAACAAAGATACACGCTTGAGAATCTTCCGGCAAAATACTACATATCTTTTGATCATATTTCCTTCAGGATACAGGACGATTCCGTCAAAGAGATGACTGCGATTAGTCCTTTTTACAGATTCGCCAGTGGTTTGGGAATCGGTGATTCCGAGCAGAAGGTCGAACAAGCCTTTGGCAATGATTTTCGTCTTAAGGAAACGGCGTATAAAGACGTTCTTAGCTACGAGGATAAAGGCCTGGTATTTGAAATCGACAAACACAATAGAACCGTCATGGAGATTGGTGTTTTGCCAATTACACCAGAGGAATCAACAGATGATGCGCGGCCGCAGATGCTCACAACAGCATATCTTGTCAGTGTTCCGGCGGATATGCCTATACTGAAAGAGATCGTTCCGCAGGACAAGTCCGAAGCGATCATGATTTCGCCTGAAAAACTTGAAGTCTTTCTCAGCACTATTAAACATAATCCCAAAGCCAAAATCATTGCCAATCCCAGAATATTATCTTTAGACAATAAAGATGCAGAGGTTAAAATTGGTCCTGAGCACATCAAACTCAAAGTCAATAATCACATCGCCCCGGACGGCAAGAGTATACGAACGAAAATTGATTTTCAACGGTCGATCAGTGCGGGTCAGGACAGTGTCACAATGCAAAGCATCACATCGAAGGTGACTTTCCTTCCGGGATATGCATTCGCTGTCGGCGGGTACGAAACCGGAGAAGGTATGGAACTGCTGCTGATCCAGCCGACGATTTTGAAAAAAAAAGATTCTTTAAAAGACGCAGCAAAATCACCTCCGGCCAGGATGGGCGGTGGTGGTTTCGGTGGTGGCATGGGCGGCGGGTTCGGCGGCACGCCCGAAGAATCAGTCCAATTTCCCCAAAAATGGGACGCGATTGTTAAACAGCAGGAAGAAAAAATCCAGAGTCCATCGCAATCCGACAGCAAACAGCCATTGGATTTACACACCGCCCGCCTGGAAAGCATGAATCACCTGCGCCAACTGGGTATCACGTATTATATGTTTATGGATAATAATGACAAGAAGCCACCATCTGAACTACAAGACCTTAAACCCTATCTGGACAAAGAAATCTATTACTGGATTCTCGACAACGTCCTTCTGTTAGGGATGAAAGACAGAACCAATATTTCGAATACCGCAACGACCATGATCGCCTATGATAATTCACTTTTAAAAAATCAGGACGGCACGACATTGCTCTTTGCGGATGGCCATGTTGTATTTGTCAAAAAAGAACAATTAAGTGAGTTTTTGACGGTTGATAATATACCTTACCCTACCAATACGGCCGAATTTGCTCGAAGACATGCGGAAAAGATGAATACGCCACAAGCCCTGGAAGCGGAACGCCTG
Organism: Anaerohalosphaeraceae bacterium; assembly: GCA_963675525.2. Taxonomy (GTDB): domain Bacteria; phylum Planctomycetota; class Phycisphaerae; order Sedimentisphaerales; family Anaerohalosphaeraceae; genus 4572-13. The sequence goes on along the minus strand of CAXXSL010000002.1, from coordinate 31,925 downwards.
AAAAAGGCACAATTACTCGCTACCAAAATCGACTTTTCCCCGCTGACCTCGAACACAACGTTGGCCGAAGCCATCGACCATATCCGCAACAGTACGACCTCGCCGCTGAAAATCATCATCTTGTGGGACGACCTGAAGGACAATGCCGCCATTGACAAAACCACCCCCATCGGCATTGAAGGCCTGAGCACCATGACCCTGGATCTCGGGCTCAAGACCATTCTGCATACAATTTCAGACGGGTTGATACCTCTGGATTTTGTCATCGAAGAAGGTATCATCACCGTCGCCACCAAAGCCTCCCTGCCGACCCCCTGCCGCACCCAGATCTATGATGTCACTGATCTTATCGTACAGCCGGGCGATTTTAATACCGGTCAACAAGATGCCAAACAGCCTGCCGAAAAACTCGAAGAGCTGAAACAAACCATCGTCCAGTCCGTCGTGCCCTCAACCTGGTTCGACAACGGCGGCGAAGGCAAAATTGATTCGTACGACAACAGCAAGCTGATCATCTGGCAGACGCCCGAGATGCATGAAAAGATACAACAATTTTTGCAGAAAGTCCGAGACGATTTATACAAATACCAAATCGCCATCGAAGCCCGGTTTATTATGGTCGATGATAAGTTCCTCGAAGACGTCGGCATCGGCATCAATGACCCACGCCAGATCGTCGGACAGGTCATCGAAGGCCCCGCCAATTCTGACGCGATTAAAGCCGCACTCGAACCAAAACCACTGACCGAACGAATCCTGCCGTTTGACAACTTTAATGTGCTGGATGACTTGCAGACAAGTTCTCTCATCAAAGCAACCCAGCAACATAAAAACGCAAAAACATTAACCGCTCCAAAAGTTGCGGTCTTGAATAACGAATCCGCTGTAATACAGGTTCAAACGGAAACCCGTTATCTCAACATGGATGACAAAGAAAAAGATATCAACAAAGGCGTCACGCTCGACATCCTGCCGGTCATTCAAAATGACGGCAAAGAAGTCCTGCTCAAAGTCCATGCCATGATTTCAGACATCCTCGAAACCCGAACCCAACAGCACAACGACAAGAGCTATGACATCCCCTACATGCAGGTGACGGAAATCCCCATCTATACAACCGTCGAAAGCAAAGGAACCATTTTGATCATCGGCCCGGAACTGACAACCGAACAAAAAGACGCCGAAACTGTTTCAAAACAAAAACAGCGCCTGCTGATTCTCATCAAACCAACCGTCATCGAACAACAGGAACAGGAAGCCCCGTCGATCCCCGCAGGCGGCAGGATGGGCGGCGCCGGTATGATGGGTGGTGGCTACGGTGGCGGCATGGGAGGCATCGCACCGGAACAGCCCGAAAATAAGGAAAAATAGAAAATGAAGACACCGCTCAAATTTGTGCCTGTTATTTACCTGCTGATCCTTTCCCTTTTAGCAGGGGGAGACGAATCCCCGGATTTCAGCAATGCCCGTCAGGTGCTGGCGCAATTTGCCAAATCTCGGAAAAATTTAAGCTCTTTCATCGTAAAATCTTATGAAAAAAGCACTTATATCTATACTGGATTTAAGGGGACGGGGACCGGGTATAGAAAGCATGAATGGCGCTTTGACGGACAGCACTGTAAGAATATTACGTACCTATGGGGAGATATCAGTATACGGGACAGGGATGTCAAAGAGGAAGATGCGGACTATCACAGCGATTTATGGGATGGTCAAACAGGTTACATATTTGATAGACATAATAAAGCGTCCGGCAACGTCATCATCTCAAAAAAAAGTGATCCGGGCGATCATGAAAAAGTCTGTTCAGAATCCTTCAAACATACGCATTTCGGGGAAATCATGGGATACCATTGGGGTGATGATGTTCCGATCAATGAGCTTTTTTTGCAGACGTTTGCTACGCTTCAACTGCGGGAAAAAAGAAACAATGTTCGCGGAGTAGATTGTTATGTCCTAGAAGCAACTGTGCCGGGCAGAGGCGAGTATACGGTCTGGATCGATCCGGTTCATGATTTTCACATTGCGCGTATCAGGGTTCAGCGAAAATCCGGAGATCGTATTTATGACGATGTTCTCAGAGAAAATGCAACTGCAAAAGGGCTGTTTGAAGTGGTGGAATTTGAAAAAGTCGGTGAAGTATGGCTGCCGAAAACCTCTAAAATGAAACGTGTCAGTCATTCAAATGATATTCACACAAACGAGGAATGCGAAATTTCTTTCACCCAGATCATTCTTGATCCGGATCATGAGAAACTTGGCTCTTTTCTGCCGGATGATATCCCCAACGGGACCCAGGTTTGGTTTCGCGCCCTTCCTCCCAGCGAAACATTTATCTTTCAGGACGGCAAAGTCATCGATGTCGACGGTAAAATAATTATGGATTGTCTGAAAAAATTATACCCGCCGTTGCCTGAGGACTGAAAACCAAACAAAAAGATGAGAATGCCGGTTCCGAAGAAAAACAACGACTGCTGATCCTGATCAAACCCACTGTAATGATAAACTAAGAACCTTTCTCAGCGTCGTAATTGGATATAAAGTCATATATTTTTTTACGTTTAGGCTCGTTTAGTTTATGCCCAAAGGTATGCAGGCCTTTCAGTGCTTCGCGGCCATCTTTACCCAAAAACTCCATTTGGTAAACAGCTACCATTGCCGCGGTTCTGGTGGCTCCCTGAGCACAATGGACAAGAATAGGCTGTCTTTTTTTATCGTTCAGCACGTTCAGCCACAGGGCCGCTTGTTGCTCGGTCGGCGGAGTGTTACCTGGCATTGGAATATTGATAATCGTCACATCGTTTTTTTGACAAATGCGCTGCTCGTCCGTGTAATTTTCAAGATATGTAGACTCCTCCGGCATACACAGATTAACCACTGTTCGAATGCCGTACTTACTTATTATTTTGTTTGTGTCGGCGGGTTCCATCCAGCCACTGCGGTACAAAATTCCAGGCGTTACGACTCTAAAATGATACGGCCGAGTCTTGTGATACCAAACAGATCCGCCCACAATCAAAAACACAACCAATGCCGACAATGCGGGTTTTGTATAACCCAAGATTCCTTTGGACTGCTGTTTTGGCTGAATTGAATCCGTCTTTTTTCGGTTAAAATAAAATGTTGCCCATGCAATCATGCTGGTGATGAACATCAGCACATGCGCCGTCCCTTCCATCGTCTCTTCGAACGAGATAAAATACTCCCCTTCCCGTGGCAATAGTCCCAAATGGTTTACCGAAAAAACACGCCGGGCCAGAATCTGAGAAAATAGATAGCAGGACGCTGTCGCGAACAACCATATTTTGATCTTTTTCCCCGTAATCATTTCTTCTATCTGTTCTCTGCGATAAACAAACCACCCGGCAAAAAGACTGATCGCAATATAGATTCCCCTGTCAGTTCCGGCAAAGTGCCACTCTCTGCAGAAAAATGCAACATTCAGAAGTGTCATCGCAACGGTCAACTCATTCCTTGTCTTACACGCAAGCCAAAAGAAGCTTAAAACGGACATGCCGACAATCGGAAGGGCAAGGGGTTCATGAAAACTTTTAGCGCAAAGCCAATCAAATCCGAAATAGGACGTGACATAGACATATATTATCGCCAACGGGATAAACGCAAACGGCCATAAAGAACGAAGCTTTTTTGTCAGGCTTGATTTATCCGTAGAACTTTCCCTTGAACCTGCTTTTTGCATAAGATGCTATCCTCCGTTTTTCTTCGAATAGGAATGCTTTAACGGCTCTTCTTTAGAGAGTTTATTCACCACGTAATTAAAAATCATCGAGGATTCGAGCTTGTCGCCAATCGCACCGATTCGTATTTGTATTTTTGTTTGATTCTCATCCGTCCTGGACAGATCGATTTGTACTTTTCGGGATCGTTTGTCGTAAGCAACAATCTGAGTATTTAGAAAATTGGATTTTTGTTCCGCCAAATCATATCCTTCGAGCTCCTTGATGACATTGACTGCCGCGGGAGAAACCTGCTCGACCTGATACGGAACAATCCCCAGAAGGTCTCCGCGAATATGATTATACGCACAATGGCCCGCCTCAAAAATCGTCGCTCCGCATCCGGAAAGAACAAGAACAAGAAGGACTGCCAAGCTTTTAATTACCAACATACCTCTTTTTGAATTCATCTTTTTTACCTCAAAAAGTAAAAATATCGTTACCTTGAGTACTCCTCATAATACAGAGTGAACCTTAAGATAACCTGAAGAAGAAAAAGTTTTTTATTGGTTGTTTTCGAGATGGTGTTTAGTTTAGTATAGTGAAGCATCATAAATGCATTTGAAACTATCTCATGAAAGGCTTTTAATGAGAGTGCTGATTGTAGAGGATGAAGCTCGACTTGCGAAAAATATCTCACAAATTCTAACCGAGAAGGAAAATTACGCGATTGATGTTTCATACGACGGCGTCGATGGATTACATCTAAGCCGGACAAATCCTTACGACCTGGTCATTCTGGATTTGATGCTTCCCGGAATGCATGGACTGGATATTCTCCGTGAGATCCGGGCAGAGGGCAGCCGGACTGCCGTTTTGATTCTGACCGCCTGCGACACATCATCGGATATCATTAAGGGACTTGATGCCGGCGGCGATGATTACCTGACAAAGCCCTTTGACATGGGCGAACTTGTCGCGCGATGCAAGGCTCTTATCAGACGGTCTTACGGCATTGCTGACCCGCTTATCACCATCGGAGACTTAAGCATCAATACCACCGCACGCAAAGTAACCATGGAAGGAATCCCGGTCATCCTGACTCCGATGGAGTACCATACGTTGGTTTATCTGGCGATGCGCAGCGGGCAGGTTGTTTCCAAAGAAGAATTATTAGAGCATCTTTATGATTTTAACTGGGAGCGGTTTTCCAATGTGATCGAAGTTTATATTTCCTCATTAAGGAGAAAAATTGACCCTGAGAAAACTCATCCTTTCATAAAAACACACCGAGGACAGGGGTATATTTTAGAAGGATAAAACATGACGTCATTTTCTTTAAAAGGAAGAGTTGGTATTTGTATCGCCGTGCTGGTGTTTTTTGTGGTAACGATCATTTCCATTATCGCCTATCAGGAGTTTCAGGAATCGCTTTTGGGCGGCCTGGATTCAACACTCCAATCGGATTTAAGCACCGTAAGATACCTTTTGTTTACAAAGGATATATTTTCCCCCGAAACACAAAAAGAAGTTCGTGCTTTTTTAAACCCTCAAAAAGAGACGCAGGACGCCGGTTATCAAATATGGTTTGAAGGCGATGAAAATGTAATGAAAAGCCTCACCTCAATGGATATTTATGGTATCCTGCAAAAACAACAAACACCGCCGCCGGAACGAGATGAATTTATAATGCTGAATATGACCCGGGATGAGAAAACCTATCGCGTCATCTGGGCACGCTATCCTCTTCCCAATCGTCCCGCAGACCTGCCGCAATGTTTGAATGTCGCCCTGGCGACAAGCAGTGCATACGCATACCATGAAATTGCTGAATTTACGAAAATGTTATTTATCTTAGGCGGTATTATTCTGTGGATAACACTCATGTTAATACAGGGAATCTTAAAATGGGGTCTTAAACCGATTGACTCGCTGGCCCATCGAATGAGCGATATTTCGGGAAGCAATCTCAGTGAGATGACGCGCGGTTATCCGAAGGCGCCGAAAGAATTGCATCCATTTGTAAAATCATGGGAAGAAATGTTGAATAAACTTGCTCATGCAATGCAAGAGCAAAAACGATTTACCTCCGATGCCGCCCATGAACTGAGAACACCTCTGGCAATTATCAAAAGTACGCTGCAACTGGCACAATCAAGAAAACGTTCCGTGGAATTTCACGAAGAAACTGTCGCCCGCGCATTGGAAGATATCGAGAGGTTAAATGCTTTGATCGAGCAATTATTGGAATTATCTCGCCTGGAAAATGCAGATAATCTGCGCGAATGGGAGGTTGTCAACATCAATGACCTCATTGAGGACATTGTTGAACAATACGAACCGCTGTTAAACGAGAAGGGATTTCGATTAAACACGCAGTTATGTCCGGCTGAAATTCGGGGAAACCAACATCAAATCAGGCAATTGATGCTTAATTTGATCGATAATGCGGTTAAGTATGCCCCTCCCAAAACAACGATTACACTCTCTGTAAAAATTGATGACGAAATGGCGGTTATTGTCGTTCATGATGAGGGGGGCGGGATTCCCGAAGACGAATGCTCCCGTCTATTCGACCGTTTTTATCGTGTCAGTAAGGCACGCGACCGAAATTCGGGAGGAAGCGGGTTGGGTCTGGCCATTGCTAAAGAAATCGCAATGCTTCACTCGGGAAATATTACTGTTGAATCAAACCCCCAAAATGGGACAAGTTTCGTCATAGCCCTCCCAATTCATAGCGGTCATTGACAAAAACCAATTATTGACTTTTTGGCATCTACGGCATAAGATGCTGTTAATATTGGATTAACAGCGATTTGGTGAAAACAGGGGTCAGGATTATGTTTACCGGCATTATTGAAACCGTTGGGACCGTTCGGCAGGTGTTGCCCAGGGGCGGTACCATGCAGATCACCGTCGATTTAAACCGCATCGCCGACGGCGTCAAACTCGGTGACAGCATCGCCGTCAGCGGCGTGTGCCTGACCGTTTCTAAACTGAACGGCACCGAGGCAGTTTTCAATGTCAGCGCCGAAACCGTCGCCAGGTCCGGCCTGAAAACACTCCGTCCCGGGGCGAAGGTCAATCTCGAACGGGCCATGAGTGCCGACGGCCGCTTCGGCGGGCATATCGTACAGGGCCATGTCGACGGAACCGGACGCATCGCTGCCATTCGCAAGCAGGCCGACTTTGCGATGTTCCGCATTGAAGCCCCCGCAGACCTGCTGGACCAGATAGTCCTGAAAGGCTCGGTCGCCGTCGACGGCATCAGCCTGACCGTTTCCAAACTCGACAGCACCGGCTTCGAAATCTCGCTCATCCCCACCACCCTGCAGGAAACGACTTGGCAACATGCCAAAACCGGTGATACAGTTAACATCGAAACCGACATCCTCATCAAAGTCGTCAAAAAACAGCTTGAGAAAATTCTACCCGCCGGCGGACTAAACCCGAACAAATTGAAAGAATACGGCTTCTAAGATGAACCTGTCGCATCACAAATCCACCGCGATCCTGATGTTGTTGCTTTTGGTGTTCGTGCTGGCCTTCAGCTTTCAAGGCGTTCGCGGCATCTGGGATCCGGATGAGGGATATTACGTTGGGTCGGCTGTTTCAATGGAGGCCGCGCAAAATTACCTGATGCCGACGTTGGGCGAAGAAGTTTTTTTGGATAAGCCGCCGGTGCTTTATTGGGGAATTTTAGGCGGATTGAAACTCTTCGGGCATAGCGAATTCGCGGCGCGGTTTTTTACGGGCTTATGCTTCGCCCTAACAATATTGACTGTTCTCACCCTTGAGCTTTCGATGTCGGGGCGGTTTGACAAAGCCTTCTGGGTCGCTATTGTTTACGCAACGATGGTGATTCCCTTCATCTCGGGAAATTTTGTTACGCCGGACACACCGCTGACGTTGTTTACCACGTTATCGATGTTATGTTTCTGGCAGAGTATCCGGCCAAATGGAACCAGAACCGGTCTTTGGACCGTCTTATTGGGGATGGCTGTCGGCCTTGGGGTTTTGACGAAAGGGCCTGCGGCCTTGATTCCCTGCGGAGCCATGTTTGTTTATCTGCTGATACAAAAGCAGATGAGACGATTCTTTTTGAATCCGTGGATCGTTGCGGCGGCGGTGATGTTTGCGGCCGTAGGCTTAAGCTGGTATGTCTATATCTCATGGAAATTGCCTGACGCCGGCGCCTATTTCTTCGATAACATGGTCTGGGGCCGTCTGGTTTCCGGAAAATATCTACGCAATCCAAAAGCCATTTTCGCATTGCTTTATCTGCCAGTGGTTCTGTTGGGAACCATGCCGTGGAGTGTGCTTTGGTATGGCAACTATTATGGTCTGCGAACATTTTTTCATCGCCGGACGTGGAAAGATATCTTTGCGGACCCCTCGAAAACACTGTTGGCCTGCTGGATTTTAATCCCCCTGATTGTTCTCTGTCTTGCCAGTTCGAAACTGGGGCTGTATGCTCTGCCGATATTTCCGGCACTGGCACTGGCAACCGTTCGACTTTTCTATCGTCCTCAAAATCCGGAATCAACAATTGCCATATTACAGCCGCCTAAAACATCTTTCGTGTTAATCTGGGTCGGTGCCTTGCTGCTCGCTCGGGTCGTTCTTGGGGTTATCCCCACGACACATGACAGTCGGCTGCTCTGGGATGAACTGAAACCTCATTTGTCCGCCGGGCAATACGAAATTGTAACGGTTGATGAACGGGCCAGCGGTCTTTGGTTCTACGGCGCACAGGAGGTGGAAAATATTACCCGCCGCCCCAATCCCTATCCGACATTTATTCCGACAGAAAATTTCGAAAGCGAGATAGGCGATATGGCTCAGGATAACTATCGGCATTTATTTCTCATTCAGGGGAAAAAGTATCTGCCTTTGATTAAAAATACATTATTCGAAACAGGCTGGGCAATCGAAGAGGTATCTTTGAAATACGACCGGTGGCTTCTGATCTGTGACCCACAGCCCGTTCCTTAATGCCCCCGGAGAAGCTTTTACTTTTTCATTTGAGATATCTCCCAAAAAGGATATGATAGACAATAGCGGCTTTAAGGGTTTTTAGCTCGAATACAACCTTAATTGATCAAGGATTTGAAATGATGTATCAACAGGTTCGTTTATATATAACTCGTGTTTTTATTGGAGCGTTAGTCGTTCTGTTGTTGATTTCCGGCAGCAAATGGGAAACAGAATCTCCGATGGTCAGCGCCGTTTTGTTTCTGGCAGGTTGTTTCTTGGCGGGCATTGCCTCGCTGGGACGACTGTGGTGTTCGCTTTATATTGCAGGATATAAAACAAAAAGTCTAGTGACTGTCGGACCGTACTCTATTAGTCGAAATCCGTTATATTTCTTCAGCATGATCGGCGGGCTGGGGGTCGGACTGGCAACGGAAACGCTGACGATTCCGGCCCTGATTCTGGTTGCGTTTGTCCTCTATTATCCATTTGTGATTCGATTTGAGGAAAACAAATTAAAAGCTCTCCATGGAAAAGAATACAAGACCTATTTTCAGACGGTGCCGCAATTTTGGCCGAAGTGGTCGCTGTTGACTGAACCGGCCGAATATGTCGTAACACCGAAAACATTTAAAAAGCATATTTTCAGCGCCTTATGGTTTATCTGGATGATCGGGATTCTTGAGATGATCGAGGAGCTTCGGGAACTGAGCATTCTTCCGACTCACTTTTCTGTTTATTGAAAGTGTATGACCTACTATATATGAACAGTGGTTTTAACAATCCGGCAGGCAACGACCTTGTCATCGGGATCACGATGGGCGACCCCGGCGGCATCGGCCCGGAGATCGTCGTCAAGGCACTGTCCGACCCGATGATCCGGCGGCTGGCCAAGTTTATTATTTTCGGGCTGGACGAACAGCTTGAATACGCCGCCGACCTGATCGAGGTCGAGCCGTTCTGGCTGCGGCATCCGCATGAAAAACTCAGCCGGGATTACCCCCGGCAGGTTGTCGTCGCCGATTATGACGAGTACGCCGCTCCTATTGGTGTTCACACATCCAACCGCATTGCCGGAGAAGCGTCGATGCGGTTCTGTACGGATGCCATCGACGCCGCACTGGCGGGCATCATCGATGCCGTCGTCACCGCCCCCATCTGCAAAACCAGTTGGAAACTGGCAGGCGGAACATGGGCCGGGCATACCGAAATGCTCGCCGAACAATGCAAGTCGCCGCGAAAGGTCATGATGTTTGTCGCCGGACCGCTAAAGCTGGCGCTGGCGACGATCCATGAAGGCTTATTCGACATTCGGCATAAATTTACGATTGGTTGTATTTTCACATCGATCGATTTATTGAATGACGCATTGAAAGATTATTTCGGAATTAAAAAACCTCGGATCGCGGTAGCGGGTCTCAATCCCCATGCCGGCGAAGACGGCCAGTTCGGCGACGAGGAAAAACGCATCATCAGTCCGGCCATTCTGCTGGCACAGGAAATGGGCATCAACGCTATTGGCCCCTTCCCGGCCGACACGCTGTTCTACCATGCCGCACAGGGACAATACGACGGCGTCGTCGCCATGTACCATGACCAGGGACTGATCCCGGTTAAAATGGTCGCCTTTGACCGGGCTGTCAACGTCACCATCGGTCTGCCGATCATTCGAACCTCGCCGGGACACGGGACAGCATTTGACATCGCCGGCAAAGGTATCGCCAATGAAAACAGCATGAAAGAAGCCATTCGCGTCGCCGTGCAAATGGCGACGGCAAAACGCACGTTGAACTTACAGACAAAAAAACATGCAAACCAAACAGGACATTGAAAAATTGTTAGCGGGTGCGGGCACCACGCCAAACCGCCGGCTCGGTCAAAACTTTTTGATCGACCTGAACCTGATGCGCTTTTTGATCGACACCGCCACCATCACCGATCAGGATGTGGCGATGGAAGTCGGCACGGGCACCGGATCGTTCACCGAAGGTATCGCTGAACGCTGTGGCCATGTTGTCACCGTCGAATACGACGATGCGCTCTACGGGATCGCCAAAAGGCAGCTCGAACAATTCAATAATGTCACCCAGTTTAATCGGGATGTGCTGGAAAACAAAAACGCCATTCATCAGGACGTGCTGGATGCCGTGCAGAAAGCCCGGCAAACATATCCCGGCCGGTTTTTGCTGGTCGCCAACCTGCCGTATAATGTCGGTTCCTGTGTCATGGCCAACCTGATCACCGGGCCGGTCAATGCCGATGGAATGTACGTTACCGTGCAGAAGGAAGTCGCCGACCGCATGGCCGCGATGCCCGGCCATGATGACTACGGTACCCTCAGTATTTTGATGGCCGCAACCGGACACGTGCATGTTCTGCGAAAATTGCCGCCAAGTGTGTTCTGGCCGCGGCCGCAGGTGAATTCGGCAATGGTCAGCTATGAACGCAACCCAATCAAACTCAAAGAAATACACGACATGCAGACGTTCAAGGAAGTAATTCAGCTTTTGATGGGACACCGTCGCAAGATGCTCAAGGCCTGTGTGAAATTTGCACAGAATAATCTGGAAAAAGTACGCCACTGGAACCTGATTTTCGATGAAGCTTTCGTCGATCCCCACAAACGCCCGGAAGAAATCACCCCCATCCAATACATCGCCATCGCCAACCTCTGCTACGAACAGGTCCGAAAATAATCCTCATCGTCACAACACAATGCGACTGTCGGGCATTAATAGGACATTCTAAGTACCTTCAAGTCCGCTGAAAAAAATTTAAAATTTTCCTAAAGCAAGTCCTTAACACTCGATTCAATATCACCGATATAAACGCAGGCTTATTAAGTGGATATGCCCTGTATTTTTTCTTTAAAAGAGGAAAAAACCAATGAATAAAAACGATTTCTCTGACAAAGCCTTATTTGTTTTGATCTCTCTGGGACTGTTGTTGAGTGTGTCGTTCAGTGCCCCCGCAAACGAAATTACTAAGCCGGAAAATCTTTTCGACATGTCTTTGGACCAATTGATGGACGTCGAAATCTATGTTCCCGCCACCCTCACGGAAAAAAATCCCCTCAAGACACCCGCCAGTGTCACGGTCATTTCCGCTGAGGATATTGCCAGAACACCGGCACGCAACCTGTTGGATTTGATCGAAATCTATGTTCCAGGAGCTCTCTACGTGAATCACAGTGTCGGCCCGGCAATGGGAATTCGCGGGATTATCGCTGACCGCCCCTATAAGTTCCTGGTCAACATCAACGGGATCAATGTCAATATCAAAGCTTTCTATGGAGCCCGTCTGGAATTGTTGAACTGGGACCTGAACGACGTTCAGCGCATTGAAATCGTTCGGGGCCCGGGATCGGTTACTTACGGCCCGGGAGCGATCGGCGGAGTGATCAATATCTTCACAAAAAAAAGTGACCAGGCCCCCGGCCTTCAAATGGGAGGCGCCTTCTGGAACAAGTATAACAGCATCGGTAACTATGTCAGCTACGGCCAAAAAACTGACAAGCTGGACATTTACAGTTACTTAAGCGTTGTACACACCGACGGCGTGTCGCCGGATTTATTCAGTGTCCGTAACAGCACCACCAGCGGGTATTTAGGATCTCCGGGCGGCCCTTACTATCCAAATCCCGCCGCCAGCTATATGACTGATTATTATAATGAACCCCAGATTAAAGCGCATGTGGATGTTAAATTCAAAGATAACTGGCGTTTCTGGGCACGTTATGGCAATTCTTCCTCCTCAGTGATATCGAATAACGCCACACAATATGATCCTGGCGACGATGATATCTATAAAGATTTTCGACTGTCACGATATCGGTATGTCCAGATAGCTCTGGAAAACAAAGTGCCGCTGAATGAAGATTTCAACCTGAAATCTTTGTTTGCCGTAAGTTCTACCGATGTGCATGATATACAAAAATTCAACAGCGCTATCACCTACAACGACAAAGATAACCTGCAGAATATTGGCGGGATCTGGTCAGAAAATGAATACTTCACCCAATTCATGTTGAATTACAAACCGGACGAAGGAAACCTCAGGGCCGGGTTGGGGTTTGAGTTCAGTTACGATACTATCCGCCCGGGCTGGGGTAAGAACAAAGATGACGGATTGCGGCTTGCAAAGGGCATTATGAGCGGGCCGACTTCCGGCGCCTATGGAATCGGATACAACCAATATGACGCGGCCGATTCAGAGTACTTCCCGGTCGGAAACGGATGGGAAACTTACAGCTATGCGTTTTTGGGTGAGTTGAACTATACGTTCAGCCCAAAGGTAACGACCATCTGGTCAGCCCGCCTGGATAAACACTGCTATACGGATTACATGTTTTCGCCGCGATTTGCATGGATCTATGAAATGGATAAAGACGAATACCTGAAATTCATCGCCCAGCGCTCTGTCCGGATGAACACGCAGGAAGAATTATACATGAACCATGAGATGAACGAGGATAATGACCCGGAAAAGCTGGACACGTTTGAACTAATCTACTCGACTAAGCTCGCCGAGCGGTTATCATTTCAGGCATCCGGTTTCTATAATCGCAATGAAGTCATCGCCTGGGACGGTTCCCGCAGTGCACCACTGGGAACGCTCAAAACATTGGGATTGGAACTGGAAACCAAATACCAGAAAGAGGGTTTCAACTTTGGTTTAAATCATTCGTTTGTCAAGCAGCAGAGTTGGGAACTGTCCGATGACGCCCCCACTTCTTCCGGCATCAGTTATTCCGACTATTATTACGATGCCGGCGGCGGTGTTGTGATAAACTCAAATGGAAATGATTTGAGTAACTGGGCCAACCACGCTTCCAAACTGTATACAAATATGGACTTGCTCGAGGGCAAGCTGAGTTTCCATGGGAACATGCAGATCTTCTGGGGATTCGAAGGGAGTGAGGATGGTCTGAATGCCCTGTCCGATGCCGGAGGCGATGCGGGCGTGATTGCAGATACCCGCAGCAAAGGCGCCTTCGACACCGAAATAAAAGCCAATGTCTCGCTGACCTGTCACATCAATCCGTCGGCAGACTTGACATTCTTTGTTCAGAACATCCCCGTCCTTGGCGACAACAAACGATACTCTTATTCATCCGGATACAAAAAGACTTATCCGGATAAAACCAGTTGGATCGAAGAACCGACCGTCTTCGGTGTTCGTTACCACTTTAAATTTTAAGGACTGGTTCAAAGAACCACGCTTTTGTGCCGGTGGCTGTGGCATTCGATGTTGACGGCAACCGGCAGCGAGGCAATGTGGCACGGGGCGGTTTCAATGCAGACCTTCAGCGCCGTAGTGTCACCGCCGAGGCCCTGTGGTCCGACGCCGGTGGCATTGACCGCCGCCAGCAGTTTATCTTCCATGTCTTTATAAAACGGGTCAGCGTTGGATTCATCCATATCGCGCAGCAGTGATTTTTTGCTCAGCAGACACGACAGTTCAAAATCGCCGCCTATCCCGACGCCTACTACAAACGGCGGGCAGGCATTCGCTCCGGCATTCTTGACAACCTCCACAACCCAGTGCATCACGCTCTCTTTGGAATCCGTAGGGTTGAACATTTTGAACTGACTTTTGTTCTCACAGCCGCCACCCTTGGTCATGATGGATATCTTAATACCCGACCCCGGCACCACTGCATGATGAATGATCGCCGGGGTGTTGGTCTGCGTATTCCTCCGTTCATTGAGCGGCTCGGCCACCACGCTTTTTCGCAGCAGGCCCATTTCATACCCCGCGGCAATCCCGTCCTGAATGGCATCAATAATCGTCGCGGCCGGGTTTTCCGTCGGCGAAGCGATTACCGTATTGGCCCCCTGCTCGACAAACACTACCGCCAGCCCCGTATCCTGACACAGCGGAATGCGCTCGGTGTTGGCAATTCGTGCGTTTTCGATCAATTGCCCCAGAATGCGTTTGGCGCGCGGGTTGCTTTCCGTCTTCTCGGCATTCTGCAACGCGGCTAAAACATCAACAGGCAGTTCATACCCGCACTCAATACAGAGCTGCTTTACAGGCTCAACAATTTGTATGTACTGGAATGTTCGCATTACGGAATCGTCACCTCAAACGTTTTATACCGTGTGTTTTCCAGGTCGTCGCTGACCGCTACCGCGATCACATGTTCGCCGGACGTTAAGTCGTCGATCTGGATCGTAATGCCTTCGGCCAGTGTATCATAAACTTTGTCGTCCGGCAAGGTTCCCATCCACTTGTCGTTGCTGTCAACCGTGTATTCAACCTTGCCCACAACAGTATAAGCATCCTCGACCAACAACACCAATTGTGCCGAATTGCCGTCGACCCTCACGGCGGACTCCCGGATTTCAGGTGCGGTATTATCGATAACAACCGGATCGCTGATGCGTGAACCGGTCATCTCTGTCGAAACCGTATTGCTTTTACGGTCATTGGCTGTTACACGAACTTCGTACCGGCCGTCTTCAACCGTTCGGCTGTCCCACTCAAACGGCGAGCGATCCAACTCTTCCTTCAGCAGAATCCAGCCGGTACGACCCAACTTGCGGAACTCCAGCGTAAATTCCAGCGAATCTTTATTGGAATCCAAAGCGGCAAAACTAATATCATAAATAGTCGGCTTACCTTTATCCCGGTTTCGCTGAATCTTGATCGCTTTGACTTTCGGCGCCAGATTCGGGGTCACAAACGCCGCAGCGACTTCGCGAATCTCCGGCGACGATGTCCGGTTCGCACTTTTCAGCGTCAGCCGATATTGGCAAAAACGTCCTTGCGAACAATCCAGATCGGTCGCCCGTGTTACTACCGCGTCCGCGGACCAATCCGAAAAGGTCGGGTCGTTCGGCTCCTTGACATTGCCGCTTCGACTGGCCAAAAGAACTTCGCAGCCGCTTGGAATGTCCGCTTCAAGCTGAAGCTTGCCCCAACGAGCGGGTTGCCCCGCATCGATCAATTCGGATTCATAAACACCCTCGGCAACCGTCCCTTTTTCCAGACGCACCAGCCGGGCCGGATTGGACAGGCCCATATATAACACATCGCCGACCGCCAGCAGCGAGGTGATTTGTGACGATGTTTCATCTTCATAATAAACGGCCTTTTCTTCCGTTGCCGGATCGACCGTATAAAGCTGCGCCTTATTGCCGGTCCCCAGCCATAACTTGCCGTCAAACTCCAGCAGCGAATAAAACACGGCCATTTCGTCGAAAATATCGGTAACGAAACCGTCCGGACTGATCTTGTAAATATGCCCGGCCACTTTAGCCGCCGGCGGTCTGGGGGCTTGCGGCTCAGGTTTGGTCGGTTCCTTCTTGTCAGTTTTGTCATCCCCGTTAGCCGTATTGAGCGACCCCGCCGTATTCGAAGACAATTCTTCTTCGCCTTCACCACCATCGCCCTCTTCATCATTGTCGGGCCGGCCCGGAGCATGCTTCAATGAGGCCCTTGAAGCCTTTAACTGCAGCATCGCCGCCGCCGCATTGGTTCCGGCAGCAAAAAGGTTACCGTCCGCATCCATCAGCAGATCAGCGACCTCATTTTGCTCAGTATCAAAAAGCACCTGGGCCCGTTTTTGTTCCGGGTCGATCTTATAAATAAGACCCCGCTGGTCACTGCCCGCATAAACCACGCCGTCTTTAACCAATAGCGAAAGAATATTTTTGTCACGCGCCTCATAGACCCGCTCTGCATTCTGGCAAAACGGATCCAGTCGATAAATCAACCCATTCGGACCGGTTCCAAGATAGATATTATTTTGTTCATCCAGCGCCACCGCAAAAATATACTGAACCTTTTCGTCTTCAAAAACAACTTCCGGCCCGTTTGCCAGCCGAATTAACTGCCCTTTTTCACCGCTAACGCCGATGAGTAAACGCCCCGCCAGATCTTTGGCCATCGCGAACACATGCTGATTGCGCATGCTCGAATCATCCGCCTGATCGCCGGTCGCCGTAACAGGATACACCTGTGTTACTACGCCGTCAGCATAGCGGAAAACGTTGGCATCCGGCCCCGTCCCCAGATAGACGCCGCCTTCGGCATCGGTCAGCATCGTGTGGATCGACCAGACATCTTTCAGGAAATCGCCCGTCTCAACGGTCTCGGTTCTTGGCGCCAACGTGATTGTCCCTGTCGAGCGGATGATAACACCCTCAGTCTTTCCCTTGAGAAAATCCCCACTGCTGTTATGACGTGTGATGACCGAGGTTACAGCCGGGCCGATCGCTGCCATCGTCAGAGAAAAACATAACACCGCTGTTAAATAAGGCTTCGCTTTCATTCATGTGTTCCTTGTCTAAGAATTATCGTTCTACTATTATTTCGATCTCGGCTGCTCCCGAAACGATCTTATCGAGTTGTATTTTGTTTTCCGACCACGCCTTGTACGGCTCTGCCGGCTGCAGACGTTTGGAATCCAGCATCAACAGCATTTTGGTCGGTGGAAGCTGGGGTAACTCGTGCTGACGAAAAACAATCCCGGACGAAGCGATCGGCATGACCGCATGAAGATGATCGTTCCGGAATTGGGTTATCCGGCCGAAGGCCTGCATCATCGTTTCAAGATCAAATGCCTGAAATCGCTGCGGCGTCATTTGGCTTACAAAACGCTGATATTCACTGTCGCCCAATATCTGCAGATTGTATTTGCCCGGAGCCGCCGTTCCCGGAACCGTAAATTCAATATTGGCCGTTGACTCTCCTGACCGAAATGATTTAAGGGTCACGGTCGCTGAAATCGTCTGGCCCGGCTTGACGCGGGTTTGCGAAACATCCACCGCCCAGATATCCGCTGTGCTGTCAACAGAAACGATGTTAACATCCGCATCGATTGATTCGATCGTAAGTTTCTCGAAAGGATTATTGAGCAGGGTCATAACGACGGAATAGAGATTCCGCTCCATTTCCGCAGTGCTTCGACCGGAAGAAATATTATTAATCACAAGCGGTTCCTGCCCCTTAACGCGAACCACAGCTTTATACCGTACCGTATGCTCCGAGGGAAGCGGCCCTTGCAGCAGTGCCGCGCCGTTAAGGGCGATCTGCAGTATCATCGGCGTATAAACCCGATCAGTGGCAAGATAGCAGTTATATGTCCTGGTTTCCGGGTCGTTGTCGCGATTGACACGAATCGTCAAGGGAATCGTTTCCGGCATTACCCCGATCGTACCACGAACCGCCGAAAACTGATCAAACTGCAATGTCCCCAAAATCGGCCCCGGCGATGAAAGCTTAAACGAATTACTCCTGCTTGCTATCACCGTGTGAACGATCCCCGCCGCTATCGGCAGATTCGTCTGACCCTGCCCTTTGAAACTGTGGCCGAATCCATAAACCTGGTCACCGATAACCTCGGTCACCGTTCCGACCGCCGACAGAGAAATGTCCCCCCCGCACAGAACCACCGCCAGAGTACCGCCGGGAACCAATTCCGTCGCTTCGGCAACGGTCGGTAATGCCGCCGGGGTGCTAACAGGAACAAAGCCCATCTGACGCAGCGGCCCTTCTACCGATTTCCACGCACCGGCCGGCAATGAACTGCTCAACGGGATCAGCGTCCCCTGTTCGGTCTGCATCGTCTGAAGCTGATCCATCGACTGTTGATAAATATCGGCCAAATTCAGCGGTTGAGAAAAATCAAAGCGAAATACTGTTTTAGGTTGGCCGCCCTGAACTGCCTCAACGCTTCCAACCTGCAGCATGTTCTCGATGGGACGAACCATATACAGGGGATCCAATGAACCGTCCCAACCGGCGGCCAATGCTCCCGCCAGTCGCCCGTCGATAAATACCGGCGAACCGCTGCATCCGTGAACCGTTCCGGCGTGTTGAAACCGCTCATCGGTCCCAATCACAAGGATCATATCCTGTCCCGGCTTGACTCCACGAATCACACTCAGAACCTTCAGATCAAACCGTTCGATCCGGGTCCCGGCAAAAACCGTCAGGCAGTACGCCTCCATATCTGCCCGGACTTCACCAATCGGAATATATTTCGTGACATCCAGTGCCGCAATGGCTTGTTTTGCATAAAAAAGAGCGAGAAATACCAAAACAAAACGACAAAACAATGTATGCCTGCATTTTTTCATAGAGCAGATCCCTGTTTTTTTAATGGTTTATATTCTTTTGGCTAAATCTTAAGTATCGCCAAACAATTATTGCATGTCAAAGGCAATTTTTCTATAATGCCTCTTTTATCATCCGAGAAAGGTGCCGAACTCAACAAGTAGTTCAGGATAATATGAATTTGTGTAAAAAATAAAACACTATAGAAAGAGGTAAAAAATGGATTCTGAACACCGCCATGAATTAAAAACGAATGAATTGGCTGATTTGCTGACTCATTTTCCGCAGTTTCTGAAAAAGAATCTCAATACGATCATCGGCATCACGCTGATTCTTGTTGCCGTGATCACGTGGCCGCTGTTCAGCAAAATGGGCCGGGAAAAGGCAATCGCTGAACAAAGCAAGGTCGCTCAATCGATCCAGCTACTAAGCCAGGACGTCAGAAGAGCGATTGGGGGTTACCAGAACGATCAGGCCCAGTTAAGCCCCGCACTGGATACCATTCTGGTCAGTGCCGATGCGTTGATGAAGATGACAGACCAGACAGACAACCCGAACCTGGCAGCGCTGGCCTATATTAAAGCCGCACAGGCCATTCGAACCGAACTGCATTTGAAAAAAGAAGTGGTCAGCGAAGAACTCATTGACACGCAAACCCAGAAAGCTCAGGAAGCCTACGAAAAAGCCGAGGGCCTGGCGGTGATCCCGACCATGAAAGCCATGGCTAAATTCGGGTTGGGGCTTTGCGCCGAAGAGCGGGGCCAGACACAACAGGCATCTGACATCTACACCGAAATCGTTAATGATGAAAGCTTTGCGTCCACCCTCTTCCCGAAACAGGCCCAAATGCGGCTGGACGAGCTGGCGGACAATGCCGAGCCGTTCAAATTTGTTCCAGCTCCCGTATCGGCCGTTGAAGAAGCGGTCGTCTCACCGATGCAAATCGAAGCCGCACCCGTTGTTCAGGACAGCCCTGCCGCAGTAACTGAAATGCCCGAAACGACGGACACGGAAACTGCGCCGGAAAACGCTGAAAACTAATCGCGTATGCCTGAAGCCAAAAAACCAATTCCCCCTGCCACAGAGGTAATTGAAACAATCCTCTCGGATGAGCCGGATATCATCGACTTGGACAAAACGCTGACCGCTGACGAGGCCGATGAACTGGCCGGTCAGGAGGTGCGTTTTCGCGTGGGGAACAATCTCAAATTTAATCGGCTGGATAAATATCTCGGCGGACGATTCAGTTGTTTCAGCCGGACCAAGCTCCAGCAGCTCATCAAGGAACAGGGCGTCAATGTCAACGGCCAACCTGCCAAGCCCAGCCATAAGCTTCAGCCCGGCGACCAGATCGACCTGATCCTTCCTGTTCGCCAACTGCGTGAACTGATCCCGGAAGACATCCCGGTTAACGTGCTGTATGAGGACGAGCATATCGTCGTCATCAACAAACAATCCAATCTGATCGTCCACCCTGCCCGTGGGTACAAACACGGCACACTCGTCAATGGATTGGTCTATCATTTCCAGAAACTGTCCGCCTGTGCGGAAGACTTTCGCCCCGGCATCGTCCATCGGTTGGACCGCAATACAACCGGCTGTCTGGTTGTCGCCAAAGATGATACATCCCACTGGAAACTGTCCCGCCAGTTTGCCGACCGTACCACGAAAAAAACCTATATCGCCATCGCGCACGGTACCCCGGAACTGGACGCCGATGTGATCAATCTGCCGCTGGGCGTTCATCCGACAAAACGAGAGAAATACGCCATCCGTCACGATATCGGCAAAGAATCGGTCACCTTCTACGAAGTGCTCGAGGCATTTCGCGGCTATTCGCTCCTGCAGCTCGATCTTAAGACCGGTCGAACACACCAGATTCGTGTGCATCTGTCCTATTTGAAACACCCGATTGTCGCCGATGACATGTACGGCGGTAAAGTCGTCTATCCCTGGCAGATCGAAGACAGAGACGCCGCCCCCGAAGAACCCCTGATGGCCCGCTGCGCCCTGCATGCATGGAAACTGGAAATTACCCACCCCGCCACCAACGAACGTATGGCGTTCGAAGCCCCCCTGCCGGACGATATGCAAAACCTCCTCGACAACCTGCGGCAATACCGGGCAACATCGTAAACAGCGCAATAAAAAAAGGCCGGATCACACGAAGCAATCCGGCCTTTGGAAAATCGTGTGGTCTAATTTAGAATTTATGCGTCAACTGAACACCGAACGCCGGCGGTTGACACCGATACATGGCCGGAATAGCCGCCGAATAGATAAACTTACGTTTGCCGGCGTCTTTTTCAAACCACCCCAGAATATTATAGGCGTCAAACCGAAGCGTGGTATTTTCACTGTACATGCATTCAAGCCCCATGTTCCAGAAAATACTCGGCTCAAAAAAGGCATCCGCTCCGTCTTTGTCGTACCGAGCCCAGTCGCTGGCGTCCACCTGCCATGCATAGTCATCACCGCCCGGATAACCCCAGTAAACAATCCCCGAACTCGTCAACAGCCATCGATCGTCCAACTGCGCCTCATAAACCAACTTGCTCTGATGATTGCTCCAGTTCGCAAAATCCGTTCCCCTGCTGTTCGACCCCACAGCCGCGGTTAACTCCGTCGAATTAACGCCCTCAGCAAGCTTGGCCTTGGCAAGTTTGGTAAAAGCATGAGAAAACAGGACTTTCTTTTTGTCCGTCTTGTAACCGGTCTCGAATTCAAGGCCGAAGGATTTAAAGTTTCCGACCGGCCCGGTACTCGCTGTCGTATAATTCCAGGCTACAACATCGTGGTCATGCCAAAAACCGGCCAGTGCCCAAGACCACTGCTTGGTCGGGCGTTGCTCGTAACGCAACTCATAAGCCCGCAGCGTTTCAGGATCACTGTTGTTTTTGCCTTTCATGACATCAATTTTCATTTCCTGGGCAACGTTGGTTCGCGATGAACGAGAGGCCATAAATTTCCATGTACTTCTGTCGGTCGGCGTATAAACCAGCGCCCAGCGAGGTGAGAACAACCGTTCAACGTAGGTGTGATCGTCCAGACGCGCACTGACGAATGACGTCCACTTGTCATTAACAATCCATTGATATTCGCCGAATAATGAACGCATACTCGTATTCCACCGGGGCATCTCCGTCCCAGCCGGATCACCAAATGTAGCATCGAAGCGATAGTTCGCCGCCAGGTCCTGACCGTCACCGTCAAGGCCGTATTCGTCATAACTTAATTCACCGCCAAATGCAAACAGGTGGTGATCGTTGAGGGTCCAGTTCGCCTGAACACGAGCCTGATACTTATCTTCACGATATTGCAGGTATCGAACTTGAAGGTGAGGAGAGGTTTCGATCTGCGTTCGGTCATAACTCAGACGGTAATTCAAGCTGAAATCATCAGAGATTTCCTGTTTATATTCAGCGGCAATCGTGGACTGACGATACCCCATCCCATAAAGAATATCACGAACGCCCCATTCAGCCTGTTCAACATATTCGCCCCCCTGCGTATAGCGGGCCCAGATATCCAGGTTGTCATTTAGGTAATGTACGTGAAATTTCAGCTTCGGAAGTCCCCGGTAAGCTTCATTGTAATTTTTCATTCTACCGTCAAAATATTCATCGATGTAATACGGCGTCCCATACTTCGTGGCTCGTTGTGCAGCGAAACGTACATTGGAATACTCCTGATCGGCACCGGGATACATCGTGCCGCCGCCATAGACGAACAACCCTTCATCTTCGGAGAACATTTTGCCCCATTTGAATTCCGTAGAATAGTATTCCTCCACGATGCCCGTCCGTAAATTGACCTCCGAACCTTCAAATGTTCTAGGCGTATCCGTAATCAGGTTGATGACCATCGCTAAAGCACCGGGGCCATACAGGGCTGAACCCGGACCGCGAACCACCTCAACCCGCTGCAGATCGCCAAGCATCGGCAGATCACGCTCGGTAAACGCCCCGAAGTTGGTCTTTTCGTTCATCTGCCGGCCATTGACCAACAGCAAATATTTATCATCCCGGCTATCATTGATACCCCGCAATCCCATATGACGCGGGAAAATGGATGAATAATTCCATTGGAAACCCGGCACATAGATTTCCAGCAATTCAAGCAGATTCCGTGCACCGGAATGGCGAA
The DNA here is from genome assembly GCA_963675525.2 of Anaerohalosphaeraceae bacterium. Taxonomy (GTDB): domain Bacteria; phylum Planctomycetota; class Phycisphaerae; order Sedimentisphaerales; family Anaerohalosphaeraceae; genus 4572-13. Next base: position 9,063 of record CAXXSL010000002.1, on the reverse strand, counting down.
TGTCCTCCTGTTCGACAATCGTCATCGTCGACGGCATTTTTCGCCGGGTCGTCTTGGTTAAACCACCGGTCAGTTCCACATCCATCAAGTCTTCCAGCGATAATTCAAAATAGCCCAAAGAAGAGGTCTCTGACTCCAGTTGCGTTTTTTCCTCCTGAGCATCCTGAAGCTGTTGAACCAATTGCTGCTTTTCTAACTCAAGGCGTTGTGTTTGCTGTTCAAGCTCCTCAATCCGCCGGAGGAGTTCGGAGGTTTCGGGGGAAGTCGCCGATGACGTTTGGGCCAGCGCAACCCACGATACACATAACAGTGGAAATAGAAAACAGAGTCGTTTTCTAAAATCAAATGTGCTTCCGTCTTGACTCCGCATTTTTTCTTCCTTACATTTACACTGAGTTTACCAGATACCAATATAGGGTTTTTCGAAAACTGGCATCAAGTGCTTAACCTTTTGGGTTATCTTTTTTTTTAACTTATCGGACCGATGCCCAAACACCTAATTGCATAGCTTTCGGCAATTAGAGCCAATGTAGATTAATTTTTATTGTTTTTGTAAATACGTTTCACACAGAAGAATTTAATACAATCGGGGAATAAGAATCCGTAAATGCAGCCCTTCTTGGGCGTGATGAATTTCAAAACGGATGGTATGAAAATTTACGGAACAGAAACCGCGCTTTCAATATACCGGACAACCGCATTCTCAGTATTGAAACCGATGATTTCATCAGCGCTTTGTTTTAACTTATCTTCGGCATTGGCCACCGCGACGCCGGTTCCCGCCAGTTGCAGCATCTTGATATCGTTGATGTGGTCGCCGAAAACCGTCAGATTTTCCAGCGTGTGGCCGGTCATTTCCACCAGCGACCCAATACCTTTCGACTTGCACGCCCGCTGGTCATGGATCGTCAGCCACCAGTGCCCCGGGCCGTAGGGATTTTCAAACAAAAAGTTTTCCAGAAGGCCCGGGTATTCAGACGCCAGCAACTCCGACAACGCCGTAACATGCTCCCGCGGCCCCATCACCGCAAACGCGATCACTTTTTCAGCTAACGCATGTTTTAAATCCTCAATCCGCCGGATGCGCTTATCTTTATGCACATGCAGAATATCATGATACCATTGCATCTGCTCGTTTTTCAAATCCTGCCAGTACAGGCAGTCTTCCGTGCCGTTGTGTGTCACAATAAACGGCAGCAACTGGGCTCCAAGAATATGCTGATAAATTATTTCGGAAAAATCATTGGCGATATTGTTGATCACCAGATGCCTGCCCGTCGCATATTCAGTGATAAACGCCCCGTTGATCGCGATCACCGGCAACGTTAAAGGCAAATCCCCCAGCACCGGCACGATCTCACCCCACGCCCGCGCACTGGCAACCGTAAAATGCAAACCCGCATTGAGCAATTCGGTCAATTTCCCCCGACTGAAATCCGACAAAACCCCACCGGCCCCCAGCAGCGTCCCGTCCAGATCCGATACAAATATTTTCTGATGTTGCATTTTATTAACGTTATAATTTTATAAGAGTGATGCAGCCTAATGAAGCTGGACTGGTATTCCATTAAGAATGTGACCGGCCAGGCATAACTTGATCAATATGCTAACTAATAACTAAAAACTATTTTTATTCCCGCGGCAATTTGCCCAGGTCCAGGTCCGAGCCGGCGACCATGAGAATATCATCGGCATAGATCACCGTACTGGGCATCGGCACGTTGACAATGCCGTCGCCTTTATCCTCTGCGGTATGGTCGGCGCGTTTGATGGCGACGAGATTGACGTTATATTTCTGGCGAAGCTGCAGATCCATGACGGTCTTTTCGTGGAAGCTGGCCGGCGCCTTGACGCGAGCCAGACTATAGCCCGGAGCAAAGTCGATCTTTTCCTCAATGTGCGGCGCAATAAGCTTATACGCCCATCGCTGAGCGGTTTCGATTTCGGGGTAGATGACATCCGTCGCCCCGACCGCGCCAAATACCTGTCCGGCGGTCAGATTGGCCGCCCGCGCGTAAATCAGCGGAACACCCATGTCTTTGAGGTTCACAACCGTCAGGATTGCCGACTCAAACGCCCGCCCGCGTTCGCCCATTCCGACGATCGCCACGTCCACCTTGTCAACACCCTGTGCCTTCAGGGCTTCTTCGTCCGTACTGTCCAGTCGTACCGCGAGCGTGACCTGGTCGCGAATGTCTTCGACGATCATACGATCTTTGTCGATCGCGATCACTTCGGCGCTGCTCATCGATAAGGCGATCGCCAGTTTTTTTCCAAAACGCCCCAGTCCTATCACCGCAAACCGTTTCATAATCACTCCGTTTAAATATTAAGAAAGTCCGGCCCGCAGGGCCGTCCGCATTTTTACTTTTTAATATTTGATCTTTGATTTTCCTTACCCTACCATCACCGGCTCGGACGGATAATCATAACTGGCCGGCTTCAGGTTGAAGGTCAGTCCCGCCAGCAGCGTCAGCGGCCCCAGCCTGCCGACCAGCATGGTCACAATAATAATCCATTTGCCCGCCGTTGTCAAAGTCGGGGTCACTCCCGTCGTCAGGCCCACTGTCCCCAGTGCAGACCCCGCTTCAAACGCCAAATCCAGCAAGGACCACCCTCCGGGGCCGCAATGCTCCCGTTCGGTCAGCACCAGCAGGAAACTGGTCACGATCAAAAGCACCACAAACAACAACAGCACCGTCATCGCCCGACCCACCACCGCCAGGCGAACCGACCGCTTGAACATCTCCACTTCCCGGCGTTTGCGCAGCGTCGCATATAGCACCATCACCACGATCGCCAGTGTCACGGTTTTGATACCGCCCGCCGTTGAGCCGGGCGAACCGCCGATAAACATCAGCAGGATCAATACCAGCTTGCTGCCTTCGGCCAGTTGACCGATCTCAATGGTATTAAAGCCCGCGGTGCGAGCCGTGATCGACTGGAACAGGGCGATCTTAAACCGGCTGTCGTGATCGGCCTGCGGCGAGAAATGCTCAAACAGCATCAAGAGAGCCGCCCCGACAACGATCAGGATCACGCTCATGGCCAGCACGATCTTGGTCTGCAGTGAAAGCCGCTCCGGAATGCCCATGCTGAACACCGATTCCGGCGAAAACCGTCGCTTAAAAAAGCGTCTAACACGATCGGTCGCGACATGGGTCAGGTTATACATCACACCAAAGCCCAGCCCGCCCAAAATGATCAGCGGCGCCAAAACCGTATAGACCCCTGCCGAACCGTTATAATCGATCAGGCTCTTTTCAAACAAGCTGAAACCCGCATTGCAAAATGCACTGACCGAATGGAAAATGCTGAAATACCATCGCTGGGGTCCGTCCACCGCGCCCGGGATATTATCCCACATCGGGTAAAGCATCACCGCACCAATTCCCTCGATCACCAGCGTGGTGAGAAAAATAAATCCGATCATTAAGCGAATACTGTGCAGCGTCTGGGCATTCAGAATATCCTGCATCGCCAGCGATTCCTTCACGCTCAAGGCCTGCCCCAGCATCAGCGCCAGCACTGCCCCGAAGATCACGATCCCCAAACCGCCCAACTGGATCAGCGTCAAAATAATAACCTGCCCCATCTGCGTAAAATCACTCCCGGTATTTTCCACCACGATCAACCCCGTCACACAGGTCGCGCTGGTCGCAGTAAAGAACGCATCCGTCACGCTCATGGACTCAAGGTTATGCGCCCGGGGCAGCATCAGCATTCCCGCCCCCGCGCAGATCAAAACCACAAACAGAACGATCAATACCTGCGTAGGATTGCGGCCGGAAGACGCCAGCAAAACCATCCCCAGGCAAACCTTGGAAATCGCCTGCAGCACCAGGTAGGCCGAAACCGACAGCAGGATCATCTCCCAACGGATGCCCAGTGCGAACCACCGGCCCGCACCGATAAAGACCGCCAGCAGCATAATGACCAGCGGAATCTCGAACCAGTTGACTTTGAGGAATTCCAGTTTGCTTTCGGCGTTAAAAAAACGGACCATTTTTTCGGCTAAAAAGACGAACACCATGACGATCTGGATGCCGTGCAGCAGTGCCGCCGGCAAAACCGGACGGTCAAAACCATACAACATCACAAAGGTCGAAATGACCATAGCCATGGCCAGAAAATTTACGCCTATCACGGAATGCTCAAGGGTCTTGTTTTTATAAGAAAGTTTCATATCTTCTTCTTTTAAAGCCAGTTAAAAATAACTCAACGAATCCGGACCTTATCTGAACGACTTCCTTTACAGTGTCATTTAACCGTTTTTATCCCGAATTTCCAGCATATTATTTTAGACCATATCAAGCCGCGGCTATCCCGCATAATCCGATAAATACTCTTGACATCGACAATCCCTTTATGTAATATACTATTGGTGACGGAGGAGGATTGCAGAAAAGGACGTCTCAACGAAATTTCCGATTCACCAAGGTTGAAATTCTACGATTTTATTTTATCACAAATATATCTTTTTTGTGTAACGAAAAAGTATATTTGCGGACAATACTTTGTAGTGTTTTTTAACTAACCATTTGAATCAACTTTTTTGGAGAGGAAGGAAAGATGAAAAGACTTCAATTACTCAAATCTGTCGTTCTATTAACTGTTTTGGCTCTTTTACAGTCTGCACTGTGGGCAAATTATTTTAATGATTTCGAAAGTTCTGTCGGCCCAGAATGGTCACACACAAGTACAGACACTACACCGATTGGGAATCGTTCATTCTTAGGTCAGTTTGGCAATGGTACTGTTTCTCTTAGCCTATCTGATCTGGATGAGCACTCTTCGGTCACGCTTAGTTTTGATTTGTTTATTATTCGATCATGGGATGGCAATGACCCCTCATACTATGCAGGTGAATATATGGGGCCCGACATCTGGAGCTTAGGGGTTCGCAATGGTGGTTCGCTGCTCTATGCGACATTCAGCAACAGCACCGGCACAACGCCAAATGATTATCAGTCTTATCCTGATAATTATCCCGACGGAGTTTATCAAGGATTTACGGGGGCCGCGGAAATTAACACATTGGGTTTTATACACCCCTTGGTAACCCGTGTACAGGATTCTGTCTATAACCTCAGCTTTTCTTTTCCTCATATAGACAGCTCTTTAATTTTGGACTTTTCCGCAATTAATTTGCAGGGGCTTTCAGATGAAAGCTGGGGTATGGACAATGTAAGCGTTACGCTGGTCCCCGAACCCAGCATGCTTATGATTATGGGTCTCGGCAGCCTGTTATTAAAGAGAAAGAAATAGAAGTCCAACAATAAAAGGTAGTAGTGAAGAGTTGTTCATACACTTGACAAGTGTACTGAGATTTTTCTTCACTTACTGCTTTGGTGGCGGGTATAGTACCACCATGTGTGCCAAAAAGAATAATCGGGCATTTAGAAAGCGGTCTTGTTCCGCTAACAGTTTGATCGATCCGGCAGATCAGCTCAAGCGAACCGAATGGGTGTTCATGGGAACGCTTCTGGCCGTGGGCATTTATCTGGCAATCGTTTATTTTGGCCAAAAGGCGGTACCCAACTCCGATTTTACGGCCTTTTGTTTCGAACCGGCAGCGACATCCTGCATTTTCAGATGCCCACCAGCTTTAAGCGGGTGCCGATGCTGGGCATCCTGCAGCTCGCCGCCGGCCAATTCATGTTCACCAGCCCGCATCCGGTCCTGACCGGGTCGCTGGTCCTCAACGGCATCCTCTATACCCTCAGCATTCTGCTGTTCTACAAGATCGCCCGCTTCTTTATCGCTCCCATCGGGGCTTTTTGCCTGGCTCTTATCGCCGCGGCCAATCCCTTTGCACTGGTAATGGTCGTCGACCCCATCGCCGAGACCGCTATTGTCTTTTTTATTATGCTGACACTGTACCTGATTTTCAGTCGCTCACGGTGGTGCTATCTGGCGGCGATGCTGGCCTCGATGACACGCTACGAATGCTTCGGGCTCATCGGCATTGCACTGCTGTTCGACCTGTTTGGCCGCACATCCAAACGCCAAAAGCTGACAGCAGCAGGAGTTGCCTTTGCCGCAGCCGTGCCGATGGTGATCTGGATGGTCGGGACCAAGCTGACAACAACGAATCCTGACAGTACTTACTTCAAGCACTTTTTGGATGTGCAGCACCGTAACGGATTTGATCTGTTGAAAATGCTGTGGACAACCTCATTTTCATCGCTGCTGCAGTGGCCCGAATATATCCGTGCGATGCTTCTCGAACGACCGTCCACACAGCAGGCCGCCGAAGCCATCCAGGCACATAAGAGTCTCTTTGCGGTCGTTTGGAATAGTGTAACAGCGGCTTTATTTTGTTTGGGGGGTTGTCGGTGTTTTCCTGAAAAAGCAATGGCGGTTTCTGGGGATTCTTTTGTTCTGGGCCGGCTATGTGTGTATCCACATGAGCCAAAGTGTCCTGATCGACCGCTACACAGTGCCGGTGGTCTGGCTGACGCTGCTGACAGCCGCTTTCGGTATCGGTACTGTCATAAGCTTTCTAAACGACCGCCTGCCGCACGGGATTCTGACAACTGCTGCAGTAATCGGGGCGGTCATTGCCGTGCTGTGGACAGTTCAATTGTGGCCGGCGATTTCACAGACGGCAAAGATCAGTGCCGCTTCAGGCGGCGTCGTCTATGCGAGTCTGCTGCTATTGGTAATTGGGCTGGCCGTCAAACAATTTATCTTTCGCGGCCGGGGTGCCGTGAGGGATGTCTGCCTGCTTGTTGTCTTGGCATTGGTGATCGTCTCCAATCAGTTTGCCCTGAGCTTTCGGCTGGGGCAAGGCGATCTGGATATTGAGTTTCGAAAAACGGCCGAATGGTATCTTAAAAACACCGATGGTACTGAAAAACTGGTGGCGACCCTGCCGGGAGTAATGAATTTGTTCCTGCCCGAGGGCAAAAAAAAATGCGATTCACACCAACGGCATCGCCGGAACCAATCTGGCCGAGTTCGCCCAAAGCTGCAAACAGCGGCAGGTCCGGTACGTCGCGTGGGATTCACGGCTGGGCTTTGCGGTCGGGGACGATTACTATAAAAGCTGGGGCTTGAGAAAAATCCATCCACTGGGCAGCGGCAAAGATATCGGCCCTTTTCATTTTATCACGCGGATCGCGGCCAACCAGCGGCGATACATTAATCTCTACCGGCTGGATCTCGAAAACGTACCAAGCCCGTAAACCATTTCCGCAGTTGGTTAACGATTCTCGATATAAAGATAATCTCTGCCGATTCGTTTGATCTGCCATTGCTTTGGCAGCGGCAGCAGAAACTTCAGGAACGAATGCTCGTAGGGGAAATAGTGAAAGTGAGGATTGAACGACCAGATGGATTCTCTTTCGCGCGGAACGACGATGATTAATCGTTGACTGCATATTCGCCTTAACTCTTGGATGGCGGCCGGAATGTCCAGCACATGCTCCAGCGTGTGCGTGCTGATAACCGTGTCAAAACGACCGCCCTCGAAGGGCAGGTTGAATATGTCATGTTTAAGAAATTCGATCTTCTCCTGCGATTTCCACTCGGGGTGTTCGGAAAAATCAACGCCGACCAACGTTTCAATAGCGTCCAACTTGCTGACACAGCTTAGTAGATGTCCTGTACCACAGCCGATATCGCAGACGGTTCGACCGGTGACATTATCAATGATCTGTTTGATGCATTGCTGGGAGTTATCGGTTTGGTCCTGAATGCGGGGGAAATCTTTATAAAAGTCATTGAGTTGTTCCGGCGTCAGCGTCGGGATGCTCTCTCGAAGTTGACGGCATTTTTTAAGATCAATACCCGACAGCCATGAAAATAGACGATTGAGCAGGGACAGATCACGGACAGCAGGCGGGATGCAGTCTTCAAGAATAAGGCGGATGATGTTGGTGTGTTCCCGTTTCATGAACGCCTCCCTTTCATCGCGGGGCTTGTCGATTGCGAACTAACACATTATGCAGTTCACGGAATCGCTGGTTGATCATATGCAGCTGCAGTCCCGTAAACATAAACAGAAAAGACAGCATCATCAAGCCCGCCGCAAGAATCGCTGACGGCACATGCTCAACATAATGATCCGGATTCACCAGGTAATCCCTGACCGGCAGCCAGCCAACCAACAAACTCAGCACAAAAAGACACCCCCCGATCCCGCCGAAAAAGGTAAGAGGTTTAAGGGAACGGAAAAGACTGAAGAGCTTCCACAATACCCGGAAGCCGTCACTGAATGTATTGAGCTTGCTTTCGCTGCCCGCCGGCCGGGCGCGATACGGAATTTCAACTTCAACGATCTTACGCTGGTAATACAGCGTCTGGATCGTTAATTCCGTTTCAATTTCAAAGCCGGAAGAAACCGTCGGAATGCTTTCGGCAAGGGTTCTGCTAAACACCCTGTACCCGCTGAGAATATCTTTAAGGTCAGCGTTCATAATCCGGTTGATACAGAATTTCACCAGCCGGTTTCCAAATAAGTGAAGATTGCGGAAAGACGTGTCTTCGTACTGTGAAAACCGGCTGCCCACGGTCATATCCGCCTGACCGCGTTTGACCGGATCGATCAGGCTGTGAACACATTCGGCCGGATAGGTATCGTCTCCGTCAACCATCACATAGAGATCCGCATCCACCGTACAGAGCATCTTTTCAACAACGAAACCCTTCCCCTGCCGCGGCTCCAAAATAACAACCGCGCCTTCCTGCGTGGCGATTTCGGCCGAGTTGTCAGCGGAATTGTTATCAAAAACATAGATCTCCGCTTTCGGAAGTTCTTTCCGAAAATCCCGAATCACTTTGCCGATCGTTTTTTCCTCATTATAACAGGGAATGAGCACCGCGATTTTGTTAATTTCTAATTCCATGCATCGATCCTGATTCATCATCATACACACCGCTTTGACTCAATAGTACAAATAAACCCCTCTTATGCAATCTATTTTTACCAATTTACTCAGCCCACATCCACCAGCCCGAGTTTATCGCCGAATCGCTTGATCAGCTCGGCTCGTATTGCTGCATGAGTGCTGTCGGTCAGAACCGGGTCGACTCCGATCATCGCAAAAGCATCCCGCC
>CAXXSL010000001.1:0-338754 GCA_963675525.2 Anaerohalosphaeraceae bacterium | reverse complement strand
AACTACGGTAACAACACAAGAATCCGGCTCCGAATCTTCAATGCCGTCATTGACGATTAACTCGATGATATGTTCCCCAACACCCAGCACCACCTCCGGCTCTGCTCCCTTAGCAATCAACTCATTCGCATCATTATACCAGAAATACGCCAACACATCCCCATCAGCATCAGACGACCCTGTACCATCCAACTGCACCATTGCGTATCCATCAACCCAAGCATAGACCGTCAGGTCCACCCCTGCATCCGCCACCGGCGCAGTATTTTCCCATCTTAACTGAGGATATGTCTCCCCTTCCTGACGAATAAACCAGACTTCTTCAAAATCCCAGCATGCTTCAGTAAAAGTGGACATTGTTTTCATTTCGGTCGTTGTCTTACCTGTTACGTCCGCAGGCTCTGGGGCCAGCGGGGGTACAGCGCCTATCCCAACATCTATTCCGGAAGTTTCCATATCCCAAAAACAACTCTCAAAAGTACCTATTCCGAACAAAAATCTAAAATTTTCTTCGAAAATTGTTCCTACAAACCCACCAACATTACTTTCACCGACTACCGGCCCTTTCGCATAACAATAATTAATGGTACCGTAGTTATCTCCCGCTAATCCACCAACATTGCTTTCACCAGTAACCAAGACAGAGGCATAGCTTTCGCTAATCGTATCATTAACAGGCCCTTAAGAGCCCGCTGCCAACATTACATCCCACTAAGCCGCCAACAGAAGTACGACCTGTCACCACACCATTAACATAACACGCACGGATCATGCCTCCATAATTTATCCCTGCCAAACCACCGACATATGAATCGCCTGTAATATGAACATGCTCCAAACCCAGATTCCTTATTTCACCATCGGAGCTGACCTGGCTGAAACGATGGAAACCAATACTGCCAAACAAACCGACACAATCATCACCGGGCTGATTGATAGCCACATTCGATATCACATGACCTGCCCCATCAAAAACACCGGTAAAGGATCCCATGTCGCCGATCGGATAGAGCTTCACGCTATCCATATTAATATCCGACTTCAATACAAAGTGTTTATCAAGAACGGATGGATACCAACTTAGAAGAGCAAACTCTTCCGCGGTCCAAATTTGATAAGGATCAGTCTCGCTGCCGCTACCATTCAATGAAATCGGATTGGCTGGAGGAATTGATGGAAAACCCGTTCCTTCCCAAGCCAAACGCGGAGTATCGAAATCGTCTGACATGCTCCATATATCACCCCATCCGGCGTTCTGGAAAATAGAAAATGTCTTCATTTGTGACGAGGTCAGGCCCTTGCCCCCGCTGCTGCCGGCAATACCGGAAGATTCCACATCCCAGAAACTGCTTTCGACAGCACCTAAATTCTCTCCTAATAATCCGCCCACGTCTGTGTTTCCTGTCACTGGGCCTTGGCTAAAACAGTTCCTGACAGTCCCTCCGCTTGTACCCAAAATCCCCCAACACTTTCATTTCCATTGACATGCATAGAAGAATAACAGTCCTGTATGTTTCCACCACTCTGTCCTAACAGGCCCCCGACCCATAAGTCTCCACTGACATAACCTGTAACTAAACAAACACCGTAAAACATCACCAGTCGACCCGTCGATTGCCCCAATAAGTCCACCGACATTCTCACTACCATAAACAGTTGCAGAGACTTGGCATTCTTCAATGGTTCCGGAATTCCTTCCTGCCAGTCCCCCGACCATCCGGTCCCCTTGCACGAAACCGCCAACAATCGAACAATTCGCTAAACGACCGGAACAAAAACCAACAAGCGAGCCGACACCATATGACTCTGGCGAGGTGATGACGGGATTAATCAATACAAGATTCTCACAACCGCCATAATTGTTAATATCGGAAAAAAAACCAACTCCGCTGATTTTGCCAAAACCTAAAGCAAGATTAGAAATCGCATGGTTATCACCGTCAAATACGCCGTCGAACCAATTCTTTATTAAATAATTATTCACGCCGCTGCCCAGCTTGTTAATTTTTTTAGAGGAGGATGATGTCCAGTATACACTGGGCCCCGGGAATTCCAGACCGATGCCGTCTTCGTACTGCAGATTAGTCCCTTCAAGCTTAATCGGGTTACTGCCATCCATGTTCGCTTGATACACCCCTTGGTATTGAGTCCAATAGATCTTGCCCGCGGCCACATCCAATGCGATTCCTTTGACACTACGAATATTTGATGCCGCGACCTGAAGTGAGCCGCCATCCGGGTTGCATTTTAAAATGCTATCTCCATCAGTAAAATAAACCTGACCGTTCTCCTCATCGACAGTAATTCCCCTCGGACCTGTCAACCCGGCAAGAATAACGTTTTGGTCTGTTCCATCAACATTGACCCGTTTGATTTGACCGTCGTAAGGTTCTGTCCAGTAAATTCGGCCTCGGGTAGTATCGCATGCAATGCCATATGGCTTGCTCACTCCGACGCTGGTAATCGTTTCAATATCACTCCCATTGAAGTTAGCACGTTGTATCTTATCCGCATTTCCCCAGTAAATCTTCCGGCCTATAACATCAAGAACGATTGATACCGGTCTGGCCGCGTTCTCACCGATTACAATCTCCATGTGACTGCCATCCGTATTCGCGCGGTAAATACGGTAATAGTTTGTATCAACCCAGTACATTTTTTTCTCATTGCTGTCGACTTTAATGTCTCGGGGGTAAGATAAAACGTCACGCCCGATCATGCTGAATTGTTCATATGTGTCTTCAGCCATGTCGATATCAGCCATGAGCTTGAAATTCATATCCCAGTGTCCGGGGCTCTGCCCAAATTCTATAAGGTCATTCAGATTGTATATCAAATAGGGGTCATTGGGGTCGCCGGTTCCACCCGAATAGTTTGCATAGACGCAAAGAGTAAGACTGTAAATGACCAAGAGAAGGGTGAGTTTTTTCAACATGTTGCCTCCAATAAAAAATATTCTTACTCCAACAAGCATCCGAATTTCTACAATAAAGACCGGATTTTTACTGTTGTGTTACATGAAACCTTTCTTCTTTCAAAAAATGGGATTAATAACAGTGTGCTATTAAGAAAGTCGCATCCTTACCAGTTTAACCCCGACAGAAGAAACCACAAGTCTAAATAGCAGACTTGTTCTTCCAAATTACATAAATGCCCCATTAATTATTGTTATTATCGGCCTTAAGGAGAAGGAAATTGACTCTTTCTTCCATAAATCACGTAAATCCGAACAATTTTCTCTTTTGTTTAAATCACTAAAACCTTCGATTTTGGAATGTGTTTGGGATTTCGAGCTTTCCGTATCCTCAGGACTATAGACTCTGGATGCTTCGCATCCAGATGACACTTTTTCTGCATGTACTATCTTGCTATCCACCAAAAAAATAAAAATATTATCCCTTTTTTCATAAGCACTTACGCATTTTCGACCCCTCGAAAATCACCAAAAATCGCACCAAACACGCACGTTCGCCCCTAATACGGGGGGCTTAGTTTTTTGAAAATTAGAATAGGATCTTTTAACAATTGAATCAGAGTGCGAGCAACCCGCCTCGCCTGGCTAAAAAACAGCCAACAAAAACGCCATGGCGCACCTGTCCGTCGTAGCTTCAGCGAAGATGAAAGCCATGCGAATATCGTATCGCGCCCAAAGTGTCAATTCACGGGGAAGTTAGCATTTTTGATACACCCTTTTTCGCAAAACAAACCCAATCTTAATATTTCCTTAATACCGACAACCTTTTTCCATAAATAGACTTACAGTAAAAATTCGAAAAAACATTAAGGAAATATCAAACCCAAACAAACCCAATCTTCTTGAGTCCATGGGATAAATTAAGGGGTCAGACACCTTTTTCTTCCCTATTTTCTATTATCAAACCCAACGCCCGCCAACATTGATAAACCTTCAATATTTTTACCCGCGGCAAACGCCGCTTCCTCAATTCAAAATACCAATCGACAATCGTCCATCGTCATTCGACAATTGCCAATTCCCTCTACCCTGTTTCGCGTGAAAATCCCCGAAATCTGTGGATAAAAAGTTTTACATTTATCTAACTTTTGGTATAATACACAAAATTGAATATTCACAATTAAATAGAGTGCGAGCCCCGCTATCTCGCCCGGCCCCCAACAATGGTCATCCTGAACGTAGTGAAGGATCTATTTAAAAAGCCATCTGGAAGAAGTCCACATTCTTGGGTTCTTATGTTCTGGAGTTCATGAGTTCTTGGAGCAACCTTTTTTACAAAACGAACCCAATTTCCTCCGCAGCAAAATGACTGTAAGTCATTATCTTATTCTGACTTCTATCTTCTATCTCCTGACTTCTGCCTGTAAATCGAACCCAAACCAAACCCAATACGAACCCAATTTCGCCCCCAAGTACCCCCTACTCGCGCAAGCCGTTTCCAGCCCGGAATCGCCGATTTAGTGTTGGAAAAATAAAAAATCGCTTTTTTTAACCCCGCCAACCCCCAAAAAAACGAACCCAATTTAAGCCCCAAGTAGCACCACGACAGGATTGCAATATATTGAATCCAAACCCCCCAACGGACGCAACACCCCTCTTTTTAATAGCGCCACGCGAACCCAATCGAACCCAAAAAATGTCACCCCGGACCTCGATCCGGGGCAAACCCAATCACCCCAAAGCCACATCGAGGATCATCATGATCGTGAACCCGATCATCACGCCGTAGGTGGCCAGATCCGTATTGCCTTCCCGCTGGGATTCGGGGATGACTTCTTCCACAACCACAAAGATCATCGCCCCCGCCGCAAAACTCAACGCATACGGCAGCAGCGGTTCGACCATTATCACCGCCGCGGCCCCAATCACCCCGGCCACCGGTTCAACCATGCCGGACAACTGCCCATACCAGAAACTTTTCAACCGGCTCACACCCCCCCGGCGAATCGGCACCGAAACCGCCAGCCCTTCCGGGAAGTTCTGGATACCGATACCGATCGCCAACGCACACGCCGCGGCAAAGCTGGTTTCGGTCAATCCATATTTCAAGGCTCCGAACGCAACCCCCACGGCCAACCCTTCCGGAATATTGTGCAGGGTGATCGCCAGCACCAGCAGCGTCGTCCGCCGCCAGTTCGTATGAGGACCTTCGGCCTCCTCCATCGGAAATCCCAAATGCAGATGCGGCAGGACCACATCGATCAAACGGATGAACGCCCCGCCAAGCAAAAACCCCACCGCCGCGGGAATCCAGGCGATCTTGCCTTGACTTTCGGCCATCTCAATACCGGGCGCCAACAGCGACCAGAAACTGGCCGCGATCATCACACCGCCGGCAAACGCCAGCATAAAATCCAACACCTTCCGGCTGATGTCTTTGGCCAGAAACACACAGGCCGCCCCCAATGCGGTAACGCCCCACGTAAATAACGTCGCCAAAAGGGCTTGTAGGACCGGGCTCATTTGTTCAAATTTTTCAAACATTTTGTCTCCTTGAAAAATGTGTGCTACGGATAAAGCCGTACCTGAACCTGCCTGTCGGCAATTTCAACGACGCCGTATCGCCCCTGCCGAAACGGTCCGGGATTGACCAGCGTCGTCGAGCCAAGTTGATCAACGCCGCAAGCTTCGTGCATGTGGCCGGAAATGGCAAGGACCGGTTGGTATTGCTCGATAAACTCCCGTACCGCCTGACTGCCGGTATGCCGACCGCTGCCGGTTGTGTCCAGATCAATCCCCCAGGCAGGCTGATGGGTCACCAACACGAGATTATCTTTTGACGCCAGATCGGCGAGGGCATTTTGGAGAACCTGGCGAAACGTTTCTTCGCCGGCCTCGTTGGGGGTGGCTCCTGGACAGGGTAATGACCCGCCGACACCGATGAATTGAAATCCGTTTAATGCGATGCAGGCGCCATGAATGCCCGCATTGTTCTGATTCAGTACTTCGTCGACCCCCCGCAGGTCGCAATTGCCCGGAACCGCAACTATCGGTTTTTGGTATTGCTCCATCGCGGACAGAATCTGCCGGGTCTGACGACCTCCGCCGAAATCGGTGATATCGCCGGCGATCACCACCCCATCGCAGTCGCGGATCGCGGCGTCAATACAGTCGATATAATCCAAACAGCCGTGAATATCGGCCAATACCAGTAATTTCATGTCAGCCTCTTGTCGTCATTTTCCCACTATTTTAGCAGTTTAACCCGTATTGTCAAATCAGAAAGCCGCTGGACTTTTTACTGAAAACCTGTTATCTTTTGAAACGCTAAACTATATCTGTATGTATCAAATTATCCTGTTAAGGAAATAAAACCATGATCATTGTCATGAAGCCCGGCGCCGGCAAAGAACACATTCAGCATGTCATCGACCTGGTACGTGAATACGGCCTCAAGGACCATCCGATCTATGGCACCGACCGGACCGTCATCGCCTGTATCGGCGACAAGCGGGCCGTCGACAAAGGCGCCATTGAAAATGCTCCGATGGTCGAGTCCGTCGTACCGATCCTGGCACCGTACAAAATGGCCTCGCTGGAAGTCAAAAAAGACAAATCTCAAATTGCTATCGGCCCGGCCCGCTTTCCCATTGGGGGCAGCAAAGTCGGCATCATCGCCGGCCCCTGTGCCGTCGAAAGCCGCGAGCAGATAGTAAATGTTGCCCATGCGGTTAAAGAAGCCGGATGCATCGGTCTTCGCGGCGGCGCATTCAAGCCCCGCACCAGCCCCTACAGTTTTCAGGGACTCGGACTCGAAGGCCTCAAAATTCTCGCCGAAGCCCGCGACGAAACCGGCCTTGCGATTGTCACCGAAGTCATCGGCCTCGAACAGGTCAACGCTGTCGCCGAATACAGTGATGTATTACAAATCGGCGCCCGCAATATGCAGCATTATCCCCTGCTGGAAGCCGTCGGCAAAACCGACAAGCCCGTCCTGCTCAAACGCGGCATGAGCGCCGATCTCGATGAATTTTTACTGGCCGCCGAATACATCATTAACGCAGGCAATCCGAACGTCATTCTCTGCGAACGCGGCATCCGCACCTTCGAAAAGTACGTCCGCAACACCCTGCCGCTGGCGACCATCCCCGCGCTGAGGGAACGTACGCACCTGCCCATCGTCATTGACCCCTCGCACGGAACCGGGCACGCGTACATGGTGCCCTCAATGTGTCTGGCCGCCATCGCCGCCGGCGCCGATGGATTGATTCTCGAATGCCACCCCGACCCCGAACACGCCGCCTCCGACGGCGCCCAATCCATCACCCCGCAAATGCTGACAGAACTAATGACCAAACTAAAACGCGTCGCCCAGGCCGTCGACAGAGATTTGTGATCTGAATTTAAATAAAATTAGGAGCGAAATTATGAACCGGCATGCATTTATTCTGCTATGCAGCCTTTCTGCGATTACTTTTGTATGGGCTGACACGGATGCCCCAACAAGCAGCCTGCTTTCCGCTTGTCAATCGAACAATTTAACCGGCGTACAGGAAAGCCTCGCCCAGGGAGCCGATGTGAATGCGGTAAACGATGTTGGCTTTACCCCACTCTTATACGCTGTCACCGCCGGCAATCGCGAAATGACGGAGTTGTTGTTGGAAAAGGGAGCCAGTCTGGACGTGAATGACCCGCTGTGTCGCTGTCCGGTAATTATAGCCGTTCAGAAAGGAAATGTCGAAATTCTTAAAACGTTGGCAGCCCATGGGGGCGATCTTCAGCATCGGCATGTCATCACCCGCGGCGACGCGCAGACGCCGCTGCACATTGCCGTACAAAACAACGATATCACAATGGTCAAATACCTCCTGTCCGAAAAGGTATCCATTGAGGCGCGCAACTCTGATGGAGAAAGTGCTCTGGCAACAGCCGCCACTTTGGGCGACCTGAAGATGGTAAAACTTCTGGTCGAAAACGGCGCGAATCTCTATACCAACCGAGGCTACGGTGGGTCCTTGCTCAGCCCGGATCACTATCAGTTAACCCCAGCGATCAGACGCTATCTGCAGGAAACGGACGAAAAGCGATCTTTCGGTCATCAAGAACCCGGCTGGTCCGTATTTATCAAACGAATCGATATGTTCAGCAACGTTCAGGTACAGGAAATTGAGCGATATCTGCAGAAAGGCGGTGACCCACAGGGAGTTGATAAAGATGGGATGACGCTGCTGCATCATCTGGCCGGGACGACATTGAGAAATATGGACATATTGAAATCGATTTTGGAACTACCGGAAACAGATATCAATGCAGCGGATAAACTCGGCAATACCCCGCTGCACATGGCATGCCTAAATGACTGCGTGGAGAATGTAGAGATGATGCTGGCGTCTGGAGCCAATATTGAAGCCCGAAACGCAGATGATCAAACCCCTTTGATTTCATTAGCTATACGTTATCACAGCGGTTCTGTCGGGGAAAAAGAAGAGGTCCAAATCGCCACGCTGCTGCTCCAGCACGGAGCCAATGTGAATGCCGTCGATGCGTTTGGAAATACGGGCCTGCACTATCTGGCTTACGACAACATGGACAAGCATCTTGGATTTACACGCCTGCTGATCGAGCACAGTGCGAATCTCGATTGTCAGAATTATACTGGAGACACATTCCTTCACCGAGCAGCCGAGATGGGAACAGCGGCAATGATGCGGTTGGCCATCGAGGCCGGAGCGAATCTGGACATCCGGAATTACTACGGCAAATCCATTACGGATTGTGCCCGCTATGATAGCCAGGAAAAAATCGACCTGTTCTATACATATAAGCAAAACATCTCCGTTCTGGAGGCCGCCTACTATTCACAGGACGATATTTTAGAGTCTCTGATCGGGCAAGGGGCCGATATCAATATGACCAAGGATTATGACAATTCTGCAACAGCTTTGATGATTGCGGCCAAACGAAACGATCCGACGATGGTCCAAACGGTTTTAAAGCTGGGAGGCAAGATCAATGCTCAGGATACGCTGGGAAATACCGCTTTGCATTATGCAGCCAAATTCGGACATGATTCGGTCGTTACATCTCTGTTAAGCAATCAGGCCGATGTCACCATTTACAATAAAGAAGGATGGCGTGCCGTGGATTTGGCAGGCCTCGAAAACCGCCGTCGTGTCATCCAGTTATTCAGGGATATCTATCCGGATATATCCCCCTCACGCAAACCAATTCTTGCACAACCGGGAACAACCTCCAATCAGACCATTCAAATTGTAAGCACGGACGGAAATATTGATGAGGCGACACTCAAAGAAATGCTGATAAAACTGAGTAGTCATATAGATCTCAATACAGACAGTGCCGTACCTGACTCCAATGCCATCAAAATTCAAATCAGTCGAGAAGAAAACAACTGGAAAACCAGTTTTTACACAGCCATGTCAGGCAATCCTTTTCATTTTGCGGTCATTCGAGGGGATACCGAGAAAGTCCAAACCATGCTCAAAGACGGTCAGGACATACACACCATCGATGATGCCGGTATTCTGCCGCTGAACTATGCGGTATTGATGGAAAACAAGGACATGATCGACCTGCTCCTGAAAAACGGAACGGATATTAATCGCCTGGATTCAAATATCGACTTTGCAAATGTTGCCGGAGTATGGGGATTGGCACATACCGTCGGAGAAAAGGCCGGATGGGGAGCCATTCACTATGCAGTCGCCGATGGCAGCCGAGAGATACTGGACTATCTGATCAGTAAAAGTGCCGACTTGAACCTTAAAGACATAGAGGGCGGCCGGAGTACGATCTTTCTGGCTGTGCTTGCAGACCATCCGGACTTGCTCAAAATACTGATTCAGGCGGGGGCGGATTTGTCATCAAAAAATAATAACGACCGGACCCTCCTTCATTCGGTGGCTGCAAGCGGAAAAATTGATTATATCAAATTATTGCTGGAACTCGGAGCCGACATAGATGTTGGAAAACCGGATACGACACCGCTGATGGAGGCTGCCGAAGCCGGGAAAGATGACGCGATGATCTTCCTGATGGAAAACGGGGCCGATATCGATGTGCTTAATCAAAAAGCAGGCGACATCATATCTTCGCTTATAGCGGCATCATATACCTCGGAAACACTGAAGATTTTGATCGAGTATGGAATTGATGTCAATGCGAAAAACTCAAAAGGACAACCCCCGCTGTTTTGCCTGTTTAATTACGGCGGGGAAATGAAAAACGGTCTGCGGGATAATGTCCAACTCCTGCTGGATGCGGGGCTGGATCTTAATGCCACCGACAAAGAGGGTAACACAATTCTGCATTATGCAGCATCCAAGTGTTCGCTGCCGCTGGCTCAAATGATGATAGCCCATGGAATAGATGTCAATTGTAGCAATAACGAAGGAAAAACGCCATTAGATATGATGTTTGGCCCGATTTTCCGGAATTCTGATTATGATGAACTATTCCGTCTGCTGGCGGAAAAGAATACTCATCTGAATGATCAGGATCAGTATGGCCGCAATGCCCTGCATAACGCTGCAATTAAAGGCTCACCCGATCTTGTCAGGTTTCTGGCCTCCAAAGAAGTCGACATCGAAAACAGGGCAAACGATTCCTTTGATAACCGAACACCTCTGCATTCTGCAATTCGTGAGAGACACGTTGATGTCATCAGAACACTGTTGGACCTCGGGACAGATTTAGAGGCTCGGGATAATAAGCAGCGGACTCCGTTAATTACCGCTGCATGGATTGACCATGTGGATAGTGTTCGGGTACTGTTGGATTATCAAGCCGATTGTAACGCACAGGACAAGAACGGCCAAACCCCGCTGCATCACGCTTTAAGCACCAGAGGCAGAGATAGAGATAAGGATATTATACAATTACTTCTAACCGCCGGGGCACGGACAGATATTCCCAACCGATATAAATTGACGCCCATCGAACTGGCACAAAGGATGAACAAACCTGAGATTATGGAACTCTTTCAGTAAAATGGTAAGTAGAAGCCGTATTCTTTGATCCTGGGGTATTGTTGCGGCTGAAATATTTTCAAAATAAAGTCGGAAGTCTTGAGTTTTTGAGGCAGAATTGATAGTCTGTCAAAAAAGAGGTTCGGTTCCGATGTATCGGGATAGCTGAGCGATGAAATACAATTGCCAGATGGGAAATCTCTGGTAGGAGACACACAAAATGAGTAAGCCGGTTACACGACGATCATTTATCAAGACTGCGGGGAAGGGTGTTTTGTTTCTTTCCGGTGCATCCCTCACATCCTGTTCCCTTGACGTTCCCAAAAAACGGCCGAATGTTTTGTTTATTATTGTCGATGACCTTCGGCCGCAGTTGAACTGTTACGGTGACAAGCGAGCGATCAGTCCTAATATAGACAAAATCGCTTCTCAAGGTGTTGTTTTTTCAAGAGCTTACTGTCAGGTTCCGGTGTGCGGTGCTTCACGGGCGAGTTTGTTTACCGGGATACGGCCCGCGAGGGACCGGTTTAAAACGTACTATACCCGGGCAGAGACGGATGCGCCAAACGCAATCACACTTCCCGAACACTTCCGAAAAAACGGCTACCACACCCTGGCGAACGGAAAAGTTTTTCATCATAATGACGACAGCGTACAAAGCTGGTCCGAACCGCACTATCAGCCGGAAGGCAATTGGAGGGATTACCAGCTTGAAACGAATATTGAATTAAACAAGACGCATGAAGCAGGCCCTCCTTATGAATGCATCGATGCCGGGGACAGTGTTTATAAGGACGGCAAAATGATCGACAAGTCGATCAGCGATCTTAAGCGACTCAGCAAAATGGATAACCCATTTTTTCTTGCGGCCGGGGTCGTGAAACCCCACCTGCCTTTTAACGCACCCAAAAAGTACTGGGATATGCATCCGCTTGAAACGATCGATCTGGCGGACAATCCATTCCGCCCCAAGGGAGCCCCGAATGCGGCGTTTCATAATTGGGACGAGTTAAGGGGTTATTACGGTATCCCGAAAGAGGGTCCGTTGTCCGATGACATGGCCCGGAAATTGATCCAGGGTTATTATGCGTGCACGACCTATGCCGATGCTCAGATCGGCCGTCTTTTGGATTCACTTGAAGCCCTTGGGTTGAGGAACAATACAGCCATCGTGCTGCTGGGAGACCATGGCTGGAACCTTGGCGAGCATACTCTTTGGGCCAAGCACTGCAATTTCAACACCTCGCTTCAGGCGCCTCTGATCATTTCGGCGCCCGGGCTTGCAAAAAATAAAACGTCCGATTCACTGGCGGAGTTTATCGATGTTTATCCGACGCTTTGCGACCTGGCACATTTGGATAAGCCGGCACAACTGCAGGGTAAAAGCCTTCTTCCGACGCTGAAAGACCCAGACGTTGAAATTAAGGACGCCGTGTTCAGCAGATACTTCGATGGGGAGTCTGTCAGGACAGACCGATATCTGTATACGGAATGGATCAATGACGGCGGTAAACGGCGTGCCCGTATGCTGTATGACCATAAAACCGATCCGCATGAGAACATCAATATTTCTGAAAACCCCGAACACGCAGACCTTGTTGAGGAATTAAGCAAAAAGCTCGAACGCGTTCGACGGGAATCTTTAATTCATTGATCAATTACACCGAAGATGCTGTCGGAGCTACTGTATTGTCGGTAAAGGATGATATATTATATACGTAAAGACGATCACGCTTTAGTGTGTTAATTTATTGCTAATCCGTTTCATTTTACTACATCGCCCCGCCTTGTTTTTATTGGGTGTTGGCGGCAGTGTATTGTCTTATTTTGGCAATATATTTACGATTACTCTTTTATATCTTGACAATGGAGGCTCGCCTTTGTCTGTAACCCTCAAAATAAAATGAGTCGTTTCGTTTTTCTCAACCTCAGGAGCTACCACCCACGCCCCATGCGCATTCTCCGCTCCACCAACTTTTATCAATTTTTTATATGAGCCAGTCTCTGGATAGTTAAACCACAGGTAACTGAGACTGTCGCCATCCGGATCGGTGCTGCCGCCGGCATCCAAACCAAAACCCTCCCCTGATTTGACCGTTATTTGTTCGGAATGCCCTAATACCGGAACGGGTGGATGATTGGCTTGCTGATATAATTTTGTACACCAATCCATTCGGGCGGCAAAATCATTTTGAAAGTCGTCTCGCCAACGCCACAAAGTCACTTTATTGTCGGTAAAAGAAACAGCATCCTCTCCAACCGCCCGTCCATATTCTTTATCAATGTAGGGGGTATAACGATCAGTTGCATGTGTCCAGATTTCCCTTGTCTCAGGTGCAAGTGGAACATCCGAATCTCCTTTCTTAACCGAAGCAAAATTCGGCATGTACAGTTCATAACGGCCACCCCAACCGCCCCAGTCAGGATGCTCTGCTTCATTGAGTCCGTTCGGTATTAATGACAAAAACGACGGTGTATCCCCTTCTACTCCCCAGGCTACATCAGGATATGCCGCACCGAGAGGACCGTGACCTTGTTGAATGTTTTGTGCCAGCCAATGATTGCTGATCTTTTCATTGTTTATACCTTCTACAGCACTATTAATTGCACTCCATGTTGCGCTACCGTAGTGATCACCGGGGCTAACGATGTAAAACAAGTCGGGAAAATTATTTCTAATCCATATACCGCTGTCGTCCTGATCGGATATCGTATAAACCCTGAGTTTTGCAATTAATTTTTTAGCCTCTGTTTCTGTTTTTGTATGTTCAATTTTATAGAGTGCCTGGGCAAGGGTATTGACACCTCCCCACACAGGTATCCACAATGGACGCTCATCTTTTTCTTCAAGTACTTTTATAATCCAGTCCGAGCCTTGTGAATCTTTCCCACCGCCAACTCCCTGCATTCCATATATTGCCAAGCCTTGTTTAACTTTCATTAAAAGCGATTCAGTATCAGGAAAACCAGCTTCATGCTTGATAAGGTTAGGTTGTACTTTGCCATACGCTTTAATGACTTTGTTGATTGATTCAGGATCGACTCTCGTTTTATGCCAACAAGAGGTTGTAGCAATTAATCCTTTTATTTCAATTTGATTAGAATACAAAAGTAAACGAATCAAAGATTGTGTGTCGTCCGGGTCAGCTTCGATATCGGTCAGGATAATGACTCTATGTTTATTGAAGATCCCGTCTTCATTGATAGATATGTGCTTGCGCGGGGATTCTGCGGTGGTGATGCACGCGCTTTGAAGCAGGATGCCGGCGATGATTGCTATCAAGAGAATTTTAAATTTCATGATCCGCATTGTTCGTCTCCTTGGAGATTACTATCCAATACTGTTTAGATATTTTTCCAGCATGGTATACCCGTCGGCGGCCACTTTGTTCCCATCAGACGCATCGTTGGGATTAAGGCCCTTCTGGGTTTCCCATTCATCCGGCATGCCGTCATGGTCGGTATCGGTGGGAGCGGGTGTGCTTTTCAATTCCGGCCAGCCGCCAACGTCTTTCTGTGAATCAATAATACCGCAAATTTTTGATTGATCGGCAACCGTCTTCTTTGTTTTGTATGTTAACCCTTCATAAGTTGCATGGCCATTACGGACCTCGTCAATAATGCGTACATCCACCGCATCGCGTTTAGGCAATGTGGCGCCGGCATTTTCAAGAACTAAAACATAGGCTTCTCCCGCAGTTTGCTGGTGAATGGGCATCGCATCCCACGGTTGATCAAGTTTTATATAGCTGCTGCCGCGTACACCACTCCAGTTGTCGGCTGTTACCGAGGGGCTGCCCTCCATGAAGTTATCGGCAACATACCACTGGCCCTTGTCGTTGTCACCGCGGGATGAAGGATCCGCAAATTCGGCCTTTTTGCCGGGGTCAGTTGCAGGTCCCGGCTTATAATAATTGGCCACCATATTGATATTTGAGAAATTAAATTTTTCATTTCCTTTCTGTTTCGCTTCGGCCCCGTAGCAACTGCGATACCCCCAGTTGTACAGCACGTTATTTCTGTAATCGGTATTTCCACAACCCGAAGCAAAACGGGGATTACGGCTGGAGTGATGGGCCAGCAGGTTATGATGATAACTGCTATTGTTTGAGCCCCAAATGCCGCCAAACCCATGCGAACCTTTGCCGTGTTTGGAATTAAACATGCTTTCCGAGATCAGACACCACTGAACAGTGATGTTCTCACAATGGTAAATCGACATTGTCTCGTCAACACTCCAGCTCGCTGATACGTGGTCCAGGATAAGGTTCTTAACATACCTGCTTGATATGGCATCGTCAGCTCGACCCGATTCATCGCCAAATCGTACTCTTAGATACCGGATGATAACCTCGTCGGCGCTAATCATTAATGGGTATCTTTTAATACAAATACCATCTCCCGGCGCTGTTTGTCCGGCGATGGTAATATGGGAATTGGAAATCCTCAAATTACTCTTCAGATCGATCGTACCCGATACCCTGAAAACGACCGTCCTGGGTCCTGATGCTTCAACGGCAGCACGAAGGCTGCCTTGGCCGGAATCTTGAAGGTTCGTTACTTCGAAGACCTGGCCGCCTCGTCCTCCAACCGTATATTTTCCGTATCCTTCGGCGCCGGGGAATGCAAGCTGATTCTCAGCGAAACTGGATGCAGAGCAGAAAATGACCAGGAATACTGTTTTACAAAAATAGTTATACATAAAAAAGGCCTTTCATATAGAGTGCCAATATGTTCTTTTAATAGGATTCAAAGTAATCAAGGTTTTTAATTGCTATTCAATCTCGACAACCACCCGCTGATATCTCGTTAATGGGGGCGTGCCCGTATCCGTTACCTCGCAGACAATATGGACGGTCTCGCCCTTTCCAGCATCAGCAGGCACTGTAAACGAGGCATCCTGCTTGCCGGCATCCCGGATCTCAATGGTTCCCTTGTAGGTGTCCGCTTCTTCGTATTGCCACCAACGATATGCCATCTCATTCCCGTCCGGATCGCTCGTGCCCTGTGCACTGAGTTCCACCGTCGCCCCCGGCCCCACTTTCAGGTCCGCCGCATGGGCCAGTTCAACCACCGGCGGATGATTGGCCTCCTCATACGATTTCACACACCAGTCGGCCCGTGACGCAAAGTCGTTTTGCAGCACATCCGTCCACCGCCACATCGGCTTGAAATAGTCCCGGCGCTGCTCGGCGGTTGTCGTCGTCCCCTCTCGCACGCTGTTTCGCCCCCACGCCGAGCTTGAATACCATCGTCCCTCCGGATACACATACCCCGGCACCGGTACCGGATCAAGCCACGTGTTCTCCCGTACCCGCACATAACGTCCGCCCCATCCGCCCCAGTCGGGGGACTCCGTACTGCGCAATCCCGTCACAATAGTATGCAAGAATGCAGGGGAGTCGCCCTCCGACCGGAAATCACCTTCCGCAAACCCCTTCTTATCACCGCTTTCATGTGCCTTGTAGAGCGAACATAGCGGACCGTGGTTATTTAATATATTTTCCTTCATCCATGCCCCGACGAAATACGTCTGCATTTCCTTGGGCTGAATCTGATCCCACCGATACGCAATCGCCTCGAATTGATCAGAAATAATCGTCAGAATGTTATATTTTCCCCAGTGCGGCCGAATGTAATCCTGATAGGTCGAATCCTGCTCCCAGATAAAGAAGAAGCGGATCTTCTTTGCCACTTGCGCTATCCTCTCCGGATGCTCCTCCTCGATCGTCTTTAACGCCCGCGCAATCGTGTTCGTTCCGCCCCACGCTTGCAGCCATATCGGCTGCTCGTCCGTCTTGTCCAGCAGCACCTTCACGATAAGCTGTGATCCCGCCGTCACTTCCTCCATCTCTCCTTCGGCCTTCACGTTCCCCAGGAGCGTCCGTTCCCGCAGATATTCCGGCGTCGGATACCCTGCATCATGTTTCAAAAGATTTGGATAAACCTGCGCATACGCATCCAGATCGGGTTCAATCCAGTCATCTCCGGCCCATTTGTGTCCCTGCCAGTGATATTGTGAACTTGATGTGATAATACCTTCGATATCCCATTCATTGGCATAAAGCAGGAACCGGATCATGGAACACTGGTCGTCGATTTCGCCGTCGCTTGTGACGATAACACGCGGTTTCTCCTGTACCTTTGTGTTCTGGGCAAATGTATAACCGGCAGTAAAAATCATGCAGAGTAGAATCACAATAACATGTGACAAAATCCTTAAATTTCTCATGGGAACATTTCTCCTGTTTAATTAAAAGAGTCGTGCTATTTTTTCTCAGGCCACTCGCTTTTTAAACGATAATGAAAGGTGCTGTTTCGGGAATTAATTCTGGCCGCTTGCACATCGATTTTGTCATTTTGCAGCAAGCGAATCATTTCTGCCCCGGCATAGAGCACCGGTCCATAGCCATGCGTCGCATAAATGCTTTTGCCACGATAGTAGTAATACGTATTGTCATGCGCGAATGTGGTGCCTTCGCAGGTGCCATCCACAGCGCCATTTTCGAGCACGCGTGTTTTGATGGCGTTCCAGCCTGTCAGTGCCACCGGACCATACACATGGCTAATCCATCCTTCATTGATGCCTTTGGCAACAGCAAAAGTAAACATGGCCGTGCAGGATGTTTCCAGATAGGTATCGGTTTTATCCAGCATATTGTGCCAGAAACCGGTGCCGTCTTGCAGGCCGGCCAGGCTGCGGATCATCGAACGATATAAATGCAGAATTTTATCCCGGCCCGGGTAATTTTCGGGCAATATGCCGAGCAGTTCCGCCATCGCCATCAGCGTCCAACCGTTGGCACGGCCCCAGTAAAAGCGCGGATCATAATCACCCGATGTTACATTCCAGCCGTGGTCAAATAGTTCTTTTTCCGGGATATAGAGCCGGTCAGCCATTTGTAAAATTTGTTTAACGGCATCATCGAAATATTTATTATCTCCGGTGAGTACACCCATGTTCGCGAGAAACGGCACGCTCATGTATAAATCGTCTGCCCATAAGGATTGGTACTGTGGGCGATGCCGGGCAAGGGTACCGTCATCAAGGCGAAACTGTTTGTTGGAAATGTAATCTGCAGTGATGTTGATCAGTTCGAGATAGTCATCATTTTTGTCTTTTAAATACGTTTTGATCATCGCAGCACCGATAGAACCGCAATCATCGAGTGCGTGAAAATTTGGGGTTCTGCCCCAACCATCCGATTGTTTGCCAAACGCCTTGGCATTTTTTTGGAAATACGGCAAGGTCTCGATTACTAGATCATAAAACCTGGTATTGTTGGCAAAAAATGTTTTATCGCCGGTCACATCATCGATGTAAGCGAAGGCTGAAAGTACAACACCATGGGTGTAGGACCATTCGCTCGAGAAACCGGGTGAAACCCGCGCATTCTTGTTCAATTTCGAAAAGTCGGTTATCTCTTCGCCTGTTTCTGCATCGATAATTTTTTGTGGGCTGGTAGATTCATAATAGCCGCGTACACGGTTTAAAACATCTTTAATGCCGTCAACAGTCGGGTATTCATAGGGGACAGGGTACTCGGGAATTCGGCCCGGAGCATCTTCCTGAGCGATTAGATTTGTGCTAAAAAGCAAAATAAGAAGAAAAAGTAATGCCGATTTGTACTGATTCATGAGTTTTCCTTAGATTTTAAAATTTAACATGAAAGCGAAATAACGAATACGAATTTTATATTGATCTACAGAAAGAAATTGCTATTCAATCTCGACAACCACTCGCTGATACCTTGTTAATGGCGGTGTACCGGTATCCGTCACCTCGCAGATAATATGGATAGTTTTTCCTTGGCCGGCATTGTTGGGCACTGTGAACGAGGCATCCTGCTTGTCGGCGTCCCGGATCTCAATGGTTTCCTTGTAGGTGTCCGCTTCTTCGTATTGCCACCAACGATACGCCAGATCATCTCCGTCCGGATCGCTCGTCGGCCGCACACTCAGTTCCACCGTCGCCCCCGGCCCCACTTTCAGGTCCGCCGCATGGGCCAGTACAACCACCGGCGGATGATTTGCCTCCTCATACGATTTCACACACCAGTCGGCCCGTGACGCAAAGTCGTTTTGCATGGCATCCATCCATCGCCAGATGGGTTTGAGATACGCTGTAAGTTCCTCGTCATTCGGCTTTTCCTGACGAAGGCGTTCACGTCCCCAGGCCGATCTCGTATACCATCGCCCTTCGGGATACTGATAGCCCGGCTCCGCAACAGGATCGAGCCAGGTGTTTGCGCGAATTCTCACGTAGCGGCCACCCCAACCGCCCCAGCCAGGAGACTCCATATTTCGCAATCCGGTCTCGATGGTATGTATAAATGCAGGGGAGTCGCCCTCGGACCGGAAATCCCCGTTCTCATGGGCTTTATATAACGCACACAGGGGACCGTGGTTCTCTAAAATGTTTGGTTTCATCCACGCCCCGACTAAGTATTTCTGTTGCTCTGGGGGTAAATACTTTTTCCAGTGGTAAAAGATCGCTATAAATTGATCAGAAATGATCGTCGGAATCTCAAACTTGCCCCAGTGCGGCCGGATGTAATCCTGATAGGTCGAATCCTGCTCCCAGATAAAAAAAAACCGCATCTTCTTTGCCACCTCCGCCATCCTCTCCGGGTGTTCCTCTTCGATCGTCTTTAACGCCCGCGCAATCGTGTTCGTTCCGCCCCACGCTTGCAGCCATATCGGCTGCTCGTCCGTCTTGTCCAGCAGCACCTTCACGATAAGCTGTGATCCCGCCGTCACTTCCTCCATCTCTCCTTCGGCCTTCACGTTCCCCAGGAGCGTCCGTTCCCGCAGATATTCCGGCGTCGGATACCCTGCATCATGTTTCAAAAGATTTGGATAAACCTGCGCATACGCATCCAGATCGGGTTCAATCCAGTCATCTCCGGCCCATTTGTGTCCCTGCCAGTGATATTGTGAACTTGATGTGATAATACCTTCGATATCCCATTCATTGGCATAAAGCAGGAACCGGATCATGGAACACTGGTCATCAATTTCTCCGTCGCTTGTGACGATAACACGCGGTTTCTGAAACAAGTTAGCCGCCGGCGTGGCTTGCGCTTGTTGACATGCAATTGTACAAACCATAAGAACTACAAGTACGATACGATTTAACTGTTTGAGACTGTCCATATCATACCCTTTCAATTTTTTTTGATTTTATACTCCATATCTCAGCATAACGTACGCCGAGAATCATTTTATTCCCTAAACAGAACATTAAGGTTCTTTCGAACATCAACAGAATAGCACAGGAATCTAGCAGTTTCTTCCTTGATTTTTGCAATAGTTTGTCATATACATAGTTTATATGCTCTGTTTTTCCAAATGTATCCATTTGTGATAGAGCCAATCACCAGCGCCAATTACGGTCAGCCCCCTCCCTGCATGTCGCCGTCCATGAGGAGAACAAAGAAGTCATTCTATTGCTGCTGAACACAGGAGCACGGACGGACATTCCCGACCGGAGTAAATTGACCCCCCGCGGAACTGGCCCGGAGATTATAGAACTCTTTCAGTAAAATGGATACTACAAGCCATATTCTTTGATCTTGCGGTAGAGGGTTCGTTCGCCAATTTGGAGGATTTTCGCGGCTTCGGCGCGGTTGTTGTCGGTCATTTCCAGCGTTTGGCGGATGTGTTCCTTTTCAACCGCTTCCAGCGGTTTTCCCAACATGCTATCCAAACCCACCCCGCCTTCGGGCAGGATGGAGGCCGTCAACTGTTTGATGCGTGCGATCTCCGGCGGCAGATCTTTCAGATCAAGCGTGTCGCCCTCACACATCACCACCATCGTTCGTATGACGTTTCGCAGTTGACGGATATTGCCCGGCCAGGCATAACTCATCAAAGCCCGCATTGCCGGTTCGGTAATGAGATGAATATCGGATTTGACTTCTTCACAGGCTTCCTTCAGGAAATAACCGAACAGTTCCGGGATATCCTGCGGCCGATTGCGCAGGGCGGGGAGTGTCACACTGACCCCCTTGATGCGGAAATAGAGGTCCTGACGAAATTTTTTCTCCTCCACCAGCTTTGCCAGATCATGATTGGTCGCACTGATGACGCGGACATCCACACGAACAGCCGAACTTGCCCCGACCGGCAGCACCAGGCCGTCTTCCAGAACCCGCAGCAGCTTGGCCTGCATATTCAGGGGCATATCACCGATCTCATCCAGAAACAGGGTGCCTTTGTCGGCCATCTGAAACAGACCCTTGCGGTCGGACATGGCGCCGGTAAAAGCCCCCTTAACATGACCGAACAGTTCGCTTTCGAGGAGGCTTTCGGTCAGGCCGGCACAATTGATGGGGTAAAACGGCTTGTCGGCGCGTTTGGAATTCTCATGGATCGCTTTGGCGGTCAGTTCCTTGCCGGTGCCGGATTCGCCCTCGATGAGAACCGCCAGGTCCGTCGGCGCCACCCGCCGCAGTTTTCGGTACATCGTCTGCATCACCGAGCTTCGGCTGATAATACCGCGGAACAAGAAGTCCTCAAACCGCTGTGCGACAGGGACAGCCGGTAATGCGTGCTGGACAAGACGCATCAATTCATCCATATCCAGCGGCTTAACGAGGTAATCATAGGCCCCCAGCTTGATCGCTTCTTTGCAGGCATTAATGTCAGCCACAGCACTGGTCAATATAACCGGAATGGATGGGTTTTTTTCACGAACGGCCGCGAGAACGGCAATGCCGTCATTTCCTTTTTCGAGATGCGTAGAGCAAATGACCAATTCAAGGGAATCAGTCTCAATTTTTTTTTGGGACTGCAGAAACGAGCTGGCGACATGAACCACGGCGCCTCTGTTTTGAAAAGCCGAAGCCAGTTTTTCCAGTAGAGATTCGTCCGAATCCACAATCAAGATGACAGCTTCTTTTCTCATCCTCGCGATGTGATTAATAAAAATATTTCGGCGTCTTTAATTTGCATCTAATTGCGAAGATTCCAGTTCCTGCCTGTCCGCCGCATCACATGATTCATCCATAACAGAAAACAGACAAACCTGTTTTCCCTGCAGACCTTTGCCAGAACCAATTTCCTGATACGTCACTTTTTGTCCGCTTTTTAAACACCGAAAGCCCTGCCCTTCAATGCTTGTATAATGGACAAAAACATCGACCCCTTCATCGTTAACAATGAATCCAAATCCTTTATTTGGGTCAAACCACTTCACTTTCCCAATTGCCATAACTACCTCCATTTTTTCAAAGCCTTTCACGATTAATCCAGGCTTCAAAACCCTTTTACTGCTACTACGAAACAACTGTTTCGTCACCGTTTAACTGTCATTAACCACTTAATCCAAAACGTCCGGCTTCACCTTTCGGTTGAACGTTTGGTGGTTACGCCTTTTTTTCCTGCTCTTCTATCTCCGCTAAAGCGGCTTTCCGGCTCAATTTAAACCGTCCCTGCTCGTCAATCAATATAAGCTTGACGGCGATTATATCGCCAACTTTACACACATCATCAACATTTTTGATGTATTCATTGCTGAGTTCGCTGATATGGCACAGGCCTTCGATGCCGGGAGAAATCTCGACAAAGGCTCCGAACTCCTTAACCGAAACAACTTTGGCATTGGGATAAACACGCCCTACCTGCGGCGGGGTTGTCATGGACTCGATCATATCCCGAGCCTTCAAATGGCCGTTTCCGCCAACACAACTGATACAAACCGTACCGTCTTCTTCAATTTCGATCAGCGAACCGGTCTGTTCCTGGATCGCCCGAATGGTCTTGCCGGATGGGCCAATAACTTTGCCGATATATTCCGGATCGATCTTGATCGAAACGATCTTCGGAGCATGTTCGCTCAGTTGTTCACGCGGTTTCGCAATGGTCGCCCGCATGATGTCCATGATCTTCAGACGCGCCTGGCGTGCCCGTTCCAAGGCTTCAACCATGATCGGATGCGGCAGGCCTTCGGCCTTGATATCCAGTTGAATGGCAGTAATGCCTTTTTCTGAACCGGTCACCTTGAAATCCATTTCACCGAAATGGTCTTCGTCGCCGATGATATCCGTCAACAGTTCATAACGGTCACCTTCGGAAATCAACCCGACGGAAATACCGGCCACCATATTCTTAACCGGAACACCCGCATCCATCATCGCCAGCATGCCGCCGCAAGCGGAGGCCATCGAACTGGAACCGTTCGATTCGGTAATATCCGAAACGATCTTGATCGTATAGGGAAACACATCAGCCTCGGGCTTGATCTGCTCCAGGGCCTTTTCCGCCAGTGCTCCGTGACCGATCTCACGACGTCCGGGTCCGCGAATCATGCGTGCTTCACCGACCGAATACGGCGGGAAATTATAATGCAGCATAAAGCTTTGCCCCTTTTCCTCGGCCAGACCGTCAACGATCTGCTCATCCCGGCCGGTGCCCAGCGTACAGGAAACCATCGCCTGCGTCTCCCCGCGAGTAAACAACGCCGACCCATGCGAACGCGGCAGGATTCCCACCTGGCAATCGATCTGGCGAATATCTTCAAAACCGCGGCCGTCCGGACGCTTACCTTCCAGTAGAAGTTTTTTGACGACCTTCTTCTGAATGATCTCAAACATCCGCTTCAATTGCGTGGACGTGCAGCTAATCGTTTCATGTTCAGGCTCATAGGCGGGTTCTTCACCTTCGTCATCCGAAGCCGTACTCTTGGCAACTGCGGACGCGACGGCGGTGTACTTGGCCTTCGCAGCGTCAACGATCTGACCGATCGCGTCATTGCGTTCGGCTTTGACCTTGACCTGATAGGCGGCGTATAAACCGCCAAATGTTTCTTTTTCAAGCTGACTGAGCAACGCCGGGTCCAACTCGTTCAGCGGAATCTCTTTTTCCGGGACGTCGCACTTGGCGACCAGTTCATCGATCATCTCACAAACCTGCCCGATAACACCATGGGCCTCTTTGATCGCATTAGCTGTAATGTCTTCAGGAACCTCTTTGGCATCAACCTCGATCATATTGATCGCGTCTTTGCGGCCGCCGAGGATCACATTCAGTTCGCTCTTGTCGCGTTCCGCATAGGTCGGGAACATGATATTTTTCCCATCCACGCGGGCCAGGCGAACCGCACCCAGCGGGCCGAGGAACGGTATCTTGCTGATCGACAGCGCCGCACTGGCGGCAATCATCGCCAGCACATCGGGGTCATTGTCTTTGTCCGCACTGATGACAGATGCCATGATCTGCACTTCGTTGAAATATCCATCCGGAAACAGCGGCCGGATCGGACGGTCAATCATGCGGGCGGTCAAAATTTCCTTGGTGGTCGGTCGTCCTTCACGTTTCATGAAGCCGCCGGGGAACTTGCCCGCGGCACTGTATTTCTCGCGGTAATCGACACTCAACGGGAAATAATCAATATCTTCGAATCGCGGCGGTGCGGTTACAGCCGCTACAAGTACCATCGTTTCGCCCATTTGTGCCACCACGGCACCATGAGCCTGTCGTGCGATCCGGCCGGTTTCAAGACTGATCGTCTTGCCGCAAATCGTCTTTTCTACTCTTTGTATATTAAACATGTCCACTTTTCTTTTCTATTTAAATATCAGTATCCCCTACCGTTCATTGCGGAAAATATCCAGCCCTTGCAGTTGGGGGTGTAACATATTGAAAATAAAGCTACTTACGCAGACCTAGCCTGGAAATAATCTCGCGGTAACGGTTGATATCCTTATTCTTTACATATTTCAGCAAAGAAGAACGATTTCCAACCATTTTAAGCAGCCCTCTTCGTGAGGAATGATCCTTTTTGTGTGTTTTCAGGTGTTCAGTCAACTCATTGATACGGGTTGTCAGGATCGCGATCTGTACTTCCGGCGACCCTGTATCATTGTCATTCATCTTATAATCAGTGATGACCTTTTGTTTTAGTTCTTTTGTCAGCATACCTTAACATCTTCCTTTCACAGCATTTCCACATGGGCTCACTGCCCATACCATTCTTTAACCAACTTTATCGAAATCGCCATTATACAGATAAGGCCGGCCAATGCAAATTTTTTTTGCACTTAATTTTGGATTAAAAAACACCTTTAAAATGGGGGGGGAAATGAGAAAGTACAGACTTATTTAAGATTTTAAACATGTAGTGGTGATAAGCCGGTAACTAAAAACCCGCGACCACAGATAATAGTGGACACAGCATTACCTTTTTTAGTGTGCCATGACGCTGGAGACTCGGAATACTGGTAACAGCAAGGCAATCGCGATCGTGCCGATAATTCCGCCCATCAGCGTAATCATCAGCGGCTCGATCAATGCAGTACCTGTTCGGATTGAATTCTGAAGCTTCTTTTCAAGAAAAATTGATATTCTGTCGCACACTCTGCCAATCTGTCCTGATTTCTCTCCGGCTCGCAGCATCTGAATAATTCCCGGCGCGATCAAATTATTATAGGGCGACAGCATAATCGCATCGGATAATTGATAGCCGTCTCGAATTTTGGCGTCCACATTTTCCCAAAGCGTCTGAAATAAATAATTATCGGTGGAAATCCGCATGACTTCCAGAGCCTCCAGCAAACTGACACCGGTGTTGACCATTGTTGCCAGAATACGCATGCTACGCGTCATTACCGCATCAACAAACATCGTTCCGAAAATCGGCACATGTACTTTAATCCACCCCAGTGAGATTTTGCCGTTTTCAGTCCGTTTCCAAAGCGACAAACCCCAGAATCCGAATATCCCGGCCGTGGCGGCAAAAGCCAGAAACACGGGGTTACCGACCAAACTGCTGCAGTCAACGAGAACTTGGGTCAATTTGGGCAGCGCTGAACCGCGTGACTCATATATTTTCGTAAACCGCGGCAAGACGAAAAACATCAGCGATCCTGTAGCCGCAACCGCCATCAGCAACATTATAAGCGGGTAGATCATTGCACTTTTGACTTGTTTTCGTGTATCGGCATCGGCATTCAGGTAACCGCTCAGCACATCCAGCATATGAGACATCTTTCCGGAAGCTTCAGAAGCTTTCACCATGCTCACAAACATGTTGTTGAAGATGCGAGGATAAAACTGCAGGGCCGATGAAAAGCTGTCACCATTCGAGATTCGATAGGCAATATCCAAGATGACCTGCTGAAAAACGCCGGGACGCATTTGCTTGGCAATAGCTTCGATCGCGTCACTGAGTACAACACCGCTGTCCAACATAACGGATAACTGTGTGGTAAACAGAATCAATTCGGCCTGTTTAACTCTGGCATTCGAGATGACAGACCCGCCGGAGTTCGCCTGAGTTGTTCCGCGCAACACAGATGAAGAATTTAAAGCATTGTTCATGCTTTGCTGATCACTTTCAACTCTCGGTTTTTCAAGCGTCTGTATCGCCATTGAACTCTGCTCTCAATTAGTCTGAAACATTCGCGACGCGTAACACTTCATCAATCGTGGTGATTCCGGCTTTGATTTTTTCGATGCCGTCCAAATGCAGCGGAACCATACCGTTTTCGATCGCGGCGGTGCGTAATGCCTTCAGCGGAATCCCATCGGTAATTAAATCTAGTATCTTATCGTCGGGGACAAACATTTCATGGATCGCAATTCGACCCATATATCCTGTATTTCGACATTTCTTACAGCCCATTCCATGGTAAAACGTCAAATCCTGGCCCGCCCACTCCTTCACGGTTTTCCGAATGCTGGATGAAGGTGTGTATTCGTCTTTGCAATTCGGGCATATTTTTCGTACCAGTCTCTGGGCCAGCACCGCGATCAACGACGCACTGACCAGATAGGGCGCCACGCCCAGATCAATCAGCCGGATGACCGCACCCGGAGAATCGTTTGTATGCAGTGTGGACAAAACAAGATGCCCCGTCAAGGCCGCCTGAACGGCGATGCTGGCCGTATCCCGATCGCGAATTTCACCCACCATAATCACATCCGGGTCCTGCCGCAACAGAGACCGAAGCGCTCCGGCAAAGGTGAATCCCGCCAAGTCGTGAACCTCAAACTGATTAACACCGTGAATTTTACATTCGACCGGATCTTCAACTGTACAGATATTCACCTGTTCATTATTGAGTTCAGACAATGCGGCATACAATGTCGTATTCTTACCGGAGCCAGTCGGCCCGGTAACCAATACTATCCCGTTCGGATGGTTGATGACCTTCTTGAATATCTGCAGATTCTCATAGCCAAAACCAAGCGACTCAAGATTGGTCAGCATTTTCCGGAAATCAATGACACGAATCACGACTTTTTCGCCATATGTTCCGGGCATCACGGAAACACGTAAATCCACCGGTTTGGACTGGACCAACACGTGGATACTGCCGTCCTGCGGCAGACGCCGCTGCGCAATATCCAAATCCGCCATGATCTTGATACGTGAAACCACTGCGGCATGCATCTGATGCGGCGGTGTAATCTTTTCATATAAACGGCCGTCGACGCGGTAACGCACCCGGAGTTTTTTCTCATCCGGCTCAATGTGAATATCACTGGCGTTTTCATGAACGGCGGTGTAGATTAAATAGTTTACCAGTTTCACCACCGGGGACTGCCCGGCAACTTCCTCCAGATCGGAAATATCTTCGGGCATATTCTCGATCATCGAGAAGTCTTCAAGCGAGACATCATCGATGATATCATCAATCACAAATACATTGGCGGCGGGAAGATAGGTTTGCAGCGTCGCCTTGATATCTTTGGCCGTCGCACAGACCACCTGGACCTTGCAATCGCTCAAACGCTGAATTTCCTCAATGACAAAGACATTCGATGGCTCGCTCAATGCAATGGTCAGGGTGTCATAGACCTTAAACAACGGCAGTACGATATGTTCTTCAAGGAATTCCCGCGGCAGTAATTCAATCACAGCGGGGTCGCAGAGTTTCGGCGAGACAACCGCATAGGGAACACCATAGGCTTCGGCCAGCGCCGAACATATCTGGTTTTCCGTGCAGTATTCAAGCTCAACCAGCAGTTCCCCCAGCAGTTTGCTATGGCCGGAGTTCTGCTGCCGATCCAGCGCCTTATCAATCTGCTCCTGGGTCACCACGCCGCGGCTCAGCAAAAGCTGTCCCAGCGGCAATCTTATTTGTGTTGCTGCTGCCATTGGCTTTAACTCTTTATATCATGCAAAACTTTTTACAGCTTCGGTTAATTCGGCGTACGTGTCAAACTTTGTCAACAGCCGCGTTATTTCAAGTATCTTGGTGCATGTCTCATCAAGCCCGGCGATCTTAAACTGCCGGGTCTGTTCTCGGCATTGCTCGCTGAAGTCAAGAAGACGCTCCAAGGCCTGACTGTCCATCATGCTGACTCGGGTCATATCCAGAACGATTCCGCTGATTTTTGAAGCAAACACATTGCTGGTCTGCTCTTCGAAGGATTTCAGCGACTCGCTGGTAAATTCACCGTGCAACTGCAGAACCATAATATCATTGTATTTTTGAGATTCTATCTTCATCGGATCAACGCTCCTACAGCCGAAACACCGTACTCTTCAAAATTACTGTAATCCCAGCGTTCAATAAATCCGTCCTGTATAATTCTCCAGAGTTTCTCAAGATCACTGCCCAAAAAGGCCCGGGCAACCGCCTCGTCAAATTGGGTCCCAATACCCTTTTCGATCTCCTCAATCGCATGCTGAATGCTCATTGCGTCACGATAGACACGTTTGGACGTCATGGCATCAAACGAATCGGCCAGACTGATGATTTTGGCGACCAGCGGGATATCTTCCCCTTTCAATCCCTGGGGATACCCCTTTCCGTCCATGCGTTCATGATGTCCCAGCACACCCGGTACAATCTCATCCATCTGACGGATTTCCGAAAGAATGGATGCACCGATTCGCGGATGCGCCTGGATCGTTCCCATCTCCTCATCGGTCAGCCGGCCGGACTTTCTCAGAACGGACTCGCTGACACCGATCTTACCGATATCATGCAGCAACCCCGCCAAATAAATATGATGAATCTGCTTTTCCGAGATGGGCTGACTTTGCGCCAAACGTTCGGCGATCCAGCGAGAAATAAACGCCACCCGCTCAGAGTGGCCGCGTGTGTATTGGTCTTTAGCATCAATACTGTTGGTCAATGCCTTGAGGGAACCGATAAATAATTCCTTCAAATCATCAAATAAATGATTATTTTCGATAAAGACCATACATTGATTGGCAACGGAGTTGAACAATTTGATGTCCGTCGTATCAAAGTCAGGCTTGTTAAGGACATTGGTCGCTACCAGAAAGCCAACCATCCGATTCGCATCACCCAGTGGAACCGCAATCAGATTATTCACACTCTCGGGCCAGGTGTACTTGAACGGACCGTCAACCCGGCTGTCCAGAAGCGCCTCCCGACCCAGATCCATCTCTGCGATCAGCTGCATCTGGAGGATGTCGGCTGAATCCGCATCAACCGTCAGAAAACCGGAACCTGCCATCAGCGACAATTCTTTCTGTCCTTCTGCTTTCCGCTTAATAAAAATGCCGATTCCCTCCACCTGCACCAATTGGGTCAATTGATCGCAAGCCATTTGCAGGTAATTGGCGTTAGACTGTGTGACTTTCATATTCGTGCTGAGGTTGTACAGCAGAATAATCTCTTCATACGCCTGAGACAGTTCGTTACTGATTTTCTCAGTCTGC
Organism: Anaerohalosphaeraceae bacterium; assembly: GCA_963675525.2. Lineage (GTDB taxonomy): Bacteria > Planctomycetota > Phycisphaerae > Sedimentisphaerales > Anaerohalosphaeraceae > 4572-13. Next base: position 309,209 of record CAXXSL010000001.1, on the reverse strand, counting down.
TGGAAAATCTTATTGGAATCAGACAACTGCTGGAGTGTATCTTCCACAATACAACTTAGATAATTTCTCTCATTCTGTGTTTGATTTCCAGATACATCGCCCGGATCGACGACCACTGTCAGGCAGGACTCATCCTCGCAATGCACCCGCCAGGCCAGAATCTGTTCTTTGAGCCAATAGAATTCCCGATCATCAGCGGGATTTCCTGCAAGCCATTCGGTAATCCGGCCAGTATCACTTTCAAACTTACCGGCCTGCATTCGGAGTACACATTGGAACCCCGCATCGAAAACCAGCAGATTCAGTCCGAGACGGTTTACCTTATGAGCCAGTTGATTAAACTGCTGCATCTGAGAGTCTGTCATTATGTGCGTTGTCATGTTGTCCATGGTTTTCTATTTTTCCCTCTACAAAATCCCGGAGACTATACGGCAGCACTCTGATTCAAAACCTCTTCGATTGTCTGCAAAACTTCTCTCGGGCTGAAGGGTTTGCTCAAACAGGCCGAAATACGCAGCTTTTCCTGCTGATCATCTTCAATTGCGAATCCTCGCGCAGTCAACATGATTACGGGGATATGCGCCGTTTGATCATTCTGACGAAGTTTTTCGATCAATTCCAATCCGCTCATCACGGGCATTTGATAGTCCGTCACAATAATATCGGGCGTCGTTTCACATGCCAGATCATAGGCCTGGCTACCGTTATCAGCCGTGACAACATCGAACCCGTTATTTTTCAGTTTAATTGAAACAACCTGAACAATGTGAAATTCATCGTCCACGACCAACGCTTTTTTATCTGACATCATTTTCTCCTTTAACATTTTTCTGATACATCAATACAATTCCATGGCCTTAGGCTGTTTGCGTCACCTTTTCCGCCGCCAGCGGAAGGACAAATCCAAAGGTGCTGCCCTGGCCGACAGTGCTGGTCACAAAGACGTCACCGCCATGGACGGATTCCACGATCTGCTTAACCAGATTCAGACCCAGGCCCGTTCCTTTGGCGTATTTATTGTTCGCTTCAACACGGAAGAACTTGTCAAACACATGATCCACATCTTCAGGCGGAATGCCGACACCGGTATCGGTAATGGTCACCTTGACCTGTCCATCGCTTTCATCCAAATCAGACTGAACGGTGATCTGACCGCCGGCCGGCGTGTATTTGACCGCATTGCTAAGCAGATTGATCACCACCTGAGAAATCATATCACGATCCACATAAACCTGATCATAAAGGATCGGCGCCTGTGAAATGATCTCAATATTTTTTTCCTGTGCATAGCTTTTGATCATCTCGACTGCATCCCGAATCACCAGCGCCAAGCTGTGTGTTTCCTTATTAACCTTTATCAATCCCGATTCAATCCGCGAAATATTAAGAATATCTTCGATCAATCGGCTCAGTCGCTGCGCCTGACTCTGTATCACCGAGCAAAACTGCTGAATTGTTTCTTCGTCCTGTGCTTCGCCGTCCACCAGCATTTCCGCATACGCATTGATCGAGGCCAGCGGTGTCTTTAACTCATGCGATACATGGCTGACGAAATCGTTTTTCATTTGAGCAATTTCTTTCTCACGAGTAATATCATGCAGCACGGTAACGACCTGAACAACCTTCCCGGTTTCATCCTCAACACAGGACAGGACCGTATCAAAGGTCACCGGGCCGACATTTCGTTCAAATGTCAGTTCGTGGCGAACATGTGACGTTTTGCTTTGGCGGATTTTCGTGATGACCGAAAGCAACTCTGTTTCTTCAACGATTTCGCTGATTTTCCGGGGATTGCTCCCGTCAAAGATAAACCCGAAAAGCCGCTCCGCCGATTCATTGGCTAACACAACACGATCCATTTCATCCGTTACCAAAACCGTATCCTGGATACTTTGAATTATTTCCTCTACATTGCTTTTGCGGCGGCGCATCAACTGAATCTGCAAATTTAAACTCTGGTTTTCCTCCTGAACACATGCAAGCTGGTCATGCGATTTCCCAAAAAAATTCCGGATCGCCAGTGTCAGTTCTTCCAGCACCGTTTCCCTGAAGTCCGCCGGAATAATCAGCACCTGGCTGTCAAGAGACATGGACATTTTATGAAGCTGCTTGAGATGCCCGCGAATGAAGAACACACACAGGCCGCCGCAGACAATCGCTGTGCCGACGGAAACAACCAATAAGCCCTTCGGAAAAAGGCCCAATCCCGCCAACAGCGCAGTGATCAGACACGCCATGCAACTGCCGCCAAGAATTATCCAGATCAAGCTTTCTTTCTTCATAACCGCCGCATCATTCCTTTACAAAGATTGTACCGTTTTCTTTAAGAATGCCGTCACCAGGTCACTGTCCGGATCCAATTGTTCGGCCCGATCAAATGCTGATTGAGCCTCGGCGGTTTGCCCCATCTGCCGATAGCATCGCCCGATCATAAACCACGCAAATCCTGACAATTCATCGTCATGGATGATCACATGGAACGTATCCAGTGATTTTTCGTATTGTCCCTGCATATACTGCGCACTAGCCAAAACGGCATAGGCTTCGGGCCAGGCTGGCTTTAGTCGAAGGGCTTTATCGGCACAAAAAATCGCTCGTTTGGTATCATCCAAACCCAATGCGGACTGGGCCATACCGACCCATATTTCCGGGTCTTCACGATTCACTACCGACAGCTCATCATAGCAATTCAGCGCCTTGCTGTAGTCTCCAGAGTTAAATGAACACATGGCAAGCGATCGCAACACCACATTATAATGAACGGTTTCCGGTTGGCATTTTTCCAAAAGTACAGTGAATTTTTCCGCAGCCTTGTCCCATTTCTTTAATGCCACATAGGCATAACCGCAGGGCTCAAGAACACGCGGATGATTTCCATGCATAAGCTGGGCCTGTTCATACGTCTGAATCGCCTGTTGAATATCGCCCAGTTGATGATGCAGGCGGGCCAATGCCAACTTCAATTCAAGATTTCTTGGTTGTTGACGCAGTCCGGCCTGGAGGGTTTCTTTGGCCTGTTCAGCCTGTCCCAGTTCGATGAGAACATCGGCTACACTGGCACGGTATTCGGCCCTGAGGGGCTGCAGTTCTAACGTTTTGCTGTAATGCTGCAGGGCAAGGGTATAATCCTTTTCCATCGCAGCTAATGAACCCAGTTGATGCCAGCCTTCGGCCAATTCGGAATCCAGTTCGACGGCTTTTTCGAAATAACTGCGAGCCTCTTCGGTCCGGCCCTCGATGAAATGGATCCGGCCGGCCAGCAGATACAGTTGAGCCGATTGAGGATCGCTTTGCAGACACTTTTCGAGCGTCTTCTTGGCTTCTTCAATCTCGCCTCGTTCGATCAAATCTTCCACCATCGGAATCTTTGCGGTGGCCGTGGATTGTTCCCAGCCTGCCACCATTTCCTGTTTTTTGGTTGCATATTCATCACAACCGGAAAAACTCCATACCACTGCGGATACAAGCAGAACAACTGCTGTTTTTTTTAATGTGTTCATGATCGACCCCTGTCTTCTTCCTTGGGTTAGGGTTTTCCGGGTTCCGGCAGCATCCATCACACTGCCGAAACCCGGGAGTTCTCAATAACAGTTACCTTCGAATCCACTTTCCGGATTCTTCTTTTTCAATCGCACGCAGCATGATCTGCTCGATCTTGTCGGCTTGATCCGGCTGCGTTTCACGAATAATACGTTCTTTCAGACGCAGCTCATCAAGATAACCGCGGTCCATATCGCTGTATTCACAATTCAGCAAAGACAGTGCCGCTTCGGGCTGGCCTTCGGTGTAAAGCTTGACGGCCTGGGCGTAACGATCTTCTTCAATGCGTGCACGGCTCATCCAGGTGATGTTCTTGCGTGCATCATAAGCTAAACGCATGACATCATTCATTCGCTCGGTGCCGTCGGCTTCCTCAGGATCGTTGATAATATGAGGCGTGATCAGCACGATCAGTTCGGTACGAACCGACTGATCGTCAACACCTCTAAACAAATCGCCAATGATAGGCAAATCACCCAGCAGTGGAACCTGTGTATGACCCAACGTGGTTTCTTCCTGGAATAAACCACCCAGAACAATGGTCTTGCCGTCTTTAACCATAACATTGGTCATAACTTCTGTTGTTGTCTCATTAGGCAATACAAAATCACCAATTGAAACAACATCACCATCACTCTGTTTAGGATACAGTTCCATGCGAATCATCCCATCCTTACAGATAAAGGGACGAAATTCCAACACCGTACCTGTTTCAAGAAACGCAACTTCCTGTGTGGAAGTACCACCATCACTAACACTCTGTGAACTCAGGTAACCGTCTCGTTCACCAATAATGATTTTGCCGGCCTGTTTATTGAGCGCCATAATCTTGGGATTCGCTAAAACTGTGGTATCCGTAATTGTGTCCAATGCCCGGATCAGCACTTCAACATTATCTTCAAGGATACCAACAGTCAAGCCGCCAGCGCCAACACCGCTGGCAAACCCACTGACAGATTCACCAGATACGCCGAGTCCAAGCGAAAGACCGTGTGCCGCACTGAGATTCTGCCAGTCGATACCAAATTCGGTCTTTTCATCCAATACAGCTTTCAGGTATGTTACTTCGATCAACACCTGAGGAGGTTGAATATCCACTTCTTCAAGGGTTTCACGGATACTGCGAATGTTTTCAGGATAATCATTGACAACCAGTCGATCCCGAATGGCCAGCGTATCGCCGCCTTGACCGGGTTCGGTGTCCAATTCGGCAGGACTGGTAACACCCAGTCGTCCAAATTCGCTCAGCAAGGGCTCTGTCAGTTTCTGTGCTTCAGCCGCATTGATGTAATACAGAGAAATTATCGCGTTTTCAAAACGGCTCTTGTCCTGCATGAATTCTTCATTGGTGTAAACCTTGATGAAGTTGCCTTTGACCTCATACTTGTGCGTTCCGAGGATCGCCTGCATGGCTTCTTCGAACGTCACATCGTACAGATTCGTGACGGTTACAATGCCGTCCACGGCCGCTGAAGGTACGATATTCTTCTGATACATCTGTGCCAGCATCCGCAGGGCATCCGTGATCGGCATATCTTTCTTAAAGCTGATCGTCTGGATCGACTGGCCGTTCAGGGACTGCTGCACCTCGGCTTCGGCTGCTTCGGTTTCCGCCATCGTACTGGCGGCAATCACAGCCACGCTCGGCTCGGCGCCGGCCACTGTAACCTGCCCCATCAGCACCATTGCACCGATGGACAAAACCACGGCCCAGGTTCCAAGCACTACAAAACGCTTGTGTTCAACATTTGTCTTTCTGTTACCATCCATTTGACACCATCCTTTCTACTTTTCAACCGTTTCGGTCATTTTCAATGTGATCGAGAATTTGTTCCACGCGAACAACGCCTCATTTTCTTTAATTTCCTTTAACGACAATTCATATTGGTCAGGTCCCTCTTTGACCGTCAGTACGGACCCAACGGTCAAGATTGCATCATTGACAAAAACTTGATAAGGTATCCCATCGGCATTGTGTATGACTGCTTCCAGCTTCAGGGTTTTGGCCATTTTCTCCAGATTTAACTGGTGCCTTTTTTCAAGATTCTCCTCGATCGATAAAACCTGAGCATTGGAAGACACGTTTTCTTGTTTGGTCAAACTGAATGCTTTCCAGTTAGCCGTACTGAACATATCGCAGGTCAATGCATCATGGCGGCCATTGAGGACGTCGAGCACAACCGGCTCAATTCCGGCCGAAGAAGCCACAGACTTCGCTATTGGGGACTGTAATGGCGAGACATCCTGAGCGACGGCTTCGGCGGGACTGCCTTTGCCTTTCAGCAGGACCCGTCCCCAAAGCAAGACCATCAGGCTGACCAGCACTGTCGCAGCAATGGTTTTGCGGCTAAGATTTTGCAGTCTGACCGCAACCGGAGCCGATTTCGGATTATTTTGTTTTTTTCGCTTCATCGCTTAACTGTTATCCGCCTTTTCGGGTTGATAATAGACTTTCGCTTTTGCATTCAACTTGATAACGGCACTGAAATCGCTGCTGTTTTCCAACTGGATCTCTTCGAAACAGACCAGCCGATCAAGTTTCTCCAGCTTCTGCAGGAACGTAAACATTTGTTCCAGCGTTCCCCGGCACTCAATTTTCAAAGGAATACAGCACACATCCGCAGACTTTTCTTCGATTCCGGGCTGTACCATCTGATCTTCGAGTCTGCATTCATTCATCGCCTCGGCAATATGCTGCCACAATTGTGCAAATTGTTTTCCTTCGGGGATTTTCGTCAAATATTCCCGCTGATTTTCCTCCAGGGCTTTTTTCTGCAGCTTTAATTCCGGCAACCGCTGGCTGTATTCCTGAATCTGTTCCATCGGCAGGCTCTGCTGGGCCATCTGCTCTTTCATCGCTATTTTTTTATTCACAATCGGCATATACCGGAACACTCCGAAAGCCACCATAACAACGGCCGCGAGTACCAGTATAATCGCTTGATGTTTGTCAACCTGCTTCATCGCTGATTCCTAATTTTGGACCTTGTAGTCCGCGACAAAAAATTGAATCTCGAATTCGGTAACATCATGTTCATTAATCTTCTTCGGTTTTGAATACATCAATGTCTCTTGTTCAAAATAGTCCGACTGTTCAAGCCGGGAAATCAGCATAGCCGCGTCAGCCGGACGGGCAGCGATCCCGGTCAGAATCACTTTCGTCCGCATCGGTTCAAGAGATAACGAACCGGCCTTTTTTATTCCTGCCGTCGAGCCAATCTGCACAACCGACCCCGTTGCGGTCGATTGTTTCGATGTCGACACTTGAATCGCTTCATTCCGCAGCAACACTTTACTGAGAATAATGTCATCCCGAATCAAGTAAGACAGTTCCCCGATCACATACGAAAGATTCGTACGAGGCGTCACCGCCTCAAGAATCTTTTTCTGACGGTTCAGCCAGGCGATTTCAACCTCAAGCTGGATGCCTTCATCAACTTTCGCTTTTCCTTTTTCAAAGACCGCCTGAACACCTTCGACGTCCGCACGAACCTTTTCGATGTACCCGCCGATGACAAAGCTCCAGGTCATCATGATCGCCAGCAGAGACGCCAGCAGAATATACTGGCGATGGTATCGCTTCATGCGATTCCGGTTCGCCTTGTACCATTCAGGGATAAAATCTATTTCTTTCATGTCTCGTTTGCCGTTATGACAGGTTGTTCGTTCATTTCCTGCTCTAATTCCATTCCTTTGAGTGCCAGTCCAACAGCCACCGCCCACTCGCACATCTGGGGATTTCGCCGCCGGTTAAAGTTTGCCTTTGATAAATCATATCCGCGTAAGGGTTCGGCAATTCGGATATCCATTCCCAGGTGACGGCGAATGGCATCCATCAAAACCGCTTCATAGGCTTCACCACCGGCAAACACGGCTTCGGCAGGCCGCTGGCCGCGGAAGGTCACTGCGTAATACTTAAAGCAAAGCGATATTTCGTGCGCAAGGTCTTCAATCGAACTGGTCATGGCGTCGATAATCGCACGCGATGTATCCTTGTCAATCCCGCTGCCGTCCGGCGTATGCAGACGAATGCGAAGTTGAGCAGCCTCTTCCATACTGATGCCAAGGCTTGAAGCCACCTGCTCATTCAACTGGTCGCCTGCTATCGGAATCTGCTTGACAAAAACAATTCCCTGGCCTTTACCGATAATCACCGTGCTGTATTTCGATCCCAGATCCACAAAAACGCTGACCAGTTCGCGGTCTTCGCGGCGACGCAGCGTTGCCTGAAAACTGCGAAACAACGCATTGGGAACCGTATCAATCGAAACCGGCATCAGATTCGCCTCTTCGAGCAAATGGATATGGGCTGCCAACTGCTCACGGTCAATACCGAAAAAGATCACTTCATTTTTAATCTCTTCACCCTGATAGACGTTTCCGGCAACCATATAACGAATTTCATCACACTGCGAATCCATTCCGAACCGCTGGGCCACCTCCGTCTGAATCATCTCCTCGATCTGTTCGGGATCGCTCGTATCCAGGCGAAGACTCTTGATTTTAACAAAATCACTCGGTAAACAGGTAATCACCTCATTGCCCGTAAATCCTCCCTCGCGATACATCTTCTGCAACGACTCAGATACCTGGCGGCGCCACGACTCTGAGCCCGGTTCCAGATTCCGGTCGATTGTTTCTTCCTCAGCCGCTTCCACGCGAATGGTCTGATTGTAACAGCTCAACTGTATCATCTTAATCAGCGAATGCCCGACATCCAATCCGATCGGTTGTGGTCTTTGTTTAAACAAGAACTCAAACATATCACTTGAACCTTGCTAAATCTCTGTCTCGTTAAAATTCCGGTTAGGGCCCTGAAATCGTCACATATCCCGTCATGGGTTCAACATCTACCGTCACGTTAAATGCATCTGCCTGCAGTGTAACAACGCCGCTGTTCAAAGGGGTCGAAGTTCCTGCACCGCTGTAAGGACTGCCCAGATAATCAAACGTAATCGTTTGGGTCATGGCCGTATTGAACGCAGCGGTGGCAATATTTACCCGGCTGAAATTACTATCCGATGGAAAATCAACAACATACTGTGTGCCGGGACGCACGGGATTGTCGATAATTGTATTCGTGGCAGTTTCCCGGATGTCATACGACTCGCTGTTAGGATAAAACACCACCGAGTAGTTTTTCTGATGTGTAACCGCCATCCCCTTGGCATAATCCAGGTCGGCAGCCATACGATTGGCTGCAGCGCGCACCTGCATGTCGGCCGCACTGGAAAACATGGGAACCGCGATCATCGCGGCAATGCCAATGATGACAACCACAATGATGATCTCGATCATGGTAAAACCACCAGAAAGCTTCGCTTTTTTCTTTAAAATCGTCATAATTCATCTCTTTTCATATACTTATCACAGGGATTCGACACAAATCCCGATTCAATTGTCGTCATCAACCACCTCGGGCTTAATCGACGAAATCATGGAAATTAGAAAGACGGGGAATTTTCTGGAGATGCGCCCCCTGTCACAGCAGGGCTGACAAATAACGAAAAAGTGAAATTCAACAGAATCACACTAAACTGCAATATAAAGGCTGATAAGGGCGACGGCGAAGCATCGCAGCCTTCACAACCCCTAAAATCCGTATAATCTCTGTAGGACCAATACAGCCATCGGCTTGGATGTGACATGTGAAAACAATTTATTATTGTTGCTGTCAGCATAATTTATTTGAGTTATCGGACATTACTCCCGCCGAATCGAAATATAACGCCTCACGTCGGAACCACTGTCATACAGCAATTCGCCATACAACCTGCTGGCGGCCCGCTGCTGTCCGTTAACCGATTTGTAAGCCTGACACATTACCGAATGAACAACAACATTGGGATCGGCTGTGGCAACAGGCGAATCGATTGTTAAGTCATACTTCAGATTGTTGGTTTCGGCTCCCCAGTCGGCAGACTGTTCGCCGCTATTATAAGGAAGAACACAGTTAGGGTCCTGGACCAGCGCCCATGCGACCTCTAAACCACCCCATGCGGCATAGTCCGCCTCATTGCGAATGGAAAAATTCCGGCCACAGGCCAGCGCCACATCCGAGCGGGCAATGAAACCCGATGAGATAATGGCGATGGCCATGACGATGAACAGGACTACCAGCATCGCCATGCCTTTGCGTGAACGTATTGTCGTACGTTTTCGTCTCATGTTGGAACTTTTTAATTGCCGGAACCACGCAGCTTCGCATTGATCGTATGCCGCTGGGTCTGGCCGTTCTCATCCAAATCAAACCAAATCGCTATAAATCGCGTATTAGGAGCAACATCGTCATACTGATATGTTATATTCTCACATTGCGTATAGGTTTCGGTCCCGTTAATAATGATCATGTCACCCTCACTGTCACGGGTCACCTGTGTCGATTCGCCCTCATCAACAACCCCATTAGAATTCATATCGTGCCAAAGTTCAAATCCACTGTCAGAGGCGGATACGACTCCATCGGCACGCTTGATCAAATCGGTCAAACGCACATTGACATGCCGCAGAACAGACTGCTCACGCCCCATTTCATCGGTTGCTTCCTTGGCAGATCCGGTTGCATAAGCCAGCGTAGCAACAGCCGACAAGATGACAGAAGATACCAGCAAAGCGATCATCAACTCCACCAGCGTAAACCCCGCAGCACATTGTCGTCGTCGTTTTTTCATTCTTTTACACTCACCATTCTACATTTAACATTTATTGGTGGTCGCCGATCAAGGTCGTCACACTTGTGACCTTACTGCCGTCATAATATACCGTCACCGTGACAACAACCAGATTTACGGACCCAACCATCGCCGATTGGCATGTTACGGTCCGGCTGAAACCCGAATAGGCCGAGCCGCTGTGTGCCACCCCGGCCGCATCCAGCAAGCTTGTCTCTGATTCGCTGTAGCCGTTATAGGTTGTGATGATATCCGCGTAAGTCGTTGTCAATATCTTTTCCATCAGCTCCGATGCTAAGGTAGCCGCCATCGTCTGTTTGGCCCCTTCGGCCTGTACGGACGCAGCATTGGCAAAAGGCAGCAGTATCCCCGCCGCCGCAATCGCCAACAGCACCATCGCCATCGTCGCTTCTAAAAGCGTAAAACCGGATTGTTGTCGTTTTCTCAACATCTATTTTTAACCTTGAAGCACATAAAGAAAATGAAGAGAAATTAATTTAAAAGACTTCATGTTCTTTATGTTCTTTATGGTAAACCCTTAGTGTCTAATTTAATAATTTGTATGAAATTCGGAGTCGCAGGCGTAAAACTCACCCGTCGCCGCGTTAAACCACCAGCCGGTGCCCTCGGTTCCCAAGGGGAAGGCAGCGGGATCGTTAACACAAGTCACCGCATCGCCGGCCACAGGATCGGACACGTAAGGATTGCCGGGGAACTGCCGCACATAGGGTTCAGTATTATCAACTCGCTGCTGTTCTAAGGCGGCCACGAACTCATCGGGCGTTACCGACAAATCGTCGCGATTTTTCTGCCCGGGATATAAGCCGTCATGGTCGACCCGATACAGCCGTATCTGGGAACGGATCATTTGAAGCCGATCCACCATATCCGAAAGTTTTTTCTCTTCCATGGCCCCGGAGAGTGCCGGATGAGAAACAGACGCTATCAGACCGATGATCGCGATCAACACGCACCAGTCACAAAGCGTCAGTTTTGTTTTTTTCTCGCTCTTTTCCATTGCATTGCCTCTTGTCTTATTACAATACAAACATCATTTGCTTATTAAAAACCGTCCCGGCTCCTGCCTGTTTCCCTCCCTGTCATACCCGCACAGGCGGGTATCCAGCGTGAAGCTAAACCCCTGGATTCCCGCTTTCGCGGGAATGACAATTTTCGCTATAACGACAGCCCTCCGGGCTGACTCTCTTGCATTATTTATTATTCATTCACATGATTCATTCACTAAAAAAAGCCGGCCGGCCCCCCGGAAAACGGAAGCCAACCGGCTGTCAATCGCAACTTTGTTTGGCTTGCTGATTAGTAAGCCATGTGTACCGCACTGTCTGCAGTGGTATCAGCAGCAGCGTTGATCGTAGCGGTTATAAGATCCGCAGCAACTGCATATTCCCATCCGGCAGCACCCGCAGCAGCACCAGGAGCTACTACTGTATTGAGGTTGGTGAAAGGATTGTTGGGAACAGTCTGCAGGTAAGGACCATAGATGTGAGTCGCATCTCTTGTAGCATTTGTTCCGCCAGCAATATCAGTAAAGAGTGTCATCTGGTCTTCAAATGTTGCAAGTGCAGGAGGCGTATCATTGTGCTGAATCTTGTACAGTGAGATCTGCGAACGCATGGTCTGCAGACTGGACTGCATGTTACTGACCTTGGACTGCGTGCTTGCGTCACTGAACTGAGGAATGACGATCGCGGCCAAAATACCAAGGATGACTACAACGATCAGAATTTCCACCAATGTAAAACCTTTGTTCTTTCTCATTTTCTTACCCTTTCTAAATTTTTGCATGCCTGTTTAAGGTATCGGTTTCGTTTACGTTTCTTTTACACTACTAAACACTTGCAGATCCTTCGCGATCCACTGACATATGTTACAGTCTATTTTGCGGCTCGAGAGCCGCTCGTATGATATGTCCTGCCGATCATTTTGAACCTGCAATCTATCTTTAAAATCAGTTTCGATTTCATAATCCTTTATCAGGTTGCCAGGTCGATATTAGCTTGTCAAAGATCAGAATTAACTTTCCACTAAAAACATAAGAAACAAACGGGGCAAAGCCAAATCGATGGGGTAAAAAAACTTAAATATTAAGCAAATTTTTACCGCGGGAAAAGATATGAAGAACACCCGATAAACAGGCAGGCCATGTTGCAACAAGAAGGATTAAGAGAAAGGTTATGAAGATGTTCGAAAGCCGAATGTCAAATTTTAACTTATCGCAAGGTAAGTGGGTGCATTTTGAATGCAGATTTTCCGCTGATTCTCGCTGACATGCTCCAAATGCAATTGGATGGTTTCAAAACCCTCCAGCACGGGGAGGACTTTATCGGCCCATTCGACCAGTACCACTGAGTCGGGCCGGCAATACTCCTCGAACCCCAGCGCCTCGAACTGGGCCACCGAATCGATGCGATAGGCGTCAATGTGATAGATGTGGATCAATCCGGCCCGGCCGAAATATTCATTAACCAGCACAAACGTCGGACTGCTGATCTGGTCGCTGTTCTGGGCCCCCAGCCCGAGCGAGATGCCCTTGATCAAATGCGTCTTGCCGGTCCCAAGATTGCCGATCAGCGCAAACACCTCGCCCCCCTTCAGCGAAACCCCGATCTGCACGCCCAGCCCCACCGTCTCGGCCGCACTATTCGTAATGATTTCAATATCTTTTTGGCTCATGTCTAAACCTACTCTATAAATGCTCTGGATGCCGGGTCAAGCCCGGCATGACAAGTCATTAATCAATAATCATTTTAAAGGTGGTCATATCCCCCGGCTTCAATATCGACGATCCGCCCATTGTGCCAGAGTGACTGCATTTTCATCGTCTCCGTAATCGTACCGATCTGCGTGATCCGAAGGCCGTCCAGTCTGGGCAGCTTTTCAAACTCCTCCGGCGTAAGCGTAAACAGCAGTTCAAAATCCTCTCCGTCATTGAACACGGCATAAAACGGATCGTCCGTTTTTTTGGCCGCATCGGAAACGGGCAGTTTCTCCATTTCAATGATCGCCCCGACATGGCTTTGGGTGCAAATACGGTTCAGGTCGGCACTGAGCCCATCGGTGATATCCATCATCGCATGGATCCGGGCCGCTTTCGTGATGGCCAGCGCCTCAGCAACCCGCGGTGTAAAATGCAGGTGCTTGCCGTGCATCGAGCCGCCCAGTGAACCGGTCACACATAAACAATCGCCGACTTTCGCCCCACTGCGCCGCACTGGGGGATGATGGCCGCTGGGCTTGCTCAGCATCGCGACGTTAATCGCAAAACTTTCGCACTTCTCTTTCCACTTGGTAATATCGCCTCCGATCAGCATGCAGTCAAACCGCTCGCCCGCCTCCGTAACGCCGGCGTGAATACGTTTGAGTTCTTCGATCCCGAACTCTACCGGCAACGCAACCGCCACGACCGCACACACCGGAATCGTCGCCATCGCCGCACAATCACTCAAACTGGCCGCCATCGCCTTATAACACGCCTCTTCCAGCGTGCACGTCGATAAATCAAAATGCACCCCGTCCAGCAGCATATCCGTCGTGATGAGCACCGTCCCGTCATCCCCCGCCCGCACCTGCGCCATATCATCGCCAATGCCGATGGGGAATCGCTGTGTATCAGCATTGCTCTGTTCAGCAAACCAGGATGTTATGTCATCTTCATTGGACATATCAAATATCAAAATTAGGTAATAAAAGCGCGGCGACGTGAGTCGCCCGATTACGCCAGCCACAGGGTATCCCATCCGGCGACTCACGTCGCTCGGCTTTTATTTTTGACCTGTCATTTTTTTTGCACTTTGATTTTTAATTTATTGTGTCTTGAGCTTATCCTTCCAGTAAGCAATCTGCGCCTTGGCATTCTCCGGCCCCGCGGCGCCTTTGGTCTGGTACGACCGGCAGACTCCCGCCGGGTCGAGTATCCCGAAAACGTCCTCCTCGATTTTATCACAGGCGGCCTTGAACTGCTCAATCGACAACTCGCCCAGCTTCTTTTTGCCTTCGGTCTCGCACAGCGCGACCAATCCGCCGACAATCCCGTGTGCCTGCCGGAAGGGAACGCCCTTTCGAACCAGGTACTCGGCCAGTGCCGTCGCATCCAGAAAACCCTCATCCAGCCCGTCGGCAATTCGTTTGGTGTTAAACACCGTATGGCTGACAATCGCGGCTGTCATCTGCAGACACGCATCCGTTGTATCGGCGGCACCGAACACGTGAATCTTATCCTCCTGCAGGTCCCGGTTATACGTCGACGGCTGCGCCTTCAAAATCGTCAGCATCGCCACCAGCGCCCCGTACACCGTCCCCGTCTTGCCCCGAATCAACTCCAGCATATCCGGATTTCGCTTCTGCGGCATCATGCTCGAACTGGTACAGTAGGCATCATCCGTCCGAATAAACGAAAACTCGGCGGTTGTATAGAGTATCCAGTCCTCCGCCAGCCGGGACAAGTGCGACGCGATCAGCGAACAGCAGAAAATAAACTCCGCGCAGAAATCCCGGTCCGACACCGCGTCGATGCTGTTATAGGTAATATCCTTAAAGCCCAGGTTCTTCGCAGTCATGTCCCGGTCCAGCGACAAGGTTGACCCCGCCACCGCCCCGCTGCCCAGCGGGCAAACATTCAGCCGGTCCCGGCAGTCCTTGAGCCGGCTCCAGTCCCGCGCCAGCATTTCCACAAAGCTCAGCAGATACGACGCGATCGTCGCCGGCTGAGCCCGCTGAAGATGCGTATAGGTCGGCATGATGTCATCGGTGTATTTATCGGCCAACCGAACGAACGCGATTTGCAGTTGAGTCGTCCGTGTCAGCAGGATCTCGATCTCATCCCGCATCCACAACCGGATATCCGTCGCCACCTGGTCATTCCGGCTGCGCCCCGTATGCAGTTTCTGACCCGCCTCGCCGATCTTGGCAACCAGCGCCGCCTCGATCGCCATGTGGATGTCTTCCTGCGACTTATCGAACTTAAATTTGCCCGCAGTAATCTCCTCGCCGATTTCCAGCAGAGCCTTCTTGATGTCAGCCGCTTCGGTCTTCGTGATGATTTTCACAGCCGCCAACATCTCCGCATGCGCGATCGACCCGGCGATGTCATACTTATACAACCGCCTGTCTACCGACAGCGATTCGACAAAATCCACCGCCAGTTCATCCACCGAACCCGAAAGCCGCTTTTCCCAGCTCTTTTCCTGCTTAGCCATTTTATGTCCCTCGCACAAAGTCATTAACAACAGGGTTTTCACAATCAAACTTAAGTCCCTGCGCGGCCAAATCCGTATTCAGTACGTAAAACTTTTACTCGCGGGAACTTATCCCCCTTTAAGGGGGAAACTTATCAAAATACTACGCCTAACGGGGTTCTGCGTCAAGATTTCTTTAAATCCTTTTCTTGACAATTTTTTGGGTTGCGCAATGCCCCCCAAACCGTCTATAATAGTGGATAGTTTGAAAAACGGAGAAACATTGAACAAAAAACAGATTCAGCTATTAAAATTTCTGGAACAGTCCGGCCCCCGGTTGCATGGGATGCTGACCCGGCTGACCCTGGATGAAACAGTCGCCGTAGAACTCATGCAGGAACTGTTTATCCGGCTCTTTGAAATTAAACAACTGGAAAAAATCAAAAATCTGCAAGCGTATGCCTGCCGGATTGCGATTAACCTGGCCTTTGATCGGCGGCGACAGCACCGCTCTTTTTCAGAGATACCGGAAGGCCGACCCGACCATCGAATACCGCATGTCGCCCTCCGGCTGATTCAAAATGAGGAAATGGATATGATTCTCGGCGCCATCGAACAGCTTTCCGGGCAAACACGCGAATGTTTCATACTTCGGTATATCGAGCAGATGGACTATGAGCAAATTGCCGAACGCATGCAAAAAAAGACGTCTCATGTGCGGGCGCTTTGCTCCAAAGGCATTCAGCGCATCCGTCAGATTTTGAACGATCAAAACGCATCTTTTTATAAGGAAGCGATCAATGAATAAATATACAGAACAACAAATCGAAGAAAAACTCAATCAGCTTGCTTCGATAGAGCCTTCCGGCGATTCCCTCCGGAGGATGAATCAAAATGTCAGCAACATCATTTCTGATGTTGCTGAAAAGCCGACCAAAACACACGGTTTTCTCTATTATGCTATTGCCTCAGCAGCCGTTCTATTGATCGGTATCAGCCTGTTGTATCATACAGAGATAATTCAACCACCGAAAATTGTCCAGCAAATTCCGACTGAACCAACATTGACGCTGGCTCATTTAAACGCCGTCTTCAATAATGGCGGACAAACGGCGCTCGATGAATATTTTGAAAAAGCTCAAATACATCGGCAACCGCGGGCCGACAGTGTCACCTTAGAGGATATTTTGAAAGAACTATAAACTTGAAAGGAAAACAAATAATGAAAAAGACAGCCATACTGATACTCCTGCTCTGTCTGTTTGCAGCAAACACCGCCCAAGCCTATCCCCCGGATAACGCCGCCTTGGTCTATTATAAATGCATGGTCAATTTTTCGCGGCCCGAAGCTCCGCTAGGAGATCAGCTTCGTGATGCCGCGAAAGGGAAAATCAAAGTCAGCGATGAGATTCAACAGTATCTGGGGGAAAAACGGCTATTGATTGATGCTCTTCAAACAGCGTCGGAAATTCCGAACTGTGACTGGGGACTGGACTTTTCCCAGGGCCTGGCACTGAAGATACCCTACCTGGCAACCATGCGGCAATTTACATACATCATGCTGGCGGATGCACAGCTCAAAAAACAGGAAGGTCAAACTCAGGAGGCCATGGATCAATGCCTGGTCGTTTTGCGAATGGCCGGGCACGTCGGCAATGACACATTTATCTCGTATCTCGTTGGAACTGCGATGACAGCTTTAACCTATGATGCCATTGGTGATGTTCTCAACGTCATGGGATCGGATGAGAAACTGTTAACAGAACTTCAGCGAGAACTCGAACGTCCCGAATATAACAAGCTCGATCTCAAGCCGGCAATGTTGAATGAAAGACGATATTATGCAGATGCAATTATGCAAATGACCCCGGAGAAAAAAAAGCTTTTAGAAGAACAGGTTGCCCCCAATGAAGAACTGAAAAAGGACCTGCCCTTGCTAACCGAAGGTTCTGAGGAATTCTTAGCGGCTTCTGCGGAGTACTATCAGCAACTTTTTGATAAATATATCGCCGCCCTGGACCAGCCTTATAAGCAGGCAATAACAACATTTCAGGAATTAGAGAAGGTTCCCGAAAAGGATTACGAAGCCGGCAAAAAGGAAGCTTTCGGCTCGGTCCTTCTTGCTCCGGCAACCACAAAGGTATGCGATATTGATATACGCCGCAGAACACACCAAAACGCACTGTCAGCCGCCATTCAACTCTATCGCTACTACGCTAAAAAAGGAAACCTGCCGGACGAACTGCCCGCCGCTTTCCCCAAAGACCTTTTCAGCGGACAACCGTTTGAATACGAAAAAACCGATACGGGCTTTACCCTCCGCTGCCGCCAAGCCGAAATCGAAGGTAAAATCAACGAATACACGTTTAAAATCGCAAAATAAGCATTCTCACAGGAGGCAGGTCGCTGCGACCTGCCTCGCTCATTTTATTTAACATTTCATAACCCTATTTCCCAACAATTTTCATCGCCAGCCAGGGAATGGCAAAGCAAAGAATCACGGCCATTTTCCACATGCCCATCCCGATGAAATTGGCCGACAAAAACAATTCCTTTGAGATCAATCTATCCATTTGCCAAAGTCCCGAATGGAATGAATATATCGCTTCGCCTGCAAATATTATCATGCCCATCCAGATGAACATCACGACAAATCCCATGACGGCACACCAGAACAACATCTTTTCGATCTTTCCCATGATATCTCCTTATGCATTCAAGAATATAACAAAGACAGGTGGTGTTCTGCCTGCACCTGCTACTCATTTGCATACTATCTGAGCCTGCTTTGTCGCCAGAACATAAGGATCAGGGCGCCCATTACAATACAACTCAAAAAATCACTCAGATACAATCGTGCCGGTACTTTTACTGAAATTCCCACGATGCCGCAGATAACACCGAGTACAATCGCCCCAACGCCGGAAAAAGGCACCATGATTCCATAGTCCATAGGACCAAGAGCAAGGATGATGAAAAATACTCCTATTCCCGCAGCCATGACCGACATAACCCGCAGTCCATAGAAAAATAATGCCGAATCCGGAAGTGATTCAATTCCCATGAACGTGCAAAAAGGTGCGAGTGCCGAGACAGGCAGGAATACACCCACCGCCTCCAACAGGCACATGATCCCGGATATCCAAAGGCAAATTTTTAATCCACGCATTTTCAATTCCCTTTCATAAACAGTAAACATGTGTTTACATCTAATCCAATACGACCTGGCGAACTTCTTTGGACCAGTCCTTGCTGATTGCGCGCGGGTCGCTCCATTCGCCGTCCGGGGTAACCTTCCGAAGCATAATTTCTTTTCTTGTCTTGTCGCCCAAAAGCCCGCCCTTCAACTCATCGATATAGCATAACTCATCAGGATAGCGCCACACCGGAACCGTCCGGATGTCTCCGACCTTCTGTGCCTGCAAAACAACAAACTCCCCCGTTGCGATGGTCAGGACCATCACACGCCCTTCATCATCCGGGATTGAAATCTGCTTTTGGTCCGGGCTGATCTCGAAGTGATCAAGACTATAGCCTTCTGTTTTGCTCTGTTCGCTCCGGGGAATCAGGCGGGTAATCGTGGACTGCCGCTGCAGGTCCAGTACAAACAACTGCTTTTGCTCAGGAATATCCTTTCCGATAACCGGCAGCGTAACCTCCATCGAAGAGAACACAATTCGCCCATCCGGCAAACACCGCACCTTCGTAAATTCACCGGCCACCAAACCCGCTAATGACTGCGGTTCCGGCAAATCGCTTAACAAGTTGCCGTCTTGGCCGCAAATCTGGCGGCTCAGCAGCGTGCCAAGCGGGTTATCGCTGCTTTCTTTGCCAATCGAACGCACATAAAACAAACGGGTGCCCGCAGCATCCCAATCCGGATACAGCGACGAATTCTTGTCCAACAGCACAACTTCTTTCGTTTCGACATCAGCGGCCCAAAGCGAAGAACTGGTCCCCTCGTCAAAGTCGCCGGGGAAGGCCGAGGTAAAAGCAACAACATGGCCCTTTGCGGAGATCCGCATATCCCAGATTCGCTCCGGCGAACCCCATAACGGCTCACCCATCGTAAAAGTGGCACCGTCCCACGTTCCAATCCGCAGGAAATGGTAGTCAAATTCAATAGAGTCTCCCCATGACGCAATCACGTCCTTCGGAAAACCGCCCGAAGCCATATCCCGGATATATAACTGAACCGCATCCAGCTCATCCTCATCAAGAAAATTCATATGTTCCAGCATGTTCGTCTTCTCATCCCAATCTCGCTTATTTTTGACTGCCAACAAACCCTCTGCACACTGAATAAATTTATCGCGATAGTCTTCAGAGACCGTGTTTTGTACCTGCTGCCAACTGGTCAACGTGACAAATTGTTCGATCGCCAGTCGTTTGCCGTCCGAAAACCACTCGGCTCGATAGGCCTTTTCGGCCATGCGTGAAGAGATTTCACCTTGCCCATCCGTAAAGTACAATCCATAATCATTGCAAAATGCCGCCCACTGTCCATCCGGTGACCAGGTAATGGTTTTCGGATGGCAGCCGACCAGAAATAAGCACACGCCTGCTATGATTGTGGAAATGACGATAAATTTCTTATTCATAATAGACCTCTCTTTTTGAATTGTTGGATTTGTTTTTGTAATTCCGTATTTTCATTTCTTTGGGTCCGGTCCTTGCGGTTCTTTTGATAGCGATCCATGTATGTTTGACTCGACCAGAATGCCCGGGCAGTCTCGAGCCCACCCGATACCGGCTGCGATTGAACATGGTAAGCGATCGTGTCGGAATCTGTTTGTGAGGGCTTATTCTGCAAAAGCGTTGCGGATATCCCGAGACCAAATCCGATTATCAACGAGGCCGCGACCGATCCCCATCGAGCCGTCATCGACCACCGAGCCGTTCGTTTGTGCGAAAACAGCTTCTCTTTCGGCAGCGGAGGTAAACGTGTCGGCAGTTCGGCATGAACAGCCCTTTCGCCAATCGCAACCGTTTCGCGAATCGAATCGGCAAGAGAATGCATTTCCGGATGATCGCCCAGGTATGCATCCAGCAGCGCTGTCGATTCCGGCGACAGTTCGTTCAATGCCTGATCCATCAGTAATTGTTCTAAAAGGTCTCTGTTCATGTTACGTTCCTTTCTTTGTTATGGATCGACCGCCAGTTCTATATCCATTTGCATTCGCAATTGTCCCAGTGAATTGTGCAATCGCGAACGGACGGTACCGATTGAAATATCCTGAACCTGAGAAATCTCTTTATAGCTAAGCTGATCGTACCATCGCAGCATAATGGTTTCGCGATGATTGTCGGACAGCTTGTAAATCGCACGCCGCATTGTTGCCAACCTGGGATCTTCAAGCGAAGCCGGGTGAACAAGGCCGTCAAGGTCGATATGGGTGGCCATTTTCTTTTTCCGCAGGACATTCATCGCCAGATTGCGAGCCACACGAAACAGCCATGCCCTTGGAATGTTCACATCGCTAAGTCTTTCAATATAACAAAGAGCCTGCACAAACGTATCCTGAAGCACATCTTCAGAGCTCTTAGGCCCGACGATACGATTCAAATATCGCAGAATATGTGGACCATGCTCAGCATACAGGGCTTCAAGCATCGCGATCCGGCCGGATTGTACGGTTTCCCGTTTCATCATCTTCGAGTCTTACCATCATAAAGTAACATGGCCCCCTCGAAAAGTTCACAAAAAAACGCAAAAATCCATTTTTTCGCCACACCTTTGACTTTCCGGCGTTTATACCATAGAGTACAAAGTAAATGGGTGCCATGCCCACGCCAACCGTGGGCATGGATGAAGATAAACAAAAGCGCGGCGACGTGAGTCGCCCGATAACCCTGAAAGGGTTCAAGAGAAGGAATAGAACAATGCCAAACAGGGTAAAATTATGCGTGTTGGCTATTTTGATACTATCACTCTCCGCATTCGCCAAATACGACCCAAACAACTTCACCCCCGACAACGCCGCCTACTGGTACCAGAAAGCCTTCGACCTCTACGAAGAACCCAACGGTTTTGACCTGTCCGATTATACAACCGGAGATGTCAAAATCACTCCGCAGGTAGAACAATACCTCATCCGCCAGCAGCCCGTCATCGACCTGCTAAAAAAAGCCGCACAAATCGAACATTGTGACTGGCAGTTTGATCCATTGGCAGATGGCATCTACTCGGTTAACCCCTATTTAAGCAAAGCCAAAAAGACGACATTATTACTTCTCGCAGATGGCAAGTATAAAGAAAGAAAAGACCCGGATATAGGAATTAACACCTTATTCGAACCAGTCCTCCAAC
Source organism: Anaerohalosphaeraceae bacterium (assembly GCA_963675525.2). GTDB lineage: Bacteria > Planctomycetota > Phycisphaerae > Sedimentisphaerales > Anaerohalosphaeraceae > 4572-13. Next base: position 287,493 of record CAXXSL010000001.1, on the reverse strand, counting down.
TTGCTTCACACATAGACTCAGGCGTCTTAATTGACCATTTAGTTGCTCTGGGCCTCAGATCAATGACCTATGATGATATCCGTGAATACCTAAATCGTCACACCAACTGCCAAGTCACAGACCTCTATATGGCAAAAACTTTTATCAGAAATGAATCGAAACGTCAAAAAATATCATACAAAGATACGATAGATCACGAAATTGCATACACCACAAGAATCCTCACGCACCCCAAGGAATACATCTATAAAGACACATATTGGACCGACACTTGGGAATTCCTGTTCAAAAATTAAGCGAAGATTTCTATATACGTAATCTGAAGTTTTACCGAGATTACATGCTGAAACGTCAAAGTTATCTTGACCTGCCCTACCCTCAGGCAGTGCAAAAGTGTAGTGAACTTGGAGATGAACTTCGCAACCAATTCAAACAATACTTCATAGAGTATATAGATGTCCTTGATAAAAAATTCGATATTTCTGGCAGACAAATTCCTGCATTTGAAGATGTCGACATCGAATATATCGAAAATTGTGATTTTTTATTTACAAGTATTTATGGATCATACAGCACAACAGTGTTTTCCATCGACACAAAAATCCGCACAAAACTGAATGCTTTGGAAGCCGGAATAAGACTTCTAATTCAATATCCAAAAACAAAGAAAATCCCAAAAACAATACCCTTCAACAGCCCGAAAGATCTGTTCAGCAATAAACCCTTTCTAATCATCAAAACAGAGGATGGTTTTAAATTAAAATGTCAGGGCGAGGATTTATCGCGGAGTCAAATCAAAAAAAAGACCGAGAAACTTGACATTAAACCACCGGATAACATTTCATTTGACAATGAAATCCATGAATACGAGTTTAAACTGCCGAAAGATTAGTTCTCAGATAACCCCTCGAGTGACACGGTCAAGCTATGCTTGCCCGTGATGAAACAAGAAAAAAATCCCACCACAATGGACAATTTACAATATACAATTTAAAATTATATATTTGACATTTATCTAACTTATGGTATAATACCGCCTGTTGCGTCGGCTTGTCCCGCCGTAGCCGGAGGCGAAGGAGGAAGCCTCGGCGAAGACGGGAAAATTGAGATGCTATTTAAAAATTAAGTGAAGGAGCCGAACAGAAGCCCGAAGCGCCAGCGCAGGGGACGCAGACTGTCCGCCCTGCCTCGCTTGGCTAAAAAGTCATGCCGCAGGCATTCCACAATTCAACATTAAAAATTCATAATTCAAAATTAGCGTTATTCGCGTGCATTAGCGGTTAAAAATGGTGTCGTTTTGGCAAACTTTGGCGCACTTTTGGCACACTTTGGCGCCGTTTGGGCGCATGCTGGCGCACTTTTGGACTATGTTTGCGCCATAAAAACCAAGAAAAACGGCATTAAACCCACAAAAACAAAGAAATACGCTTTTTCTACTGCCTATTGCCTGACTTTTTCCTCTCTTCTTTGGGTCTTGTTTTCCAGCGGCGGTGCAGCCACCAGTATTGGCTGGGGTCTTTGCGAATGAAGTCTTCCAGTGCGGTCGTGTATTCCTGTGTCACCCAGTCCAGCGGCTTGTCCTTGTCGGCCCATTCGGCCGGTTCGATAATCCGGCTGACCTCAATCTCGAACTTGTAGTCATTGCCGACCCGCCGGCACCCGCCTACCGCAATCGGCAGATTGTACTGGATGGCCAACAGCCCGATACTTTTGTACGAACTGGCCTTGCGTCCGAAGAAGTCCACGAACACCCCCTTGCGTCCGGCGTCCTGGTCGGCGATAAAGCACAGCGTCGCCCCTTCCTCGACCAGCCGGGTCATGTCCTCGGTGGCGCCTTTCTTATTAATGATCTTCTGGCCCTTTCGCTCACGAATCCCATACAGATAATCGTTAATGAACGGATTATCCAGCGGCCGGGCAATGCTGTAAACATTATAGAAGAATGAACCCAGCATATAGCCCATGATCTCAAAGTTTCCGTAATGGCCCGTCAGCATCAGCAGGCCCTTGTTCTCCCTGGACATCCATTTGGCACGTTCGATATTGATTGGCTTGATGTATTGGCTCCAGTTATGTTTATCCACCAGCTTGGGCGTAAAAAACACATCGATCGTCAGCATCACGATCTGCTGAAAGCTGCGCAGGCCGGTTTTCTCAAGCCAGGCCAGGTCTTTTTCCGGAAAACTGGCCCGCAGATTATCCAGCGCCCGAATCCGCCCGCGTTCGTAGTGTTTCCACATCTGCGTACCCAAAAAGCACGCAAACCGCAGGTTCCACCGCACCGGAAACAGGTACAAAATAAACAACCCCACCCGCATGGCGGCATAACCCAGCCAGTCGGCGACAATATTTCGCTGTTTTTTCTTCTTTTTCTTTTCTTTTTTCGTAACTGCCATCAAGAAAACTCGTCTATAATGTAAATGGATCAAAAGCGAGCCTTATTATGGACAGAACGGCTCAATTGTCAAGCTTTGGTTGACAGCCCGATGCCAAGCGTCTATAATGAATCGGATAATAATAAGCTATCATCTTATAGAAAGGATATGCCATGGACGATTTTACACAGGACCCTAATGCCCCCCAGACCCCGCCGGCCACAAACATCCCGGACTTCACGGCCCCGATGTATAACCCATACCCCAAAAAGAAAAAGGGCTCCGGCTGGAAGATATTCTGGGGCATTGTGATCACCCTGTCGGTTCTGGCCAACGGCATTATGTTTATTGGTATCATCGCCATGGGTGCTGTTCTCTCCGGCGGAAGCGGGGGCGGCTATCACGATGACGGTCTGGAAGAACGAATCCTGATGGATGGTTCACATCGTCAGAAGATCGCGGTCATCAACCTCGTCGGCATCATTGACGGCGAAATGAGCAAGTGGGTCAACATGCAGGTCGAACGTGCGGAAAATGACACCAATGTAAAAGCCCTGATCCTCCGCATCAACAGTCCCGGCGGCGGGGTTTCAGCCAGCGATCAGATCCACTACTGTATCAGCCGGTTTAAAGAAACCACGAACAAGCCCGTCCTTGGATTCATGCAATCGGTCGCCGCGTCCGGCGGCTATTACTCGGCGGTCGCCTGCGATGAGATCATGGCCGAACCGACCACTATCACCGGCTCCATCGGCGTCATCATGAACTATATGGTCGTCAAGGAACTGCTCGAAGAAAAGCTCGGCATCAATCCGGTCACGATCAAGAGCGGCAAACGCAAAGACTGGCCCAGTATGTTCCATGAACCGACAGACGAACAAAAGACGTATCTCAGCGAAAAGATCATCACCCCGGCGTATGACCGGTTTGTGAACCTGGTCGATGAAGGCCGCCCAAACCTGGCCGAACACGAGGTGCGTCAACTGGCCGACGGCAGCATTTTCACCGCTCCCGAAGCCATGGATAAGGGCCTGATCGACGAGGTCGGCTACTTTGACGCCGCGGTCACGAAAATAGAAGAAATGGCGCATCTATCCAATGCGCGGATTGTTGAGTACAATCAAAAATTCTCTGTCTGGTCAATAATGGGAGCACAGAGCAAAAAAGGAACGATCAATATCGAAAGCGAACTGCTGGACAAACTCGCCGCCCCGCGGCTGCTCTACCTCTGGGATGGGAAAGAATAAAACAGGGTTAGAGTTCAAGCTTTAGCGTGTTCTGACTTCCTGCACTATTGAGATATTTCCAATGGCATCTCGGATTCTCCGGGATGCCATTTTAATGTCGCAATATCTCCTGTCTTTACAAATTCGCAATGTCCACCGGCAAACAAAACACAAGCCCCCTCTCCCTTGTGATATTCAGTCGTAATATCCTCCGCACCGCCAACTTGGTTCCAGCGATTCTGGAATATCTTATGATCTTTTTCGATCCCCAAAGACTTTACGTAATCTCTTGAAAGAAAACTGCCTGTCCGCTCCTCTTCAATCCCCAGATTGGTTTCAAATAAAAGCACCATATCCGCCGGAATTTCAGACAATGTCAGATTAAGGACATTCTCATTCAAAGCATATGCACTTTCACCTTCTTTAACACCCGAAAGAGTGAAATATTTCGGTTCTGCATAAGTTCCGGAAATTAACAAATCACACCAGTGCTTTGAATCTGGCAGGTTATTGTCGTTCTCTTTGGCGAAACTTGACAATGATATGTGTAAAGCGTGATAATTTATACTGGTTAGAATCCTTGAAGGTATATTCGGTTTATCAAAGAAAAACGAAATCGCCATCGTAAGGAATATAAGTCCCCCAATAATTGAAGCAATACTTGCTTTGAAATAACGTTTCTTGCGAAAATATAATTGAAGGCTCCCAAAAACAAGCAATAATAATCCGGGAATTAAAGGAATCATAAATACATCCCGGTTGCTTGCTGCCAGATATCCCAAATGCATATAAGGATGCTGTGTGGTTGCTTTCGTGCTTTGTCCGAGGATTTCCATGCCGGCTATCCTTCCTTGTATACTTGCGTCCTTGTATTCATGTCTTCTTTAATCAAACATCCACGCGAAATAGCATACAAAGACGGTCGCAAAAAGCAACAGCATAGATAGAATCGCTGCCAGAATTTTGAGAAGCCCGAATTTCTTTAACAACCCCGCGATGCCGCCGATGAGCCAACCGTAATTGATCTTCATCGCGATCAGATAACCCACCAAAAACAAAATTACCCCGGGACCAAATAACTCAAAATCGAATACTCCGAATCCCGTGCTTGGACAGGCGGACATGTATCCCAGATGAACATAGGGAGGTTTCGACTCGGCCAGCACTGTCGAACTTTGCCCAAATACCTGCATTGTACGCTCCTTTAGCCCATTTGCTCGTATGCTTTTATCATATCGGGATTTTCCGCAAGAATCCAGAATATTTCAAGGATCGTCTTTTTTAAGTCATCGCAATGGATACTTTGAGCTTTTAAATCCCCCGTATTGACCACAGTCTCGCCCCGGCATCCGCCCAGGCACCAATACTTCACCAAACAGTTGCTGCAAGGCCTCTCTGTATTATGGACGCTTGTGCAGGTGCGAATGTTACCCAGGGATTCGTGTTTTTTCCAAATTTTCGCAAAATCGAGCGATTTATCGCGGATGTTACCGAACACATACGCCGGTTGATTCAGATTCAGGCACGGATACAACGCCCCGTCGGCATCCAGCAAAAACGTCTGCAAACCGGTGCCGCAGGAATCCCGCCGGGCTGAATACCGGCAGGTATTGGCAAGAATCGACAGGCAATCCCGCCCCAGTAAATCCCGATACGCTGGATAGGCTTTAAGCAGTTGATACGCCTTCGTAACAATTTCATAATGCGAAACCATTTCCATCGCTTCGGACTTGGCCCCGCCCATCTGTTTAAGCGGGATAAACCGGGCCTCGGCAACGCCCCATTCAATTGCCAAATCCAGAAAATCTTTCAACGAATCGAAATTACTTCGACAGCACACCATACTGAGAATCGTATGCACATCATGCTTATTCAGAATCGCCACGCCTTTTCGGATTTTCTCAAATGTTCCCGCACCCCGTAACGGGTCATTCATTTCGGCATCGGGACCGTCAAGAGAAACCTGAATCTCCAGCCCAATCCGCTTGGCTTCTTTGGCAAAGGCATCATCGATCAGCGTCCCATTCGTGGAGATCAGCGGATTCATTCGCATCTTGCGTGCAAATCGGCAGACTTCAATCAGCTTATCAGGATACAACAGCGGCTCACCACCCAATACCGTCAGGGTTGCGCGTTTGGAAATAAACGGCTTGACGATTTTAAGAAAGCTGATGACTTCATCCGCCGAAAGCTCGCTGCCGTTTGAATGATTCAGGCTGTCGGCATAATAGCAATACCGGCACCGCAGATTGCATGTGTGGGTAAGATTCCATGCGATGTTTTCAATCGGCAAAAGCGAATTCAATGATTTATTCTTAAGCTCTGCGACATCAACACTGGTCAAAACGCCTTTTTTATGCAGATCTTTAACAACGCCAAGCAGTTCTTTTTGATGAGGCTGAAGATGGGGGTTTTTGCGGATCATTTCAGAAAAATTCCGGGTATCTTCGAACAAAAAGAGAAATGTCTTCATCTCCCCATCGACCACCATCCAGTGCGGAATATCTTTCCAAACCAATAACGCACGATCACTGCGATGCTCTATATGGTCCGGTCGGCTCAATTTTAATAAACGATGCTGAATGGATTGTCCAAACATACGCTGTTATAGCTCCGTGCAATTGGCCCCTGCATGCTGTCCCGGCAGTTAAATGCGTTTAACAATGCCGCCGGAAACCTGCAGACGATCCTCGGCGAATAGCTGAATCGCCTCCGGGTAGGCCAGGCATTCCTGCTGAAATACGCGTGATGCCAATGTGTCCGCATCGTCATCATCCTTAACTTCACAGGTCCGCTGGACGATGATCGGTCCGGCGTCGTATTCGTTCGTGCAGAAATGTACCGTGCAGCCGGAAACCTTGCAGCCGGCTTTCAGTACCGCCTCATGGACATGATGGCCCCACATGCCCTGCCCGCCGAAACTGGGCAGCAGTGCCGGGTGAATATTCATCACGCGGTTCTTATAATCGGCCGGGATATGCCACAGACACAGCCAACCGGCCTGAACAACCAGATCGACGTTAGCTTTATCCAGTTCCTTTTCAATACGCTTACTGAAATCGGCAAGCTCAGGATAATCCTTCTTACGAATGATAACGGGCTCCAGTCCTATTTTACAGGCACGTTCGTTGCCTTTGACTTCCGAACGGGAACTAATGACCAGTACGATCTCGGCATTCAGGCGTCCCGCATTAATTTCGTCCTGAATATTCACCATCGTCCGTCCGCCGCCGCTGAGCAGAATTCCCAGCCGAAGCTTTTTTCCCTTGGGCTCTGCAGCCGCCGCGGGGCCATACTGAACGTCCGCTTTTTTATCCATCGCCTCGTTGGCCAGTGCATCGGCGCGGGAGTTTTGCTCACGGTACACATGCATCACCTGCCATGCCTTAAACTCACCCAACAGTTCCATGCAGTCGGCGTAAAACGGTTTGAGATTCGGGCTTTTGACTTTGTATTGACCGTTCAACTGCCGCACCAGCAATTCGCTGTCGCTGAATAACTTAACGGATTCGGCGCCGAGCTCTCCGGCGGCTTTCAGTGCTTCTTTAATGGCGGTGTATTCGGCAACATTATTCGTGGTTCTTCCCAGATAAAGCCCGCAGGACTTCAGCGCATTGCCCTTTTCGTCTTCCAGAGTAAATCCCGCTCCCCCGGGGCCGGGGTTGCCTCGGCTGCCGCCATCGGTATGAATAATTACCTGTTTGCTCATATCGCCCTTAATCCATAAAAAAAGCCGACGCCCTTAGGGTTTCGCCGGCTTTATCGTTAATCGGTTTTTATGCCTCTTTCAGATACAAAATTCGCGTACAGTTTGAGCAGCGAACAATCTCGTCGTGACTGCTGAGGACGTTCACCACTTCAGCAGGGATTCCCATAAAACACCCGCCGCAACTGAAAGAGCTTGAATTCTCTTCCACTCCTCCCACTTCGGCCATGGCTTCGCCGTCATAGGTTTCCGCCACCCGCTCGAAAATGGCTAATGCGTTTTTATTGGTGACTTCCTTGGCTGCCGCATCCCACTCGGCCTGCATATCGTCGATCTCTTTTTGGAACGCCGAAGCTTTGGCCTCGGCCTCGCTACGAATCTCTTCCATTTTGATCTTTTGTTCTTCGATCTGCTTTTTGAGTTCGGCACAGGCCGCTTCGTCGGTCTCGATATTCTTCATCAGTTCCAACACCTGCGTTTCAAGCTTGGAATCATCGGCCTTGGCGGTATTCAGTTCGGTCAGGAGCGCGGAATATTCCTTGTTGGTACGTGCGAGATTTAAGTGACCGCGGAGTTTTTCGATGTGCTCATCCCGGCTCTTGAGTTCCAGTTCCAGGCGATCTACCTGGATCTTGGTCAGTTTGATTTCTCCCAGCTTTGCTTCAAGTCCGCTCTGCAGCGTACGGAGTTGGTTTTCCTGAAAGATGACGCCCCGTCGGCTTCGGGTCAATTTTGTCTTGACCGCACGGAGGCGATTTTCCACACGCTGTAATTTTATCAAACCATGTAGAACCGGTCCCATTCAATATCCTTTTAACTTGTTAACATTCCCCCAGCAACTGCACGAAAAGACTATTATCCTGTTTAAAAAGTGTTCTGCAACAAAATTTTTTTGCATTTTTGCTATTTTTGCTCGTTATGGCACACTCAGCACGGTAAAATCCATTCTTTAATGTGGGAATTCCGGATTCAATGATGAAAAATCTGCTCAAAAAACTGATTGCTACGGCCCCGACATGTGAAAATGGGGAACTTAAGACGGCCCAGGTTCTGGAGAATTATTTTCACGATCATGGTATTTCTGCGGAATTAGACTGCTGGAATGAAAATCGTGCCAATCTGGTCGCGACCATCGGCCCCGACACCCCCGAAACGCCGACTCTGGTAATAGGTGTGCATAGTGACGTCGTTCCGGCTTCGGCGGACAAGTGGAACAGCGATCCGTTTGAAGCGGTTGAAATGGACGGCAACATTTACGGCCGGGGTTCCTGTGATATGCAGGGGGGGATTTGTGCGGCAGCCGCTGCCATCGTCGAAATGGCCCAATCCGGCATTGAACTGAACCGCCGAGTTATTTTCACCGCCACCGCAGGCGAAGAAACGGACAGTTGCGGCGTTAAGCAGTTTATTGAGACATATCGCGATAAAATCGCCAATCCAATCGGTATTCTGATCCCGGAGCCGACCGGTCTGGAAATATTACGGGCACACCGGGGAATCCTGTGGCTGAAGGTCGAAACCGAAGGCAAGACCGCACATGGTTCCATGCCGCATCTGGGCATTAATGCGATTGAAAAAATGAATGCGTTTCTGAACCGGCTCAAAGTCTACAAAATTCCCCACACGCCCCATGCGCTGCTCGGCAACTGCTCGATGAGCACTAACCGCATCGCCGGCGGCACGGGAACCAATATTGTTCCCGACAACTGCTCGGTCGAACTGGATATCCGCACGCTGCCCGGCCAAAGCCGGGATGACATTATCACCAGCCTGCGGACTATCTGTGATGAATTGCATAGAAATGACCCGGACTTTAAAGCTGATATTTCAATTATCCGTGCCGCCGACGCTTTGGAAACAGACGCCGACGACCCATTCGTAAAAGCGGTCTGTGCGGCCACCGGGATCAACGAAACAAGTGCCGCCGGATTCACCACGGACGGCCCCTACTTCAAAAAACTGAACGCCCCCGTCATCATCTTCGGCCCCGGCAGCGGAAGCCTTTGTCATAAACCCAATGAATACATCGAAATCGCACAGATGGAAAAGGCGAAAGACTATTATAAAAAACTAATTGCCGGAGTGTTGGCGTAAGAGGCCTATCGAATTTCGATCGTGTATTGCTTTTCGAAGACTTCGGTGAAATCAAAGACATGTTCGAAATCCTCAATCGTGTCCGTATCCTGCGAACTCATCCATCCGTTGTCGATCATCAGGTACACGATCTCACCCATATCTCGCGTTGAATGAATGCCCCACTGCCCCAGCACCATCGCCGCCAGTCGCCCCCAGCGCTTTTGCGCAACTTCGGCCAGCCCCCAGGACAGTTCCTGGCCCGTGATATGACGCGGCATGGCTTCAAGGTCTTCCTGTTGACGGAATTTATCGATCGTCGCCGCCAATCCCTCAAAAACAAACTTCAGGCCCCGCATATCAAAGCGACCGTCTTCTTTGGCTATTTCCTCTATCGTCTTTTTCACAATCGAAAATTCCAAACAGTTCTTTTCAAAACTGCCGGCAAGATGCCGGCGTTACCTTAGTGAATTCGCTGTCCCGGCTTGGCACCACTGTCGGGACTGAGTAAAAAGACCTCCGCTCCGCCCGGTCCGGCGGCACACACCATGCCTTCCGACAGGCCGAACTTCATCTGACGCGGTTTCAAGTTCGCCACGCAAACCACCAAACGCCCGACCAAATCTTCCGGCTTGTAAGCTTTGGAGATGCCGGCAAACACATTTTTCTTCAATTCACCCAAATCCAGTTCCAACTGCAAAAGCTTATTGGCCCCTTCAACAGCCGAGGCACTGGCAATGCGGGCCACCCGCAGGTCCACTTTCATGAAATCATCAATCGTGCATTCTTCCGCCAGCGGCTCATCCAGTTTATTTTCCGGTTCAGCCACATCCGCCTGCGGAGCATCCTGTTTACTTTCTTCGATCATCGCTTCTACCTTTTCCTTTTCTATGCGTTCGATCAAACGAACAAAGTCATTGATCTTTCGGTTTTCAAGAATCGTTTCCACATCGGCAAACGTCAGCGCATCGACCGCCAGGAATTGCTCGATCTTCTGAGCAAACTCGGGCAGTACGGGCTTTAAATAGATTGCCAGAATCTTTACAGCATTCAAGATGGTTGTCAGCGTCGTCCGCGTGCCTTCAACATCCGTCTTAATGGTCCCCCACGGCTGCTGCTCTTCGACATAGCGATTACAGATGTCGGCCAGTGCCGCAATACGACGGATCGCCGCGGCGTAATTGAGACTTTCATACGCATCGATCACTTCGGCCTTTGCGGCGATCAACTGGTCGATCAGCAACTTACCCTTTTCATCCAGTGAGCCAAGCATCCCGTCCAGCTTTTTGGTCAGCATCGGCCCGGAACGACTCGCCAGATTGGCCAGTTTGCCCACCAGGTCGGAATTGACGCGATTGACAAAATCCTCAGTGTTCAACTCGATATCACTCACATCGCCATTGAGCTTGGAGGCGTAGTAATACCGCAGGTACTGGGGATCAAGGTGATTCAGATACGTTCTCGCCATCACAAACGTGCCTTTGCTCTTACTCATCTTCTTGCCATTGACCGTCAAAAATCCATGCACAAACAATTTATTCGGCGTCCGCAGATTGGCACCGAACAACAACGCCGGCCAGAACAACGCATGAAAGTACATGATATCCTTGCCAATGAAATGACAAATCTCATACTCGCCGCTATTCCAAACCTGCTCAAAATCCTTCCCACTCTTATCACACCAGTTTTTGCAGGAGGCCATATACCCGATCGGTGCATCCAGCCAAACATAAAAATATTTATCCTCCTCGCCGGGAATCTTAAAACCAAAATATGGCCCATCCCGTGAGATATCCCAATCCTTTAGCCCCGCTTCAAACCATTCGTCAAGCTTGTTTTTTACAGAGTCCTGCACATACCCTTTAGCAAAAAGCTGTTTAAGCTGTGATTCATAATGACTCAGCCGGAAGAAATAATGCGTGCTCTTTTTCAACACCGGCGGATTGCCACTAACAGCGCTGACCGGTTCAATCATCTCCGTCGGCTGATAGTGCGCCCCGCACGCGTCACAGGAATCGCCATACTGGTCCGGTGCCTTGCATCGCGGGCAGGTGCCCTTGATATAACGGTCCGGCAGCCACATCTTTTCCTGCTCATCATAGGCCTGCTGGATTTCCTTCTGGACAATCGCCCCGGCTTCGGAAACCCCTTTAAAAATCATTTCGCTCAGTTGCCTGTTTTCTTCCGAGTGCGTCGTATAGTAATTATCAAACTCAACCTGAAAACCATTTAAATCCTTCAGATGTTGCCCGTGAATTCTCGCAATCAGCGTTTCCGGTTCGACACCTTCGTTTTTAGCGCTGATCATAACAGGTGTTCCATGTGTATCATCGGCGCAGAAATAATGGCATTCATTACCCATAAGCTTTTGAAAACGCACCCAGATATCCGTCTGAACGGATTCGACCAGGTGCCCGATGTGGATTGGCGCATTGGCATAGTACAAGGCCGATGTTACAACTAATTTTCGCATAGATGTCCTATCTCCGCGCTACTGTGATTGATTCCCGCCCGATGGTTTGGGCTTATTAGTCTGATTGCCGCCTGATGACTTTGGCCTATTCTCCTGGTTGCCTCCGCCTTGCGGACTATTCGGGTTTCGATTCTTATTCTTCGAGCGCCGCCGTCGATTCCTTCCGCCGCGTCGATTTTTATTTTGCGACGGTTCCTGATCGTCCTTTTGACCCGGTCCGTCCGTTTGCTTTGGAGCATTGTTATTAGGTCCGGTTTCCGGGCTCTGCAAATCCGGTTCCGACGGCGAGACCTGTGCTTGTTCCGCTTGAGCCATTTCCTCAAGTTCGGCGACAATCCCGGAATCAACCCGGCTGACATCCAACTCCCCCATCGCGCCGTCGATGATATCCTCGGCACGATCGGGTTCCACAGGGGTCTTTTTGACAACCGCCGGCTTGCCCGGAAAACTTATCTCATCCACCGGCCAAGCCTTACGGTCTCCCAATTCGTCCTGTACCACAACCAACTGGGTCAAAATGTGCATATCAACCGCTTTGCCCGGGCCCTTCGGGGTTTGAACGGTCGCATTCTTTCTGGGCAGATTATCCTTCAACTGCATATACGTTTCATCTTCATAGCGTAAACAGCACTTGAGCCTGCCGCAATGACCGCTGATCTTTGACGGATCCAGGGTCGCCTTTTGCAATTTGGCCATCCGCATATTGACCGGTTCGAGAATTTTCAGATAGCGGCTGCAGCAGCACTGCTGACCGCAGGTTTCAAAATCACTGATCAGGCGGGCTTCATCACGCGAACCGATCTGTCGCAGTTCGATCCGTGTCTGGTATTCCCTGGCAAGCCGTTTAACCAGTTCGCGGAAATCCACCCTGCCCTCGCTGGTAAAATAGAAGATGATCCGCTCACCACCGAATAGATGTTCCGCTTCGATGATCTTCATCGGCAGATTTAGTTCGGCCGCGATTTTTTGCGCCTGTTTGGCTTCGCCCACCGCGGATTTTTCCAGATGCTCCTGTTCCCGAATATCTTCGTGGGTCGCAAAACGAACGAACACACCGCCTTCTCCCAACGGAAAATCCTTGGTGCGATTGCAGTAATATTGTTCCACCTGCTCCGGCGTGCTTTTAAACTGACCGCCGCGGTAGCTGTGAACTCCGATCACCTGGCCCAATTCCAGACCCCGTTCGGTCTTGAGAACCACATGTGAACTCAGCTTCGGAATATGCGCCTCATGATGCTCAAACCAGCCAAGCCCCCCCATCCGGCCATAACGGACAAGCATCAGTTTGGCATTTCTTTGCACTTTCGGCTTATTTTCAGGTTGTGACATCTATTAATAAACTCCTTTAGAAAAAGAAGATACGTTCCTGCCGACCGGGCCGTCCCGCTGTCAGACTCATTTAAGAAACGCTTAGTATATCCGAATTGGACAGATTTAACAAGAGTTGTTCGAAGATGAGTTTTTCGTTGACGCTGGAATCGACCCATCGGTGAATTTGATAGCACATTTCGATCTGCCGGGCGGCGGTTTCGGCATCATAACGACGGCTAATCGCCTCGATGCAGGTTTTTTGGTCTTCATTGACCAGTGCGTCCGCCTGTCCGACGTGAAGTTTCATCGCATCGTTCAGTGCCGCGATCATCATCTGGATCAGCCCCTTTTGCGCCCGGCGGGTAATATCGGTTGTACTGACATTGTCGTCCTGCCTGGTCCAGACTCCGGCGATTGTCCGGGCGCTCTTACCCATCCACTCGGCCATGTCCACCGCATCCGTCAACTCCAGCACAGCCAGCTTTTCCAAAAGCTGCTGTTTGATGGCATAGGTGCTGTCATCCTTGATTTCAAGCGTTGCCCACGAGATCGCACGCCCGAGACTGCCCTGTGAAAAACGCGCCCAATACGTCGCTTCGGATTTAGAGAATCCTTTGGCGATCAACGCTTCAACAATCTTAGCATGCTCAACCGGACCAAACCGCACCAATTGACAGCGTGACAGCGTCGTCGGCAGCATCTCATCCAACCGGGAACACAGCAGGATGATCACACAATACCCCGGCGGTTCCTCCAGCACCTTCAGCATCGCATTCTGACTGTTCCTGTTGACCTTCTCCGCTTCATCAACAACGTAGACTACAAATTGCCCCATCGTCGGGCGATTGGCGGCCTTCTCAATGAGAAACTCACGGATCACATCGATCGGCATCTCCACGGGGGTCTTTTTATTTTTGCCGCCTTTGGTGTACTGCACAAGTTCTTTATAAATGGGCCGAAAATCCGGATGCCCCCCGGCTTCAAACGTTTGACAAGAATGGCAGGCCCCGCAACTGTCCGTAAAGACCGGGTCTTTACCGGTCGTCTGTTTGTTTTCACACAACAGCATCTTCGCCCACGCCCGCGCCGTCGCGTCCTTGCCCACACCATCATCGCCGGCAAACAAATACGCATGGGCCATCCGCCCGGCCGCATATGCCCGCTGCAGGGTTCCGATCGCTTTATCCTGACAAAAAATTTCGTTTAACGACATTTTCTCTCAATCCTAAAAGATGCTTTTCCCGGGTGGCATGTCTTCTCGCCGGAGGCGAAAGACATGGTTTCGCACGGTACATCCATCGCTTTGACCTACGGCCAGAAGCGATGCCGCCTAATCCTACATTCTTGTATTCCTGTGTTCTTGAACAATCCGCAACACGCACTCATGCACCTGCTCCACCGACTGCGTCGCATCCACCACTTTCACATCGTCACCGTAATCCGCCAATTTCAAAAAGCCTTCCCGCACCTTGGCATGGTAGACATCACCCTTTTGTTCCATACGGTCAAGGTCGCGCTGCATCCGTTTTTTAGCCGTCTCAATATCCACATCCAGCACGATGGTCAAATCGGGCCAAACCCGCTGAAGCGAATCGGTTCCGATCTGCAAGACTTTTTCAATCCCAAAACCGCCGGCCCATCCCTGATACGCACAGGTGCTGGATATCCAGCGGTCCATCAGGACGCATTTCCCGGCATGTAAATCGGGGCCGATATGCTCTTTCCACAACTGTGCCCGCGCCGCCATGTACAAAAGCACTTCGACATTGTCACCCATGCCTTCATGAGCCGGATCGAGCAGGATATCGCGGATCTTTTCGCCGACGATCGTTGTTCCCGGGTCACGATACGAAACGACATCCACACCCTCGGCGGCGACCCATTCGCTCAGCAATCGTGTCTGCGTGCTCTTGCCGCAACCGTCCGGGCCATCCATGACCAGAAATTTTCCCGCCAGTTTTTGTTTCATACCTGTTCCTCCTTCGCGGCAGCCTGCTGGAGATCAAGATTTTTCTGAACCCAAAGCACCGCCATTAATGCCAGCACTAAAAACAGCATGCTGAAGCTCAAGTGATGCATGCCGGAAAAAATATAATACAGCACCGTCTTTTTGCCCGCAAGTTCCGCCAACAGCATAAACACAAAAATGACCCCTACGCCGCCCGCCAAGACCTTAAAAAGAGAACTGATCTCACCCATCCGATACTGACGCATGGCCATGACTGCTTCGCCCACAGAATTATCACACACCACGATTCGTGCCGGAACCAGCAGGGCCGGCTTGATCATCAACGCAACTGCCGCCAACGCACATATCTGTGAGAACCATTCCGGTATCTTTGTGATATCCTCCGTTTTCCAGATAAGTCCGCCAAGTGTTGCCGCCATGACCATACTCAACAGCAACAGAACAAACACAAACAAAAGCTGAAAAAGCATGATCTTCCAGAAATACGGACGGCCAAAACGGAGCAGGTCGAGCGGTTGTTGAGGATGGGGGCCCTCGACGGCGGAGGTTTTCATGAATCCCAGATACAGCATCTGCCAAATCGTAGCCGCTACCATGGTACCGACTCCCAGAAGGAAGCTGGGCCAGAACGGCAGTTGAACATTCGAGGTCTCCGCCGTATCAGCCATCAGAACCAACTCGTCTGAAAAGAGCATCAATGCCGCCTGCAAAACAACCACCAGCATCACCTCCGGCCACCGTGCTTTCACTATTTCAATCGCTTTTTGTATCATTAATATTTTCTATCCATTCGCACCAAAGGTGCATTATATTTTAGCCCAGTCCAACGGGCTGGGAAATATATACCATTACAACAAAATCGCCCTGAAAGGGCAATATATAATCGAAACACACTATGCTGCCCTTTCAGGGCGTTGTCTTCTTATACCCTAGATCCCAGGGCGTCGCCCTGGGCTAAATTACACCGGCCTTTCAGGCCGACTCCATAAAACAACCGCGGCAAAGCCGCCTCCTTAATTTTACATTTTACTTTTTGATCTATTTAATTCCGCATCAATTTCACATTCCCGCGGCCAACCACGGCTTCCATCTTCTTGCAGAAATCCACATCCGCCCGCACGCTGTAGGTTTTGTCGGCAATCGTGGCGATGCGATAGCCGCCGGTGGTCTGCACGCTGACATGCACCGGGCTTTTGCCCCGATGGGTCTTGCAGAGGGTGCGAATGCGTTCGGCTTTTTCCTCGTTGACATCCAGACTCAGCAACTCGATCCACACACGGGCGGCCATCTGGTCAGCGATGTCCTCCATCGCGATCAACTTTTCACAGAGAATATTCGGATTTTCCCGCTGACAATCCACTTTCCCTTCCACAAACAGGACTTTATCGACCTGCAGCAGATCGGCAAACGCCTCCAGCTTTTTCGGGAACACCACCACCTCGCATTTGCTCTGCAAATCCTCCAGTTCAAAAACCGCCATCTTGGCCCCGGCATTGCGGCCGTTTTTGGTGACGATATTGCGAATCTTGGTCACCATGCCGCCAATAACAACATCACGCCCCTGCCATTTCGAATTCAATTGACCGGTGTTCGCCGACGAATAAATATCGATCATGTCCGCGTATTTACTCAACGGGTTACTGGTCACATAAAAACCCAGCACTTCTTTTTCGTAAAGCAGCATCTGCTGTTCGCCCCACGGCTGCACATCGGGCAATGCCTGCTGGTCCTGACCCTGCTCACCCTGCCCAAACCCGCCGGCCCCGAAAAAGTTCATCTGACCGCTGGCCTTATCGGCCTGCATCGACGACCCCGCCTGCATCGCTTTTTCCATCCCCGCCATCATCTGCGCCCGGCTGCCGCCAAGATTATCAAACGCCCCGGCCTTCACCAGCGCCTCGATCACCTGCTTATTGACCGCACGCAAATCAACATTCTCGCAAAAATGAAACAAACTCTTGAACCGCCCCACGTTTTCACGCGAGGTAATGATCTGCTCAACCGCTTTTTCACCGACGCCCTTGACCGCCGCCAGTCCAAACCGGACCACACCGGAATCTTTGCGATGGTCGTGTTCTTCATTATACACCACCGTAAAATCAACAAAGCTCTCATTGATATCCGGCGGTAGGACTTCAATTCCCATCTCCCGGCACTCGCCGATATAATCGACGACCTTGTCCGTGCTGCCCATTTCATACGTCAGCAGTGCCGCCATGAATTCAACCGGGTAATAGCATTTTAACCACGCCGTCTGGTAAGCCACAAACGAATACCGTGTCGCATGCGACTTATTAAAACCGTATCCGGCAAACCGTTCGATCAGGTCAAAGATTTCTTCGGCCTGCGATTTATCCAGCCCCTTGCCGACGCAACCTTTCACAAACCGCTTCTTCTCGGCCTTGATAACTTTTTCCTTCTTCTTGCCAATCGCTTTAATCAGGGCATACGCCTCACGCAGCGGGATATCGCCCAGCCGGTTGCAAATACGCATCACCTGTTCCTGGTAGACCATAATGCCGAAGGTCTCTTCCAGTACCTCCCGCATGATCGGGTGCGGCACCTCCCACTTGGCTCCGTGTTTGCGGTCAATGTAATCGGGGATCAGCGCCATCGGGCCGGGACGATACAGGGCGTTCGCCGCGATCAGGTCTTCCAACCGGTCCGGCCGCAGCTTCATCAGCAAATCCTGCATCCCGCCGGATTCAAACTGGAACACGCCCTTGGTCCGTCCCGCTCCGAAAACCTCCTTAAAGATTTTCGGGTCAGCCTTATCAATCGCCTCAATATCGATGGTCTCGCCGTGCAGTTCTTTAATCAGGTCAATCGCCCGCTGAATCACGCTCAGCGTCTTCAGACCCAGAAAATCCATCTTCAGCAGGCCCACTTTTTCAACCGTCGGCCCTTCAAACTGCGTAATCAAATCGTCCGAGCCGGCCTGCTTATAAACGGGGAGAAAATTCGTCAGCGGCTCATCGGCAATCACCACACCGCACGCATGTACCGACGCGTGACGTGCCAGCCCTTCCAGCGTTCGCCCGATGTCAATGACCTTGCGGGTCATTTCATCGTCATCGTATGCCTTCTTTAAATCCGGCTCAACATCCAATGCCTTATCCAGCGTCATCTTCAACTCTGCCGGCACCAGCTTCGCCAGACGGTCCGCCTCCGACAAAGGCACATCCATCACCCGGCACACATCACGAATCACCGCTCGGGCTTTCATCGTCCCAAACGTAATGATCTGCGCAATATGCCCGTATTTGTTCCGTACATATTCCAGCGCCGCCGGACGCGATGCCTGGCAAATATCGATATCGATATCCGGCATCTCATCACGTTCCGGGTCCATAAACCGCTCAAACAGCAAGTCATAGTGAATCGGGTCCACATCGCAAACACCCAGGCAATACCCCACAACCGTACCGACCGCACTGCCCCTGGCACCGACGGGAATATTGTTTTTGCTGGCAAAATCACAAAAATCCCAGCAAATCAAAAAGTAGCTGGAAAACCCCTTGCCCTCGATAACCCCCAGTTCCCGCTCGATCCGCTGTTTGATCTCGTCGGTTACCTTACCGTATCGTTTTTTTGCCCCTTCATACACCAGCTTTGTCAGGAATTCCTCCGGCGTACTGCCGTCGGCGGGTGTATATACCGGTGCATGCCGGCTGGTCAAATCCAGATCCACATTGCACCGCTCGGCGATCTTCAGCGTATTATCACACGCCTCGGGCACATCGGCGAATAACTGCCGCATCTGGTCGGAGCTTTTCAGATACACGCTCGTCGGATACTTCATGCGATCCGGTTCGGTCACCTTTTTGCCCGTATTGATACAGCACAGGGCATCGTGTGCCTCATAATCGGCTTCGTTCAAAAAATGCACGTCATTGGTCGCAACCAGCCCGACGCCGTTCTTTTTCGCAAGCTCGATCAGCTTATCCCGCACATCCGGCATATCCGTCGCATCATGTTCCTGAACCTCGATAAAAAACCGCTCCGGCCCGAAGATTTCCAGGTAACTTTCGACCGCCTTTTGCGCCGCCTCCAAGTCATCCCGTGCCAGTGCCGCAGGCACTTCACCACCGATACACGCAGTGGTGCAAATCAGCCCCTCGTTCAGCTCGGCTAAAATCTCTTTATCGATACGCGGGCGATAGTAAAACCCCTCAGTATAACCGATACTGCTCAGCTTCAAAAGATTGTGATACCCGGTGAGATTTTCGGCCAGCAGGATCAAGTGATAGGTATTGTCTTTAATGCCGCCCTTTTGCTTCTCGAACCGGCTTTCGGGTGCGATATACGCCTCAATCCCGAGAATTGGCTTAACCCCCGCCTCCCGGGCCTGCGTATAGAAATCCACCACCCCGAACATGTTTCCGTGGTCGGTGATCGCCACCGAATCCATTCCCAACTCGTTGCACCGCGCAAACAGCTTTTTGGCCGGGATCGCCCCGTCCAGAAGGGAGTATTGTGTATGTAAGTGAAGATGCGTAAATCCTTTACCGGCCATCCGTTCTCCGTATCATCTAAAATTCCATCACCAAAACCCTATCTTAGCGAAGCACCCCCCGATAGTCAAGAAACAACCCCCCCGATTCCGCACCGCCCCCTGCTTGTGTTATCGCCCAATCGCACGAAACCCGACAAGTTGCTGCCGCTCTTCATCCCACAGGTTCAGCCACAGCGACCGCAGGCTTTCGCGCATCGTCAGTACATGGATGTCCTGCAGTTGGGGCGTCTCGTCAAAGCATCGCTGCAGGTTGTAGTTCGGGATGCCTGTGCGGATATGGTGAACGTGGTGAATACCGATATTCCCCGTGAACCACCGCAGAACCGCCGGCAGCCGATAGTACGAACACCCCTTCAGCGAAGCCGTAATGACATCCCACTGCTCGTGCCGAAACCAGCCAACCCCCTCAAACTGGTGCTGCACATAGAACAGCCACACCCCGATCGCAGTGGCAACAAACACCACCGGCAGCGCAATGCGGAAAATATCCCGCAGACCCAGCGTCCGTGACCCGATGACCAAAAGCACCAGGATCGCAACATTCGTCACCAGTACACTGTTTTGCTGCCGCTTACCCGCCCCCTTCGTCGGAAACCGAAAGACACCCAGAAACATGATCAACGGCCCCGGCACAAGCATCACCAGCGGATTGCGGTACACCCGGTACTTAATGCGCGTCCATAACCCCGACGAACGGTATTCATCCGCCGTCATCGTCCACACACCCCCGCAACTGCGGTTATCAAGGTCCGCCGCCGTCGCGTGATGCTTCGCGTGCGCCCATTGCCAGTCCGCATACGGCGTGCACGTCAATATCCCGCACACGGTCCCGACAATTTTATTGGCTTTCCGGGACGCAAAAAAAGAATGATGACAGCAATCGTGAAAAAGGATAAAGACACGCACCAGAAACAGCCCCGCAACCACCGCAAGCATCAGTGTCACCCAATACGGATAGCCCGCCTTGACCAGATAGAGCATCACCGCCCACAGCAGAAAATAAGGAATTAAAGTGTCCAGAAGTTGTAAAATCGCCTTCGACAGGCTCGGTTCCGCGTATTTCGCCGTATCATAATACCACGCCGGCTTCGTCCGCACCGAATCGACGCCCCCGACAGCATTGTTCCCCAAAGCAGAAATCGCTCCAGTCCTTAATTTTGGCCTTGAAAAATTGACAGTTGACCGTTCAAGTTGAAACACCGGCCAGCTTGAATATAGTATATGCCCAAAACCCCGCCGCTGTCAATACATGAATCCCCCCTCTCCCCCCACACACACAGACACCCTCCTGCCTTTTCGCCGACGCCGGCCCATTTTCAAAAATTTAAATTTACATAAAATAATTTCCATTTTATTCTTTTGTGGCACAATTTAATTTATCATTTGCTTCTTAGAAGCCCACAATAAACGCCTTGAAAATAAAAGACCAATAACCCCCTGTTTAGGTTTCCCTTAAGGTCCGTTGGATATACGGGAACGCATCGTAGGATTTCCTGTTTCGAAAGGATGCCAAACCAGTGTGTCTCTGGAAACAGACCAGTATGATGCAACGTACACCTAATTCAGGAAGGACATTAAGATTTATAATAAGCGAAGTATTTTTATCAACGGTAAAGTGATTTTTCTTGCTGGATTTGCATGTTATCTTTTGCGCAGGAACTTGCATTCCATTACATACAGCCCGGTAGTCGAACATCTGCTGGACGCCGCAGGCCTTATCCTCCTGATGCTTGACCAAACCTGCGGATTTCCGCTCGCGGGTATAAAAAGCAGTGTCATACGTTCGGCAACTGTCTGATCTCAACCGGCCCATATGAACTCGTAAGAAATCCAATGTATCTCGGCAGCTTTTTGATCGGGTTGGGACTGACCGTCATTTTGTTAAAAGGATGGATTGATTGTTATCGATATTCCGGATTATTTTTTCTGTCCGAACTGTGTGTGTTTATATTCATTCTGCTCGTGATGATTGGAAGTTTGACGGTTCTCGCAAAATTCAGCCATTTAAAATCGTCATTAATTCACAGCCAAAAATCAAAAAAAGCGGGACCCAAAACTTCTCGCTTTGAGCCCCGCCGGGATCGTCTAAACTAACATTTTAATAAAAACCGTTTTTAGTCGCCTTCGCCGGTCGTTTCCGTTTTGCCTTCTTCGCCCTCAGTAGCCGGCTTTGCCTTTTGAGCTTCAGCTTGTTTCATGCGTTTCTGTACTTGAGCGGCTCTTTCCCTGCGAGCCCGTTCGGCCTGTTCGATGCCTTTCTGGAACTCGGCATTTTTCTTATCGATCAGTTTCTGGATCGCCTCGACGGTTCGCGTTGCGCCCTCTTCTTCCGCGATCGTCTTAATGTCTTGCAGTTCTTTCAGAGAAGCTCTGTGCATTTCGCTCTGCCTGGCCGCTCTCTCTTGGCGTCCTTGTTCGCGATTGACGGTCCTGCTGCGGGCAGCAGACGGATCGATTCGACGGCTACGCGGTGAAGCGTTCTCGGACTGCGACGCTTTTTGTTCCGTTATTTGAGTGTCTTTTTTACCTTCCTCTTGAGCCTGTGCCCATAACACCCCCACCGCTCCAATGAAAAGAATAAGACCTAATGTTACCCATTGATTCGTTTTCATGTTTCTTTCTCCTGTCATATTGAACGTATTGAATTATAATTCTCTTAACATGACACCTGTAAGTCCCTTACTGGGCCGACTCGGCTTTTTCGGCCGCATGAACAACAACGCTGTCGGGACTGATCTCTTTCGGTGCGTCAACCCCGTCAAACCGCAGATGCTCTTCATCCTGAACCGAGATGCGAATCAGGGTCTTGCCCTTAAAACTGCCGCGAAGCAGCGATTCGGACAGGGGATCTTCAATATAATGCTCGATCGCCCGACGCAGCGGACGGGCTCCGAATTCCGGATTATATCCCTTGTCGATCAGGAACTCCTTCGCCGATGACTCCAGTTCCAGATGCAGATTATGCTCAAGCAATCGTTTGAATACCTTGTTCAGTTCGTATTCCACAATGGTTGTCAGGTCCTCTCGCGTCAGGGGACGGAACACAATTTGAGCATCCAGACGGTTCAGGAACTCAGGACGGAAATGACGTTCCATTTCTTTGTCCAGCAGCTCTTTCATCTTCTCATAATTGGCCTGTTCGGAACGTTTGCCAAAACCGAAACCGGACTGATTCTTGATCAGGTCAGCGCCGATATTGCTGGTCATGATCAGGATGACATTCTTGAAATCGACATAACGGCCGAACGAATCGGTCAGACGGCCTTCTTCCATGATCTGCAGCAGCATGTTGTACACATCGGAGTGAGCCTTTTCGATCTCATCCAGCAGCAGCACGGAATACGGCCGGCGGCGAATGCGTTCGGTTAACTGGCCGCCCTCTTCGTAGCCCACATAGCCGGGAGGTGCTCCCACCAAGCGGCTGACATTGTGCTTTTCCATATATTCACTCATGTCAAGCTGGATCAGGGAATCCGCATCGCCAAACATAAATTCCGCCAGGGCACGCGCCAGCAATGTCTTTCCCACACCACTGGGGCCAATAAAGATAAAGCTTCCCATCGGGCGGTTGGGGTCTTTCAGGCCGCTTCGGCTCCGGCGGACCGCTTTAGAGATCGCCGTGATCGCTTCGTCCTGCGAAACAACGGTTTTGTGCAGTTCCGCTTCCAGTTCCAACAGCTTTTCAGCGTCTTCTTTGGCCAGTCGGGTCAGCGGGACACCGGTCATCTTGCTGACGACTTCAGCGATAATTTCCGCATCCACATCACCGATCACTTCATTATTTTTCTCCTGCCACTGACGCTGCACGTCCGCTTTTTCATCCAGAATGCTTTGAATGTCGTCACGCAGCGCCGCGGCACGTTCGTAGTCAGCAGCCCGGACGGCTTCATCCTTTTCCGCCTGCAGCTTTTCCACGCGGGATTCAAACTCCGCCAGATTCGGCGGCGGGGTCATGTTTTTCAATCGCACACGGGCTCCCGATTCGTCGATCACGTCAATCGCCTTATCGGGCAGACAGCGACCCGAAATATAGCGGGATGAAAGCTCGACCGCCTGGTACAATGCCTCATTCGTAAAGTGGACTCGATGATGCGCCTCATAACGGTCACGCAGCCCTTTCAGAATCTCTACCGTCTCCTCCTTGTTGGGCGGATCAACCACAATTGTCTGGAAGCGGCGTTCCAGTGCCGCATCCTTTTCGATGTATTTTCGATATTCATCAAAGGTGGTGGCCCCGATACACTGCACCTCGCCTCGGGCCAAGGCAGGCTTGAGTACATTGGATGCATCAATCGCCCCCTCAGCGCCGCCGGCACCGACCAGTGTATGCAGTTCATCCACGAACAAAATCACATTCCCTGCTCGACGAACTTCGTTAATGACCGCCTTGATGCGTTCTTCGAACTGGCCGCGGTATTTGGTTCCCGCAACCATCATCGCAAGATCCAGCACAACCAGCCGTCTGTCTTTGAGTATTTCCGGAACCACATGGCCGGTGATCTTTTGTGCCAATCCTTCCACGATCGCCGTCTTACCGACGCCGGCTTCACCCAGAAGAACCGGATTATTTTTTGTCCGGCGGCAAAGGATCTGCACCAACCGCTCGATTTCATCGGCCCGGCCGATCACCGGGTCCAATTCATTTTTTGCGGCCAGTTCCGTCAAATCACGCCCAAAGCTGTCCAGAGCCGGTGTTTTGCTCTTGGCTTTGGCCGCCTGAGCAGCCTGGGGATTCATTTTCATACCCATGGATTGATAGGCGTTGTCTTCTACCCCGGCTCCCAACAGGTTCAACACTTCCTGGCGAACATCTTCCAGTTTCAACCCCAGGTTCATCAGTACCTGTGCGGCAATGCCTTCGGTTTCTCTCAAAAGTCCCAGCAGAATATGCTCGGTACCAACATAATTGTGGTTCAGGGACCGGGCTTCTTCGATTGCGTACTCAATGACCTTTTTGGCCCGCGGCGTCTGAGGCAGTTTACCCATTGTCACCATATCCGGCCCGCTTTTGACAAGTTTCTCAATTTCCAGCCGGAGTTTTTTAATATCCACGTCAAGATTCTTCAGAACATTGGCCCCCACACCGCTGCCTTCTTTGACCAGTCCAAGCAGAATGTGTTCAGTGCCGATATATTCATGATTAAATCGTTGAGCTTCCTGGTTTGCCAGCGCCATTACCTTGCGGGGCACGATCTGTAAAGCGTTCAAACATCTGTTTACCTCTTATCTCGGAGTAACATTATAATACCTAAACCGGTTTATATTCTATCACGAAGCGAAAGACTGTCAAATGCTCATCTCTCTACAGACCCGCAATTTCAACAATACCTTATAGCGTTATCGGAACAACTTTGTTCAATATAGGGCCTCACTTGCTATTAATGCTATAATTAAGCACTCATTCTATCGACAAAAACACAGGGGTACTTTTATGGAAATGGGTAATTTTGGTGAGTTTAAAATGAAATTAAAATCCAATTCATAACGATTATGATTCTTTTTCATCCAAAAGCTTTTTGAAATAGCTGTTTTCACGACGTGTTGACTCCAGATCAAACAGCAAGTATTTCATATATAGACGTAAATCATCGATAGAATTCAAAATCGAAGAAAGTTGTTCCTCAGCTTCTTTTCCTTGTTTTCCAACAAATTTCAAAAGTTTTACTCTATTTTCAGCAGACACATGCGGATAGGTGCCAATTTTATCCAGCAACTCTTCCAGCAGCTCAAAGGTCATGTCTTTATCCATCACCGTCTCCTTTGTTTTGTGCCAATTACACCTTAGTCGGGCTACAAACCTTCAACCGAATGATGAGCAATTTAAATACCAAGTGATTACGGAAATTATCCGGCTTGAATATGACCTGCTTTTATAGTGCTTTATAAGCCCAAAAACGGCCTTTTGTAAGGCCCGATAATATCTGTTCTGATTCTTCAAATAAAACAGGTATGTTTAACAGAAACAACACTGCTGTTCACTCGGATTCTTTGCCTGATAGATTAAACTCCGATTTTTTTTAGATTTAGATGTAATGTTTATTTTTTTAAACACTAATTGGTTAAAACGACACGGGAAAATTACCGGATAATCTTAATCGTTGACACGATTATCGACATCTGATATGATAAATAGTGAAACGCTTGCTTTGTTATATTTCCAAAATGAAATGTAATAATCACTGATGTAAGGAGACACCAGCTATGTATTTTCATAATCGCAAGCATCGGCATTCCCGCCATTTCGGTTGCGAGTCAATGTTCATCCTGATTGTCCTTTCAGCTGCGGTCTTTTTACTGATCGATCTCTTTATACGCTCAGAAGACGGACAATCCAAAGCCATGGTCATCGGCAAAGTCCTGTTGTATGCGGGTGGACTCTTTGCGCTGTTCGCCAACCTTATGCTCCTGCGTGAAATTGCCGCAAGGCTGAAAACCAACAGCGAAATACTGGACAATGCCGTCGAGATGCTCTCGCGCGGGAATAACCTGATGGCCCAGGTTTCACAGGCCTCAAGGCTCAGCGACACCGCAAAGGAAATTGTCTATCGGGATTCCGAACAGATGGAACTCGGCGAAGCAGTGTTGAGCAAATTGCATCAGCATGACTTCGACGACGCTTTCGCCATGATCGCCGGGATGGCCGGGCATCCCAAATACCAGGAGCTTTCTATCCGCCTTCAACAGAAAGCAGACAAATACCGAACGGCCACCGAAGAAGGACGCGTCAACCAGATCATCGCGTATATCGAGGAACTGTTTGACCAGAAACTCTGGATCCAGGCCGCCGCACAGATCGAAAATCTCAATCGGACTTTCCCTTATTCCGACAAAGCTAAAAAGATGCCCGTTCACCTGCAGGAACGTAAAGATCGGCATAAACGCCAGTTGCTGGCGGATTGGGATATTGCAGTGCGCAATAAAGAAACAGACCGCGGACTGGAAATCCTCAAAGAACTGGATTTATACCTGACGCCTGCCGAAGCATTGGCATTGCGGGAATCAGCCAGTACCGTATTCAAGACAAAACTTCACAATGTGGGCGTTGAATTTTCGGTTGCCGTCACAGAAAAAAACTGGGACAAAGCCCTGTATCTGGGAAGACAAATCATGCATAACTTCCCCAACAGTCGTATGGCCGCTGAAATCAGAAGCAAGATGGATATTCTGGTGGAACGCTCAAAACAATCCAACGCAACAACGTAGGCCTGTCACTGCTTGACTCTATGTGACGTTCGCTGGTGTCTTATTGATGCAGGTCAAACAGGGATTGTGTTTTAATGATGGTTACCTGTTCCGGATAGGCATGGAACGCATGAACATGTAATTCATCCCGGCGGGCCTCGAAATCAATATAACTGAACGGTTCCAACCCCCCCACTGCCAAATTAGCGAATGTGATAAACATCCCCCGGTTCCGGGCGAAACGTTCCAGATCATGGTGACTTTGCCGGTACAGATTGGAACTCATCTTTTCAACCTGGAAGTCCGTCATATAACTCAGACCCCGGCTCAGTGTGCACTTATGATTGCGCTGACCGCGGAACTGGAATCGTTCGATCAGTCCGCGACGCGGAAGCAACTGTCCCGGTGCACTGATCAGTTCGGTCAAACAAAGATCACCTGTGTACAGACTTATCACATGCGCCCCGCCCGTTGCCCAGATCGTCGACTCATACTGCTCCGTCTTGATATGCCGACGCGCATAAACCGTAAACAGTTCCGGATGCAGCGGACGCTGAAAGAGGGAGAAATTAAGCTCACTGACCGCTAGATGGCTTTTCGGTGAATCCATAGTCCTCTCGTTATAACTTAGGCATTGGTCTCTGTTTAACTCTGTGCATTATAACCAAAACAGGCACCCAAAATCAACCCCCTTATCAGTACTGATACGGCGACCAGTCTCCTTTATCGGACGAATATCTTACAAGTTGAATGAAATAAAGAACTAACAACGCGAAAAAAAATGAAATTATTTTATGGGAATCGTAAAAACAACCATTCTTAAAAACGCCGCCAGAATATTGTAAAATGCATGGGTCCCCGCAGTCACACCGAACCCCCGTATCGCATAAAGAGCCGCAAAGTAAACCCCCGCCAGGGCACGAAAGATAAACTTGCCGACCGTAAATGCCTCACCCCGATAAAACTGACCATTCGCATAGAAAAAGTGGTGATGTGCACTGAACGTCACCGCCGAAATAACAACCGACCAAAACACCGCCGTACCTTTCTTAAGTCCACAGACATCCTGAAACAGCAGCATCAGGAAACAGATCAGCAGCAGCCGGAAAACGAGTTCCTCGTAAATCCCCGCCCCGATACCGGTCACAATATCCACCAACAGGCGATTTTGAACCGCTGTGCTCAGTGCCGCCGTCGCGGCAGACGGCTCCGATGAACCCGAGCGGTTCAGCAGCAGACTCAGGACGATCAGCGGGATCGCCAGCAGTACACACTCGACGGTCATCAAAATAAAATCACCCGCTTTTACGTGCCACGAACTTTTGCTCGTCGCCTGCAGCGTCAGCAAAATCACGATTACCACCAAGGGCGCAGCCACCCATGTCATGCGTGTCGAAAAACCCAGATAATGCAGTGCTGTCCTGACCCAGTAGAACGCCACCACCTGTCCTTCCGGCTGGTTCAGAGACTGGGTCAGCGCTTCAGACTGGATAAACAGAATGCCCAATTCGTACAGCGCCAGAAAACCCAGCAGATAAGCCAGCGCATAGATCGGCCGGCTCGTCCGTTCCGCATACGAATTCGGAAGGCTCGGAACCAACTGTCCTGAAACGGATTGTCGGTCATAACGTCGTCTCAACAGGATTTCCCTAAAGGGGTTGCTTTCAAAGACCCAGAAAGTATAATCAAACGCGTCAAAAGTAAAAGGAAAAAACTAAAATCAAATTTACCGGGAGATCGAATACAAATGAGCCGTCCGCAGCTAATGGACATTTACAAGCGATTGTATGACCGCTACGGCCCGCAAGGCTGGTGGCCGGGAGATGGACCGTTTGAAACCATCATCGGGGCTATCCTGACCCAGAACACCAACTGGAAGAATGTCGAAAAAGCACTCGCCAATCTGGCCGAAAACGACTGCCTGACTCCTGAAAAACTCCGGAATCTCAATGTTGAAACCCTCGCCGGGCTGATACGTCCCGCCGGTTATTTCAACCAGAAGGCACAGCGTCTAAAAGGATTCATTGACTGGCTGTTTAAAAAACATGATGGTTCCATCGAAAGCCTTGCGGCCCTGTCGACTTCAACACTCCGCGAGCAATTGCTGTCGTTAAAAGGCATCGGCCCCGAAACAGCCGACTCGATCTGCCTGTACGCTTTCGACAAGCCCCTCTTCGTCGTCGATGCCTACACCGCCCGCATCTTCGGCCGCCACGGATTCCTCGAACCCGGCTGCGGCTATCAGGACATACAGGAACTGTTTCATTCCGGCCTCGAACATGACAGCCGGCTCTTCAACGAATACCACGCCCTCATCGTCCAGCTCGGAAAAGAACACTGCAAACGAAAACCACTCTGCAAAGGATGCCCCCTCGAAAACCTGCCCCACCAACTCGAAACTGAAATGGAATGATTTGAAATCTCTTGTCTGTAGTCTGTAGTCTGTAGTCTGTAGGGTGGGCCATGCCCACCATTTAATTGTCATTTCGAGCAAAGCGAAGAATCTATTTAAACAGAAAAATCCCACCCAATCATAATTCGTCATTCGTCAATCGATAATCCAAAGTCTGCGCAGCAGACGTCATGTTGTAGATAATATGTAGGCCATCCAAAAGTTCTTATAATGGTTTTTGAACCCTAAACCGGAACCATTATCGAAAGGATGGCCCATGCGTAGTCTATCAAAGGTACAGACATTTTTCAACACTATCCGTTTAACCCGTAACGATGCATTGTTTATTGGTATTGACACCCATAAGGAAACGTATCATGTCGCGCTGCACTTAAACGACACCCCCGCTCTTGATTTTGTCATGCCGTCGAATCCCAATCAACTTATTGAACAGCTCAAACCGGTCCAGCACGCCATCAAAGAGATTGTTTACGAAGCCGGGCCCACGGGCTATTCATTGGCTCGCACCTTACAAAAACACCATCTGCCCGTGACTATTGCGGCCACCTCTAAAACGCCCCGGCCGGCCGCCAAAGAGGACAAGACAGATCGCCTGGACAGTAAAAAACTGGCGTGTTATCTGGCCAAGGGGCTCCTCAAACCGGTGACCATTCCTTCGGTCCAGCAGGAGGGGGACCGACAGTTGTGCCGGATGCGGCATCGTCAACGAAAAAACGGAGCCTGTGTCAAAACTCAAATCAAGTCATTTTTATTACAACACGGGCTGACGGAACCGGAAGGGCTCAAATATTGGTCTGGTAAAAGCATCGACGCCCTCCGAGCCTTGCGGCTGCCAAAGCCATTACGTTTGTCACTGGACGCGTTACTCAGCGACCTGGACTACCATTCTGACAGACTGACGGTGCTTGAGCGTCTCCTGGACGAAAGGATGGGGTCAACACCAACCGGCCAGCGGATTGCATTACTTCAAACACATCCCGGCATCGGACCGGTGACAGCACGACAGTTTGTTACGGAAGTGTTCCACTATGACCATTTTGAGACATCCTGCCAAGTGGTCAAATATGTCGGATTGGCCCCGACGATCCATCAAAGCGGTTCAAAAAGTACATCCGGCCCCATCAATCGGGACGGGAAGCCGTCCCTTCGTTGCACACTCATTCAAGCCGCATGGCAGTGGGTTGCCGTTGATGTTAAGGCCAAACAATACTTTTGGCGGATTTGTCACAGCAATGGGGGTATCAAACAGAAAGCGATCACTGCGGTGGCTCGAAAACTGACCGTGCATCTGTGGCGCATGTTGATAAAAAATGAACCCTATCGGGCGGAAAAAGCTTAAACAGTATACGAATGGATTGAAGCTCACCACGACGTGCCGACCACGGCCCGAGGCTTGTGTCTTGAACACGATTGTAGATTGTTGGCGGCACCTCAGGAAGAACGAATCGATTAACGTGTGCTTCGAGCACGAATAACAGACTGAGCGATCAATCTTGAAAGACAAGGAATATCGATATGAAGTAAAAAACAAAAAAATTGTTGGTTTTAAAATATAAGACTTGTAAGATGGCCTCATAACAGCCGCGGGTAAGCGCCAGCGAAACCCGGGGTAAACAATCACACAACCCACGACCCCAACGGGGTCAAACAAAATAATCATCATTCGTCCATAGAAAATCGAAACGTCCACCCCGTCCATGGAGCCTGTCCTGAGCGTAGCCGAATGGGTCCATGACCGTCCGTGTTCGTCCATCGACCATCAAAAGTCTGCGCAGCAGACGCCATGTTGTAGCCACGGGTGCCAGCCCGTGGACCAAAATCACAACCCCTCCCTCTGTGAGCCCGCACAGCGGGCGACATAAATATCAGAAAAATTCCAATAAGCCCGCAGGGCTTAAACAATAATAGCCCCAGGCGTCGAACCCGTAACCATCGGGTGCCATGCCCACGCTTGCGTGGGCATGTATAAGCCCAACGGGCTTGAACAATAATAGCCCCGGGCGAAACCCGGGGAAAACAATCACGCCCCAACCCCCACGACCCCAACGGGGTCGAACAAAACAATCCTCATTCGTCCATAGAAAATCGAAACGTCCACCCCGTCCATGGAGCCTGTCCTGAGCGTAGCCGAATGGGTCCATGACCGTCCGTGTTCGTCCATCGACCATCAAAAGTCTGCGCAGCAGACGCCATGTTGTAGCCACGGGTGCCAGCCCGTGGACCAAAATCACAACCCCTCCCTCTGTGAGCCCGCGCAGCGGGCGACATAAATATCAAAAAATTCCACAAGCCCAAAGGGAAAACAATCACACAACCCCCGACCCCGCAGGGGTCGAATAAAACAATCCTCATTCGGCAACTTGTCTCGCCAGGGAAATAAAAGGGGTCGGGCGTACCATTCGGCTCATGAAAAAAGCTGAGCACATTTTCGCACTCGGCTTATACTCATTGTTTATTCCGGCAGAACTGTTTGATGTTTGCCGTTCGCTAATCGCTCATCGCGGCGGCAAACAATATGGAATCTGCCTACCGTTTCCGTTTTCGCATCAACAGAGTACCCAGCCCCAACAAAGTCAACGTTGCCGGTTCGGGGACGATGTTGATATTAGTCCAGACGGGTGGGTAACCGAAGTATTCTCCGTTGGTAGTAAAACTGATGTTAAAGCTGGTGTTGTCTTCCCACAAACCCATAATGCCGATTTTTTTCTGTGTGCCGTCCAAAATCCACGACCAGCCGGGCTGACAATAAAGATTTATGTGTGTCGTTGTGGTATATTGAAAACTGGAGATGCCATCAATTCGCCCACCGTAAAGATTGGCCGTGGCATTCTGGCGTACCGTGAGTTCTTGTGTTTGGCCACCATAATAATCCAAATGACTATAATCCCTAAGCCCGATATCCATTATCCCGCCCACGCCGAGTGCTAGTGGTGTACTTGTTGACAAAACCTCCAAACGAGCAGAATTCCTTACTGAGATTTCCTGAGCCCCTCCCTCATCGACAATAAGTAAACCACTAAGCCAATCAACGCCCCATTCGTATTCACCATCTGCGATATAGCCGTCGGTATATCCGGCAAAGACCATCGGAAGGCAAAGAATAAATAAAAGACAAAAACCAGCTCTCTTCTTCATCACATATCTCCGTTCTTTGATTGAATGCCGTGTACAGAATCAAAATCCGCACACGGCGTTGTTTAAACTGAATTATACACTTTTCATGTCGTTAAGTCAAGGATTTCACTCTAACTGGATAGAATCAATCTGGAACTCAAGCAGGCTCTGATAGACCGAATCCATGAATTCCTGCCAGTCCTTAGCGTCGATTTCCTGCTGAATTGCCGGGTCTTCAAGCCAGATTTTTTCAAGGAATACAATCGTGTCCTGCAAGTTGAGTATCTGCTGTTCGATGGACATTTCCTCGACTGCTGGATTCGGCGCCTGCGAGGGAATAACAGTTTGAAAGGAAATGGCACTTCCCGGCAGCGACAGCATGTTTTCCCCGCTATCAAACATCATCATCGTTTCCGTCATTTCCTCAAGCTTCCAACAGGCGACCCACAGCCAATCATCGGTAAATGTGATAATGTCGGGCAGCGTTATCTGATAGTCATCATTTAAATCACAGCGAGGATTCCAGTTTGTAAAGTCATTCGGATCGATGAAATTGGGATCGCTTGGCAGTGTCGGATCGTTCGGGATAAATTAAAGGGGTCAGACACCTTTTTCTCCTCTCCCGCCATTCCCAATAATTCAAAATTCATAATCCTGTCCTGAGTTCCCGAGTTCTTAACTAACATTCGTCCTTCGTCAATCGACATTCGTCCTTCGGATTGCCGCCCTCTAACCCTGTTTCGCGTGAAAATCCTTCAAGACCTTCATAGTTTATATAAATCCCATTTATTAGCGTTTATTGGTGTCCATTCGTGGTTGAAAATGTCCTTCTTCAAAGATGCCCCCCAATTATACCCCCCCCCATTTCCCCCCCAAAACAAGAGAAAACCAAAAAAATGACCGCAGGCCATCCCGAGCGCAGTCGAGGGATCTGTTTAAATACCCGCCCGAAGGGCTTCCTCAATTCAAAACAAAAAAATTAAGAACTTAAAATTACATTTTGTTTGACATTCATCTAACTTATGGTATAATACGCCTTGCCGTGCCATAGCCTTGGCGGCGGCAGGAAAATTGAAGTGTTATTTGAAAATTGACTGAAGAATCGAACAAAAGCATGGAGCGGCAGCGACACGATAATCCCGCCCAAAGTGTCAATTCAAAGGGAAGTTAGTATTTTAAAACAATGCTTTTTTTCAAAACGAACCCAATCACGTCATCCTGAGCGCAGTCGAAGGATCTATTTAAATAGCCATCCGGAGGAAATCAGATCCCTGAGGACTAAGGTCTAAAGTCTCAAGACTGTTTTTTACAAAACGAACCCAATTTTCAAGCAAGCAAAATCACCGTAAACGTTTTTTCCCTAAAGACTAAAGACCATGGACTAAGGACTTCCCCTACAAATACGAACCCAAACCAAACCCAAACCAAAGCCAATTTAGGCCCCAAGTACCCCCTACTCTCGCACCCCGTTTTCAGCCCAAAATCCACGATTTTTATCCATAGACTAAGGACTATAGACGATGGACTGCCTTTTTACCCCGTCAACCCCCAAAAAAACGAACCCAATTTAAGCCCCAAGTAGCCCCTCGACAGCAATGCATTATACTGCACTCAAACCCCCTAACGGAGGCAACACCCCCCTTTTTAATAGCGCCACGCGAACCCAATCAAACCCAAACCGAACCCAAACCGAACCCATTTTTAAAAAGGATGATACAATCGGTACTATAAAATTTACAATTATCAATATTTTACCCTCACAGCTTGCGTTTTGGGGCGTTTGAATTTATGATGAGACCCTTAATCAAAGACAGTTCGTTCAAGAATTGGTGCATTGAGTACAACAGACGAAGCAGCTTCAGCCTGTTTGATCGAGTCGGCTCGCTCGGACAGGACGGCATTTGCAACCCTTTTTCGTCGGCATTACGACGAGATCTTCCGATACTGCGCCCGGCGGCTTCCCGGCCGGGACACAGCAGAAGACATTACCTCACAGGTTTTCATGAAAATGATCCGAAAATTTGATACGTTTATGGGGGACGAAACCGCGTTTCGCTGCTGGCTGTTTCGAATCGCGTGCAACGAAATCAACAGCTATTTTCGCCAGTCCGGCAGGCAGACCCGGGCCTATGAGAAGCTTCAGGAGCAATATACACCCGAAGAGCAGAATGTTGAGGCCGATTGCAGCGATAAAGAAGATAATGCCCAAAAGCTGGCATTTTTGAAACAGGCCATCGGCACCTTAAAGCCGGGACATCAGGACGTCATCAGCCTGCGGTTCTTTCAGGGCCTTAACAGCGAGCAGATCGGCCGAATACTGGACATGAAACCGGCCACCGTGCGAAGCCAACTGGCCAGAGCCCTGAATAAGTTAAAACAGGAATATAAAATTCACCAACAGCAAGCCCCTGAAGGATTGTGCTGGTATGAGTAACGACGAAAAAAAATTCGAACAGTACGTCGATTCGATCCGGTTCGATGATGAGCCCCGTGAGGGCCATCGGGAACAACTGGAACAGGAACTTTTTGATGCGTATGACAATCGGGACCGTTATGCCGATTCGGATGAGCCGACGAGTGTGTATTTTCGCAAACTGGCCATCGCCGCGGGTTTTCTGATCGTTGTCGGGGCGCTTTTCTGGACAATCGACTCGGCCTTTATCAGCCGGGACCCTTTTGCCTATCATCCCGATAAAGAGGTGATCCGGCAGATTCTCGAAGAAGAAAATGTCACCGGCACGGAGAAACAGCAGCTCATCGCAAAAATTCGGACCGCCTGGACGATGATTTGTAATCAGGACGCAAACGGCCTGACAACCATTGTGAAAAGTCCGAATACGGCCGCTGCCGTCAGAAAGTGGGCCGCCGGATATCTCGCCAGATTCGGTGATAAAGACTCTCTGCTGAAACTTGAGGAAACAATCGAAAAACTCGGTATCACCGATCCCAATGATCCACGTGTGATCGCCGCCGAATCGATCCGTCAGCGGCTCGGTCTTCCTAAACCCGAAAAAACACCCCCACCCAAAACCGGCAACGGACAAACCCTCCAGGGTGTGGATTGGCAACCGGAAACTGACTAACGGAAATAAAAAAAGGCAAGCGCCGACCGCGTACCCACAGAGTGCGGTCGGCACTTGTTAACGTTCGTTTGTGCCCCTCATACCGGGCCACACCGATGTGAACGCTCGATACCAATAAACAGACGTCATGCTCTGATTTGGCTGCGGGGTCAGTCCCCGCTGTTTGTTAATTTACTGTGCTCCATGCGCGTCTTTACCGTATCGGCAACTTGCAAAGCTTTTTCCTCGGCGAAACTTTTTGCTTTACTCATCCCCACTCTGACCGAAGCCGCCCAGGCCTGTGAATCAAACCCATTCTGCTCCGCCGTCCCGTCCTGTGTTCCGGCGGCCGAATTTGTGATCCGACTGCTGACTTCCTGGAATTTTGAAGGCGCTAAAATGTAGATCGCCGTCGCAAATCCCGCACTGTAGAGAATCAATGCAAACAAGATTTTCCCCCGCCATTGGCCCATCTTATTTCTCCCACGGAAAACATCTTTTTCTCTTCTGCCAAAGCCCCTGTTGCTGCCTTAGCCTCTCATGTATAAGTTAGGATATAAATGCGCGCAAAGCAAATCGAGCCGGCCATATTCCGGCCTAATAATATGAAAATTTAAGGTTTTATGGAGCCCCCTGGATATGCGGTTAACAGCAGCCAAGCAGACCGATAAAAAAGCCGCTCTTTCAAAATTCAAACGATCTGTCCGCCAGCAAAAAAACGAGCTGTCGACACCCCTAAATTTCGTTCAAACAAGCCTTAAGTTCGCTGCAGACCAGCTCAACTTCTTCGGCGGTCAGGTTGTTGTGAAACGGCAGCGCCATGGTGCTTTTGACCACTGCATCGGTCACCGGACAATCCCCCTCCTTGCAACCGTATTTTTCCGCAATGAACGGCTGGAGGTGTACCGGCGGGAAATAATTGCTGACCTGAATGCCACGGTCCAGCATTTTCTGCAGAAGCGTATTTCGCTGCTCCATGGTATAGCCTTCGGCCATGCGAATGACATACACAAACCAGCTCATACGGATGTTGGACGGAATCGTCGGGATGACCAGACGCGAATCGTCCTTAAGAAGCTGGGCATACATGTCCGCAACAGCCTGACGTTTTCGGACAAATTCTTCGATCCGTGAAAGCTGGACAATACCGAGGGCGCAGTTGATATCGCTGATGCGGAAATTGTATCCAAGCCGATCATGAGCCAGCCATCCGCCGCCGCGACCCCGGCCCTGGTTCCGTAAAGAAATGCACATCTCGGCCAGTTCATCGTCATCGGTGAGAATCATACCGCCTTCACCGGTGGTCATCTGTTTGTTCGGGTAGAAAGCAAAGTTACTCATCTTTCCGAATGTACCGACCTTTTTGCCGTTCAGTTCTGAGCCCAATCCCTCACAACTGTCTTCGAGGACAGGTAAATTGTGCTTCTTTGCGATTTCGCATATTTGATCTATTCCCGCCGGGTTTCCAAAGACTTCTACCGGAAGAATGGCTTTTGTTTTGTGGGTGATCTTTGCCTCGATCAGGGCCGAATCCATATTCAGGCTGACCGGGTCAATGTCCACAAACACCGGTGTGGCACCAGACATCATGATCGTCGTCACCGAGGCGATAAAGGTAAAGGGTGTCGTAATGACCTCGTCACCGGGACCCCAGCCCATGGCCTGTGTACACAAAAATAAACCGCTGGTTCCGCTGTTAACGGCCACGGCATGTTTGATGCCGATATACTGCTCGAACGCCTGTTCAAACTGGCGTAATTTAGGCCCCAGCGAAAGATTCGGGCTGCGGAGCACCTCGCTAACCGCTTCGATTTCAGCCTCGGTAATATCCGGACGCGATAAATTGACTTTCATTTCCATACAGCCTGACCCTCGGAAGCTATTGTTTAAAAGTCTATTACTATAGCCTGTGGACAAAATATTTCCAGTTCTTTCTTTTACAACGGACAAAAAAAAGTGATTTCATGCAATATTGCAATTAATTCCGATCGATTAATACCTAACAAAAATCCGTTGACTGGTACGGGGTCTTCGGATAGACTATGCTTTTAACCCCTTGATAATTGAAAATTTAAGAGGAATCAATGGCAGATAAAAAAGAAGAGTGCGGCATTTTCGGGATATATGGCGACCCGGAAGCCGTACAAAAAACATATTTTTCCCTGCACAGCCTCCAGCACCGAGGACAGGAATCGGCAGGTATCGCATCAAGCGACGGTGAATATATTCACTGTTTTACAGGAATGGGACATGTCAACCGGGTCTTTCGGTCGGGACGAGGCATTCTCGAACGACTGGACAATCCGGTAGCGATCGGACATGTGCGGTATTCTACAACCGGTTCCAGCAACCCCACAAATGCCCAGCCGTTTTTGGGCGAATATTCCCGCGGACAGGTCGCCGTGGCACACAACGGCAACCTGATCAATGCCTCGCTGTTGCGGGATGAATATGAAGCCTACGGCCATATTTTCAAAACCTCCAACGATACGGAAATCATTGTCCATTTGATGGCCAAACCGACCCATGTCACCAAACCGGACCCGCTGGGACATGTGCTGAACCACCTGCAGGGCGCTTACTCGCTGATCTTTCTCTTCGCCGACCGGATTGAAGCAGCCCGTGATCCGTATGGGATTCGGCCGCTTTGCATCGGACGAACGGACAGGGGTTATTACTGTGTTGCCAGTGAAACCTGTGCCCTGGATTCAATCGGCGCCGCGTATGTTCGTGACGTTGAACCCGGCGAAATAGTCACCCTCGATAAGTCCGGCCTTCACAGCCGGTTCTTTGTTGAACCGGGAACCATCACGCCGGGACATTGTATTTTCGAACACGTTTATTTCGCGAAACAAAGCAGTACCATTTTCGGTGAAAACGTACACGAATTCCGTGTCCGTTCCGGTAAACAACTGGCCATTGAGCATCCGGTCGATGCCGATGTGGTCATCCCGGTGCCTGACTCGGGTACCAGTTCGGCGATCGGTTATGCCCGCGAAAGCGGCATCCCTTTTGATATGGGGTTTGTGAGAAGCCACTATGTCGGCCGGACTTTTTTGTCGCCTTCACAGGACATGCGTGACCTGGCGGTTAAGCTGAAACTAACGGTGATTCGCAATGTCGTCAAAGACAAGCGTGTGGTCGTCATCGATGATTCGATCGTTCGCGGCACAACCACAAAAGGGAAGATCCGTTCGCTTCGCGAAGCCGGTGCCAAAGAAATCCATATGCGAGTCGCCTGCCCTCCCATCAAACACCCCTGCTTTTACGGCGTTGACTTTCCCACGCATCAGGAACTGCTGGCCAACCAAAAGGAAAACACAGAAGAGATTCGCCAGTTTTTACGCGTTGACAGCTTAGGGTATATTTCACTGGATGGCCTGCTGGGTTGTGCATCATTGCCGCCTGACCATTACTGTACCGCCTGCTGGAGCGGCCATTACAAAATTCCCGTCAGCAAAATCGTTAATAAATTCTCGATGGAACGCCATCAGATGCAGTTATTTGATCAGCATGAGCTATAAATGAGTAAAGACGATTATCTTTCTTATGAAGAATCCGGTGTCAGCATTGACGCCAACGACCGCATGGTCGAACGCATCAGCCGTTCGGTCGCCTCCACACACGGCCCTCGCGTGATCAATATGCATAACGCATTTGCAGGTCTGTTTCGGCTGGACTATGACGAAAAACTTTTCAAACGAAATTATAAGCACCCCGTGCTTGTGGCCTGCACCGACGGCGTCGGCACAAAAATCATCATTGCCCAGCAGGTGGGCCGGTATGATACCGTCGGCATTGACCTGGTCGCCATGAGTGTTAATGACATGATCGTCCAGGGGGCCGAACCGCTTTTTTTCCTCGACTACCTTGCCGTCAACAAGCTCGACCCGGAGCAAATCGCTCAAATGGTTGAAAGCGTCGCAGCGGGCTGCCGGATGGCCGACTGTGCCCTGATCGGCGGGGAAACCGCCGAAATGCCCGATTTGTACCGGAAGGACGAATACGACATGGCCGGCTTTGCCGTTGGGGTGGTCGAACGCGACCGGATCGTTACCGGGAAACTCGTTCAGAAAGGCGATGTGGTTCTCGGGCTGGCCTCCAGCGGGATTCACAGCAACGGATACTCGCTGGTACGCAATATCTGCTTTAAAAAAAATAAACTCAATGTCACCGACAGAATTCCGGAACTTGACAACCAACGACTGGGCGATGTGCTGCTGGAACCGACACGGATTTACGTCAAGTCCGTTGTCAAACTGCTCGGTGGTTATAAAGTTAAAAAAGTCGTGCACGCCATGGCGCATATTACCGGCGGCGGCCTGGTCGGCAATATCCCGCGTGTGCTGCCGAAAGACTGTAACGCCGTTTTGAAAAAGGACGCCTGGCCGGTACCGGATATATTTAATTATCTGCAGCAGGCCGGACCGGTTGCCGATGAGGAAATGTTCCGCGTGTTCAACATGGGAATTGGGTATGTACTGGTGGTCGCCCCGGACTTTGCGGATGCCATCACCGATAAACTCGCGCGCTACGGAGAGTGCGTTTACCGGATCGGCACCATCACGTCCGGCACAGGGAAAGTTGTATTAAAATAAGGCATCGTATGGGAAGTTCATCTCCAAACCTGTCCAAACAGGGGCTTGCGTTCGGAGCGGTTGAGAAAGCGATTTCCGCCGGTGTGCTGTACCTGGTTTTTTCTGTCTATCTTTTCTGGGGGCATTTCAGCCAACTGGCCGGCTATCAGCTTCTGTATGTTTTCAATCCGCCGGCGGCCGCATGGGGTGCGTATTTCTTGAGCAAGCGATGGGTCAATAACTGGACACCGTCATTGATCGCCGGAGCCGTGTATGGGTTCTCGGCATTCTCGCTGAGTTTCGGCGGCTTTCAGCAACCAGTGGCAGGATTCAGCTATGTCATGGTGCCGTGGCTGCTGCTGCCTTCGGTGTACTGGCACAAAAACAGCCCGCCGGACGCATTTAGGTTTATCATCCGCTCGATCTTTGCTGTCCTGCCGTTCGCCGGCGTCTGCCTGATGTTCTGGGCCGCCGCACAAAAATGGGTTGGACCGCACTTTTTGATGCCGGCAACCACCCGCCTGACGCCGCAGCATTTTCTCGACCTGATCTTTCCGCTGTTTCAAAAAGGCGAATACCTGACTTTCGGCCTGTATCACGGAGCGATCATCCTGTCGCTGATGGGCCTTTTTGTGCTGGTAAAAGCCCAGCGTATCGCGGTGCTGATCCCGATCGCCGCGGCCCTGGTGTTGTGCTTCTGGGAGCCGGTTCTGCAGGTCAGCCCGATCGTCTGGGCAGCGTTTCCGATTTTGTTTTTGGCGATCCTGTCAGGGTTGGGGTTTCAGTCGCTTCTGTGGGCCGGCAAGGCCGATTGCAAATGGGTCATTACCTGTGCGATCGCCGCCTCGATCTTAGCGGCATTCTTCGGCGGATTGGCGTATAAACGATTGATCCTCGGGGGCTTGCTGGAATGGACGGCCATGATGTACGCTGTCGCCGCGGCGGCGTTGTGGTTTTTATTCTTCCTGGCAAAAACCGGCCTTCGCTGGCATCCGATGCGATGGGGCCTGTTAACCGCCGCAGTCACCATCGACCTGATCTTCAGCGCCCGCTACCTGGTCGAGAAGTTGTTTTAGAGTCCCGTAGGGATTCAAACAATAATAGCCGCGGGTGGAGCGAAGCGGAACCCGTGGTTAATTGAATACTACACGTCCATCGACCCTAAAGGGGTCGAATCAGGCCAAGTATCTTTCATCGAATTCAATCCCTGCCTTTTGCAACATATCAATATATTCTTCTCGGAATGTTTTGTGTCGATGATGCTCTCGCTGATTTTCGATATATTTCATAATCCGATCTTTGTCTTTCCATGAACAGGTAAAAGCCCCATAACCAGCCTGCCAGCCACTGAACTGCGGAAATACTTTGTCGGTTTTAATCCAACCAGACGCGGCAAGTTTGACATCTTTTACCAAACCGGCCAACGCCAACGATGGATGTAAACTTGTCAGGACATGAAGATGGTCAACATGACCGCCCACTTTATAAACAATGCAATGTTTGTTTCGTAGAATACCCGCCTTATAGCGGCATAAGTCATCGTGGCGTTCGAGATCAAGTGTGGTCTGATGGTTTTTCGTTCCGTAAACAATGTGATATAATATTTGTGTGTAGGTAGCCACATTGCCTCCTTTATTCGACCCTTACAGGGTCGGTTCGTTGTTGCTTGCCCCTTATCCACGGGTTCCGGTCGCTTAGCTCCCTCCACCCGCGGCTATTATTGTCACAAGCCCTACGGGCTTTAAGGCCCACAAATTGAAATCACACGGTCATCTTTCAACTTTAGTTACCACTCCGAAGGTATTTCATTTCTATTGAAGTAATAATATTTTTCAAAATAATCCTTCAACGGTTTATTGATATTCACTATTAAACTCCCTGTTTCTTTATTGTAGCACCATCCTCCTTTTCCATTCAAAGATTTGTGCTCCTGCTCCGAACCTTGCTCAAAAGAAATGTATTCCTTGTTTTCTTTCCTAAATGAGTAATTGTCGTTATTCTCATAGTATTGCTTCAATTCTGATAATGATTCGGGGAAATGACCCTCTTTCTGTTTGTAATTCTCTATACTACCTCTTAAATGATTCAATGAAATATTAGTGCACTCAATGCGCTTTTGATATGGATTAACACTGAAGTAACGCACTAAAAAAAATGAAACAATAAAAACTATCAGTATAATTGTGCATATAATTACCTTCTTCATTCAGTTAGCCTCTTTAACAACTGATTAACACCTTCTATTTTTTCTTTGGGACGGGCAGGCCGAGTTCTTTAAGGACTTTCATCATGTCTTCCCAGACGCGTTTGCGGTTGTCGTAGGAATAGTTTCGCAGGAGATACGCCGGGTGGTAGGTCGGCATGAGTTTGGCCGGGGGAACATCGTCAGAGTAGCGGTATTCATGGAATTGGCCGCGGAGTTTGCCGATAGCGTCCTTGGTGTCGAGTAATGTTCGGGCGGCGTGCGCGCCCAGCGCGACGATAATTTCCGGCTGAATGATTTCGAGTTGTTTTTTCAGGTACGGCCAGCAATTGTCAATTTCGTCGAGTTTGGGGTCACGATTTCCCGGCGGGCGGCATTTGAGAATATTGCCGATAAAGACCTCGTCACGTGTCAGGCCCATCGCGGTGATGATGTCTGTCAGCAGTTTGCCCGCCCTGCCGACAAACGCCAGTCCTTGTTGGTCCTCGTCGGCGCCCGGCGCTTCGCCGACAAACATCAGCCGTGCCTTGGGGTTGCCCTGCCCGGGAACCGCATTCAAACGGCTGTTGGCAATTTCACATTTCCGGCAGGCTTTGACTGTTTTGGCGATCGCCTCCAATGACTGCTTCATATCCGATACCTCTTGCTGTGTCGGTTGCTGTGTCTGCGGGGCATCCGATGCGGGCATGTCCCCCTTCAGGGTGAAATCGCCCACAAAAAACGATTCCATCTCCAGATGCTGCCTGAATAATTTGTTTGTATCGACTTGTTTTTCCATGATGTGCAACATTGTAAGGATTGCGGCGGTAAATACAAATAAAAAAGAAACCGCTTGGGGCGGAGACTATTTTATGCTGGATTCCCGCCTGCGCGGGAATGACAAGTTGTATCTGTCATTTAGTTGACATATCATGAAAATGTAACTGTCAGGAGGGTTTGGACCCGGAGGGATTGAAATAACAGACCAATTTCTGGCTGAAAACATCCGCTTCGAGCATCAGCGTGTCATCTTTGATCTCATAGACAAACACCGCACGGCTGTATTTTTCCGCTTCCGGCAGAATCTGTGTCAGTTGATTGGGCCGTCTTTGCAGGAGGCCGACCTGAAAGAGGACGCCGCTTTTTTCGCAAAACAGCGCGATGTAATAGGTCTGGCCTTCGATCAGATCCATGAAGAAATGGCTTCCGTATGATAATTCGGGCATGAGATTGCCGCCGGGATAGGATATTTCACACAATGCGGCCATCTGGTTAATTTCGGAAAACCGTACCGGCACGCCCAGCGACGGGGTGGAGGTTCCCCATCGGCCCGGCCCCATGAGCATGGCGAAGTCGGTCTTTTTATTGCAGAACTGCGTGTTCAGCTTTCCGATGAGCCTGGCCACTTCATGCTTTTCCTGCTGGGACAGTTGTATATAAGCGGATGGATCCACATAGATGACTTTATTGACGGCCTGCGAAATACTGCCCCCCATGAAACTGCTCTGCGTCTGAATCAGCGTTCGCTCGGGAACCAACCGTTCCGGCAAACGGACCTTTTGGCGAACACCGGATGCCTGGAGCGGCCGGCACTGAAGCAGATTGATCTGCGGCGTCGAATCATCCGAAAAATTGACCGTAAATTCAATATCCACCGGATAATCATAGACCCGTTCCAGCGTTTCCAGCAAACGCCGCATGAGGGACACAAATTCGGTCTTTTCGAGCAGCGGATCAAAAGTCAAGATCATCTGCCTGCCACAATCCAGACCCAACTGTTTGGCACGTATCACCGCGTCCTGATCTTCGGTTGCCAACAAATCAATATCCCAGGCGGGATCATGAGCCAGATACTGTTTTACAGAAAGCGTTTCATACTGGTTATCCTCAATATTCAACATATCAATATAATGCTGCGAAAAATGCCGCTCATTATCCTTACTTAAATGAGGCCGCATAAACGGGGCATCCAGCGCGATCAGCCGGGGATAGTCGTCATCCGTTCTGTCTACTGCCCGCGTTCCCAAGCCGGCCACAACACGAAGCATACCTGCCTTCGGGTCCAGTTCCTTATTCCAGACAAACGTGTTATATGAAATGCCCACCCCAGCCACATCCGGGAAAAAGTACTTGCCGTGATGCGTTCCGGAAACACGCTGGACCAAGAGAGCCATCTGTTCGTCCAACTGGTCAAGCCCCCGCTGGAGACGATAGGTCAGGGCATCTTCGCTCATGGTACTGGCATAAATCGTGCGAACGGCCTCCTCGAATTTTTCATAGCGGTCTTCCGGTGACCCCTGATTAACCAGAAAAAGGCTTACATATTTTCCGGCAAACGCATTGCCGAAACTGTCCTCCAACAGACTGCTGGAACGAACGATAATCGGCGACTGGCCGAAATACTCAATCATTTCCTGAAACTGTTCTTTGATCTCGTTTGAAAACCGGCCTTTCAGGAGTCCCTCGGCCAAAGCCTGGGATTTTGAAAAATAGCCTTCAGGTGTTTTCTGATCCATTCGCAGTTTCCACAGCCCATTCTGGACGACATAGCTGTGAAAGATATCCGATCCAACGTAAAACGAATCATGCTGTTCAAGTTGTCCGGGCCAGTCGAAAGCAGTGTCCTCGCACAGAATTTTCCGGGCGATGAGCATCCCCACGGCCTTGCCGCCAACATAACCGGTGCCGATCAGGCGTGCCTTGATATCCAGCAAATCACGCAGCGAGAAATGTGATTTCAGAAGCTCCAGCATACGCTCTTCGCGTCCGACCATAATGCGACAGATTGTATCGAC
This sequence comes from Anaerohalosphaeraceae bacterium, assembly GCA_963675525.2. Classification (GTDB taxonomy): domain Bacteria; phylum Planctomycetota; class Phycisphaerae; order Sedimentisphaerales; family Anaerohalosphaeraceae; genus 4572-13. The sequence continues at coordinate 242,519 of CAXXSL010000001.1, read as the reverse complement.
GGCCTGTGTGTATTCCGGAATGGCGGCATTGTACGCCGAATCGTCAGAAGAACGGCCGACGAGGTTCTCGGCATCCAGAAACAACTGATCCCAGTAATCCAGTTTTCGGCGTGTCCGGCTGCGTGCAATATCGGAAATATAGGAAAAAAGACGCGCGGCATCAACACTATCGGTGACCGGAGTGAACTGGTCTCCATCATCCCGATGCGGCAGAAACATGGTGTGTGAATGCCGGTTCCAGACTTTCAGCGGATGGATATAACGTGTCCCCTCCAAACGATACACATCCAGCAGTAACTGAGTCGTACCGCGTATCCGGGCCACCGTTTGAAAAGAATGTCGACTCCGTAACAGGGCAAAGTACGCAAGCGTGTCCAGTTCATAAAGAAAAGGACAGGTAACACTGAAAAAGTTTCCGACCATTAAATCCGTCGCCCACGTCGTCAGCAGGTCCGACAAACTGTCAAAAACATAAAATGCCAACTTGCCGTGCTGGGCAACGATCTGATGGACCTGAGTCGAAAAGGTTTCAAAGCCGGTATCGGCATCCAATTCAACAATGGTTAATCCGGGTCTTGGTTCCAACAATGCTGCATGCTGAGCAAACCGAATATAAATCATTTTGCGATGTTCGGCAATCGCACGGTTCACATAGGGAGTGACCAGTTCTTTATAATGGGCAATATCATCCACCTGCCAAACAACATTGTCGCCATATTGAAGCCGGGTCAGCATTTCATCCAAATGGTCCAGCCCGGTACTTGGATAAGGATATCTTTCCATAGCATTTACTTTCTGTTATAAGCCTGTTTTCTTAAGCCCCATCTTAACAATGCATGTGATATTATTCAACTGAATGATCTGTAAAACAAAAAAAATCCCCCTACCTAATGGTAAGGGGATCTCGGTTTTCGTTGTGACTCGTTAAACGTATCAATCTCGATATTGCATCCGGGATTAAACAACACCCTGTGCGATCATCGCATCGGCCACTTTGACGAATCCGGCAATATTAGCACCGGCAACGAGGTTACCCTTCTTGCCGTAGGTTTCTGCGGCGGCAACACTCTGATCGTAAATCGCATTCATAATCATCTTCAGACGACTATCCACTTCATCAAAAGTCCAGTTCAACCGCATGGAGTTCTGACACATTTCAAGGGCACTGGTGGCAACACCGCCGGCATTGGCGGCCTTGGCCGGGCCGAACGAAACGCCGCTGCCCTGAAAGACATCGATCGCTTCGGGTGTGGACGGCATGTTGGCGCCTTCGCCGACAGCGATCACGCCATTTTTGACGAGTTTTTCGGCAGAATCTTTATCGATTTCGTTCTGGGTCGCATTCGGCAAGGCAATGTCACATTTAACGCTCCATATGCCGGAACAGCCATCATGGTATTCGGCTTTGGGATGTTCTTTGACATATTCTTTGATCCGGCCGCGTTCGATTTCCTTGATCCGCTTTACCGTGTCGAGTTTGATGCCGGCGGGGTCAACAATGTAACCACTGCTGTCAGACAGCGCGATAACATTGGCACCCAGTTCCTGAGCCTTTTGTGTGGCATAGATAGCAACATTTCCGCTGCCGGAACTGACGACGGTTTTGCCTTTCCAGTCCGTGCCGCGATCCTGCAGCATCCGTGTCACAAAATAAACCAAACCGTATCCGGTTGCTTCGGTCCGCGCCAGCGAACCACCCCAGCCGAGTCCTTTTCCGGTCAGGACACCAGTAAAGGTGTTTGTCAGCTTTTTGTATTGACCGAACATGTAGCCGATCTCGCGTCCGCCCACACCGATATCACCGGCGGGAACATCCGTATCGGGACCAATGTGACGGAACAGTTCGCTCATGAAGCTCTGACAGAAGCTCATCACTTCATTATCGCTCTTGCCTTTGGGGTCAAAATCGCTGCCGCCTTTGCCGCCGCCAATCGGCGTCGTGGTCAAGGCATTCTTGAAGATCTGCTCAAAGCCAAGAAATTTGATGATACCCAGATAAACTGACGGATGGAAACGAAGGCCGCCCTTATAAGGCCCGATCGCGCTGCTGAACTCAACGCGAAAACCGCGGTTCACCTGAACGTTGCCCTTGTCATCGACCCACGGAACCCGGAACATCATTTGGCGTTCCGGCTCAACAAGGCGTTCTAAAACTTTTGCCTTTGCATAATGGGGGTTCTTGTCAATTACATCCTGAACGGATTCCGCCACTTCCTGCACCGCCTGGTGAAACTCCTTTTCCACCGGATTGCGGGCGATAACCTGCTCCATAATGCTTTCTACAAATTGCGTAGCCATTTTTTCCCTTTCCTGTAAACGACGTTTTTGGTGTTCTTCAATTCACTGGTCACCTATGCTCATGCAAACACAACTAACCAATACGACAAGTCATTATAGTGCTGTTGATATTCAGATAAATCCGATTTTTCCGAAATCGAAAAAATTGAAAACTTATGGAAGAAACTATTTACTTTTTATCACTGCTGCTTATAATACTATTAATTAAACATTTAATCCAATAATTATTCGAGATAGTAATAATAAGTTCTATTAATGCTATGAACATGGAAAGTGCTAAAATCTTTTGTGACCTTGTGGAGTTAAAAAACTTCTCCCGCACGGCTGAATTGCATAATATCAGCCAGTCGGCTGTCTCTCAGCAGTTGGCTCAACTGGAAATGGCCCATAAAGCCCAGTTTCTTAATCGGAAAAAACGCCCCTTTGAGTTGACCACCGCAGGTCAGACCTTTTACCGAGCCTGCAAAGATATTCTTGAACGTTATGACCAACTTCACAACGAGCTATCGGCATTGTCTAAAACCAGTTGCAAAATCAATTTAGCTTCTATTTTCAGCATTGGGATGCATACCCTGCAGCCCTATGTGAAACAATTCATGTCAATCTACCCGGACGTGAACCTTTCGATTGAATATCTGGACGCCAAAGAAATCTATATTCGTCTACTAAAGGGAAACATCGATATCGGTGTTGTGGCAATTCCCAAGCGTGACCGCAGTATTAACGTCTATAACTTTGTAAATGAGCCTCTTACAATGGTTTGTTCTCCGGAGCATCCTTTCAGTCTCTCTCAAGAAATTGATATTCATCATCTGCAAGGGGAACGGTTTATCGCTTTTACGGAAAATGTACCGTCACGACAGTGCATCGACGAGATTTTAAAGCAGTTTGGGGTCTCTGTGCATGCGGTTATGGAATTTGACAACATCGAAACCATCAAGCGAGCAATTGAAATCAATTCAGGCATCAGCATTCTTCCCCAAACAAGTATCATGGCGGAATTGAACAGCGGAACCCTGAAATCTGTGGCTTTTATGAATGAACATTTTTACCGCCCAACCGGTATTGTTATTCGAAAAGACTGTCAACTAAACAAAGCTGCACAGTACCTTGTCGAACTGCTGCGAAAGGGCTCCGGCAATGACGTATGACAATTAAAGCAGTAATATTTGACTTAGACGGAACCTTGACAAAGCCACTGCTGAATTTTGATCAGATTCGAGCAGAAATGGGACTTAACGGAAAATCGATCGGGATACTTGAGGCTCTCGAAACAATGTCGCCGCAAGAACGCATCAAAGCTGAGCAGGTCCTGATCAAACATGAGAAATACGCCGCGGAAAACTCCCGTCTCAATGATAACGCAGCCGAGGTTTTGGGGCGACTGCGCCAAGACGGTTATCCGATCGGAATTCTGACCCGCAATACCATGAAAAACGCCCTGTTGGTAAGCCGCAAACACAACCTTATTTTTGATGCCATTGTCGATCGAAACAGCGGCCCTGCCAAGCCGGATGGTTTCGGCGTCCGAACATTGTGTGAGACATTTGGGGTGCAGCCTCGCCAAACGCTGGTCGTTGGAGATTTTCTGCATGACGTACAGGCCGCCAATAATGCCGGGGCCATTTCCATTTTATTGAAAACACATGAGGATGCCGATAAATTTGAGGCTTTGGCACACTTTTCTATATTACATTTAGAGCAAATTTTTGATATTATAGTGGAAATCAATAATTCATAAACAGGAGAAAAAATGAAACATAAACTTATTCTGGCCGCCTTACTGCTTCTTTTGTCGGCTTTTGCATGCGCCGCTCAGTGTTGCAGTTCAGAGGCCAAAAGTGTCCAAGTCCAAGACAGCAATTCTATAATGACCCCGACATCTGAAACGGGAGCATTGGATGATATCCTGAAGAATATATCAAAAGCCTCTTCTACGCTCACATCATGCCAATCAAACATCGCTTATCTTTTCATTCAGGATCCTGACATTCTCGAATCAAAGACGCTTCGGACCGGAAAACTCTTTTACTTGAAAGAAAATGGCCGTTCTAAACTCCGGATTCGTTTCGACAAAATCCAGCAGGATGATTTCGAACCTGAGGACTACACAGAAGATTACTATTTTGACGGCGTCTGGTTGACAAAAGTGGACTACAAGCTCGAACAGGTTGACTTGTATCAGCAGGCCCCCGAGGATGCTCCTATTGATGTTTTTGAGCTGATAAGCCACAATTTCCCGCTTGTCGGGTTTTCCGGGGCCGAAACGCTTCAGAAAGATTTCGATATCTCACTGGAGGATTCTGCCGTTAAAGACCCCAATAAACCAATTCAACTTCTTTTACTTGTTAAAAAAGACTCAGAATATCAGGATGAATACACGAAAATTAACTTTTGGATCGCCCCAAATAACTACCTTCCAACTCGTGTTATGGCTTATTCGACTCAGGGGGATATTTACGACATTCGGTTTTTGGACCTAAAAATGAATAAAAAGTTTAAAAACGCCGTTTTTACAGTTGAAACACCGGCCCATTTTCGTAAGAATATACAAGCATTAGAAATGGATTCGTCAATGAAAGGAAAATGACATGGCCAAAGGACTGGTACTTTACTATTCAAAAAGCGGCAATACCAAGGCGATGGCAAAAGCGATTGCCGAGGCGATGGAACAATCCGGTCTTTCTACAAAATGTAAAAGTGTCACGGAAACAAAAGTAAACGAGCTTCTTGATGCGGATGCCATTGTCGTTGGCTCTCCGACTTATTACGGTCGTGCGGCGGCTGCCGTTGCCACACTATTCGATGAATCCGTCAGCAAACACGGAAAGCTGGATGGAAAGGTCGGTGCCGCTTTCAGCAGTTCAGCCAATACTGGCGGCGGCAATGAAACGACCATTTGCGAAATCAACAACATGATGTTAATTCACGGCATGGTGATTCAGGGGGATCCGCAGGGCGACCATTACGGCCCTGTCTCAATCGGCAAGCCGGATGATCGTGTGATGAAACAATGTGTCCGCCGGGGCCAGCGTATTGCGGAATTAACTCGGAAGCTTTTTGGATAATTTTTCTTCCAATTTTGTAATTGCATTTAGTTGCCGATTCAGGTAAAACTTTCGGCAGTAATAAATTTTGATCTTAACCTTATTTGTCTTAGGAGGCACGATTGATGCAGGAATACGAACAACTGAAACAATTGGTAGCGGAAACTGAAGCAGACATCAACAAGGCAGAAGGCGGAAATAAAGCTGCCGGAACGCGCGTTCGCAAGCAGATGCAAACAATCAAGCAGGCAGCTCAGGCGGTTCGCAATAAAGTTCTTGAGCTCCGCACAGAAGATTAATTCAATACAGAAATAAAACCTTGGTTTTATGCAAAATCGGCCCACTCCGTAAATGGGCCGGTTCTGTATTGTGTATTGCGCATTGACTGTAACCATAACTGCAAAAATATGAGGACTGAATGCCTCCGACCCCGTTAATTAATTTATCTAAAATTGACTTAAGTCAAATTGAATTTGACCGTAATGCGATTGCCGAGGTGAATCCTCAATCCTATGAAATGTCACAACTGGATGGCATCATCTGGCATGATTTGGATAAGATGCTGTGTCTTGGCTACAAAGATGTAACCGACAGCGAGTTTTGGATTCGCGGCCATATTCCGGGTCGTCCCATCATGCCGGGAGTTATCATGGTGGAAGCGGCGGCTCAGTTATGCAGTTTCTTCATGAAGCGCATCTACGGGTTGGAAGGCTTTATCGGTTTTTCCGGCATCGGTGACACAAAATTCCGCGGTACGGTTGAACCGGGTTCCAGACTCTATTTAATGGGACACATTAACAAGGTACGCAGCCGACAGTTTTCAGCACTTGTTCAGGGCTATGTGGATAACCAAATGGTATTTGATACAACGATCAGCGGTATGAGGGTCTAAACGTGGTTTCATACGAAGAGCTTTTCGAAGCCTCTTTGTGCCGGCAGTCAGACAAATGGACAAAAGACACCCTTTCGGGTCTTCCGACCTGTAAGGGTGTCTTTCTTTTTGCGGATATTTCCGGCCGGCCGATTCAATTACTGCAATCGGCCAACCTTCGCCGAACCGTACAGGCCAAATTATTGCACGAGGAACCAACAACCTCAAGTCGCAAAACAGACTTATCCTTTTTAACAGCCAGGATTTTCTATATCACCTGTTATAATTATTTTCAACTACAACTGACTTATATTCGATCTGCTCATGCTGTTTTTCAGAAAAGCGCCAACAACTGGATCCAGTTGCCGAAGCCTTCATTTGCCGCGATAGAGACGGATGCTTACCTGCCCTTCTTACATGTCTCCGAGAATCCGAAAACACATCCAAACCGCAAGGTATTCGGACTTTTTCCAACCCGTAAGGCCGCCGCTGCATTCTGTGAAACTCTCAACACCATCTTTGGTTTATGCCGCAATCCATCACTTCTCAAAAGCGGCAAAGAAGCGAGTTGTCCCTATCTGCAAATGGAAACCTGCCCAGGCCCTTGCCTTCAAAAAAAGGAACGAGGAGCCTACTTGAAAGCCGTCGAGCAAGCCTGTTTAACGGCTGCCGGAAATATCCAATCGACGATTGAGAATCTTCATCGTGAAATGATCCAAACTGCTCAATTGATGCAGTTCGAACGGGCCGCCCTTCTCAAAAAGCATTCTCAAAACCTTGAGAAGCTGACACGAAATGATTTCCGCTGGGTCCGTGATCTTCAAGACCTCTGTATCTTGTGTATGGATTTTGATACAAAACGAAAAGTCGCCGGAAAAAACAAAAAATACCAACTGTATAAAGCCTGGAAAATCACAGCGACATCAGTGCATGAACTGGGAATCTTTGTCCCCCGGACTCCCGAGCAAACAGCTTCTTTCCTGACGCACACATGGACTCAAGGGGAAACCGTCGTCTATGCTGAAAACACCACCGAACATCTCGCAACTCTGTCGTTGTTTCTTTTTCGCTCCGAGCCGCCGGGATTATGGCTGGCGGCAGGTCAGTCGCCTCCGGCGGGGGTTTTCGAGAAACTGTCAGAGACTTTCAGGCTCGATGCTAATTGTTAATACCAAGCCCTTCATCAGCATCTTATTACATTTATTTCGACAAGAAATATGCTTTTCAAATGTATGCTCTTTTTTTCGTTGGCTTTAGCTATTCGGCTGTCGCAACTCGTATAGGCCGTGACCGCTGTGGCGGATTTTTCCCTGACGGCATAGTTCCTCCCAGACAGCGGGCGGATATTGATTGGGCGGCTGAATGGCACAGACCCCCTGAGCACCGCCGGAAAACGGGCCACGTCCCAGACGGGAATCTTCATCCAGCGATGTTAGTTTGAGCCGTTTCTTGAATGCCTTCAGTGCCCGTTTGAGCATCTCCGGCGAGAGGTCATCCCCCGGGCTTTGAATCTGATCATCTGTCATTTTATTTCCCCTTGGCTTCGCTGACCCTAACCGTGTACTCACCGCACTTTTTACCGTCCAGAGCTCCGATGGCGGCTTGAGCCTCTTCATCGCTGCTCATAACAACAAAACCAAACCCCTTGCTCTTGCCGGTTTCCTTGTCAGGTATGATATACGCCCTTTCAACCGCCCCGAACATAGAGAACAGCGTTTTCAGGCTTGCTTCGTTTGCATCAGGACTTAAATTCCCAACATATAATTTTTTGCCCATAGATTCTCTCACCTAAAAGACCGTTAAAATTAGATTCCAGCGATATTATAGAATGATTTTGTCCGCCGGGAAACATATTTCGCCCACAAATTCACATTTTGGGACACTTTGTTTTTTTTCTGGTCCTGAACCCGCGTCTGCGCGGGGGGCGACAAATCCTTTGCCCCCGGGATCATGGTCGACTTCGGGTCTAGGCCTGATGATGTCCGCCATAACCAGCCGATATCGAGAATTGATTAAAAATTGCAGAAGAACTGTACATAAAGCTGACGGGGAACCTCGTTGTAGCTGCTGGTTCCCCAGTCATAACCTCCCTCGTAATGGTTTTTGTCCAGCAGATTCATCGCTCCAATTGCGATTTCGGCACGATCATTCAAGAATCTTTTGGCCAGACGAACGTCAAGTCTCCAGAAAGGCTGCCCTTGTATATACTCATCGTAAGGTGTAGCCGTGTCAGTCCAGTATAATTGTGTGTTCAGAGTAGTAGAGTCATCCAGTTTAAAGCGGTTTGTTAAACCGACTCGATGCTTGGGACCTAGGATAATTCCTGTTTCGCCCGTACGCCAGTTGGTCAACTCGTTTCTTCCCGTTTGATGAGTGTAAACATGAAAACCTCTCATCATCCACCAGTCAGCCGGTTCCCAATCAAATGAAGTTTCGAGACCGTACGTTGTTACATCATAGGTATTATTCCAATGGTCATACCAGTCTTCTTCAACCCAGGCTGAACCGGGCAGCCAAGGTTGCGATGCCTGGTACAAACCTTTGCTGAGAGCCATCATATCCTTGTCTTTGTTGAGATACCCTTCGATATTGAGAGAGAAATTATCCGTGAACTGTCCGCGATAACCGACTTCGTAAGAAATCTGGGTTTCATTACGCAACGAATCATTGCCTTCGCCATTGATTCGAAATCCACTATACTTCACAGGACCGGTTCGAAATTCCTGCCACATTGTGGGTCTTCTGAACGACCGAGAGACTGCACCTCTAAGGAAATGTTTCGGTACGAATTCCCAGACCAGTGCGGTACTGGCTGCCCAATCGAAATGCGTCAATTCATTATAGTGTCCCCGGTAACCTATTGTAAACCACAGGTTGTCGGCCAGTGTAATTTCATCTTCAATAAAGAGACTTCCCTGGTCATTTTCGAAGTCATCCGGGATCGTATTGTCCTGATCATTACGAGTGGAGCTTCTGTAAATATCCCGTGTATAATCGGCTCCCCAAACAACGTTATGGTTTTCGTGGGTGTAGTTTCGCTGTACCTCAAAGATCTCTTCATGTGAACGCAGGTTCACCAATGTAAAGAGACTGCTATTGGAGCTGGAGAAGTAATTTTTTTTGTTGTTTCGAAAAATATAACTTTCCGTCCAGCGTACTTGCCAGGAACCACCGTCATCCATGAGTTTATCCCAGATGAAATTCATGTATTGCAGACGTTCGGAATTAGATGATGCGTTCTGGTGCCCGCCGGCGAAGGTCAGAGTTTGGTTGTCATTGATCTTATATTCACCCCGGCCCGTAACCTGAAAGGCGTCATAATTGTCCGGGATGTGCTGACCATTTTCCAGAGCAAAGCCATTGTCAGAAAAGTTACCTACCGTGGTTCGCCATGATAAAGGTCCATCCGCCGCACCGTATCGAATAAATCCATTCCGCATTTGCTGCTTACCGATGCTGCCGGAAACCAAACTGCCCTGTGTATCGGCCGCTTTCTTGGTAATGATATTGATCACACCGTTCATGGCATTGACGCCCCAAGTCACACCGGCAGCGCCACGGATGACTTCGATCTGCTCAATATTATCCAGGAATACCGGATTGAGATAAAGCAATGAGCCGCCAAGATAGGGATCATATAAAGGCCGTCCGTCCACCAGGATCTGCATTCGCTCATTATTCCATTTAGTGTATCCTCGGCTGCCCACCTGAGAAACAAGCCCTTTTGTCTGGAATACATCCATCCCCGGCACCATGCGGAAAAGGTCTTCAATTCTGACGGGACCGGCCTGTCGGATGTCTTCAGCGGTGATAACGTATACGGCTCTGGAGGCACGGGATAAGGACTGAGGACGACGGGCCGAAGAGGAAATCTCGATTTCCATAAGATTCTCAAGAGACATATCGAAGAGGTTTTCATCGCTAACACTATTTCCCTCTGCTCGCATCTCTATGCTAAGACCCAAAATCAATCCAAAAGCAAATATGAATCGGATAAGTTTCGACTTTAGTATGAAGTTAAACATAATCTTTACCTGTTCAGGTTAATGTTATATTTTTCAATTGCTTTAATATAAGATTTTAAAGATCCATATGCTCTAAGAATCCAGAATATAAGGAACATTCATGTTTCGTCGTTTATTGCTTTCTTATTAATGTGAAGATTTTTCTTTAAACATAAAATCACATATTAAAGACACAGTATTAGTAATTAAACGATTGATGAGGGTATCGATGAATGGTTTGTCTAAAGGAAAAAATTCTGTGGATATAAAATACCGGCTTGATAAGTGAGTTATCGGACGGATTTCGGCTGCCGCTGCCTGTTAGAATCTTTTATAAGATTACGGTTGATAAATCTTACATGGCGCAACCGTCCTGAAAGTTTTAACGCGGGCTGGAAGCCCGTGCCGCTACTTGATCAAAATGTTACGAAGATCACTTCTTCTCCTGCACCCCTGCGACGGCTTCGCCCTTCCCGATGAGCACAATGTTTGGTTTCGGGGGAGGCGCCATGTTTGTCCCGATATAAAAGCCGGTGTGCGGCGGTTTGTTATAAGCCACGTTCTGCCACGCTATCGACAGGCGGTATTGCGGGTCGTGCATCAGCGTGTAAATGCGAAATTCAGTCGGGATGGTGGTCGTATACAACCGCAATGATTGACGGTCCGGTCCGGGAATCAACAGTTCCTCACGCCAGTCACCGACAAAATCGCCCATCAGGTTGGGCCGCCCCCATCCCCGTCGTCGCCCACCGGAACCGGTCGAAAAAATCTGCTCCGGTCTGCTCTCTTTCCAGTTCCATTTATAGATCGTTGTACCGCCCAGCAGTTCCCGCAGCAGGTCCCCATCCCACCATATCACAAAATCCCGCATCCGGGGAGCGGCGCCGATGACCGTCCCGCTTTCGTCGCGCAGTTCACCGGTGGTGTCCCATGCCTCAAAGCCAGGATACGTGGGGTCGATATCGGCTGCAATCCCGCCACCGACATCCACACCGGGGCCGAATTTCCAAAGCACCTTGCCTGTCGCCGCATCCCGCATCACCACGCCCGGCGTCTGAAAACGCACGGTGTCATCTTCGTTTTCATGCACCGTCAATATCTCCAGCCCCTGTCGGTCCGGATACATATCCGCCACATGCAGTGCATCGCCGTGCCGGAATCCCGTTGAATACAACCCCTTACCGTTGTCATCGACGACCATCGCATGATAGATGATCTCGTCTTTGCCGTCATTGTCCACGTCCGCCACAGAGATGCTATGGCCACCCATACCCGAATAGGGCGAGGCATCCTTAAACGGCGGATTGCTGCTGCCGGAATCAAACACCCAGCGGCTGGTCAGTTTGCCGTCACGCCAGTCCCATGCGGCCAGAACCGTTCGCCCATAAACCCCCCGGCACATCACCACGCTCGGACGTTCGCCGTCCAGGTAAGCGATACAGGCCAGGAACCGGTCGCAGCGGTTGCCGTAGTTGTCATTGCCGCCGTTGCCGCCGATGCCGCCCCAGCCGTTGATCGGATCCCGCGAAGGGATATAATCCACCGTTTTCAGCGCCGCCCCGGTCTTCCCGTCAAAAATCGTAAAATATTCGGGACCCTCCAGAATCCGCCCGTCTCTCGCATCACCTTCATTATGGGTCCGCCAGTCCTTGTCCTTGTCGCCGATGATTGTCCCCATTCCATCCTTAGTACCGTCGGCGGTCTTGCAGGCAACTTCCGCCTTGCCGTCGCCATCCAGGTCATAGACCATAAACTGGGTATAATGCTCGCCATCGCGAATGTTGACACCCAGATCGATCCGCCACAGCAAAGTTCCGTCCAGCTCATACGCGTCAAGAATGGGTATACCGGTTAGCCCGGCAAAGGAGTTATCTCTGCCTCGTGAAACCTGATGGAGCACAATTTCATATTCGCCGTCACCGTCCAGATCGGCTATCGAAGCATCGCCGGGACGGTAGCTGTCAATCGGCTGAATCGGGATTTCAAGATAATTATCCTCCCACACACTGACCGGTTTGCAGGGAGGCAGTTCTTTGCCCTCGAGCACCGGCCGGATGAAATACTGTAGGGTTTTTTGCATATCCGCCCGAGCGTCTATATAGTTTGTCGAATCCGTAATCGGTTTCGGGTTGACCTTGACCGGTTCGCCGTTTTCAACGACACGATAGACATTAAAGGCGATGGCTTCCGGATCGGTCCCGAAAAGCCGCCAGCCGATATAGACTCCCTTGTCCGCCTGCTTAACCGCCACCACCCCGCGCGTCAGGTTTTCCATCTGCCGCTGGGCCGGACAGACCGAAGCGGTGACCAATATGCAGATTATCGAAAGTATCCTGTATCTGAACAGAATTATTCGTTTTTTAATTTCAGACATTTGGGTTCTCCAAATCAAATATACCTCATTTACTTGAATAGCGTTAATATATCATATTTTAAAACTATAACCATCAGATTATCAAACGTTCCGGCATCAAAGGTTTATTGCAACATCCGATGACAGGAACACCGCTCAATTTTGATCTGAATGACAGCAACAGTGTAAACCATCGTGTGGCAGAGATATGAGAAATAAGTCACAAACACCACTGCCGGCGACGGCGTTATCAAATATTAGCTTTGTTTTCATCTAAACCGATGCAATCCCCGTTTTTTTTGCACCCGTTGATACAGGCCCAATGAAAATTTTTTCTATCAACAGCGTTGATTATGTCCATTATAGGGCCCATATCGACGGGTTCCGGACCCTATATGACCTTCTTTTTCTTGACAAAAAGGAAAAAAGGCGATAGAATTTAGTAATCAGCGTTTCAGGCATCTTGAAGCATCATCACCTTCGAAGAGAATCGCATCAGATACAATGTTAAAAGGTATGTGAAAAAGTACGGATAATGTTCTGTCCTGTATTTATGATTCATTTTTCTTTAAGGAGGCCAAAAAATGAAACGCAACCATTTCTTTCATGTGTTCATCGTTTCGCTTTGTTTATTGACAATCCCGGCTTACTGCTGCACCGTGCCGGATAACGGGTCGGGTACCGCAAACCTTCCTCCCGATGGCTGCACGTACGCAAGCTATACTGACACGTACCACATCATAGACGGTCTGCCACCCGGAACCACGATTGAAATCGAAGGCGTGATCAGGAACTTTATCAATGTCGTTCGTACTGGCGGCGGCACTCTTGGCGGTGAGATCCAGCAATTTGAGGCCACTTTTGACGCCCCGCTTTATGGCACAGGGAGCCTGGCGGGCTACAATCGCACTCTATCTATCCCCATGGTCTGCGAAGTTCATACGGGCCCACGAAATCCCGGAGACCCCGTGCAAACGTTCGACTCGGATTTCATATACCTGAATTGTGAATTTGGCGGCGACCCGGATTTCGATTATTTTCGCCTTCGTCTCGATCCATCTTTAAGTCCGCCCGGTCCGGGCCAGACCAGTTTGACGGAATTGCCCAGCGGTGATTTTGCCGTGGACAGTTTCTTTGACATTACCTATGAGATCGAATTTACCGGGGCACCTGGGAGCCCGCTCGACGGATACGCAGGAACGACAACCGGAACCATTCATGTGAAGACCGATGCGTACAGCGCTGACTGGGGCCGGCTGCAATGGCCTTTAACGATTGAAGAAACCAGCGGAACCGGCGTGACTGTCTATGGACACGTGTATGCGCCGGGAATCACAACCCGAACCAGCGGCAGTGATCCGTCCGTGTATCTTGAGGCCGGAGTCGGCTACGGGACTGTGGGTACGGATCCATCGACGGACGCATCATGGGTCTGGACTTCGGCAACGATTAATCCTGCATGGAACGATGCTTCCGAGCCGGGCAATGATGAATATATGGGAACACTTACAACACCGGGCAGTCCCGGTGATTATGATTACGCCTATCGCTTTTCAGCTGATACGGGAACGACCTGGCTGTACTGTGATAAAAATGCCGGTTACGGCAGTGACGGCTCAGAAGATGGTTACGCCAGCAGCAATGCCGGTAAGATGACAGTCCTTGCTTACTGTTGTATCGTACCCGATAATGGTACCGGTACCGCAGACTTACCTCCCGTAGGGTGTACATACGCAGGCTATGATGATACGTACCATATCATAGACGGTCTGCCACCCGGAACCACCATGGAAATCGACGGCGTTATCAAGGACTTTTTGAATATCTTTCGTTTTGCCGGAGGCTCTCTTGGCGGCCAGGTCCAGCAATTTGACGCCACGTTTGATGCTCCGCTTTACGGTACCGGAAGCCTGGCGGGCTACAACCGCAGTCTCTCTATTCCCATCACCTGCGAAGTCCATACCGGCCCACGTAATCCCGGAGACCCTGTACAAACGTTCGACGCGGATTGGTTCCGCCTGCAGGGTGAACTATTGGGCGACCCGGATTTTAACATATTACGCTTCCGCGCAGGCACCGACCTGGGCCTGCCCAGTTCGGGTCAGACGACTCTGACGGAATTGCCCAGCGGTGATTTTGCCGTGGACAGTTTCTTTGACATTACATACGAGATCGAATTTACCGGGGCACCCGGAAGTCAACTCGACGGCTATACAGGAACGACAACCGGAACGATTCGAATTCGGACTTGTGAAACGTCATACTTTCTTCCTGTGCCGGCGGGTATTGACTACTGGCTGACCTATTCAGCCGAATTTGATTTCGGCGCACCGCCCTTTGGACCGCTGCCTGCCGATTATTTCGGCCCCGGCTCCGACCCCTTTGATGGTATCATTGCCATGAAAGGAAAACCAGTTAACCCATCCACGAACCTGGCCGATACGGTTATTGAGCGAATGGAGGACGCCGAGACGTTCGACCCGCCGGCGCCAATCGATATTGAACTGGTCGAATTGAACCTGGTCAGCACCGAACCTGTTCGCGTAACTTTCAGCGGCGGCATGACCGAATCGTTTTTCGATGTGACGCTAACGCCGGACCCATACTTTCCTTCCATGGGTCAGATGACACTCAGCAAGACAAGCCAGAACGAGGGAATTTTCGATTTCACGATCGGGGCGAACCTGGCCTTTAATTTTGTATCGACGATTCCCGGCACTGATCTTTTATATTACATTGGCCCTGTTACGGTTGACGGTGACGGGAGCTACCCATGGCAGAACACCGATCCGCTGCTTCGCGTCCGGCCCAGTTGCGAACAAACGGGGTTTTTTCCTTCCGGCGGCGGTACGTTTGTTTTGGAATACGGTTCAAGTGCCTCGGTACAGGCGATTTCTGAAAAACCAATTCCAGGCGATATCGATCTTGACAATGATGTTGATTTAGAGGATTTGGCGGACTTTGCCCAGTGGTGGCTCACGGGAATGTAACGAACAGGCAAATAACCATCTCCAGCAAGAGGTCTTCGGTCTGACTGATATGGATGTGGTTTGGCCCTGTTTTCTATCCCCGTTGCTATGAGAGTATATCACTCATTGATCTGCATAAATAACTGTATTTTAGAAACTGATTCACGGAGACCAGATGCGGTAGTTCCCGCTACAGTGCAGCATGGCCATCATATATAACATGCCGTCGTAGTAGCGGTATTGTCCCGTCGGAATCGGCGCATCCCACAACGCCCGCACAAATTTTTGAGCGCGCGGATGGGTTGCCGCCAGAGAGGCCGTCGCATTCATTGCCACCAATCCGGTCGAACGATCATTGCCGATGGGATTGCCTTCGAGGGTAAAACGGTTTCCGTAATCAGACATTCCTTTGGATTCAAAAAACGCCTGCAAGCGGTCGCTTCGTTCTCTTGCTCTTTCGTCTTTGGCCCACCAGGCCCAGTCGAATGACCAGTTCATCGCCGTCCGCCAGGAATCAAACTGGAAATGGACGGCATCCGGTTTCCATGGTGCGGCCCAGGGAGACCCGTCAAAATTGGCATATTCCGGGGCAAGGCCGGTGTTCCGGTGCGCTGCACTGTGAAAAAAATTACGGCTCACGACGGCCGCTTCTGCCCAGAACGGTCGATCCGCCTTAGGCCCCCATAGTGCCCACAGTTCATAAAATGCGGGCAGATGATACGACGGATCGGTGTGTTGGGCGTTTATTTTATCAGAAGTAAAACGCACCATTCTGTGCTCCGTGTCAAACAGGTTGATACCGGTCATGGGACCTTTAGAGGTTACAGTCGATGCGGTAATGGTTTTTCGGTTTTTCATGTCGCTTAAAAGTCGGTCCGCGTGTACTTTGTAATCATAGATACCGCTGCCATTGCCCCAGCGTGCAGCGGCAAAATACAGCGCCGTTGCGAAATATTCTTCGCCGTCCGGAGCGGGCATTTCATCATTGGGTGTTCCATCGGTTTTCATCGACCAGGAAAAATAGCCATAAGCCGGATGGCTCGGTGAATCATGGTACATATATGTTTTGGCCCAGTTCCATAATGCATCAAACTCCGCTTTCTTATCCAGTTGTACGGCTATCATCATGCCGTACGACATACCCTCTGAACGTACATCGTTGTTGTTGATATCGCAGATATAGGCAAGCGGCCCGTTGTCATTCTTGCCCACGTCAAAATAAACCGCCTCTGATTCCGGGTCGCCGTGAAACAATTGCATATAGGCCGCATTGACTTTGGCGGTTACAACCTCTGAGGGATAGCCGATTTCGACGAATAGATTGCGAAACACCCCGGTTTCGTAAGCACCTTTGAAAATTGAACACACGGTGTTATCTGCAGTTGAGACGCTGGCGCGATAACTTTCCGGCGGACCCAGATAACTTGGCTTAAGACCACCGGCATCCACGACGAGTTTCTGCAGCACAATGCCGGGATCGACCATCCAGAATTTCAGAACATGCTCACCCGGTTCTTTGATTTCGTGTTTTGAAGTCGTTATCTTGATATTATCACTCACCGCTTGATTCCACTCGGCAGGATATTTCCAGTCGGGCACCGTGTCTTTCTCGTGGATGTTAATGATTTGCAGCGGTTGGTTATCAAATGAAATCGCATAACGCAGTCCTTGTGCCTTTTTAAAGTTCTGAGTGGGGGACAGATACGCGTTCACTTCGACATCGCCGCTGCTGAAAAAGTGTATCGTATATTCCAGTCGCGGGCTGTTGCCCTGCGGCGTTTGACTTTTGGCCGTCACCGGCATGGGTGTGATACCTGAAAGCGTTCGACCCAGATCGGGAATCGTGAGCCATTTGACAGGGTCTGCATTAACCGCACTGGTATAATGCTCAGCCTCAATGGAAACGTAACCGTTGCTCTCAACGAAACCTTTGAGTTCATCGCGTTTCGGAGATTCGGGATTTTTTACAACGGCCTGAACGGTTACACTCTTTGTATCGGGGCCGATGATTTTTATTAAAGCGTTCTGTGTACCGGCAGGGACTTTATCCCAATCCACACTAACATTGATCCGCTGCTGTATTTCGATGTTCCCCTTTTCGGGAATCACCTGCAGCCAGGGCTGTGACGTTTCAACCGTATATCCGAAAGGAGCCTGGCCGCGATTAAACACTTCGATATAGTACACCTGGCGATTGTACGTGTCGAATTCGGGCAGGAGGGCTTCCTTTTCCGACTCGGGCCACCATTCTGCCGAGCCTTCAATCGCGACGCCCATATCGGCGGCAGCAGACAGTTCAACTGTTTTGACCTCGGGCATCACATCTTTGGGCGGTGAACTCCAGATCGTGAAACTGATATGCGCCTGGTCCATCATATGATTCCACTTGCCGCCGGCAAGTTTATGATAGCGGTCGGTAATTTCGGAATCCTTTTCGAACAATGCTTTTACCTTTTCGGCTAATGTGTTAGCGGCCGCCCTGCCCTGCTTTGCATAAAGATGGTTTTGGCCGACAGTCACTTTCAGCTCATTGAGATTCGCACAAGCCAGTACCGGATGCAGCACCAGTTGGAAATAAGCGTCCCTGTATTGGGCGGGCAACGCCTTGCCGACCTGCTCGGCTTTTTCCACGAGTTTCGTGTAATCCGCTATGACCGTTTCAGCCTCACGATAATCCACGAGGTTATAGGTGTCGGGGGCCAGCATTTCAGGTTTTTTTCGGCCGTTGTATTTCGTGTATTTGGAAAGGATGTCGGCGATTGCCTCGGCGTGTTCAGGGCCGAACTGCTGCTGTGCCCATTGACGGGTATATTCCGGCAAACGTTTTGCGGGCCATTCATCGGGTGCCAACGCATAATTGAGGAAAAACGAGATGGGAAATTCCATCGGCTTTAAATCCCCTACGTTGACAATCCAAATCCGGTCGACGCCGTGGCAATACGACAAATGCATCTGCTCCCATATCCGGGAAATGGGGTTTGTATTGAGCCAGATATAACTTCTCGGCCCACCATAAAAATCAAAATGATAATACATCCCGTAGCCGCCCTGCCGCGGCGCTGCATCAGTGGCGGGCAGCATTCGGACATTGCCCCAGTTATCATCGCACAATAATAAAGTCACATCGTCCGGCACCCGCATGCCTTTATCGTAATAATCCTGCACTTCTTTATAGAGCGCCCATACCTGCGGAATGCTGCTCAAGTCTTCACCCATAACGTCACTGATAATTTTGCGCTGGTCGGTCACAATTTGTTCGAGTAATGCAATATTTGTATTTTCGCTCATGCCGGTATCACCGTCGCCTCGCATTGCAAGCGTAATGATGGTTTCGTAATCCTTGCTCCGCCGGATCCCCTTTTCCCAGAAATCATGAAGCACTTCGGCGTTTTTAGAATAGTCCCACGGGCCTTCTCCATATCGTTTCCACTCCTTATGCGCGCGGTTCATCGGCTCGTGATGTGACGTGCCCATGACAATGCCGTACTCGTCGGCTAATTTTGCGTTAAGCGGGTCATCATCAGCAAAGCCATTATCCCACATCGCAGGCCACAGAAAATTCGATTTCAGACGCAGCAATAATTCGAATACCTTCGTATAAAACTCGGCGTTGTAATCGCCGAATTTTTCATTAACCCAAGGGCTTAGAGCAAATCCCTCATCATTCAGAAAGATACCGCGATATTTGACGGCGGGCGGCCCCTGGATATAGCGTCCCGGTTTGATATAAATCGTATCTTTCTTTTGGACTGGTACATCCGCCCACCAGTACCACGGCGAAACGCCGATTTGTTCGGACAGGTCATAGATGCCGTAAATCGTCCCGCGTTTGTCACTGCCGGCAATAACCAGTCCATGGGCGACACCGGGCACCGGATTCGGCACGGCCTGAATGAGAAAGGACTCCCATTTTCCGGTGATTTGCATCACGTCAATTTTCCCGGCCTTGATAAGCCGGTCGATCAGGTCGCTTTTCCCAATCGTACCGATGATCACCATATTGTTGCCAAGTTCAGCCTCTTTATTGACGACTTTCGGTATCTGCCCTGTCACACGGCCAATATCAGCCTGTAAATCCTTGACGGCCCGTACGACACCAGCCTCATCTTCCGAATCCACATAGAGAGTCGCAAGATCATTTTTCTGCGCAAGGCAAAAACCGCCATCACTGTAAACATCACTGACATAGCGCTTCTCGCCCACCGAAAAACACGTAGACGCAGAAGAGAAAAAGCAGACAAAGAAAATAAATAACATTTTACCGAATGTCATCATGAGAGAATATCGCCGATTTTTCAGAAACTTTTTTCCGATATGTAATCTGTCCATAGATTCCTCCCGAGTTTATTGTTTTCGCTTTTCCGAGGCAGGAAGGTAAAAAATTCTTTCCCTCGTTTTATTCGACCACGGTTAAGATAAGCTTTTGCAGGTCTTCGTCACGCGATGAGTTGCCGATCATAATTTGAAATGTGCCGGGCTCGACCACATCCTTCATATCCATATTATAAAAGGCCAGTTTTTCCGGCGTAATGTCCAGGGAAACCGTTTTTGTCTGTCCCGGCTGCAAGGTAATCCGCTGGAAACCCTTTAGTTCTTTGACAGGACGGGTGACCGAACTGTAACAGTCGCGAATGTACATTTGTACCACTTCATCCCCGACCCGTTTGCCTGTATTCGTCACCTCCACAGATACGGTTGTTGATTCATTTGATTTAATGACATCTTTTTTCAATCGGAGCTGGCTGAATTCAAATTGTGTATAGCTTAGGCCATACCCAAAGGCATACAGGGGACTGACATCATCAAAAAGATAACTGCGACGCGCCGAAGGTTTATAATTATAGTAAGCCGGGATATGCCCGACAGAACGAGGAATCGTAATCGGGAGTTTTCCGCCGGGATTGACATCGCCGAACAGGACCTGTGCAACCGCTTTTCCGGTTTCCTGTCCAAGATACCAGCATTCGAAGATCGTCTGGGCCTTTTCCTTTAGATTACATACGGCCAGCGGCCGGCCGTTGAACAAAAACGCGATCGTCGGTTTTCCTGTTGCGGCAATCGCATCGATCAATTCATCCTGCCGGCCCACCATTTGAAGGTCCGTGCGGTCACCCTTATGATTGACATCATACGCTTCCCGTGAGGTCTGTTCGTTCCCCCCGATAGCAAGAATAACAACATCGGCTTGTTCTGCAATTTTCACTGCCTCGGCAATTGACTGGCGGTCTTTTTGGGGGTCGCTGAGAACCACTTCGTCTTCTGCCCACGAACCCCCTACCGTGATCTTACAGCCCTCATGATAAAGGACCTTGATCGAATCGGCAACATGTTCCTGAATACCCTCCAGCAGCGTCGAGCAGTGTTTGGGAACGCCGCTGTAACCTCCGAGCATTTGGCGGTCGGCATTGGGGCCGATGACGGCAATCGTTTTGACCTTCGATGCATCGATCGGCGCAAGGTCACTGTCGTTTTTAAGAAGCGTAATGGTTTTACATGCTGCTTCAAGTGCCAGATCGCGGTGCTGCTTGCAACCGACAACCTTCTCTGCGTTGTCGGGGCAAACATACGGATCATCAAATAATCCAAGCTTAAACTTCCATTCCAGCATCGGGCGAACCATCTGATCTATCACAGACTCCGGGACGTGGCCTTCTTTAACCAGTTCGGCAAGACCGGGATAGCAATCCGGCTCGGGTAATTCTATATTGACACCGGCATTAACGGCTAATTTTGCGGCCTGCTTTCCGTCTTCAGCCAAAAACTGACCAAAGAAACCTTCTCTTTCATTAAGTTCCCGAATCGCGTAATAATCCGAAACGACATACCCCTGGAACCCCCACTCCTTACGCAAGACACCATCCAAGAGCCACTTGTTGGCATGGGAGGGAACTGCGTCAATTTCATTATAGGAAGCCATTACACTAATGACACCGGCTTCCTGAATTGCTTTTTTAAAGGGATATAAGAACACTTCGCGGAGGACTCGGGTAGAAACGTTAACCGGTGCGCAATTAGTGCCTGATTCGGGCTGGCCGTGCGCGGCAAAGTGTTTGAGTGTTGCGATCACATGCTTTTTGTCAGCGAATGCAGCATCCCCCTGAAACCCCTTAACAGCAGCCATCCCCATACATGCTACAAGATATGGGTCTTCGCCATAGGTTTCCTCAACGCGACCCCAACGCGGGTCACGCGCGACATCGACGACTGGTGTCAGCGCCTGGTGGTTGCCACAGGCACGGGCCTCTTCGGCAGCCATTCCATAAAGCCGACAAATCAAATCCGGGTCAAAGGTCGCTCCCAAACCAATCGGTTGTGAGAAACTGGTCGCATCTTTTGCCGCCAGACCGTGAAGACACTCGGCATGAAACACAACAGGAATTCCCAGTCGACTGTTCTCGATGAAAAACTCCTGAATCTTATTGGTCAGTTCAGCAGTTTCCTTTGGACTTTTACCTTTGCCATGCGTTCCGGGCCGACCCAACTGGCCGAGACCATGACCCTCCTTGAAACTTTCCTTTGCCTTTTTAAGGTCAAAATCACCCTTTTCGTCAAGAAGTGTCTGGCCAGCATCATTCCACTGGCAGAGCATCTGCGCGACTTTTTCTTCCACTGTCATTTGAGAAAGAAGATCTTCCAAACGCTCATTTGCCGGACATTTAGAATCTAAATATTTATGCATCTTATCACTGCTGCATTTCGATGTATTCATTACAATAACCTTATCACTTAGCAAGATAATCAAACCAATCAAAGTCGGCAGGGGCTTTATTTTTGCTGCCATTTCCCGAGGCATACAAGCCACAATAGACACCTGTGAAGCCGCCGATTTTCTCCGACGACAAGTCCCGTGTGAAAGCACTGCCCAGCGATATTTCCGATCCGTTGCCACCGCGACACGAAAAGGTGTATTCTAACGGAGATGCTTCTATAAGTAAAATTAAATCTCCGTCCGGAATATCTGCGTAAAAAACGGGTTCGACCGTCTTTGATGACATTATCTTTCGTAAAAAAACTTTTCTTTTACCTTGCCTCTTCGTAATTGCCATATCATAGTGATTTCCTTCATTGCCGCGCAGTACCAAACCCGCTTCTTCGTTCTCTGCGGCGGGTTTAAAATCAAGTTTTACCGATATCCGACAGGTCAGATCCATTTGACGGCGGCCGACAAATGCCGGTGAATCCTGATCATTGAGCGTTACGGCTGAACCATGGAGGCGAAGATAGCCGGGGCGTGCTGAAAGGGAGTGATCGACATCATAAGGATTTCGCAGGAAGTTCCATTGCATATCCAATATTTCATTGTCAAAGTCATCTCTGGCGGGACGTTCTTTAAAAGGATGCGAGGCCAGACTTGGCGCAGGCATCACCAATTCCAGAGTGCCGTTACCGTTGACCACCGGCCAGTTATCATCATTCCACACGACCGGTGTCAGAAACGTCTCACGACCGAGATGATGTAAATTGCCGCCCTGTGGCCGGATGCCCAGGCAGACCATCCACCAGCCGTCAGATGATTCGACCAGGTCTGCATGTCCAAGCGCCTGAATCGGATGCCCCGGACGATTGCGATGTGTCAAAATCGGGTTGTCAGGATTCGATTCAAATGGTCCAAACGGCGAATCGCTGCGGGCAATCGTCACCATGTGATCATAGCTGGTCCCGCCTTCGGATATCATCAGGAAATATGTTCCATTGATCTTATACAAATGCGGCCCCTCGGCCCACACCCCGCCGGTGCCGCCCCAGATATTCTGAAGCTGGCCCTTGAGCTTGCCGCTCTTGATATCAATCTCACATTGCCCGATATACCCGTCCCCGCCGCCGACATGCCGCGTGTAATACACCTTGCCGTCATCATCAAAAAACAGCGACGGATCGATCCCTTGGTTATCCAACCACACCGGTTCCGACCACGGTCCTGCAGGATCATTGGCCGACACATAAAAATTCCCGCCGCCATACACATTCGTGGTGATCATGTAAAACGTCCCGTCATGATACCGCAGCGTCGGCGCAAAAATCCCCCCCGACGCCCGCATCTTTTCCAGAGGCAGTTGACTTTCTCGCGTCAGGCAGTGCCCGATTTGCCGCCAATGCACCAAATCCCGGCTGTGAAAAATCGGAACGCCGGGAAAATACTCAAACGTGCTGTGAACCGTGTAGTAGTCATCCTCAACCCGGCAAATACTCGGGTCCGGGTGGAAACCCGAAATGACCGGATTCGTAAACGTTCGGCTCACCGGCGGCGGCGTTCCAGCGTCCGCCTGCGGAATCGCAATCACCGCGCCAAACGCCCGCTTCGGTTCACAGTTTCGATCAAATATCAGCGGATAATCCGTACGTCCCCTCACAGGCCAGTTATTCCGCCAGGAGTTGCCGTCCTGCACCCCCCAAAAGGTCACCCGGCTGATTTTATCTGCGTGTTTGTGGAACAGGGAGAAGAACTCGGCGTAGCGGGCGGCAAGTTTTTCGTGCATCGTTTCCGGCAGCCCGTTCGGATAAGGATTCAGCTCTTTCTCCAATTTATAACTCTTGGTAATATCCGCACCCCAATCTTTCCAGGGACTCGGCAGCACCGTGATTTCCATTTCCGTTATCATTACCTTCACACCCAGCGCCGCATAGGCATTGATGCTGTCGGCGATCTCATTCAACGGCGGATAATCCAACCCCCAGTGCCCCTGCATACCGATACCGTCCACACGCAGCCCTCGGGACTGCAAATCCTTCACCAGACGCACGACGCCGTCGCGATGGTCTTTTTTCCACATATCATAATCATTATAATACAGTTCCGCATCCGGGTCTGCCGCATGCACATACTCAAACGCCTTGGCAACATAATCGTCACCGATGATCTCCAGCCACTTGGTTTTCCGCAGAGTCCCGTCATCGTCAACCGCTTCATTCACAACATCCCAGCCGTGAATGTGTCCTTTATAACGTCCCACAACAGTGAAGATATGATCTTTCATCCGAGCCAGCAGCGTATCCCGGCTCAGTGGCTTGCCCTCGGCATCTTTAAATACCCAGCCGGGTGTTTGACTATGCCAGACAAGCGTGTGGCCTATGACAGACATGTTGTGCTGTTGACCCAGATTGACAAATGCATCGGCAGACTCAAAATCGTAGCGGCCCGGCGACGGATGTACCTTTTCCCACTTGAGCAGGTTCTCCGGCGTGATTGAGTTGAAATGCGTCTTTATCAGCATCGTCTCAGCCGGTAGCTCATTAAACACTTGACCGGTATTGAGTGCTGTTCCAATCAGAAAGTCTTCAGTAAACACTTCCTTTAATGCAACCGGTTCATCCACACTCCATGCGCAACAACTCAAAATCCAGACACATAATAAAACACCCATCATTTTTGAATATCTCATCGATTGCCTTCCGTCATATCCGGTGAATCGTTCAATTCAGTTTGCCCCTTCCGACGCTCAAGCCGTCGTTGGGCCAACTCATCACCAATTTGGTAATTCAATTTCTTGGTAATCGGGTAGAACAGGAGGATCGCCACGGCAGCAAAAATGAAAGCGGCCGGAGCAATCGTTGAGGCAATACGAATACCATCGATAGCTCGTTCGGTTAAAACCGCTCCTTCATTGCCGTCATAACCATACGCGCCTAAAATCACCCCTTGGACATAGCCGCCGACTCCCAAACCAAATTTGAGGGCAAAGACCACACCAGCAAACGCAAACCCGGTCGCGCGACGACCTGTCTTCCATTCAGAGTAGTCGGCAGTGTCAGCAATCATCGACCACAGCAAGGGTACGGTCGGTCCATACGCCAATCCCCACAAAGCACTTTGCCACAACATGGCACGAATATTTGTGGCAGGTATGAAATACAGCCACAGGGTCACCAGCGTCGTCACGATAAGCGAGACAACGAAAACCATGCGTTTGCCGATAAGCTTTGATAGGGGCTTGGAACAGAGTACCCCCAAAAAGGTGGTAAAGGTACCCAACATCCCGAATACGCCATACGCAACTTTATGCACATTTGAGTTATCCGGCGCCACCAGAAGACCAAAGGCGTCCAGTACTTTTCTGAAGCCGGTCAGAGCAACATCGTCGACACGCTGAAATCCCAGGGACCCAATATAATCCCCCAGCGCCCCACGGTCGGCAAAGTGCTCCACAAAAAGGGGCAGCGATCCGCCACGAACCACTAGCATGATGAAAATCATCAGTGTTGCACTGAAAAGGATGACCCAAGGACGATTCCTAAAGGTATCAAGCATGTCCTGCCTGGCGGAAGACTTCTGCTTAGGATCGGGCGTCACCCGTTCTTTTACCGAAAAAAAGCAAATCACGAAAAAGAAGATTGTCACAATTGCGAAAATTCCCATCGTAATCGACCATCCCTTGGCATCGTCTCCCTGACCGAATTTTCCAACCAATGGCAGTGTCAGTCCCTGAACAATGAACTGAATGATTGTCACACAAACAAACCGGTAGGTGGATAGACTGGTACGCTCATCCACATCACCGGTCATCACTCCATTCAACGCGCAATACGGCACATTGTTGATGGTGTAAACCCCCATCAATAAAAAATACATGATGTAGGCATAGACCATCTGTCCGGTGGGTGACCATCCAGGACTGGTGAAGGTCAGCCAGAAAATACCAGCAAAGGGCAGTGCCGACCAAACCAACCAAGGGCGGAAGCGTCCCCACTTTGTGTGGGTACGATCTGCAACAAAACCCATGGCCGGATCGGTAAAGGCATCGAAGAAACGGCCGATCAGGAATAAGAGTCCCGCAGCCTTGGCGCTGAGCCCCATGATCTGCGTGAAGAATATGAACTGATACGCCATCAGTACCTGGAAAACCAGGTTGGCGGCGCCATCACCTAAACTGTACCCTGCTTTTTCGCGAAAAGACAATTTGTGTTGATAATGGCTCATTTTATGTATCCCTCCCTCAGCTCATAACCAATTCTTTCTTTAATTGACAGTTTTTGTATTCCATTCTGCATGAGCAAATCCCTTTTAATGATTGAATTCCTCGTTGACCTTAACAAACTGCCCGAAATACGCAAGGCAGATATCCCGCCATTGTTCGGCGTTGGTCAACTGCATCTCCAAACGCCGGTTCACATGTTCAAAACGCTCCTGATCCACTTTACCGGCCAGCGAAATCCAGGCCGCCTTCATCTTCTTCACGTCATCGGCCCCGCCTCTGTAACGGGCCTGCAATTGGTCCCACAGCGAGTCGCCGGAGGCCATGCGATGACTCCATGACACATGATGAAACCACAACAGATACTCTTGGGGACAGGTCTCCAAGCTATTGAATCGCTCATTCAAAGGCGAATAATATTGACTGACCGCATTTGTTCCCGTTTTGCTGCGGTCAAACCCGATGCCCTCGGCATCAGCCTTATGATAATAGGTCGAGCTCCAGTCATGCCGTTGCGGATGCACATACCCCGGTCCGGGCCCGTAATGATGCCCCTCGGCCATCAAATGATGCAACCCCAGCGGCGTCATATAATCAATGCACGACTGCCACGAACCATCCATGATGTCCGCAATGACTTTCACAACCTCCGGCTCATTCGACCAGGTCATCCGAATCCACTCCTCGACAATCGCCTCAGACGACAAATCCGCATCCCAGGCGAGCCGCCCGAACGCATACCAGTTCGCCTGCGAAAAATGATGTCCGGTCCAGTTGCGATCCGATCCGATTCCGGAAACGCCGGCGATCCCACTGACGGAATGGCCCTGAGCCGAACCATCGATAATTGTCGCAACAGTCGTACCCGCCCCGTTGGCATAGGTATCCGCATCCAGCACCTCTTTCCACTGCGGCGCCAAATACACCAGATGCTTGGCCTGTCCGGTATATTCCTGCGTGATCTGAAGCTCCATCATGAGCGGCGTCTTTTTCATTGCCCCGAACAGCGGGTTAAACGGCTCCCGCGGCTGAAAATCGATCGGCCCGTTCTTGGTTTGAATAAGCACATTCGATGCAAACTTCCCGTCCAGCGGAACAAACTCCAGATAGGCACACTTCGTCCGGTCCGAATCAATTGTAAGATCATACACAAACGAACGCCACATCACCACACCCCCATGCGGTGCCAATGCTTTAGCCAGCAAATTGGCCCCGTCGGCATGACTGCGGCCGTACTGCTGCGGCCCTGGTTGACCTTCCGAATACGCCTTGACCAAAAAGCCTCCAAAATCCGGAATCGCCGCATAAATCTCCGCCGCTTTTTTCTTCCACCACTCAACAACCTCCGTATCCAGCGGGTCAGACGTCTCCAACCCCCCAATCACATGCGGTGAGGTAAATTTGATACTGAAATACAAGCGAATCCCGTACGGACGCAGCACATCGGCAATCGCCGTCGCTTTACGAATATAATCGGCCGTCAGGATCTCCGCCTGGCTGTTCACATTGTTGACCACAACCCCGTTAATCCCAATCGACGCATTCGCACGGGCGTAATCTTTGATACGGGGACTTACTGTCTCAGGCAACGTCTCCCAATCCCAAATAGACTCACCGGCGTATCCTCGCTCAACACTTCCGTCCAGATTATCCCAGTGATTTAACAAGCGATTTTGTATTCCGGGCTTTTGTTGAATCGATAAATCACAAAGAGATTGTGTCGTTTCCATCAACCGCAAAAAATGAAACACTCCATAAAGCAAGCCCGAATGGGTATTGCCTGCGATGATCGTCACCGAACGGTCGTTGAATTGGACAGACCGAATCACATATCCGTCAGGACCGCACGCTTCTAACGTCGAAGCATCGATACACTTGCGGACCGCATCTGAGTCTTCTGCCGTCCCGATAACCAACGCCCCATTTTGTGTAATGGAGTCCGTACACGGAACAGTCACTCCAAGAAGCCCTGACAGTCCTCTCTGAAGCTCTTTCTTTATGACATCATCACTTCGAAATGACTCCGGCAGCACGATTTGTTTAATAGAATTCTTATATTCCTGAATACGTACAGAATCGGTGATCGGCTCGTAGCGAAGCCATAAACGATAGCCGTCTTCAGCCCAAAGAACACCAACCAAAAACCCAAAAAAGATACAAATTAGACAAAGTAATCGATTATTCAAGAACACTCTTTGGCCCCGTTTTACATATAAATATAACAAAAAAGATGGTAAAATCAATCGTCATTGTTTTCGAATCTTTTACTCCAAATGCGGTTATCAAATACGAACCCACTTTCTGCAATTAAATTCAGACGGTACGTTTGCATGAGCCCAAAGAAATGTCAGGGAAATATTCCATCCAGCAACCAAAGATATAACAACCAACCAGAACCACATTCGAAAGAACACTAATAAAATCCTTGCTGCTGCTGTCTTGTTTTAGGGGTGATATTGGTCATAGAGGCCCTTATTCCCAGCCCACATTCCCGGTTGACCTGCATCAAAGTTGTCGATAATGAAAATCTCTTCTTTCTTCAAGTATTCAGAATGGGCATCATAGTAAAGGACATTGGCACCCTCATTGTGACGGTAAATTGTCGGCCCCCAGCGGCCCGCAACTTGGTAATTATCCAGCGAATCCTGTCCTAAGTCATCCCATCCCGGCGATCGGTAATCTGCACCTGACCATTCCAGCCACCAGTCAACAGAATCCGAAAATGCCAGTTTGGAACCGGGAACCTTGAGCGAACTTGTTTTGTGGCCCGTATAATTCCCCGACGCCATATGATTCCATCCCCAATCGGTCAGATTGTACGCATAACTGAGCAGAACGCCGCCACCTCCAGCGTTCGCTTTGTCTGTACTGATCCTGTCCGTTGGGCAAAGATAGTCATCGGGTGTATCGTAATTACTCGTCGCGGATTGCTGTTTATCATTCAGCTTTAAAATATCCCGAAATGCATCATTGACAACCCACTGGCTGTGACCGACAGGCAAACTCGGATCATTGATTGGGACAAAGGCGTTATCATGCTCTGTTGCATAAATCTCATTGGAAAGCCCGATATTTTTGAGATGGTTTCTGCAGACAATGCGCTGTGCCGACTCCTTGGCGCGTTTCAATGAAGGCAGGATAATCGATAGTAAGAGTGCAATAATCGCAATGACTACCAGCAGTTCAATTAAAGTGAAACCCTTCGATTTTTTCATGATCTTCGACTCCTGAGATTTCCTGTCCACACAAACCTTTAAAAACACCTGAAATCAGGCAATATCGCCCCTGTTTACGGCGGCTCGTAGGGACTTGAGCCGCCGTAACAGGATCTTACGACTCATATACTCACTTTTTAATGAATCGTTCGCTTATTTCTTACGACGCAGTAATGCCATTGCACCCAAACCCAGAATCGACAGTGTCGCCGGTTCCGGAACGATTACTTGGGCATTGTCAAAGTACAAATTGCTATGAACACCATCACTGTTTGTCGCAAAGATTATCTCGACCCAACCAGGAACCGCTGGCATGGATGCCTTCGCAGCGCTGTAATCAAACGTCAGTGTTTGGGTCTGCACTCCGGAATTGTCCCAAAATCCAAATTGCATGGCGGGAACCGTAAACTGGTCATGCCATCCGTAACCTTCGGTGTTCAGCGTCACGTTATAGATCTCAGTCCACCCACCGCTTCCATCATTGACATGGTTAGCCGGAACCGAAATATCGATCGAAAAGATCGAGTTGGCCATAAAGTCGACCCGTTGTGCATAATCCAGTCTGAGTCCCAAAGTCTGGCCCCAGCTAGGTACATTCACATGGACGCTTTGTGAACCGCTCGTAACACCCGTGACCGAGTCATAGCTGTAAATCGACGGGTTTACCGTAGCGTCGTCAATGCTTCTCGCCCCATTGTCACCATCCCAGTGAACCGCATTACCAGCGACTCCTTCGAAGTCATTGATAATTGCTGCGAAACTGGATGTACCCAACATCAACACAGCACACATTCCTAACACCATTAACCTTTTCATCATCTTTCCTCCTGAGAAATAATTTTCTCATCATTTCACTTCCGCCCTGACCGTCAGAGCAGGATTAACCACATACACACCACACACACTTCACTATCACTTCTAACTTCCAGTTACGGAAGATTAGTCTCATCACCAGGTCGGCCCACAAGCCGGATCCGTCCCAAATGAGTTGGGATCATTACACAACATCCAAGTCGCGGCCAGTACCGAAAAGTCGTCCATATCAACCTTGCAGTCCCCGGTAAGATCGCCCTTGGACATGGCACACAAGCCGGCACTGTAATGAACCCCAATACGGTCCGCCGACAGAATGCCCTCATAGATCGCAAACTCATCGACAAAGCCCTTAAAGGAGTTCCAGACATAGCCTAAATCATTGGCACCGCCGATAACGACATGATCAAACTCCGGTCCCAGTCTGGCGGGCCATGTGGCGTCACCAACCACCGTTGAATTTTCCAAATTGCCGTCCAGATACAACTGAATCGCCATCTCATCGGCCGTGCCGTAACTTTCCTGATAAGTGACGACGACCTGGTGCCATTGGTCATCCTGCGGCGTTTCCACGTTCGTATACCACCAGAATTGTGAGATTTCGTTCGGATCATTCGGATCCGGCGGAATGGGGTTGGTTGGATTTCCGGTATAGACGCGAAGAGTCCCCTCACTGTTACCCAAACCCGGGGCTTGGTATTCGCTAGTCTTCACCTGCTGGAAGAAGATGGCATACGCGCCCAAGTCAGCATCCGCATTGAACCAGAGCTCAAATGAAATGTCATCCGGAGCAAATGCATGGTCATCGCTAAAATCAAACGTCCAGTCAAATTCCGCAGCATTTCCCGCCGCAATCGCATTTTGGCCGTCGATACCCGGTAAATAACGGCAGTTTCCAATCCCTTCATTGGCACGAAATTCCGTATTCGCGCGATGAACGCCCCAATAGTCGTTACCTGAGGAATCGGCCTGCGGACCATTGCCGGAACTGGTGCTGGTAGTGGTGTCCTCTTCCAGCCGCAAGTACAAAACCGGGTTATCCGCCAAGACCTCGTTCTCATAAGCCCCCAGGACGCCTGTTCCGCCAAAAAGCTGAGCATTGTCGAAGTAGATCTCGCAGGGTGCCCCGCCGCCGGGGTTGGTGGTCAGAATAATCTCAATATAGTCAGTTGCCGTAATGGCATCACGGAAATCGCTGTAATCAACAATCAGCGTTTCAGTTCGTTCCGGAGCAGATCCCCACCAGTAAAACTGAAGCGGCGTTCCCGACGCAACCGCCGTAAAGCCGGGCCCCAAAGCGTTCATAGCCACCTCTTCAATGTTGGTGTAGCCGGCAGTATACGTTCCGCCGCTGGCGGCAACCGAGACATCGATTGAAAAGTACGAATTAGCCATAAAAAGGGCCTTTCCGGCTGCATCCAGTCGGAAAGAAAGTGTTTGGGCATATCCGCATTGATTCAAACGCACACTCTGACTGCCACTGGTGACACCGATGGTCGAGTCGTAACTGTAATTAGGATCCGAGTCAATACTGACGTCGGAGGCCCAGTCAATGGCATTGCCGGCGATTCCTTCGAAGTCATTAATCACATCCGCTGACACCGGGACCACAAGTGTCAACACTGCGAGAATGGCAGCAGTACATAAAACTTTCATTCGAATATTCATCATATTATCTCCTCTTAATAAGGCCATTTCATTGGTTTTTCTGTTACATTATTAAAATGGATTATAGTCGTTGGTCCACTCGGCCACTATCAATGCAAGATCGCTGATATCGACACGGCAATCGCCGGTGATATCCCCCCCAAGCTGCAGGCCGTATGTATAGACATCCGCACAATCATTCAGGATGATGGGGCCGACGTAATTCAAGACGATGTTTCCAAGATTAGCCCCTTGGTAGCCCGTTGACTGCCATTTCAGTGTATGCATACCAGTGAAAAGATTGAACGACAGAGGCCCTACTGTCTCTGGGCCGATGGCAGACCCGGTCAGACTGCCGATTGGGATTCCATCAAGGAAGAAATTCAGTGTGGTTGCACCATAGGTTGTGTCCATAAAGATCGTCAGATTATATTGCCCCTGAGCGGCAGCATCAATGGATACGTCATATTCCATCGCATCGCCCGTGTCCAAGATGCCAACCGAGCCTGGGTAAAAGTCCGGACCATAATAACTGCCGAAGCCATAATTCGTTTCATCGGGACGGCCATTCGTATCAAAAGCCACATCCCAATCCGATATTGTGATGGTGTAATCATTGGGGTCCACCGAATCCGGATTGATGACCTTGGGCGTTTGTTTTGTGCTGACCAACTGGATTCCATTGAGTTCATTCGAATACCACAACAGGGCACTGTTGGGATCGGCGATGCTCACACCACTAAAGACAACATAATTCTCGCCTTCAACAAAGCCCGACGTTGTTCCTGTTACAGAACCGGAGGCAATGACCACCATTCCATTCGGGTCTGCATTTGTCAGGGTAAAGGTCCCTGCGCTGTTTCCATAAACATACATATCAAACGTTCCGCCATAAGCGTCATCGCCGACCTGATCGCCGGAAAACAGGTCTAAACCGATAAACGCAATATTCGGATCGGTGCTGAGCGAAGTTGGACTGGGGGTGTTGCTCTGAAAACCATCACCCAGCAGCGTGTCACCCGATCCCGGATAGCCATGCCCGCCCGGGTCTCCCAGCCACACCTGTTCGGCGTAGGTGCTGCTTGGATACGGATCCGGAGGATCCGCTTCAGGATAATGTACTTTCGCCTCAGCAAGATCGGCGCTTCTCGGCGAACCGACCGGTGTACCCCAGCCGCCATAGTAAACGACCCACTCGGTCGCACCCGACACGGCTGCTTCTCCGATGTAGGCAACATCGTTGCCATAATTGTTGATGTCGATACTAATAACTTCGACTCCCGAAGCCATCGTCGCGATACTTAATAATATCGCCATAAATAATTTTACATTTCCCATCATAATTAACCTCCGAAAAATCCTCTGTCTTTGATTGTTTCTCTAACTTCTTTCATTACCCGATTGATTCCTTTGTCAGAATCGTTTTCTATGACACTTCTCCTTAACGGACCTTTATCTATCTGCTATCTGCGCACGTTAAATTAACTCAACGGCTCTGCCGTCGATGACCGAATGATAAGATCCTCCTGTAATTTAATGCATTCCGGCGGACACTTTTCTTTCGGAGATTCAATCTGCTTCAAAAGCAGTTCCGCGGCCACCTGGCCCATTTTCGCCGACGGTACACCCACTGTCGTAAGCGGTGGAACCACCAAGTCGCAGAGTTTCTCATCATTAAAACAAACAAGACTGACTTGCTTGGGAATTTCGATATTGAGAATATTGGCATCGTGGAGGAGTTTCATGGCGATGACATGGTCATAAGCGATTATCGCAGTGGCTTTTTGCTTCAAGACCGACGAAACCAGAAAATCCAGGCCCGAAACAAATGATGCCTCATGCCCTGATATGGGCTCAAGGCCATGTGTGCTTATTTCAGAAAGATAGGTTCGATGGCGATGCCCGATACTGGCATGATGCCGATGCTCCGGAGAAGGGCCGGCATACGCAATACGTTGATGGCCCAGATCCAACAAATGGCCGACTGCACGTTGGGTCGCATCAACATCATCCGGAACAATCGAGCAACAGTTTGCCCCCCCCACACCATTGATAACCACATACGGCAGTTGAATCCGTTCCATCTCTTCGATCGTCTCAGGCGAACATTCCTGAAGAACGACCACACCATCCACGCGCCATGGGGGCAATTCGGTATTATCCCTTTCCAGATTCGGTGCTGCTGTACAAATGTTGTAGCCGTGACTTTGAAGAAAACGAATCGCGGTCTCACAAGTAAGCTGATAAATATTGGTGGGCCATCCGAAAGAGGTATTACATCCTAAAAACGCGATAATATGTGTTTGCTGTTGGGCGAGGTTTCGAGCCGCAAGGTTCGGACGGTAACCCAGTTCATCGGCCATTTTAGTAATTCGTTCATGAAGTTCCCGACGAACAGAGAAGCCGTTCTTGAAATTGCGATTGAGGACCCGACTTACCGTGGCAACACTGACACCACATTGGTTTGCAATTTCTCGAGCCGTTGGTCGTTGAACTGTTTTTTCCACGAATAACCTCCAGTAAACGTTTACTTAGATATTATTCTGTTTTAAGATTTCAGTCAAGTTATTTTTTTTTTGAGATACTTTTTTTTATTCTACTGTGCACACCCCGCACACATAAAAACCTCCTAAAATTAACATATCTTCTTTAAATATAAGAACTTCGGTTTATTCTCTTGGATTTCCTGAGGGAAATCGAATTTTATATAAGACTAAAATTTTTTATTTCACATCATACAAAGGGCTACTCAAATTAACAAAAATATGGGGGATTTTCTTTTTGCTTGACATAATGTGCCAATTTCTGCTACTATTAGATTCGAAATCAGTAAACGTTTACCGAAAATCGACAGACAACACCCTATTATCGATATATAAATCGGTCTTCTTTTACGAGCGGGGAGATACATACAGGAAAATAGACATTCAACCGGGGATGTGATGAGAGTCCGAAAATGTATAATACATTGTATTGAGAGTACGATATTCCTACCTTTATTGTTTTTATTTGCCTTGTCTCAACCCAGCCTTGCAGTCAATCAATTAACGAATCCCGATTTCGAAACCGGGACTACCGAAGGTTGGTCCGGATACGGTTGTACGATCAACTCGTCCACAACAGCTCGTTCGGGTAATTACAGTGCACTTGTCAGCAACCGGACCGCAACCTGGAACGGTATCGCCCAATCACTTTTAGGGGATATCAACGATGATCAGACCTGCAGCATCACGGGGTGGGTGAGAATTCAGAACGCCACTTCCGCAGATGTCAAAATCACGATCAAGCAGACAGATGACGCCGGTACAAAATATCATTACATCGTTGGTTCAACCGTTTCCGACAGCGGCTGGACAAATCTATCGGGTTTCTTTACGCTTCAGGTCACCGGGACCCTGACCGACCTGCTGCTGTATTTTGAGCTGCCTCCGGCAGGCGTCAACTTCTATGTTGATGACGTTTCTGTTGTTGCCACCGACAGCGGCAATTGGGAAGCGGAAGCCGACAGCCGCATTGAACAAATCCGAAAAGGTGATTTCCGCATTACGGCGGTTGCCCCAAATAATCCCGAATTTGCTGTTCCTGATATCGATATTCAGATCGTACAGACACGTCATCATTTCGCTTTTGGCTCCGCAATGAGTAGGCATCATATGGACAATACTGACTATCTGAATTTCTTTAAAGATCACTTTGAATGGGCCGTCTGCGAAAATGCCTCAAAATGGTATCACAATGAACCTTCCGAAGATTATGTCACCTATGAGAATGCGGATAATATGTTTAACTTTTGTGCGGCTAACGATATTAAAATGCGCGGGCACTGCATTTTCTGGGCCGCGCAAAATACCGTACAGGACTGGGTACAAGCCCTTGATTATGCGCCGCTTCCGGCTACCAGCGGCCTGCGAACGGCCGTCGAAGACAGACTGAACAGTGCAGTTAATCATTTTAAGGGAAAATTTCTCCACTGGGACGTCAACAATGAAATGTGTAACAATGCCTTCTATGCCGATCGCCTCGGAGTTGATATTCGCCCCTGGATGTTTCAGGCCGCGGCAGCCATTGATCCGAATTGCATGCTTTTCCTCAATGATTACAATGTCATCAGCGGCGGCTATAATCTCAGCGACTTTAAACAGATGGCCTATGACTTGACAATGCAGGGGGCGCCCATCCACGGGTTAGGTGTTCAATGCCATATGAGTTCCGGCTTTAGTCCTGCGACCATCAAGGCACGCTTTGACAGCATCGCCGAAACCGGCCTTCCCATTTGGGTTACGGAATTCGACATTGTGGATCCCAACGTATACAGCCGAGCCGATCAGCTTGAAGATTTTTACCGCGTTGCCTTCAGCCACCCCGCCGTGGAAGGGATTCTCATGTGGGGATTCTGGGAGGATGCGCTCTGGCGTGAAAACGCACACCTGGTGAATTCTGACTGGACTTTAAACGCTGCAGGTCTCCGATATCAAGACCTGATGAATGAGTGGACAACGCTTGGTTCCGGAATAACCGATATCGACGGCGGAGCCGATTTCAGAGGCTTCTATGGAACATACACCGTCACGCTGACACCGAACGGAGCGGACCCGACCGTTACAACAATCGAAGTACTGCCTGAAAGCCCCAGTGAATTCATCCTTCAGCTTACTGATATGACGGATCCCGCTACCTGCCAGGACGTCCGTGATTTCGGTTACAGGTTAGTGTCTGATTTAAATGGAAATTGTTATACGGATTTTTCAGATCTGGTGGTTCTGGGCAGACAGTGGTTAAGTTCCACACCTGAAGCGATACCTCCTGATTATTCCCCGGATATTGTATCCGACAACCAAGTGACGATACTTGATCTCATTGAATTCTCGAACCAATGGTTGATGTGCAATAATCCGCAAGAAATTGAATGTACTGAGAACTGGTAACTAATAATATAATACCCAGGAGAGAATGATGCCTCGTAAAGCACTTGAAGTTGTTTTGTTTGCCATGCTTATATTACTCAGCATCCCTTTATACGGCGACACAAACATACTGGATAACCCCGGCTTTGAAAGCGGGACTACCGGCTGGTCCGCGCGTGGCGGCGGCTCCATTAGCACCGTAACGTCACCCGTTCACAGCGGCTCCTACAGCGGACGTGCTTATGGCAGAACCGCCACCTGGCACGGGATTCAGCAGAATATGATGGGCAAAATGGTCGAAGGTGCAACCTATACCGTATCCGGCTGGGTCAGAACCAATAACTCCGCCAGTTCGACCATTCATATATCTTTCCAACAAACTGATGGCAACGGAACAAATTATTCATGGGCAGCCAATGGTACCGCCAGCAACAGCGGCTGGACCCAAATTTCAGGCAGTTTCACGTTAAATGTAACCGGCACACTCACCGAACTGCTTGTGTATGCTGAAGGCCCCGATTCAGGCATCGATATCTATTTGGATGATGCGGTTGTATACGGCCCGGAGGTTAGCTCCGGCGACCCTACCGCAAACGGCACTGTCAATGTCAATACACGCCATCAGACCATTGATGGGTTCGGTGCTGCCGGAGCTTGGTATGAAGGCACACTTGTCAGCCTCGGCCAATCCCAACCCCAGATATACGATATACTCTTCGGTGACCTTGGTCTTGACATATATCGCCTGAGAAACGCCTACGACCAGGACGGCGCCACCGGCTATATGAGCAACTCCAGTACCATAATCAGCAACGGAGAAGCGTCCTTGGGCCGTCCCCTGAAAACTCTGATTTGCGCCTGGTCTCCCCCCGCTTATCTCAAAAGCAACGGCGATACCGCAAACGGCGGTACAATTATCGGAGGGCCAACCAACTATGACTACGCCGGGTATGCTGACTGGTGGGCTGACAGTATAACGGCATGGGCCGGTTACGGAGTGGATGCCGACTATATTAGTATTCAAAACGAAGTCGACTATACCGCCACATGGGATTCCTGCCGATTCGATCCCACACAGAATTCAACCAACGCCGGCTATGACCAGGCCTTCGAGGCGGTTTATAACGAGTTTGATTCCCGGTTCGGTTCATCAAAGCCCAAGATGCTCGCGCCTGAAACAACCGGTTTTAACGGCGCCGCCGGAGGCAGCCCGTCCGATTATATTTCGGCGTTAATCAATCAATCCCATGCCTACGGCTACGCGCATCACCTTTATAACATCAATGCAGGCGACAACCCCGACGCATATCTCAGTGCAATGCAAAGTTTCAACACATCGTGGGGCACCAAACCTCTCTTCCAAACAGAATACGAAAAATCAACGAGCAGTTGGCCCGACGCTCTGGACATCGCGTTATTACTGCATAACTCTCTGACCGTTGAGGAAGTCTCGGGATATCTGTATTGGGATCTGTTCTGGGGCACCGCCGGTTCCGGGCTTGTGTATATCACCTCATCGTCCTACACCATCTACAACGACTATTACGGCTTCAAACAATATTCAGCTTTTATCCATTCGGACTGGCAGAGAGTGGACACAACAGAGGATTCCGCCGATGTTCGAATGTCGGCCTATATCAGTCCTGACAACAGCGAAGTGAGCGTTGTAATCATCAATACCAATTCCACGATCGATATTAACCTGACGCTTTCTTTTGCCGGTTTGTCAATTTTGTCCGGCGATGTCTATCGGACAAGCCAGACGGAAAACTGCGCCTCTGTCGGCAGCTTTAATCCGGCCAATCCTTTGACACTGCCGGCACAATCAGTCACCACGCTGTCGCTTATGGCTGATACAGGATTAACGCCTCCCAATCCGCCTCAGGGCCTTGTCGCAACAGCAGGTGATGCCACAGTCTCACTTGACTGGACTGCTAATACAGAAAGTGACCTGGCTGGTTATAATGTATACCAGTCCACAACACCGGGCGGCGGATATACCCAACTGAACAGCTCTTTGTTAAGCAGCCCGGGATTTACGGATAACACCGTAACCAATTATACAACTTACTACTATGTCGTCACCGCCGTCGACACTGACACGAATGAAAGCACATACTCCGTTGAAGAAAATGCGATGCCGAACGATGGTAGCATTGTCCAGCTCAGTGCAGCCGATTTTGAAAGCGGATTCGGAGACTGGGTAAACATCTCCGGCGAGGATTCGCATGACTGGACCCGTAATTCAGGCGGCACACCGTCACCCAATACCGGTCCGGACAGCGGAGCAAACAGCAGTACGTGGTACGTATATCTTGAGTGTTCTTCGGGCGGTGCGTCAAATGCCGGAGATACAGCGATACTGGAAAGCCCCCTGATAAATGGGCTGGGACGCGTGCTGACATTTTATTATCATATGTACGGTTCGAGCATTGGAACCCTGAATGTTGACGTTTACGATGGCACCTGGCATGAAGCCGTCTGGAATCTTAGCGGTCAACAGCACACCTCCAACAGTGAAGAATATACACAGGCGACTGTAGACTTAACATCTTACACCGGTTCGATTCAGATTCGTTTTCGTGCAGTGGCCGCGGGGGGTTTTCAAGGAGATATGGCCATTGATAGCATTGAGGTCACAGGAAGTCCAATTGAACCGATTTACGGCGATCTGAGCGGCGACGGTAATGTCAATGCGGACGACCTGCCGCTGTTCATGACGTACTGGCTTCTGAACGACTGCATCGACCTGGACCTCAACGGTGACTGCTTGATCAATCTCCGTGAATTTGCCGAGTTTGCCAATAACTGGCTCAATGATTGATTCCAATAGTGAAGACAGGATATTAAAAACTTTGTCACTTTTTAAGAAATTTTTAAGTGATGAATATACAAGACTTTATGACATGACAGATTCGGCAGTTTTATGAGCTAATCAGGTATTTAGTTGTACAATAGTTGTAGTTGTATCAAAAAACGGCTTCTGCTCGATGAAGAACAGAAGCCGTTGAAAAGTTACAATTATCGTTTCCGCCTCAATAGTAATCCGCCCAAACCAAGCAGAACCAGTGTTGCCGGTTCGGGGATTAGTTCAAATTGGATATTGTCAATGGCCGGATCGTAACCGGCAACATCGTATAACTGAATTGAAAATGGGTCGCCATTACCCCACAACCCTGTCAGCATATTTGAAGTGGAATTCCAACCGGGTAGATCGCCGGAGTAGATAATGGTGATGTGGGGATTAGGATCTGCGGACTGTCCACTATAGATATTATCAATTCGGCCACCCCTTAGAGTAAGGGTTGCGTAGGAAGCAATGGATATTTCATGAATTTCACCTCCGGTTATATCCAAATTGCTATACCCTCCAGGTTTCAGTTCCCAAATTCCTCCAAGACCTTCATCAAGTTCAGAAGTACCCTCAATTGCTCCGGAAACATGATCTTCAAGCATTAACATTCCTATACCTCCGCCTGTCATCAAAAAAGAATCCGGGTCTTGAACAATTAAACCCGCTGTATAGCCACTGCTAATTGTAATCAATTCCGCTGTACTGAACGAGGCAGCCAAACAAACAAACAAAATGTAACCTATTTTTTTCATCATTCTATCCTTCCTTATATTAGTTTAATTATATCTATTTAAGCCGGAAAAATCAAGTTTTTACTCTCTTGACGCCTTGATATCAGCGAGAACCTCCTCAAGGAATTCCTTGGCTTCGAACAGGTTTTCGGCGTTTTCATGGTCGTTTTCAATGAAAATTTCGATCGAATCGATGATCTCATAGACACCCAAGACCAGTGGAAACAACTCCGAATCGGGCATGTCGGTATAAGTTTTTTCTTCTTCGATCGGTTCATTGATGAAATTCGGATCTGTCGTCATTGTTGGGTCATTGGGATCGTGACTCAGCCACGCTTTAGCGAACAATGAATAATCCCCCAAATTCACCACACCGTCCGCGGTTAAAGATGTTATACCCGCATAGGTCTGGGTCTATCTATCAGTTCTAAAAGGTGATGCGGGAAGTCCCTCTTTGTTATAGAGATTCGCACCCTCAGGATTGTCGGCCCACGCGTACCGGACGGCTGTAGGCATGTCAACCGCCTCATTCCAGACGACGACATGATCATCGTCGATCTGGGCTTTGGCCCAAACAAATTTTTTGTCCGGACCGGCAATGGCGAATGATTGAAGCTTGCCACCTTCAGCGACCAAACCTCCGCCAATATGTGTGAATGAAAGGATGACTTTGTTACCGTCAATCCTCATTGATTCATAGAGCGGACCGGAACAAACAATATCTTTTTCGCCGTAGGCGATTTTTCCGGCGGCCCGTGCAAGACGTTTGCCAACATCTTCTTTGTTTAATGGGTGTATGTCATTACCTTCACCGATGTCAATGGTGACAACCATTCCGGTATTAGGCACTGTCAGCGTCTGAAGTTGTGCCTCTCTCAATTCAGCCCAGTTGCTCTCGCTCGGCTCGTCTTTGGCTTCCATAAAATTCGCCAGTTGAACATATAAAAACGGGAAATCGCTCTGACCCCATTTGTCTCTCCAGTTGGTGATCATAGCAGAGAAGAGTCGCTGATATTCACCCGGTTTACTGGTGTTGGATTCACCCTGATACCAAATCACCCCCTTGATTCGGCAATTTAACAGCGGTGCTATCATGGCATTATACAACCCCATCGGCTGCCACTGGATAAAGGTTTTGGGCAGCAATGGTTCTGTCGCTGCCCCAACTTTATATTGCCATTGACCGGTCAAGTCGATGGTTTGACCTGCGGCAGTCAGTTTATAACTTTTCTCCGGGACGAAACCGCCGCGGCCGGAACTGTTATTGATCAGTCGGACGACAA
Organism: Anaerohalosphaeraceae bacterium; assembly: GCA_963675525.2. Classification (GTDB taxonomy): domain Bacteria; phylum Planctomycetota; class Phycisphaerae; order Sedimentisphaerales; family Anaerohalosphaeraceae; genus 4572-13. Next base: position 200,620 of record CAXXSL010000001.1, on the reverse strand, counting down.
TGATGTTTTTGCCCGGTGTGAGCAGATCCGAAGCGATGTCATAAATTCTTGGGGGCCACTCATATGTAATTTCACCAACGCGCTTGCCGTTTATATATGTTTGATCTGCATCAACAATTCGGCCCAGCCACAGCTTTGCCGGTTTGTTCGTCATCGAAGCCGGCACATCGATTTCTTTCCGGAACCAGACAACGCCGGTGACACGACCCAGACCCCGATCCGTCCAGTAGCCGGGGATCTTCATCGTCGCCCAGTCCGAAGCATCGTAACCGGGGGTGAACCACTCCTCGGCCAATCCCTTATCCCGTTGCGACAACTGAGTGTACCAGGCATTGCTGGCGGCCTCGTCTTTTTCGACAATCGCGTTGAGATACACCTCGTCCCGAAATTTTTTGGCTGTTTCCAGATAGTCCGGAAAGGCTTTCAAGGCATCTTCACTCATCCACGCCTGAGCTGGCGAGCCCCCTAAACCGGCATTGATCAGGCCGATGGGGACATGGTGTTTTTCATATAATTCTTTGGCGAAAAAATAGCCCGCGGCCGTAAACTTCAAAACAGTCTTAGGGTTGGCTGGTTCCCAACTACCGGACGGAAAATCGCCCTGAGGTTTCTTAAAATCGTAAACCCGCGGAACGAAAAATTGCCGGATGGCCGGATTGTCGGATTGAGCAATAACATCCGGATATCGGTATTTGACCCGTTCCATGGGCAATTCCATATTCGACTGACCGGAACAGACCCACACATCGCCGATCATGATATCGTTCAGGGTTATATGGTTTTCAGCGCAAATTTCCATGGTATACGGACCGCCTGCGCTCATTTCGCCAAGGCGAACCGCCCACTGACCATCCGCCTCGGCGGTTACCGTGTATGTTTTGCCGTTGAAGTCAACTGTGATCTGTTCACCGTCACCGGCCCAACCCCAAATCTTAACGTCCGAATCCCGCTGCAATACCATCCCGTCACTGATTAACCGCGGAAGCCGAACCTGAGAAACGGCAAACTGAAACGAAATTAATACAAAAAAAAGAACGGCGCAAGGTGACCTTCTCTCATCTAACTTCATGAGTAAACTCCTGTGTCTTCAGACACGACTGTCGCGTATTTGTTGGACAGATCGAATATCTTCTTTTACATTTAAGTACAGAATTCCCGTACTTCGATAAGAACGGTAAATCTGCTCATAATGCTTAAATGTATTCATTCAGCATATTTTCAAGCATTTCCTGTCGACCGCTCTGGACTTTCGGTTCTCCGTTTTTCAAGATATATTGTTCAAGTTCTTTAAAGCCAACCTGCTTCTTTTCGACTTTCTTTCCAAATGCGGTATCCCAGCCTGCGTAACGCTTCTTGATACTTTTTTCAAATTTCTTATCTTTAAGCATCTTCGCCGCATTTTTCAGCCCTCTGGCAAACGCATCCATCGCTCCAATATGTGCATAGAACAAGTCGTCCGGGTCGATGGACTGCCTTCGGACATGCGCATCAAAGTTCAGGCCGCCCGTGGTAAATCCACCACCTTTGAGAATCGTATACATCGCGAGAGTTGTATCGTAAATGTCCGTCGGAAACTGATCGGTATCCCAGCCCAGAAACAAATCGCCCCGGTTCGCATCCACTGAACCGAGAATACCGTTGTCCACGCAATACTGAAGTTCATGCTGGAAGGTATGTCCCGCCAATGTGGCATGATTCGCCTCAATGTTCAATTTGAAGCTGTCAAGAAGGTCGTATTTCTGCAAAAAAGCAAAGCAGTTGCCCGCATCCGAATCATATTGATGCTTGGTGGGTTCTTTGGGCTTGGGTTCAATATAAAACTGTCCTTTGAATCGGATTTTCTTCTTATAATCAACCGCCATGTGCAGCAGCGTCGCCAAATGGTCAAACTCTCGCTTCATATCCGTATTCAATAACGTCTCATAGCCTTCCCGGCCGCCCCAGAAGACATACCCCTGACCGCCCAGTTCTTTGGTCACTTCCATCGCTTTCTTGATCTGGCTGGCCGCATAGGCGAAAACCGCCGGCGACGGATTTGTCCCCGCCCCGGCCATAAAACGCCGATGACTGAAAGCATTGGTCGTACCCCAGAGGAGATTGACGCCGGTATCGGCCTGAAGTTTTTTAGCCAACGCAACCATTTTATCCAGACGCTTGTTGGTCTCGGCCAGGGTGCCCGCTTCCGGCGCAATGTCGCGGTCATGGAAGCACCAGAAATTGACGCCAAGTTTGGTAAAAAACTCAAACGCCGCAAGCATGGTATCCTCAGCAACCTGCATCGCGTCATTGGAGCGATTATACTCCCGTATGATCGTTCCCGGACCGAACTGGTCTGACCCTAATCCCTTAAATGTGTGCCAGTAACAAACCGCAAAACGCAAATGTTCGGCCATTGTTTTACCCATGATCTTTTGTTTGGGATTGTAATGTTTAAAAGCCAGTGCGTTTTTGGAATCCGGACCTTCGTATTTGACCTTCTTGATTTTTGGGAAAAATTTATTCATCTTATTCTCTCCGTTATAATTGGTTATTCAGGTTTTCAAGCCACCTTTGGTATGCTTGCTGATAGTTCGATCTCTGATTACTTGATGGTTCGATTGTTTGAGTACACTTTAATCTGACGAAGGCCTCTTGTGGGCCTTTATAGATACCGGCACCAATCCCGGCCCCTCTGGCCGCACCCGCAGAGCCATCGGTGTTATACAATTCAACGACAGAGTCCGTCGTTGTCGCAAAGGCCTCTCGGAACAAAGGACTTAGGAACATATTGGCATCGCCGGCTCTGACCGTCTTAATGTGAATACCCATTTCCCGCATGATCTCAAGCCCGTAGTTTAACGCAAAGACAATGCCTTCCTGTCCTGCTCTTAAAAGATGAGATATCTTGTGGGTATTAAAATTCAGACCATGAATTGACGCTCCAATGTCTTTATTAGCAAGGGTTCGTTCGGCACCGTTGCCAAAAGGCAATATACAGAGCCCCTCACTGCCAATCGGAGCCTGTAATGCCAATTCGTTCATTTGCGGATAATCCAAACCCTTGGCAACCGTGTGTTTGAGCCAACTGTTTAAGATGCCTGTTCCGTTAACACACAACAGCACGCCGAGTCTCGGATCGTCGTGGGTGTAGTTAACATGGCCAAATGTATTGACCCTGGACTGATTGTCATAGGTGGGCTTATCGCCAACACCGTAAACAACGCCGGAAGTGCCCGCTGTGGCCGCAATCTCACCGGGATTGAAAACATTGAGCGATAAGGCGTTATTGGGCTGATCGCCAGCCCGATAGGAAATAACCGTTCCGGCCGCAAGTCCCAGTTCAGCAGCGGCCTGCGTCGTCAATTGCCCCTGAACTGAAAATGTCTCTACCGTATCAGGCAGCAACTTTTCATCGATACCATAATACGAAAGCAACATCTGTGCGGGACACTGCTCTTTGAAATCCCATAACATCCCTTCCGACAAACCGGAAACGGTCGTACAAATCGTATCGGTCAATCTCATGGCAATGTAATCGCCCGGCAGCATTGCTTTATGAATTTTATTGTACACATCCGGTTCATTATCCTTAACCCATTTAAGCTTGGATGCGGTAAAGTTGCCTGGAGAATTCAGCAGATGCCCAAGGCACGCATTCTGACCAAGTGTTTCAAATGCCGTTTGACCAATATCCACGGCTCGGCTGTCACACCAGATGATCGAAGGCCGTAAGACCTTTTTCTGAGCATCAACCAGTACGAGTCCATGCATCTGATAAGAGATACCGATCGCCTTGATATCTTTCGGGTCAATCTTCGAAATAATAAGAGCCTTTTGGGTCGCTTTTTTGAGATTTTCCCACCAGTCCTGCGGATGCTGTTCAGCCCAGCCGCTTTGGGCGGCAATGATCGGCATCTCTTTTTCCGGGGAAGTCACAGAGGCAACCACATCACCGGTTTGCACATCCAATAAGGTTGCCTTAATTGATGATGTCCCACAATCATATCCAAGTAAATACATAATCTGATCCTTTCTGATGACTTTTGTGATATGTACTTTAATGCAAAAAAAGCTTGAACTGAATGCCATTTTGCGCTAAAATATAACCACTTTACGCACAGGGTAGCAATGAAAAAGACACTGATAATGATTGATACGTCTCGGTTGACGGGCAGAGAACTGCTTAGCGGAGTAGAAAAATATATCTCCGCTTTTGCAAAGTGGGAGGTTCATACCCTGTCTCCAAGCTATTTAACCAAAGACTTTTCAAAAGAACTCGGAAATTTGGACCTCGGACGATTTGACGGTTTTTTTATTTGTTATACAGAAAATATTTCTCCAATCCTGAAAGTAAAGAAACCTAAAATTATCCATCATACCCCAAAGGAACACCTGCCAGGCGTGAGTCTGATCGTGACCAACTCTTCAAAAATAGGCGAAATGGCTGCGGACTATTTTATCTCATTGGGATTTAAGAACTATGCATATTGCGGTTTTAAAGATATTACCTGGTCCGATGAAAGATTCCGCAGCTACGAATATGCCCTCACAAGAAGCGGAGTGAGCGTTATACACCACTACATCGATGCCCCCTCACAGAACAAAGAGGCAGACCGGGAACGACTGACAGTCTGGTTAAAAAAACTTCCCAAGCCGATTGCTGTATTCGCGTGCAATGACGATCGGGCGATCTATATACTGGAAGCCTGCAAAAGTCACCAGATCAATGTTCCGGAAGAAGTGGCTGTCCTCGGGGTAGACAATGACGGTCTGATCTGCAACCTGTCTTCACCCCCTTTGTCGAGTATCACGCTTAACTTCGAAGACGTCGGTTACCTTGCCGCGAGACATCTTGACCGGTTGATGAATCGGCAAACAGGCAACAAAATCCTTGGAGTCGATCCCGTTGAGATCGTGACGCGAAAATCTACTGATATTTTCGCGATTGATGATAAAGATTTGGTTTCGGCACTGCGGTTTATCCGAGAAAACTTTGATAAGCCGATTCAGGTAACGGATGTCGTAAACGTAACCGCCATCTCACGCCGAGAATTGCAATATCGATTCAAAAGTGTTTTAAACAAAACAATCAAAAAGGAAATCGAACGATTGCGAATCGAATATATCAAGAAAAAACTAATCAACAGCAGAGAGCCTGTCTATAAAATTGCCAACACCATTGAATTTACAGACCCAGAACATTTCCCAAGATACTTCAAAAACCTCACTGGCATGAGCCCTTCGACATTTCGACAGAGTATAAATTTGCATTGATAATAATACTCACTATTGAAACATACACCGGTCCGCACTGTATGACAAAGCCAGAATTCCCTGGCGAAAATGCTGAATTTGTACCAGTTGTCTGCGTCACTTCCTGTACAAAATGACACGCCCGAGCAACCCGCATCTTTGAACCCAATTCCCCTTCCGGATTTTACCCCAATAGTGGGTAAATCCCAAAAAGTCAAATGAGCAAGGTATATGTTTATTTCCTCGGTGTTGATTCTGCTTTCCTCGCTGAAACGCAATGACCCTTGTTTTCTCAGGATGGCGGATGGACTATAATCATTACCGGCCGCACAGCAGCCTGGATTATATGGCCCCGGCGGCGTTTGCGACGGCGTGTCTTGAGCAAGGCTCCGCTCCGCTACGCCTTCCTCAAGACAGGGAGACTGACTGTGAAATACTCTCATCACAAGTGGTACAGAAAACAGGGGCAGACCACATTAACGAACTTCTTTTCATGGAGACTGATCTAAGTCGAAGAATTGTCCTTTTGTGATTCAGAGTGAACAGCAATATCATGCAACAGGAAGTAGTTGAGGATGGTCCGAATTGCGATGATGGCTGCGAGTTGCCCAATATCAGTCCATGTCGGAGCGAGTGTCGTCTTAAGAATGCTTGCCCCGATGAGGAAGCCAAGTGCCAGAGAAAAAGAATGTCCCAACTCCAGACGGCTAGCTTTTACAGAATCAGCTGAACGTCCTGGGGTCAATACATCTGCCAAGTATATCTTTAGAGCTTTCAATATACCAATAGACAGTACAACCATCGCAAGAAACTGGCATACTATCACGATTATGCCATTCAAGACTCGTATCCAATCCATCAATTGTTCCATAAGAACCTCATAATATTTTTGTCAAAACCTGATATTCTAATTATAAAATCGCATACGCCATTCATTCCCTGATAAAGAAAATATGGATTAATCCGTGATTATCCATGATTATCTGTGGCCAAAAATAATCTTCAAACAAAGGCGTCCCGCCCCACACCGGCTATTTCAATAATCCGCCGATCAACAGCAGTAAATGACGATACAACTGTGCTGCGGTAGTCACCTGATCAAGACTAATTGCCTCATCCCGCGTGTGGGCCCTTGCCAGTTGACCGGGCCCCAGGATAATCGGATTGCATCCGGTCTGCCGTAAGAGGTTCGCATCAGAGTGACTCTGAAACGTCCCCGGCAACCAGGGCAGATTCATGGCTTGATAGCCCTGCTGAAGTATATCAAAGACCGTCCCCTCACCAGCCAGCTGATACCCGCTGGCCAGCGTTGGAAATTCAATCTCATAGCGAGTCACTGCGCTGCCCGAAAGACAATCATCCACCAGTGTTTTAAGACGTTTGGAAAATGCGTCGGTATCCAGCGAAGGTTGAATATGAAGATCTACCCATGTTTCACAACTGCCCGGCACCGCAAAGCCCGCCTCCGAACTATGCACCGATCGGATATTCATGCAGGTTTCCGGAAAGTCCGATTCCAGCATTTCACCTACCCGAAGAAGCATCTTCAGCGAATTAAAAATGGCATTGTGCTCTCGTCCGGCCATCGAAGCATGTCGCCGTTTCCCAAAAGCTCGCACCAGCATTTCCAGGTAACCGTAATGCCCCAGACAAGGTACCAAATTCGTCGGCTCCCCGACAATCGCCCATGGAAAACACATTGTCTCCAGCAATGCCGTCGTCCCGTCGCCGTTTTCTTCTTCCCCGACAACCAAAAACAAAGCCGCGTTATCCGGCAGTTGGTCGCTCTGACAAAGAGAAACAAACGCTTCGATCATCGCCGCACAGCCGCCCTTCATGTCCGCCGTTCCAAGACCGAAAGCCTGGCGGTCTTTCTCATGGTACTCATATCGTTCAATATCGAACGCCGGAACCGTATCAATATGCCCGATGAAAGCAACCTCCGGCCGGTCACTGCCCAACAAAACCTCAACGTTACGCCGACCATCGCAGACTTCACGCATCAATACCGGAAGTCCCGCATCATGCAGATAACCCGCTAAAAATTCCGTAATCTGCTCTTCTTTGCCCGTCGGACTGTAGATGTCCACCATGTCCTTGAGCAGGTTCCTCAGTCGCTCCTGATTAATCGGCTCATTCATTGGACGCCTCAAGATTCTCAAAATTTAAGGTCATGTACACATGTTCAATCGGATTGGCAAACCCTCTCTTTTCAAAAAACCGAATCGCTCGTTCATTATCGGCCTGTGTATCCACCATCAGCATGCGGATACCATTGCCTCGCATGATCTCGCTGAATTTGTCAAACAGCATTCCTGCCACTCCCTGCTGACAATAAACCTCCTCAACGCCGAGCCACAAGAGATGCCCATAATTCCATGCCGTAGCGATCTTTTCAATCACTGAACCCAGCGCAAAACCAACCACCGAATCGGCAACAGAGGCCACCAGCATGTATTCCGGCTCAGAGTTAAACAGACCCGTGACTTCATATTCGTCCCATGTACGATAAAGGTTGGAAACGCTCTGAGGCCTGAACAGCTTTTCACCAAGATGAAAAATCTCAGCCAGATCATCAATCGTTGCCAGCCGGATGGTGATGTCCAGTGGTGTATTTTCACTGAATTGTGTCATATATTCTCTTTATTTATTTCGAATTTCCCATTTAAGCGTTCACGAAACATATTATTCTACCTTTCGATGTTAATAATTTTACCAAATTCAACTTGGACTATCAAGATTTCTCTTTTCTGAGGTGTTTTCTTGCAGATTTGTACTAAAGACCAGATTTGCAGGTTCCAGATTGTTTGAAATCCCTACTTGAATCCAAACCTTGACGGTTATAGCGTTCATCAAATCAGGTTTTTCAGCGATTCTTCTCATTAGTCATATCCAATTATCATCTCATAGAGCATAAAAACCCCTTTCACGCTGACAACAAGGGAATAGTCTGCTTCGGTCGAATTACATACATCCTGCTTTTGCCAACAACCTCATCCGTTTGCTTGGAGACATCCTGAGCATATCGAGTGGCCATGAGCAAATTGGTATACCCCAAGAGTCGTTGTACTGCGAATGGATCACCAGATCGAACCGCCATTGTTGCTGCTGTTCTTGGGCCTTGGCACTTTAGCTCTTCGGCTAAGACGGAACCCGTAGATTGTTCGTGTCTTGGGAGGATGATTCACGGAGTAATTGCTTTTCTTTATAAAGGCGATGCAAGTTATCGCTTATCGCTTAAGCCGGGGCGTGTAAACACAATCCTAAACTGCGGTCTACGATCTTTCAGCCTGTAGCTATTTATGTCCCCCCCCCCTCTGCTTTTCCGTTATTTTATATTTTTAACATGGATACACGATATGTGTAGGATGTCTCCAAGCAAACCGATGAGGTTGTTGTGATAAATAGAAATTTTTTGATATAAAACATTTTATGCCTTGAGTACCGTTTACCAGAAAATGATATAGAACACGACAACTGCGGCGATAACACATGCACCTGCTATCTTTACTTCGGTGGTGGTTTTGATCTCAATGTCTTCGCGAACGGGCAATTTTTTGGGTTCTGCAAGTGGTTTTATTCGTGTTATCATCGCCATGATCGCAATGACAAGCACAAATGACAGACCCACCTGGATCAGAAAATGCAAGGATGTGAGTTTTTGTAGTGAATCGTAAATGGCCCATTCGGAAACACCCGGAGCATTTTTAACTAATATGCTTAGTAAACGTGGAGAGAATTGGAATACCCCGTAAATGATCGAGCCGGATACCAATGCTGCAACGCCTGCCGCACCGGGGGCCCTTTTGACGATGATGCCGAACAGAAATGCCGCGACAACGCCCGGCCAGATATAGCCCTGAAACTGCTGGATGAATTGAAAAACGCCGCCATATTTTGGATCGTCCAGTATCGGAGCCAACAAACAGCCGATTACGACAAAAACCATTGTCATCACTCGACCCAAAAACAATAGTTGTTTTTGCCTGGCATAGCGATGAAACATGCGGTTATACACATCCATCGTAAATATCGTTGAAGCCGAATTCAGCATTGATGCCAGAGAACTGATCACTGCTCCTGCGATCGCAGCAAACATAAAGCCACGCAACCCTCCCGGAACCAGATTGCGAATCAACATCGGGAACGCTTCATCGGGAGATGCCATCTGGTCACTGTAAAGCTGATATGACATAATCCCCGGCATAACGATCGCAAACGGAACCAATATCCACAACGCCCCTGCAAAGATAACACCAAGCTGTCCATCGCGCAGTGTTTTGGCTGCGAGGTTGCGCTGTACGATAAACTGGTTCAGGCCGCAATAATAAACAAGCACGATCCCCATGCCGGACACAACCCCTGTCCACGGCAACCCTTCATGGTCAGCAGGCAGTATCATGTGAAGTTTGTCTGCATTGGTTTCGGTAAAACTTTCCCATCCGCCACAGGCTTTCAGCGCAAGAAAAAACGTGATGATCCCGCCAAGAAGAAGTCCAAGGCCCTGGAACAGGTCAGCCCATGCAACCGCTTTCAAGCCGCCCCAGACCGTATAGGTCGCAGCGATCAAACCAATCAGCCAGACACCATGAGCCAGTTTCATACCAAAGATCGTTCGCAAGGTTAATCCGCCGGAATACAATACCGCGGTTAACAGAACCACGACATAGATGATAACCGTGATCAAAGCCATCAATCCGCGTGCGGTTGAATTATAACGGTACTCCAGGTATTCGGGCATGGTGTAGATGCCGGCTTTTAAGAACAACGGAAGCAATGTGAATGCAATAATAACAATCCCCACACTGCCGAAAAGCTGCCAGTTACTGACGGCCAACCCCACGCTTCCGGCGCCTTGGCCTGCCATCCCGACAAATTGTTCGGTGGAGATGTTTGCCGCAACGATTGATATACCAATAAGCCACCAGGTGAGTCCACGGCCGGCCAGAAAATAATCCTCACTGCTCTTTTCCTTGCGGCTCTTAAACAGACTGACCCCGATTACCACGGCAAAAAAACTGACAAACACGATGACATCAAACGCGCCCAGTTCCATTTGTTACTCCTTTTAAATTGTTCCGATCTTATTCAATCACCAAATCCAGTTCTGCGATGGAAGTAAAGACATCGTCTCCGAATACTTTGATCGCTACAAAACGAATGTACCTGGCTTTCGTTGACTCTTCAAATTGAATTGTTTTCAGCGAAGCATCCTTTTGGAATATTCCCTGGGCAACCGGATTGCCCCACTCCTGGAGTGTATTGCTGACATAGACCGTATACTCTCTTATCCAACCGTTTGAATTTCCATCCTGTCGAGGGAGATAAGTTAAACCTTTGAGATTAACGGGCTTGTCCAGTTCAATTTGAATTTCATGGGGGTACGGTGGTTTTTGATCTAACCATTGCGTATGCCAGAAGGTCCTCGGGTCCTGATCTATTACATTCGAACCTTCATAACTCGGTTCAAAGGAGTCTGTGTGAATAACCTTTCCATTTAGTTTTTCGAGAATTGCAGGCTGGCGGAACAGTAACTGAAGTAATTTAACATCCAGTTCATTTTTGGGCTTAAATGCCTTGGAGTGCATATAGTTGAGCAAGGAATGTTTTAATTGTCTCGCCACGGGCCGATTATCAAGATCGTTTAGAATATCCACACTGCACACAAGCATCGAACCGGAACCGACTTTAGCCTCGAACACCAAACCGAGCTTTTTCGGATCAAACCAGTCCGGCACAACCTGAACAATCGGTTTCAGTTCTGTCGGCAGATGATCCATTTCCATCACAGCCGCATTTTGGATCGGCTCGGACCATTGCCAATTGCTGTGGTATTCAGTTGGAAATTCGGCCAGAGCCGGATGCTTTGGATTGCACAAGATGCCCAACGTATGCGGTGCCTGTCCGCTGGTCCATGCCGTGTTCCAGAAAATCGACGAGAAGCCGAGTTTAACGTCGGTGTTGACCTGTGACGGATTTAAAGCCAGAAGAACTTTGCCGCCTTCATTTAATTTTGAAACCGTGCTTTCATCTAAAGTTGTCATAAGGGTAATATCTTCCGACATTTTCGTATTAACGCTTTCCGGATACACCCAGATATCCCAATTATTAACTGCATCTGTGTTTTCAACCGCCAGTTCAAGTGAGTACCTGGCCGGCGTTGGCAAACCTGAAAGCGGGACGGTAATGGTGCCAATGGTATATAAATCCCCCGTGGACAGTTTGTCTTTGTAAAGAACACTTTGCTCGACTGCCTTTCCTGTCGTGTCCAGAAGCGACCATCGGATGTTCACATCCGTCAAATCGCTTGGTCCGAACTGGCTGACATCAATTTGTGCTGACAGCGTATCAGATGAGGTAAATATTCGTTTAGACAGGCGAACCAGCGGCACGATGGGGGCACAAAAACGCTTATACTCGGCCGGAGCGACATAGGGCTTGGAATCCCAGAACGGATCCAGCACACCCACAAGGGCCGTTCCCTGGCCGGGGAAGTCATGCAGATCGAGCAACTGAAACCCGCCGAAATCCGGAGTCCGCAGGGCCGATTCAATATCTTCTTTATAGCAAAGCGTTTGTAATTTTCCCGATGCCATCAGAAAATCATGGGCCTGGTCCAACATGCCTTTCTGTGCAAGAAAATCCCGGAACACTTCAAAGTTTTTTGCTTTCAGAACGCCTGTGTACTTTTTGATTTCATCGAAATTCGGATACACACACCATTGGCCGATCTCATGGGAGATTACCGGGTGATCAGGGTGACGATTTACGAAGTCACGATAGTCTGTCATTGTTTCCGGTGGCTTGCTGTTGATTCGACTTTTCAGTTCCTGTCCCCATTGCTGAATACGAGGTTCGGACCTTACATGATAATCATTTTCTTCAATCAGCGGCCAGCCGGACCCGCCGGTTACAAGCCGGCGGGGATCTTTTTGTTGATAATGAGAAACCCATTTTGCAAGATAAACACCTCCGCCTCCCGGACCGGCAGGTTCATTACCACAGGCAAACAGCAAAAAGGACGGATGGTTTCCGTAAGCTTTGAGAATTGCGTCGGCTTCATCATACAGCCATGCGTCCAAGGGCTTTTCATTGCCAATGCTTGCTCCCTGATTGGCCCACGAGGAACATTCAACCTGATAATAAAAGCCCAGTTCATCCGCAGCGATAAACGCCGCCTCCGGCGGGCACCACGAATGGAAACGAATATGATTCAGTCCATGTGCTTTGCAGATATTGATAATTCGTTTCCATGCATCGACATCCGTTGGGGGATAGCCTGTCTTCGGAAAAATACAGCATTCCAGCGTCCCGCGCATAAAAACCCGGCGACCGTTCAATAGGATGCGGTTGCCTTCAGTCGTTATTTGACGCATTCCAAATATGGTGTCATGCTCATTGCTATCGGACTTGGTTTTCAGTTGTGTTTTCAGTGAATAGAGATTTGGGTTGAACTCATCCCATGCTTGGATGGGCTTTGTAAAGGGGATCACACATTCATGGACCGTGCTCGCAGATGTCAGTTGAATGCCGGTCGTTTTATGGATGGTCACCTTCCTGTCGTCATAAGCAACCTCGTGAACAAGTTGACAGATCTGTTTTTTATCAGAACAACTGGCCACTTGTGTGATAACCTTGAGGGCCTTGTTATCCAGATCGGGATAAATCTGAACATCCGCGATCCAAGCAGCATCTTCGGCATGCAACTCGATTTTACCAACAATCCCGTTCCAATTGGACTGCGTATGATCGGAAATACTGTGTGAATTGGGGCCGACGTTAATGATCACACGATTGTCAACACGAATCGTCAGCGTATGCTCGCCGGGCGTCAGGAGATCGCTCAGATCGTACGTATGCGCCACGGAAAGATAATTAGCTGAACCGGCAGCCATTGAATCAACCCAAACGCGGGTTTCCCAGTGCGGCCGCTCCAGTGTCAGTGTAATGTGTTTGTCCTTCCACGAAGACGGGATCTTAACGGTTTTTTGATACCATACAGCACCCTTGTAATACTTGTCCGGCTGAAGCCAGAACGGCATCTTAAAATTATCAGCAGTCCGATAGGGTGCGTACCTCGGTTCCTCCCATTCATCGTGTTTGAGATCGCCGGTCCAAGGCGTTTTAAGCCCCGGACGGTCACCGTATCCCTGCTCCTGGATCGAACCGGGCAATTGGACGTCATTTTGTCCCGGCAGCGTTTTCTCAAACCAGTTCTGCTGTTGCCCTGCGTCCTCGCGGTCCAGTGCAAGTTTCCATGTTCCGGACAAGTCAATGACATCAGCAGCAAATAAACATGAGCTAAGCAATGCAACAAATACAATTGAGACAAAATATCTCATCATAAATCTCCCTAAAAAGAGTAGCTAAAGATAGTATACTCTGCCCAAGAATCACGAACGAGCTTTACTAATCGCTTTGAACATGGCCAGGATATTTTCCACCGGAACATTGCTCTGGATATTGTGAATACTGTTAAAAACAAAACCGCTATGGGCGCTGAAAATTTCGATCCGCTCGCTGACTTCTTTATAAACCTCTTCGGCAGTACCAAAGGGGAGTGTTTTTTGAGTGTCCACCCCCCCCCCCCCAGAAGACCAGTTGATCGCCAAATTCCTTTTTGAGTCGCATCGGGTCCATGCCCTCAGCGGAACATTGAACCGGATTTAAAATATCAAATCCTGCTTCGATCATATCCGGGATCAACGGATAGATCCCACCACAGGAATGAATAAAGATTTTCCAGTTGGTTAGCTCATGAATCTTATCATTGATGGCTTTCTGAAATGGTTTATACAAATCCCGATAAGCTTGCGGGGAAATAAACGGCCCCCGCTGTGTGCCGAAATCCGTGCCGCTGACAAAGACAACCTGCACCTTATCGCCTAAAACCGGGGCCAGCTTTTCGATGTTTTCCAGGCCGATTTCACATTGTTTTTCAAATACTTGATACACGTAATCCCGACGCATAGCCGTCGAAATATACCATTCCTCCACATCCCGAATGCCTTTGGTATGTTTCATCCATGTTGCCGGCACGAGTGCGATATCTCCAAACGCGATTCCCGGAAACGTCAGGTAGATTCCCGCATCCGTATTCTCGTAATACCTGTCGACGTTGCTTTTAAAGTACTCCACATCTACATCGGACATACCCCCAAATTCTTCGCAATTATCCGCCGGATCAAGTTTGCTTTCATTGATCGGCTGCTGGCGGTTGATCGCATCCCAAAAATAGCTATCCTTGGGCATTTTGGCACAGGGTGGAACCGACGTATCTCCCTCGGGGTACATCAGCAGATCACCGTTGCTGTTTTTGGTGTAATTGAAATTGCCCGGCACAAGTACTTCGGTGCCGTCAACAGGCAGTGTAAAGGGCTTCCATCTCTCTTGACGTACACCAAACATATCACAGGGCGGATGGACACCCACGACATCCAGTTCCAGGGCCTTCCGCAATTCCTCATCAATCTCACCGAGCATCTGGTAAGGTTCGCTGACTTTAACCTTGTAGTCGCTCTTGCCCAACACGGCCTCGCGAAGTCGATGCACGGCACAGCAGCCTATGCCGGTCTGTCCTCCCGCGCCGAAATCCACACACAATCGGTCCGGACTTTTGTGTTCAAGGACCATCTGCAAGCGCTGACGTGAATTCATATGATATCTTTCTTTAATATGTAAAAGTCAACTGCCTCCCTTGGTGCCGTCACTTCCCAATTTCATTTCATTTTTTTCAGATAGACATCATAAGTAATAAAAAACATATTGACAATGGACAACTTAATGAATATAATGGACAATATTATGATTTAGTGTTATAGGACATGACATGCGGCGCATTCGTGAAGGCTTTACGGGCCAAAAAATGCTGGTTTTGCCACAAAAAGTGGTTGATGAAACCGCTTCTTCGCCGTTGACCGAGAATCTTTATCTGACCGATATCGGATTTTTCCCAAATGCTCGTTTCCATTACGTAGAACGGCTTTTTTCTTTTCCCCAGTACATCCTGATCTATTGTGTTTCCGGTAGTGGCTGGTATGAACTGGACAAAAAACAACCCGTCCGTGCAAATCAATACTTCATTCTACCCGCTGGTCGACATCACAGTTACGGGGCAAGAGCCCAGAACGCATGGACGATTTACTGGTTTCACTTCTCCGGAAGCTTTGCCCGACAATTTTGGCAGGTTTATCGCGCACAAAATTATCCCGCGGCAACGATTCTGTTTTCGCAGCATCGCGTCAATCTTTTTGAGCAGCTTTATAATACCCTCGACAAGGGGTATTCGCAGGAACATATTCGATTTACGAATCTGGCATTGTGGTATCTGCTCAGCTCGTTCATCTACCCGCATTCATTTGAGCCAAAGGATGAGAAAAATATCCCCAGCCGCCTTGATGAAGCGATCGCGTTGATGCGGGAGAAACTATCCACGACGCTGTCGTTAAAGCAGCTGGCAAAACACGTCAATTACTCCGTGCCGCATTTTGTTGCGGAATTCAAGAAGAAAACCGGCTACTCGCCCATCGACTACCATAACCGCCTTCGGATTCAAAAAGCATGTCAATACCTGGATCTGACAGGCATGCGTATCAAAGAGATCAGCTATATCCTGGGCTACAAAGACCCCTACTATTTCTCCCGCCTCTTCTCCAAGATCGTAGGCCAGTCCCCGCGCAGCTATAAAAGCAGAGTAAAGGGTTGATGGTCAATGTAGGAAATCAACTACAACGGGATTACAACCCGAAGCCGAATAGCTCGGAAAAAGCTAGAAAGAGGAGCCTTCATACACTCAAATGGGATTACCTCTTTCCAGGAAATTACCGTTCCGCCGTAAAGAGTCCCTTGCGGGAGCAGCGAAGCGAAGAACAGCATTCGGATTTGGACTGAAATTTGTTGTCGAAAAATGTCCCATAACATCCGTCTAAAAAAGGGAATACTTGACTTTTCATGCTGATTTTTGTAAACTTACAGTGCTCGGGTGGAGGCATGGATATTTTGTACTTATAGGCGTTAGATCAGGGAACACCGGATTGCTGATAATACTTTTCAATCTTGCGTTGAAATCATTTGAGTTGGGGTGGAATTGAAAATGCCTGATAAAAAGAAGTCTTGTGTTGGCAGTGTCATCATATGCTGTTTTATCGCCTGTTTATCGATGATTGCGGTATCAGATTGTCCTCTTCCCGACCTTTCAGGCAACTGTATCGTTGACATGTCTGATCTGCTTATTTTCGCCGATTATTGGCTTTCTTCAGAACTTCCTGTAGACCCTGATTTGGTAGCCAGATGGAGACTCGACGAATTCACAGGCGAGACGGCGGTTGAAGATATCAATGGTTATGACGGCTTATTGTACGGCGACCCCCAATGGATGCCTTCTGAAGGATATAGGCAGGGTGCTCTTTTTTTTGACGGTCAAGATGATTACGTTGAAATTTCCGGTTATAAAGGCATCTCCGGTGGTGCCAGCCGAACCTGCAGTGCCTGGATCAAAACCGCTTCGGTTTCCCGTGAGATCCTAACGTGGGGCCAGGAATATGATGGCGGGCGCTGGGTTATTCGTGTGAATGAAGGAGGCCAACTCCGAGCCGAAGTCCAGGGAGGTAACATCATCGGCTCCACGCTGATCAATGAGAATGAATGGCATCATGTCACCGTTGTGATCGTCGATGACGGCAACCCCGATATTGCGGAAGCTCATTTATATGTTGATGGTCAGCTTGAAACAATCAGTTCCTTTGTGGATGAGCCGATTAATAGCGGTTCGGTTGAAGATGTCAAAATCGGAGCGTATTTAGCCGCCGGCGGTCCCCGTTACTTCCAGGGCCTGATCGATGATGTGCGGATTTACGATCGGGCATTCACGCCAGAAGATTCATTGCGACTTTATCAGTCCGGCTCAGCATTTTATCACAACCCCGATATGAATGCGGATAATCTCGTTAATATCAAAGATTATGCATCTCTGTCCTATGAATGGCATTCAGAAGAACCCGAGATCATCATCAATGAATTTCTGGCATCGAATGACTCGGATGACCCGCCGGTCACGGAAGAGGGGCAGATTCTGGATGGAAACGGCGACTCCTCGGATTGGATTGAATTGTATAACCAAACGGATTTTCCTGTCGACTTGGCCGATTGGTCACTCAGCGATGACGCCGGCGAACCGTTTCAATGGAGATTTCCCCAAAATACAATCATTCAAGGGCGCAGTTTTCTACTTGTTTTCGCTTCGGGGAAAAAACAGGACGACTTCCCGGATAATTATCCATATGTTGATCCTCAAGGCTACCTGCATACAAACTTTAAATTGTCGGCTTCCGGCGAATACCTTGCTTTGGGGAGGCCCGGCGGGACAACAGAACACGCGTATGATTCTGTTCAGAATCCAAGTTCCGGGGTCTTCGGCTTTCCTGAACAGGAAGAAAATATTTCATACGGAACGATAGATGCGGGGGAATATTATTTTTCATTACCGACTCCCGGAAATTTTAATCGTGAGTCTTTTCTGGGTTTTGTCGATGCACCTGATTTCAGTCATGAACGAGGCTATTACAGCAGTTCCTTTTCACTGACCTTGGCCTCGGAAACCGAAGATGCCGTAATTCAGTTTACATTGAATGGAACCGACCCAACCCTGTCAAACGGAAACACTTATATCTCTCCCATCAGCGTAACGGTCCCGACATCAGGTACGTCAAGTCTGTGCGTTCGAGCTGCCGCATTTAAACCCGGCTATGAAACCAGCGTGATCAAGACCAAGACCTATCTCTTAAATGCAGACAATACAATGAAGGGGTTGCCCGCTGTTTGTCTTTCCGGCAGTCCGACTCAGACCTTTTTTAATCCAAACGGAATCATGGCTATCGTCGGAGGTGCATGGGGTGGGGACGGTGTTTGGTATAAGGTCAGCTCGACCGATTACAACAACGTATTAGGGCACGGCAAAGATTATGAACGACCGGTCTCAATGGAATATATCAATGCTCCCTTAAGCGTCGATTTCCAGGAGGATTGCGGCATTCGGGTACATGGCAGTGCATGGATGCGTCCGCGATATACACTGCCCACCAGCGGTATCTGGTCCGGTTCGAGTAAATACAGTTTTCGATTGTATTTTCGAAGCGTTTACGGGGACAGTTTCTTCCGCCATCCTGTTCTGGAGCAGTTCCCTGATGTCGACAAAATGGATACGATTGTGCTGCGTGCCGGCCACAACGATCAGACGAATCCTTTTGTCAGAGATGAAATGATCCGTCGCCTGCATTATTATATGGGGCATGAGGCAAGCCTAGGAACATTTGTCAATTTATTCGTTAACGGCAGCTATAAAGGATATTACAATCTTTGTGAACGCATTGATGAAGAGTTTTGTCAGAAATACTACGACAGCAAAAGCGAGTGGGATGTTGTCGGCTGGGTCCAGCCGGAAAACATTCTGGAAGCAACTGATGGTGACATGACGGCGTTTAATGCGTTTATTAATTATGCTCAAACGAATGATCTGGCAGATCCTGTTTATTATCATGAGGTGGTCAAGCAGCTTGATCTTGAAGGCTTTGTGGATTATCTTATCGTACAGTGTTGGGGCGGCAACTGGGACTGGCCTCAAAACAACTGGACTGCAACGGCGGAACGTTCAACGGATCGAAAATGGCGATTTTTTGTTTGGGATGCCGAAGGCTGTATGGATAATGACCTTTATCGGGATCGTTTTGGCACCCTGAACAGCGAATCCAGCTACTTATCCAGACTCTATCGGGCATTGAAAATCAATGAAGATTTCCGGATGTTATTTTCGGACCGGCTCCAGAAACATTTTCTGGAATCTGACAGTGTTATGAGAAAAGAATTCATGGACACTCTTTTCTGGCAACTGGCCGACGAAGTTGACGGCGTTATTCCCAATATCAATCAATATATTCCTTACACCTACATCCCGGGCCGTGAATCGATCTTCTTTGATCAATGTATCAGCCAGGGACTCTTCACCTTCAAAGGCCCTGATATCTTTCTGAATGGTCAGAAGGTTGACAAAACAGATTCTGAACTTGAAAACAGCCTTCTGGCCTTTCAGAATGCCTCCGGGCAGAATGGCGATATCTATTTTACCTTGGACGGGACAGATCCACGCCTGTCTCTTTTAGAGCGGGTATCAGAGGTGACACTGGTAGCCGAAAATGCCCCGAAGCGGGCCTTAATTCCGACCGCCGATATCGGTACAAACTGGCGGTCGAAGACGGATTTCAATGATTCCTTATGGAATGACGGTCTGCCCGTCGATAACTCGAAAACCGGCGGTGTCGGATACGAAAAAGATGCGGTGGGAAATAAAGCTTATATCAGTTATGATGTCGATGATGAAATGTATAGCCATCGTACGACCGCCTATATTCGAATACCCTTTACCGTTGACCCTGCGGAAATGGTAAATTGGAATTATCTAACCCTGTCGATTCGTTATGATGATGGCTTTGTTGCTTATATCAATGGAATTGAAGTGTGCCGCCAGGGTTTCAATGGTACACCCGAATGGAACTCATCTGCCTCATCCAGCCATGAAAACTACGATTTGGTGGTTATTCCGATTAATGATTATCTTACAGCTCTTCAGCCCGGCGACAATATTTTGGCGATTCACGGATTAAATATCGGTACAACCAGTACGGATTTTATCATATCCCCCATACTGCAGGCCGGATACAGTGGCTCGGGAGTCGGTATTTCACCGGCAGCACAGAAGTATACAACTCCGATTTCATTACAAAAAAGCATAACTGTGAAGGCCAGAACATTGAACGGAAGTACCTGGAGCGCATTGCGGCAGGCCAATATCATTATCGGTCATGTCGATGAATACCTGCGTATTTCTGAACTGCTGTACCATCCTAACGCTGACCCGAATGATGAGTTTATTGAACTGGCTAATGTTGGGGCGGAACCGATTAACCTCAACGGGGTGAGTTTTACAGAGGGCATCGATTACACCTTTGGTGATGTGGTTCTTCAACCGGCAAATTATCTTTTACTTGTTCGCAACCCATCTGTGTTTGAAAGTAAATATGGTTCCGGCTTGCCTGTCGCAGGCCAATACGAGGGTGCTCTGGACGATTCCGGAGAAACATTAAAACTACGTAATTCGGCAGGCAATAAAATTCAAACACTTGACTTTGAAGATGACTGGTATGATATCACTGACGGGGATGGTTTCTCGTTAACGGTTGTTGACCCTCTTTATGAAAAAACAGCATTGCCGCAAACGAATCTGGCTGCCTGCTGGAGTTTCAATGAAGATGATGGCACAACCGTTCTGGATAGTACTCCCGGCAGTCATCACGGCATCATCCATAATATGCAGAATACGGAACGTGTTCTGGGGCGTGAATATAAGGCATTATACTTTGATGGCCAAGATGATTACGTTGAAATTCCCGGTTATAAAGGCATCTCTGGTGGTGCCAGCCGAAGCTGCAGCGCCTGGGTCAAAACGTCTTCGGTCTCAGGAGAGATTCTGACTTGGGGGCAAGAATATAATGGTGGACGCTGGGTGATCCGTGTTCATGACGGAGGTCAGCTTCGTGCCGAGGTGCAGGGAGGTAACATCATCGGCTCCACGTTGATCAATGACAATACATGGCACCATGTCACGGTTGTCCTCGCCAACGACGGCAGTCCGGATATTTTGGAAGCTCAATTATATGTTGACGGCCAGCTTGAAACGATCAGTTCTTTTGTGGATGAGCCGATCAATACAGGATTGACCGAAGATGTGCAAATCGGCGTTTATTTTGCCGCAAACTTCCCTCGTTATTTCCAGGGCTCGATTGACGATGTACGGATTTATGACCGGGCATTAACGCCGGATGAAATTTCTCTTTTAGCTCAGGATGTATCCTGGGGGCAAAAAGAACTCTGGCGTCCCAGCGCGATCCGAGGCGGAACCCCTGGACGGAATGAGACGCCTCTGGAACAGCTTCCCTTGCCCGGTGCTGTTGTGATCAATGAAGTGCTGTCGCATTCTCATGCAGGACTGCCCGACTGGATAGAGCTACATAATACGACAAATGAGAACATTTCCATCGGCGGGTGGTTTATCTCTGATACCTTCGGATTGGATGCAGACCGCAAGAAGTATCAGATTCCTGCCGGTGTGGTTCTGACTCCGGCAAGCCCCTATTATGTGATCGAAGAAAGCCAGTTCAATAATGACTCAGATCCCGGTTGTCGAATTCCGTTTGCCTTGAGTGAGGGAGGGGAAACACTCTACCTGCAGTCTGCTCTAGGCGAAGACCTGACCGGTTACTTTACAAAAGAAGAATTTGATGCGGCCCAAACCAACGTATCGTTCGGGCGTTTCCAGAAAAGCACCGGCGGTTGGAATTTCGTACCCATGAGTACGCAGACCAAGGGTACGGCCAATGCTTATCCCAAAGTCGGTCCTGTTATCATCAGTGAGATCATGTATAATCCCGGACCGGTTCAAGGTGATCAGGATTATGAGTACCTTGAGTTGATGAATATCAGTTCCCAACCCGTACGCACGGCCGGCTTTGTCAGTACCTATTCCAGCCCCACAGTACATATTGAGGAATGGATCCCCTGGAAATTCAGCGATGGCATTGCATTCGAATTTCCGGTCGACATGGAATTAGATGCTGGACAGCGAATTCTTCTGGTAAAGAACCTTGTGGCTTTTAGTGCGAAGTATTCGGGAGTTCCGGCCGGAACGGTGATCATGGAATGGACCGGCGGCAGCCTGGATAATGGAGGCGAAAAACTTCAGTTAGCCATGCCCGGCGACCAAGAGTTCGAACAAAGCCGCTACTATATCCGCGAAGACCGTGTCAATTATGACGACGAAGGCGAATGGACCCAGCCGGCTGACGGCAATGGCAAAAGCCTGACCCATCTGCGCCCGGATCAGGCGAATAATAATTATACCAATGATCCGGTTAACTGGACAGCGGCCGATCCGACACCGGGATGGTAAGTGTAAACAGACGGGCCTTCCCCCCTTTCGATGGCATAAATAAGCGGGTGATTAACAAGTAGAAGTGACACGAATTGGACACAAGATCATAGTCGTTTGAGTTGAAATAAACATTGGATAGATTTCCATCCAGTTTAACACTTTGGCTATTCTTGATTTTGAGCGTATAATGATAAGAGCACAGGTGACAACCACCAAAATCTATATCTACTGATTAAGCATATTTTCAAGCATCGCTTGTCGACCGATCTGAACGTTAGACTCTATAATATTTGCCTGTCTGAATATCGTGTGCGATAGTTTTTAATCGAGGCAGTGCATATGCAAAAAACATCTTATAGCCCTCACAGAAATAGCTGGGCGCTGTGTGTGTACCAGTCAGCATGGCGCGGTCTTTCGGGCACCCTCCTCGGCAGATATCGAGGAATCGGCAAACGAGACATTTATTGTTGATGTCCATCTTTTTTCGGTTAAAGGCACGTTTTATTTCATCACCCCCCAACCGGCCAATCGGCGTTTCCATGATATTGCCCAAACGGGTATCACCGGTTACGTAAAAATCACAGCAGAACGCGTCGCCGTTGTGTTCAATCACAATATAATCCGCACACCATCGGCCAAAGGTACATTCGGTATGCGGATTACCCAGCAGGTAACTAAGTATACTGTCGAACAGACGCACACTAAGTTTTCGTATGTCGTAGTCCAGCCATCGGTCAAAGATGCGGATCATAAAGTTTCCGTATTCTTCGGGCTTGATGCTGTGCGGAGCGGCTTTTTGCGAGTCCTTTTCGGCCTTCTCCACACAAGGGACAAACTGGAGATACTGAATCCCCAGCCCAATGAAAAAATCGAACAATTCATTCGGATGCTGAACGTTGATGTTATTGAGCAGAACAAGGACATTATATTCTGCATTATTCCGCCGGCAGACCTCAATTCCCGCCATGACGCGATCAAATGTACCGCTGCCGGCACGGTCTTTGCGATAAACGTCATGATATTCTTTCGGGCCATCCAGGCTGATACCCGTCAGGAATTTATATTCGGCGAGGAATTTCCCCCACTGGTCGTCCAGAAGAATGCCGTTGGTTTGCAGTGCATTGGTCACCCCCTGACCGGGTTTGGCATACCGGGTTTGTAATTCCACCAGCCGTTTGTAAAAATCCAACCCCATCAAGGTTGGTTCACCACCTTGAAAGGCAAAACTGCTCTGCTCAAAGCAGCATTCAAGATAGCTTTTAATCAGATGCTCTTGAATCTCATCGCTCATTCGGTGCGGACCGACTCCGAATAGCTCGCTCTTACACGAATAAAAGCAGTACTCACACGCAATGTTACAGTCCGGACCTGCCGGCTTAATGAGTAATGTGAACGGCCGGGTCATAATTATTTCCATGCAGAAGTATCAAAAGATAATTTTTCTGTGTCTGTTATTATATACAAAATCTCCGTCAAACACAATTCATGTTTTTGACGAGCTATATTCCGCGCGATAATATAGAACCAGGGGGATGATACAGTACTATTGAATGCATTAATTTACGAGCGTAAAAAAAAAGGTGCGAATCTTAACGATTCGCACCCGATAGTCCCAAGGGGATTCGAACCCCTGTTGCCGGGTTGAAAACCCGGTGTCCTAGGCCCGACTAGACGATGGGACCCCTACTGCTAAATGTCTTACTCCATGCTGATCGCTTCAACGGGACACTCGTCCACACATACACCGCAATCAACACACTTATCAGGATCAATAACGGCTTTGCCATCCTGCATTTCAATTGCTTCACTGGGACAAGAATCCACGCAAGCACCACAACCTGTGCATGTATCTGCATTTACTTTTGCCGGCATTGTCACATCCTTTCAAACGGTTTTATTTCTCTTCTATAACTCTCTAAACAGGTTGGGAAGTTTACAAAAATTTGGGATTGAATACAAATACTTTTTTTAGAAAAATATAAAAAAACGCGTTTTAAGACCGAAAAATTGAATAAAACCTATATACGTTTAAGGAAAATCAGGGTTTTGACTCTTTCGCCCCCAGAGCAACGGCCATACGTCGGTTGATAGGATAAGGATCATGTTGCGCGGTCCAATCAAGGACATTCTGGAACGTCTGGGGCTGCATATTGGCTAACAAATACATAGCTATCAATCGAACGGGCCATTTTTCATGGTTCAGGTTCTGTGAAATATCCTCTATCAATTGGGAATCAAGCGGCATAGACAGAGAAGCAAGACATTCAAGAGCCTGAATTCGAATTTTCCAACTTTCATCCTTAAGAGCACGGCGTACTGCGTCCTGCAGTAACTCCTGTGGTACTTTGACATGTTGGAAATCGGCATGGCTGATCTCAAAAACCTTTTGTTCAGCCAACAACCCGGCAAACAGTTTGACTGCACGAATCTGCTGCCCCTGCTGCCCATTGGAAAGCGATTCCAGTCGCTGCATCAGGTAATCCCGAGTCAAAACAACACCATCTCGTTGAATTCGACCTCGAATGGGTTCGGTTCCCTTCAACGCATTTTCAACCCGGCCATTTTCATCCAAGACCGGATCGAGATAAACCGAAAAAAGTATCTCCACATTCGCTTGAGGATAGGTTAGCAATAATTTATTGAGTTTTCCGATATCCAGCGGCAGGGACACAGAAAGATGTTCGCCGGGCAATACCGGACGAGAAGGACGAAACTTCATGGAAAGAAGATCAGGAATTTCAACATTCAAATCCCCCTTCAAAGACACATCGACTCTTAGTCTTCCTTCAATGAGGCTCCCCGGACCGATCATTAAAGGATCCGTCCCGATGTTTTCAATGATCAACCTCGGAGAAAGATCATTGCCATAGAAAAATTCGGACCCATTAAATACCAGTTTCCCTGAAAACCGTTTTTGTGGCAGGACAAACTCCGGAACAAGATGGCCTTCGTAAACCTTTTTCAGCTCCGCCTGAGCAGTGGTTACAGATATCGGCAGAATGTAATCCGAGTTTTGATTTTTCAATAACCAAAGTGCTTTCTCAGCAGCAAAAGATTCCGGCTGCATCGCCACAGCGGATCTGAGCAATTCCAGCGCCCGCGACAGCTGGTTCTGTTCGGCGAGCAATGCCAACCCCATCGTCAATGATGCAACCTGGCTTGAATTCTGTAATGATTCGGCATACTCCTTTGCCAACTCCAATTGATCGCTTTGAGACAGGGTATAAGCAAATATTTCCTGAACACCTTGACGTTGTGGGGCTTCTTTATAGGCTTGATTGGCCCATGCCAGTGCCTTGTCCGGGCGTTCCAGAACAAAACTGTAAAACCATGCCAGTTGCTCCGGGTAAATCGGCTTCATCAAGCCCTTTGCCGAAAGCAGCTTTTCGGCCTTCTTTCCAGTGGTATCCAGAATCTCTTTGCCTTTTTCAACCTGTCCGAGTTTCACCGAGGCCTTCCCTGAAACCGCTTCGAGCATTAGGTCAAACCGCGCCGGGTCACGGTACTTTTCGGCAATCTCTATACACTTGGTTTCCTGGCGGGGGGCCTGATAACAGCATAATAGCCAAGGCAGCAAAATCGATTCGTCCAGAGGTCGCTCAGGAAATGAAAACTGATACAACTGGGCGGCATATTCATACGCTCGTCCTGCCGCATCGTACATCTGCATCCGGGTAAGTGTTTGGGCATAGGCCAGAATGTGATCCATGTTATAAGGGCTGACATCCAATGCCGACCGTAATTGCAGCAGATAAACCTCGGGGGTTACCGAAAGTTCCTGACCAGCGGATAACTCCTGCAGCTTAATAAAAGCCAGTCGATTATAACGATTCAACTGGTAGGCATACGCCAGATCATCCATCGCGCTTTGCATGTCCGCCTTCTCTGCGGCCAGGAGTCCCAATTGTGTCGCCAGATCAGAACCAAATGTTTCATTTTTCGGAGCATACTTTTTCAACAGCCCTTCCAAAAGCACTTCACGATCCAAACGCGAATTTTGCTGTTCCAGCAAAGAACGAACGGCCCCCGTCAAAAGTTCCAGATCGGCTTGCTTATCGACATGGCGATCCATCGCCCATAATAGGCGATTGGAATAATCTCTATTGCAATAACCTCCGCAAGCAGCGATCTTCAGGATTTGTTCGGGTACAGAAGCAGACCCTTCATCCAAAGCCAATGCGGCCTCCAGAAAGGTCATCGCATACTCAATCCCCTGAGGGTCCAACGGGTCATGGCGATAAACCTGGCGTGCCTGCTGAATAAAGATCTCTGCCGTATTCTGGGAAAACAATGCTTCCGGTTCAAGTGCCTCAGAAAGTACCGTTCCTGAAAAGAAAGATATAAATATACTGATAATTGCAAGTCTAAAGCTGCTCTGGCTGATCATTCGTTCTCCAAACATTTATGATTTGCCCACATAACTATAAATCCGTATTCTTGCCGGTATTATATCCAGAGGGTCATTATCCGTCAAATACTCCCGGCAAAAGAGTTCATCGGCTGTATACAGAGTGTTTTTAAGTGATTTTCGGGTTTTTTCGTGCTTTAAACAGCAATGACAGCATCGGATTACCTAACCTGTGTGATACGACAATGTATACCCCGGAACACACAGCTACCAACGTGACAACCTGTATAAGGTCGCCTGTCTTATGGGACGTCTGTTCGGGCATAAGCTTTAGGGTAACCCACCCGGCTCCTGCCATTAGTGCCGTTGCAATAATCGTTTTCGCCGATAAAGACAGCACGTTCTTCGAGATAGTGAACTTGAATTTACGACTCAAAAGGACCAGTAAAATGAGAACCTGTAAATAGGAGCAAATCGCGGTGGATAACGCCAACCCACTGACGCCCAACGGCCAGATCAGTGTCAGGTTTAACACAATATTGACTGCAACAGCAATCATCGCGGTACGTGCCGGCCATTTGGAATCTTTCATCGAATAAAACGCCCGTGTTACCAGTTGCTGAAGAAAATATCCGCACAGGCCGAGCGAGTAAAAAATTAACACCATCTGCACTTGCAGCGTGTCCTCGCGACCAAATTGACCATGCTGATAAAGAACGGCTGTCAAGGGACGTGAAACAAGCAAGAGTCCGATTGTCGCAGGCATCGCAATAAAAATAGCCGCGGCAAATCCTCGCTGAATCGTTTGGCGAAGCAATTTTTCATCTTTATCCGCTGCGGCGGCACTCAGTATAGGGAAGATTGCCGTTGCCAGTGAAATCCCCAGTACTCCCAAGGGGAATTGATACAACCGCTGTGCAAAATACAGGCTGGCAACAGCCCCCTGACGTGCCGGATACGCCACTTCTCTGCCAAGCCACATCAAGGTTTCGCCTTTTTGGTCGGAGGCCGAGAGCCACTTGGCAATAACCCCATCGGCAAGCGTATTCAACTGCGTTACAGTTAACCCCAGGATCATGGGCCCCATCAGATACATGATTTTTTTGAAGGCCTCGGTTTGGACATACCAGGCCGGTCGCAAAATAACCCCGTGCCTTGTCAACGGCACAATCTGCATCAGAAGTTGAACCCCCCCCGCAAAAAGCACTCCGACAGCAAGCACAAAAACCTGTTTTTCGGGGATTATCTTAAAGCCCCAACCACTGATACAGAGAATGCTGATGATAATGAGATTAAGCATGATGGGTGCCGCTGCGGGCATCGCAAAGTGCCGGTGAGAATTGAGCAGTCCGGCCAGAATTGCTACCGTGCAAATCAGGCACATATACGGCAGCATAATCGCTACCAACAATAGCATCCGACGGGTGTTCGGAATCGGGTCATAGTGTTTACAGTAAACCCAGATGCCTATTTCGCCGGCAATAACGACCGCCGCCAGTATTACAAAGACAACCGTCACTACTGTCCGGGCCAGATCGACGGAATACGCTTTCTCTTTTTTCAGTGCTTCGCTGTAAACAGGAATCAATGAAGATGAGGCAGCGCCCTCACCGAAAATACGCCGAGACAAGTTGGGGATCATGAAAGCAATCGCCCAAATATCCATCATTCCGCTCAGGCCGAAAAAGTACGAGAATGCCATATCCCGAACCATTCCGAAAACCCGGCTGATTACCGTCAAAAAAGCGATCTGTCGAAATCCTTTAAACATCGGGTTTTTTATTTTCTCCATTAATCACAGTAAATCGTAAAAACAATCTCTTTATCGTCATTTTCGCCTTTTTGAGTAAATTTATTGCAACGCGATCCGGTGATACGGTTATTTCTCAGTAGAAAAAATGCGGCCGACATCTTCGCACACCCGGAGTTGTGCGTCTGTCAACGTTGGACATGACCCGGGAAATATTTTTCCAGTAATGCAACTATAGCGGATTGCGCAAAAGGTTTCGCCAAAAAGTCATTGTAACCTACCATTTGGGCTTTTCGTTTAACCCCCTCAATCTCAAGCGCTGTTACTGCAACCATGGGAGTTTGATTGCCCTGCTCCCGTAAGAGCGTCGCGACCATGAAACCATCCATCTCGGGAATATTCAAATCCATAAAAATGATATCATAATCTTCCGTCTTCGCTTTTTCCAGTCCTGATTTTCCATCAAAGGCAAAATCGCAAACACAGCCTGCCCGTTTCAGATAAAGTTCTATAAGCCGCTGGTGTCCGGGGTCATCTTCGACAATCAACGTTCGAGGCTTTTCATGAGAGTTTTCATCCATAATCAACCCTTTTTAGATTCAGTCTTCCGAATACAGTGCCCTCAATCCGTGCAGTTATTATACCACTACCCCATTTGGGGACAAGAAAATATGCCAGAACGCTGAAAATTGAAAAAAAAAGACCGCCTGCAGACCCGTTGTGAAAAGCGTGCGCTTTCCTGGGCTTCCACAGGCGGCAGAAGGAGCTTTCTTCACTTATAACAAAAAACTCATTTTATTACAAGGCTATAGCACCAAAATTTCTCTTTTTTACGCAAAATTACGCGTCAGATTAGCCAACCAATTCGTCGATCGCATCCGTCATATCCTGCTTGGTTGTCAAACCAACCCATTTTTTGACCACCTCTCCGCCGTTGAAAAGGATAATCGTCGGGATGGCACTGATGGCGTATTCGATAGCCGCATCGCGATGGTCATCAGTATTCATCTTGCAGATAGTCGCCTTGCCGTGATATTCATCGGCGATTTCTTCAATCACCGGCGTCAGCATCTTGCAGGGACCGCACCACGGGGCCCAGAAATCCACAAGTGTCGGCCCTGTGCCGCTGATGGTTGATTCGAATGTCGCATCGGTCAGTTCAATTACATTACCAGCCATAATTATCCCTTTCGTTTCAGCCGTTCGTTTCCTAATTGTTTATGATCAGCATTATTCTAATCGGCCGTTTGAAGCCTGTCAAATCTCAAATCAACAATCGAAAATCACGGGGCTTTATTTCGTACAAATTCCTTGAATTCTTCGACCAGCTTTTGCGTGAGCGAGTCCGCACTGCCCGCTGCCGACTATCTGGCCGTCGAAACGAGTAACCGGAACGACGTCTTTGGTCGTTACGGCAAGAAAAAGTTCGTCACAATCGGCGGCCTGCCGGGGAGTCAGAATCCGCTCGAGTGTTTTCAGACCCGCTTTTTCGGCAACACTGACAGCACTTTTTCACGGGTAATCGACGGCAGAATTTCACGGCCCAGCGGGCGGGTAATAACCGCATGTTCTTTGGTATCAATCGCAAAAAACGCCGAACCCGCCCCCTCGGTAATTGTTCCGTCATCACCTACAAGAATCGCTTCGGATGCGCCCTGCTTTTCAGCGGCGATCCGCGCAAGCACATTCGGCAGTAAATTCAGCGACTTAATGTCGCATCGCTTCCATCGCCAGTCCGGTTGGGTACTGACGGCGATCCCCTTTTGTTTGGCTTCGGGATTATCATGCAGTTGATCAATTGTCAGAAAAAAGTTTGGCTGTAAGCCCTGACTCGGAAGGTGGTTGCGTTCTTCAGAACCGCGGGTGACATGAAAATAGATCCTGGCATTGGCGTACCCGGCTGTTTCAAAGGCTTCTAAGATCTTCCCGCGAACCGTCTCAATAGACGGGTCGTCTATTTGGACCTCATGCAATGAACGCCGGAACCGGGCCAGGTGCTCATCCAGGGCGAAAATCCGGCCATCATAGCTTCGGATAACTTCATAAACTCCATCGCCGAAAAAGATGCCGCGATCCAGATACGGGGCAGACAGTTCGCTCATTGGGAGCATTTCATCGTTGATCATCGCAACGTCCATATCGCATTTCTCCTTGCGGGGTTAAAGTTGCCCAAATCATAGCCTTCAGGGGCTAAACATGCAAGAGGGCTCAAAAAAAAATAGAGATTTGCCTAAATCCCGTTGGGAAGCACTGGCCCCTTTAGCCGTAACTCTATTTATTTAAACGACTTATCGATTTATTGATACTTTGCAATTTTTACTTTACAAACACCCTTCAAATCCATAGAATACTTCATTCTGTATTAAGTGTAGAAAACGCGATTATAAATCTTTGTCCCGCGAGGAGTTATTACATGTACGCAGTAATCGAACAAGGCGGTAAGCAATATAAGGTTGCCAAAGGCGACGTCATTAACATCGAACTGACCGATGCTCCGGCTGATGCAAAGAGCATCGTGCTGGACAAGGTCATGTTTGTCAGTGACGGCAAAAAAATTCAGGTGGGAACCCCCTATCTGGATGGCGCCAAGGTGGTTGCCAGCTTCAAAGTCACCGCCGATGAAGCCGTAGAAAAGGGTCCGAAACTGTACCCCATGCACTTTCGTCGTCGTAAAAACAGCAGTCGACGTATAGGCCATCGCCAGAAGTACCTGCAGGTGATCATCGACGATATCGAAGCATAATATCGTTTTATCAATACCCAGTCAGCTCCAGGCCCGGTTTAAACAACCGGGCTTTTTTATTGTCATCTCCACTGCCTCATGTCATACCCGCGAAGGCGGGTATCCAGCGAAATTGAAAATTGTCACCCTTCGTCATTCGTCATTCGACAATCCTCCCCCTTTCTCCCTTTTATTCCTTCGTCAATCGTCATTCCTCAATCGTCCATCTTCACTCGACAATCCTCCCCCTTTCTCCCTTTTATTCCTTCCTCAATCGTCAATCGTCAATCATAATTCGTCCATCGTCATTCGTCCATCGTCAATCCAAAGTCTGCGCAGCAGACGTCATGTTGTAGCCTCGCCCGTCAGGGCGTGGATGAAAATCGCAATCCCCCCTCTGTGAGCCCGCGCAGCGGGCGACATAAATATCAGAAAAATTCCATAAGCCCGAAGGGCTTTAATAATAATAGCCCCGGGCGAAACCCGGGGAAAGCAATCACACCCCACACCCACCGACCCCAACGGGGTCGAAGAAAACTCCCCCATTATTCAATAATCAATAGAAAATCGAAAGGGAGAGGGGACCGGTAACTTCAAAAAACGCACCGAAGGTGCAGAATAACTTAGCCCAGGGCAACGCCCTGGGACCGTGGCCCCCATAACCACATCACGCCCTGTAAGGGCAATATAACATGACAATACTAACACCCCACACCCACCGACCCTAAAGCCTGCCCTGAGCGTAGCCGAATGGGGGGTCGAATAAATTTCTATGGGTTAACACCCATAGTATTTGCCTTTTCGGGCTTCGCCCGCCCGCCAGAGGCGGCTAACTTCATCTACGGGTTTTCACCCGTAGTATTGCGGCGGAAGAATAAAACTCCCCCATTATTCAATTATCAATAGAAAATCGAAACATCCACCCCGTCCATTCTGTCCATGATCGTCCGTGTTCGTCAATCGTCAATCCAAAGTCTGCGCAGCAGACGTCATGTTGTAGCCTCGCCCGTCAGGGCGTGGATGAAAATCGCAATCCCCCTCTGTGAGTCCGCGCAGCGGGCGACATAAATATCAAAAAATCCCATAAGCCCAACGGGCTTAAACAATAATAGCCCCGGGCGAAACCCGGGGAAAGCAATCACACCCCACACCCACCGACCCCAGCGGGGTCGAACAATCACGTTACTTTAAGAATCAATTTCCTTATGGATTTTTATTCATTCTATTTTTTAAGTATTCGAAGATGCTTTCAACTTCTTTATCACTAAACAATTCCTCAAAATATTGAATGTAACCATTCAACTCGCTTAGAGACAAAACTTTTACATGTTTGAATTCTTCTTTAGGTTTTTCATTGGTCATAACAATAACATTTCGTATTGGTATTTTCTTGGAACCCCAATGATGATGTTCAAGCTCGATACCGTTAAATTTTGAATCGCTATTTAGCAATACAAATAACGCATAGTTAGTTCTTAAAATCTGCTTGACTGGTGACCTCAGGTCAAAGTTTTCTATTGATCGCCTGCTCCAATTTTTTGTTTCGAGAAGGAACACCCCAGATCGGCAAACAAGTAGATGATCTATTTGAATGCTGAATATTCTGTCATCATCATTCTTGTTATATATGGGCGGATCAAAATTTAATGAAAAATCATTATATAGGTAAAAATCATCTGATAGTTGTTGGAGAGCTTTTACAACAGCACTTTCTCCGATTGCCCCGGCAATGAGTGTGTAAAGCCCATCAATAACTTCCTTCGTATAAGCCAGATTTTCAAAAGGTTCCTTGCAACGCTCCGAAATAATTTTTCTTTTGTTATCGATTTGATCAAGTGCCGAATAGGAGGATACTTGAAATTTTAACAGATCTATCCCCATAAAGGAGGAGTGACCAAAAGCCACTTCAACACCCACTCGATCTTTAAGAAAATCCATCTTGGCAGAAGGATCTTTAGGCTCTGGAAAAACCTGCGGCTGACTCTCCCAGCCATGAGCTTGAAACAACTCATCAAGAATTTCGTTAAAACGGGGACGCGAAAGTTCTTTAGGTTTAATACTTGAATTCTGAAGAATTTCTTCGATTTCCCTTTTAATAGAAAGCCGGCTGTTTAAAACTTGCTCAGCAAACCGAAATGAATAATGAACCAATCTAATCAACTGTTCCTCTCCTTTTTACTTCAAAATCAAGAATTAAACGTCATTCGTCAATAATAAATTGACTTGTCCGCCCCCTAAATCCCCTTTATTTTATCCTGCTTTATTATATTGCTCCCGATATTATCTGTTTAGCTTTTTTAGGTAGGGCGCGAAGTAGGACTTCTCTGTCATGAAGATGAAGTTTGTTGAAATAGTTTCTGTGATATATTATCAAAATAAAATTAATGGATTCTATGCATTTTTTAAGTAAAGCTACAATGTCAACTAATATATTTTTTTCGGGCCTAATGCTAGCTAGTCCTGTTTTCATTTGTAAGTTTTTTATTTTTACACCATGCACAGTACTAGATAAATCACCATACAACACTTTCAATCTATTAATAGCATCAAATTTTTCTTCCGTAGCAATAAAAAGGGGGTGTTTGTATAAATAGTCAAACATTTGACGAACGGGTGTATAATTACTATCGTTCAATTGCAATAGTTCGTATTCAACTGGATGATCTGAATAATAGATATGCTTCAATAAACACTCTACAACCCCTCTTATTAACAAGCTTGATGTCTTGAAATAGCCCATTAGGGATTGGGGTATTATCTGGATAGAATCAGAAGCCATCTCGTGGAGAAATACTTTTTTATGGTATTCTTTAGGATTGATTTGAAACTTCCACCACATTAAAGAATATACATATTGATGTGTTTTTCTTACTAGGGCTTTTTGTTCTTTTATAAATGTGGCTTTTACTAACTTATTAGTTGCAAGGAAGTCTAGTAGATCATTGAAGTCTTGGTCTATATGATTGGTTCTCGGTGCCATTAAATTTCCACGCCCTTAATAATATTTTCCCACTGCCGAAAACAACATACCGCAGGGAAATGCGAACCGATTTTGACAAAGAAAACTACGGCCAGCGATGGCAGGTCGAAACCGTCTTCAGCATGATCAAACGAAACTTCGGCTCGGCCTTGCAGGCCAGAAAATATTGGTCGCAGTGTCGCGAAATGATGCTCCTTACACTAACCCACAACATCGCTATCATCCTACTTGTCAAAGAGCTTTTCTACAGAGCATGTCTGACCCCGTTTCGTTCTCGTAGGTTTTTAATTCACCTCTAAGGCATTAGCAATCCCTAAATATAAAAGACATTCGTTACCCCTGCAAATTGCTGTTTTATGCCAAAAATCAATCCTGTCCCAAATTTTAAGATCGCAAATCAGCTTTCCTATTGAATAGTAAGCATCTCGTAATTTATAATCATTGGACAAGTGCCTTAGACATTCTAAGGCACTACTGTCTTTTTCTGTTTTAACATAATACAAAGATATCTCTATCAAGGCATCGTCTTTATAATTAGGATTAGATAATTTTAAGGCATTTTTATAAGCTTCCTCTGCAAGATCATAAACAAGCAGTGATTGTATAAATTCCAAATACAACTCGCTCTTTTTACTATCTAATGCTCTGCTCTCCAGTAAACCACTAATCTCTTCCAGTATCTTAAGCCCCTCATTAGGCTCTTTCACAGATAATAATTCTTTTTTTAATGCTTCAACGTCTTTTCTTTCTTCGAATATATGACCATTATTTATTTCTATCGCTTTTTTTAGATATTCCTTTCCTAACTCCAAATTTCCAACTTCCTTAGATATTGCAGCTAAAGCTGAATAAACATACAATTTTCCTTCTTTTGTAGAAATTCTATTGAGATATTCTTCTGTCCAGGAATTTTTTCCTTGAGCAAAATAATAGACTGATAGTGAGCTTATTGCCTGTTCTCGCTTATAAGTACTTTTTATTTCATTTAATATTTGGTCGACTTTGTCAATCTGTTCGCTGGATATAAGTTGTTTTATAATCTCAAGGTACGCCCTATCTCGAAGGTCATTCGCTGAGATTGCCTGAGTTGTTTTTAAAGCTTCCGATAAACCAGATTGCGTAACCTGCCTGGACACAACAGATATGGATGCAAAATCATCCCATTGTTCTTCGCTCGAATCCTGTCTCATCAAAGCAATAATCTCAAGTGCTTCCTGAATATTTCCCAGTATAGCGTGTGTTTTTGCGAGAAGGTAATTTGCGCGAGAATTTCTACTAAAAGCCCATGATTGCGCTTGACTAATTACTTCATGATTCCTCTTATCGTTAGTATTTAGATGTTTTTTGAGTTTCTCGGAGATAGTCTCTATTGACGGAAGAGATGCCGTTGATATATCCTGAGCATATTTAAGGTATTTTCTTGCTTCAACTTCATCATGATTGAGGTGCAATTGAATTGCAATATCAGAATAAATCTGAACTTTATCATCGGCTGAGATTATCTGATTTTCAAGATCCATAGCTTCAGAAAAACGATTATGTTGTATATAAAAATTAATAATGTATTTTAGTGTTTCTTGCCGAATATCTTGATCTTTAATATCAGAAAATCTATTAAGGCTCATGCATAGATACATTGAGGATTCTGCATAATTATTTTTTGCTTCCGCTTTGCATTCTGAAATTAGGACGCAAAGTAGCATAAATATTACAAACAGGAAAGCATCGCCGGTATCAATTATTTTTTTCATTTGTCCCATCCGAAAACCAATTCGATTAATGCTCGTTTTATTGCTTTTTCGAAATCACTTAAAAAGCAAACGTTTATCCCTTTTGCACATTCTGCCAGATCTTTGTCGGCTTCTTTGGTACAATTTTTATATTGTGCTTCTTGCGCTGGGTCTGAGATAAATTAAAGGGGTCAGACACCTTTTTTGACATCCCTTCCGCCATTTTCTATTATCAAACCCGACGCCCGCCAACATTGATAAACCTTCTATTCAAACAGCCGCAGTCCGGCTGATTTCCCTCTACCCTGTTTCGCGTAAAAAACCGATGAAGCACCTCAAAGTTGCAATCAAAAACCACCGCCTCCGGCGGCTCCACTATTCTTGAGTTCCTGTGTTCTTGTATTCATGTGTCCTTGAACTAAATTCTACCGACCAACAATACCCATAACAACAAAATTCCCCAAAAACTTGTCCTTTATGATTAAACCCTCTTTTTCAGTGTCATTCCGCGTCTTCAGTGGTTAAAACCCAAAAACCAGCCATATTTGCTTGGAATTTAGAGTCTGGAACGTGGAATTTAATTTTGATAAAATCAAAATTCATGTTTGACAAACATCTAATTTATGCTAAAATACACAAAATTTAATACCATCCTCATAATGAGAGCAAAAAGAAGGAAATTCCACCCCCGCCCACTTTTTGGAATTTAGAGTTTGGAAATTGGAACTTATGACGAAGGAGTCATTATGGCAACACCCGCCCAGATCGAAGCAAACCGCAAAAACGCCAAAAAATCAACCGGCCCAAAAACCCCCGCTGGCAAGCTCATCGCCGCCCGAAACGCCGCCACTCACGGCCTCACCGCCAACCATGTCATCATCGACAACGAGGACCGCACCGAATTCAACACCCTCAGCGCCAAAATGCTCATCGACCTCGCTCCGGCCGGCCCCGTCGAACAGATGCTCGCCGAACGCATCATCGCCCTCACCTGGCGCATCAAACGCGCTGAATGGATGGAGTCCGGCGTATTGAACGTACTCAGCAATAAAGGCGATGTCGTCGCCCGTATCGACGCCCAACAGCAGCACCGCATCCGTCCGTCCCAACTGCGTGATCTTTCCGACACCATGAATGCGGCTCTCCATACAAACCGGCCGAAAAAATTCAGCGCCGCCGTCGACAAACTCGCCGCCCTTCTGTCCCCCAACGTAGATGCGCCCACGAATACCGTACTGGGCTGTATTGCGATAGAAGATTTCAGGGAATCGAACATCCTCGAACGGCTTTTGCGTTATCAGGGCCAGATCGAACGCAGACTGTATAAGGCAATTCTCGAACTCCGTAAAATCCAGGCCGTCCGCAAAACCAACGAAGCGATCCCCCCCGCTGCACAAACACAAAAAAAACGAAACGAAGCCATTTTCAAACTTAACGAAATCGCTATGAATGCGTTTCTCAACAACACTAACGACACTAACGACGATTCACCAGCGACTAACGACCAAATATCGAACCCAATCGAACCCAATCCAAAGCCAATTTCGGCCCCAAGTACCCCCTACTCGCGCAAGGCGTTTCCAGCCCGGAATCGCCGATTTAGCTTTGACAAAATAAAAAATCCCCTTTTTTGACCCCGCCAACCCCAAAAAAACGAACCCAATTTGACCCCCCAAGTACCCCCCTCGACAGAAATGCAATAGACTGCATCCAACCCCCCCAACGGACGCAACACCCCCGTTTTCAATAGCGCCACGCGAACCCAATCAAACCCAATAGACCGCAGTTTTATTCATACGATCCGTGAAATCGGATATAAATTTGAATCTCAATCATCATGAAAAGCCGTCGCCAGAACAGCGGTATAGACTTTCTTCGCCCCCGCGGCTTTAAGCATTTTAGCACACTCGTTCAATGTTGCGCCGCTGGTGGAAATATCATCAACCAGAAGAATTGTTTTACCGATAAAGGGATGTCCCTTTCGCACGGCAAACGCCCCTTTGACATTGCGGCGGCGTTGGGGCGGCGTTAAATCCCATTGCTGCTGCGTGTTACGGATACGGACAAGATCCGTCGAAACGGCTTTATCTTTCAGTTTGATCTGTTTTGCCAGCAAATATGACTGATTATAGCCCCGCCAAAGTTTCCGCCGCCAGTGCAGGGGTACCGGAACGACCATTTCAATTTCATCGTAAAATCCGCCAGCGGTAACGGTCTGTTTCAGCATGGCTGCAAGCCGAGCCAAAAGCTCTGTTTTTTCGCTGAATTTGAACGCCAGAATGAGCGAGCGAAACGTGGTTTCATATAAACCTGCCCGCACAATACCGTCGTAATGGAAATGTTTATCCTGGCAAAATCCGCACCGGCCGTTGACGATTCCAAAGGCGCTGACCTCCCTGCCGCAACTGCGACAGTAATCGGACGCGACCGATTTGGATAAATTTTGCCAGCAATCTACACAGAGTCCCTCATCGTCCGGATTGATATTGTTTTGACAGACAAGACATCGCCCCGGCCAGAATAAATGGGAT
Organism: Anaerohalosphaeraceae bacterium; assembly: GCA_963675525.2. Lineage (GTDB taxonomy): Bacteria > Planctomycetota > Phycisphaerae > Sedimentisphaerales > Anaerohalosphaeraceae > 4572-13. The sequence continues at coordinate 162,349 of CAXXSL010000001.1, read as the reverse complement.
GCCTTTGAAAGATGCGAGGATAAATACGATATCAAACTGTGACAAAGCCCTTGATTCTCCATGCGGCAAAATATAACCGACGAAGCAGGAAATTTCAATATTTATTTCCTTCTTCTGCCATTACCGGCCGTTACCCAGGAATCCCAATCCGGAACATAGTGAGGCGCATTCTCATCCTTAATGGATCCGATAAAGACATCCGGTGACGTGTATGTACCTCCATTAATATCCATTCCTTCACAATGCCCGTCAACAAAAAGAATATTTGCTTTTTCATTGTGCCTAAAAGAAGTTGTTGGAGATGTATTCTCAACCCAGGATGACCCGCTGGCGTTCAATATATATGGCGGATCGATCATAGCGGTATTGGATAAATCAGAAGCAGCAGGAGAAATATCCCAGTCTAACATTGCATCACCAAAAACGATCAACCGATCCGGACACGGAACATCAGCTAATTTTTTCCACGGTCGGTGACGAATATTCATCCAGGGACTCCGGGGGGGACATAAATAATATCCATTATAACCATAGGTACTGGTAATCCAATTCGGGCTTTCCGGTGATGTCGGCGGCTTTCCTTGAAGTCTATAAGTACCGAATTTTTGCGATGGACATTCAAAAACGCTTTTTTTCTTAAGACCGCTTTGAAGATAGGGCCAGACATACCCCTTGGTATGATCGATGCCGGAGGTATCGAGTTGGCCCCACCAGTAGGTATTGGTCGCCGGATCATAATTTGGCATCGCATAATCGTCATCGTCTAATCCATAACACAAAAACGCAATGCCAAGCTGATGGGTGTTACTCAGGCACAGAACCGCACTGGCTTGTTTTTTTGCTCTTGCCAGACAGGGAGTCAAAACAGCCATCAATACAGCAATAACAGAAATTACTGTAAGTAGCTCCATCAGCGAAAATCCACTTCGTATATGCTTTATCTTTTTCCTCATTTTCAGAATATCCCTCCGGGATAAAATTATTGAAGCCACTCCTTTGCCAGAAAAACATAATCTGAAAGATTCACATTTCCATCCAGATCAAAATCCGTCCTTTTGACTCCAACCGGTCCATCAAACAACCAATCCATAGCAAAGCTCTGTAAATCAACAATATCAACCCCTCCGCTACGATTGACATCGCTAAGAGCAAGAGGTTGGAAAAATTTATGCAATCCATCAAAACCGATTGTATAGAGACTGTCATGGGTCACGGCGGGACTGGTGCCGCAACCGACATAATGGCCGACAATAAATCCGGCATCCAGCGGCGTCAATCTTGTGTCTAAAATATAAAGGTCTGTACAGGGCCCAAAATCGTAGCCGCCGGAACCTGTTTTGCCTATATACAATTTGTCATTCGCGTACACGGGCTGATGCGTCCATCCGCCGACAGCAAACGAAGACGGTGTTTCCCACACCAATTGTACGGAATCGCCAAAATCTAGAAAAGCTTGAAGTTTCGGTCTTGAACCATAGCCGTCAAGTCCGCCGCAAATATAGATCATATCACCAACAACAATCGGCATGCTTTTTGTTTTTTCCGTCTGAGTTTCCCATATCACGCGACCATCGCTGCAACCTATCTTACACAATGCTGAGTTGTTTTCTTCAAAACCAAAATCATAATTTGCCGCGTAGAGAAAGCCCTCCTTCGTCACACAAACCCCTCCGAAAAACCCCTCAAAACGTGAATCGGTCGTTCTCCATAATCTGTTTGGATTGGGTTCGGCTGTCGCGTCATAGGCAGAAACTGTCCCTGTCGGATTTGGGTTTCCTGAGGACCAGCAATGATTAGGGTCTGTAATACTTGCAACATAAACAACGCCGTCTTGATAGGCAGGCGAGTTTCCGCTTGTCCCGCCAAGAACGTCGCTCCAAACAATATCCCCCGGATTGTATGGATTGGCCGTCGGCTCATTGGGATCAAGATTGATACAATAAATCCGGCCTTGACTGCCGCCTCCGTCATAATCGGTAATAAACGCCCGAGCCGGAGCAATATCCAGTGCCAAACAAACAGAGGCATTTACGATGGTCTTTTGCAACTGAGCCGACCAGACAAGATCGCCCGTATCCGCATCCATCGCAAAAACTTTATACCCGGACCCGATAATCACCGTATCGTTTTTCGTGTCCACACAGGGACTGGAAAACGAACCCAGCACCTCTATCCGCTTGTCAATCGGAGTATACCAGAGGCCTTGTCCGGTTTCGCTATCGAAACAGACGATCTGGTTGTTTGTGTAAATGTCGTTTTCATCATAATATTTTGCATATACATACACCTTGCCGTCATAAACAACCGGACTGCTGAGACCGATGAAATCAAGATAATATCCCGGCGACGAAAGATCCTCCCAGGCAAGCCACTCTAATGTCGAAGGGTCAATTGTATCAGGACCGTCAACCGCGATTGAAATTCGGTTGGACGTGTGCCCGTAGTGGGTCCAATCGCCCGGATCAGCAAAAAGAGACGAGCCAAGAATTAAAACCTGAAACAGCAACCAGAATGCCGACTTCATAAACATTATCGCAACCTAACAAAAACTAAAAGAACAGAGGCAGCTTAGAAAGCAGCCTCTGTTCACTGTTTTTTGTATCCTTATTTTCTTCTTGTTCTAACGAGTAAACTTCCCAATCCAAGCAGGAACATTGTCGCCGGTTCAGGAACCACTGCAGCATCTGTGGTAAAAACAGCATCAAGGCGGATTCCCTTACCGGGAGTACAATTAATACCATTTAATTGAATATATTCAACACTGCCAAGACCGCAGAAGGAAATATCAAACCAGTTCCCGCCGCCGGAGGTGCCGAAAACGGAATCATAACCGGCTGTCGTCGAATCCAAAGCCATTGCGGCTCGAGCATCATTATCACCGCTGCCATTAAAAAGATCGTCATCAATCATTGGAGTTGTGTAATCCGCAACGGATAACGCATTCAGTTGTGCCATTGTCGCGCCCGTGCCGTAAGCCCATGCTGTTGCAAGGGTCTCGTAGTTGTATCCCACGGTCGGCGTATTGAGATAATGGCTGCTGGCTGTGTAATCCTGAGCAACATTTGTCCCGTCCAACGTTACCCAATCAGATCCGTTTTGGCTGACCAGAATAGCTGCTTCCATATTGCCGTTCCAGAAACTACCAGCCGAACCGTAGGCGTCCAGCATTTGGGCGGTGAACAAACCGAACTCTTTTTCGCCGTCAACACCATATATTACATTGTCAAGTTGAAGCGTCACGGAACCGCCATTGCCAAATCCAATGACAGTATCAGTGGCTGTTCCGTAGCTGCCCCAACCGTCGCTATAAGCGTTCAAATTGCTATTTGTTGTGGAGATCGCCCCATAGGTGCCGGGACTCCAGGGAAATTCACCCGTATCAAAATTCCAATCGCTCAAATTACTTGTCTCCTCGCCATAACCGCCCTGGTACGCGGCGTTGCCTTTTTCCATTGCGGCGGCCACATCCCCCTGTACCAGTGAACCGGAAACAATGCTTGCCGAATTTGCCGCGTTTGCCACACTTGTTATCACAAAAATCATGACTAATACAGTAACAACATTTTTCATCATCTTGCTCTCCGAAGCCTTCAACTTCAAAATTATTCAATTTCTCGTTTTGGCAGAACGCCGCGGCTGGCGGCAGACCCTTGCCTGCCGCGACAATCTACCGGTTTGGTTTCCAGTCCTACACCGGACTGGAATTGGAAATAACATACAAACCCGTAATGAGGAAAAATCTCTTGTTTTTCTTTGAACTGCCTCCTTTCTGATCTGTCTTGCGCAGATTAAAAAAAATAACATAAAAAAAGCCGCTGCTCTCATTCGAGAAACAGCGGCTTAAAAATCCATAAAAACCAAACCCGGAAAGAAACCCTGATACCAGAGAAGTTCGGTCTTGCGCTATGACTCCAATCGCGAGAGCATCACAACTATATTGAACCTCAGGCAGGTTTTCTGACTCGTATCCTACTTTGCCGGCCCCTTCCCATCCTTAAATCGGACAGTGGGACAATGCCGGAAAGATTTGTGCTAAAACATCAACACAATGGACACACACAGCGGCGCGACCGTCACGGATTTTCACCGTGTTCCCATTTCGTTATTCGGCCGAAACTATCGTGTTTCGTCCGAACCTGAAACTCAATCTATTTTTATTCAAAAGAGCTTGATTGCGAGCAGATTAGCACTGAAAAACATCACTGACAAGAAAATTTTTGAGAGATTCCGAAAAAACAGCAATATCCAAATAATTTGAATCTCCTCACTGATTTATCCAAACTGCTTTAAAAACGTATTAATCAGCATGTGGGCCGTTTTTGCGCAAATCCAAAGATCTTTTCCAAATGACAAATTTCTTACATATTGGGTGTCATAAAAAACCCATTCCTGAAAGTCCTCCCCGGCCTGCCGAGTCCGTAAAACCTGCCAAAGTCCTGTAATTCCCGGCCGGACCGACAGTCGAGCATCCCGCCATGTGGGACAGGAATCATTTTCATTCTCCGGAGAAGGGCGGGGGCCCACAATGCTCATTTGTCCAAGGAGCACATTAATAAACTGAGGAAGCTCGTCAATACAGGTGTCCCGTAAAAATTTTCCGGCTCCTGAAATCCGAGGATCGTTTTTAATTTTAAACTGCGGACCGTCCACCTGGTTGACAACTCGAAGTCGTTCCTGCATTGCATCCGCCTGCTGAACCATTGTGCGAAATTTCATACAGCCGAATTCTTTACCCCACAGCCCCTGACGCCGAGCCTTATAAAAAATGGGTCCGGGTGAGGTCAATTTAATCATCACGATGACCAAAGGAAAAACCGGCACCAGCAAAATCAGAACCAATAGCGATGCGATAATATCAAAAATCCTTTTGCCCAGCCGAGCATATGAAAAGAACGGCCATCTTCGATATTCGTACTTTGGAAAAGAAAATTCTCCGACGCGTACAAACGTGTTATTTGCCGGCAGCAGTGATCCGGCTTGCGTCCTATTCAAACACACTTGATTATTAACAAACCCGTTTTGTTCAACCGTTATGCCTTCTCCGAGAATCGACCGTCGAACAACCGATCCGGCCTTAACATGAACACCGTCAGATAACACCACCGGGCCGATCAGCCGGGTACCCGATTCAATGATCACATCCTTTCCAATGAAAACCGGCTCTATTACTCTACATCCTGAGGCTGCCAGAGCCGCTTGTTTTCGATTCGGAATATTATCCTGAAACCCTTCCATGCTGTCTAACAACGCATACTGCTCATCAAAAGAAGTTATCTCCCCTCCCACTCGCAAATTTACGGTATTCAATTGCATTCGGCTGATTTCCTGTTTTAATCTTTGGAAATCGGTGGGGAAGCCGCCATTTATACAAAGCTTTTGAAAAACGCTTTTTTTCAAGATAAGTAAGGGAGGCCAATAATCCGGCGCGTCAATCGGCTCAATCGAAGAACTGTAAAAGCGGCGGAATCCTACAACCTGATTTTGAGGGGTTAGCTTGAATATCTCTTTGGAGCTTTTCAAATCAGCACATATCTGAACTGATGCAATATCCCAAGAGCACCCTCTAAGCGTTTCGTTTAAGTGGGCTTCATCTGTTGTGAAAAAGAATCGGCCATTCAAAAAACAAATCTCATCAGGAACTGAGCCGTAAAAAGAATCGGGCACTTTCCAAGACGGTTCCTGATAACTTAAAGGGTGGAGCGTTTTGAGTTGAGGATTTTCCCGCATCCATCGCTCAGGAAGTAGAATATGAAGATCTCTGCCGCCAACAAAAAGTTTTTGGTTAAGCTGATTGATAAACATCGCCCCGAAAGGCCGGGACAGACAAACCTGCTGCAATAAGTCTTCTTCTTCCGGAAAAAACAGTATCCTCATGAAATTATCCTAGGGAACCTTCTGTGGCTAATCACCTGTGTTATTAATATCTCCCGAAATCAACAGCGATTCCGAGTTTCTTTTTCTTCGCTGGGACTGCTTCTTACGTGATGCTTTTCCGTAATCGTACCCATACCCATACCCATAGCGTCGATAACTATGAGACACCTTGACATTATTGACGACCGTTCCCAGAATGCGTGCATTAACCTCATTCAGTCGATCAACCGCTTCACGCATTTCCACTTTGGAGGTATGGTCCACAAAGCTGGTCAGCACCACCCCATCCGATATACGTGCCAAAACAAGCGCGTCAGAAAATGCCAGTACAGGCGGCGTATCAATGATAATCTTATCGAAATGATTCTGAAGTTGCTGAATGCAACGAATCAGTTGCGGATGTGCAAGTATTTTAAGTGCATCTGACGAATTACGATGATCGGCGGCTAACACATAGAAATCCATCGAATCAAGTTTGTATAAAGCTTTCTGAAGGTCGGCTCCGAATAAATAATCCTGAAGGCCCCGCTGGTACTCAGCCGGTATTTTAAGAGTTCTGGCGACATCAGGCTTGCGAAGATCACCATCAATCAAAAGTGTTTTAAATCCCGATTTGACATAACTCGTCGCCAGGTTAATTGAAAACGTCGTTTTCCCATCCGCCATCCCGGGACTGGTCACCACAATTGTTTTGGTTTTTCCTGAATCATCCAGAAAACCGATGTTTGTACAAATTGTCTGGTAATCATCCATCAGTTGCTGAGGAAGCAACTCTTTATCGACATCGTGCGGCGAAGTGGTTGTCCCGATAATTCGAACGCCAATTCGCTTTACCATCTCAGCCGGTCCTTTCAGGCTTTTATCAAGTTTATCGATCACAATCGCTAAAAAGACACCCAAAGCCAGTCCGCCGAAAATTGAAGCCATCGCCATCTTTCTGCGTTTGCCTTTTGCTTCAATGCTTCCGGCATACGACCCCACGGAAATCCGCGGCTGACGGGATCGTTCCGTGTTCAATTCTTCAATGCGTCGACTGACATCATTGTAAACCTGCCTGATCTGATCAAGCTGTTCGGAATAATCGTCAATTTCGAATTGCTTACGGCCAAGGCCGATTGTATCAGCATCAATTTTCTCGAGTTTGTTTCGAAGGCGTTCTTCGTAAGCAATTGTCTGCTTCAATTCTCCCTCTAACATATTTAACTCGCCCTTACGTGAACCGGCAATTTCTTTCGCTAACCGCCCTTCAACATCCGATGCAATTTCGTTTCTTCGTTTTTCCAGTTGACGTCTTAAATCTTCGAGAATCTCGACCCGGCGTTTTAATTCCGGATTGCTCTCCTGCATCGTTGCCTGGCCTTCGCGGACCAATTCCTCATACCGACTCACATCACCTTGTAAAGATTGCACAATCGGGTCTCTTTCAACAAGTTCCTGTCGCTGCCGGGTTAAATCACCAACCGTCAGCTCAGAATCGACTTGATTCTGCTTCATTTCGACCTGTGTTTCCAGCATGATCCGTCGAATGCTGATAGCGATCAGTTCCTGCTGAAGCGTCGCCACCTGATCCAGCATCATTTCCTGCCGAGAGGTTAACTCTTCAGTCCCATACTCTTGGGCACGCTGACGGATCTTGAGGCGTTGCTGCTCCATCTGGTCTTCCAGAATCTTCTTTCTCTTCTCCAGGGCGGTCAATCTCGCATCGTCTCCCTTGGTTTCCTCGGAAAAAACAATGCTCATGTATCCGCGAATGATCGCATCAATCACCTGCTCAGCATCTCGCGGAAATTCCGTTTCCATTCGAATGTGAATAAATTCACTTTGTCGGTCCGGAATAATTTCAATCGCTTTATCAACTACCATTTTCTTCAGCGTTAAGAAAATATCCTGTCTCGATTCAAAAAAGTTTAAATTTCTATCTTTTAATTCATCGGCAGCACGATTCAGAACGAAATCCTGTCCTATCAAGGTCGCTTGTGTATTTTTAAAAGTATCATATGGCGGCAACCGTCCTTCGATTTCATACATGATGGGCGTATCAACAGTAGAAACTCGAATCATCCCGCTACTCTCATACTTTTTAGTCATCAGGAAATAGACCGCAGAAATGCCGGCACCGGAAACAATCAATAACACCAGTAGTACCACATACCATCGCCGCAAAACAGCCCCCAATAACTCCATAGGATTGGTCTCGGGCTCTTGATTCGGCATATCATACTCAACAACCTCTGAGAGCACCGGCAGATTTTGATTTTTTTCAAATTCCTCCATGTAGCAATCCTTATTATTTTGAATAATTGTTATCTTTACGATAAACGACTTGTTCTTGTTTATTTTTCGGATTAATCAACACATTGGATAACACCCAAAGCTCGAAAATCGTAATGGCCAAGGCCACCGGCATCATGGCAAAACCCCCGAAATCATGGAAGATCTTTTCCCATCTTTCCGTGTCCAGTTTTGTAAAAGCAATTGCCGTAACGGTCAATCTTAATGTATTACAAATCAAGGCGATAGGAATACAAGACATCACTATCAAGACCTTCTCTGTCCATTTCCTTTTAATTGTAAGCGCTACCAATGCCGTGACCACAACAAAGGCTGTTAACATGCGTAATCCATTACAGGCTTCCGCAACAGCCACTAACGTTCCATTAATATTGATAATATTGCCCTCACGGATAACCGAAAACCCAAGCGTTTCCAGGCAAAAAACAGAAGAAACCGTCGCCCACACCTGTAACGGTGCCGTAATATAGGTTTCCACACGATTTGGCAGTGGGAGCATCAGAAATAAGAACAAAAATATCGGCAATAGTTTTTTGAAAAATTGTCCGCCCAAAAGCAAGATTACAACAGCGCCGATCGAAAGCACAAAAGACAATCGCTCCGCCGATTCGAACCGATAATAGAGCCCGAAAAAGCGAATTCCTTGAGCTGTCAAGAGCAACAAAAAAGCCCACAGAGACGGGATAATTATAATATGCCCAAACGTCTTTCTTCTTAACCAAAGAATATAAACCGCCACAATGGGGACCAAGAGACCGCTGGAATATTCATCGCTCCCCAGCCAAACCTTCGCCAAGGATTTGATCGTCGGCTCCCAATATGAGATAATTAATATTCCAAGCATTAATAATGCAAACAACAGTCCGATAAGTTTTTCCGTTTTACTCTGAAAAAACATACCCAAAGTCAGGGATTCTGCATCTGCTTCATTGGAACCGCAACTCTTAATCTGAACTGTCTTTTGTGTTTTTTTTCGTTTCCATGCATTAAATGTTTTTTGAATCTTCGATCCGGAAAAAGGAACTAATTGATTGGATCTTTCACAACCATCCGAAACCGCCATATTATAATCAACTAAACAATATCGAATTCTGGATCGCCGCCCTGTCGTCACCCGGTCCCACAAAACACTTTCTTCGATAATGCTTTCCGGTCCGAGGCATGCGTCTCGACCAATAACGCAAGGACCAAAAATCATAACATCATCCATAATGATTGAATCATCTCCGATGACAACAGGACCGAAAATTTCCGCTTTTTCAGAAATCCGGACATTCGAGCCGATAAGAACATCCGGTCTATCAGACCAACAAGAAAAATCGGATAAGAAAATTTCTCTTTGTGTTTGACTAAAGCACTGTTTTTTAAGCTGAGTTGCGTATTCCGCCCAGTTCCGGTAATGTCCGGATCCGGATCGTAAGTGAGCAGCGCATATTCGCAATCCCTCTTTTACGGCGGCAGGAATAAATCCTTCCTTAATATCAAAAAAACCGGTTTCCGGAATACAGGATAAAACAGTCCGTTCACACAGATAAATCTGGGAGTCTTCCGGCTGGAATTGTTTATTGTTATTCTCTTGAGAATCCAGAAAAACCGTCATATCCGCCTGTGTTCGACGGTGCTTATCAAGGAGTTCTTCAATCGGGGGCAAATAAAGCATACTTGCCGAAAGAACTAAAAGAAGTTCATCTTCCGGCTCGGCTGCATTTCGAATGCACCCGGCGGGCCCCCGAGGCAGAGTTTCTTCTCGAAATGAGACATTCAATTCTTTCGGCAATTGGATGGATTTCTGAATGATGTCAGAATGATTTTCACAGCTTATGACAATACGTATGATCCCCTGCCGGGCCAACTGTTCCAGAAGGACCTGCAATGCCGGCTTTCCAAAAACGGGCCAAAGGACTCGATTCGTTCGAGAAGCTACCGGGCACCGCCCAAAATCATGGCTCCCGACGAGTATCACTGCCTTCATATAATCAATGTTGTTGGAAACGTCAGCCATTAGATAACAGTTCGTCCCTTAAGACAATCGCCTTTTAATGTCCTGAATAATCAATTCGAGTGTTTGCTCAAGTGAATACTTCGGCGAATAGCCGACGGTTTGTTGAATTCTTTCCAGTGATGGGACACGCTTTCGCATATCATCAAACGGCTTGCCATAAGCCTCTTCGTAAGACAGATATTCTTTGGTGCTTTGACTGGCGGTCATTTGAATGATTTTATCTGCCAGTAACTCCATCGAAATCTCTTCTTCCGAGCCCACATTGAAGACCTTCCCGGCGGCCCGAGGACAGTCCATAAGATTCACCAATCCATCCACCACATCATAAACACAACAGAAACAACGGCTTTGCCTGCCGTCTCCATATATCTGAATGGGTTCGTTTCGCATAGCTCGCTCCACAAACCGGGGGATCACCATGCCATACCGTCCTGTTTGTCGCGGCCCTACCGTATTAAAAAGCCGAACAATGATCGTTGGCAAGCCGTATTGCTGATGATAGGCAAGACTCAGGAACTCATCAATTGCTTTACTGCAGGCATAAGACCACCGGCTGAAACGCGTGCTGCCCAGTACCGTATCATCGTCTTCGTGGAAAGGAACCATCTCGCTTTTGCCGTAGACTTCACTGGTGGAGGCGATCAGCACTTTTTTACGGAATTTATTCGCAACGGACAAAACCACCTCTGTCCCGTGAATATTCGTCTCGATCGTATGGACCGGCCGATCCACAATTAACTGTACTCCTACCGCGGCGGCCAGGTGAAAAATCATATCACACTTTTCGACCAGCAAATACATCGTGCTTTCATTGCGAACTGTATCATAGACAAATTCAAACTTGGTGTGATCCTTTATGGAAACAATATTCTCCATGGACCCCGTACTTAAATCATCAATCACCGTGACCCTGTGACCGTCCTGAAGACACCGCTCGGCCAAATGTGAACCGATAAACCCTGCGCCGCCTGTGATTAAGATATTCATGAATAATTCCCTAATACTACATTTTTAATTAAGCCGTTGTTGAGACAACAATAAGAAATTCAGCCTGTTTATTTTTCAATCCACGCACTCGGATATAAAGTTGAATTTTCAGATTATAACTTTTCTCAGTGCTATCTAAAAGCCAATTCTCAGCTCAATTCGCCTGCTCTATTTCAGGCAGAAACAATTCTTTGGAGACCATTACAGGCAACAAGCCCGTCGGCAACAACCAACATTGAGGAAAAATGGGTTTGTTTGTTAAAACGGTCTTTGAGACCTCAAAGGTCAAAGACGAGACATACTTTACCGTGTTTTGTGTATATCTATTCTATCCACTCTTGGGCTAAAACCGAAAAATCCTTAAAATCAATCTGCCCATCGCCATCCACAGGCCAAAAATCGCATTTTTCATTCCAATTCGTATTCCCCTGCTCAGAAAGCCATGCTTCTATAAATACAATAAAATCAGCAATGTCCACACTTAAATCTCGATTCAAATCGGCCGGGATAAATTCGACTCCATCCAACCAGTATTTGCTGAAGAATGAAAAATCCTTGTTATTTATCACCCCATCGCCGTTATTGGGGAATACATCGTAACGTGGTACCCAGCCTGGTTGTTCTGAATTTGTCAGCCACCGGCTCAGCAATTGATATAAATCATCCGTGAAAACCTTGTGATCAAAATTAAAATCGGCCTTCAGTGCATAAGTTGTTACTGTGTTCCACTGATTACTGATGACCGCAAAATCCTTCACGTCGATACACTGGTCTCCGCCAATTGGAGCAATATCACAATCAGAATCCCAATTTCCGGTCGATGGATTTGAACCCCATGCAGAAGATAATTTGACAAAATCCAGAATACCGACACATCCGTCTTTGTCCAGATCCCCAAACAGATCAGGAACCGGAGGAGATGTTGGGCTTACATAGATTAACTCAATCCCACTTCCCGTATCCAAATTGCGGGAATACTGCTTATCTGCAGGATTGTTCCAGTGTTCATGCACACCCAGACTTTCCAGACAGGTTCCGTCCCCTTCAGGGTCATAAAAGACCCCAGAAGTAGGATTATCCGCTAACGCCGCTTCGTGAAGATAGCTATCGATCGGCACATCTTTAAGATCAAATTGTGACGTCAGAAAATCCAGCCCAACAGAATCAATCGCCACCGGATCCTGCGACACAAATATACTCGACGGGTAATCTCCGTTAAATGGAACATTTGTGAATTGAGTCGGATAGCCCGTATAATTAATCTCAAAACCCCATAGTCCGTCCAATATATAGAGTATGGTCTTGCCTCCCAGGCATTCATGACCCGCCAAGTCCACTAATGGACTATACCTGTCGTATTGCGGCGAAGATACAAGATCATGAAGAACATTGCCACTGTGCAAGGTGCCGTCATACTCAGGACTGAGACAGAAACATCCATACCAATTCTTGGCACTAAGTGTTGCTCCGGCAAAACCGTGACCCTGCATCCTGGCGAGATTGATGACATAGTCCGCTTCCACAAATGTCTTGGCAAGTGGATAATTGGCTATCGATTGACCGGTATTCGGATTAACGCTTGACCATGCGACCATATTCGGAACCGGTTCGGCCTTCAGCCGACCATTTGTACCGGGATTGTTTTCAGGCAGATAATAATTTGTTTCCTCATATCGTATTTCGGGAAATAACGCAAAACAAGCATTGTAAGTCTTGTCATCAATATAACGCGACGATTCAGATATGGTAATATAATTGGGGTCTATCCCGGCCTTGTAAACCAGTTGTTTCAGTAAGGCCACATATACGGCCGGAGGGGTGTCGGGAACGGAGTTGCCTCTATTGTCATGGGACAGTTGGTTATTGTGGTTGGGCTTAATAACAATTCTTTCACCAGCGGAATAGCCTACATCCCCTTTGCCGTGTGTCGTGTTATACTGCCTAAAAAGTGAGTCCCAGGCACTTGTTTCTTCCGGTTGCTGGGTTAACCAACAAACAGCTTTTGTCATCATTGATTCGATCGTCGCAGAATCCGTATGATCGTCATCCCACCAGTAGTTGCTAACACCATCCCAGGAAGTTGCGTTCGGATCATGAACCCACACCACCCGCCCCGGAAAGATCCCCTTGCCTTGTCCAATCGGTGAATTCGGTAGATCAGTCGGCACAAACTCTCCCCCTATAACTGTCTCAGAATGATAGCTCATGGTAAAAAAGATCACGGCCAATCCAACCACCATACACGCGGCGGCCAAAACGTAGCGTGCCTGTTTGATGCGATGCTGTGCCCGACGAAAAATCGCAACCGCACCCAGTAAACCCATCAAGTAAATCACGAAACTAGAAGCAATCGGAAACGCGGCACGCTGGCACGGATATGTTGCTCTGCTCGGTTTGGGAATGACACGAATCAAGAACCATATTAAAGCCGCCAAGCCAATTATTGGGTAAATAAATCTCAATAACTGACGCTTGATATTAATTATTAAATGTAGTGTCTTTCTGCCGATCCATAGCACATATTTTTGCTTATCGGTTTGGAACATTTCTTAAGCATACCTCTTGAAAAACTCCTTTTGATTCGCATAACTCCGGCAGCAAATCCAAGGAGACATAACGTTGAGGGTTCCGGGATGATTTGTATTTCAAATAAAGCGTTCTCATATCCAGAACCTGTATTTTGACCCCATAAATATAAGGTCTCCTCGATTATTGTCGATCCTCGCCAATCTCCATTTATCGTCTCAATGGGGAAATCAGCCTCTTTTATATATGTATTGCCATGTAACGAATAAACAGATAAATCAGAGGGCGAAAGATCATCATCTGTTACTAAATAACCACCAATGAATTCTATAATATCATTTCCTCCACTATAGTCAATTTCAAGGTCTTGGTTCAAGGTGCCGATTTCAAAGGTGTCATTCAATGTGTTATCAGTGATGTTAAATGAATAGATATACGATTTGGACCAGGAACTGCCCTCATACCCGTCCATAGCATAAAGCCTGCCGTCGGGTCCGACCGAAAGACCGACGACCGAATCATTGGGTGCGTCAAAAAAAGAGGTCACGTTATTGGTTAAAGTATCAACTTGATAAATGCGTTTTGAGTCAGATACGTACAAGGAACCATTGTAATATTCTATGCCCAATATATAGGGGGCCGGAGTAGATATTGTCCGGACAACAGACAAATCATCCGGTTCCAGCACATGTATTGTACCGTCAGAAGCACCCCCGACATATAAATATTCACCGTCATTTGCCAGACCGAAGCCAAAATAATCTGGAAATGGGTTTACTGTCTTTTTTATTACCTCGCCCACAACAGAGGCGTGTACTGTTTGAGCTATTATTATCGTAATGAAAACCAGGAGTCCTTTGTTGATTTTTGTGAAGCTGAAATTATTAATATTTTTCATCTCCCCATACTCCAAAAACCGTGGGTTTGCTTTCTAATTTTTGAATTACAATTGTACCCGATGGACAGGGTTAAATCAAGAAAAAACGGTCTCCTTCCTTGATTAAGAATAAAACCAGCATTTACACCATGCTGGAGCATCATTCCTCAGGGATTTTGATATAGACTCTGTACCTCTGTCTCATTCAGAGCAAGATTGTAAATACGAACTTCATCAATCAACCCGTTGAAGCTGTTTTTTTCCTGACGTCTGCAGATAGTCACCGGCACCATATTCTGACCGATTGGAATTGAAGCAGGATTTGAATCGATCAACTGGCCGTCCAGATAAAGAACGATTGTACTGCCGTCATAGGTACCCACAACATGATACCACTGACTCAGATTCAGTGTAATGGTGTTATCATAGGCTATTGCAAGCTGTCCCCCGGCAATACCATCGGTGACAATGAAACGTGGACAGGTGCCATGCTCACTTAGATCAAGGTTGAACATTTCCCAGGGATCATCATAGGCAGAGTGCGGCTTAATGACCACCTTCGGCCAAGGGGATGTTTCATGGGCATTCAAATAGACTCAGGCCGAAAAGGTTATTTCGGTACCAGCTTTTTGGATATAGATGATATGTATTCACTGATACAGTCCACCACTCCCTGCCGGTTTGGTATGCGAGGTTTAGGAACAAAGGTTTTAAGCTGCCTAACCTTATTTGCCAACTCATCTGTATCGTAAACTGCAAGTATATGACCCAATTGCTCAAATTTCTGAGCCGAATCCAACTGATGATCGTTGACGTGTTCACCATATTTTTTTAATCGCGGCAACACTAATAAGGGTTTTTGATGGTCCAGGGCCATACTGATACTGCCCATACCGGCATGACTGATCATCGCCGTACAGACTCTTATTTTCTCTTCAAAGTCAATTTTATTCAGATAGTCTACATATTCCATATTCCGAGGCTTATAGGAGGTGGGACCAATTTGAGCAAAAATATCTTCCTGAATTAATTCTGTTTCGGCAATCTTATCGACAGCCTGAACGAGCCGCTCAAACTCAAACAGTGTGCCGATGGTTAAAAAAATCATATCACCTCTCCTGCGTATTCGACCTCAGGATACTTTGCCGCGACCTCCGGCCACTGGCTGAGAATAAAGTTAGCAAAGGGACGTATCATCCGTCCGCTCATCGACAGTTTCCGTGCATTCGCAATACTGTCCAGCCAGATCACTTTCGCACCAAACAGCTTGCCCCAAAAACACATCAAAAATCCCGCCGCTGCCCCAGTACTGATCACCACATTCGGCTTTTCATGCACAATAATCCTTAAACATTTCCACATCACACTAAATGTCTTAATGGGATGTTCCCGGTTGCACTCGCCAACAATATACGTTTGCCCAATTGCCTCCAGTTTCTTGCGAACCATCTGGCCGGTAGAGACGCAAACGACATCATGCCCTTCCCAAATCGGCTGCAATAACAGTAGTTGGTTAAGGTGTCCTCCAGCGGATGCAACAATACATATTTTCATAATGATATAGAAACCTGATGTTCGGCGGGAATTTTATTGCCCTTAAAAACACGCTTAAGTTGTTCTTTTCGAATATATTTTACAAGGTCATTTGGAATCTGCCGCTTTTCTCCCTTAAAATGCGCATAGACAAAGCCCGCGAATCGAGCAATTCCACTTACAATAAATGGCGATTCCTTAAAACACCGCCGAAGGCACTTTATCGTCATAAACAGCGGATTCGCTGCCAATCCCCAATCACAAATTCCCTGACGAAAGCGAATTTTAAGCATATTATTTGACGGCCCCGTTCCAAGAGGCTTGTTATGCGACACCAGTAATTCATGAAATGCCCACGTCTTCCAGCCATGCATTCTCGCCTGAAAACACGCACAGGTATCCTCCCCCCCGTATATCATCGGGACAAACCCCCCAATCTGATCAAAGCACTGCTTGCGGAAGACCATAATCGCTTTTGCACAAGAACGACGGTCATATAAATGTTTTTTGAGTTTTCCATCGATCAGATCAGCACAGTTTCCAGAAGTAATTCCAAGCTGGGGTTCATGAGAAAAGATCTCTTCTATCTTCTGATAATAATCCGCGGGCAACGAAATGTCTGCATCCAGAACAGCAATATAATCATAGTCTATGCTCTGCAGGTATTTAATGCCTTCTCGGATTGCAAACACATTGCTTGCATAATAACTTTGACGAGAATCCTTTGTTCTATTAACATAACGAATCCAATGATACTGTGCAGCATAACGCTTTATGATATCAGCAGTTTGATCAGTTGAGCCGTCATCGACTATAGTCCATAAGAGCGGAAGAATGGTTTGCGAAAGTACACTGTCAATTGTCTCACTAATATATTTTTCTTCGTTAAAGGCAGGGGTAACAATTACATATTTCACTGCTTAATCTTTCTTATTCGGTTTCTTGCTTTCATTGTATCATTGATACCACAGGTCGTACCTTTCCACTCGACGTCCTTGGAATGCTTTCAGTGCGACGAAAATCAACTTTTAACTCACTGGGCAAATGATGTTTGATCAAATCAACAAACGCATCGTAATCCCGTTGGTTGAATAACTCACTTGGTACATAGTCAATAAATACATGATCTATTCGATCTTGCAGGATCTGACTTTCAAATATATGATCGGTACCATAAAGAAGATGTGTCAAAATTGCTGCTCCAAACTCACGTCCAGAAGGCGTTTTAATTGTATCAGCAACCCTTCCTTTGATTTCCTCAATCATGGGGAAATTGCGACCGCATGAGCATTTATTATTCGATTTTACAACCGTATCGCCGGTGTCGTATCTAATAAAAGGCATCGACTTGTTCCAAAATCCTGTTGAAACAACTTTGCACAATCCTGTATTGTCTACGGGAATCAATTCCGTATATCCATATTCCGGTTGAATATGATAACCTCCTTTTTCACACGTAAAAATATAGCAAACACGTTCAGCGCTTCCATAATAATCATATACAGGGCAGCTAAAAGCTCGAGAGATCAGGTCACGCATTGAATTTGTTAAGGTTTCAGATGTCGTTAAAGCAGCCTTGAGCGAAAAAGTTTCCTCTGAATCCAAACAAATTCGAGCCAGAAAAGACACTGCTGAAGGGTATCCGGTAATCGCCTCAACATTATATCTTTTCATTGTATTAATATACTGCTTCGCCGATTTTTCTGATAAATGGTAGGTTGAAAGAATCAGCTCCTTCATTATTGGGTCATAGACATATAGATTACCTTCTGTTTGGTCAGGAGGGATAATAACCCGGCCTGTTAAATAGGCGACCCGATCATGCGTTTTGATATCTGCCCACTCGAATTGCCGTCGAACAAATGCATGTTCATTACCAATTGAAAATAAATTTCTGTGTAAAATAACTGGCGTTCCAGTAGTTCCTCCTGTGTAAGCTTTACGCAAGAAAATTTTCGGGACTCGCTTCGAAACAATTGAACACCCCGCTTTTAATAGATCCTTTTTTGTCAATATAGGAAATTTCTGGATATCCTCAATTGCTTGAATATCCGCCGGCTCAATAGCTCGATCGCCCATAAGTTGACGATAATAAGGAACATTCTTGTAAGCGTATTTGATTAACTCCTGAAGTAGTTTCAGTTGAATTGCTTCAAGTTGCCCCGAAGAATATCTTTGTGTCTTTTTCAGCCATAGCCGCCTGTACCTGAAAGGACCAATGCATCTTTTAACAATATACGTTGTTAGGCCGGTTAATGCCGTTTTCATTTATAACCTTTTTCCACCAATGCCCAAGTGTAGGTTACAGACCATTTAATCTGTCTTTATAATTTGAACACTGCAATAAACAAATTTCAAAACGAATCATTCTTTTTTAGAGGACAAAGAGTGCCACCCACCAAAAGGCTTAATAACACCCTTTAAATAGGCCTTAAAAGTAGTCAATGCAAATAACTTGTCAGGACCAAATAAAACTTTGCTACCCCAAAAAGGCAATCGAAACAAAGCATGTAACGAAAACAAGAAGCAACACAATATATATTCCAGATACGAATAATGCTTCTTAATAAAATACAAAATCCCTGCTCGTGTCTGTAAAATCATCTCTTGGCGGACTTTCTTGCTACTCTGACCACCCAAATGGATGATTTGAGCATTCGGATAGAAAAGATTTTTCCATCCTGATTTTGAGAACCTAAAACACCAGTCGGTTTCTTCGGCATACATATAGAAACTTTCATCCATTAATCCAACCGCTTCAAGTGCTTTGTGCCGCACCAACATAAAACACCCGGTAACCACCTCCACTTCAAGTACCTTATCACGGTTCCACCAACCCATTCGTTCTCGACCCCAAAAACGAGAGCTTGAAAATAGATTAGAAAGGAAAGTTGCCGATAAAAACAAATTCAGCAGTGAGGGGAACATAAAGCAGGTCGGTTGAAGAGTCATATCCGGATTTAGCACTTTGCAACCAATTACAGCAGTATCTGTGTGCTTGTCCGCGAAATTCATCGTTTTTTGGATTGCTCCATCCAGCACAATTGTATCACTGTTCAAACAAAGTATATAACGTCCATCGGCAATCTTTATCCCTTGATTATTGGCTGCGGCAAAGCCACGATTTTCCCTGTTTTCAATCAATTTGACCTTATGGAATTCCTGCTTAACCATCTCTACAGAACCATCTGAAGATGCATTGTCAATAACGATAACTTCAAAACTTATATTTCGGATCTGTTCGAAAATCGAACATAGACAATCCCGTAAAATATCCCGCGTATTCCAATTAACTATTATAATCGACACATCAAGTCGATAAGGATTTGAATTATTTTTATCTAAAATCATATAAGCCCATTTATTGAAATCATTCAGGCTACGAAATGCCTCAGCCATCGTTTGAACCGAACCAGCAAATTATATCGTTGAATATCTATGATATGCTCAGACTCCGCCTGTGATAAAATCGAGGATATCCATGAGAATGTTGAACATCCCGGATATATAAGATAATTACACCTCGATAACAAATACATATCTACCAAGGCTTCGATGCCATTTTGAAATCTATCAGGACAACTGGAATTCATATGCATTGTTTCATTCTCATTAGGTTGCCATTTGACAGTCTTTAACACCCTATCGTGGTATTCATCCTCTAAATATGCCTCTATTTTTTTATTGTCGGTCGCTAAAAATATCCGAGCATGTGGTTTTCTTCTTAAGATTCCCCTCAAAGGTTTTAGGTATTTCTCTAGAGATACTTGACGATCTGTCTGGCGAATATGTAATCCAACAACAGCCTTCTTGAAGTGTTCTAATTGGAAGTCGTAGACTTTTTGAAAAATCTCATCATTGAGAGCCATCGTGTCATTCAATACTTTTCTCAATAAGCCCTTGATGCCCATTTTAGCATACTGTGTACCATGTAAATGTGGTATAATGGCTGGAATACGATGAGTATAATACCAAAATACGGCTATCCTCTGATGATGATTAAGCTGTTTGACATTAATAGAGTATTTATTATGAATAAAAATACTGCTTACTTTGTCCCGGTCATAATTTTCTAACATCCAGCCCATGGATTTATCTAAGCGTCCCCTCCATATCTCAGGCGATATATCATCGGTATCCGGAAGACTCTCCAGTCCATAAACACCAGGACAATTAAAATATGACCCAAATACATTGGTTCCATCCACCGAATAAGCCTTGTCTGACCAGTCAATAATAACTTTCCGTTTTGAAATCTCTCCATAAAGAATGCCGCTGACAGCACACAACATCCTATTGCCCATGCCCCCTGAGCCTTTTACCAGCAAGTATTGATCTGAAAACGCCAACTCTCAAACTCCAATCTTTAAATCATTACGACCTAAAACTATCAAAATATTTTAATGCAATAAAGTTGTATTTAAACCGTATGGGCAGTTTTTGGCATTAACTTTAAATATCACCACTGTAGGCTTTTAATAAGATCTATTTACTAACTTTGAATATGTAATTTTTGATCTTATATTTTTAACTTTTTTACATGACATACTGCCAATCATCCCGAGCAATAAATACCATAATATCCAAATTTGACCAAAATAGGACACACCTATAAAATTTGAACAATGAACAAAAAGGATAACTCCAAGTGCCCAAGACAATGCAAGTTGATAAGTATGATTGGACTGGAACCGGCACAAACGACCAACATCACGAAACGCTGTCAGGATCACCGCAATAAATAAAACCATTGTGATAAGTCCACCTTTAACACCTTCCAACACATATTGATTAGTTACGTCACCAGCATGAATCCCCCATGATGCTACAGTATAACCCGAACAACCGCTAAACCACCAATCATTGATATTTATTATAGCCTGATTGATAAGATTGTAGCGGTGCCAACCCGTCGATCCTCCAACTGAATGGATCCGGGCAATCAAACCCCAGACGGGCCCATTCATTACAAGGTGCAAGGCTATCAGAGTCAAAATAACTCCCATGCAAACGAACCGCATGTATTTTCGGAGAAAAAAAAAGCATCCTCCAATGACGGCCGACAAGACCCCCATTACCGGGGTGCTAGACGCACTGCAGATAACAACAATACATGAAGCTATAATTCCTATCACGGCAATCATTCTGTCTCTGGCAGATTTCCACCAATAAGCCGCAATAAGCGGCATCAGTAAGGCCCAGAAACAACCTGCCAGAATCGGGTGAGAGAATGCACCTTGACAGCGAAGACGCTCTCCTCGAATCTCAGTGATTTCCGGGACACCACCGAAAATCGAAAACAGATTGCGACCAGATCCGTGTTCAAGTAAAAAAAAAATCATCACTGGAATACTTATCAAAATAACACTCAAGATAATTCTATCGATATCTATCCAACTTCTGATCAGGCACCGAAAAAGAAAATACATGCCAAATACATCGAATGCAAAGCCAAGGCGATTTATGACGGCGCCAAATGTACCTTCACGAAGAATAAAGAAAAAAACAGAAGAAGCAACCCAAAGGGCTACCATAGAGTCCAGTGATTTCCATACAAAACCAATATATTCCTTGCGTAAAAGCAATCGCATAACACCAAAGAGAACCATAATCCGCAGAAAATCGAAGTCCATCCCGGCTATAACAATTCGTTGCGCCGATGAAATAAAACACGTCATAAACAGAATCGGGAAAACAGACCAACGCCTTGGCAAGAACAAAACAGAAATACCCAAAACTATTACTGTACATATAGCCAGTGGGTGAACTGTCGTATGCCCGGCATAAGCAGTATCTCCTATAATGTAAACTTCTTCTACCATATCGTTTTATTCAAAATTTATTGTCTGCGAAGCACTAAACGATAGAAAATCCTGAGTGCAACCTTAAATCCGCCACTGTAATGCATCGCTTTTATTGCTGATTTTAATGCCTGCAGACGATTAAGATCATAAGCTCGCCATTCAATTTCCAGCAATCGAATCCATTCTTTCATCTGCTTTCCAATGTGACCATCTTTGTCATCACCTGAAATCTGCCAGACATGGAGCCAATCTTTTGCTCGTGCCAGAGTGCTGCCGGTTGTTTTTCGCCGCAACAAATGTCTTGATTCGGGCGTTCGCTCGGCATTGATATCCTGGTAAATTACAGAAAGACATCTGCCATGGACACGATGTTTAACAAGTGGTTTATCAACAAGGGCAATCCCCGACTCTACCCATGCTCTAAAAGGAAGAACCCAATCTTCAGCAATGACACGTATATCAAGTGGCCCAAATTTGTCATATAGTTTCCGGTTGTAGCCCAAACAGGCCCCTGTCGCCCCGCATGCCCATTTACGCACCGGTTCATTGGTGTCCGGCAGAAAAAGAACATCTTTTTGAATCTGTCCTATTGGCTTCCCTGTCTCATCGATCTCTTCGCAATAAGAGCAGACCATGTCGACAGGAGATTCCGTTTCCTGCAAACGCTTCACAATCTCCGCAGTTCTTTCCGGCAAGGAAATATCATCGCCCGCAGAAGCTATTATAAATTGCCCTTTGGCTAATTCTAAGGCTCGATTCAGATTCCCTGCGATGCCTTGATTGCTTTCATTCTGGTTAAGAATAATCCGATGCGGGCCGGAATAAGATTCGGTCTCTTCCTTGATGATTTCAAATGTGCGATCCGGCGAACAATCATCCGACAGAATAATTTCAAGCGGCTCATATGTCTGAGCAAAGGCGCCTTGTATCGCATCCCGGATAAATTCCTCCTGTTTATACGAAATCACAAAAAAACTGACAAGGGGTTGTTCTTTGATCATGCCCATCCCGTCCTCTCTAAACAAGACTTTGTCATCCCCGCAAAAACACACAAACCACAATTGACAAAGCCGCTCGAAATCAATTTCTTCCCGGAAGTTTATTTAAAAACTTTTTATATATTTCTTTCAAATCAACGATTTTATGAAGCTCGAAAAATGAATATACCACAACACAAAGTGACAGGATTCCTCCCGCAAAGTAACCTTTCATGCCGAGTACATACCTACTATTAAGAAATGCCACAAATGTAAATACACCAAAAACAAGGATGAATTTGATGTTTCGGTTCCCCCATCTAAATTGACACAACTTTCGAGTTATTAATAAAAGTATAAGATTGTAAAGCACAAATGAAATGAAAAATGACACGCCGGTTATCTCAAGCCCAACATATTCCCAACCAAAATAAACCAAGGTCACAAAAATAATATTCCAACTAAGCTCTGTGACCAAAAACAAAATCCCTTTCTTTTTAGATAGCAGAATAAAGGCCATGGGCCATGACAAAACCTTTAATAATGATCCAGCCAACTGCCAATGTAGTATATTAATTGCTTTGTCGAACTCGGTCGAATATAATAAATAGACAACTGGGGCAACAAAAGATAACATTCCTACAACTAAAGGCCCCGCTATAAGCAACGCTATTTCCGTCTGCTCGTTAACAAGCTTAATAACCTGGGTATTATCATGATTAACGGCACTTAATCTTGGAAAGTAATCGGCCCCCATTGCTTGCAGGACCAGGCCCACATAGGTCAGGCTAAGAGTCCAAGCAGCCTGATATTGGCCTACATCTTTAATGCCTGACTTTTTTGTGACAAAAATCATAACTAAGTACATTGCCGCAGTTGTTGCAAACCCGGTAATTACTAAAAAAAAACCCAACCGCACCATGCTCAATCCACCTATACATGTTTCTTTAAGGGTTAGCGGCACATGTTCGACAGGGATTTTCCGAGTATAAAGCCAGGAAAGAAGGAGATTGACAGCGCTTGCAACTAATAGTGCCGGAACAATACCTTTAAAACCAAAAAACCAATACAATGGTACAGAAATAATAAAACCTGCTAAAACACCTAAAACATTTGCTTTCGCCATTGAGCTGATGCGACGCAAGCCTTGCAGAAATGCTAGATTTCCCCCTGTGATCGCTTCTAATAGCAAAATCACAGAAAGACCTAATATGCCCCATGTATGTTTTTCATCTCCAAAAGTGCGTAGACTTATTGGTTTACTGAAAACTGCTGTCAGGACCAATCCTAATAACCCCGTAAACCAAACCCACCTGCGAAGTATCAGGACCGTCCGGGAAATTCGAGTATGGTCATCAGTGCCAGCCGCCTCGGCAATATCACGGACAGCACTATATTGAATTCCAAATCCAGTTGCGCTGCGGATAAGATCCAATGTCCGTTGATACAAGGCGTGAATTCCGTACCCCGCAGGCCCCATCAAAACAGCAATCACCTTGTTGCGCAGCATTCGTATGAGAATTGAAATCACCTGGGCGCCGCCAACAATGCCCGTAGCCTTTAAAATTTGTTTGTGCGAACTTTTCTCTGTTGTATCCATATAAAAATAATATCAATTATTGCATTTAAAAGTATTAACCGACCGGTTCACATGTTTTTTAATCCCGCGCTTTATCGGAAGACATAAAATTTATTGATAGGCTCCTTCAATGACAGAAAAACATTGCCCTCTTCATCCTTGACACATTTTTTGATTATACGTTTGTATCAGGAAATGAGTCTATATTCAGTCGCTTGGCCTTTTTGTCGGTATCAATAAGTTCGATATTCAGGCCTTGTTTGGCGTAAACAAAAGCAATATTTTCATTCTCAAAAGCCTCTCCCGGTTGGGGAGCAGCTAAAGTCCTAAGCCCCATCGCTTTTAACTGTTCAAGCTCATATTTCATGTCATCACATTTAAAACACAAGTGATGCAACCCACCCCCTTTTTTGGCAAATTCAAACACTGGAGATGTTTCATCAAGCGGCTCTATCAATTTAATGGTCAAAGAATCCTTTTTCTCCAGGAAGACGACTTTAACCTTTTGTCTCGTATTAACCACAATCTCAGTGGCTTGCTCGTAGCCAAAAACTTTTTTCCAATGCTCTATTCCCTCCGTTAGAGACCTTACCGCAATCCCCACATGATCAATAATCATGAAATGCTCCCATATAATCGCATGTCACTCATCCACCCTAAAACATATTAATGAGCTCAGAGACCCTGCTCGCTTCATCAACTGTCAATACCGGACTGATCGGCAAGCTAAGGACTTCTTTGTGAATTTGTTCGGTCACCGGAAAGGTCATGTGATTCCAACCCCGATAAGCTTTTTGCTTGTGTGGGGCAATCGGATAATGAATCAGCGTTTGAACCCCGTTTTCTTTCAAATAGTCCTGCAGTATATCACGTTGTTTATGCCGCAAGACAAATAAATGCCAAACATGATTATTGTCTTCCCGGACAGAGTTCCAATCCTGCCCCGTCTGCGGAAGAATCATCTCCGAATGTTTGATCTGTTGTTTGTAAAAAGCTGCTATATTCCGCCGTTTTTGATTATCCTCGTCTAATCTGGTCAACTTAACTCGCAGCACTGCAGCCTGGATCTCATCGAGCCGGGAATTCAACCCCTGATAATCATTCACATATTTTTTTGAAGAACCGTAATTTCCTAAGGCTCTCACGACTTCTGCCAGTTTTTCATCATCCGTTGTAACAGCACCGGCATCACCAAGTGCCCCCAGGTTCTTGCCCGGATAAAAACTATTCCCAGCGGCATGTCCCAATGATCCCGTTTTTCTATGGTCGCAATAACACCCCTGGGCCTGAGCATTGTCTTCGATCAACTTCAGATTATATTTTTCAGCCAGTTTCTGAATCTCCGGGCACATCGCATTCCGCCCGTATAGATGAACGACCATAATTGCCCTTGTACGATCTGTAATCTTTTCTTCAATCAAAGATTGGTCGATATTATATGTATGAATATCCGGCTCAACTAAAACCGGTTTAAGCCGGTTGTCGGTAATCGCCAGAATGCTGGCAATGTAGGTGTTGGCCGGGACAATGACTTCGTCACCTTCGGCCATCACTCCCATTTCGATATAGGCCTTTAAAATCAGCCGCAAGGCATCCAAGCCATTTGCCAAACCGATACAATATCGGGTGCCAATATAACGGGCATATTCATTTTCGAAAGCCTCAAGCTCACTGCCCTGCAAATACCATCCGGAATGAATGACACGCTGGACAGCTTTACTTAATTGCGGCTCATAGCTTTTGTTAATCTTTAATAAATCAAGAAAATTAATTGTACAAGACAAGTCTTCTTACTCCTGATAAATCCCTGCTTAACGATCAATAATCACGTCCCCCAAGGCATACCTCGTGAAAAATGATCCCGCCACGGGTAAGGCTTCTCGACACATCCATTCTGGCATTTGATGTCATGGATTGAGCAGATTCGACGAGCCGGTACCCCCATAACCACTGATTCAGGTGGAACATCTTTACTGGCAAGAGAGTTTGCTCCGACAATACTGTCCTTTCCGATGGTAATACCAGGCATCAAAATTGCGCCGGCACTGATAATACAATAATCCTCCAGGATAGGACCCTTGATGCAAGTCGAAGGCGGGTGCGGATCATTCGTCAAAACAGCATTCGGGAAAATGAATACATAACTTCCAATCAAAGTATGCTGACTGATATGCACACTGCTATGAAAACGACAATAATCCCCTACCTTGACATGCCCTTGGATATCGCTATAAGTTCCAACGGAACAGTTTTTCCCGAATTGGCTTCCTTCGCGAATCGCAACCTTGTGACCTGTATGAAAAAATTCCCCTATCGTTGAACCCGCATATAGTATACTATGGCTGCGAATAATAGAATTTTTACCTATTATAAGCGCTGGGTTTTCGTAACCTGTTCGATTGCTATAAAATTCAGCAAGGGGCTCTCCAATAATACAGCCCTGCCCAATAAAGGAACCGTCTCCAATCTCAACATTGCTGTAAATAACAGCATCGTCACAAATTGTAACATCTTTCCCGAGTTTGACATTTTCATAGATCGTGCTTTTTTTGGATATCCTGCCAAGAATATCCATTCTTCGATCTGAAACGGCTAATCCCTGCACTTGACTGGAAATGGTTAACGTTCTATCTATATCCAGTTTCTTCTTGCATCTCTCACACCATTGTTCATCATCCAGCTTATTTCCGCATGTACATATATATCCTTTGAATCTTGCGGGATTACCGTACCATAAAGTATTGTCGGGAATATCATGTGTTACAACACTTCCTGCGCCAACCATTGCATAACGACCAATTGTCTTGCTGCCAACAATTACTGATTTGGCTCCAATGCTTGCACCCTTTTTAAGTGTTGTTTGCAAATATCTCTGTAAATGTCTGCCAGAGCGAGGTCTTAAGTCATTTGTGAATGTTACATTCGGCCCCACAAACACATCATCTTCTATTCGTAATCCATCCCATAACTGCACACCTGACTTAATGGTCACATTATTACCCAATACAACATCATTTTCAACAAACACATGGCAATTGAGGTTACACTTCTTCCCGATCCTGGCGCCTTCTAAAACCACACAATACTGCCACACACAGGATCCTTCGCCTATATGCTTTGTCTGCACTTCAGCCGTTGGGTGAATCATCACGCCTTGCATTTGAATTCCTTGAATTTAGCATAATCCCTGATATAATCCGTTTCGTCATATTTTTCAGACGCCAAAACCAAACAAACCGACCCCGACGAGAACTCCAGCAACTCCCTCCATATTCCGGGAACCACCAACAGACCATAGTTCGGGCGGTTCAATGTCACAACCTTCTGGTTGACACCATCATCAAGCAACACATCAAAACTGCCGCCGGCAGCAATAATAAGCTGATATAATTTGTGATGAGCATGCCCTCCCCGAGTCTCTCCGCCGGGAATATCGTACAAATAATAAATACGACGAATCGAAAAAGGCACATTGATCCCACCCTCAATAACCGTAAGATTTCCCGCCCTGTTATATATTTTGCTTAAGGGTAATACAACACAATCGTAGATCGTATTAGATCTGTTTTCTGTACTGAAGAAACTGTTCATAATCGCGGATATAATCCTTTTCTTCATAATGTGTGGAACTCAAAACGACAGCCAGTGAATTGGTTGAGAAGTTGTCCATTTTCCGCCAATATCCCGGAGGAATATAAAGCCCGAAATAAGAACGATTCAGATGAAACCTCTCTTGGGCCTGGCCGTCATCGATCACGACATCAAAACTGCCTGACAAGGCGACAATAAACTCCTGCTGCTCCTTAAAAGCATGTTCGCCTCGAACCTGCCCGCCTGGAACATCATAAATCCAGTATGCCCGAGCCACCTTGAATGGAACGTGGCTTTCTTCTTCAATAAATGAAAGATTACCCCGAGGATCCTCAATCTTGGGTAAATCTATGATTATGGGTTTATTATCAGCCATAGCTTTTAGAAACCACAATTATATTTGAGTTTTTTGTTTTTCACTGTCACCAAGCAGACTCCGTCCCCTTGAGCGATGTAAATATACATTACAGAGCCCAAAACAACCAAATATATTGACTCTCTCTATACAATTTATCTGTTACATTGTATCATTACCTTCATGACAGTCAATGATTTCTAAGGCTATTATCGGTTTTTTGAACTCTGAAATAAAAAGAGAATTTATAAAAAATCTTGCTTCCACACCCAAAAAAAATAATGAAATTAATTATTTTCTCCATTGAAAAAGGAGAATGGCTTGGTATTATGGAACTATCAGCGAGGGGAAATCACTATATTGTTGTTCTGAGCGGTTATAATAATTATTTATATATTAAGCCATTATTATTTATTTCTGCTCGTTTTATTTTATCGCTTAACAAAACCACTCAGTTTTATCGGACTAGGCGACTTTTATCGTTTTTGAAATCTGGACCGAGTTCTGTTTGTTTTGTTTTGAATAAGCCGGGGGTCTTCAAGGTTGTTTCCCAATCAAATCCATCGGCCTGTTCCAATAACCATAACTCTAATAAAATAATGATGTTAACACTAAAAACTCAGGAATTTACAATAATTCCTCGCGTGTTACGTTTTTGTTTTTTATATTTTTATGTGGGTTGACTAAAGATTCTTGTCAAAAACATACGATTAGCAAATGGATTCCGTGAAATACGGCAAAGTATGTAATTAAAATGGAGTTAATTCAATGAGTATTAAAAGGTTTTTGATTATTGCTTTTCTGAGTCTCATAGGTTTTACACTTGAGGCAGCAACATATTATGTTGCGACAACCGGTAATGACATGACCGGTAACGGTTCAATCATTAGCCCATGGAAGACAATTCAAAAAGGCCAATCATTTCTTTTACCTGGCGACACGTTACTTGTCAGAGGGGGAACATATCCCGAAGAAGTAATCATCACCGTTAATGGAACCAAAGACAACCCGATTACAATAAAAGCATATCCTAATGAAATGCCAGTTTTAGATGGAACAGTTTCCTTAACCCAGTGGACTCAATGTGCTCCTGATGAACCCGGTCTTACGGTTAACGGAGTCACTCATCCACAAGCAACTTCAATTTACAAAACAGATATTAAGGTATTCAATGATTTTGATAAATTACGAGAACCAGGTTTTTCGAGAGTCGTGCTTTTCGAAAATGGTGAATTAGCAAAAATAGGTAGATGGCCCCAGCAAACAGATAATTTTATAATTAAAATAAGCGAACTGGAACCTCTTTTGCCTGAATCATACGGAGTTGACACTTACATTCAAGATTCAACTAATCTTGACAGGACCAATTCAAATTCTTATTGGTATCCTTGGATAAACGGTCTAAGCAATGAGCAATTAAGCTCATACTGGAACGGCTCATGGTTAACCCGAAGACATCTTTCCGGCGGAAATAAGATCGGCACAGTCTCAATTACCGAGTTTGACCCCGACACCCATCGTTTATATGTTTCGCCTGTTCTTCCAAACGGTGCAACAGGCCAAAGTGATGCTTATTCAATTAATAACCATCCCCACCTTGTTACACAACCTGGGGAGTACTACCACACCAAAGTTATGGACAGTAATGGTAATATTACAATCTATTACTGGCCAATAGACATTAATAATTTGCTGAACGGAAATATAGGGTATGCAGGAACCAGAGGCGAGGCCTTTTTTATTAAGTGGAAAGGTGGAGCGACAGGTGGCTTCAGAGAAAATATCCATATTGAAGGCTTCAAAATTCGTGGGTATAGAGGCGGCATCCACCTTAATGGAGATGTGCAATACGCCGGACGTGAATCTGGCGGGTATCTTATCAAAGATTGCGTTTTTGAAAATAGCGCTGGTGCAAATAGCGCAAGCAGCGCCATATATTCATATGGGATATATGACCTTGTTATTGATAATTGCACCGTAAGAAATTATGATTATTTTGGTTTTAATTTATTGGGAGCCAATGACACAACTGTACAAAATTGCACAATCAGTCGAACAGTGGGAACTTGTGTTTATGCCTCCGGCGGTGATAACTATCAAGTTATTGGAAATAATATTTCGGAACCTGCAAGTGTTCACGGAAACGGAATCGCAATATACGGCGATGCGGGCTCCAATAAAAGCGTTCTCGTTGCAAACAATATCGTAGAGTTTGCAAATAACTACGCTTTAACTTTCCACAATCAGCAAAAACTGGTCGTCGCAAACAATGTCTTGATCGGTGGTTCATACTATGTAATGACACACTGGTCAACAGGCACTGATTATCACGTTGTTGTTAATAACACAATTATTTCTTCGGCGTCACCTCAGGGTGACACTGCTTTGAGGTTTTTAACATCCGGCGACGGTTATATAAGAAATAATATCACATACGGTGACGCCATTGTTGTTGGCGGCAACCTGACCCAATCTCATAACCTTTATCTTGCGGGCACGAAGGAGGTTGGAGATATTGACGGCACAAATCTCTCAAATGAAGATATTTTTGTAAATCCAGTGCTTACCACAGCAAGAAACTGGCAATTAAAGTTAGGCAGTCCAGCCATTGGTTCAGGGATTTCAGTCATCTCCGACTTAGCATCAATAGGCGTAACATCGCTATTTCCCAGTTTTGATTTCACAAAAGACAAGAACGGAAATCGCTGGAACACAACACCTTCAATAGGTGCATATGAATATAATCCCGGCTCAACTGAAAACCGTGTCCCAATCGCCGCGAATGACTCCTTCAGTATCGAAAACAATAGTACCGCCAATTCTTTGACGGTATTGTCAAATGATAGTGACTCTGACGGGGATAACTTAACTATTGCAAGTGTCACTGTACCAAGTCATGGTACGGCAACAAGAATTGACAGCAATACCAAGATCAACTATATCCCCACAGTGGGTTACATCGGCATGGATTCATTTGCCTATACCGTATCAGATGGCAACGGTGGAACCTCCTCCGCTACAGTTACTGTTACCGTTGAACAAGACGTGCAACCTCCACAGAACTCTTCGAGTGATGTCACAACAGGTCTTATTGGGGATTGGCGATTTAATGAAAATTACGGGGAGATCTCAGTTGACCACTCTGGTGGAGCAAATACGGCGACCCTTGTTAACCATCCCCAATGGAATCAAGGTACTATACTATTAGATGGAACTAATGATTACATCACTTGCAGCAACGATTCAACATTGAATCTTACAGGGGATTTGACGCTTTCTGCATGGATTTCGCCTCAAAGTTTCGGCCAAGCAGGTTACGGCAGAATTATCGACAAAGGGACATCGAATACGGGATTTACGTTTTTTGTTAATGCCGCAAACAATAATCTTGGATATACGGTTTATGGGGGAAGTCTGGCTTTCTCCAATCCAAATATTCTTCTATTGAATCAATGGCAGCATGTCGCTGTCACATATGACGAAAACACCGGACAAGTAAGTTTTTATATCAATGGAATTCTTTCAGGACAAACGGCTTATTCAGAGAACCCTGTTGATTCTGAATCAAGTCCGCTTGTAATCGGCATTCGCTACTATGATATGCAGCGTGCTTTTGATGGTGAAATCGATTCCATGAGAATTTATAACAGAGCTCTGACAAGCGAGGAAATTTCAAGTCTTACTGAACTTGGTAGAGATTATGGGTTGATTAACTCATTGAATATCACAGATCAATCATACCCTAATTTCGATAAGACTCTCGTTAAAGACCGCTCTGGTTATAGTCAAGATGCAAGCGTCATTGCGGCTCCCGAATGGGGTGATTCATACAAAGATGGTCGAGAAGGTTGGCTGCTATTCAACGGCACTAATCAGGCTGTACAGATCAGTTGTGATTCCATGCAGGCCGAGGCGGGCACAGTTGCCCTTTGGGTGCAACCAGAAACAACGGTCGGCCATCAGGTCCTATTTGGACATAGCCCTGCCGGCAACAATAGAATTCTCCTCTATACAGCGGATGGGCGTCTGGGCGTTGAAGTTGGCGATGCCAACCAACTTGCCACAGATACTCTTGAATCCGGTGTGATGCAGCATGTCGCCCTGACCTGGAACGGAACAGAATACGCCGTTTATCTCGAAGGCGAACAAAAGATCTCAGGAACATTCTCCGGACTGACCGCCCTTGCGGCGACCGCAGATATCGCCAACGTGGGAGCGGATGCATATCGTTCACTAGATTTGGGATTTAACGGCTTCGTGGATGACGTCCAGATTTACAACCGGGCTCTTTCCGCTCAAGAAATAACGACCCTGTCTAACACACTGGAAATAAAAGAGATGCAAAACGACTTACGATCGTCGTCAGAGATCTAGATCAATCAATGTCATTCCCTATAAATATCAGTCACAGAATTTGCCACCTTGGTGCCGTCATTTGATGGAGAAATGGAAAAACTAGTTACCTGGACCCCATTTTATGGGCAGGCTGGAAACTATCAAATTTCTGTTTTCGCCGGATGGAATCAGACGAACAAACAGTTATCAAGATATCGTGTGCTAGGATGTCTTCTTAGGAATGATTCGCTATCAATTACTTCTAACGAATGCTTTTTCTCGCGTCAGGTATGAGAGCCAGAATATAGCTTATTAATGGATTAACACAAGAAGACAGAGAGAGTGATGAAAAAAGATTGTTGGATATTGATATTGGCAGCGTGCGTTGCCATGCAAGTGGCAGCGCCTTCTGCTTGCGCACAACTCATTAACGACGAAAACGCCTGTACATGGGGGATTTCAAACAATTCACTTCCAATTCCTCACGGCAGCATTATTACAAGCGCCGTCCTGACGCTGCATAATGTCAGTCTCATGCACAACGATCCGGAGATGGGACTCTTTATACAACTCCTTGATAATCCGAATCTCGATCTGGAAGAGATAGCGGATTCACAGCTAGGTAATTATTTTGACGGATACGGGGCATTGCTGTATGAGATTGGGGTTTCTGAACTTAGCACCACACCCCGAGACATCATAATAGACCTAAATCAAGTTAATGACACCCGGTCATGGGTCTGGAATGTTTTCGATACCCCCCCTGTCATCACACTGGCTGACAACACAATCATCAAATTCAGTTCATCCCTGCTGACCCTGTTGGATTATGCCGGAACCGGACGTTCCTTTGGTTTTGGACTGGATTGTGATGGCGTATCAGTCGGCGCAATCAGCCTGAATTTAACCATTCAGTCTGTCACAAACGCAACCGCCCCTGTGGCATTACACTTTGTGGTCGGCAATCCAAACAGTGCCCCTGTACTGGATTTCATCCCTGATCAGACCGTCACTGAAACAGAAACACTAAGCTTTACGGTTTCAGCTACCGATTCCGACGGAGACCCATTAACCTACCGTGCCCTGAGATTGCCGTCCGGAGCGGACTTTACCGATCAAACATTCACCTGGACACCGACAGACCAGCAAGCCCAAACATATCTGCTGCTCTTTGTTGTTCTTGATGGAAACGGTGGAGTGGCCTTCCAGCGCGTATCAATCACCGTCAATGACCTTCCTCAATGGACCTCATTGGCGTATGACGATTTCGAGTCAGGATGGGGCAATTATACTCCCGGCGGCGAAGACTGTTCATTTTATACAGGTACAGACTTTGCCCATCAGGGAAATAATACGGCGAATATACAAGACGGTCATGGCACTGAATCGTCATTCCATCTAACCAACGCTGTCGACGCATCGGGGTATTCGGAAATTAAAATCGATTTCTGGTATATGCCCGTCTCAATGGATAATACAAGCGAGAACTTCAGGCTCGATTTCTGGGACGGGTCACAGTGGATCACTCTGAAAACCTGGACTCAGGGCATTGATTTCCAGAATGACCAATTTTACTTTGAAACAATTACCCTTTCAGCCGTGGAATATAACTTCTCAACAACGATGAATATCCGCTTTGTATGCAGTGCATCCAGCAATTATGATGATATTTATATTGATGAAATTAACATCCTGGCTAAATAAATATTATACTATATATAGCCGGAAGCATTTATTCCTGCTCAAAACAAGATTGATTGTGTCTTTTCAGACATAATCAATATAGTTGTAAGACCGCGATTTGGGGGAGTAAGTAATACAAATCGCCAAGGTTTTGTTGCACTCTGCTAAGAGTGTTGCCGATTTAGCTTAATCTAACATGGAAGGTCTGTATCATGAAACGGAGTCATTGTCTAGCCACACTGCGAATCGTCATTCTCATCGTTTTAGTTCAGTCATTGTCATACGCTGAAATCCTTAATGAAGAAAACGCCTGTACATGGGGAATCACAAACAGTGAATTACCCATCCCGTCCGGAAGCATTATAACCGATGCGACACTTATACTGCACAATGTCAGCAAAGTTCGCTCCGACTCGCAAACCGCACTGTCGGTCCATCTTCTCGATAACCCTGAACCAGACATTGTTGAATTTTACGATGGGCAGCACGGTAATTATTTCGAGGGATATGGCTCGATCCTAAGGACTCTTAGTAATACGGAATTGACGGCCGCACCTCAGGATATCATGATCGATCTCAAGCAGATCGACAACCCTGATTCATGGGTCTGGCAAATCTTTTCGCAAGTCCCTGTCATATCATTGGCTGATTCTACAACCGTTGAATTCAACGCCTCCTCTTTGCTGACTCTTCTGGATTACGCCGGAACGGGACGATCCTTTGGTTTTGGGATCGATTGTGACGGTGTATCCGTCCCTGCCGTCAGCCTGAACCTGACGATTCAGTCGGCAACAGAAATAATACCTCCGACGATACTGTCATTTTACGCCGGTAATTTGAATTCACCACCCGTATTAGATTCCATCATAGATGTAACCATCAATGAGATGGAAACGATTAGCTTTTCCGTATCCGCCACAGATGCGGACGGTGACAATTTAACGTATTCGGCAACAAACCTCCCCGAAGGAGCCGTTTTTACGGGAGCAACTTTCATATGGACACCCACAATCCAGCAATCCGGCACTTATGAAGTAACCTTTATAGCCGACGATGGCGACCTGTCAGACAGCCAAACAGTCACACTGACCGTTCTCAATGAGAACCAACCTCCTGTCCTTGTAGCCATCGGTGAAAAAACCGTCTCTGAAGGCCAATTATTGACGTTTAGTGTAATGGCAACTGATCCTGATAATGACCTTGTCAGCGTCACTTGTGTCGAGTTGCCAAGCGGTGCCACATTTACCAATGGAACCTTCACATGGACTCCGGGCTACGAACAAGCGGGCAACTATCCTCTAACTGTTACCGCTTCAGATGGAACACTCCTCGACAGCGAAACCTTTTTGATCGCTGTCAATGCCACAAACCGGGCTCCTGTGATAGGGGCCATTGCCAACCAGACTATCACCGTATCAAAAACCTTAACATTCGCCGTTTCCGGCAGTGACCCCGACGGAGATGCCGTTAGTTTATCTACAGAAAGTTTACCACAAGGGGCAGTGTTTGAAAACGGCACTTTCACATGGACCCCTACCGAAACACAAGAAGGAACACATGCCGTCAAATTTATCGCAACAGACGGTTTACTGGAATGTTTCCATACAATCTCGATTTTAGTCAGATCAGAAAATACGGCCCCTGCCCTGGTCATTGAAGATACTAATCAGATCAAAGAGAAACAACAACTGCTGATTACGCCTCAAGTCGTCGATCCTGACGGCGATTCCGTCATAATTACGGCCGATTACCTGCCTGCCGGGGCCATCTTTGACGGAACAACACTCTCATGGATTCCCAATTTCGGGGAATATGGAAACTATCAGGTTTTATTTACAGTCTCTGATGGAATAGCCACAACCAGCAAATTGGTTTCTATTGACGTCCTCCGTGCCAAGAGAGATGACTGGTATGCACGAAAAGGGTTGTAATGTTTAATCGGGAAGATACTGAAGAATCAGATCCGATAACTCTTCCGCTAATATCCGGGCACTGGACTCGGATGCGGAACTGATCTGAACTTGAGCCACGTAGTCGAGCCGGCCGTTTCCCATTTTAGGCCGCCGCCAGCGCAGGCCGGAAAACGCTTTGTGATCTGACGTCGTTTCCCCGTTAACAACATAGTAATTTAATACAACAACGTCCTGATAATCTAATCCGGTCTTGTGAAAACGGTGGATCTGGCAGGGAATTCTGTGGACTCCACTTGTTTCGAAACGCTGCTCTTCGGTTCCGTCATGGATCCAACCGCTGTTGACATAACACACACGCGGACGATGCCCTAACATCTTTCTGGGCTCTGCGGTATAAGCCACATAAAGCGTCGCCTGAAGATGCCTGTTGTTGTCTACGTAATAACGGCTGAGATAATCATCATTGGCTGCCACCTTCAAAACTGTTTCCGACAAGGGACGATCGACCCCCTGCCAGGGACCGATTTGATAGGGAAACTGATCAAAGGGAATGGCCGGCATTACTTTGATATCACTTAAGGCATTTAAGTAATGGGCAGATTTTTGATACAACCATCCTGATCCCAGAAAAAAAAGAATGGTCAGTCCCGATAATAAAAAAAATCGTCTCTTTGTGCTCATCGGTAATAATACCCATCTATCTGATAGTTGAAAGCAAATAGTGTCCTTGCTCTTTTCCGTTTATTATATCTTTATCAAATAAAGCTTGTCAAGAACCTGATAGTATACCATCTTGGCCCACAAAAACACACACAAAGGCCTTGGGGATATGAAAATTGGATAAATTTCCCCCCTAAGACCTTGATTTATTGTCAATAAATTATTATTATATATGATTTAAGGAATTTCAAAAGGAGAAAATATGGAAGAAATCGTTACCAGTATCAGAGAATTTATTATAAATAACTTTATGTTCGGGGACGGTCAGGGGCTACAAAATGATGCCTCTTTTTTAGAATCAGGCATCATCGATTCTACAGGTATTCTTGAACTCGTCACATTCATGGAAGAAACTTACGGCATCCAGATACATGACGATGAACTGGTTCCCGAAAATCTGGACTCTATCGTTAATATTGAACAATTCCTTAAAAAGAAACTTGCATGTGTGGAATAAGCGGAATATGTTCCCTGGATTCACTCAACCCGCCTGACCCAAAAACCCTGATGCAAATGATCTCCATCATGCTTCATCGGGGACCCGATGAGGCGGGAATCTATATTGATGACCGGGCAGGCTTGGGACATGCGCGTTTAAGCATTATCGATTTAAGCGGCGGCGGCCAACCCATTCACAACGAAGATCATACCCTCTGGATCATCTATAATGGCGAGATGTTTAATTATCCCGAACTAAGAGATAAGCTGTTATCTTGCGGGCATCAATTTTATACCACATCGGACACCGAAGTCATTCTGCACTTATATGAGGAATATGGACCCGAATGTCTCAAGCATATGAATGGGCAGTATGGACTGGCCATCTGGAACAACCAAACTCAGGAACTCTTTCTGGCACGTGACCGAATCGGGATTCGTCCGGTGCATTATACTGTTCAAAATAATACGTTGTATTTCGCTTCCGAAATAAAATCCTTATTAACACTTAATGAAATTCCGAATAACCTGGACCCCGTTGCATTGGACCAGATTTTTACATTCTGGACAACTCTGTCCGGACGTACCATGTTTAAAGATATTCATGAATTGCCGCCGGGACATTATCTTCTTGCCAAAAACGGGCAAATCAGCATTCACAAATACTGGCAGCTTGATTTTGCCGTTCCACAGGATCAAAATCACGATTCGGTAGAAAGGATTCGGGACAAGGTCGATGAAATCCTGACAGATGCCATCCGTATCCGGCTTCGTGCCGATGTTCCGGTCGGTTCCTATCTCAGCGGCGGTCTGGATTCTTCCGGCATCACGGCAAAAATCGCTCGTCATTTCAACAATAATCTGCAAACCTTCGGCATTCGCTTCGAAGAGGCCGCCTTTGATGAGGGCCAACATCAGCGTCAAATGGTCGCCCATCTGAATGTCGCTCATACGGAAATGCTGGCGACCAATCAGCTCATCGCAGAATCGTTTACTGACGTGGTCTATCATGCTGAAAAACCTCAGCTTCGAACCGCCCCCACCCCCCTGTTCCTGCTGTCCAAAAAGGTCAATGAATCCGGGCTCAAAGTCGTCCTGACCGGTGAGGGGGCCGATGAAATGTTTGGAGGGTACAATATTTTCCGGGAAGCAAAAATAAGGCATTTCTGGGCTCGTCAGCCCAATTCTTCACGAAGAGCGGACCTGTTAAAGGAATTGTACCCCTACATCCTGAACAATCCCCGCCTGGCCGGAACACTAAAATCATTCTTCGCCAAGGACCTTGAAAATACATCTGACCCGCTGTATTCGCACAAAATCCGCTGGATGAATACCAGTAAGATAAAAGGATTCTTCTCACAAGATACTCAGGAATCGATCGGTTCCTATGATTGTTATCAGGATATTATATCAGCCCTGCCGGAAGGGTTTAATCACTGGCACTGGCTTTCAAAGGCTCAGTACCTTGAATCGACTGTTTTTCTCAGCAACTATCTGCTTTCGTCTCAGGGCGACAGAATGGCCATGGCGCATTCACTGGAGATTCGCCTGCCCTATCTGGATTATCGTCTAATGGAATACATGAGCTGTGTTCCGGCCCGCTGGAAAATTCTTGGCCTGAATGAAAAATTCTTACTGAAAAAGGTGTTTAACGATCTCCTTCCCGATTCGATCACGTACCGCTCTAAACACCCGTATCGGGCCCCGATTGCACAAACCCTGCTGTATAACAGCACAGAATATATCGAGGAAATGCTCTGTTCCAGCGCTATCGCACAAGCGGGAATTTTTGATCCTGTAAAAACACAACGCCTTATTGAAAAACTGCGAACCTCAAAAAACATCAGCGAAGTCGACGGAATGGCTCTGGCGGGCATTCTCTCGACTCAAATAATCAATGACCGGTTTATTCAAAACCGGCCTCGGGCCGCCTCAACCGTCAGCAATCTGACCGTTTTCGTTGATAAAAGAAGCCGTGCCGTCGCCGATAACAATTGAACAAATGATCGATAAAGCAAATATGTTAAAACCTGCACTCATACATGATTATTTGACGGAAGCCGCAAAACAACACGGCGATAAGCCGTTTATTATTTGCGGGTCAAAACACGTGTCTTTTCAGGAAATGGACGACATCTCAACCTCACTGGCATTTCAATTGCTCGATCGTGGCATTCGGCCTCAGGACAAGGTCGCCGTCCTTCTGGATAATTCCGCTGAAACAGTCGTAGCCCTCTATGCTATTTCCAAAGCTGCCGGAACTTTCGTTATTATCAACAGTACCGTCAAAGCCGGAAAGCTCAATTATATCCTCAATAACAGCGACGCCAAAATACTCATTACGCATACGGCCAAGGCCCGAATTGTATTACAGGCAATCGACGTTTGTGAAGAAAAGCCCTCGGTTATCTGGGTCACGCCAACGGGCACTATTCCCCCGGCATTAAAAACCGCAATGGTATCTTATAACTGGAATGAACTGACCTCGCAGGAAAAAGCGGTCGCATCTGTCTCTTTGCCCCGGGCCGATGAAAAAGACCTTGCTGCATTGATCTATACGTCCGGTTCCACCGGTCAGCCCAAAGGGGTCATGCAGCCGCATCATAAAATGATAAATGTTGCCCAAAGCATAATCCATTACCTCGAAAATGACCATGATGACGTCATATTAAATGTCCTGTCACTGTCCTTCGGGTACGGTCTTTATCAGGTCCTTATGGCCGCGATATTCGGCGGAACCGTTGTTCTCGAAAAAGGGTTTGTTTATTTGCATGATACCCTGAGGAAAATCTCAGAACACTGTGTCACCGCTTTGCCGGTTGTGCCGACAGTGCTGGCGATGATGCTCAAACTTCAGGGCATCGAAGAGTATGATTTCTCAAGCCTTAAATATATCACAAACGCAGGAGCCGCCCTTCCGGTACGTTACACACGACAGTTACGAAAACTGATCCCGCATGTGAAGATTTACCCGATGTACGGTCTGACAGAATGCGTACGAACCTGTTACCTGAAACCCGAATTTATCGACGAACGCCCGGATTCGGTGGGTTTTGAAATCCCAAACTGCAAGGTTTGGATCGCCGATGAAAACGGCCATGAAACCGGGCCCGACGAGGTCGGTGAATTGGTCGTCACCGGAGCCAATGTGATGGACGGCTATTATAAGGACCCGGAACTGACCGCTCAGGTATTTCGCCCCGGACCTCTGCCCGAACAGGTCCACCTCTACACGGGGGATTTCTTCAGACGCGATAAAGACGGTTTTCTTTATTTTGTCAGCCGAAAAGGAGATATGATCAAAACACGCGGAGAACGTGTCAGTCCGCTTGAAGTGGAAAACCTGCTGTTACAAATTGACGGTATTTCCGAAACCGCTGTCATCGGGGTCCCGGACGAAATCTTCGGGCAGGTCGTTAAGGCGTTTGTAGTCCTGAACGAAGGATATCCTTTGACCGATCAGCAGATTTTAAAATCGTGTTCGGAAACAATGGAAAACTACATGGTTCCCAAATATATCGAAATTGTAGAAGCCTTGCCAAAAACACCGAATGGAAAAATTGATAAAAAACAATTAAAAAAACGGGAGGAATTAAATCCGTGAATTCGAAAATGCTAACAGAAAATGTTCTGGAGTTGGACTTCGCTCAGGAACTGGAAAAAGTCAAAACCGCTATTCAGAAATCATTAAGAGGCGATTTAAAGCGAAAAGGGCTGGTTGTCGGCCTGTCCGGCGGCATTGACAGCAGCACCGTCGCGGCCCTGTGCGTCGCGGCGATCGGTAAAGAACGGGTATTCGGTTTGCATATGCCGGAGGTCGACTCTTCACCCGAAACAATCCGCTTGAGTACAATGGTTTCTGACCATTTGGGCATTGACAGCAAAAAGGAGATCATTACGCCCATGCTTGAGGCTTTTGGCTGTTATCAGCGCCGCGACGACGCGATTCGCGAAGTCATCCCTGAATATGATTCGTCGGCCGGCTGGAAATCCAAAATCGTTCTGCCAAGTGTCACGGACAGCAAAAGTCTGCGGTTTTTCTCCGTTGTCGCCATGTCGCCTAAAGGTGAAACGATCCAAAAACGACTCCCACCAACCGCTTACCTGGGCATCGTCGCCGCGACCAACTTCAAGCAGCGAACCCGTAAAATGCTTGAGTATTATCATGCCGACCGGCTGAACTACGCCGTTACCGGTACACCGAACCGGCTTGAGTACGACCAGGGGTTCTTCGTCAAAGGCGGCGATGGATTGGCGGACATCAAGCCGATCGCACACCTGTATAAAACGCAGGTGTACGCGATGGCCCGGTATCTCGGTCTGCCCGACGATATCTGCAACCGCCCCCCCACTACGGACACCTATTCCATGCCGCAGTCGCAGGAAGAATTCTATTTCTCCCTGCCGTATGATAA
Source organism: Anaerohalosphaeraceae bacterium (assembly GCA_963675525.2). Classification (GTDB taxonomy): domain Bacteria; phylum Planctomycetota; class Phycisphaerae; order Sedimentisphaerales; family Anaerohalosphaeraceae; genus 4572-13. The sequence goes on along the minus strand of CAXXSL010000001.1, from coordinate 120,448 downwards.
AATGGACCTGTGTCTCTACGGCAAAAATAACGGCTTTACACCCGAACAGGTTGCCCCGGCGGTGGGTCTGGAATCCGATCAGGTACAATGGGTCTATGAGGACATTGATCAGAAGCGCCGGACAACAAGCTACCTGCATTTGAAGCCCTGCCTGATCGAACCTGTAACGGAGGTTTAATTATAAAGCAGTAACTGTAATTATGGTTATCGGTTTGTTGACAATTCATCTTCATCTGGAGGCCGTCGGCTCGCTGAAAGGCAAGCGCAGCATCGTCAAAAGCCTTGTTGAGCGTCTGCGCAACCGTTTCAACGCTTCGGTTGCGGAAATCGCCGCCCAGGACAGTACCAGGTTGGCCGTTGTCGGTGTGGGCGTTATCTCCAACGAAGGCTCGCATCTGGATGAACAACTGGACAAGATCGTCAATTTCATCCTCAATGACGGCCGGTTTTACGTCGGGCAGATACACCGCGAAACCTTTACCTCCGGCCATCACCTCCCCGCCCTTTGATCGGTACTTGACTTTTTGTGATTTTAGTGTAGGGTATCCGGCTCGTATTATTTCGCTTGTCATGCCGGGCTTGACCCGGCATCCAGAGGGTGACGGACCGGATTTCGGCTCGATATCCGGGATGACAACGTAAAGGAACCAGAATGGCAGAGAATAAATATCAGTTCGGCGTCATTTTTGACATTGACGGCACGATGGTCAATAACACCAGCTATCACCGCCAGGCGTGGTTCGATCTGTGCGCCCGGTACGAGATTCCGCTGGACCATCAATCGTATCATGAGAAGATCCACGCACGCAGCAACGACCAGATCGTAGTAAACCTGTTCGGCCCGGACGTGGACGCAGCCTTTATCCGCAAGATCGAGATCGAGAAAGAATCCCTGTATCGCCAAACATTCCGGCCGGTGATGAAAGAAACGCCCGGCTTGGTCGCCCTGTTGGAACAGCTTGCCGAAAAAGAGACCCCCTGTGCGGCCGCATCAAATTCCCCCAAGGAAAATGTCGATTTTGTGCTGGACGAACTGGGGATTCGGAAATTTTTTCAGGCTGTTGTCTACCGTGATCTTGTCTCTGTTGGAAAACCGGACCCGGAACTGTTTTTAAAAGCCGCCGAGGGAATGGCAGTTCTGCCGGAAAAATGCCTGGTTATTGAAGATTCAGCCTCCGGTTTCAAAGCCGCACGTGCCGCGGGCATGCCGTATATCGTCATCACATTCGGCGGTGATCCGCATGAACTGACCGAAGCCCATGATGCAAAGGGCGTTTATGACGATTTTTCGCAAATTGACATGGCAATGCTGTTCAATATCATGCACTAAAACCGTCTAAGAAAACCCATCGGGTCATCCCGAACAAATGTGAGGAATCTATTAAAAATAGCCCCGCGAAGCGGTTCCTTATTGGGGATGTCAGATAGTGCTATAATCTCTAAGACACACAGTCGTTAAAGATAATCCAATAACTTTCGCATTTCTATTCGCGTGTCGGATTCCAGTGACAGGTCTTTTTTTTCCTCGACAAAGGCGACATTGAGCCGGGCCAGTTTCTCGTTAACCTTATCCATATTCAGCGTGCTGTCCGGGCCGAATTCAATTTCGTCGGCATCTCTGAAGTTTTTCTCACAAAACATCACACCGTAACCCGGCGGGTCGGTTTCCTCGTGCCAGTACACCAGCGGCAATCCATGCGTCCGGCAAATAATCGGTCTGAATGGATAGATAACACAAAGACCGTCTTTCAAAAAACCGCATGCTGCATCGTCGTTGAATTGGGGTTTATCCCACTCAAGCTGCTTTATTTCTTCAACAATCGAATAAAACTCCACCGGCCAGACCGTGAGGTCCATACAACACCCACAGCACCCCTTCTTGCAAGCCATCCAATCAGAATGCACACTCTCTAACGCGGCAGTCTGACGGTCCACCTCAGCACGCAAACGATAATATACTTCAATCGTACTATTCATTGGGTTGCCTATGTAATTGAATGAGTTGCACCATCTCGCAACTCCATTTAATGCGATCTAACGCTTCTGATGCCTGCTGTCGTACATTTATACTGCTGTCATTTAATAATAACTTAATTTCTTCTACGTAAATTCTGGCATCAGCATCAGCATTACTAAAACCCACCAATCCTAAATGACGTATTGATTCATCTTCTGACTTCAAACACTCAACTAAAAAAGGATATGCAGGAGAACCCATTCTTCCCAAACTTTCTGCAACATCAGAAGCAATTTTCTCGTCTTTACGCAATATAATCTCTTCCATACAAGGTATGGCTTTTGTTATGTAGGAATTTCTAAAATATCCCAATGTTGAAATTAGGCAGTCTTGAGCATAATCATCTTTAATATTTATGTTTTCAATTAAGAAAGTTATGAGTTCATCAATGGCTTCGGAATCATGCGACAATCCATTTTCTTGAATTGCCATAATCCACTTAGATAATTTCCTTACTTCTTCATTTGGATGACTCATTCCCCCTTTTAATGCCTCTGGTGAAGGCCAGTCAGCCAAATATTGCTTTCCTAACTGTTCTTCAATTTCTGAATCTTTAATATCTGGCTCCAGATACTTTTTGGTGTCGATATAGAAATCATATTCCTTTACAACACGCATAAGAACTGGGAATATGTCAGGTTTATATAACTTTGTATCTTCATGTTCAATTAGTATAAATGGAGACATTTCTCCGCTTTCGTAACCTTCATAATATTGATCGTTATCAATATCATATATAAAATAAACTTTATTATAATGAGAAACCCCGTATACAACATTGTTTGTTGGTAAATATCGCATGTCTCCTTCAACCTTTGGAGAGTTTAAAGGTCGAATAACTGGCAACCAACTTGACTCATCATTTGTTGAACCTAAAACTTCATAAGTATCTTCGTTTTTTATATCTTTTGTTCTAATGAGTTTTGTATGTGGATCCTGCATCAAACCAGTTTCGAGCATTAGGCAATATGTATATCCATCAGGCCCTTCAATCGAATCACCTCTAACCCAACCACTTTCCCACATCTTGGCGCCAAGGTACATCAAGCCTGCATAACCAGCCAGCAAGATGCCAATAGATATGATTATGCTGAGCAGTACAACATTAATGGTTTTCATTTATTTTCCATTCTACTCGGGTCCTGTAATTATCTTTTTATTAAAATCTGTGCAATCCGCGAAATCTGCGGTTTCAAATCACATCGGCGGGCGGCTGTCAGTCAGACAAAGGTCGACCAGTTCATCAATATTCGCCGTGCCGGCACACATGACGGTATCAGCGGCGCCCCAGTAGAGTTTCAGCGTTCCGTCGTCCTCCGGGACCGCGGCACAGGTAAAGACCACGTTATGCACATAACCAACCAGCTCCCACGGGTCCTCCGGCGTTAGAATCCATCGGTCCGATACACCCAGAATCGCCGCCGGATCATCCAGCTTATGCAGGCAGACGCCGAGGCGGTACACACTGCCGTCCATTGTGGGGTACACGCCGTGATAGATATTCAGCCAGCCCTTGGCGGTCTTGATCGGTGGTGCGCCGGGACCGATCTTCATCTCGTCCCAGTGATAGGTGACCGGCTTCATGATGACCTTGGAATCGCCCCAGTGCCGCAGATCGGGCGAATACTCACACCAGATCGACCACGGGCTGATGTCCGAATGCGGGCGGTCCAGCTTGACATACCGGCCATTGATTTTTTCCGGAAAAATCACCGTATTGCGGTAATCGGCCTGCGTAATAAAGGCAATCCGTTCAATTGTCTGATAAAATCGGTCGTTTTCGCCAGCCCGATTCGCACGCCGTGCTTGGAATAGGCGCTGTAGGTGATGTAATACGCCCCTTCCAGCGGATTGATGCGCGGGTCCTCGACGCCGAACGCCTCATACTCGGCAAAATCACCCTCTTTGGACGGAGTCATAAACGGGGCTCGGTTCGACGGTAAAGTTAAACCCGTCATCGCTGACGGCCTTACCGATGATCGAGCGGCCCGTATCCAGATGCGAACGAAACAGCATAATGTATTGGCCGTTGTGCTTGACCACGCCGGCATTATGAACCGTCTCCACCTTATACGGCACATCCGCCTTCGTCAAAATCGGATTGCCCTCATACCGCGTCACAAATTCTTTTCGCATGTTATTCTCCTCGTTTAAACCCCGCAACCGTATTCCCGTTTAGCCCTTGCAACTCAGTTGCGGGGGTCTTTTCTCAATTTTCACATCATGCCTTAACACGTATTCAACCCTTGCCTTCAACTGGCCCTGATTCAAACAATAACGCTTATCATACCCTTTTGTCCATACTTTTCCGATAAAACCATTTTGACGAAGAACATACGTCGCTGTCCGCTTATAATGATGAACCGCGGACTCAATTGTCTCATTTGTTTTTTCAGCAACCAAATGTACATGTCTATCCTGGATCGTCAATGCATAAATTTTTTGTCCGATCCGTTCTGCTTCCTCGATGATTTGGACCTTTACAAGATTTCTTTGGTCCTCCGACAAATAAACGGGCAGATGCTTGAGAGCCATTCGATTCGAGTTGTAAAGTCCTGGATTGGTTGCATACGTTTTTCCATCCTTGACATACCCTCTTTTATCACCCTGAAGCCATGTTCCATACGTCGTCCATGTCAACATATACGCAATCATTTTTCTCCTTCTCCAAACCCCGCAACTAAAGTTGCGAGGGCTAACATTAATACCTCGCATGTGTTTTTTCTTCTTCGAGTTGGAAGATGTCACTATACACTTTTTCATACGCCGCAATCATCGTCGGAATCGAAAAATTCTCTTCCACACGCCTGCGGCAAGCAGTACGGTCTATTGTATCAATCTTTTTAACCGCTTCAACCGCTTCATCCACATTGGTTACCAAAAAACCCGTTTCCTTATCCGCCACAACCTCCCGGCACGAACCCCTGTCATAAGCAATCACCGGAACACCTGCCGCCATCGCCTCAGCCATCACCAGCCCGAACCGCTCGGGTAACTCATTCAAGTGCAATACCGCGTATGCCTGTTCAAACAACGCGTCCCGCTCTTTCGGCCCAACCGGACCGATATAGGTAATCTGCTTATCATCAATAGTCGGCTTAACCTTTTCGTTGAAATAGTTCTCATCCTGAATAATCCCGGCAATAATCAACTGCATCCCCGCTTTTTTAGCTGTTTCGCAAGCCAGGTGCGTGCCTTTATCCGGATGAATGCGGCCAAGAAACACAAGTTTGTCGCCGCCCTTTTCTCTGAAAGTCAGATTCGACATATCTATCCCGTTATAAACCGTCGCCAGATATGGTAATTGGTTATCCCTGTCCGAGTCACTGATGGAAACATAGTACGAATCATGTTTATATTTGTGATAGACCCGGCGAATGTTGTCTGATGAAAACCCGTGTATTGTCGTCAGCATCGGCGTATGAATCAGGCGGCTGTACGTCAGCGGCAAAAAGTCGTAATTATTGTGAATCAAATCAAACTCATCCGCATGCTCCATCATTTCGGAAATCTGCAGGCACTCGACCACCTTTGCTTCCTGCGTCGGGTCTTCCTCATAACCACACTCGATCACAGAATGCAGTTTAGCCTTTGTGACCGAATCAGCCGTCGCAAACAGGGTTACATCCCAGCCGCGATGGACCAATCCTTCGGCAATATTGCTCGCCACGGTTTCCCACGCCCCATACTGCCGCGGCGGCGTCCGCCACGCCACCGGTGACAGAACCGCGATCTTTTTGGTCTTCCGCAACTCGTCCAATTGTAACGGCCTTGTCATAATACCTCACACTTTAAACCCGTTATGGCCAATCAAATTGTACCGGAAACAGGATTGGAAAACAATCACTTTGAACCCCACTGAAAACCGGACGGAAATAAGCACAAAAATCCAGCTCAAAGCCTGCCTGAAACCGTTAAAATGATTTTTTTCATCGAATTCAGGTGTTTTTTCTTGAAATCGGCGATATAATCTTTACAGTATTGGATTCTTTGACCGGAGGTGTAGCTCAGTTGGTAGAGCAACGGCCTTTTAAGCCGTAGGTCTTGGGTTCGAGCCCCAACACCTTCATTCCTTTAAAGTCTTGTAAATGCAATTATTTACAAGGCTTTATCTTTTTGTGTCCATATCGTGCTCAAGTACCTTGATATCGATGAATTAATTGAAAAAGGCCTTTCAGAGAAATGATCTCCGAAAGTCTGCACGCAACCCTTCTGTCTCAGACATTAAAGCGGAAGTTGATGATATCGCCATCGCTGACGATGTAGGTCTTTCCTTCCAACCGCATTTTGCCGGCGGCTTTGACCGCTTTTTCATCGCCCAGTTCTTTCAGGTCGTCATAGGCCATCGTTTCGGCCCGGATGAATCCCCGCTGGATATCGCTATGGACCTTGCCCGCGGCTTCGACCGCACTGTTGCCCTTCTGGATCGTCCAGGCACGGACCTCGTCTTTGCCCACGGTCAGAAAACTGATCAGTCCCAGCGTTCGGTAACAACACTGAATAAATGTCTTTGACGCCGGCTCGGTCAGCCCCATGTCCGACATAAACTCGGCGCGGTCCGCCTCATCCAGTTGCGCCAGTTCGCTTTCCAGTGACGCACACAATTGAACGACTTCGACCTCATCACCGACTGCTTTTTTCAGATCGACTGTTTCATCGAGCTTGCCTTCGCCGATATTGACAACAACCATCACAGGTTTAAGGGTCAGAAAATTCAGCGGCTTGATCAGGTCCAGTTGCAGATCATTTTCAATGACGCTGCTGATGGGGTTTTCGGATTCGATGGCCGCCTGCAGTTTTAGCTGAAGTTCCAATTCGGCCTTGTCCCGCATTTGCGTCTTGGTGGGCTTGTGGACCTGCTTTTCGAGCCGTTCGATACGCGTGGTTACCAGCTCCAGATCGGCCAGAAGCATTTCGGTCTTCAACTCCTCCAGGTCGCGTGCCGGATTGACCGTATTGCGATAAGCCGGAACAGAAGGATTGTCAAACGCCCGCACCACCATCACAAACATATCGACCGTACGCACATCATTAAACAACCGGCGGGCCGCCGAGCGGCCGTGTTCATCCAGAAACGACAGCCCCGGCAGGTCCTGGCAATCCACCGTCGCATGCACTGTTTTCTTCGGCTGGTACAGACCCGTCAGCCAGTCCAGCCGGTCATCCGGCACCGGGACCACCTGTTCGTGAATATCCGTCGAACCCGCCATCGCCGGTTCCTTGCCGCCGACGGCGGACAACACCGAACTTTTCCCCGACTGCACTAAACCTATCAACGCAACTTTCAATGAAATTTCTCCTGATTATAATCAATAAAAATTACTGATTTTGATAAACGCTGTTGCCGTGGCAATCATAGGCCACAATTGCCGGAAACTTATCTAATGTTAACCGGCGGATGGCCTCGGTACCCAGGTCTTCATACGCCACGATCTCACTTTTCACAATGTGCTTGCTCAACAGTGCCCCGGCCCCGCCCAGTGTTGCGAAATGCACACCGCCGCAGCGAACCATCGCCTCGCGTACCGCCTGTCCGCGATAGCCCTTGCCAATGGTCCCTTTCAAGCCGGCGGCAAACAGCATCGGCGAAAAGGCATCCATGCGGGACGACGTCGTCGGCCCTGCCGCACCGATCACTTTTCCCGGCGCTGCCGGAGTGGGCCCGACAAAGTAAATGACGGCGCCGGCTAACTCAACCGGCAAAGGACGTCCCTGTTCGATCAGTGCACACAACCGTTTGTGTGCCTGGTCCCGGGCGGTCAGCACCGTCCCCGAAATCAACACCTCGTCCCCGGCCCGTAATCGACGCACCACCTCATCGCTTAGCGGCACCTGAATGCGTTTTTCCTGTTCCATTTCGTCATAATCCCGTTAATCTGCTTTGCCTTCAAATCAATCTCGCATTGTATAGCGAAAGCCCCCTAAATCCAGCAAAAAACAGCCATTGTGAAACGAATACCGAACCGGAATCGGATATTTTCACTTTGTCAAGGCCGCCATTGCATATTGTCGCTGTTTCTGGTATAAAACCGCGTTATGGAAAAGGACATTCTAATCGGCATTATTTTAACCGCAGCGGCTTTATTGACGGTTATCGTGATAACCCTTCTGTCAAGAGCTTCGATTGAGCGTATCGCGTCTGACGGCTACCGGACGGCCCGGGAAACGCTGAAGGACAAGAATAATGGCACCTAGCCCCCGCCCTTCTTCCCAACCAACACCGGAACTTTCCCGCGAACTGTCGCTCTTTCATATTACCATGATGGGCCTCGGCATGATGATCGGCGCCGGCGTCTTTCTCGGCATGGGAATCTCTATTGCCGAAGCAGGCCCCGGCGGAGTCGTCCTGACCTTCGCCCTCAACGGACTGCTTGCGATGTTCACCGCGATGAGTTTTGCCGAGTTAAGCTCCGCCATCCCCCGCGCCGGCGGTGCCTATAATTTCGCACGCATCGGCTTTGGCAGGGGCACAAGCTTTTTGGCCGGCTGGATGGAATGGTTCGCCTCCTCCGTTGCCGGCAGCATGTATGCACTGACCTTCGCCATCTACACCGTTCATTTCATCAATGCACTCGGCTGGCTCAACGGTTTATACAATATGGCCGGATTGCCCCCCGGCTCCGTCCAGGCACAATCACTTGAGATGACCATCGTCAAAGTCGTCGCCGTCATCACAGTGATCACGTTCATCTACATCAACTTTCGCGGCGCGTCCGAAACCGGCAAGATCGGCGCCATCATCACCATGGGCCAGACGGTCTTTGTCGTCACCATCGGCATCGTCGGCATTATCGCCGTGATAAAGGACCCATCGCGTCTGGCCAACTTCACGCCGTTCATGCCCAAGGGCTGGTCACAGTTACTGGTCACCATGGGCTTTACCTACGTCGCCTTCGAAGGCTACGAGGTCATCGCGCAGGCCGGCGACGAAGCCATCGACCCACGCCGCAATCTGCCCAAAGCCATGATCTACTCGGTCTGCATCGTCACGATAATCTATATTCTCGTCGCCTTTGCGACCGTCGTCTCGGTCAAGACCGGCACACAAGGCGTCGAAGGGCCCGCCTGGCAATGGATCGGCAGCTTTCACGAAAAGGGCTTTGGCGAAGCCGTGTCGCGACTGATGCCCTTCGGCCACTTCATCTTAACGCTGGCCGTCATCTTCTCCTCAACCTCGGCGCTCAACGCCACCATCTACTCGGCGACGCGTGCCTCCTACGCCCTCGGCCGCGACAGCATGCTCCCGAAGTTCTTCGCCCTGATTCACAAAACCAAAAACACCCCCTACGGCGCGCTCATCGCAACCAGCGTCATCGTCCTCGTTGTCACAACCCTGCTGCCGACCAAAGACGTCGCCTCCAGCGCGTCCATCATGTTCCTGTTCCTGTTTTTCCTGGTCAACCTCTGCGTCATCAAGATTCGCCGCTCCATGGCCGACGAGCTGACCTACGGCTTCCTGATGCCGCTGTTTCCGCTGTTCCCGATACTCGCCATCATCTGTCAGGTCGTCCTCGCCGTCTGGCTGGTCCACATGAGCCTGATCGCCTGGATCGTCGCACCCCTATGGATATTCAGCGGGCATGGGCATCTATTGGTTCTATGCACGCTCGCGGGCCACCACAACCGAAGACGAAATACTCGTCATCGAGGAGCATACAGCACTACACAAGAACCGCTCAAAGACAAATATCCAGATCATGGTCGCCGTCGCCAATCCCGCCAACGCAAACCAGCTCATACAAAGCACCTTCCGTCTGTGCGGGGCAAAGGATGCACAGCTCGAACTCATCCACATGGTACAGGTCCCCGACCAGGTCTCGCTGCATGATGCCGAAAAATACACCCAAACCGGCAAAGAAGCCCTCTACGAAGTCATGCTCTCGCTGACGCTGCACTTCCCCATCAGCACGACCATACGCTACTGCCGAAACGTCGCACGCGGCATCGTCACCGCCATCCGTGAAAAAAGAACCAAGATGCTGGTCCTCGGCTGGCACGGCGCCACCCATCACCGGATCTTCAACCTTGGCTCAAAAATCGACCCCATCATCGAGCAGTCCCCCTGCAACGTCGTCGTCCTCAAAGACTGCGGCGGCAACAAGGTCTTCAAAACCGCACTCGTCCCCATCGCAGGCGGCCCCAACGGAGCACTCGCCCTCGAGATCGCCTCGATCCTGACCGCCCCCGACGAAGGAACCGTCACCGCCTTCAGCGTCGATACCGGCCGCGGCGCGCTGGACTTCGAGGAGTTCCTCGAAGCCAGCGCCAAAAAATTCGATATCCCCCGCGCCACCCTCAGGACAAAAACCGTCAAGGCAAAATCCGTCGTCAAGGCCATTTTGAAAGAAGCAAAAGACTACGACCTCGTCGTCCTCGGAACAACCGAAAAACCACTCCTCGCCCAGATGGGCCAAATGTCACTCCCCGAAAAAATAGCCACCAGAACCCCAAAACCAGTCGTAATGGTAAAAAGCGACATCGGCGTACGATCATGGATTCGTCGCTGGATTTAATACCATAGGGTGGGAAGCCCGCAGGGCGCCATGTTGTAGCCTCGCCCGTCAGCCCGTGGAAACAAAAACACATCCCCATCGACAAGCCCGCGCAGCGGGCGCCATGTTCTAGCCTCGTCCGTCAGCCCGTGGAAAAAAATCGCATCCCCATCCACAAGCCCGCGCAGCGGGCGCAACGTTGTAGCCTCGCCCGTGAGGGCGTGGATAGAAAGCCCAATCATGCATCCCCCCCCCTGATTTTTCCGCCGAGGGCCAACTTTCAAGAATTTGAAATAGAAATTGAGAAACAGATAACATCAATCTTTCTATAAGCGGTAATCGTTACTCAAAATAATTTCGTAAAAGAGTGTAACGAAATGCAAGTTTGCTGTTCTTGATTTTCTTAAACTTTTCAGAACACGCTACTATTTTTTCGTATGCCTTATGAATATAGGAAACAGGCGTATTTTCCGTATAGATTAATGGTTTCATCGTTTCACCCAAATAATCTATAAAAGGGTAACCATCCTCATCTTCCGCTAAAAGGTTTAAGCATTCATTCGCAAAGCTTTTCGCTGCAATTGAACAAGGTTCTGTAGCCTTTTGTTTTTTTGTAATCTTTAAATAATGTATTAGTTCGTCGCCAATTATAATTCTTGGATAATTTGCTATCGTTGATTCTAAAGTGAATGCACGGGATAATGCTGACCCATAAATTTCATCATCTGAAATCTCCATCCCTAAGCCAACATCAATACCTCCTCTGATAGGGTGACCAAGAGACATACATGTTATAAAAGTAGATGCTGCAGCTAAAAATATGCCATAAATTCCACAAGTTGGACATTTTACATGGTCTGCATTAAAGCTCATATATATAATTAGTGAATCAGAAAATTGCTGGAATTTTATCGGTGTACATCTTATTAGATTCAAATTCTATTTGCTGTTCCGCTGTGAGTTTACTTAGAACTATAGTTGGTTTTTCAGTAAAACTCTTGTAAAAGCAATTAAATAGTTCACGCATTTCTAGAACCGAGCGTACGTATCCCGGAGTGTCTGCTTGAAACTCTGTATTTCTTATGCTGATTTTTTATCTGGTAAAGAAGTTAGTTCTCGCAATAACTCTTGCTGCCCTAGAAGGTCGATACAAGCCACTATGTAATAATTCACTAGAAGATCTTTTTCTTTATTCATTTCTCTTTTTCCGCTCTCGATTGTTTCTGTAATACCAGTTAGTATTTCATTCTATGTCACAGAATTTCCGGACTATCTTTGTAATCAGCCATCAGGCACTCACGAAATTTGTTAACAACTACCAACGCCCCTTTTCCCTGTTGTACAATCGAGTTCAAATTGAATCTATTTTCCTTTGTGCGCAAGCTGTTATACATGTGCTTAAATACCTTTAAATCATCTTTATATCTACTTTGTTGAATCCCGGCAACAGGAATTTCTTTATTTTTTCACTATACTTAAAAATATCGCCTTTTTCTATCGTTACTGCAATGAAATCTCCCGATGCTTTTATTATATCATTACTAAAGCTACAATCCATCAAGGTAGGATAGTCGTTTTCCATTTCATCCTCTAAATCTCTATCAAAAAGAGATTGACCTGAAAAATGCTGAAAAAGTAAAATACGATATTTTTGTTTGCAACCTGCCAACATCACAGTATCTGTTTCTGAAACAAATTGGTAAGCTTTTTTAATTTTCGGAAATAATTCTCCCGAGATTTCTCGACTTAACAAGCTTTCAGAAAGATTCTCCACATCCTCTGGCACTTCGACCAGTCTTTCAACTAATGCCCTTGTTTCTTCTGTCTTTAGATCACTATATAGCCCCTTCATATTACTCTTTATGTTTTTGTCAAGATATCTCACCTCATTTCGGATTTTTAAATGTCTATCAAAAATTACTCTGCTTTCTTCTGCTATACTCTTCACTTTTTCAACTTGTCTTGTTATAGAAATCCCAAGACCAATAGCCAGAATACCAACGACTATCCCAACCACAGTAATCAGATTCCCCCAAAATGATAAAGCACAAGAAGCGCCTGATATACTGATGTTGACACTATTTATAGCTTTCTCATTGCATTTGATTTGGTAGTCCAACTCGGAGTCAAAGTTCTGTTTTCGTTTGATTTATGCTCTCCTCCAATGCAAGTACTTTATTATCGAGCGATTTGTATTATTCAAGTTGTCCTATTTCGCCTCGTTTAATTACAGAAATTGTTTCATCAGTAGTAATTGACTGAGAAACATCTTGAGCCATATATAACAAGACTATTTGATTAGGGTCATTAGCATAGAATATTTACGACATTCAACAGTAGCCCGAATACAATAAACTTTTTCATTATCTTGTTTGCTCTTCAGATAAATTAAAGGATCAGTCCCCTTCTTCCGGACCTTTCTCTCTCGAAAACCTTCTGGTCAAAACCTCCATCCATTCCTTTGTAATGTTCAGGAATAGTCAAACAGAAAAGTTCCTCTTCATAATTTCCGCCTCTCCCGCCATCTTGATCACGCCAAAGCTCAAGCGTAGGCGGATTTTAAATAATTCAAAACTCAAAATTAAGCATTAAAAATTATCCCTGCCCTATTTTGTGTAAATACAAATGATTCCCCCTAATTCTAACCCTTATATTCCACGTAGCTTTAGCGAACGAACCATCCATTGGCTAATTCGACACCGGATAAATTACCAAGGGGTCAGACACCTTTTCCTCCTATTCCGTTATTTTCGGGGGCACTTTCGACAGAACGAAGTAAATTTAATACCCACCCCTCAGGAAAACCTAGCGGATCATTCAAACGGAGTACATTAAATGATTTTCCTTTTCCCCTCACAGGTGCTGTAAAGACTATACTTTCTGGCATTTCGCCTTCGTGTACTAATTGGCAACGTAAATGGTGATAAAGGATGTCTTCCAGCGGAGTTTTTACCCCTTTAAAAGGAAAAGCAACATTATATTTTGGGCCTCCAGTAATTGTGTCCATTACACTTAAAACAAATCTCTTAAACGCATCTCTATCGGAAATTGGCTTGGGAAATCGTTTTCTCGAAGTTGCAGCAACTGCAATCAACACAAGAACAAATGCGCTCTCTTTGCGACCAGCACACCAAAGCATTTTTGCGTCCTCTATGAGATCTATAAGACTCATATTATACCCCTGTCATTCCATTTGAGATAAATCAAGAAATCATCTCCCTTTTTCTCCTCGCTCTAAAACATTTTGGTCAAAACGTCCATCCATTCCTTTGCAATGTTCATGAATAGTAAAACAAAAAAGTTCCTCTTCATAATTTCCGCCTCTCCCGCCATCTTGTCCCGCCAAAGCTTTAGCGTAGGCGGATTTCAAATAATTCAAAACTCAAAATTAAGAATTAAAAATTATCCCTGCCCTGTTTTGTGTAAAAACAAATGATGCCCCCTAATTCTACCCCTTATATTCCAAATCAACAACCAAAAACCCCAAAAAAACTCATCCTCCGTAGCTTTAGCGAAGGAACCCGCCAGGCTAATTCACACCGAATCGCCTCAGCGATAGGATGGCTGATTAAAATAGGTCGGATGGCACAGACGCTTGCATCGAGCACTTCCGGCCCGTTTTAAGCAAATCAAGCAAAATAGGAGAATCCTCCCGGAATCGTCTGGCCGGAGGACAGCAGGACGAGGCTGGTGGGGTAGCGCACAAACGCGTTTGGAGCATAGCCCGCCCGACTTGACCTGTGGAGCGTTGAAAACGCCCCAACGATTCCCTCTGTGTTTTCTCTGTGGCTCTCTGTGGCAAAAAACCTTCCCGCCCTTCATTATCTTCATGGTTAAATTGATTCGCGTCAATTCTGTAAATCCCGTCTAAAATATTCAGTGTAAATCTGCGTAAATCAGTGTCAAAAAATTCCAAAAAAACAGCCGCAATCCTCACCCCGATTTGCTATAATACTTGTGTGGGCGAAAACCGCCCGCTGAGGCCTAAAAACCTCAAGTCTCGAGTCTCAGGCCTCGAGACTGAAATTGAAAATTTCAACAGAGTGCGAAACCACATCGCCCGACCAAAAAACAGCCCCCCGCCTCGTCGAGATTCCACATTCTTGAGTCCATGTGTTCTTGTATTCCTGTATTCTTTAGGCGCAACTTGGCGCCCTTTTGGCAAACTTTGGCGCATTTATGGCACACTTTGGCGCCGTTGGGGCGCACTTTGGCGCACCTTTGGACACGTTTGGCGTCATAAATACCCCAAAAAACCGCATTTAAACCCCAAAAACAAACATTCCGGTATCAGAATGATTCCTGAATTGCTTTGCATTGCCTCCGGCCGAAAGGTATAATAGAAGCATGGCCAAATTCCCGATTTATCTCGAACTGAGTAATCGGCGGGCGGTCGTCATCGGGGCCGGTTCCGTCGCGGCCAGAATCGTCCAGACCCTGCATGAAGCCGGGGCACGCGTCACCGTCATTGCTGAGCATGTCAAACCCGCGATGGAAGAAGCCTTTTCCCTTCCCAATGTCGAGCTGATCCTGGCGATCTATCAAAAACATTATCTCGCCGGAGCCACGCTGGCGGTCACGGCCACCCATGACCCGGTTCTCAATAAAAAAGTGTTCCACGACTGCCAGGAACTGGAAGTGCTGTGCAACGTGGTGGACCAGCCCGAGCTGTGCGACTTCTACATGCCTGCCATCGTTAAACGCGGCGACCTGCAGATCGCAATCGGCACGGATGGAAACTGCCCGGCGTACTCCGGTCACGTCCGGCGTAAACTGGAAGAATCCTTTACCGAAGAGCACGGCCGGTTTGTCGAACAGCTCGAAAAAACACGTCAGCACATTCTCACCGAAATCGCCGATGCCAATCAGCGTAAAGCTGTTTTGGGCCGACTGACCAGCGACGAATCGTTCCATATCTTCACACACCAAGGCCCCAGCGCCTGGAGCGAATACGCCCACGAGATCATCGCCCAGGACGTCACTGCCTAAAGGCTTCTGACCGGCGTCTGCAAAAATGACTTGAATCCTTTTGATGCCCCTCGATAGAATATAACCTCAACAATGTCACCCCCGCGCAGGCGGGGGTCCAGCGTGTGAAAAGTGGATTCCCGCCTTCGCGGGAATGACAGTTGGAAGCGGGAATGACAGTTCATGTTCGATACCCGGACGTTTCCGCAAAGGTCGGCGGAAATTGCTTGAATCCTTTCGATGCCCCTGTAAAATGCGGTTTTAAACGGCATTATTGGGATTGGAGCGTATGGAAAAGGATGTTCTGCAACTTGACGGTTCGTGGGAGTTTAAGGAGTTTCCCGAAACGGCCCGCCGCATGCGCGATCTGGACGGCGGCGGATGGATGCGGGCAACCGTTCCCTCTTCGATCTATACCTGCCTGGCCGAAGCGGGCCGGATCGATCGCAGCGAACTGGATGCCAACCCGGACGATTTCGGCTGGGTCAGTCAGGTAAGCTGGATCTTTCGAAAGCGATTTGATGTCCGCCCTTCTATGACAGACAGTGATCGGGTCAACTTGATCTTTGACGGGCTGGATACGGTGTCCCATGTCTGGCTGAACGATAAGCTCATCGGGAAAACGGAAAACATGTTCATCCCGCATACGTTCGATGTCACCGATCTTCTGAAACCGTCGGGCAATGTTCTCTGTGTCAAGTTCCTACCTGCTCTGATCCATGCCGAACGGCTGATACAACGTTACGGCCGGCTGAGCGAACATCATTTCGGTGACATTCGCCGCTCGTATCTCCGAAAGGCCCAGTATCAATTCGGATCGGCGATGGGACCGGCACTGATCGGGTGCGGGATTTTTCGTTCCGTCCGTCTGGAGGCCGCCCGCATCGCACAGATCGACAACCTGCATGTTCGTACCGTAGACTGTAACCAGCATGCGGCGGATATTCGGATCGCGATCACCCTGGATCGCATCCGGCATATTCAAACACCGCTCCGGTGCCGGATGCATCTTTCCGGCGGCGGGCTGGACATCACACAGGACCTGAATTTCGATGCCGATGAAGATCAGCATTCGACCCTGATCCACATTGAACGGCCGATCCTCTGGTGGCCGGCGGGCTATGGTGTTCAGCACCAATACCATCTCAAAGCAGAACTGTTCGGCAACGATAGTCACCTGGATACGGTCGAGACCAATTTCGGTATCCGAAATATCCGTATCAACCGCACCGCCGATGAAACAGGTAACCGATTTCAATTCGAGGTCAACGAAGTCCCGATCCATATCAAAGGCGCCAACTGGATGCCGCTGTCTGTTTTGCCGGGCGAAGCAGCCGCTTCCGATTATGGTCCCGTCCTGAAACTGGCAGCAGATGCACATTTTAACATGCTGCGCATCTGGGGCGGCGGACTGTACGAGTCCCCGGCGTTCTACGAAGAATGCAGCCGGCTGGGAATTTTGCTCTGGCAGGACTTCATGTTCGCCAGTGCCTATTACCCGGACCGGCAGTGGTTTACCAACATGATTACGACGGAAGTCAGGACGGTCATCCAGCGGCTTCGGAATTATCCGTGCCTGGCGCTGTGGTGCGGCAACAGCCGGATCGATTCGCTGCATGAAGACGGCCGCCTGGGAACCGGCCGGAAGTTTTACGGGAAGGGGATCTATCACACGCTTCTGCCCGGACTGCTGAGCGAAATGGACCCGAACCGTGACTACATCCCGAGCACGCCCTTTTCCGAAGAATCGTCAAACTCCTGCCATGATCCCGGTTCCGGCACAAGCCACAGTTGGAACGTCTGGAATCATTATGCCGGGCCGCAGGATTACCTGGTACCGGCCGACAGGGTCCCCCGCTTCGTCACAGAGTTCGGATTGCAGTCGCTACCGGGCATGGAAACGATTTCATCCTTCAGCGGCAAATACAATTTCTCAGCCGGTTCATGGGAACTTGAAAAACACAACTACCAGCCCGGCGGACAACAACGGATGGCCCGGTATATGGCCGAGGAGTTTACGCCATCGCAGCATATATCCCGAGCCGTCTGGCAAAGCCAGGTCACACAGGCACGCGCTGTTCGCCGCTATGTGGAGCATCTGCGGTCCCATTCTTCGATCAATACCGGATGTTTGTTCTGGACATTGAACGATTCGGCTCCGGCCATTAGTTTCTCGGCTATTGATAATCGCGGCAATCCTAAGGCGCTGTACTACTATGCCCGACGGTTTTTCGCTCCGGTGCTGGTCACGCTGGCCGGAGCCGGTCAGGTCATGGTCATCAATGACAGTTCCAAACGTATCACGGCCACGCTGGATTGCCGTCTGCTGGATTTTTCCGGGAGGCTGCTGGATCAAATGCAACTGCCGGTGGCGCTATCACCGATGTCCAGTTCAAGCCGATACCCGCTGCCAAAGTCGTTCAGCCGCCCTGAATATCAGCGTACTGCGTTTTTACATTTGTGTCTGTCGGCCGACGACAGGACGATCGCGGAAAATGTCCATTTCTTCGCACCGGACAAATACCTGCAATGGGTCCCCGGCGATATCGAATTGGAAGTATCACCCGAACATTCCAACGCCTGGCAGGTCTCTCTGACATCGGAGGTTGTTGCAGGCGACCTGCAGTTGATCGCTCCCTGCGCGTCGCAGCTCAGTGACAATTTTTTCACGCTGCTGCCGGGGCGGGCCAAAACGATCCGGATCGAATTCAACAACAAGGCGCCCTCGCTTCAGACACCGGTGGAAATATTCTCGGCCAACTTGAACCACGGACCCAACTGTTTGTGAACATGAGGACATAAAAAAACGGACGGCATTCAATCCGTCCGTTTCAAAACATCTTCGGGTCAAAAAAATCTGCCCTGATCAACCACCTTCCAACTCCATCATCGGCGGCATCCCGGGCTGGGCTCCGCCCGGTAAACCCCGCGGAGTCATGAATTCGCCTTCCGTTCCCGTAGCATCCTGCGACATTTCCTCCTGCACCATTCGATACGCTTTGGAATAATCCGACGGCCAATTCGATTTGCCGACCGCAACCTGGCCCAAATCTTGTCCATCGAAATACAGGATCGCATAGTAATCACTGCGTTTAAGCCGCGTGTTCCAGGTAAATTCTTTGATCAGATCCACCAGCGTTATCCCGGACGTAAAATCAATCTCAGTCGGCGTTGGTATGGTATTATCCACGAACCGTCTCATTGCATCACCCCCAAAATTCATATCGCCCGGTCCCTGAGCGTCCTGAGGCGACTGTTCGACCAGATTCCCCATGACCTGGCCGGGATAAACATCAAACGTTTCCGTCCTCCATTGCCCCATAAAATACTTTACAACCTCAACCTTGACGCCTTCAGTCTCCTTGGTACCGTCTTTTTTCGTCAGTGTTTCCATGGGGAAAACATGCAGCATCTTAGGAATTTCAACTGGCTTTCGAACATTCAGATAATCGCTCCATAGAACGAGCTGATTTTTAAATCCGGCTTGTTCCTTGCGGAACCAGTCCTTGCCCATAATGGGATTGAAGACACCCACCCGCATACGATACTCATAAGTTTTTCCCGGCTGAGCTGTATCGTCGTGCGCCCAGACCAGTATGGGATCACGGTTTGCATCCAAACGCGACCCTGTTTTCAGCGTATCATTGTCAATATCGCGCTGAATGTCCTTGATGGTTCGCTCACGTTCCGTTCTGCGCGCCGCCAGTTCCGCGGGCGTAGGTGTCTGTGGTTGCATATCCTGCCTTGTCCCCGGACGCGGTTGTTGACGCGGTTGCTGACGCGGCTGTTGGCGTGGCTGTTGACGCGGTTGGGTACGGCCCCCCCGGTCCCCGACCCGTTGCATTTCCCGAGCCGCTTTCCGTTCTTCGCTCAGTTTCCGTTTCAGTTCGTCGGCTTGCTTCTTGAGTATACCAAGAGACTCAGTCAGATATTCCGGAGGCATCCATTCAGATCTCGCTCTACCAAAGAAATAGGGCGCAGGCTGCAGAATATCGAACTGAACGGCCTGGGTTTCGAATTGCGATATCCAGACACTGGCGCCAAACTGCATTTGATCGACTTCCAGCGGCAACTGCTCGAGCAGCTTTTTATACATATCCACTTTGGCCCGCGGCACAACGGTCCACGGTTCGTAGGAACCGTCTTGTTTGACGGCGCGGCGCTGCAGTTCAACCCGTGCGAAAACAGGCTTTGCCAAACGGGCATCTTTCCACGATGATTTCAGCCCGGGGCCGTTGAAGCTCAACTGGAAATTATAATAGAGTTTCTGGAAATCCAACCGTGCCGAAACCGTCACAAGATCGAGATCGGTCATCTGGGTCTCAATCATTTCGTACGGATTGCCGGGGTTGACCTCATCGACCGGAACCTGTGCGGCCCCGCGGAGAATGGCCATCTGAACCTCTTCCAGCGAAGGGATCACCGGAATCGTATAGAGCCGTTCCTCTTCGATCAGAACATCGCCGACGCCCGGACACGGAACAACCAGATTTGCGGGCAGATCCAAAACCGCACACTGAAACTGGCGTATATAATCAGTCGCATAGTTCTTGTCGTAGACGCGAAAATCTTCCATTTGGCTGGACTGTTCCAGTTCATCCAAAAGACGCTCCGCCTGTTGTTTGATCTTCTCGTCAATGTTGCCGGGGGTGGCGCTGACTTCACGTCCGCCCAATCTCACTTTCTCACCATACGGATTGCCAATGACGTACATCCATAACAAAACCAAGCTGACCAGAACGATCACCCCCAACACAATCTTGTCAACCTGACTTTCGAGAATCAACAGAATATTCTTTTTTTTACTCATCGCAATCTTCCTGATCTGTTATTTGTATAACCGTTATGAGATAATACCGACTGACACCTGTCATTAATTAAACATTGGGTTTGTGGGAACCGCCTGAGTTTCGGCGGGTTGATCCTGCCCCAATAACACCTTTACCGGTTCAGGTTTGATGCTGTCATATCCCTTGCGATAAAACTGATACTCACAAATCAAATCCAGCCGCATGACGGCCCCGTCCCCATAGCGATACAGGGCATGTTCGGGAGCCTGTTTGTCTACCGCACTGATATCACTGCTCAAGATCGTGATCTGATTATGGACCGCATCTGTTATTTGACCGTCTTCCTTAAACTCCGCTCTGAAGGTATGCGGCTTTTCACTGCAGAGTTCTTTCATGAACGCCATCACGGAACGATTGTCCACCAGTACCGAAACCGCGAAATGAATAATATCCACATCGCTGTCGCTGCTGCGATTGGTCAGCGGATTGTTCACGAAATTGCTGACCAGAGTCGTCATCGTCGTTGCCCTCCTTCTGGTGCGGGGGTTGACCCCCTGTCCGGCGGTATCAGCGCTTTGGCCAATATAATTGGGCTTATCACGTGATGTGGTGGTGGTGCCTCGGCGGGAAAACTCGGAGTTGTTAAACGATTGCGCACTACTGTCCATCGTGAGCGGCATGGTAAAACTGACCCCGACAAACCGCTTCACCGCCGAGGATGAAATCTTGTCGGAACCTTCGTTCATTTTTCGGATCGTTTCAACAATATCCTCGTAAATCCAGAAAGCCACTTGAGAATCCCAACAGTCTTCCTGCCCCTGGTCCTGACCGGCAAATTCATAGGTCTGCCAAAAATCATACCAGGAAAAGATCGACGGTTTTGCATACACCGAAATCTCTCGTGCGCGTGTCAGGCACAGGGCTTCTACCATCGGGTTGGTCGCAAGGGCAGAAGTGCCGCGGCCACGCATACGACCTGGCGGCATGCGGAATTCCATCATGTCGCCGCCGGCCATGCGGGGTTCGCCTGTTCCGCTTTGAGCGCGAATCTCCGCTTCGCTGGGTGCGTCCAGCGCGTTCATGCTTTCGATCAGGCCGTTGACCGCCTGGCGGTACTTCTCGCCAAATTCAACGTACAACTGTGCCGAAGTGCCCTTGGGCGGAAAGATATTATAGCTGATCAACTCGCGCATGCTGCTGCGAATGGCCAGCGTTTCGATCTGGGACACTTCCTCAGCCAGACGATCCATATAGCTTTTGACGCGCCGGGGATCGTCTTTGGAAGGAACGTTGTTCAACAAACTGCTGACATTCCGGGCGGTGTCCACACTCTTTTTCATCTCCGCCTTGACCGAATTACCAACGAAGAGAATCGGCAAAAATAACAGCAGGGCCACCACCAGAAGGATAAGTGACGGCAGCAGTGCGGTATATTTCCGGAAAAAGCCGGCAACCGGTTTCATAAAATCCATTGATAGCTTTGCTTTCATCGTTATGACCTGAAATAATTTCTGTTTCGGTTTACTCTCTCAATTCAATCATAAATCATACATATCACCATAGCCTGACGCGGCGGGCTTTTCGATTTTTGGCCCCCCGGTCCAGATGAACTTGGCCTGAATACGGAACCATTGATCGCGCTCGATAAAAATATCTTCGCCGAAAGGGGTCCGTTTCTTGCGGCCCAGGTCCCGATCCGTCAAGTCCGAATCGGCATCCACATCCCGCTGGGTAACAATATCATACGTTTTGCTGATCTCCTCGCCGGTCATCGGGTCCAGCAGAACGGTTTCTTTGTAAACAAAATCCGTACCCCGAGACCCGCCGCCGCCTCTGACACCTACCGCAGTCGGGACGGCTTGGTCGGAGGAAACCCGTTCGATCTCCTTTTGGACACCGATACCTGCGGGCATCTCCTTCAAGCTCAGATCGACCAGTCCGGTCTCCACTTTAAAATGCGTGATCTCATGTTTATTGAACAGTGTGAACGGACTGTCCGGGAAAAGGGTTTGAAGATTTTCAAACCGCGTGACAACTCCCCAACGGCTCTGAACCTGCCCGGCCATTAAGGGATCCAGCAGTTTCGGCAGATCCCGATACGGGCTGTATCCTTCGATCACGACCACGAAACCGGCTCCGCCCGTCTCCTCCTCGACGGCTCCCTGATTGGCGGGTTGCATTCCACCGGGACTCATTTCGCCCGGCATTCCACCTGGCATACCGCCCAGCATACCGCCAGGCATCTCCATGTCGATTGTCGACGTCGCCCCTGGCCTGCCGGTAAACCGCATGCCCATGCCCATGCCCTGGTTTTTAAATTGGGTAAAGTCTGTGGTTTCCACGTCTTGGGTATAGTCCATAGCGACCCGGGTGATAAACAGCAGTTTCCGTTCCGCCCGGGGCACTTTCGTCAATTCCTTAACATTGCCGGCCTCAAACGCCGCATACATGGCCTCTTCTTCCTCCGAGGCGGCATAATCCTTGCCGGGCAGGCATTTTAAGATAGTCGCATTCAGTTCCGGAACCGCGTCACGATACTGAAAGCGTCCCTTTTCTTTCTCGACCGTTGCGGTCAGCGGTTCCAGACGCGCCTTTTGCTCATCGATCTGATTGATCACGTCACGGGTCTGGTTGATGGCTTGTTTGTTTTTATTCTGTATGGCACTGTGTCCCTGTATCTTCTTTAAGTCACTGAAGGCCTTGCCCAACCCCAGCACCATGACGGCCAGCAGCACGCTGGCGGCAATGGTAAAGATGCGGGCCTTGCGGGTCCAGGCCATGGCACGAGCGATCCGCCGGGGCAGCAGGTTCGTTGCAATCCGGGCCTCGCCGAGCAACTGGGCGCCCAGGCCATACACCACCCCAAAGTCGGAAACGTTTTCATGGAACTTAGCCGCAGAAACATCCGGCGATAAATTCAATTTCTCAAACGAGTCCGGCTTGATAACCGGTATCCCGAGGGTCTGAGTCAGATACTTGGCCAGCCCCTGCAGCTTTACGCCGCCGCCGAGGGCGATGACTTTGGTAAACGTCTTACCTCGACCGGCGGGACTGCTGCTGTAAAAACCCAGGCTCCGCTGGATCTCACTGCCGAAGTCCGTATAGACCGGCTTCATCGCGGTATAGATCTGACGCATGTATTTGCTCATCGGCGCAGTGCGTTTGAGTTTTTCAGCAGTCCGCATATCTTTGTGGAACGCATCGGCAATCGCCTGCGTAAAGGTGTTGCCGCCAATCCGGATGCTGCGCTGCCAGACACTGCTTTTCGTACAGATCACCAGCGTGGAACTGTCGGCGCCCATATCCAGAATAACCGTCGCCTTATCTGCCGAAGCGGCCACGTCGTCGCGATCGTAATACGCATAGTTGTACAGTGCCATCGGCGCGATCTGCACACAGGTGACCCGCAGGTTTTCCCGTGTGAAATGGTCCATCACTTCGGAGATCAGTTCATTCTTAATGGCAAACAGACCCACCTCTTTATCGGGGCTGTTCTCGTCCTCCATCAACTGCCAGTCCCACTCCACCTCATTAATGTCAAAGGGGATCTGCTGGACAGCTTCAAACTGAACGATCTCGGGTATCTTCTTCGGTTCGACGGGGGGCAATTTAATAAAGCGGGAAAAGCTGTTCTGTCCGGAAATGGAGATAGCAACCTCATCTTTGGCGATCTCGTATTCTTCCATGAATCGCCGGAGCGTTTCCGCGACGATCTGCTCGCGCTGGTCATGCTCAACCCCCATGCTCGTCAGCGACCGGGAATGCTCAATGTGACTGAATCCGACAACTTCCAGTCCTTCGTCTCCGTGACGCATCCGCAGTGCCTTCAGAGACGTGGTCCCGATATCAATTGCCCAAAATCCATTTGCTGCCATAACAATCTCCCGTGATACGGAATAATAAAAATAATGATTTCTTGATTATTTCATAAAAATACTTGAATCAAAATTGCCGCATCTGCTACCATATCGACCCGATGAAGACTTATGCGATCCATACTCTCGGCTGCAAAGTCAACCAGTACGAAAGCCAGCAAATTCGTCAGGCGATGGAACGATCCGGGCTGGCGATATCGTCGCGTACCCATCCGGCGGACGTGGTCGTGGTCAACACCTGCTGTGTCACGCACATCGCCTCATCCAAGAGCCGTCAGGCCATCCGCAGGGCCCACAGGGCTCGCCCGGACGCAGCCATCATCGTCACCGGCTGTCTGACCGGCGGCGACAGGGCCGAACTGCAGCATCTTTCCGATATTCATATTGTCAAAGATAAGACCACGCTGCCGGCGGTTCTGAACCGTCTATTCGCAAATAAAACCCCCGTCCGGCATACAGACATCCGTAGTAAACCAGCAAATATCCCCAAAATCAAGGATAAAAACGGTAGCTTATCACAGAATAATGCCTCTGGCAGCCCCCTGATCAGCCCTGATGCGGGATATCAGGGGCAATTCATGGACCCGCTGCATCGTTTTGCCGGTCAGTGTCGAGCGTTTTTGAAAATTCAGGACGGCTGCGATGCCTCGTGTACCTATTGTATTATACCCAAAATCCGCACGAATGTTTGTAACAAGGATGTAAAAAGTGTCCTGGATGAGGCCCGAAACCTGATTACCGCCGGCCACAGGGAAATCGTGCTGACGGGTATCTTTCTGGGGGCCTATGGGCAGACGACCGCGCGACGGAAGCGATGGGACGCCAAGAACCGCGATGCGCTGGCTGGGTTGGTGGACGCGGTCGCGCGGCTGGACGGTCTTCAGCGACTGCGGTTAAGTTCGCTGGAACCGCTGGATGTCACCGACAGACTGCTGGATGTGATGAGTGCACATCCTACTATTATGCCGCATCTGCACCTGTCGCTGCAGAGCGGTTCGGACACTGTTCTGCGGAAAATGGCCCGGCAGTACCGCATCGAGGATTTTATCCGTGTCGTCAAGCGGGTTAAGGCCGCCTTTGACCGCCCCGCCATCACCACCGATATCATCGTCGGCTTTCCCGGCGAAACCCAAGCGGATTTCGAGCAGACGTTGCGGGTCGCCGAGCAGGTCGGCTTTGCGAAGATCCACGTGTTCCCCTTCAGCCTGCGAAAAAACACCGCCGCGGTGAAGATGGCAAAATTATTCGGTAAGATCGATGGCAAAGAGCTGAAACGCCGCTGCGGGGCCCTGCAGGAATTAGACTATATCTTGCAGCAAAGGTTCCGCAAGTCCTGTGCGGGCCTGACCGAAAACGTACTCATCGAAAAAAACCGTCCGCTCCGCGGCCGCTGCAGCCGTTACTTCATGGTCGATGTCTCAGCCCACGCCAAAGGCCTCAAAATTGGCGACAGCCTCGCCGTCACCATCGAATAATGCGGGGATGCGGACCACTGAATCGCCCAAGCGGGAGAACAAAAAAAAAGACCCTGCCGAAGCAGGGCCTTTTCGATTCCTTAGCATGTTGTCTATCGTGTTGTATCGTTAGGCAGGGACCACATTGTTTGCACACGGGCCTTTTTTGCCTTCGCCGACTTCATAAGTGACGGTCTGATTTTCATCGAGGCTGGCATAGCCCTCTGTCTTGATTTCTGAATGATGGACGAACAGATCGCTGCCGCCTTCATTCGGAGTGATGAAACCAAAACCCTTACTTGCATTGAACCATTTGACTGTACCTGTACTCATACTAACTACTCCTTGGTCCGTAACGGACCGCTTAAACAGTATCTCTCGATTACATAAATTTGGAAGGATATTTCTGAGAGATGAAAAAATACACTTCTTGTACTATTTGTACTGTTGGTTATTATCGGTGAAAAGCCGGGCCGATACAACGAAATAATAAAATAAACTTTGCCGCCCGCTCAAAACCGGACCCATCGCTCCTTGTAAACCACCCTTATCGCGTCAAAAGGCCGATTTGCCCCTGCCTGCCATATTTAATATTTTACCTTCTATATTGAACATTCTATGATAGGCCCCGCCGTCGCAGGAAGGAGGACAAAAAAAAGGCCCTGCCGAAGCAGAGCCTTTTCGATTCTTAGCGTGTTGTATAACTTAGGCAGGAACCACATTGTTTGCACATGGGCCTTTTTTGCCTTCGCCGACTTCATAGGTGACTTTCTGATTTTCATCGAGGGTCGCATAGCCACCCGTCTTGATTTCCGTATGGTGAACGAACAGATCGTTGCCGCCGTCATCCGGAGTGATGAAACCAAAACCCTTACTTGCATTGAACCATTTTACTGTACCTGTGCTCATACTAACTACTCCTTGGCCTTTTTAGACCGCTTAAACAATATCTCTCGATTAAATTCATTTGGAAGGATATTTCTGAGAGATGAAAAAATATACTTCTTGTACTATTTGTACTGTTATTAATTATCGGCAAAAAGCCGCCCAATACAACGAAAAAATAAAATAAACTTCCCTCCCGCCCAAAACCAGGTGCATTGTACCTCCAAAACCTCCCTTATCGGACCAAAATGCCCATTCGACCGCTGCCTGCCACATTAAATATTTTACATCTTGAAGCCGGCGGGCTATATTATGTGCCGTACGATAACAAAAAAGGAGGTTTTACTGTTATGTGTCAATTTATCCTGATTATCCCGGTCGTCTTCCTGGTCTCGGCGATACTGCCGTTTATCACTGCCATTATTGAAAAACGCAAGGTCTGGCCGTACAGTCGGGGTTTCCCGTTCGAGCCGTTTGAGCTTTCAGCCGAACATGACCGATTTCTCGAATATGCCCGGGCACAGGCACAGGAATATGGTTTTACGTTTTTGGAACGCGGCTACGACAACAAAGGGCCATCCTATCGCATCGTCTATGACTTTCTGATCTCCAAAGACGGATATACGCTGGCCCTGCTGGGGGCCGGGGCCCTCTATAAGATCCGGATCAAGGGAGCCTGGCTGTTCTCCAAAACGCCGGACGGTCATGCCTTTGTGACTATCACCAATCAATCCGCAGACGAATACGACCTGTCGGGCATGACAACAAACAATTTGATCCTCACGACCGATGTCAAAAAAGCCTACCGGCATCATATCGACAAGATCAACGCCCACGACTGGGCGTTCGAACCGTTCACTGCCGGACAGGAACTCGAAGACCTCCGGCGGCTGCGATATCAACGGCTGGGGTATATGGAACAACGGGGTTGGATACGCTTTCTCGGAAACGAAAAGGACCAGTGGAAATATACCGTCCGGGGAGGGTTGAAGTGGTCGATCTACGGCGTGGCCATCGGAATGGCGAAATTCCCCGTAAGCCTCTGGAAGGGAATCTTCGGAAAATAAAGCCGCAACCGTGCAGGGTACACGTGGGTTTTTTCCGTTTTACATCCCGAAGCCGGCGGTCTATAATACCCCCGCCCTTTTTATAACGATTTATTGAAACACCATTCGGTTCTCGGCGTCTTAACATGTGAAATCGCAGGAAATCATTGATTGTTCCCGAAAGGAGAATGAAATGGAACGCGTAAACGACCTGTTTCTGCATGAAGAGATCATGTTATTGTCGCTCAAAGATGAAGAGGGGACGATTGCCTCGGGGGCGCTCTACAACTATGCCGTCGGCGGCGCGATCATCGCGGAATTGCTGTTGAGCCGACGGATTGCGGCGGACCCGTCCGGGAAAAAGAAATTTCTTTCTGTTCTCACACCTGAACCGCTCAATGACGCATTGATCGATGAATGGCTCATCAAAATGCACCGTGCCAAACGGCTCAAAACGCTTCAGGACTGGGTCGCTCGAATCGCCAATACCAAAGACCTCAAGCACCGGATCGCCCTGCAACTCTGTCAACGGGGAATCCTGAAAATGGATGAAAAGAAGATATTGCTGTTATTTACCCAACGCATCTATCCGGAGATCAACCCCACCCCGGAACGGGAGATCATCGACCGTCTGTACCAGGCGATCTTTACCGAGACGGACGAGGTCGACGCGCGTACCGTGATTCTTTTATCGCTGGCAAAAAGTGCTACGATCCTGC
This sequence comes from Anaerohalosphaeraceae bacterium, assembly GCA_963675525.2. Classification (GTDB taxonomy): domain Bacteria; phylum Planctomycetota; class Phycisphaerae; order Sedimentisphaerales; family Anaerohalosphaeraceae; genus 4572-13. Next base: position 92,202 of record CAXXSL010000001.1, on the reverse strand, counting down.
CGGTCATCTTCGGCAAGAAAGAAATCAAAGAACGTAAAAGGAGAATTGAGCGAGTTGTCAATGGGGACATCGCGGGGAAGGCGACCAAGGAAGCCATCGAAGCGATGCAAGCGGCCGTCATGGTCGCCTGCCTCATGCCGGCCATGATGACCGCTGTCATAGCGTCATCATCGCATTGACCGAGAACCGGCAATATATTTTTCATCGTTTTGACGTGCGGCTTTGAACGCTTTGGCCTGTGTGTCGATCTGGTCGTCCGGCAGATAACAGCGATTCTGATTTTCTGATGAACCTATGGCCGGAAGGCCTTTATCTGTAAAACGAGTCGATTTGGCGCTTAGCCGTTGATCTTTGAGATCAGGGCCGTAGCCATAAGGCCCAGGCCCAAACCTGCCAGGATACATCCGACGAATGCCAAAGGCGATGTCTGCAGGAAAAAAAATCCAACCCCCATACCCATCAGCAAGCCGCCGCCGGTGGCCCATGAACTCTTATCGTTCTTCTCCATTTCGCGTCCTTTCGTTTTAATAATAACAGAATGCGACCGCTGCGTTAGAATACGTCGCCTACCTTACCTTCGGCAGTTGGCTCCGATCAAGTGTAAATTTTCTGTTTTTTTGGCTCGATCGCAATCGCCATGAGCTGAATACAGATCCGTTGGATGATTTATTGCAATGCCGCCTCGATGGCCTCAGTAATCTGAGGGGCTAAGGGATCGACCTCGGAGCCGAAACGCGCGATCGTTGTCCCATCTTTATCAATCAGGAATTTGTTGAAGTTCCAGGTAATGGGTCCGCCAAACTCGCCATTGGCTTGGCGGCTGGTCAGGTACCGGTACAAAGGATGCATGTCCTGGCCTGCGACGGAAATCTTTGAAAACAGGGGAAACGTAATGTTGAACTGGTGGGTGGTGAACTCCTTAATCTGGGCATTGGTTCCCGGTTCCTGCTTGCCGAAGTTATTGGCCGGAAAACCCAGCACGACCAATCCCTGATCTTTGTATTTCCAATACAGCCGCTGCAGGTTTCGATACTGATAAGTATAACGGCACTCACTGGCGACATTGACCACCAGCACGACCTTGCCCTCATATCGGGACAGCCCAACGGGCCACCCGTCAATATCTTTTAACGTAAAGGAGTAAAATGTGCTTTCTGAATCCGCCTTCGGCTTGAACTGGTCGTGATCCAACTGCACCCCGGTGCTGCAACCCAGCAGACCCATACAGAACACCCAGACGATCCAATGAACAAAACGGTTTTGATACTTTTGTATAGACATTCTATATTCTCCATTCCATGAATAGAACAGGATTTTAATTATAGATTGTATACGAACCGGAGCGGATTCGGCACACGTAAAAATGATTTTTTGTCTAAGATTTTTCATTTAAACGCTGACAAGAGGCGCGAAGGCACCTAATACAACCTCTTCTGTCATTCCCGCTGCTTTGTCATTCCCGCGAAGGCGGGAATCCAGCGTTTCACAAAGCGACGGCTTATTTATTCACTCTGGACCCCCGCCTTCGCGGGGGTGACAATTAGAGCGGGGGTGACAAGAAGGCCGTGCCCACGCGGATAATTTTGCCTTTTACAACACCACGCCGACAGGCTATAATACACCCGCAGCCGCAGGAAGGAGCGGCTGGAAATGAAGGATTGAGTAAGGAATTGGAACGATGAAAAAATGGTCCATTGGAAGAATGGTTTTGTACAGTGTGTTTTTGACGGTGCTGGCGATACTGGTGTATCGGATAGCGTTTTATGTCCCCCCTGCCGGGATGCAGTGAGAGAATTTTCAAAAGCAGGAAACAACGGTTCCTGACACCGTTTTTTTATCTGATCTCATTTAACGGACATCAGGTTATCTTCCGAAACAAACCTCACTTCCAGATGGCAGTGTAATGCCGCGGCCAGTTTCTGCAGGGTGTCGAGGCGTTCGCTTTCGTAGTCGGTATTTTCGATCCGGCTGATGACCGACTGGGTCGTTCCGATGAGTTCGGCAAGCTGCCGCTGCGTTAGGCCCCGCTCCGTACGCAACGCATAAACCTGTTCGGCAATTTTGATCTTCTCGCGTTCGGCCTCAATCGCCGCCAGCTTTTCAGGATCACCCTTGATATAGCGGTCATACAGCAGCGTTACCGCATCCGTTGTCTTTTTTTGATTTTTACGCATTATCCAATCTTTCCCGCATAAGCATGCATGTCCGGATTCTGTCGATACTTCTTAAGATGACTGATCGCTTTGTCAATTTCTTTGTCCGGCACTTTATCTTCTTTCGTGCAGCCGTGTGATAACAAAACGGCATGTTCTCCGCAAAAAGCATACAGAATACGATAGTTGATATTCAGCCGCCGCTTGCGAAGCTCATAAATCCCATCTCTTAGAAAATCACACGCCGGCCGCCGCAGTTCATGGCCTTTTTCGGCGAGGAGTTTCACTCTTGCCGCCATATCACTCTGAACTTTTTCTGACTGACAATCCAACCATTCATACAACGGTACAGAGCCGTCATCGTCCTTGTAAATCGTAATGTCTGTTCGGGGCATCCCTTTTCCCTTCTGCTGGCCGCCTTATATAATATCGCATATTTGCGATATTAACTCAAGTTATTTATAGAAAAAAAGACACTAACATCTGTATCTTATTCTATATAATAGAGTTACGAAAACACATTGTGTTGTTTTTTTTCGACTCAAAAAACACAACTAAGGCCGTTTTTCGTTAGAATATCGCTCAGTTATATGAAATCGAATGCATTTTCTGCCTCGTAGCCGAGCACAATTATACCCGACAGCAGTTTGTCTGAAAAGGGCTTTTTTCTCTATTCACATGTCAAAGAGATCCAGTCTTTAATCCTCAGTCCTGAGTTTTCAAGGTGAAGCATTGCCAACCTTGCTTTTCTTGCCTTCCTGATTATTAAGCTAAAAATAAGTATTGCTTGGCAAGAAAGACAAGAAAGGTAAGGTATCCCTTTTCTATAACCGTTCCACTAAAAACCATTCATAACCATCTCCACTCAAATTCTCACAATCAATCTTCTTAGCATCCCGTAATTCTTTACGTGCATTCCGAATCGTCTTTTCGCTGATACCATTGGCGACAACTGCCGCTATTAGTTTATCGGATTCGGTGGGGCCTTGTTTTAATAATTCTAAGATCAATTTTTTGGCTTGTTCTTTTTTGGTGAGTCTTTGCGCCGGTGTTTTTTCGGGGTTCAGTGCGGCGTTTAGTTGTCCGGCCGACAGCGACTTTCCGAATTGGATCTGCCCCGCGGTAATCGTAAACTCCATCGCCTCCGGCTCGACGCACAGGTTGTCCTTGATGGGGAAAGAAATAACGCATTCGCGGTGATGGACGATTAACCTGACCGGCGCATGAAAAAAGGGAACGTTTTTCAACGTTCCCCGTTTCAGAAATTGGTTGCGGCACCGGCCACGCCGACCAAGTGCCGTTCGATCACACCGCCACGTGCTGCTTGGCATGTTTTTTGCCGACGGCCTTGTGCAGACTTTTCAGCACATAGTTCTCGACAACGCTCTCCCAGCCCATATGCCGGGCCAATTCGTATCCGCTTTGCAGCATGCGGTTGAACTCATCATCATTTTTCGGCAGCCGGGCACAGATCTCCAGCGCGATCTTTTCGCTGATCTTATGCTCGATCTGGTCACGTGATTTTTTCTCGATCTTCAACATCTGTTCGATGTCTTTGCCGCCGTCACCGTTCAGGTCCGTATAGTCGGCGAAAATCACATTGGGCACGGCCTGCACGCCGGCGACATCCTTGACAAACCCCGCACATCCGCAGATATTGGTCATGACACACAGCCCGCCAAACGTCAGCGGTTCCAGTTGAGCGATACCGAACGGTTCATAAATGCTCTGGCCGAACTCGACATCGCTGCCCTTGCGGATATCCATAAATTCCATATCCGCCGGCATCCGCGAACCGCAGGCCTGGCGGGTAAACCCGAACTGATTAATGAAGACCACTTTGATGTTCCGGCTTTTGGCGTTGAACTCCTGAACGCCCGCATAGTACACCGCTTCGCCGTTGGACAGATCCGGCATGCCCTCACGATGGGCCACCGGCCAGTTATACGCCGCCTCCATATTATAGATATCTTTATCACGCCGCTTATGCGTTTCGGTGCTCAACACCAGCAGCACCCCCGTGCGGTTCATGGTCGCGAATTCATCGTCCATGTGCTCCAGCACACGCAGGTCACGCCAGAGCCCTTTGCTGAGCACCAGCCGCGTTACATGTGTGAAGATAAAATCCGGCTTCCAGCCGAGCAGATTCTTGCAATAGTGGCGCAGCTTGTCGCGGGATTCATATTTTTCCGCCAGACCAACCTGGTAAAACGGGATGCCGTTGTACGTCAGGTCGATATCGGCCAGCTCAAACTCCGGCGCCAGGAACCGCAGCTCATCAACCACACAGTCGCCGACCGCCAGGATATTGTCGCAATGCCGCGCTGCGTCAACCAGCGCAAACTTGTAAAAATCGCTCTGGTCCCCGAAGACATCGTTGACATAAAGCTCTTTTTCGTGCGCCTTGCGAAGCACGTTGTAAAACATCGTATCATGGCCGGTGTGCCCTTCCACGATCCGGCGGACCGGCGCCACTTCATGGGCATAAAAGACCGTCTTGAAATCGTACGGATCCAGAATGCCCGCCAGTGCCGTCGGCATGCCCATATATTCGTGTGCGACGATGATCGTCGGTTTGTTCTGTTCGGCGGCGCCGATGGCCTTGAGTACCTCGACCGCCGGGGGACCCAGGCGAACCCATTGTTCGTAGTCCCACTGGTTCTGATAGCGGTCGCTTCGAATACCGTATTCGCTAAACAACGCCCCCTTGAAGGCATCCATCGGACCGATGTCCATACGGGTCACATCGATCAACAGAATTTCCGGACGGTAGGTGTTGCCGTTCATCGGATCGACAAACTCGCGGCGGCCGTAAATAATATCGACATTGAACTGCTCCTCGATCCGACGGAAACTGGATTTGTATCCGCTGTGACTGAGTTTATCCAATGACGAATACAAAACATCGCTGCCCTGACCAAGACGGCTTTTGACATCGCCTTCGGTAGAGAATAGCGGGCTGATCAAAATCGTGCGGTCAACTTCCTTCTGGTAGGCGCCGCTGGTAAACATTCCCTCCAGAACGGCACCGATGCCTCCGATCTTTCCTGTCGCTTCATGGGTGACATGCACAACTGTCGGTTTAGGACTCATGTTAATATTCCTCTCGTAATTGCCAATTCTCACTGTTGTTATAACTCTGCAGAGTTCTCGCCCGTTCCATGTAAAATATAGATAATAAATCTCCTATTGCCAATGAATTCATAGGTATTTTTACGGTACAATATTAAATCGGTTCAGGCTGATATTAATAATTAGGATTTTATCGGGATTGTCCGAAAAAGTCCGTAACCAATAGCCGGTAAAGCAGATAGATTCAAGACTGTACAGGATTTGATACATTCCGTTTGGTAAAAACGCTACCGGGAAGCTGCTTGATCAGGCCTTTCAACTGCAAATGGATCAGGGCCGAATGCACCGCACCAGCGGGCAATCGGGTCTGGGCGATCAGGTCCTCCAGATGTACTGGTTCACAGTCCAGATGGTCGATAATGGCCTGTTCATCGGTGCTTAGATTCAGGCGCGTCAGGTCAAACAGGCCTGACTGAGCTTTGCGATCGGCATCGACGGCAGCGGCCCCGACATGGTCCTTCAGGTCGCCGCCGATATGTCCCAGCGCATCCATGAGTTCCTCGACACTGTCGATCAGCCGGGCTCCCTGCTTGATCAGCCGATGACAGCCCACGCTGCAGGCCGAATCGATCCGCCCGGGCACGGCCATGACTTCGCGGTTGTTGTCAAGGGCCGCCTGCGCCGAGATCAGCGCACCGCTGCGGGGAGCCGCCTCAATCACCAAAACTCCCATCGACAGTCCGGCAATGATACGGTTCCTGCCGGGAAAATTCTCGGCCAGCGGTTCATACGTCAATGGCAGCTCACTGATCACCGCCCCGCTTTCGGCGATCTCCTCAAACAGTTTTTTGTTCTCCGGCGGAAAAACAGTCGCCAGACCGCACCCCTGAACGGCGATCGTCCGACCGTTGGCCGCCAGCGCACCGCGATGGGCCGCCGAATCGATCCCGCGTGCCAGGCCGCTGGCAACCGTAAAACCCGCCGAGGCAAGCAGGTGCGAAAACCGGTTGGCCTGCTCGGTCCCATAGTGCGTACACCGCCGGCTACCCACGATCGCCAGTGCCAGATTATCGGCGCGCGTTAAGGTGCCTTTGACATACAACACCGGCGGCGGGTCATAGATCGCCTTGAGAGCCGCCGGATATCGCCGGTCATTGAGGTGTATGACCCAGACCCCCAGTTTATCCGCCAGCGCGAGTTCCTTTTGCGCGTCAAAATCCCGGCGGGTTCTTAGTATACGGTCGGCGGTCTTCTGGCCGATGCCGGCGACCTTTGTCAATTGCACCGCCGAAGCGCCCAACACCCGTTCGATGTCGCCGAATTGTTCCAACAAACGTTTAAACAGCGTCGGACCGACACCCTCGGCGCCGATCAACTGAAGCCAGCGGGTGATATCCGACGAATGTTCCTGATTTGTCTTCATTTTTTGTCTCCCTCTTAAGGCCCATTTAAAAGTAACACAGACACCCCCGCACGTCAACTAAGAATTCTTTCGATTCCGCCGGTGATCGCTTGAAGTTCGAGATGTTTCAAAAGAATAAGAATAATCGATCTCGATATAAAAATGCTTCCATGAACCTGACGTTTGCGTTAGAATCTGCTTCAAAGCCAAAATTCAAAATATCGTTACATTAAAAAGGGTCTTCGGAAAGAGCATGGCTGAACAACCGCTTCAAATAGACCGACCGGCCGTGATGGACCCGGGGCTTCGCAACGCCTGGCAATGGCTGGCGATCATTACCATGCTTCTGGATCACATCTGGTATTTATACAACATCGAACCGCTGCGGTATGTCGGGCGGCTGGGGATGCCGCTGTATGCGATCCTGTTTGTGATCACCCTTCAGAAAAACCAACTTCATCTCAAGCGGGTGCTGCTGCTGGGACTGCTTTCGCAAGTTCAGTACATGTATATGTTCCAACAATCGTTCGATGTGTATTCTTTCCGGCTGCCGCAACTGAATATCATTTTCGGGTTTGCGATCTTTGCGTGGACCGCCGAGGGCGTGCACCAGCGACATTGGCTGAAAATCGTTACGGGATTTTTAATGATGTGCATCCCGGTTTCGTACGGGTGGTATCTGTATGCTACGCTTGCGATCTTTTATTGGCTTCGGGATAAAACCTTCCAGCGGGGATTGTATTGGATGGCAACGGTTATTTACGTCATGCTCTCCGGCGTGCACCCTCGCCAACTGCTGGCCGCCTGCGTTCCGTTTATTCAAGGCATCAAAGCCCCCCGTCCGAATAAATATCTGTATCGTTATTTTTACCCGGGGCACTTGCTGATACTGGTTGTGCTGAAATTTTGGATACTCGGAACCTTTACGCTGCCGTTCGGCGCCAAACCCGAAACGGTTCCGTATTACGGCAGCGATTTCAATGACGTCTATGAATATGATGATGACATGATGCCTGATACCTATGAATGGGACCAAGACGATGCTGCAGCAAACTAAAGACCGCTTCGCAAAAAACGCCGAAGGATTCTGGAAAACCTATTGGTTGCTTCTGATACTGTTCCTGACCGCTCTTCTTGCCGACGGCCTCAGTACGATTTATTTCATGCTGGGTGACGGAACTGATGGAACGGAGCTGCACCCGGCTGTCAGTTTCGCCGCCAGGGTCGCCGGACCGGTCTGGGGGCCGATCATCGGTGTCATCGGGAAATTTTTCGCCGGGATCATTGTCGCGATTTACTGGCGCCGCATCGCATGGATCATACTGCTGGTAGCGATTACCCTGTCGACCTGGGCCGCGTGGTATAATCTCTGGGGGTGGCAATACTACGAACCGACCGTTTATCTCTGGTGGCCGTTTTGATGGCATCCAGATGAGCATGTAATGCACATTTTACGAAAAAAACACCCTGAGATGCTTACTGCTCTTGCCTATTCGTGGCGGAGGGATTCGATGGGATCCATGTTGGCGGCGCGGTAGGCCGGGTAGATACCAAAGGCAATTCCAACCGCGGCACTGATGCCGAATGCCATGATGAGCGAACCGGGAGTAATGACGGTGCGCATCTGGCCGAAGTAGGTGACCAGGGCCGGAACGAGCGATCCGACGGCCATGCCCAGGATGCCGCCGCACAACGTCAGGATAAGCGTTTCCGAAAGAAACTGCATGACGATATCCCTTTTCCTGGCACCCAGGGCGCGACGGATGCCGATCTCGCGCGTGCGTTCGCTGACGGTGGCCATCATGATGTTCATAATGCCGATGCCTCCCACGAGCAGCGAAATCGCAGCAATCGAGCCAAGCACGATGGTGAAAATGCGCTGCACATCCTTGGCCCGCTGCATCAGTTCGAGGGGAACCACGATCTCGTAGTCATTTTTCTTGTGGAAGCGCGACAATATCGTCATGACACTGCGGCGGGTGGAGAGCACCTGGTCAATCGTCTGCGACTGGACGATGATCTCCTGCAACTCGACGCGTTCCAGGGTGGCACCACTGGTGCCGATCTGGACCGACATTTCACCGAAGCGAGTGCGTGCCGTGGTCAGGGGGATATAGATTTTGCCCGTGTTTGCCCCGGAGCCGCCCTTGCTGCTATTTTGCTGTCCCTGCACTTGAGATGCAGAGGTGGTTGCTTTCTTTGCGGTGACGATGCCGATGACACGGTAGTAGTCTCCACCGATCTTGACCATCTGCCCGAGAGGGTCGTCAAAGGAAAACAAGTCCTTGCGGACCAGTTCGTCGATGACGCATACGGCCTGCTTGTAATGGGTGTCGATGCTGGTGATAAAACGGCCATAGGTGGTTCGTAATGACGAAATCTCCGTATACCAGGGAACCGTTCCAACAACTTCAATGGAGACGCGGTTGTTGCGATACAGGGCTTGTTCAGAAATCAGACGGTTCGGCACCAGGACACGGACGTTGGGAATCGCGCCGCGAAAGCGTTCGGCATCAGCATAGGTGAGGCCGTATTCCTTGAGGGTCTGTTGCTGACCGACGGAGGATTTGTCTTCCGGCGGCGGGACCGTCTTGATGATGATGTTGCGGCTGCCGAGCTGGGATATTTTTTCCTGTGCGTCGCGGCTGGCACCTTCGCCGATCGCCAGCATGGCGACGACCGACGAGACGCCGAAGATGATGCCCAGCATGGTCAGCGTTGACCGCAGGCGATGCATCCATAGGCTCTTGACACCAAGTTTTAATGTTCGTTTAAACCGAAACAAAAACATTCTGTTTTAACCTTTGTGATAGTTATAGGTATCTTCTGCAATGCATCCGTCGAACAGGCGGATAACGCGCTGGGCATGAGTGGCGATATTCTCGTCGTGTGTAACAACGATAAGCGTTTTTCCCTCTTCATGCAGGCGGTCCAGTATGCCGAGGATATCTGCACCACTGCCGGAATCCAGATTACCGGTCGGCTCATCGGCCAGAATAATCAGCGGATCATTGGCCAATGCGCGGGCAATGGCGACACGCTGCTGCTGGCCGCCGGACAGTTCTGCAGGGCGATGTTTCATTCTGTCGGCCAGCCCTACCATCGTTGCCAATTCCATGGCACGCTCGGCACTTTCGGCCTCGCCATAGCTCTGATAGAACATTGGAATCTCGATATTTTCAATGACGTTCAGTTGAGCGATGAGATTGAACGATTGAAAAACAAATCCGATGCGGGCACCACGAATGGCCGACAGTTCGTCGTCTTCGAGCTGGGAGACATCCTGGCCGCCGAGGTGATAGCTTCCGCCGGACGGGCGGTCCAGGCAGCCGATCATGTTAAGCAGGGTCGATTTGCCGGAGCCACTGGGGCCCATGATGGCCACATATTCGCCGCTGTTGATGGTGATGTCGATCTCTCGCAGCACGCGCAGTTCAACCGTTCCCAATTGATAATTCTTGCACAATTTATCCATGACGAGGATAGCGTCGCCGTTGGAGGGCTTTGGGTTATCATTCATATCACTCATGCTTTTCCTGCCGGTATTCTAATCAGTCGATGTTCCTTCCGTCGCTGCGGGCCGGTTTCGTCTCCTGCCGCCGCCGGAGTCGCCGCCCTGTGGTCTTTGGCCGCCTTCCGGACGTTGTCTGGGTCGTCCTGTTTGCTCACCGCCGGGGCCGCCGCCCATTCGTTCGGATGCTTTGGCCATTTCTTCCGTGTCAATAAATCCATCGCTGTTAGTATCTAAGCGCCCTAAAAACTGTTTTGCCTGTTCAGGTACTTCATCCGACAAACTGATTTTCCCATCGCCGTTTTTATCCATTTGTTTAAATCGGTCGCTCATAGGGTTGGATGACGGAGTGGTTGGAGCGGCCGGGGCCGTATCGTCACTCGTCTCCGTGGCTGCTCCGCTATTCTTGTCCCACCCCTGCTGCTGCCGCTCAAATGCAGGCTGGCCGGAGGTTTCTTCAAACAACGGAGGATTTAACAGAATTTCTTCATCCACTTTCAGGCCGCTGAGAATTTGTACCAGTGTGTCCGTAAAGGCTCCCGTCATTACCTCGCGTTCCTGCGGTCCCGACGAGGCGTCCACATAACAAACCTTACGACCGCCGCGATTGGCCACGACCTGAATGGGCACCAACAAAACATCGTTCAGTCTTCTGACAAGAATTTCAACCTTACACGACATGCGGGTTCTCAGGAAGTCGTGTTGTCCATTGATGCTGACCAGTGTCTGGTAAACCTTCAAGTCGGGGTTCATCCAGCCTCGCTGCTGATCGGGCAGTGGAGCCACCTCCAGAACTTCACCTTCCAGAATCTTATCGGGAAATGCATCCATGACAATTTGTACCGGCTGGCCGGGTCGGACCTTGTCGACCTCCGTCTCATGTACGCTCACCTCAGCAATCATCGCCGCCGTATCCGGCATCGAGATAATGGTCTGGCCTTCGTACACCACTTCGCCTTTGGCAATAATGCCGCCGCCGCCACCTCGACGCATGGCCCGAAACGCATCACCACTTCCGCCCTCGCCGTATATCACCAGGCCGGGTGCGATAGCCTTGATCGTGCAGTATTCGATTTGCTGCTTAAGATCTGCGACATAATTGCTCTGGGATCTGAACCTTTCTTCGGCATTATTGAGCCGGGCCTGAGCCTGAGCCAGTCGGGAGCGGCATTCGGCAAAAGTCCGTTCCAGTTCACGACCCGCCTCGATATAGTCACTGAGATATTGTTCGGCATTCTTGGGAAAATCATAACCGAGGAACAAATCCAGATTCACCCGGGAATTCTGCTGCGAAAACTGCCGGCTGGTAACATTGAGCCGATCCCTTTCCAACTCAAGGTCAGAGACGTATTCTGCGCTATGCAGCCTCTCCGAACCGGCCAGTGTGTCCTCGGCGGTTTTGAGATTGCCCTCTGCCAGAATGATCTCATCCCGCAGCTTTTTGAGATCCTGACCGGCCGAAGAGCCTTCTAACAGGTTCGGTTCATTTCTGACCTGCAGCAGGAACGGAGTAACATGCTCCGTCAAGTCGACTGCATCGCTAATATCCGCGATCATCCGTTGTGCCAGGTCTTTGCCAAGATATTTCTCAAGATCCATCAATGCAAAACGCATTTTAAGCTGGGCGGTAGCAACATCACTTTCGTTCTGGATCATCTGGATATCATAAGCTTCCCTGGACGCGGTCAAATCTTCCTGATTGCCGGCCAGTTCCATCTCTTCTTCCTGGAGTTGGTCCTTCAAACTGGAGGAATCCAACTCCACCAGAACCATTCCCGCATCGACATCTTCCTGGGTCACATAGGTCCCCGGGGGCACAATGTCCAGAATGGTCACATCAACGCTACCCCGCCTTCGTTCGACCCGGCATTTGTACTGTATGGAATCCTTGGCGCGGATACTGCCGCTTTCGGTCACGGTGACAACCAAATCACCGCGGCGAACTTTTACTGTCTGTTCGCCGGCGGCATCCGAAGTTCCGCTTCGGGTGGTCAGCAATAAAAGGGATATGACAACGATCACGCCGATCAGCGCCGGAATCATCCAACGTCCCTTTTGTTTGCCGCGCAAGTTCAGGAAGGTCTTTTTTCCATTTTTATCCGACATAACAGAATTTTTATTTATAGTTGTATTCATGGTTTCGCCTGTTCCCACATTCCATCCGGTTGTACGCGCAGGATACCGACATCCCGGAAAAAACTTAATTTAGCAATCATATGGTCCACTAACGCCCCGATGACATCGTCCTGCGCCTGCACCAGGGCATCTTCCGAATCCAGCAGAAGCCGAACGGTTCCGCGGCCGTATTGGAGTGAAAGTTTTTCAACTTCCACGCGTTTTTCAGCCAAATCCAGTCCAATCTTCTGAATCCGATAACTCTCGGCGGTCTGTACGAGATTTCGATACGAATCCCTGACCTGAAGTTTAACTCTGTCAATCTGTTCATCATAATTACGCTGCTGCTGCTGCACGTCAATCAATGCTCTTCGGTAGGCATTCCGTTCACTCGTCCGATCCAGCGGCAGGTCCGCCGTAATACCGGCCATGTATGCGCCATCATGAAATCGCAACCGAGTCACCTGAGTGTCCGGGGTTGTCCCATAGGATTGCACATCGGCTGAGGCAACAAAATTCACCTGCGGGCCCAATCCCTCGGCAGCCAGTATCAATTTTCTTTCGGCGTCATCCAGTCCATCCCAGATATTAGCCAGGTCCAATCGCTGGACCAGGGCCATCTCGACCGCCTCTTGATCCGAGTAATCCGGCCGACTGACACCAATATCCGCTAATAAAATTAATTCGTTGGGATCCAACGCGACATCAATGTCGGTTGGTAAAGCCAGTGTAATTTTATACGTATCGAGTGCTTGTTCGTAGCTTTGAACGGCTGATACCACATTTTGTTCGGCGGTGAGCAATCTTTGTTCCGCCTCCCCCAGATCGTATGCCGGGCGTTTTCCGACCTCCACTTCCATACGTAATTGGTTGGTCGAGTCGACGAGCCGGCTATAGCTTGCTTTCTGAATTTCAACTCTGTTTTTTTGCTGTAAAACACGATAATAATTCGATATGATCGATACCACAAAATTCTTACGATAGCGATTGAAAGACCTGACATCATACAATACGCTGCGTTCGGCCTGAGTGAGTTCTTCGCGTGCCACTTTAGCAGCACCTCTCCCCCAGAGGGGTGCGGATAAGGTGGCACTTAATACCGATGTCAGTGATGTCTGGGGATCACCGGTTAAGTAACGAAACCAATCCGTTGTCAGGTTTGCACTGATCAACATCATGTCTCCCACAAGGATCTGCTGGTCAACGCCGCCCTCGGTAAGCAGTGTCGTGTCTTCGATGCCGTTGTCATAATTATAGGAAGCGTCGATGGTGCCGAACCATTGCGGCGCGTATTGGTGACGGACCGATGTCAGGCTAAGGGCAGACTCATAGAGGGATTCTTTTTGGCTCTGATAATCGCGACTAAATCGGGTTGCTATCGCGACCGCATCGGCCAGACGGAGAACCCCTGACGGTGGAATCATTTTTATCGCTTCAAGCGAGTTTGGATCATCGTTTACTTTATAATTAGCCTTATTGCCAAATTTATCCTGCCACTTTTGGTCCAATATTTTGTAGACCTCTGCGTCAGCTTCCCGCTTAAATTCATCCGGGTTTTTACACCCCGACAGCACCAGCAGTCCGGCGACAACCAGCATAAAACCAATTAATCTCAATTTTTCAACGAAAAAGGACATGAATCCCTCTCAAAAACCGTATCTTCTTACAATTTTGATAGTTATATCACAGTATTAACGCCTTATCAACGGTTGTCCTCATCGATTTGACAACGTAAATACAGACCGCCCCCCAAGGAACAGACACAATAGTATAGTAGCAATCGGAAAAAAAAAGTTACATCCTGTCTCGAAATTCAGGAATATTATTCCAATTATATTCCCAATAACGAATTAAAACAGATCGTTATTGCACATTTTCCGACTTCTCTTTAAGATACCGTAATTATGAGTAAACAGCCCAAAAATACCGATAATTGGAAGACTCTTTTATATCAGGTCATCTTTGAGGCCGATACCCCCGCCGGCAAGGTCTTTGATGTCGTTCTCATCGTCTGCATTCTGCTCAGCATCGGTGTCGTCATGCTCGACAGCATCGAAAATATCCGTGCCGAACATCATCAATTACTTTACGGGCTTGAGTGGTTTTTCACCGCGCTGTTCACCGTCGAATACCTTTTGCGGCTGATTTGCGTGCCGTCCAAAAAACGGTACACAACCAGTTTTTTCGGTATTATTGACCTGCTGGCAATTTTGCCGACGTATTTGAGTGCAGTTCGATTCCTGACGGTATTCCGCATTCTTCGGGTACTGCGAGTGTTTCGAGTGTTGAAACTCGGCAATCACATGAAACAGGCCAATTTACTCAAAAACGCATTATATGCCAGCCGGGAAAAAATTCTCGTCTTCCTGTGTTTTGTGCTAACGCTGGTAGTCATTATCGGCGCCTTGATGTATTCGATTGAAAGTCAAAGCCCAACCAACAAAGGCTTTACCAGTATCCCGCAGAGCATCTACTGGGCGATCGTTACACTGACGACGGTTGGCTATGGTGATATTTCACCGCAAACCCCGCTGGGCAAAATACTCGCCGCCATGGTCATGTTACTGGGCTATGCCATTATCGCCGTACCAACCGGCATCGTCACCGCGCAAATCGTACAGACGCCCCCCAAACAGAAACCCCCGTGCCCCGCCTGCGGCCACACACAACACGACGCCGACGCAATATTCTGCAAAAAATGCGGACACAATCTACAGCACATGGAGAGCGATTAATCATGCCGACCGTCTGGATCACCCTGGCCGCTCTGGGCAGCATATTGACAGGTCTGTTACTTTTTTTATTTCTCAAGAAGCAACAGCGTAATCGGCGACGCGCCGCGTTAATGGCCGCCGGATTGGGCAAGGAACATATCGCCCCGCTGACCAAATATTTACCCCTGTATCATCGTCTGCCCGAAGACCTGAAACAGCAATTGCACGGGCTTGTAAATGTATTTCTGGTTGAGAAGAAGTTTGTCGGTTGTGGCGGATTGGAAATTACCGATGAGATCAAAGTCACCATCGCCGCACAGGCGTGTATGTTACTATTGAATCGAAAAAGCAGATTTTATCCTAAACTGAAAACCATCTATGTTTATCCGCACACTTATGTCGCCAAGGGACTTCAAAATGACGGCGGCCTTATTGTCGAAGGCAAAAGCGTCCGTCTCGGCGAGTCCTGGCAGAACGGGCCGGTTGTGCTGACCTGGGACAGCGTTACCGGCGGCGCCCGCAATGTACAGGATGGACAGAATGTCGTGCTTCATGAGTTCGCCCACCAGCTCGATCAGGAAGATGGCGAAGCCGACGGGGCCCCGATCCTTGACAGCCGCTCCTGCTACCGAAGCTGGGCGGCGGTGCTGGGCCGGGAATATGAACGGCTATGCCAAAAAGAGCAGGGACGGCGCCGGTCCGTGCTGAACAAATATGGTGCAACCAATCCGGCGGAGTTTTTTGCGGTCGCCACCGAAGCCTTCTTTGAAAAATCCAAACAGATGCACAACCACAGCCCGGAACTTTATGAGGAATTGAAACGCTATTACAAACTCGACCCGCTTGAATGGAAAAGCAACCATTGAAATTGCTTTCTCGGACCGATATTCCCATCAAGAAATTAACTGTTCAACAGGTAAATATCCGATATAATAGTATTTTGCGGAACTTGTGTGCCGCATGCAGTGTCTAAGAACAAACAGACCCTATTGGGAATGAACGAAGGCATGGAAGGATATTGGACAAAAAAACGGATCGCCCTGCTGACTGCCGCTGAACCGCAGGCTATTCAGACATGGCTGGAGCAGTATGTCAATGTTATTTACACCTGGCTGTATTTTCAGGTCGCCTCCGACAGCGATACCACGGTCGACCTGACTATCCGTACCTTTACGCGTGCCTTAGAGCAGATCGAGCAATTCCAGCCGGCGCAGCAAACCATGTTCCAATGGCTCCGAGCCTGTGCCAAACAGGCACTTGATGAAGGCCTGCAGCAGTGGCAGACCAAACGCCAACGGCCCTGGGCCTGGTCACAACTCCCTGCCGATGTTCTGTCAGGACTGTCAACATTGCGGAATGAAGTGCTGTCCGATGAGGCGGTCAGTAATCCGGCTGTCCAGGAGATGGTACAGGCGACGCTGGCGGAAATGGAAGAAACCGACCGTGCATTGATGATGCATCGTTATAATCATCTGGATACCCCTGAGCATATTACCGAAGAAGTCGGCTTAAGCATCGAACAGGTCGATGACCGGCTTTATCGCTGTCGGCACTTTTTTCGCAGGGCTTTGATCCAGTTGGTCCAGTCGGAAAACCTCGGGTTCAATGAAGCCTCTGCAACCGGGACACTCGAACGATTGGACAGTAATCTCGAAAAACTTCTCAGTTCAACCGCCATGTACCGGCCGATCAGCGATAATCATCTGGCGATTATCAACAAAGCTCTGACGCGGGCCGTCCTGAATGTAGCACAAACCAGAAATGCTGCTTCAGGAAATCATTCTCGTCGGCGGATTTTGATCATCGCCGCGGCTGTTCTGTTGGTTTTAGGATGCATCGGATTCCTGTACCCGATTCTGCTGGATGAACCTGAACAGGCACAAACTCCGGATAGTCCCAAACAGGATCAGGATAATACAGCGATGCCGGATACGGCTAAAGCTTCACCAAACGCCCCTGAAGATGACACCGAGCAGATCGATCAGGATCAGCTCAGACTTAGACGTGTTTTCGAAATGGGACAGGTCGGTGACCTGGCGGGATTGCTTCAAATTCTTAAAGACGGACAGTTTACCAGTCAACTTGCCGCGGCACACTTCATCGGAAACCTCGGAGATGAATCCGCCATCGGGCTTTTGGAAGAATCGGAAGCGAAGTGGTATCCCAACGGTCCGGATGACAACCCCTTTGCCGAGGCGATCATCCAAATTCAGAACCGGCAGCTGACAAACACTGTCGTCGAAGTAGTCGAGCAAACGGAGCCCAATGAACAACCAGACACAACCGCCATCGAGTCGGTCGAACAACCAACGCTTCCTGCCGCCCCGCCGGCTATCGCCGGAACCGTTACAGACTTCGAGGGACAACCGATACCGAACGCACGCGTCACACTGGCCGGAAATCCGCTGTACGCCGAAGTCGCTGACATGCGCATTCTCCAGGAAGCCCAAACGGATCAGCAAGGCAACTACCAGTTTGTCAAAATACCTGACGGACCGGTTTTTCTGATCTGCCAGTCCGCAGGCGATAATAGTATGTCGATAACCCGTTCGCTTTGGTATAAAAAAGAAAAACCCGTTCAGGTAAATTTCGGCGGCCCCCGGACGATCTTCGGGACGCTGAACCTGACGCCGCTGCCGTCTTCGAATCAGATCCTTTACCTCAGCGACACCCTGGATCCGTCTGAGGCATCGTTTCGCTCCGAAACCATCACGTCTGCCGATGGCCATTTTACATTCGTCGGGATCCCGGCGGGAACTTATTACCTGCTGAATAACACCGAATCGAACCGTATCGTATGGATCAGCAGCCTTGAGGTCGCCGGCGAGGATATCCCCGACTGGCAGGTTGATGTCAGTCAGGCGGCAATAACGATCCAACTCGAACAACCTGAAAACGCTCCGGCCGTCACACGGGCCATGCTGACTTATGGGATCGACGTTTCAGGTGAATTGCAGCAGTTCGCACTGCAGCCGCAGGAAGACGGAACCTATACGGGAAATGTGCCTTTGGGCAGCTATACCTTGATAATGCGCTTTGAAAATGGAATGCGTCTGCAGCAGCAGGTCGAGATAAACCAGGACCGTCAACTCGCTGTCACGGTACCGGAGGGTTCTTCCGATCTGAGCGGACAGTTCTCAGGGAAAAGCCCGCTGGCATTCTTCCTGTACAATACCGACCAGCGGATTCGGTTTGATCTGCTGCCGGATGCGGACGGCTTCTATTCTCTCACATCTGTTCCCCCTGACGTGTATTCACTGGCAATCCTTGTCAATAATCTGAAACTGGACCTGATGGAGATCGACCTGCTGAACGAACCCGAACAGGTACTTGATATTGCCCCCCTGCAACTGGTTGCCGACTACAGTCCGCTGTATGTTGTCGTCACCGATGCGCAAAATCTGCTCGTCGAGGGGGCACGAGTCTGGGTGACCGGAGACGCGGAGGTTATCACGACCGAATCCACCGGCCGAGGCGCATTTTTGGCTGTTCCCCCCGGTGAATACTCCCTGTTCGCGGCCCTGCCGGGGTCGGAAACCCAAGAAAAAGTCATACAAGTCCAAGCGACACCCTTTTTAACCAAACCCAATACCGAAAATACCATTTTGATCAAACTGGGCCCTTAAAAACCTTCGCAGCTGTTAATTGTGGATTTTTCCAACTCGCTTGTGTTCAAAACAACTGAAAATCACATTGAAATTCAAGATTTTACTTGTTATGATTGGATTTTTGGATAAAATACCCGGCTTTACGTAAGCCATAAGCTTTCAGGGCGGCGTAGCTCAGTTGGTTAGAGCATGGGATTCATAAGCCCAGGGTCGGTGGTTCGAATCCACCCGCCGCTATTGCCGAAAACAAGCTCTCGATGAGCTTGTTTTTGGTTTTATTCTACAATTGACAATGATCAATTGAAAATTCCAAAGGCCCCCATCGTCTAGCGGCCTAGGACGCCGGGTTCTCATCCCGGTAACAGGGGTTCGAGTCCCCTTGGGGGTAGTTTCCTGTCAGCCAAGAATGCGGTTTCTATCGTGTCTTGGCTGCTTTTGTGTCTCTGGTTGTCTATGCAAATCTCCTGCCTTATCCAGTTTTTGTCCAAGCAGTTGGACAAGACAAAATTTCCGACATTCGGCAGTAATGCAATGGCTTCCTGTTCGGTTTCCTCAAAGACTCTGGCATAAGTGTTGAAAGTCAAGCGGGGGTCTGAATGTCTGGCCAGTTTTTGAACGATCTTGGCCGGTGCGCCACCGTTGGCCAAATAACTGATATAGGAATTTCGTAGCGAATGAAAACATACCTCGTTCCCGTCCTTGTCCTTGGGCTTTATCTTAGCAACCGCCAAATCCTCTCTGATTAGCATAGCCGTATTGATCGACATAGCAAAGCCCTCGAATAGCCTGCCCGTTCCTTCGGGCTTCCTATGGCCTTGTAGGGCTTCCAGAAGCCTTGCCAGCGTTGCAGGTATCGGCTGGTGGGCTTCCTGTGCATTTTTAGTAGTATCCGCCCTTGCAAGTACAAAGGGGCTTTCTCCGGCAAGGTGCAGATCGTCCCACGTCAAGAGCAATAATTCCCTTCTTCTTAGCCCCGTAACCCCTGCCAGAAAATATAAAATCCCACGATCTACGCCGGTTGTTGTCTGAATGATGATATTCTTTTTGATTGTCGTCTGAATCAGCCGAATAAATTGCTCCGGTGTCAAAATCCCCTTTTTCTCTGAATCCCTTGCCGGTTTCCCCATCTTTGAAATAGGGTTGCGAATAATCCGTTGGTCTGTTTCTGCCCAATTCAGGAAAGTTTTCAGAGCATCAAGATAATGCGCCCTGCTGGTATCGCCATAACCATCCTTTTTGAGTTTACCTGAATAAATTTCAACCGCTGATTGTGTAATATCCCTGAAATAAGTGAATCTGCAATCAGACGTGATTTTTTTAAGACGATTTTTAGACCGAGTGATATAGTCCTTGGAATATCCTTTGGCTTTGAGAATTTTGATATAATCGTCTATATGCTCTTTCAGTGGCTTTGTAATCTCTGCCCGCTGTCCGTCAATCAGCCCCCAAGACACGAATTTCTTTAGCAAACTGTCAGGCAGGGTTTCTATCCACTGGTTAAGTTTAACATCGGGTTCAAGCCCTGCAATCCGGCAGTTGATAAGGCTTTCAATATTCCGCCCTAATGCTTCGGACAACCGCTTATCGGCAAAAGCCGGTATTTTATGCCGAAGTCGGTTATGGTCGAAAATATCGACATACCAAGCAGCGGTTTTTTTGCTTTTGACCGTTCCTGTCCTTGTATGTAGGTTTGTAAACTCTCATTTTTCACCTGCCTTTTCGTTTTATCATTCATTCACAAAAACCGCAACCCAAGCTGCAACCGCACTAAGTCCTGAAACTAATGTAGAGATTAGAGCTATGCCCACAGAAATTATTGCTATAATCCAAGCCATTGTTGAACTCTTACAGGAATTAAGCATCAACGCTGTTTGCAATGCGGTTTGAATACCGACAACCAATTCTGCTTCATTAGCATTCCGGTTGCCATCTACAGTTTTATGACTTGCTCCTACATCTAATGCCAACTTACGTAGTTCCTTCATGCGTTGATTTTCCGTCCCGCTTGACATATTAACAATTCTAATCAACTCATTTTTTTTGTTCTCAATTTCTCTGTTCGTCATGCTTCACCTGCCTTTTCTTTTAGCACTTTTGGACACAATTTCAAGCCCAAGGGCTTTCATTATTTCCCCCACAACTTCCGAACGTGCATCACTTTTACCAGATAAGAAATCATAGATTGTCATACGGGGGATACTGCCCTTGAGTATTTCGGATAACTGGTTAGGGTTCATTTTCAGTTCACCCATGCGTTTCAGAATTGCTTTTCTAATCATTGTCATATACTCATATTGTACGGTATTCCGTATTTCTGTCAAGTTCTTTTTCAATAAAATTTTCAATCTCCAATAAATATATATATCTTGCCGCTTTTATATGGGTGTGCCCTTCAACCTTTTGAACTACACTATCAGCCTCAAGCATACAGAGCCATTTCCCCGCCGTTGGTGTAGATACCCCCAATATCAAAGCCGCATCATTCCAAGACAACCAAAACGGCTCTTTTTCCTGTAATTTCTGGAGTTCAAAGCAAATCCTTACCAATAATCTCATTTCGGGCTTTTCATATATTTCCTCGGCAGGGATAAGATTTTCTGCGTTCAATGCTGTTTCTACCGCTGTTTTCAATGCTCCGTTTCCCTTCGGATATTTGACTCGTTTCCATCCATAAGCAAAATCGGCCCATGTTACGTCAAATTCCTGAGTACCGATAAAAGGCAATGCCCGTCCATGCCAGAGTCTAACCAGTGGCTTTAGTTGTCCGGCAGTGAGCTTTTCAAATTCAGAATGTCCTTTTAACCATCGGCAAAACTGAAAAATCAAGAAATTGCGATAACCTGTTTTGCTCGGCAAAGTACATTTTACGGCCATATTTACATAATGTTGAATCTTATCATCCAGTTTTTCAAAGATAACTATTTCTTTATTGATTGACTTTACAGAAGAAGGTGAAGAATGTGAAGACAGTGAGGAATGTGATGACAGTGAAGAAAGTGAAGCAATAGCGTCTGTTTCTTCTGTTAAATGGTCTATACCTAATTCAGATAAAGTCAGTTCAGGTATATCCCCGTTTGGCTGAATCAACCACCTGTAAATGGTTTTTCCGTCAGGGTGAAGCGATGGGGGCAGCATACAATATCCAGACGCTTTTATATCAAGTTTTTCCATCTTTTGGGTTTTTGTTAGTGTTGACTGAAAATAAACATGCATACCACGAGATGTTTTAACAGTCGGCAATTTAGCGGCAAGTGAAGGATTGGCTTGTTTCCACTGTTCATAGCCCTGCATATCGTCAAAATCAAGACAGGTAAGACCGCCGCTGATTTCACCCAATAAGACCGCTATATTCGCCTTATCGCCTGAAAACCATTGCCGGATAGTATTTTCATCCGGGCGGGTCTTTTGATAAATGCCCCATTTAATAACCGGCTTCTTTTTGCCATAAGGCACAGAGATAATACACCACTTGCGCCCGTGGCATTCCAGAGCTTCATTCAACAAAGGATTACTCATTATCGCGCCCCTTTGTAGTATCCACCCAAGAACCGCTCAAATAGAACCCATCCTTGCCGGTCGGCAGTATCCCCTACAAGTGCAAACAATAATTGGCCCATCTGCTCTTTTTGGCTTGACAGAAATGCGGTTTTGCTGTATGTTTTAAGTTGTAGTTTGTTGTTCATGGCCGTTGTTATCGCAACGGCTTTTTCTTTTTCTGGAATCATCTTTAGCCTCATTTCATAAAATCCTTTTTTTGTGTTTGCCATATTTTTCTATGCGGACAGCCCGCCCGCAAAAATGCTTCAAGTTCCGCGCGTGAGTACAAAACTTTACGACAAGTTCCCAGCTTAATAGGTAACAGGCCAAAAGCCCCCGTTTGATTGATTTTGTAGAATGTTGGACGTGCGATATTCAGGTATTGACAGACTTGTGGAATCGTCAAAAGTGCAGGCTGGATTGTGGGGGCTTCAGTCTTCATAGTTAGCCCCCTTTGCTGCCAAGTCTGCTAATACTGTTTTGACAGCATCTACATTGAATCGGATTTTTTTGCCGATGAACAGACAGGGAATAAAGCCCTTTAATGCTTGCTCTTTTAGCCATACGGCAGGAAGTTGAAGCTCTCCGGCTAAGCCAAGTAAATTTATCAGATTCGAGTTTTCATCTTTCATTATGACTATAGTAAATCATATAGTCGTTGAAAAACAAAAAGGGGTTTTGTGGGGTTTTAGTGGGGTTTTGTGGGGGGCCGTCTTTATGATTTATTTAGCATGAAACAGCCTTTTCCTGCTTTTACTATCATTTTTCCCCAAGCACAATGATAGCCTTCTTTGTTTCGGAAAGTATCTTTTAGCCGATAGATTCCTGCCGCTGTGCCGATAATTTCACCCAACTTTATTTCTGTTGCAGTTTCATTCTGCCAAAGGTAATTGATGATTTTCCCTTGTGTTTTGTTAAAGCAATATTCAATGCCGTACCAAACGACCGACGTAAAATCTGGATTATGCCAACACTGTTTATTTTCTATTGCAGTCTGCTTATTTTGCATTGGTTCTGTAGATATTTGGGGTGCTGTCGGACGACATAAAGCAGTTAATTGTTTGATAAGATGAGCGACATGTACTTTCACCTCTGTCCCTGTAGTCTTCCCGTTGTCGTGATTTTTTACGGCCCTACGAACATTCTCAACAGCTATTACCAAAGCTGTTGCTTTGTCTGCATAGCCGTCCTGTTGAAGACCAAAGACTACATCCCCCAACGAATCAATGTTGGCTTTCAGATATGTTGTATTTACCTTATCTGATTTTTTATATAAATCAGTTTCAGTTTGTGTTTGAGTATAAACATTGAGGTCTGCATAGAAACGTTTTGCAAGTTGCATATAGTCAAGTAATGATGGATTCGTCATTTTACCTGTCTTTCTTCGGGTCGGCACAAGCAGGATAACGGACAGGTGTACATTACCCCGATTGTGCTGCTTGGCAGGTGTACGGCCTGCCGTCCCGACATAAAAAGCTTGTTTGTACCCGTAATTATACCGGATTTGGGCAGTATTACAAGGATTCCCCCCTTTTTCGTTGATTATCCGTATCCTGATTCGCTATAATCAAACCATCGGAGAAAATTGAAGGAAACGCATATTTTGGAGGATGGGGAAGATGAAAAGAACATTTCTATTATCAATGCTAGTGGCTTTATGTGTTTGTTTTCCAGAAGCAAGGGCGGTTATTTATTTTGAAGATGGCGGAGCACACAATATTGGCTATTCGATTGATGATGATGTCGTGGTGCGAAACTCATCTTCTGGATTTCCAACAACAGTCGAAATCTTACCCGGAAGTTTGATATACTATTTGTGGATAAACGATACAAGCCAGGCAACAATATCTGGTTCAGTAAGCTATTTGAGAGCCCAAAATAACGGCCAGGTAGCAATATCCGGGGGTTCAGTAATTGGAGCTTCATCATCGGATCAGAATAGCCAAGTAACAATATCCAGTGGTTCGGTAGGTGCTTGGGTGACTTATGGCAACAGCCAGCTAAATATTTCCGGCGGTAGCTTGGCCGGTCTCCACGCTCACAGTAACAGCACTGTTATTATAGAAGGTTCTGACTTTGAACTATTTGGTGGTCTTTCATGGGATATTGATGGCCAAACAATATTGGGCACGGGCACGTTGACGGGCAGGTGGCTTGACAATACAAGCTTTGCGATACCTATTGAAGAGAACGACCTCTCAGCAGCAGTAATAGCTGTCCCAGAACCTACCACACTTCTGCTGTTGGGCATGAGTGGCATATTGATTAGAAAACGATAACATTTAATGGAGGATGGGGAAGATGAAAAAGCTAATTGTACTTTTCTCAATATTGAGTTTAACAACAAATGTTGTACATTCATCTCTTATATATGAATACACAGGAAATGTTTTTACCGATGCGACTCCGTTATATGAGGGTTTCAGAATAACGGGTTTTGTCGAAATAGATATACCCTTAGAGGGATTAATTGTAACAGATTTTTTGAACTGGTCATTTACAGCAGGACCAACAACATTAAGTTCAAATACTGCAAATATTGAAACAATACCTTTATCTGCCACACTATCAAATGACTATTCAACATTTACCTTATGGAATTTCTATATTTTTCTTAGCGATGAAATATTCATTGAGACAACATTTGACGATAACCATTTACCATCTCATACAGCATCTATTGACTTAGTAGGAATTTTCCCACCTGTCAGCTCTACATTAGCCAAAGTTGGACCTGATGAACCGGGCAATTGGATACTTGTCCCCGAACCCTGCACACTTTTACTTTTGGGTTTAGGCGGTTTAGCCCTTAGGCTCAAACGGAGCCGATAGGTTTTTCCCTTGCCTAATCCAGCCGCCAGGCTATAATTTCCGAAACAATACAATCTCTAAATATGATAAACAGTAATATAATATCAGATGTGTCCGACAATATAACGATTTGGCGATATATGGATTTCACCAAATATGTGGATTTACTGCACACCAAGACACTGTTTTTTTGCAATTCGATGCGGTTTGAAGACCCCCTCGATTCTTCCTTCTGGAATGTCACAAGTAAACCACTTCGTAAGCTGATAAAAGAAAAAGACCCATCTATCCCTAAAGGTATCGAAAATCTCTTCAATGTCAACAAAGCCATAACATATGCTAACTGCTGGCATATGAACAAAGTAGAATCTGCTGCTTTATGGAAATTGTACCTTAAAAGCAATGAAGGAATTGCCATTAAATCTATATCTGGAAGGCTCAAAAAAGCTCTTGCCGGGTGTCCGCATGAAGTGTATATCGCCAAAGTAGCATATAGTAACAACCATGTTGGTACGCCCACTCACAAAACAGGAAAATCTTACAGTACCTTAGATGCGGCAAGATTAAAACATCCATCTTTCAGCCACGAAAAAGAACTCCGGTCGATAATCATAGAAAACCAGGGTTCCAATGGAATAAAAATAAAAATTGACCTCGACATTCTTATCCAAAAAGTGTATATCGCGCCAAAGACTTCTATGTGGCTCAAGAAATTAATTGAAGGTGTAAGCAAAAAATATGGGCATAACTTTGAAGTGAAAGAATCAGAGCTTTACCAAAATCCTTTTGACTAATTTTACTTCCCCCCAGCCGACCTTTTAACTTGTCAAAGAACGATATTACATTTAAAATATAGTCACAAATGTTCTTTTAGCATGTACAGAATAAGAACTATAAAATTCCAAATTGAAACCATTACACAATCATTTTGCCGGGATTGTTCGGGTCGGGAAGTTTTACCCAGTCTTCTTCGGTTCCGGCCTGTGCTTCAATTTTCTTAAGTCGTTTTTGTTTTCAATCAGACTGATCCATTTTCTGCTTTCACTGTAGATAAATCAATTGGCAATCAAAGTAACTAATGCAAAAGAGGTTCACTGTGGTAGGTCTTAAAGTCTTTTATCTGCCAAAAGCTTTTCGACTTCTTTTAGCCGTTCGTCCAAGTCCTCATTTTCCTTATGCCGGATAATGAAGTCGATTACGTCTTTAGCGGCCAGTCTTTTCAGCCGGTCGTCTTTGTTGTCCAGCAAGCCCACAAGAGCCTCAACCGCTTGAGTAAGGCTCTGTGATAGCACACCGAACGCCTCAGCGGCTATCTCGTCCCGCTGCCGGTCGAGTTCGGCCTTAAACTCAGGCTCTTTTAGCCACTTATAAAATGTGGTCTTATTGATTTTAGCCTTTTTACAGCCATCGGTATATGTAGGACTGCTGACGATATGCGGTATCGCTTTAAGCTGTCGGGCTGTAAGTTTTGCTTCGCTCATGTTATCGCTCAACTTTCGGGGAATTGGTTGTTTTTGGTTGCCTTTTGTTGTTTTTCTTGCCCAAAATTACACAATTCCTTGGACACCCGTCCTCTTGCCATTGTTTACTTGAAAGATAAAGAACCCGCCTTGGCATCTTTCTATGACAGACTATATTCATTTTTTGTTCGATAGTATTTATTCGCCTGCTAATGTTTCGCATTGATTTTCCTTTTTATCATACATAACATATTGAACAGTTATATTGCCTTGTGTCCGGTCAGGTGGTAATTCACCACCATAACAGACCATTTTAACGGTAATATGTTCTCCGCTTAGATTCAGTGCCTTTTCAGCTTTACCTAATCGTCTGCTGATATTAAGCATTACTTGACCTCCTGATTATGAGCTTGAATAAGTGATGTAATTGCTTCTTTGGTGTGTTCGGGCAGTTCCGGCCAAGCG
The DNA here is from genome assembly GCA_963675525.2 of Anaerohalosphaeraceae bacterium. Lineage (GTDB taxonomy): Bacteria > Planctomycetota > Phycisphaerae > Sedimentisphaerales > Anaerohalosphaeraceae > 4572-13. The sequence goes on along the minus strand of CAXXSL010000001.1, from coordinate 65,354 downwards.
GCTATGATATGCCCCAATTCGGGGTATTTTTGCAGGGTTTTGTCCAAGCCAGTGGACAAGACAGATGCTTGACTTTCCGTAAGTTCTTTGTTATAAGTTCCTTGTATACCTCGTTCAAGGGGTTCGAGTCCCCTTGGGGTATTAATGTGTCATCGGCAAGTCTCTTCGCTGTCTGAAAAGCGGCGACCTATGAATCAAGGAGCTTTATAATGATGACTAAATATACAACTCAAAAGAACATAAATCCTGAAACCAGGGCGTTTGTGTTGCTGATTGCCACGCTTATCGTATTGGCTATATTTCCTGCTAATCACCTTGCCGCAGAAGGTAAGGGTGGCGCGGTACACGACTACGGCAAATCGGGGGACGATCCTGCCACAACAGAGATAGATGAGTCTGCCATTCTGGCCAGCGATGACATTACAGAGAACACACAGTACCCGGAATCTACCAAGTTTGAAATGACTGCAAATGATACATCTGTTTCTGTTTACATGTACAAGAAAGGTCCGGATGGCAGCAAGTTCTACAATTTTGATATTGCACGGTTTTCTTCGGAAGACAGAACTCCTAAGTTCGAGATCACATTAAAGGACGATACGATAATCAACAGTATTGAAATTTACCCGGAACGTTACTATCCTCAGGAAGCGCTGAGCGTTAGCAGCGACAAAAAGACATTGACCTTTACCATGTCCGAAAAGCTGCCGTATTGCATCATCAATATAAACGGCAGCCTAACGGATAAGAAGATGGCAGGCATCCCAATGCTGGCTATCATCAACGACCCGCCGGAAACAGGCAAACCTGATTTGAATGCCGGCAATGTTCTTAACTTCAAGAAGTTCGCCGCGACCTATCTGAAAAATAAACCTATCACTGATCAAGAGGGCCAGGAGTGTCGTCCCCCGGGAACAGTTACCGATACAAGCAGAAACACCAACGAGCAATTCACATGGCATTATGAAGCGGGTAAATATGTGAGCCAGAGTGGAAGAAACGTACAGTTCCCCAATAAGCGTGTGAGGGTTAAAATTGATCTATCTGAGGCATTCCAGGCAGCGTTGGAAAAAGTAAGAACACGTTCTGAATTAGACACGATCTACTTTCCCGCAGGCACTTACATCTGGTCCGGTCTATGTATCAAAGATTGGAATGGCAACGGGGCAGACGGCGAACTGAACATCTACCTGGATGAAGATGCGCTGTTGGTAAATCGGCTCCAGGAATGCAAGCAAGCCATGGAACCGGCTATCGGTATCTGGAATTCCTCGAATATAACCATTTCCGGTCGAGGTATCATTGACGGGAATGCCTGTTATACCCTCAAAATAGACCGTAAGGATGCACGGGACACGCCTCATCAGGGAGGCGTGATGGTGGTACAATCCGAGGACATCACCTTCAACGATACATATGTTCGTGATGTCAAACAGTGGAACTGGGAGTGTCATACGGTTAAGAATGTAACCTACAATAACATCAAGGGGCTTTCTCCCTATGACCATGCATGGGTCGACGGACTGGATTTGACCAGCGGCCGGAATGTTACTGTGAACGGTGCCTTTACCCTGGGTAATGATGACACCTTTGCCTCCGGCCACTACAACCCCAGTGATGAATTTCCACGTCGCTTTCTCGATGAATTAGATCGAGTGACAGGCGAAGAAAAAACACGGATGGAAGCCGCGAAGAACAATGTTTGTGCCGCCGCTGCAATCTACAACAAAGAGAGGTTGAGATGGGACACGGAAGACTCGGAAAACATCTCGGTTAACAACGTACTGGCCTGGAGCGGCATGGCGAATAATATCCGCTTAGGAGCCAACACCTGCTGGAAAGGCCAGCCCGGACAGTATACAAGCTATCAACTCAAGAGCTATACCTTCAACAATTTCAACTCTGTCATGCGCACTTCAGGCAGCGCCATCAGGGCCCAGAACGGTGTCAACAAGTGCTACCCTGAGTATGAAAGCCTGATTTTCAGGAACTGTTCCTTTGCCGGCAACAGCGGTGAAAACGTGGCGATTCCGGTAGGTTCAGATTTGTCCGGCTTTAACCCGGATACTGTGATTATTGAGAACTGCTGGTTTAAAGACCCCACACGACCGTTCATTTTCAAAAATATCAAGAATCTAACGCTTAAAGATATCTATGTCGGCGGCAACTTGCTGACTAATGTCAAACAGTCACCGATAACTATCGATAAAATTGGCAATCTGACCTTTACAGCTAACGGCAAAGAGGTTGTCCAGAAGACTTTACCCTAGCGGGGAACATTCTGTGTTTCCTCAATATCAATCCACTCAACCCCAGCAGCACCGCCGTCGCCGGTTCAGGAACAACCGCAAAGTCAAATACAAGTGCACTCAACTTGAGTTCATTTGGTATGATAGGAAATGCTGATGCACCGAAGACGTGCCAGGCCTCAAAGGTATACCATGTCCCAGCGATAATTTGTAGAGAATTGGTTTCCATGACACCATCTGTCGAATGGGACGCCTCCCAAACAATGTCGCCATTCTGGTTTCTCATATTAATCCCCCGGTAAAGGTAATCCGAATCCTTATACTCATCGAAGGTTCCATATTTAATTTCCAATTCAAGGGGAGTTCCAAGCGGGTATTCTGAAGTAGTTCCGATGTCTATCCATCCCGAAACATATCCCCTTGACCAACACTCCGGCCTCTCTGACGGTAGATAAACAGCAGGATAGTAGGCGACAACCTGAATTGTATCTGGAAATGTTCCCCCTGTCGCCGTCTGAATAATTGCTCCACCATTATAAGGGTATGCAGTGTCAAAGGCATCAGCAGTCCCATTCACGGTTGAATCATTTAACGAATAAACAGTCCCACCCCTCCTGAAAGATGCGTTTGCAGTGCCCTCATAATACCGTTCAAAAGGAACCACGTCCGCATAAAGAACAAATGAGAAAACAAACATCCACACTATAACAATCTTTTTCATCTTCCCTTCTCCGTTATCTCTTCCTCTCCTCTGCAAGCCATCCTACCGGTGGTGGCTTTTCGGAAATGATACTATCAGTATATCTTCTGTCCAAATAAAGTCAATTTATTTCTCTTGATACGGTGCGATCTGGGCCATGATGGCCTGTTTGACATGCTTAGGCAGGGTTTCCCATACCTCTAAAATCTGCTGTACATCGGGGTATTTTTGAATCAAAAACACCGATTTACATTGTCTTTACCTCAACAATTCGGCCCTGTGTTCGTCCTTTTCCTTGACTCTGCTGACAATGTCGGCTATAATTCTGAAAGCGGGGGTTTTTAGTCATGTTTTGTGTGATCCTGAAATATGTTTACCGATCAGAATGCTATTATAAGGCGAGACAAGGTAGATGATGAAACATATCATATACTTAACATTGTTTACACTGGGTTTTACGCTCTGTGCATCTGTGCGCGGGAGTAATTATGTCACCGTCTGCGACAGCGGTCGCTATTTTCAGCTTGAAGACGGCACTGATTTTCTGCCGCTCGGTTTCGACCAGATGCCGGACTTTCCTGAGAGTCTCTTCCAAATCTACCCTGTTAACAATTGGGATTACGATAAAGAAGCACTGCGCGAATATTTTAACATGATGCACGACCACGGTGTCAACGTGCTGAGGGTCTGGGGCGAGGCGCCGGACTCCGGTTATCGCTACCTGCTTTTAGAAAATCCGGTCGGGGTGTTTAATCCGGCCTTTGCTCAATTTTTTGACGATCTTTTTGAACTTGCCGAAGACTACAAAATCTACATCCTGCTGACTCCTTATGACAACTACTGGCATCATTTCGCATGGGCTGAATACCCTTATAACGCCATCAACGGCGGTCCGTGCCACAGCGAAAGCGACGGACTAACGAGTGATGCCTGTTTTGAATATCAAAAGGCAAGAATGAAGTGGTTTGTGGATCGCTACGGGAATTCGGATTACCTGTTTGCCTGGGACATTATGAACGAAGTCGATCTGTGGTGGGGTGGACCGAGCGGGTCGGAGATACGGGCCTGGACGGACCGGATGACTTCATGGCTGACACAATACGAGCGGCAGACGTGGGGAAAAAATCATATGATCACGCTCAATACCGCCGGCTGCCCGACATCGGGAGACCTTAAGTATGCGGTTTTCCAGCACCCCAACTGTGACTTCGCCACGAACCACATGTATTACACAGAAATCGCTGATCCGGCGAATGTTATCGCCTCGGCAGTGGTCGTCAATCAATACGTCAACCTTGCATTGGATCAGTTTGTCGCCGGCGATATGCGGCCTTTTTTCGACTCGGAATCAGGTCCGATCAGCGGCGGACTGGCCGACGTAAACTTCGATAACGAATACTACCATAACATGATATGGGCACATCTGGCCAGCGGCGGAGCAGGCAGTAATCTAAGGTGGCCTTTCCGGCTGTTTCAAGGTCCGACGGATGAGATGTTCGATTCCGTACTGGGAATGAGTCGAATTATCAAACATATCAAGTGGTCGCAGTTTGCTTCAGACAATATCGACAGTAACGTTTCCGTTACAAACACCGGCGGTCATACGGTCATCGATATGGCCTGCGGAGATTCCTATACCGCCCTGGTATTCATCCTGCAGGATTCACGGTATACGACCGGCACCATCAGCGGAGCGGATCTGAACGTTACCAACATGACCGCCGGAATATACCGGGTGAAGTATTTTAATTCCTATACCGGCGAGCTTATCAGCGCCGAAGACACCGCGGCCGTTTCCGGCACTGTAACCACAAGCCTGCCCAACTTTGATAAAGATATCGTTGCCATTCTCATCAATCAGGACGCTTCGCCGACGATCAACCGTAAACCGGATGCATGGCTGACATCTCCATCCGCCGGAACAGGCACCGGACAGGTAACGTCCGTTACGCTTTCGGCAGATGCCGTCTGCGCAGACGACACCACCGTCGATTATGTGGAATTCTGGGCCAATTACAATAACGGCTCATCAACCGCGTGGAGACTGTTAAATACAGACTCTACCGCTCCTTACTCCTATGTGTGGAATATTTCGTCCGTGTCTGATCAGGCTGTTGAATTTCGCGTTGACGTTACTGACAACAAGGGAATAGAAAAGACATCCGCGGCCGCCCTGCTCTCGGACGGTGGTTCAACGCTCGAACGCAGTGCAGGCGATGTCACCAACAGTTACGGCTCTATCGAATTCCCGCCCGTGGACACGACGATCGATACCTCGCAAACAGTCACCCTTAAAGCACGTGCATGGGACAGTTCCAGCGGAGTCAACCGGGTCAAGTTCTGGATACAAGGCTCGCCTTCCGATCCGGGCGGGACAAATACCTTGTTGGGAGAAGTCTATACGCCAACGAACGGTGTCTATACACTTAATGTCGACCTTTCCAGCTATGTGAACTCGACACGATGGATAACAATCGATATCGTTGATAATAACAACAACACCATCGGGCCGGCGGATTATCATGCGGGTATTGTACTCAGTTCAAGTCCAACTGATACCAAAAACCCAACCGCTGTATTTACGGCACCCTGGGGCGGCGATGTCATTACCCAAGGACAAGCAGTAACTATCAGCGCAGACGCGGAGGATGATGTCTCGGGGGTAAATCGTGTCGAATTCTGGGGTAATTATGATGGCGGATGGCATTTTCTGGGTACTGATACGACGGCACCTTACGCCATCACATGGTATCCGAGCATGAGCAACAGCCAGAAAATATCGTTAACCGCCGACGTCTTCGACAACGCCGGTAAATCGGCGACACCGGTATCCTGGCTTGGAGGTATTGTTTATGAATCGTCATCGGGCGGCGATACCTTTGACCCGTGGTGCCACATTTACGATCCAGATGTTTACACCTCCATTGCCAGTCCTGTAACGCTCTCAGCCGTGGCCGGAGACCGCGGCTCCGGTGGTGTCAGCCAAGTAACATTCAGATATTATCAGGATGGTTCATGGCACACGATCAGTTCTGATCCATCAGCACCCTATGAGTGTAAATGGAACATAACCGGCATTCCCAATGGGGGCACAACACAGATTCGAGTGGACGTCGAAGACCAAAACGGCAACCTGCTCACTTCGTCGGATGTTCACAACGGTATTACGGTTTATACAGGCAGCGATATTAACGGCGACGGAGCTGTAAATTTAAAGGATTTTTCGATTATGGCTAACCAATGGCTGCAAACACCGCAGGTTCCCTCGGCTGATATCGCACTTGAACCGGGCGGAGATGGTGTTGTGAATTTATTGGATTTTGCATTGCTTGCCGAAGACTGGTTGTACATGGGAGAACAACAACTCTATTTAAAGTTTGATGAAATAAATGGGGATACGGCCCAAGACAATTCAATCTATGCTCGGTCAGGTCTGCTGATCAATAATCCGGCCCGGTCGTCGGGTATCACCGGTGGCGCAATCGAATTTGACGGCCTTGACGATTACGTGGAAATCACCGGTTACAAAGGCATCTCCGGCGGTGCCAGCCGGACGTGTACCGCCTGGATCAAAACAATCCAGCCAACCGACGAGATTATCAGCTGGGGCGAAGATTACAATGGCGGTCGCTGGGTGATCCGTGTCAATGAGGGGGGGCAACTTCGCGCGGAAGTAAACGGCGGCAATATCATCGGCTCTACGCTGATCAATGACGATACATGGCACCATATCGCGGTCGTTCTGGAAAATGACGGCTCTCCCGATATTACAGAAGTGCGGCTGTACGTTGACGGTAATCTTGAGACGATCAGCGCATCTGTTGATGAACCGGTTAATACGGGCAGCTACCAAAACGTGCAGATCGGGATGTATTACATTGGAGAAAGATATTTTGAGGGACTCATCGACGAGGTTCGGATTTATGACGAAACCCTTTCCGCCGCACAAATACAAAGTATATACCAGAGTGTAGATTAAGACTTAGGATATCAGCACAGTTTAAACTGCCAATGGCTGCGCACAAGACAAGATCGCATGGAAGATGTCGCAACGGTGCTATTTGGGTAAAGAAGAAATGCTTTAAATAATTTTCCTCGCATTTCTTTAAAATAGTCTGTTGGGGTCGTCTTTTTTTTACCTTAATCCCTCTTGCGTTTCCTCGCCACCAAACCACCCAAACCCAGTAGCAACACTGTCGCCGGTTCGGGAACGGTGATGCCGAGGCTGTCTAATTGTTCAACGGCCGCATCGTCCCAAAGACCCATTTCATAATAAGCATTTGTATCAACGAATACCTCGAGGTCTGTCAGTGTGATCGTAACGAGTGGATTATCGGGAACCTGCAGCGGACCTGTGTTGTAAACATAGATCCAATCCAGCCCATCACCCAAATCGTCAAGAAGCTCGATCGTTATCGGGGCCGTCGGCTCGATGATGTAATCAACCTCAGAAGAAATGGATAGATAGCAACCCAAAAAGGAGCCCGGAGAATCCGTTAATAATGTTGCTTGTTTGAGATCCACCGGGACCAACATCAAAGCGGCATTCGCTGATGAGATGATTCCACCGATAAAGAGGGTCATCATAAGAATTGGTACTATTTTTTTCATTCTTCCTCTCTCCAAAATACTATTTTCCTTCTCTTTTGTGAAGTCTCCTCCAATAGATGGCTTCACAGTAATACTAGTATCAGTCTATCTCTTATCCGGATTAAGTCAAGTTATTTTTTTATCACAAGATGTATTTAGGGCACTGGTTATCTTCTTATAGAAAACGACTCTTTTTCATTTTCGCCGGAGGTATTTGCATGACGTTTGATGCATCTCATGATTTCCGGAAAGTGATCCGCCGGCCGAATGCGGTCATCCGGATTCTTTAACTGAAGATCATGGTATATCGGAGTTTTCTCCATAACCCGCGGTTCAATTTCCAGCTCCATTTTAAACCCGTATTCCGTCAGAATATCCAGGCTGGGTGCCAGGCAGGGCTGTGGTTCCGCATCCGGACAGATTCCCGGCACCAAACGGGGAGTAATCCGCCCATCATCCAGACCAACATCGTAATTACGAATCTTCATATCAACAAAAAAATAATATCCACCGCTGAACCATCGGCCTTTGATTTGCTGGGCCGCTTGCTGCGCAACCTCAGAGGGCTGAACATCCAGTTCACGAAGAGTTCGATCGATGAGTTCCGTCATCGCATCGTCATACGTCTGCCCATCGTCACGCAAGGCCCACACGGCAAGACACGTTCCCAGAAGATCTGAATAGGGATCTTCCCATGAAAACGCGGAGATATTTTCTGAAAATAACCCCGTCGAAGAAAAACCGTACCAGGTCAGGATTTCATGCCAGATCAAGCTGGTTCTCGCGAAATACTGCCCCAGCAAAATCGACACCTCTCCTGCGATTTTCGACCGTTCTTCGGTGGAGAGATCATCCCAGTTTTCAGGGTACGAAATGGTAACCCAATACCGCGACGGTTCGATCACCTGAAAGCGAAAGACGGTTTGGTCAAGCAACAGGTTTCGATTGGTCACAGACGCCAGGTAGGCCGTTCGATCCGCGGCCTCCCGCAGGTGGCCGATATCAATGAATCCCCCGCCGCAGGTGTAAACCATCCCGATCCTTTCTCCCTCCGGGTCATCATAGTGATGACGGCCCAAATGATTCGGATCGGGAAATCGCATTTTTACAGGGGATCCGAAAAATTCCCCGACCCGCAGTCGCGGGTATTTCCCTGTCTGACAGCCGCTTAGCGAGACGATCGCTAACACGCCAAGGAACAGGAGCCAAAAGAATACGTCCGTTTTTGTATTTCGCCTGTCATTCATTTCTTGCTCTTCAATGAAGTTCAAGACACTTCCTCGCACTTTTACTCTATTGACATTCTACCCACAACCTCCTTAATTTTACAAGAACTTTTATCCTTTCGCCATTTCAGAAGCAATTTAAAAAACCGCCTACGACAAAATGGATGTCGCTGAAAAAAGTCTTTTTTGATAGTTTATCCATTACCTCAATTAAGGGCTGTTTGGCTTTGTTAAGAATATATTTTTTTCTTTCATTTTTTAAAGATTCCCGTAGACTATGCCGTTCTTAAACATGAGGGGATTTTTGTTCGGCAACCAGTGAGCTATCTGCCACAATAAAACCATTGATGTCATTGTGGGCAGGTAGCGTGTATTCAGATTTTTAAAATCCGCCCATGAGGTGTGATGACCAGGAAACCAAAATATGAAACCATTAAGATTGGCAGCTATCTGTTTTTTAACAATTACGTTGACGCTTGTTTCCAACTGCCCCGCCCGCTCACAAACGGCACCCCGGATAATCCGCTTTACGCCATCTCATTCGGGTGAAATGAAAGTCATGACCTTCAATATTCGTGTAGATACGATGCTCGACGGCTGGCACCGTTGGAAACAACGTAAACCACTTGTGATCGATACACTCACCGACAACAGCGCCGATATCTTCGGGTTGCAGGAGGCAAAAAACAAACAACTCCAGGATATCCGGCGAGCGATGCCCCAATACGGCACCTATGCCGTCGGAAGAAATGACGGGGACGCCAAAGGTGAAAGCTGCCCTATCTTCTATCGAAAAGACCGCTTTCAACTGACCGATTCCGGCACGTTCTGGTTCTCAAACACGCCCTCAAAGCCCGGCTCAAAAGACTGGGGCAACCTGTGGCCGCGAATCTGCAGTTGGGTCCATCTGATGGACAAAACTGACGGTAACAGCTTTTACGTGTACAATGTCCACCTCGACAACCTCTCTCAAAACTCGCGCCAATTAAGCGTCCGCATGCTTGCCGGCCGAATCGCTGCACGTAAAACACGCGATCCCTTTGTCGTCATGGGTGATTTCAACATGGAAATGGACAATCCCGCAATGAGATACCTCGAAAAGATCGGGTACAGCACCCCCTACCCACCAATGAACGATGCATGGTCTTTGACAAACGTTCAAAATTCCAATATCGGCACCCGTCACGGCTTCAGCGGAAAAACCTCTGGCCCAAAAATCGATCATATACCGCTCTGCGAGAACGCCATCCCGCTGTCGGTCAAAATCGACCGGCGCTCCTATGATGGACACTACCCGTCCGATCATTTCCCCGTCATCGCAACCATTTTCTTCAAACAACCGACGCATGTCACGTATAAGGCTCCGACGGCTCCGGCAATCAAAGTACTTTCAAAACCCGGTGTGTAATACCGCCAAAGCACCCCCCGCGAAAGAATGCCGCCCCGGCCTCCGGTCATAGGTGGGCCGTGCCCACCATTGCCATCTGACAACTGCTTACCGATAGACTCACCGGCAGAAAAGACCTGAGCCGAAAATCACAACAACACTAAGATAAAACCCTTCTGAATGTCCATATCGTAGATTATGCTTGATTTTGGATGGTTGATGGGGATTTTATCCCTTTTTCCTTGATTATCCCCGCTCGGATTAGCTATAATAAGGCAATAGGATTAACAGCAAGGAAACCCACTATTGGGGAGGATGGAAAGATGATAAAAATACTCATTTGCTTGTCGCTTTTTGTGTTTCTTCTTTCAAATGGTCCCATCTTGGCTGGTTGTCCTTCGAGCGACCTTACCGGTGACTGTTTCGTCGATTTTGAGGATTTTTCCCTATTGGCCGACCAATGGCTCAATGGTTACGGTATCAGCGACCTTGACGCGATGGCCAGCCAATGGGTCGGTACCGACCCGGACCTGCCGGACGACTTGGTCTATATACCCGATCACGAGTTTGAAATGGGTGACACTCACGGAGACGGCGGCTGGTCGGAAATCATCCATACGGTATTTGTCGATGCATTTTTCATGAGCCGATGCGAGATAACGAACCGGCAATACTGCGATTACCTCAATTGGGCTTACGATGCCAACGAGTTAAAGGTTGTCGAGGATGGGCCGTATTGGGATGTGTATGCCGCAACCGACACAAGTGAAAGTTCTCCCTACTATCAAACGTACGCAACCCGAATCGACTTCGACGATACAAGCGGGACTTTCAGCGTCGGGACCAAGGGCGACCCGCCACGTGACATGTCCAACGATTCCGTTGTCGCGGTAAGCTGGTACGGTGCGGTTGCTTACTGCAACTGGCTCAGTGCCCAGACCGGCAAGGCAAGCTGCTACAACCTTTCCACATGGGAATGTAATCTTTCAACACATGGCTATCGATTGCCCACTGAAGCGGAATGGGAACACGCCGCACGCGGCGGTCAGTACAGTCCCTATTATCGATTTCCATGGGGCGATACGATCAGTCACAGCCTTGCCAATCATTATGCCGACTCGGCCGCATACACATACGATGTGAATCCGCCCTACCCATACTACGGTTACCATCCTGACTGGGAGGACGGTGACCAGCCATATACCGCCCCTGTGGGCAGCTTTTTTGCCAATGGTTATGGTCTGTATGATATGTGTGGCAATGCCGCCGAGTGGTGTAACGATTGGGCGGACTGGATGTACTATTATAACAGCCCCTATGAGAATCCTCCGGGCCCTGCCGGCGGAACGGAACGTATTCAGCGCGGCGGCGCTTATAATACCACCGCACCGGGTTGTCGAGTATCGGCCCGCAGTAGCCGTGTCCCGAACTCTCGGCTCATCAGCACCGGTTTTCGGATTGTCCTGAACCTGGATTAACCGCAGTCGAATTTCATCGACCCCGTACCCTAACGGCATCTAGATGAAGATTCGACACTTTAGCCCTTCGGCTCAAACCGAGCCGACAGGTTTTCTATAGTGAGGGGAGATAGAGAGGGTAATTCACGGAGGAATTGCCTTTTCTTCCTGCCAGTAAGATGTATTGTTCTGTCAGTAAATTCCTGCCCCAATGTGTAGCCCTATGTTAGCACTCTGCCTGCTCTCAGGTTATGAATGATCGTGTCCAGCCTTATCAAAACATGTATATTATCAGAAGTTTTAAATGCCATTCTGTTGCAACATCAGATACAGGAGTCAAAAAGGGGTTGTGTTTTTGTCGTTCTTCTTCGTGTGCGGCTCTATCTAGTGAAAATTCATCACAATAACCGTCTAAAATCATAAATCCGTGTCATTTCACGTCTTCAGCGGTTAAAAATCAGCAACAATATATGTTTAATGTGTGGCAAAAAAATCTTAAAAAACAGCCGCAATAAAAACCCCGGCCTGCTATAATATCCCTTGTGCGTCGGAGACTCGGCAAAAACGAAAAATTGGAATACGGTCTTTGAAAATTCGAAACAGCAACAACAATCATCTGCGGCATCGATGTCCCCAGTAGTCTAAATATCTGTGGAGGATAAAAAATGACAAACGAACCCAATTTCAGCATCGCCATGAAACCAAGATCAACCCATAATTCGCTATTATCCCTGCCCAATATCGGCAAGGCCTTTGTAGAAAAGCTCGGCCGGATCGGAATTACCACCCGCCAGGAGTTTCTAGCGCGTGACCCGTATGAATTGTACGAAGAAATGCTCGAAAAAGTTGACCCGTCGCTGTGCAGGTGCGCACTGGCCACACTGGTCGGCGCCAAAAAAGGCGTGCCTTGGCACACGATTACCAAAAAAGCCGCCGCAGAATATGAAAAACGAAGCCCCAATCATAAATGGAAAGACAACTGCTGAGACAATCCATGACAGAGCAACCCTTAACGACCAATAATCTGGACGATGAACGCTACATGCGGATGGCGATCGACCAAGCGTATATTGCCGAGGAAAACGGCGATGTGCCCATCGGCTGCGTCATCGTTCACGAAAACCGTGTGATCGCCAAGGCCTACAACCAGCGGGAACAACTGCAGGACCCCACTGCTCACGCCGAGATCATCGCCCTGACCCAGGCCGCCGAATACATCGGCAACTGGCGTCTGCACGGCTGCACGATCTACGTAACGCTGGAACCGTGCCCAATGTGTGCGGGAGCTTTGGTGCTGGGGCGGTTGGACCGGTTGGTTTACGGCACCGATGACCCCAAAACCGGAGCCGTCGAATCACTCTATAACATTGTACAGGACAACCGTTTAAATCATCGGCTCCAGGTAACCGCCGGAACGCTGCAGCAAGACTGCAAAGCACAACTCCAGGCATTTTTTCAGCGACGCCGACAGGAAAATTCCGAACAATAGGATGGTGAAAACCCGTACTTGTGAAAAGGTACGAACAACGAACGTGTTTTAGGCGCTGATTTCCTGGATTTCCTGCTGATCAAAGACATACACCCGGCCCTTGCCGGCCTGCTTGGCCGCATACAAAGCCTGGTCGGTCGTTTTGGCGACGTCCCCCGCGCAGTTCTCGCCGTCAAACTGGGCAACCCCCACGCTCATTGACAGCGGCACCTTGCTCTGCTCCCAGATCAGCGGCGTTTCCTTGACCATGTTTACCATACGCTCGGCCACCAATGTCGCATCCACCAAAGACGTGTTTGGTAAAATGATGCAAAATTCGTCGCCGCCATAGCGTGCGGCCACATCGATTTGTCGAATACAGGCGCCGATCCGGCGGGCTATTTGCTTGATTGTCATATCCCCGGCGCGGTGACCGTAATTGTCATTGATTGGTTTGAGATTGTCGATATCGGCCATAATGATCGACAGTTTGCCGCCGTACCGCTGGGCACGCCGCAATTCGGCTTCCAGGGTTTCGTAAAACGTTCGGTGATTCAGCATCCCCGTCAAGCCGTCCGTTTTGGCCTGCCGCTGGCTTTTCTCGAACAGATTAATATTTCCGACCGAGGCGCCCACAAGCTGCCGGAATAATTCGACGATCGCAATGTCTTCTTCGGTAAACACCCCGCCGGTTTCTTTTTCGCTCATGTTCAGAACGCCCACAACTCGGCCATGGCAGATCAACGGCGCAATAATGCAGCAGTGTGTTTTATAGTTCTTTGAAAACGGGCGATGGGCATGATTGATATGCGGGCCCTTATGATGATCCAGATCATTGACAATCAGCAACTCTTTACTTCGAACAGCCGCCACCATCGGGGACGGTGGATTCTGGTTCAGCGATACAATATTATTGATCAGGAACGGGTGATTGTTCTTTTCCAAATGCAAGATGTCGCTGTTTTCATCCAGAATGTAAAGCGATGCCAGCCTGGCCCCGATCAGAACGGGAATTTCATCAATACAAATATCCGCGATCCGCTTCACGTCCAGACAATTGATCTTTTTCGCAAGCGGCGTAATAATATCCAACCGGCAACTTCCGCCAGTGCAGCCTTTTGCGATTTTTTTAGCTGTAATTTTTTTATCCGGGCTCATACGCTCGATCAGGCTCTTTTGATTTTTATTATAATCGCTGTCTTAAATCTCTGTAATCACCTTGTGCTTACGGGAGCTATATCGGAAAATGTACAAAACAATTTAATCTACAATTTAAAAATTGCGTTAAAAAGCTATAAATCCGGCGCAATTTCGAACAAATTCAACCCATTAATTCAGCCCCAGCCTTATCCGGTTGTCAGCAACACGTTTCAAACAGCCCGGCAAGCCGCCTTTTATCGCCCACAAGCCCTCATGCATCGTACTCTTGGTTGATTCCGAAATGAATTAAACAGAATGATCGTTTCCTCAATCCGGATAGCAATCTACAAGATATTTCCGGCTACGGAATCGCAAGTCTTGGGGATGGTTCATCTTCTAAAATGTCCGATAACATAAAAATACATAAAATTTTCTTAAAAATTAAAAAAAATAGCAGAAAAAATTTGACATTAACAGGTTAGCTGTTACATTTTACAAAATGTAACAGCTGATTGGCTTTCGGATATGCTCTCACGGAAGCCGTTATGAAATCAGGAGAAACGTCAGTAAACAGCAATTGCATCTTTAGGTTGAGAGGGACGGGTCATGCGGACAAACGAAGGCGGAGCGTTTCAGATTCCGGCCAAATTGTATCGAATCGGTGAGATCGTTCGTCATACCCCCTTCACACGCCAAACCATCCATAATTACACAACCATGGGACTCATTCAGGAATCGGACTGGACCGAAGGCGGACACCGTCTCTACGATGAATCCGTGTTTAAACAACTCTGGAAGATTCAGGAACTTCGCAAAACTAAAACATTGAGTGAAATTCGTGACCTCCTCAATATCCAAAGCTATCAATCAGTAACTTCAAATACGTAAGGACCTAAACAGGCACGGAAGCCGGCAGATGAAACTAACAACAACACCAACAATTGATAACATTACCGAAATCCTGACGCGGATTATTGAATTTACCGAACGTCGGCGTGAGGTGCTGACCCGAAATCTTTTCGATTACAACCATGACGGATTTCGCCCACAGGACATGCCTGTCGCTGAATTTTCCGGCTGTATGACCGATGCTATTGCAGAACACGTCTCTTCTCAGCGTCTGCTGCTGTGTGATCGCGAACATGTACGATTTGGACAGGACGGCTGCTTCGACGCCCTTCCCGTCGTTGACAGCCACGCTGAAAAACTCCTGACAACCGATTTGAAGCAATATTTACAGTTGCAAATCCATAAGCTCTCTGAAAATTTAATGAACAACAGGATTGCTGTTGAACTGCTCAGGCACAAACAGCAACGCAACGCCAGATAGAGTGTTAAAACAGAATGAATCGAACCTATTTACTTGAAATCATCCTTGTTATAGGGTATAAGGGTCGATTCATCATGAGTACTGCTTAAGGACTGAACCGCGATCTGTACAGCGCCAGGACCGGCAAAGCAGGGAGAAAACGAAGTCATTGTATTAAGCCGGGACAAAACGATGCATTTACAACAAAGCAGCAATGAAAACGGGGGCGCTATGGTTCTTGCGGTTACCAGCGGTAAAGGCGGAGTCGGAAAAACGAACCTCGCGACCAATCTGTCACTCTGTATGGCCGCCGAGAATCAGCGGGTCGTCCTGATGGACGCAGATCTGGGCCTGGGTAATCTGGACGTTCTGATGAACCTGAACGCCCGTTACAACCTTTCACATGTGGTTGCGGGAAAACGTACCCTCGAAGAAATAACCCAGATCGGTCCCTGCGGTATCGAGGTTATCTGCGGCGGTTCAGGAATTGAAAGCCTGGCCAACCTCAGTACGTTCCAACGGCAGCGTCTCATCGAAGAACTGGATCATCTGCAGGAACGCTCTGAGGTCATCATCATCGACACGGGAGCAGGGATTCATTCCACGGTGATCGCTTTTTGCCTGGCCGCCGACCATACGCTGGTGGTCACCACGCCGGAACCGACCGCCATGACAGATGCTTACGCCATGATCAAGGTACTGGCCTCCAAAAATTACACCGGCCGGATCAGTCTGCTGGTCAATATGGCCGACTCTCTGGCGGAAGGCAAAAAGATTTATCGCCAAATTGCTGATGTGGCGGGACGGTTCCTTAATACAGCCGTCTATGAAGCAGGCGTTGTGTGCAGGGATGACAGCCTGCTGCAGGCGGTCCGTCGCAGAGAACCGGTGGTTTTGGCTTATCCCAAGGCCTCGATCTCCAAAGCATTGATCGCCATCAGCAATCGCCTGACAAAGGGAACCATACGAAGAACCGGTTCCGAGGGATTTTTCAAAAAAGTTGTTAATTGGTTCTTCTAAAGTTGCCCTGATTTTCAACCGATAGTATTTTGCTCAACAATAGAGCCGAATGACGTTTTATAACTGTCAAAAAGGCACTCGGGTGAAATTTATCGGACTAACCGTTAGTAAAATAGAAAAATACTTTAAAACACGGAGGTTTTAGGTATGAAAGCCGCCCACGCACAAGACATTGATATCCAGCAGGTCTGGAGCGACTTCTTCGAAACCCATTCGGAGGCATGTCGCAACATCCTGATGGAAAAATACCTTTACCTCGTAAAATATACCGCTGAACGTATTTGGGTCAAACTGCCGGATAAAGTCGAAGTGGATGATTTGATCCAGGCCGGAATTTTCGGTTTAATGGATGCGATTGACGCATTCGACCCGGAACGCGGCGTCAAGTTTGAAACCTATTGTGCCCCGCGCATCCGCGGCAGCATTCTTGACGAACTCCGCAGCATGGATTGGGTCCCCCGCCTGGTCAGAGCCCGCGCCCATCAACTGGATCGCGCCCGCCAGACACTTCAGGCCCAGTTGGGACGCATCCCGACTGAAGATGAACTGGCAGGCGAACTGCAACTGGAAGGAGATGAATTTCATCGTTTACAGCGGGATGCCAACGCGATCGGCCTGATCTCGCTGAACAACAAGTTCAATGAGAACGACGGCGAAAAAGACATTACCGAGCTGAACATCATTCAGGATCAGAAAAGCAAAAACCCCGTTACCGAAGCCCAGAAGCGGGACCTGAAAAACCTTGTCTCCAAAGGTCTGACCCGTGCCGAGAAACTGATCGTCTTTTTGTATTATTACGAAGAAATGACCATGAAGGAGATCGGTGCCACGCTGGATCTTTCTGAATCGCGCGTATCACAGATGCATTCGTCAATCGTTGCCCGCCTGAAAGCCCAGATGGACACTCGAAAAAAGGAATTTGTCGTTCAACTTTAATCGTTTGCCTCCAATTGTTCCCATCGGGCATAGGCGGTAGTGAGTTCTTCTTCGATCTGCTTTGTCCTGTCCGCTACTTTGGCGATCTCCGCCGCGTCCTGTTTGTAAAACGCCGGGCGGATCATTTCTTCATGTAATTTTGCCTGCTCTGTTTCCAATTCTTCGATCCGTAGCGGCAACGACTCCAGTTCCTTCTGCTCTTTATAGCTGAGCTTTTTGGGCTTTTGAGAACGGGGTTTGTGTTTTTTCTCTTTCTTATCATACTCGGCTATTTCAGCAGGCATTTGTTCACTTCGCTGCCTCAGCCAGTCATCATAACCACCGACATATTCCTTGATCCGTCCCTGCCCTTGCAGGACAAACGTACCGGTCACGACATTATTCAGGAATGCACGGTCGTGACTGACCAGCAGCACCGTACCGGTATAATCGACCAGTAATTCCTCTAATAGTTCCAGTGTCTCCATGTCGAGGTCATTGGTCGGTTCATCCAGCACCAGCATATTCGACGGTTTGGCGAACAGCCGGGCCAACAAAAGCCGGTTTCGCTCGCCGCCGGAAAGATTTGCCACGCGATTGCGGGCCTGTTGCGGAGTAAACAAAAAGTCCTGCAAATATCCGACAACGTTCTTATCTTTGCCGTTGATCTTAACCGTGCTGTAGCCGTCAGCAACATTTTCCCAGACGGATTTATCGTCGTCCAGTTGACAGTGAAGCTGGTCAAAATAGGAAATCTCCAGCTTTGTCCCCTGCCGGATCGTACCGTCTGTCGCTTTCAGCTCACCCAGTAAGACTTTCAGCAGAGTCGTCTTGCCGCTTCCGTTGGGGCCGATGATGCCGATCTTGTCGCCGCGCATGATCGTCGCGGTAAAATTGCTGATGACTTTCTCCAAACCGCCGGGATAGACAAAGTCCACCCCCAGCGCCTCGATAACCAGATTGCCGGAATCGACGGCCTTATGTGCTTCCATTCGCACTTTTCCGAGAAGTTCACGCCGTTGACGTCGTTGCTGCCGCATCTTCATCAAGTCATGCACGCGACCTTCGTTGCGCGTTCGGCGGGCCTGAATCCCCTTGCGAATCCAGACTTCCTCCTGAGCCAGTTTTTTATCGAACAGCTCCTGCTGTTTGGCTTCGGCATCCAGCAACCCCTGCTTGCGAACCACGAACTCATCATAGCCGCACTGCCAGCTTCGTACCTGCCCCCGGTCGATATCCACAATGCGTGTCGAAAGTTTCCTAAGAAACATTCTATCATGCGTCACAAACACCAGCGTTCCGGGGTATTTCTCTAAAAAGGCTTCCAGCCAGACGATCGAATCCACATCCAGATGGTTCGTGGGTTCATCCAGCAGCAATACATCCGGTTCGGCCACCAGCGCCCGCCCCAACAGCACGCGCCGTTTTAGGCCCGCCGACAACGTGGAAACCTCCGCGTCAGCATCCAGCTTTAAATGGGAAATGACCGTTTCGACCTGCTGATGGACATGCCAGGCACCCTCGGCCTCGATTGTGTGCTGAATCCGGTCCAGTTGGCGAAGCAACCCATCACTTCCGTTCAGTGACAGTTGCCGGCTGACTTCGTGGTATTGCTTCAAAAGTCGTGCTTTAGGCCCAAGTCCGGCTGTGATCTGGTCGAACACCGTACCCTGAATGTCCTGCGGGACTTTCTGGTCCAGCATCGCCGTCTTAAGCCCCGGCTGCCGGATGATCTGGCCGGAAAGCGGTTCAAGATCACCATTGAGAATCCGCATCAGCGTCGTCTTGCCCTCGCCGTTACGGCCGATCAGACAAATGCGTTCGGCCGGCTCGATCTGGACAGAAACATTCTCCAGAACATCGGCCTGTCCAAAACCCATACGAATATCACGAATACTTAATAATGCCATAAGTAACCTGTTTTACTGGTATTGCAAAACCGCAAACCGCCGGAAATCAAAAAGACCGCCAAAAAGGAGTGAAAATCCGCAACGGATTGAGGCGTTTGTTTGTTCATGCGATAAAAACTGCGGGTGACCAGAATCGAACTGGCGTATCCAGCTTGGGAAGCTGGTGTTCTACCACTGAACTACACCCGCCTAAGTGCTTATTTCCAAAGCATATATACAGATTTTAAGCCGTTTGTCAAGGGGAAAATATTACCCTCTGCGGTCTGTGAGCGTCAGAGTCAAGTGGTCTTTTTGTGGACTTGGAGTAGGCTTGGAGTGGAATACCGTAAAATATTGACTATTTAACTCTGTTTTTCTATAATTTGGGATAAACATGGTGATAGGTAGTGAGTGGTAGCATACTGGAGAATGAAAAATGAAAAAGCTTGAATGGTTATATTTGGTTCTAGCAATACTATTTAGTGCAATTGGGATCATACAATGTTATCGCTGGAGTCGCACTGGTATTATAACATCATTTATAACATATTTATTTTTCTTTACGCCAGCAATTATCTTTTGGGCTACATTTACTTTGAAACAGTTTACCAAACAAAAAATCTTACTTAATATAGCTATTGTTCTTTGTTGGATAGTTGTTGGGATTTGGGGATTTCTTACTATCCCAGCTGAAATGATTTTACCTTCATTAACAAATGTCACCAATATCAAGAAATACGAGAAGATCTTAAACGGATATTGGAGCTTCCACAAAGATTTAGTCAAGCATTTCCCATCCAAAATTGATGCAGATATGAAAAAAGTGAAATTCTTCTTTTGCCCTGCTTTTCTTCAAGGTGGTGCATGTATTCAGCTTCGATATACAACGACAGACGAAAATATAGCGGAGTTATATAAACACTTTTCGGAAATAAAAAATCAGACATTTATCGGTGGAGATTGTAACGACCATTTAAGAGAGGCGGATGTTTGGACAACTAACTTCTATACAAATGATTCCGAGAGTTATGAATTTCCTGATGATTTCGAAATAATAGTTATACATTCGGAGGGTTTCAACCA
The DNA here is from genome assembly GCA_963675525.2 of Anaerohalosphaeraceae bacterium. Lineage (GTDB taxonomy): Bacteria > Planctomycetota > Phycisphaerae > Sedimentisphaerales > Anaerohalosphaeraceae > 4572-13. The sequence continues at coordinate 44,921 of CAXXSL010000001.1, read as the reverse complement.
CGGAGAAAGTTGCGGTGTAGCAATCAGTAAAATGAAGAAGATAATTGTATATTGGGCAGAGTCATGGTAGAAAGCAGAAAATACTGTCACAATAGCACCATGACTCGTCAATCTCTTCACTCCCCCATCAACTCATCCAACACCTGCCGTGCCCTGTCTTTATTAGCATCAGTGACTTTTGAATAAAATAACTGCCTATGGGCTATCTGAATCGGGTCGCCATTTACCGAGCCATTCGATCTGTGCCTGATGATCTGCCTGTAAATATTCAGTGGTGTTAATCATCAGCGTCTGTTCACGTCTATAATCACGTTTGTAAGGAGTAAGCCAATGAAAGAGGATGCCTACAGGAAAACTTATATGCTTTGTTTCACATTTAACTGACAGAATTGTTTCGTTGGATTGCTGAACATACAGTGTGATTGTATCTTTGCACTGAAGAGTATCGAATCCTCGTGATAAGTCATATTTCGCTGTTGTCTTTTTATTATTATGAATAACTTCAGGAGCAGGGAATACACTTCGATGAGTCACAAAGTTGCTATGGCCACTTTTAGGAAGTTTTGGGAACTTTTTTTCTAAATCTTTAGACATCGCAGCTCCCAGCATATCATTCACCGTTGTTTCTGTTCGAGACGCTCCGTTCTCATACAAGGCTTGTGCTACAGTGAAACTGTCCACATTTGTTATCTTTGCGTTTGGAACGGCAGAACACCCGACAAGGCACAGGCATACAATTATAGCTGTAAGTATGTTAAGTTGTCGTTTCATCATTTTGAGCATCCTTACAACAGAATAGAAAGGTTGATATAATATTATAAATAGTACAGTAGTGATCCCTTTTCAAGGCATTTCTACAACAGAAATCACTGTATCAGTAATAACCACGTATATTTTCCTCAAAAATTGGCGAAAAACCCTATTTCCCCTCTACTCCCCCATCAACTCATCCAACACCTGCCTTGGGTTGTCTTTATTGGCATCGGTAGACTTATTATAATATTCATTCGAAACCAATGGGTCACTCCAACACCCTGAACTCTACTACAGCTTTTTTTGCTACAGTCATAAATTTTCATTGTATATTATTCACTTTCAGTTAATATATTTTGACTTTTCGTCTTATCGTCTGGCCGTAATAAGGACACGAAATGCATGGAAAAAAAATCAGAGCGGTGGTTCGGTCTATTGCCTTGACCGTTGTTTTTCCCGGGCTGGGATTCCTGATCTGCCTCCTGGCGAAAATGATTTTTAAAATTGAGGTAACCCGTCTCGCCAGTTCTTTAGTCAACTGGAGCATTGCGGCATTTGCAGCACTTTTCCTGTTTCCACAAATTTTCGGTATCCCTTTTGGAAGAATTCGGACTCAGGATTTCACTAAAAAAATCGGCTTGTATCCATCGCCAAACACATGGAGGCACGTTTTGCTGGGGATGGCACTGGCTCTATGCACATTGTCCGGTATGCTTTTCGCTTCCATTCTCACCGGGAAGTATGAACTGAGCTTTAAATCCGTCACGGTGACCCATTTAGTATTCTGCCTAAATCCCGGTATCTGGGAAGAAGTGTTCTACAGAGGTATTCAGATGATGATTCTTCTTCGTTTGACGAAATCCCTCAAAATGGCAGCCGGTATCCAAATCGTCATTTTTGGTTTATCACATTTCAAAGGGATAAGCCTAAGTTCAGGGATTGATCTGGTCTCGGTTATGATCATGGGAATAGGATTTACCTATACGGCTTATAAGACCCGGTCTTTGATTGCGGCAATGGTGTTTCACTACTTACATGATGCCTTGCTCTTCGTCGTACAGGTACCGGGCAGCGTCCAGACGAGGGTGTTGGATAAGGTATTATTTTACACTTTCCTCTGGTCAATGGTGGGGCTCGGCTGTCTGGTTACGAAATTGGCAGCGGAGAAATTCAAGGTGAGCTCCCCTACGGATTTATATACATTAGAAGCTCAAGATCTTCATCGTAGTATCGAGACTGCAATTTCTTAATTCCTTACAGCTCCTACCTACTGGCCCATCAACTCATCCAACACCTGCCCTGGACTATCTTTATTGGCCTTGGTGCTGGTATATTCGTCTTTATTCGGTATAATCAATATAAATTATTGTAAATGCGCTGAGGAAATCTTATGAGAATCGAACATTTTGGATATCAGGTTGCCGATCCGGCGGCGGTGGCCCGCTGGTATATCGAACATTTCGGCTTCGTCATCAAGCGATCCGCCGATGCCCCTGTTCCCGTGCGTTTTCTGGCCGACTGCTCCGGTCAGGTCATGCTCGAAATTTATAATAACCCAAAGGTTCCCGTTCCGGACTACGCAAGCATGGATCCGTTAACACTGCACATTGCGTTTGTCTGTGAGGATGTGCCTGCGACCGTCAAACAATGCGTTGATGCCGGAGCCACCATTGTCAGCGATCCGGAAAAACTCGATAACGGCGATGAGTTGGCAATGCTCAGAGATCCATGGGGGTTGTGTATTCAAATGGCCAAACGGGGCACGTCGATGCTGTAAGCAACAGAACAGGGGCGACTTATTGCTGCCATTCGGCGGCAAGGACGGCAAAATCATCAAAATCAACCAGTGCATCATTGTTTACCATCTGTCCCTACCGGATGTTTTCAATCACCGTTTTCAGCGTGACCTCGTTGGCTTTTCGGGCGGTTAGGACATCCACATCGCCACCGACATGAATAAATCCGGCGGCCTTGCAGTTTTCATGCGTTTGCTGATAGTCCGCGGCCAGAAATGCCAGATACCCGCAGAGAAAATCGCCCGGGTCCCCTTCCCAATCCACCCACGCCCTCATGCCGGGCACGTTGTTGCTGACATTCTCTTCGATCTTTTCGACCGGCAGCGTTGAGGCCAGCACATCCCCAAAATCGTGCCGTTCGATATACCCGCAAAAACAATCCGGCAGCTTCGGCTCTTTATAATCGTACCGCCAGTGTTGACGAAACGGAATATTTTGTTCGATCTCCCACGGGCCATCGCCCTGGCCGTAACAAATGATCGCCTCCGGCCGCAATGTCAGCGTCAACCACCTGAAATCCCCAAGTGTATCCTGATAATCCACCTCAAAATCGCCGCTGCCTTTCGGGTTCACGTCCGTGCCTTTCTCAAACACGGGAAAAAAAGCCACCACATCATAACCGGTGCCCTGCCAGTTTTTGCCCTGCCAACGATGAGGATTCAACGCACGGTTCTTACTAAAGGGCCTCAGCATCTCGTTTGTCGGCGGCCAGTAACCGGTCACTAACACACACGGTCTGTTCATGCAGCCGGCAAAAAAAACAAAAACCGTCAACAGCATAACCAACAGCAGCCTGTGATTCCGTCGATCCATAAAAATCATCCTAAATTTGTATTTTCGGTTATCCATCACCCAAACGGCTCCTACTCTGAATCGGCAAAGAACACCTTATACAATAGTAAGAACATACCACCTTTTGACAAAAAAAGAAAGATAGTAAAAAGCGTGCCAGAAAACCGATAAAAACGCATCTTTTGATCTCCAAAAAAATTTTTCCATCATTAATCTCTTGTTTTCAAGAACTAACGAAAAATAAACATTATTTTTGATTTTTCCCGCTTGCATCGTAACCACAGAACGCTATAGTGCGTATTAGCTAAATGGCTACATCTTGTTATCTAATTATACTATTATTCAACATCTTGTATTTCATACAGGGAGGTAAGAATGTCCGAAGAACGGAATCCTAAGACAGACGAAAGTATCATCAATTCAGGGCTTAAACCATGGGAAACTTCCCGGAAAATGGATAAAAAAGGACTTAAAATACCAACGCATTTTTCGACTCCCGGCGTACATCCGTTCGATGAGTTGGAGTGGGAAAAACGACAGGCCAAGATCGCTGACGAAACCGGCAAGGCGATCTTCGAGCAAAACGACGTCGAAGTGCCGGCCAACTGGAGTCAGTTAGCCACCAAGGTTGTCGTCAGCAAGTATTTCTACGGTGACGTACACTCCGGCCAGCGCGAGAACTCCGTCAAGCAACTGGTGCACCGAGTGTGCCGGGCCATTGCCGACCGCGGCCAGAAAGACGGCTACTTCGAAACCGAAGAAGATACCGAAAACTTCTACAACGAATTGACCTATCTGTGCGTCAATCAGTACGGCGCGTTCAACTCACCGGTCTGGTTCAACGTCGGCCTGTTCGATGTGTACGGCGTCAAAGGCAGCCAGCATAACTTCCGCTGGGACGAAACCGAACAGAAATCCGTCCTCTGCGAAAGCAGTTACGAATACCCGCAGGCCTCGGCCTGTTTTATCCAGTCCGTCGATGACACGATGGATGACATCATGCGGCTGGCACGCAGCGAGGCGATGCTCTTTAAGCACGGCTCCGGGACCGGCACCGACATGTCAACGCTCCGCAGCAGCAGGGAAAAGCTTTCCGGCGGCGGCAGACCGTCCGGCCCCTTAAGCTTTATGCGGGTCTTTGACCAGATCGCCGCAGTCGTTAAGTCCGGCGGCAAGACACGCCGCGCCGCCAAAATGCAGTCTTTGATGATCGATCATCCGGATATCAAGGACTTCATCAACTGCAAAACCGAAGAAGAAAAGAAAGCATGGGCGCTGATCGATCAGGGATATACCCCCGACGACGCTTACAACAGCGTCATGTTCCAGAACGCCAATCTGTCCGTTCGCGTTACCGATGAATTCATGGAAGCGGCCGAAACGGACGGCAAATGGGTCACCAAATCCATCACCACCGGCGAGGAAATCGAAACGCATTCCGCCCGGGAACTGATGGAACTGATTGCCGAAGGCACCCGCATTTGCGGCGACCCGGGCCTGCAGTACCACAGCACCATCAACAAGTGGCATACCTGTCCGAACTCCGGCCCCATCAACGCCTCCAACCCGTGCAGCGAATACATGTTCGTTAATAACTCCGCCTGCAATCTCGCGTCGCTGAACCTGATGAAATTCCGCAACGAAGACGGCACTTTCAATCTGGATAACTTCAAGCGGGCCATCCGCCTGTTCATTATCGCCCAGGAAATCCTCGTCGATAACGGCAGCTACCCCGAAGCACGCATCACCGATAACAGCCACCGTTTCCGTCCGTTGGGTCTGGGCTATGCCAACCTCGGATGCCTGATGATGAGCCTGGCGATGCCCTATGATTCCGATCAGGCCCGCACCTGGGCCTCGGCGATCACGGCGATCATGACCGGAACCGCCTATGCCGTCAGTGCCGAACTGGCTGCGGCCAAAGGCCCATTCGCCGATTTCGACCTGAACAAAGAACCCATGATGAGTGTCATCGCCATGCACCGCGACCACGCCAACAACATTCCGGAAATGCACTGCCCGGATTATTTGCTCAGCGCCGCCAAAGACGCCTGGGACGAAGCATTCGACACAGGCACCCAACACGGCTATCGCAACGCACAGACCACCGTACTAGCCCCGACCGGCACCATCGGCTTCATGATGGACTGCGATACCACCGGCGTCGAGCCGGACATCGCGCTGGTCAAATACAAACTCCTCGCCGGCGGCGGCATGCTCAAACTCGTCAACCAGACCGTCCCCATGGCATTGGAACGCATCGGCTATACGCCCGACGAGATCAGCCAGATTTGCGAAACCATTGACGCCGACGATACCATCGAAACATCCACCCATTTAAGAGAAGAACACCTGCCGATCTTCGATTGCGCTTTCAAGGCCAAGAACGGCAGCCGGCATATTCATTACCTGGCCCATCTGAAAATGATGGCCGCCGTACAGCCCTTCCTCTCAGGGGCCATCAGCAAGACGATCAACATGCCGAAGGAAAGCGATGCCGAAGAGATCGCTTCGGCCTATATGGAAGGCTGGAAACTCGGATTGAAAGCGGTCGCTATCTACCGCGACGGCTCCAAACGCCTCCAACCTGTAAACACGGATTCAAAGACCGGCGACAAGAAGAAAAAGGCTTCGGAGGAGGCCGTTGCACCCGCGCGTCCGTTTAGACGCCGTCTGGCCGAAACACGCCAGAGCATTACGCATAAATTCTCCGTTGCAGGTCACGAAGGTTATCTGACGGTGGGGCTGTACGAGGACGGCCAGCCTGGTGAGTTGTTTATCACTATGGCCAAGGAGGGCAGCACCGTCGGAGGCCTTATGGATGTCGTGGGTACCTGTGTTTCCATGGCCCTGCAGTACGGCGTTCCGCTGATCACACTGGTCGATAAGTTCCGTCACGCTCGCTTCGAGCCGGCAGGCATGACCAGCAACAAGAATATCCCGTTCGCCAAGAGCCTCATCGACTATATCTTCTGCTGGATGGGCTGCCAGTTCATCCCGGGATACGCGGAAAAAAACACGCCCAACAGAACCCCCGCCGCTGGAGGCGAGAATAAGTCCAGCACCACCGCCAAACAGCTTGTCCAGAAGACACAGGACCTGGCCAAGAAGATCGACGAGGCCAAGGCCGCACAACAAAAAAAGCAACCGCCCCATATACCCCCTTCCGTCCCGCAGGTCAGGGTCGTCACCAAGCCCGCTTCGGACCGCTTTGCCGACCGCGTGGTGGAAACGGTGGCCGCCGCGATCACAAATCCCGACGGTACTCAGGCGTTGAACCAGTTCAACGAACAGTTCAACCACTTCCAGGACGACGCCCCCGCCTGTGACGTCTGCGGCAGCATCTGCGTCCGGAACGGAACATGCTACAGATGCTTCAACTGCGGTAACTCAATGGGATGCTCATAGAATTATAAGCTGTTCATAATTTGAACAGCTTACAAAAACAAAAAGGCCGGTTAACTCCGGCCTTTTTTATTGCGTGATATTTCGCCGATAGCTCAAAATCGCAGCGAAGGTGAAGAACAACTTTATCTGCCCCCAAAATTGAAAAGCCAAAAAACTTGCCGTCTTTCGCCCTGTCCCCTATAATCAGTCCTTGAGCAGAAGGTATTCGAAAGGGACTTACCATGAAGACAAAAACAGTTGGCATTGCTGTATTGGTTCTTAACCGATGCCACAAGACTTCAGTTGGAAAGAACTATGTAACCGGAATCTCCCGCAAGAGGTTATAATATGCAGGGCCGTGCGTCACGCCCGAGATATTTTGTTTTATGTGGTCCCGCAGGAAGCGGGTCCCATACCCTTTTAAACAGGAGGCTCTTATAGATAAGTGTATCCAGTTTTGATATTGACTGCAAGAAAAGAACCTATCCAAAATTTATGAAAAACAGGGTTTTTAGTATTAATAACGGCTTAATACCGGATTTAGGGATGACTTGTAGTTGATTTTTAGTTATCATCTGTATTAAACGAATGCATAATGAAATTATGGTATTTTGTAAAAGTTGACGTGTCCAGTCCTTTTAGGCTTGCAGCATTGCCGGCTCAAAAATACAATGTTAATTGTTGTGGACATGGAAGTGGAAATTACATAAAGGCATAGGGCATGAAAAAGCATTGGTGTGTTTGTTTTGTTCTCTTGATTGCCAGTCAGGTTGTCAAAGCGGACCTCGAAGATCCGAATGATCCGAACGAACTCTTATTGACCAAGTGGGAAGTTGTTATTCAGGATCCGAACGACCCGAACGAGGTGTTACAGGTCAAGTGGAATGCCGTAATCAAAGTGCTCCAAAGCAAAGATATTGACCAGGCGTCCAAAGAGAAGATCATCAATAAAATTGTCAGCCCCATCTTCGATTTTTCGCTCATGAGCAAACTTGCATTGGGCAAAACGAACTGGTCGAAATTAACTTCTTCTCAGTATGAGACATTCAGTCGGCTTTTTGTTAAGCGGCTCAAAGACGCCTATCGGGAGAAAATCCTGCTCTACAAAGACGAAAAAGCATCCATCGGCTCAGCCATTCAAAAAAAGAATACGGTCCAGATCCCGATGCTGCTGGTTTCCGGCGACAAAAACATAACCATTTTGTACATGCTTCGTAAGGCCGAAAACGGCTGGAAAATCTATGATGTCGAAATACAGGGCGTCAGCATTATATTGACGTACCGGTCGCAATTCACGGACACGCTCAGTCACGGCTCTTATGAGGAGCTTATTTCACAGCTTGAAAAACCGGCGACGCCCTGATCCATAAATATCAGATGGATGGATCCATAATCATGACGAAACGCAACTCAATGATTGCCTCTTTTTTCGACCGGGTGATTCTGGAATATCCCAAGATCGTGATCGGCTGCCTGTTGGGGGTCGTTGTCTTTTTTGCCGTTGAGGCCAAACAGTTCAGACTGGACGCTTCTGCAGATACACTGTTGCTGCAAAACGACAAGGACTTGCGTTATTCGCGTTTAATCAGTTCGCAGTATGGAAAAAATGACTTCCTGATACTGACGTTTACGCCGAAGGACGAATTATTCTCCCCCCAGACACTGGCAACGTTATCTCAACTGCAAGACGAACTGGAATCACTTGAAGGAGTCTTATCTGTTGTTTCAATTCTGGATGTTCCCCTGCTGGAAAGCCCGCCACTGTCACTGAAGGAACTGACGGAAGAGTTGCCCACGCTTTCCTCCGAGCGTGTTGACCGTGATATGGCAAAAAAAGAATTCCGTGACAGCCCTATTTATCAGGACCTTCTGGTCAGTCATGACTTACGGACAACGGCTTTACTGATCAATTTACTTGACGACGAGAGTTATCGTGACCTGAAAGACCGGCGCGGTATACTGCTGCACGAAGAAACATCGCATTATTTGACTTCGGCAGAACATACCGAACTGAACCATCTGACTGAGCAGATGCAGCAATACAGCGACAAAATAAAACGGCAGCGTCATCAAAACATTGTTGCCATACGGAAGATCATCGACATGTATCGCGGCGAGGGCGACCTGTTTCTCGGCGGCATCGGCATGATCGCAGACGACATGATCACATTCATCAAAAATGACCTGAAGTACTTCGGTTTCGGGGTGCTGTTTTTTTTGATGCTGATGCTTGGAATGATCTTTCGGAGAATTCGATGGATCTGCCTGCCGATGCTTTGCAGTTTGGTTTCGATTGTCATCATGGCAGGTTTGCTGGGATGGCTCGGTTGGAAGGTCACGGTCGTTTCATCTAATTTCATCTCCCTGCAACTGATCATCACAACGTCACTGACGATACACCTGATCGTGCGATACCGGGAACTGCGGCAGGAAAAACCGCAGGCCCCGAATCGGGAATTAATTTCAGAGACGATCCGGCTGATGTTGAAGCCTTGTTTTTACACGACAATAACCACGATCGCCGGTTTTGCATCCCTGGCTTTTTGTGATATGCTGCCGGTCATCATGTTCGGCAGGATGATGATGCTGGGACTGGTTATATCGTTGATTGTGACCTTTCTGCTTTTTCCAGTGGTTCTGATTCTGATGCCCAAAGATATGCCGGTTGGCAGGAAATACCCCCGCTTTTCCTTGACAGCGACGTTAGCTGGATTTACAGAGTCGCATTCTGCACTGATTCTCACTGTCAGTGCCATTGTTCTTATTGTCAGCGTAATGGGCATGTCGAAGCTGAGAGTGGAAAACTCATTTATTGATTACTTCAAAAAATCATCGGAAATTTACAAAGGGATGAAAGTCATTGACCAATCCCTTGGTGGCACGACGCCTCTGGATGTCTTGATAGATTTTGAAGAATCCGAGGCGCAGTCAGAGGCCACCAAAGCGGTGATACTGGCAGGTGATGACGTGTTCGATGAATTCGCTGAATTCGACACGGCCGCCAGTGAGGACAAATACTGGTTCACCTCGGACAAGATGAGCCGCATCAAATCCGTGCATGCTTATCTTGACGGCCTGCCCGAAACCGGCAAAGTGATGTCAATGGCCACAGTGCTGAGTGTTGCCGAACAACTGACCGATGGCAAACCATTGGACAGTTTTGAGCTGGCTTTGCTTTACAACGAAACCCCGGACTCATTCAGAGAAATGCTGATCAAGCCGTATATCTCAGTGGAGGATAATCAGGCGCGGTTTTGGGTCCGCATCAAAGATTCGGAAAAGACCCTGCGTCGTGACGAGCTACTGAAAAAGATCCACAAAGACCTGCCCGAAACACTTGGGCTCAGCAAGGACCATGTTCATCTTGCCGGAATGATGGTCCTGTACAACAATATGCTGCAAAACCTGTTCGGATCACAGATCGTTACGTTAGGACTGACGGTGTTGGTTCTGATGGTGATGTTTTTAATCCTGTTCAGGTCCTTGAAAGTATCTGTGATCGCACTGATTCCGAATGTGCTGCCGGTGTTGGTGATGTTAGGCGTGATGGGGTGGCTCGACATCCCTATGGACATGATGACGATCACCATCGCGGCGATCAGCCTCGGGATAGCGGTCGATGACACGATTCACTACATCCACCGATTTGAATCCGAATTTAAAAAAGATCACAAATACCTTTCGACGATGCGTCGGTGCCATGGAAGCATTGGCCATGCGATGTATGACACGTCAGTGACGATCATCATTGGCTTTTTGATTCTGACCGTGTCAAATTTCATCCCGACGGTCTACTTCGGTTTGCTGACGGTATTAGTCATGTTAACGGCGATTCTGGCCGCTCTCACTTTTCTGCCAGTCATGCTGATTTTGTTAAAACCCTTTGGCAAAGAGAGTTGATTGTTCGCGAAGAAAGCATATAATAGCTCTGAAAGACCATAACTGTTCGTGAAGGGAGATACCATGAAAATAAGGGCTTGTATTCTCGCCATCGTGGCGGTAATGGTGTCCGGGTGCGCGGTTTCGGAGACAACATCCTCATCTCCGGTTCCTGTACGGGCCTTTAATGACCCCACTAAGCAAGCGGCCAATGCCGATTTTGATTTATTTGAAGAGGAGTTTGAACAAAAAGTCGTTGAAGTGGCCGATCCTCTGGAACCGGTCAATCGCATCATGTACCATGTCAATGACGCGTTCTACTTCTGGCTGCTTAAACCCGTTACACAAGTATACACACATGTCACCCCGGAACCGGCACGCATCTGCATCGGCAATTTCTTCCAGAATCTTACGACACCTGTCCGGTTTGTCAATTGCCACCTTCAAGGGAAAAAAACTGTCGCCGATATGGAACTGAAGCGATTCTGGGTCAACACGACCGCAGGGATTCTTGGCTTCGGCGACCCGGCAAAGGATCGACACGACTTAGCGCCTCCGGCCAGGGAGGATTTGGGCCAGACAATTGCGACCTATGGTGTTGGTAACGGTTTCTATGTTGTCCTGCCTATTTTCGGCCCATCGACTCTACGAGATTCCGTCGGTATGGTGGGCGATATGTTTCTAAATCCGGTTTTTTATGTCGAACCCACCGAAGCGGCGATCGGCATCTCCGCGACAAGGGTTACCAACGAGACCTCGTTTCACATCGGAGAGTATGAAGCTTTGAAGGCCGATGCACTGGATCCCTATGTGGCGATGCGCAACGTCTACATTCAATATCGAACCCAAAAAATCAACGAGTAGTCCGGCAATCTCTGTGTCACTGTCAGCGGAAATCCATTTTGTGCAAGCAGAGAACCCAAAAATAAAATACAAATAATTGCTGCACCATTATACTACCGACTATGAACAATAGGGTTCCACAATCTGTGCTGGTGACTGGGGGCTGTGGTTTCATTGGGCAACACTTAGTGTGACGGTTGATCAAGTGCGGCAACCGGGTGACCTGTCTGGTGCGAGCAACCTCAGGGTTGTTCACGAGCGCAATGACAATTCCGAGGCGATGTTTCAATCCGCCGGAGAGGGTATTGAACCGCTCATCGCGTTTCCGCTTGAGGTTCGCCGGTTCTATCAGCCCATCGATATCGGTGTTCCGGCAGTTGAAAAGTCTCGAGTAGTACGGGAGTGTCTCTCTTACCGTTATCCTGTCAAACGAGCTGAACCCTTGTGGGAGAACGCCGATGCGGCAAACGATTTTGCGTTTTTTTTCGTGACGTCCATTCCGAGCAGGCACACTTTTCCCTACGTGGGTGTACGGATTGTCTCGATGATCTCAACAGTCGTACCCTTTCCAATGATCAATCCGCTTTTCTTCTCATCCATTTTCCCTTTTGTTTTATATCTATCCGTGGTCAACGTTGTTGCGTTGATTCGAGGATGATACAAGTTCTTCCATCTGAGGATGAAGGGTTTTTAACATCTTGCGAAAATGAAATCCGTAGATTGAATAACGGACGGCCAACGGCAGCCTTCGCGGTTTTTTGAGCGACCAAAATATCAGCTTCCAATAGTGAATTTTTCCCTTCTCGATCATACCGATCCGCCACATGCATTTGAAAAAAGCTTTTAAATTGGAATATCGCACTTTGGGCATAATGGTGTCGCTGAAATTGTAGTTCTCAAGAAACGTTTTGATCCGTTTGCAATAGTAATTCTGGGAGTAGATCGTATTGAGTACCTTCTGATAGCCACCCAGAAGCTGGTGTATATCCATCCGTGGGATAAAATTCATGGTGCAGTCCATATTGTCTCCCGTGGGCGGCGTTGTCAATCGGTTTTCGCTCATCAACTTCTTGTAGAGCCTGGTTCCCCGCGGGGCATTGAGCAAGCCCACCATCGCCATGACGACGCCGCTGTCCTGGATCAGGTTTATCATTTTGTCGAACACACCCGGCTTGTCGCTGTCAAAGCCGACAATAAAACCCGCCTGCACCTGCATGCCAAACTGCTGGATCTTCTTGATCGCAGCAACCATATCACGGCCGGTATTTTGCACCTTGTTGCATTCGGTCAGACTGGTTTCATCCGGCGATTCGATGCCCACAAATACACAGTCAAAGCCTGCTCGAACCATCAATGTCATCAGTTCCTCGTCATCGGCAAGATTCATGGAAGCCTGGGTATTAAACGTGAAGGGATAATTTTTCGCCTCCATCCACTGAATCATTGCCGGGAGCAGTTGGTTCTTCAGAACGCTCTTTTTGCCGATAAAATTGTCATCTACAAAAAATAATTCGCCCCGCCATCCGGCGGCGTACAAATTGTCAAGTTCAGCGAGAATCTGCCCTGTTGTTTTGGTCCGAAGCTCATGTCCAAAAAGCCTTGTCACATCGCAAAAATCACAATTAAACGGACAGCCCCGGGAATATTGAATTCCCATCAGCGCATACTTTTTCATATTAATCAAATCCCACTGCGGAATGGGCGTCTCTTTGAGATCGGGTCTTTGGCGTGTCGTATAATAGGCTTCGGGACATCCTTTTTCCATATCGTGCAAAAAAGCGGGCAGCGTGATTTCCGCTTCTTTCAGGACAAGGTGATCAATATTCAAATAGGCCTCCGGAAACGCGGTAAACAACGGACCTCCGGCGGTAATTTTTACGTTCAGCTTCTTACACCGTTCAATAATACGGTCTACGGACTTTTTCTGAATAACCATGCCGGTCAGGAAGACCATGTCCGCCCACTTCAAATGCCGGTCACGTAGGCGGGTCGTGTTCATATCAATCAGCTTTTTCTCCCAGACCGGCGGCAGCATCGATGCCACCGTTAACAGTCCCAGCGGCGGCAGCAGCGCTTTTTTTGAAATGAAACGCAGCGCGTGCTTCAGACTCCAGAACGTATCCGGGACTTCCGGATTGATCAGCAGGATTTTCATCTTTTTATTCATCATTATCCTCTCTAAAAACGAAGAAGCAATATATTTTCCGTGTTTTATTTTTGTATAGAATCTATGTCCACTACTTTACTTTCCTTGATATTTTCAGCCCTGGGAAAAGTGAATGCAGGTTGTTTTTGAAGTAAGGCATCGCCAAATTTGAGCATCGTCGTGTTGCCGATCTTGTCCACCTTGGGGGGCATTATAAACAGATTGGCGATGGCCCCTTTGAGACTACTGAAAAAACCCTCAGACCCTCCTGTATTACTGATCGACGCTACTTTTATCCCCATCCTTGGGGTTTGTTCAGCCCTCTTAAAAACAAGCGTGTTGACGCGGGCAAATATCTCATTCGATCTGTTTTCGTATCGATACTTCCCATCCGTCGGTTTAATATCATAAAGACCAATGGTGACGGGGCTTTTATGATCTCTTGCATTAAATTGCATGTTCACCTCGGTAACAATTCGGGCAGAATCGGTGATCGCGCCTTTAACCTCAATCACACCGTAACCCTGGCCGTCGAACCGGATATAATCCAGCATATTTGTCAGGGTCTGGCCTTTCTTTAATTCGTCCGTATGGGAAGCTATCATTCCGGCTGAGTCAAAGGTATTCATATGAAAACCGGTCCCCAATATTTCAAATTCACAGGTTACCTGAAAGGACTTTGAGTTCTCTTTCAGTTCGTGTGAAATGATCCCTACCTGCTGGTCATTATTGACACTGGATATATTATCGACAAGCGTCGGAGCGATCAGCGGGATAAAATACATGAAAGAGGCAATCGGGTTTTTTACAAATTCTTCCTTACGATAACTCATCATCATCGTGGGCCCATGGCCATCCTTTGCCACATCATTGACGGCAGCAGATACATCGCCGGGGACACGAATGCTGTTGTCGGGATCAGAACTTAACCCAACGCAGGACGTCAAAAGAAAGATACCAATAAACATTCCCGCACATAGAGCAACGAGACGGTCACTTTTTAAACTTATATGCACCTGTATTACATCTTTTTGCATGGCTTACTCCTGATACGGAAACACTGAACAAACCACACGTTCTTTATCCAGACCCACAGATACAAGCCGTTCTCCGGCACTCGTATACCTTGTATCCGTACCCTCTCAGTAAAACTGGAACAGATTTAAGGGAGCAGGTCACTGCATTTTCTCGCCCGTCCTTTCAACGTCCTTGCCTAATCCACTCCACGTGTTGCAACCGGTCAGAAAAAACACCGACGTTAGCAACATCAGCAGTGTTGCCACCACGGCGATATTTCGCATTTTCATCTTTGTATCCTTTATTAGAGTTTTCATTTCCAATTAAAAAGCATCATCTCTAAGAAATCAATTCTCCCTTGCTTTTGTCTCGACGTATGATTTCAGCTCCGTGAAAAAACTGCAATTATCATTAACCTGCATATTACAAACTTTTTTCTTTAAGCAACTGACATTGAATGCGACTAAAACTTCTTCCGTATCACCCCGGTTCCAGTTCATCGCAAATTCAAATCCATTGAGAGGAATATTGTTAATAGAACTTAAGTTATGTACATCTTTGAATCTGATCCGTTGATTCTGAAAACCCAATTCGACGAATGTTCTGACATCTGCAAGGGCATCTCTCTGTCTCTCTTTTTCATTTCTGTCGCCTGCCACCTGACTATAAACTTTTTGTACAAAAGACATTTGTAATTCTCGCTCAATTATTGGTTTTGCTTCTTCGAGCATTTCATTGATGACCATTTCTTGTATTTCCTTATTTGCGTGCAAATAGCAAATAATAATTGTGTGCTTCTTACTATAAGCAAGCAATCCGATCGCAAGAATGCCCGTCATAAGAACAATGACAACTTTTTTCCATCTCCTGTTTATTGCGGTTTTTCCGAATGCTTTCAAAAGGATGCCTTTTGTTAACAAGCCGCTTTTGGCTCAACCATCGGGCGACAAACACCCCGATACGCCCCGGAACGATTGTTCCCGGTATATACCGGGACCGTCCATTTACTCCAAAATCGACATTCGTTGTATCTGATCTTTTCGGATTTCGTATTCTCTCTGGTCGATCTTGCCGTCCTTGTAATCCTGTTCGATTCTTTTCATTTCCCGGTTGGAGACATATTCATAACTGCCGCCAGCAACAACCGCTCCGCCTGCCGCACCCACACCCGCCGATCCCCAATTGCTGTCACATCCACCTGCAAACAGGAAAAAAACCACAAACATTGCCGTTAATAATAAAATCTTTTTCATACAATTCCCCTTGTCTGTAAAAACGATATTTTACTTTGTCACACAGTACCGTACAGCAAAAATTAATATTTTTCGAGGCGATAAGAAGAGTTACCCGTTCTCCCCTCGAGACCGGTTCCTCATTCTCATCTTCTTCTATGATAAAATTTTTTTTTCTTACGGCGAGACAACATTCACGGTGAATACCGTAGAGGTCGGTTCCCCGGTTTCCGGCTCACCTTTTACATAAATGATATAATCACCGATTGGCGCATTTTCTGGAACTGTAATCCGGATAGGCACCTCAGGCTTGCCACTCGATTTAATCAGAATGCTGGTCGGTTCGACGCTAATGCCGGGCGTGGAGGCTTGGATTTGAAACTCCACATCCTGCTTGAAATAATCGCCCCTCTCCAGCGAGATGGTCACGCTTTGGACCTCACCCTGTTTGATCTCTGTGCCGAAGGTCGGGACTGCAATCTTGAATCCGACATCTTTGGTCATACCGCCGCCTCGGGGACTGCTCGATTGACAGCCGTGCAAACACACCAATACTAACATTAGCACACTATTTATTGCTGTTTTCATCCTTGTTTCCTTTCAAATGTTTCTAAATCCAGAGTCCTGTAAGGCTCGTTTTTGTTAAGTCCTCTTCTCGTTGAAGCTTTTCGGCTTCATTTGCTTTGAGGGAGCAACAGACCAAACAACCCTGTAATGATCGCTGCAATTCCACCGATTGTCATCCATATTGCTTTGTCAGTCGGTGAGCCGGTGAAAAAGCGGGACACATCCGAAGTGAATGAATCTGATGCGGAAATGCCATAGGCCACTAGAACGATGCCGCCGGCAAGAATGACCAGCCCAATAAGTTTATTGATTGACATTGAAGTTCCCTTTCCATTATCCTGTCTAACCACAAAAGGGTCACAGAGGCTTTCGTCCGCTGATAACTCGAAACAAGACGACCACAATGGCAATCACCAGCAGCGCGTGAATGAGACCGCCCATGGTGTAGGAAGTCAGAAACCCCAGAAGCCACAATAAAACCAAAATAACAGCTAATGTATAAAGCATAATACACCTACCTTTTTTGTCTTTTTTTAAATCGGAGCAATCACCGCACACAGCAATACATACTCCGTCTTCGCTTTCCTATATCATAGCAACAAAGACGTCTCTGTAAATCAGAGCAGAATCTGTTTTTAATGTCAGATAAATTAACTATCTTGCTGTCGGTCAAATCCCCTACACAAACGTTGATTCGCGGACCCTGGTTGTCGCTAAATATCAGGTTGACAACCTGTTTAAGCATGTTAAAATAAACAAAACATATTTTTGAATGTTCTCATGCAATTTCCCGACAGGGCTTACGAAAAAAGCAGGCAAGAAAGGTGAAAAATAAAACGAAAAAAATAAAGGACATCGCCACAAAGCTTGAGCATACCCAAGAAATGCTGCATGTGAGCGAAGATAAGTACCGTCAGCTTGTAGAGAATGCCGACTGTATTATTCTGCGGATGGAAAAAGACGGGAGAATAACCTTTTTCAATGAATTCGCCCAGACATTCTTTGGCTATACGGAGCGGCAAATTCTTGGTAAAAATATCATAAGAACAATCATCCCTGAAAAGGACAGCTCCGGCCGGAATATCAAGGAGTCGATCAGAGACATCAAACGGCATCCTGAACTATATACGACCTATGAGAATGAGGCGATGTGCAAGAATGGCCGGCGCGTTTGGGTCGCCTGGGCAAACAAAGTCATTCATGACAAACAGGCAAAAGTTACCGAAATCCTTTGTGTCGGCCACGACATCACCGAACGCAAACGCATGGAGAAAGAACTGCAATTATTGGCGGCAGCGGTACGCAACTCCAATGACGCCATTACTATCCTGGATTTAGAAGGCAACATTATCTCATGGAACCTCGGTGCCGAGCGTATCTATGGATACACCGAAGCGGAAGCGATAAAGATGGATATCAGCAGGATCATCCCTGACCATAAGCGGCATGAAATGATATCACTAACTGAAAGACTGCTAAAAGGGGAAACGATCGAATTTTTTGAAACACAACGTCTTACTAAAAATAACCGGATGTTGGATATTTCGCTTACCGCAGCAGTGTTGAAGGATGAAAAGGGAAAACCCTTTGTCATTACAACAACCGAGCGGGATATTACGGGGCGCAGATGTCTGGAAAAAGAAATCCTGGATATCACCGAAAGGGAACGAGAGCTGATCGGTCAGGAAATGCACGATGGCATGGGCCAGATACTAACCGGCATTGCTGTGATGTCCAAGGGATTGGCGCTGAAATTGAAAGGCAAATTATCAGATGAAAAGAAAACCGCCTTAACGATTTCAAAACTTGCCAACCAGGCGATTAGTCAGACAAGAGACCTGGCCAAGATGCTGTATCCTGTTGATATTGAAACCGGTGGTTTGGTATCGGCCTTGAAAACACTGGCGTCCAATGCAGAAACGACCCTGGGCGTGACGTGTCGATTCCGATGCGGAAAATCGGTTTCGGTTAAAAATCTTGTTGAGGCAAAGCAGATCTATCGTATTGTTCAGGAAGCGATGACCAATGCGGTCCGACACGGCAAGGCAAAGCATATCAACATAACGCTTCGTTTGACAAAAAAAGGAACCGTTCTGTCCGTCAAAAGTGACGGTCTGGATTTTCCGAAATTATCTCCGCATCAAAAAGGGTTTGGATTGAAAATCATGCAGTACCGTACGGACCTGATCGGCGGCTCTCTTGACATTCGTAAAGGCGGCAAAGGCGGAACGGTTGTTACCTGTATTTTCCCGAACGGCAATTAAGGCACCCGGCAAAGGATTGACATATGGCATTGAAGAAAAACCAGGATCAGCATAATCAAAATAAAACACAGGTTCTTATCGTGGATGACCATCCGGTGGTACGCGATGGACTGACCACTATTATCAATCATGAACCGGATATGAATGTATGCGGCGAGGCGGATGATGCTTATCAGGCTCTTAAGACCGTCGCTGAATTAAAACCGGATGTTGTTGTTACAGACATATCCCTGAAACGTTCAGATGGAATTGAACTGACAAAGAGCCTTAAGGCAAGACACCCAAAAGTGTCTGTCATTGTCCTTTCCGTTCATGATGAATCCGTGTATGCCGGGCGAGCCCTTTTAGCAGGCGCCCAGGGCTATCTGATGAAGGATGCTGTTTCTGATAATATTATCAAGGCGATCCGCACGGTTTTAAGCGGCGAGATCTATGTCAGCAGCACCCTTTCAAAAAAGTTCCTCCATACAATTGCGCAAGACAAGGCGGGAACAACCAAAACACCCATCGAGGGCCTTAGTGATCGGGAATTCGAGATTTTCCGTCTGATTGGCGAAGGGTATAAGGCTTCCCAGATCGCTGAACAGCTTCATCTGAGCACAAAAACCATCGAAACCTATCGCTCACGCATGAAGGAAAAGCTGAATCTACCGAATGCGGCCGAACTTCTTCGGTATGCCATCAAATGGGCAAAAAGTCAGGACCGAGAGTGATTTTATCCCGATCTTGTCGTCTTTCACAGATCAAAAGTTACACAACAGTTCGGAAACAACTGTTTTCTTTGTTCCAGCCTCATTACAAGATTTCACTGACATACAGGTAAGCATTTTCACTGACAGCAAAAACAGACTCTGCCCGGATTTACACGGTCTGAACTTGTGTTATTATCGGATAATAATAGGAACAGATTTTTACGAGAAAACAGCTTTGTTGGGCTTGGCTGAAAACAGACGCAGTCACGGAAAGTAGCGAAAGACATGCGTGGATCGGCAATTGAATCAATACTCCTGTTTGCAGTAATATAATTAGACCTTTGCTTAAAGCGTCTTATGAAAGGAGTTCAAAATGTCCGTTTTAAGTCAGCGAGAGGATATGTGGACTGCAATCGCCGAGAACACAACTATCTCTTTGAATTGGAATGCAAGTGGTGCGGGTCAAGATAAAAACACCGCCCCGGCGGCACCGAACAATTGCACATTACCGCAAGTTCGCATGGAAAAAGTACTTGCGCTTCGACAGCAGCTTGCCGAAGGCACATACGACTTTGATCTGCGATTGGGCACCGTTGTTGACCGACTTTTCAAGGAGCTTAACGCTTAAGATCACGTAGCAGCCGTTAATATTCAACAATTATTCCATTGTTAAATCGACTTCGGGGACCAAACAAGATGCGCTCATACACGGCACAAGATAAGACAACATCGGCAGCATAATAAACGGAGATATTGTGAACAAAAAGAAAAACAGCAAAAGATTCGATACCGTAAAAACTGAAATTTTGATTGTTGATGACCATCCTATCGTACGTAATGGATGAGCAGAGCTTCTCAATCATAAATCGGACTTGGTCGTTAGTGCCATCGCGGGCAATAGTGCAGAAGCTATGGAATCCATAAAAAATGTTTCCAGTCAGCGGAGGAATCTACTTTAACTGCCATCGCCGACAGGCAATTCCACATTTTTATAAGGATTCAGGCCTAAAGTCTCAAGACTGTTTTTTTACAAACGAACCCAATCAAAGCGAATTTTTTATATTAAAAAGCCGAAGTTTTTTAAAACCTGCGTGGTCATCTGAGAGTAGTAATAGTTGATTCATCGTTCGGGCCAGCAATTGGCACGAGCCCTAAGTGGCTATTTGAGACTGGAAATAGGCAACGCCTGAGTCAATCTCAAACAGCGATGAAGGAATAAGGGATCCGCACCCACCCTGAGGATTAAAGTCCTTAAGGCGTGTAGGCCAATGAGCGAGGGCTCGACCATCGGACCCCTTTTTAATGCGCATAATAGAATCCTCACCTAAACATATCCAAAATACTCTGGAGAAATATTATTGCCGTTTCAAACCGTTCGGGGTGATTTGACGGATGCGGAAAGTTTTGCAACTGTCTTCCGTAAGATATTTGTTCGGGCAGCGGCCATTGCCAAGCAATTCGCCCTCCTGGCATTGGCTGGGTGAATCAATCGATATCTCAAGCGTTCCATCGTCACTGAAGATCCAAAGCGGTCCACCAAAATGCGATTCAGCGATGCCTTCAGGATTAAATGAATCCTCTTTGGGCCATACCGTCGCCAATTCCGGCTGATGGGCGAAGTCGCCATCCCATCGATACAGCGCAAACGTCGTTTCCGAATCGACCGCCCCGGCGAGAATAAAAAATGCTTTCTGGCAGTCGCTGTATTCCATCCCGCGTATGCCCCGATTGTTCAGATTCCAGCCAAGCACCCTGCCAAACCGGGCATCGGCGCCGTCATCGACCACCGCCTGCGGATTCAGTAATTCGACAACGATCGCGTTACCGCCCTTTTTACCATCCGGCGAAAAAAGCGGGTTGCGCAGGCCGATCAAGAGGCTTTTATTGGGCCGGTAATACACAAGCCCTTCAATATTCAGCCCCTCTTTTTTAGGGGCCATTTTTTCCCGCTCTTTTTTGGACAGCGATCCATCCGGGCGAGCGGCTTTTGTGATGGTATTGTAAACCAGCGATGATTGTGTCGGAAACTGGCGGATCAGATCCGTACAGGGTCGCCCAACCGGCTCAAGTTGCGGTTGATCATTAACGATATTTAGCTTTGTGCAGAAAAAACGGTGTCGGTTAGATCGCGTTTTGCCGCCGGAATTGCGTCCGTGGGACGTGATCCAGTAGATTCGGTCATCCATGCGGGCGGCGGCTTCGATGTCCGCTTCGGGAAATTTACCCTCAACCTCTAAAAAAGCGTTCAGATCTAGTGAAAAAATCGGGGATTCGGGAATATTGACGTCATATATCCGCAGGATGTTGGTTTCATCGTCAGCAACCACAAAACGGGTCTGGTCCAAAAACACCGCCGCGGAAACATCGGACGCACCGTGAAATAGCTTTTCGACGGCCTCCCCCTGCCCTGAAATCAAAAGCAGGAACGACAAAAATGCCCCAAAAAACCGATTATTTATTTTCAATCCCATAAGTTGCTATATTATCGTATCGTCTTGGCTGAAGCAACATTGGTATGTTCCACGTTAAGAGATTTTTTATGTCTTGTATTTTTGTATGTTAATACTGATTTTTTTTGGGAAAATATCGGTTGACAGGATGCAATATCCGGCTATAATAACTCGCTTTCAATGAAATCCGTATGAATTGCCCTTCAGGGCAGTCGGTGTCGTGCGGCAAATTCGGCTTTTTTGTGGCGTTTTTTGCTGTGACGGTGCGTAACCGTAAAATTGTGACTGGTGCGATATCATTATGAAGAGTTTTATAGCGAAAAATGAGACTGTTGAACATAACTGGCGTGTTGTGGATGCCGACGGCGAGATTCTCGGCCGGATGGCGGTCAAGATCGCCGTGGCCCTGATGGGCAAGGACAAGCCGATCTATACCCCGCATGTGGACACCGGTGATTTTGTCATCGTGGTCAATGCCGAAAAGATCCGCCTGACCGGCGATAAGGCAGACACCAAGGAATATCAGACCTACAGCCAATACCCTGGCGGCCAGAAGATCATCTCCTTTAGCAAGATGATGGAAGCACATCCTGAACGCGTGGTCGAGCTGGCGGTCAAACGTATGCTGCCTAAGAATAAGCTTGGGGCCAAGATGCTCAAGAAACTGAAGGTGTACAGCGGCCCGGATCATAACCATGCCGCTCAACAGCCCGTAAAAATGGAACTGTAACCCAATTAGAGAAAATACGGAAGTTTTATGACTGAAGCAAAAAATGAAAGTCCGTTGATCGACCCGAACATGGTCGCCGAGTCAACCCAAACTGTCCCTGTCGTAACCGCTAAGCCCGCCAAGCCGGACATGGGCGGATTTATCTGGGGCACCGGCCGACGCAAAAGCAGTGTCGCACGTGTCCGCGTCAAACCCGGCAAGGGCCAGTTGCTCATCAACGAACGCAAGGTTAGCGAATACTTCAGCCTTGATAAAGATCGTAATGCCGTCATGGCTCCGCTCAATTCGGCGGGCGTCGGCGAGTCGATCGACATCTTCATCAACGTCAAAGGCGGCGGCACCACCGGACAGGCCGGTGCGATTGTTCTGGGTATAGCCCGGGCACTCAAGAGTTACGACCCGACACTGATGAAGCCATTGCGTGACGGCGGGTATCTCACCCGTGACGGCCGCATGGTCGAACGTAAGAAACCCGGCAAACCCGGTGCACGTAAGAGCTTCCAGTTCTCGAAACGTTAAGTTGCATTATTCGGGACGACCGATTACAATAAGCCGCCGGAATGGGCGGCTTTTTTTATGCCCGGAATGAAAAGAGAACCCTGTTTCTTACGTCATCCCGGCCTTCGAGCCGGGATCCAGAGTGAAAGCATGGATTCCCGCCTTCGCGGGAATGACAACACAAAACAGAAAGGACTATATTAATGATACGTGTAGCAATCATCGGAGCCAGCGGTTATACCGGCGTTGAATCCATTGAAATCATCCTGCGGCATCCGCAGGCCGAAGTCACCTACCTAACCGCCCTGCCCGAAGAGTGCGGTCATGCCGCCGATACGTTCGGACAGCTTCGAGGCCGGCTGGATATGATGATCGAGCCGCTGGACCTTGCAAAACTAGCCGATAAAGCCGATGTTGTGCTGGGTTGTCTGCCGCATAAGGTGTCGATGGGCTTCGTGCCGAAACTGCTCGATGCGGGTGTGAAGGTCATCGATTTCAGTGCCGATTACAGAATCAAGGATGTCGCGGTATATGAAAAATACTACCAGCCGCACACCGACACGGAAAATCTCGCCCATGCGATCTATGGACTGCCCGAATTATTCCGAAGCAAGATCAAAGGCGCCAAACTGGTTGCCAATCCCGGCTGTTACCCGACCGGGGCGGTTCTGGCATTGACTCCGGCACTGAAAAACGGGCTGATTAAACCTGGCGGCATCGTCGTCAGTTCTGTAACCGGCGTTTCCGGCGGCGGGAAGAACCCATCACCCAATTTCCACTTTCCGTATATGAACGAAAACATCTATCCCTACGGTGTCGGCGTCCACCGGCACATGCCGGAGATGGAACAGGTCGCATCATCGGTTGCAGGCAAACCGGTTGAACTGCTGTTCCAGCCGCATGTCGGGCCGTTTGACCGGGGCATTGTTTCAAGTACCTATTCCGACCCGGCAAAAGAGATAACCCCCAAACAAATACTGGAACTGTACCAGGACTTTTATAAGGATGAGCCGTTCGTGCAGGTAGTAAGCAAGCCTCCTGCCGTCAAGAACGTTGCTAAGAGCAACTATTGTCATATCTTTCCGACCGTCGCCAAAGGCAAAGTCGTCGTGTTCTCGGTAATCGATAACCTGATAAAAGGCGCATCCGGACAGGCCATTCAGAACATGAACATCCTGTTCGACCTGCCGGAGACAATGGGACTGGAATAAAACAGGAGCAATGAAATGCCCGAAGGTGTACTGCAAATTGTGACGTGTCAGTTCGGCGTCAGCGCCGATATTGAAGCCAACGCCGCAAAGATAAACAAACTAATGACCGAAGCCGCAGAGAAAAATGCGGACATCGTCCATTTTTCCGAGTGCGCACTGAGCGGATATGCCGGCGTGGATTTTGAAAGTTTTGACAATTATAACTGGGACTTGCTCAAAGAAAAAACGCTGGAGATCATCGAACTGGCGGAGAAACTGAATCTTTGGGTTGTGCTCGGCAGTTCGCACCGTCTGACCGAGCCGCATAAACCACACAACTGCCTGTATCTGATTTCGCCGGAAGGTAGACTCGTTGACCGTTATGACAAGCGTTTCGGCACACAACTGGATTTGGACAATTATACGCCGGGCAGCCGGTTCGTCGTCTTTGACATCAACGGCGTGCGATGTTCGCTACTGATTTGTTTCGACCTGCGGTTTCCGGAGTTATACCGCCAACTGTATAAAGAAGGTGTCAAGTGCGTCTTTCAATCATTCTATAACGCCCGCCAGCAAGGGCCCAGCGTGCATACCGACATCATGCGGCAAACAATGCAGGCTAACGCCGCCAATAACGGCTTCTGGGTCAGCATGGCCAACGCCTGCGGCTGGTTCTGTCCGTACCCGTCGTGCTTTATCCAGCCGGATGGACGCATAGTCGAGCAATTAACTGACCACACCGACGGCCTGATGCTCAACGCGGTTGAAACCTGCGAAAAATTCTACGACCCCTCCGCCCCCTTCCGCAACATGGTGATTGAAGGAAAACTGAACAATCAGCGGGAGTCGATAAATGACCCTCGGTCAACAGACACCATGAGCTTGTGATACACTGTAAACCGGAACTTATATTGGGAGGTTTGGATGTTATCGAAATCTATTATTTCAGCAGGAATCCTATTCTGCGTTTTGACTGTCGTGTCTGTGCCCAATGCCAAAGGGGCGGACGTATTTGAAATGAATCGCAAACTCGGCCGGGGTGTTAATATCATCGGATACGATCCCATCTGGAAATCGCCGGATCAGGGCCGTTTCAAGGCCAAACACTTCGCGCTGATCAAAGAAGCGGGATTCGACAGTGTGCGGATCAATCTACACCCTTTCCGCCACATGGACAAAAAGAATGACTATCAACTCGACCCGGCATGGCTCCAGACGCTGGACTGGGCCGTAAAAAATGCACTGGACAACAAACTGGCGGTTATCCTGGATATGCATGAATTCAACGCTTTGGGGAAAGACCCGGCGGGTTTAAAGTCCATGTTTTTGGCCTTCTGGAAGCAGATTGCTTCGCGTTTTAAAAATGCACCGAACACTGTTTTCTTTGAAATTCTCAATGAACCCTGCCGGGAATTGACGCCGGCATTGTGGGACACCTATTACCGGGAGGCGCTCACTATTATTCGCGAAACAAATCCGAAACGCACGGTAATCATTGGCCCACCGTCGTGGAATTCGGTTGATCATCTTAACGAGTTGATCCTGCCTGAGGACGACCGCAGCATCATCGTAACGGTTCACTATTACAAACCCATGACTTTCACACATCAGGGTGCACCGTGGACACCTCAGCATACAGACAAAACAGGCATCATCTGGCCTGCCGATGAAACAGACAAACAGGCAGTCCTTGATGATTTTCGGAAGGTTAAGGATTGGTCGGAAAAATACAATCGTCCGATTCTGCTGGGTGAATTCGGCGCTTATGACAAAGGGGACATCGATTCGCGCGTGCGATATACTGCATTCATTGCCCGGACGGCTGAACAGTTCGGATTCAGTTGGGCGTATTGGCAGTTCGATTCGGACTTTATTGTATACGACATTGACAAGGACCAATGGTTTGAGCCGATTCGCAACGCCCTCCTGCCGAAAGCAACCACGAACGATCGGCAAATGTAACCAAACCACAACCGAAGGAGAACATTTTTTGAAATGGGCAATTTTATATCATACAGAAGGACACTTTGAAGAACTCGTTGAGCAGTTAAAACATCACGGTTACACACCGCAAGTATTCTGTGACCCACTCTGTCGTGAACGTTATATGCCAGGGTTGCAAAGAGGCTCAATTAAGTGTCCTCTACGGTTTTATATTGCTGTTCCCCGAGAAGAACGGCTTACTGCTGAGAAAATCGTTAAGCAATGGATAAACGAAAAGGACCGAGAATACACCAGCTTCAAAATGAATACATTCAGTAATGCCTTGAAAGCTTTGTTTTTCACATTAGTCCTTTTTTTTGCATATTGTCTATTATATCCCGACATTTTCACTGAAAAACCCGATCATGTTTTAATCCTTATTTGGCTATCTGTTTTGATTTGGACGGCCTTCTTTATCTTTTTGATTTTCAGAAAACCGGCTTCCAAAAAAGATCAACGGGATTTCACCAAGCCCAATTAATGCTTGATTTTTAATCGGTTTGAAGCATAATAATAACGCTGGATTCCCGCCTGCGCGGGAATGACCATGCTTTCTTCCAACTAATAAACAGAGTGGGCATGGCCCACCCTAAAAACTGGATTAGCTTAAAGGATTGCTAAATGACGATTCGCCGAATTAGGGAACAATTGGAAGCAAAGTTAAAATCGATTCAGCCGATGGGTGTTTTCTCATCCGGGCCAAGTGGTAAAATGGAGGCCACATGGTATAAAGAAAGCGAACGATTGGAAGTCAAGGTTCGCAAATTGAAACTGCCCCACTATTCAACCGCGGATGTTTTTATCGATGACCAAAATCTTGGCTCAATATCCATTGAAGCTAGCAAGGGCAAGATCGACACAGAGGGTCCATCTATTCTGCCTCCGTTGGAAAAGGGCCAAACAGTCGAAATTCGCTATCAGGGCAAAGCGTTGCTGCGGGGGCAGTTGTATCGGGATTAAATAAGACATTACAGTACAATGGAGACAGATTATGGCGAATGAAACGATTACGGCACCGAAGGGATTTGTTGCGGCGGGATTGCATTGTGGCGTGAAGCGGTCGGGCAATCCGGATCTGGCGTTGCTTTATTGTCCCGCCGGGGCCAAGGCGGCAGCGGTCTTTACCACCAATGCCATCCAGTCCGCATCCGTTACCGTATGCAAACAGCATCTCCAAAACCAGCCTATTTACGCAACGGTCATTAACAGTGGAAACGCCAATGCCTGTACGGGCACCAAGGGGTTGATGGCTGCCAAAGTCATGTGCACCAAAGTCGCCAAGGAACTAAACATTGAAGCGGACCATATCCTGCTGGCCTCGACCGGCATCATCGGCAGGCAACTTCCGATCACTAAGATTACCGCCGGGATTTCCAGTGCCGTTAAACTTCTCAGTGACAGCCAGGCCGCAGGAAACAACTTCTCCAGGGCCATTATGACGACGGATACCCGTTGCAAACAGGCCTTTCGCACGGTTGATATTTACGGAAAAATCGTCACGCTTGCCGGAACGGCCAAAGGCGCCGGTATGATCGGCCCAAACATGGCGACGACTATTTGCGTCATCACAACCGACATCGCCATCAGCAGACCCCTGCTTGGCAAGACATTGAAAAACGCGATCGGTCTGTCGTTAAATCGTCTTACTGTGGACGGTCACCAAAGTACCAACGACACCGCAATGATACTCGCATCCGGTTTAGCGGAAAACAAATCCATCAAAAAACAGGACTCCGGCTACCGGCGCTTTGTCCGGGCACTCAATGACCTGTGCGGCGACCTGGCCCGCCAGATGGCGTTGGACGCCGAAGGGGCTACACGCATGTTCAAGGTTGAAATCAAAGGCGCCGCCAAAAAAGAAGATGCGCTGAAAGCCGCCCGAGCGGTCGCCGACTACGACCTGGTCAAATGTGCCATTCACGGCGGCGACCCCAACTGGGGACGGATTATCTGCGCGGTCGGTTCGTCCGGCGTAAAACTCGACCCTGCCAGGCTTTCCTGCAAAATCGGCGATACTTTCGTCTTCCGAAATGGAAAACCCACGAATTTCAACGCCAAAGAAGTCTCCCGGATCATCCGCCAAAAGGAGCACACCATCACCGTTGATCTGGGTGTCGGAAAATATCAGGATTTCTGTTATGGATGCGACTTGAGTCGGGATTATGTCACCATTAACGCCGATTACCACACATAACTGTTAGATTTCCCCCGACAAACAAGAGACCGACTCTTCGGAATTCAGAAAATCCGAAGTTTCACCAAAAATACCTATAAAAAGGTTGAAAACAGCATTGGAATGGGTACACTATGGACGATTTTCGCCTATAAAATTGACGGACGTTCTATAACCATAATTTTGTGACTTATTCAACATTTTAAACGGAAAGGAATGTAATCGTGAAAGGATTAATGAAATCAGGATTGTTGGGATTGCCGGTACTGGCATTATCCGCAACCGCTATCGCAGAGGAAATGGTATCCGATGCTTCGGCCTCTGTGCCGCCCTCAGGTGCATGGGGGCCCTATTTTGCGGTTATCTGCTCGGTCTTGGCTCTGGGCTTTGCCATCTTCTTCTATAAGAAGATGATGAGTGCCCCGGAAGGCAACGAAAAGATGATCGAAATCGCTACGCACGTGCGCGAAGGTGCCTATGCGTATCTGTTCCGCCAGTACAAGGTGGTCTCTCTGGTTTTCGTTGTTCTGCTGGCGATTTTCGCGTTTCTGGCATACAAAGGCGTTCAGAATCCCTTTGTTCCCGTTGCATTCCTGACCGGTGGATTCTTCAGCGGCTTATGCGGTTTCCTCGGCATGAAAACCGCCACCAACGCGTCGGCCCGTACCGCTCAGGGCGCCAGTGAAAGCCTGAATAAAGGCTTGACCGTTGCGTTCCGCTCCGGTGCCGTCATGGGCTTGGTCGTGGTCGGCTTTGGTCTGCTGGACATCGCCCTGTGGTACCTGGTACTGGACAAACTGATTTATACTGTCGCGAACATGGAAAACGGTCTGTCTTTTCTGGGATTGCAGCTTGTAAAAGCAGGCATGGAACAAGACCATAAGCTCGTTGAAATCACCACGACCATGATTACCTTCGGTATGGGTGCTTCCACACAGGCATTGTTCGCACGTGTCGGCGGCGGTATTTACACCAAGGCCGCAGATGTCGGTGCTGACCTTGTCGGTAAGGTCGAAGCCGGTATTCCGGAAGATGACCCGCGTAACCCCGCAACCATTGCCGATAACGTTGGCGACAACGTCGGCGACGTAGCTGGTATGGGTGCTGACCTGTACGAAAGCTATTGCGGTTCGATTCTGGCAACCGCCGCTCTCGGCGCCGCCCTTTCAATGGGTACACTCCAAAAATTTGGCATTGACCCGCTGATGGCGGTTCTGGCTCCGATGATCGTGGCCGCAATCGGCATTCTGCTCTCCATCGCCGGTATGTTTATGATTAAATGTAAAGAGGGCGCCACGCAGAAACAACTGCTGACAGCCCTTCTGAAAGGCACACTGGGCAGTTCGGTTCTGATTCTGGTCGTTCTGGCAGTCATGGCTAAGATGGACATGATCACCTGGGGCATCTTCGGTTCGGTCATTTCCGGTCTTGCCGCAGGTGTGATCATCGGTCAGATTACCGAATACTACACCTCGGATGAATACAAACCCACCAAGGGTATTGCCGAACAGTGCAACATGGGCCCTGCCACCTGCATTATCGATGGTCTGGCCGTCGGTATGTTCTCGACCGGTTGGTCGGTGGTAACCATCGCGGTTGGCATCATCTGTGCGTTTGCTTTCGCCGGCGGATTCAGCGACCTGTCAATGGGTCTCTACGGTATTGGTTTCGCAGCGGTTGGTATGCTTTCGACACTTGGCATCACGCTGGCCACCGACGCATACGGTCCGATTGCTGACAATGCAGGCGGTAACGCTGAAATGGCCGGCCTCGGTGAAGAAGTTCGTAAGCGTACCGATGCACTGGATTCACTCGGCAACACAACCGCCGCAACCGGCAAGGGTTTTGCCATCGGTTCTGCGGCATTGACTGCGATGGCCCTGCTGGCTGCTTATATCGAAGAAATCCGTATCTGGATCGGCAAGTTGGCCGACGGTAATGCCGACGGTGTTTACCATGTAGGCGAAGTGGCTTTTACCGCCGCTTCGGCAAAGGTTGCAACCGTTATGGACTTCGTCAATGCGTACAACATGTCCATCATGAACCCGAAACTGATTTGCGGCATGTTCATCGGTGCCATGATGGCATTTGTCTTCTGTGCAATGACCATGAAAGCTGTCGGTCGTGCCGCAGGTGCCATGGTGAATGAAGTTCGCCGTCAGTTCCGTGAAATCCCGGGCATTATGGAAGGCACCGGTAAGCCGGATTACGCAAGCTGCGTATCAATCTCGACCGCCGGCGCACAAAAGGAAATGGTTGTTCCTTCAGCTCTGGCAATCATTGTTCCGGTTCTGACCGGTCTGCTTCTGGGTGTGCCCGGCGTCATGGGGCTTTTGGCGGGTGGTTTGACGGCTGGTTTCTCACTGGCCATCATGCTGAACAACGCCGGTGGTGCATGGGATAACGCCAAGAAATACATCGAAAAAGGCGCCCACGGCGGAAAGAAACTGCCTGATGGCACAAAGAACCCCGTCCACGGCGCTGCCGTTGTCGGTGACACCGTTGGTGACCCGTTCAAAGACACCTCCGGCCCAAGCCTGAATATCCTGATTAAGCTGATGACCATGGTCAGCGTGGTATTCAGCGGCGTGGTTGTGAAGTTTGCTCCAATTATTGGGGATTGGTTCTCTAATCTAGTCGGCGTAGGCAACTAAGCCTTTGGCGCTTGACGCAACACACTGTTTCGATTAGCCTATAGGGGCGCCCTGAATGGGTGCCCCTTTTTAATGTAAAAATGTTTAATTTTGAACTCTAAAACAAATGACTAAAAAGAAAATGACCGAAGACAAAGAGTTGGCGCTGGCGGCAGCAAAGATCGCCCATGACCGCCACTGCACCGATATCACAGTACTGGATCTGACCGGCATCAGCCCGGCCACCAACTTCTATGTCATCGCCACCGGCACCAGTGACCGCCAAAGCCGCACCGTCGCCGACGAGATCAGCGTCGAAGCCAAACAGCAGGGACACCAGCGGTTTGGTATTGCCGGCCATGACAAGGGCCAGTGGATTCTCCTGGATTTTGTCACGGTGGTCGTGCATATCTTTGACCAGCATCACCGGGACTATTACAACCTCGACATGCTCTGGGGCGACGCAAAAAAACTGAAGATCAACGAGTAACAATTGAAATAATGAAAAGACTGACCGATATTCTGGAACAGCGGATTTCGCAGGCGATCCAAAAAGTAACAAAACAGGACTGCCCGGCCTTGGTGCGCGTCTCAGCCGACGCGAAGTTCGGCGACTATCAGGCCAACGGTGTTATGGCCGCGGCTAAAAAAGCCAAAATCAATCCCCGACAGCTTGCCGAACAGGTTGTTGAGGTATTGGATATATCCGATATATGCGAACCACCCGAAATCGCCGGTCCCGGCTTTATCAACCTCCGGATTAAAGATGGTTTTCTCGCCAACCGGCTTCTGGAAATGAACACCGACAAACAGCGACTGGGCATCGAAAAAACCGAAACGCCCCAAACCGTCGTCGTCGATTACTCCGGCCCGAACATCGCCAAACAGATGCACGTCGGACACCTCCGCAGCACCATCATCGGCGACTGCATCAGCCGGCTCTACGAATTCGAAGGCCACAAAGTCATCCGACAAAACCACATCGGCGACTGGGGACTTCAAATGGGAATGCTTTTAGCTATTGATGAAGAGAAAAAGAAGATACTTGCATCGGAGCAAGAAAAGGATGCTAGGGGTACTGTTCTCATGCCTCCTCAAGATATTGAAAAAATAGAAAATCTTTATAAGGAGGCGGCAGACCGTTTCGCCAACGATAATGATTTTGCTAATAATGCAAGGAATTGGACATACAAACTTCAAAAACATAAACCAATTGCTATTACACAATGGGAAATACATCGGAGATTAACACTTACAGCATGCAATGGCATTTATCATTTATTAAGTGTGCAGCTATCCGATGATGATGTCCGTGGCGAAAGTTTTTATGCGGATAAATTATCTGATGTTGTTGAAGCACTGAAACAAAAAGACTTAGCCGTAGAATCGGATGGCGCAATGTGTGTCTTTCCTGAAGGATTTAAGAATAAAGATGGTGAGCCCCTGCCGTTTATCATTCAAAAAACGGATGGGGCGTTTTTATATGCCACAACGGATTTAGCCGCCCTTCGATATCGCATTAATGAGTTAAAAGCCGACAAGGTCATTTATGTGACCGATGCCCGGCAGGCGCAGCATTTCCAGATGCTGTTTGCCGTCTCCAAAATGGCCGGCTGGATCAACGAAAATATTCAACTGGAACACGTCACATTCGGCACCATGCTGGGCGAAGACGGCAAACCCTTCAAGACCCGCACCGGCGGCACGGTCAAGCTCAAAGACCTGCTCGATGAAGCCGTCCAGCGGGCAACAACCGTCGTCGAAGAAAAGAATCCCGACCTGCCCGACGAACAAAAGGCCGAGATCGCCAAAGCCGTCGGCATCGGCGCCGTCAAATACGCCGACTACTCTAACAACCGCAACAGCGACTTCATTTTCAGCTTCGATAAAATGCTCGCGATGGAAGGCAATACCGCCCCGTATATGCAGTACGCCTACGCCCGCATTCAGTCGATTGTGTCCAAAGGCGATATCAATCTTGAAAACGAACTGGCAGGTCTCACAAACCTGACGTTTACCGAAGACGCCGAAAAGGACCTTGCTAAAATACTGATCCGTTACGACCAGTCGATTGATGCCGCCGCAAGCGAATGCCGTCCTAATTATTTAACCGGCTACCTGTACGACCTGGCGCAAAGTTTCAGCCGCTTTTACAATGCCTGCCCCGTTCTCAAAGCCGACGACGCCGAGCAGCGGCGCCTGCGTTTACTATTGTGTGACCTGACCGCACGCACCATCCGGCACGGCATGAGTGAGCTGTTGGGAATCAACGTCGTCGAACAGATGTAGTAATCAAATAAAAGCCGAGCGACGTAAGTCGCCGGATGCGACACCCTGTGGCTGCCATAATCAAGTGATTCATGTCGCCACACTTTTATTAACTGAAAAGAGGAAACTGATTATGCCTATGGTTGAAGAAATATTTTCAGTACGAACAAGTCGCCGGGATGAAATGATTGACATCACTTCACAGGTGCAAAACATCATTTCCAAAAGCGGCATTAATTCCGGCATGGCCATCGTCTCCTGTCCGCATACCACCGCGGCGATCACTATCAATGAAAACGCCGACCCGGATGTGCCGCACGATATCCTCCTGACATTAGAAGCACTGATTCCCCAACTTCGCAAGGGCTATCGTCACAATGAAGGAAACAGCGACGCGCATGTTAAATCTTCTCTGTTCGGGTGCAGTGAAATGATATTCATCTCAAACGGATTAATGCAATTAGGGACGTGGCAGGGTCTGTTTTTCTGCGAATTCGACGGACCGCGAAATCGAAAAGTTCATATTCGTGTTTCCCAATAGATCACATACTTTTTTGCCCCGTTTCAGCTTGTGCTTCTTTTGGGCAACGCGGATTGTGAAATCACAAATTCTTTAATTGTATAAATTTGCGCAAAAAAAGTGGCGAGGAACGCGGGTCCGTCTGGGGGGGGAAACGGCTCACCACTTAGCCTCGCCGAGGTTTATGGTCAAGTCAAGCCTTGCTCGACTTAAATATCATATATCACTATATCGACTAACCGGAAGCTTGTCAATATCGTTTTTACAAAAAAATAAGCAAAAAAAGCCTGTTTTACGGGCATTTTTAATAATCCAGGCACCGAAAATCGGTATTTTCCCTGAATGAATACACCTTTCTGCTTGCATAAAGCCGCATTATGCTTTAGCATAAGCGACGTTATATTTTCAGGGAAACACACTTTAAAATGGAGTTTAAGCTTTAATGACAACAACCGCCAAGCTGCCTGTCGCTGACCGCATCAAAGATAATGCGAGGCAGGTTTATAAAACGATCATGGCCAACCGCAAGCCGACCATGAGCACCCCAATCCGCTCGTTGTCGA
Organism: Anaerohalosphaeraceae bacterium; assembly: GCA_963675525.2. Lineage (GTDB taxonomy): Bacteria > Planctomycetota > Phycisphaerae > Sedimentisphaerales > Anaerohalosphaeraceae > 4572-13. Next base: position 10,545 of record CAXXSL010000001.1, on the reverse strand, counting down.
ATGTAGATACATTCAACAGTTTGTCGCTTCGGAGGAATCGCTATGAACAATATAAAATTCGGGATTATCGGCCATGGGTTCATGGGCCGGGAGCATGAAAAGATGTTATCGGAGTTTGATGGAATCGAGATAACAGCCATTGCGGACTGTGACCCAAAACAGCTCGATGGGATTGATTATCCAGTTGAGATTTATTCATCAGCCGATGAATTGCTGAAAAATGGGGATATTGATGTGGTTATCATCGCCGCCAATAACAAACCAGCATCTTGATCTGGTTACCATGGCTGCCAATGCCGGCAAGGATATCATCTGTGAAAAAACCAGCAGCTTTGTCGGTTGAAGAACTGGATGAAATGATCGCGGTTGTAGCGCGCAACAATGTGAAATTCACAATCCATCACCAACGGAGATTCGATCAGGGACTATCGGATTGTCAAAAGAATCTATGATGAAAACATGCTTGGTGACATATATACAATCAAGAATCAGCTATATGGATTCAATGGTAATATGCATGATTGGCATGTGTATATCACAGAAGGTGGCGGGATGTTGTTTTGACTGGGGTGTCCATTTGATCGACCAGGTTCTCTGGATGGTTGATTCGAAAGTCAAATCGGTATTTGCGACAATGAAAAATGTGATCAATTTTGAAGTTGATGACTATTTCAACATCAATCTGGTCTTTGAAAACGGCATCACTGCAGTAATTGAATTGGGGGACTTATTATCTTAAAGACCAGGACAAATGGTTCGAAAGACATTGGTTCATCGGCGGTAATAAAGGCAGCGCGTACGTCGACGGGTTCAGGCCGGAAGGCAAGATTGTCAGAACCACGGAATTGTTGCATAACGTTTCAGGGTCAAGGACAATGACAGTGGCGGGACCGACACGATCATTTGGAAATCCCCGCGAAGGACTGATTATAACCGAACCATTGCCGACTGTGAATACACAGCATCGCAATTATTTTGAAAACTATGTTAAAGCCTACAATGGTGAAGAAGAATTCCTTGTGAAAATACCGGAAGTAAGAAGAGTGATGGCTCTTATGGAAGCAATCCGGGAATCTGCACTGACCGGCAGGTCGGTAGATTTTGAGTGAAAATGGAGAAAAATATGAGTAAAATAAAAACTTGTGTAAGTTTGTACAGTCTGCAGAATGAATATATGAGCAAAAGTATGAGTCTTGAAGACATATTCCGATTTATGAAAGATAATTCGGTTGATGGTGTTGAATTTTTGCCTGATCAAATGATGCATGGAGCTCCACATCCTACCGAGGAAACGCTAAACGAATGGGGACAGGCTTTGTTCGACATATAAGATCAAACCAGTCATCGCAGATGTTTTCTTGAATACGAATCTATATAACAATCGTGAGCTCACAAAAAAAGAGTGCGTCGATTTGCTTGTCGACGAAATCAAACTCGCCCATCGCCTTGGAATGAAACAGATTCGTCTTGTATCTATGACACCTTCTTTCGTGTTGGAGCCATTGATTCCTTATTGTGAGCAATATGATGTGAAATTAGGCCTGGAAATTCATGCGGGGTTGAGTTTTGACAAGAAGAAAACCAGCGACTATATCGAAGAGATGAAAAGATTGAATTCACCTTATATCGGCCTGGTCATCGATACTGGGATATTCTGCCGCCGGATGCCCCGGGTTATGGAAAACTACTGCAAGAATCTTGGAACAAACCAGGACGCAGTAAACTACGTTAACGAATTATACCGTCAAGACAAGGATGGCCGTTCGTTGGTAACCAAAGATGGCGAGTTTGTCCCCTGAATTCAAAGCACTACTGAAATCACGACCTGACATCATGTACGGGCATTTTGCGGATGGATACGAAAATGAGCCATTTGAAATCCTGGATGATTTGATGCCTTACATTTTCCACATCCATTTCAAGCTGTTTGAAATGGTTGAAGATGGCGAGTACTCGATGGACTACAAAGGACTGTTGAAGTATTTGCACGATCATGATTATGACGGATATGTCGCAACCGAATATGAAGGAAACAGATGGACGCTTCCAGGGCAACCGATGGTCGAAAAAAGAACAGGTGATTGCACATCAGAAGTATATACGCGAATGTTTAAAAGAAATTCAAGGTTAGGAGAATAACATGTTTGACAATAACGTCTTTATTGAAGGAAGCTGCAAAAACACCGTGGAAAACGGTGATATCATCGGGTATGAGCTTAAAACAAATATAACATATTACAGAGGGATTCCATTATCGATGGTAAACGACATTCGGGTCAAATTGGATGGGGCAAATGCGGACCGGGAAACTATTCGATGCAGTGTCCGATAACGGAGAATATTGGTTCACGTTGGATGAGATGACAACAGTAGTAGGCCATAAGTGGGAATACGGGGAAACCGATGACAGTAAGGGTTCTTAACGGGGGTGGACTGGCATCGGGGACACATGATGTTGAGTTGACCGTTAACGTTAGAACGGCCTACATCCCTGTTCCATTGATTGGTTCAAAAAGCAGAATTGTAGCAATATAAGTATCTGAACTGGACTGAAAAGGCGCAAATTACTATGTCCTGCAAAGAAATTGCTATATAATGATTACAATAGCATTTGGAGGTGCGTAGCGATGGATGGTATGAGATTTAGCCAGATAAATGACAAGATAATGGACTTTGATTTTGAAGAGAATGTGATTCTGCAGGAAAGTCGACATCAGAATATCGAAAATCATATACGTTCTAGAAGGTAGCATATCGTTGAGGGGTCAACGATATCACCTATGAGATGGGCAAGGATGACATGATTGTTGTAGATTCCCTGCAGAAACATTCATATGTGGGCTCGGGGAGTGTATTGGTTGGGATTGTTCATATCAATTACTTTCAATTGATAAAATATATGAATGTGGACAAGTACTATTTCAATTGTAATTCGGTAATTGATAAAAACGACAGTTATCGGGAAATGCAAAAAACTTTGAATAAAATTTTCAGGCTATACTTTGACAAAAAGCAGGAGAGCGTCCTATCTGACAAGCCTCTACTTTTCATTGCTGCATACATTGATATCTAATTTTTCTTTCAGAATCGATGAATATGTGAGGGATTCAAGCAAAAACGAAGATGAAAAAAGAATCGAATACATAATCAATTATGTCAATTACAATTATCAACAGCCGATTAGTTTGAATGATCTTGCTGAACAACTGTATTTGTCGACGGCTTACTTGTCGAAATATATTAAACGACATGTAGGAATGAATTTTGTGGATTATGTGAACGGGATAAGACTGCAAAGGGCTATGGAGGATATTAAATTTTCCGACAAATCGCTGACCAGGATTGCTTTGGATAACGGGTTTCCCAATCCAGCTTCGTTTGGTTCCGTATTTAAAAGAGAATATGAAATGACTCCATCTGCCTGGATTAAAAAACTATCAAAATGAATTTGAAAAAATCCAGGGTGAAAAGAAATGCTCGGCTATTGGAAAAGGAACAGCATATTCAAGAATTTCTGGAACAGAATCCGCGAATTGAAGATGGTGACGATAAAGATCCGATAAGTATGCTTCAAGTCAACTCCAATATTGGCGTGGAATTTGTCCACAACTGGAACAAGATGATCAACGTTGGATCGATAGCGGCTTTGCTGCAAATCGGACATTCAAGAACATATTAAGATTCTTCAAACGGAACTTGGTTTTAAATATGTGCGATTCTGGGATATATTCTCCAAGGAAATGCTTCTCGATCTAAGGAAAACTGATGGGAAATTCAATTTCAAGAAAATCGACAAAGTGTTTGATTTTTTGATTTTTTGATTAACAACGGCATGCACCCATTTATCGAACTTGGTTTCAAGCCGGTTAATCTGCTTAGAAACCACCGACAACATGCATGTGCTCCAGGAACGGGAAATAATTTTCGATGACAGCAGCGAATTCGCAGCGACAATGCACGCTTTCATGATCCACTGTGTGAATAGGTATGGTATTGAAGAATTGGAAAAATGGTATTTTGAACAATGGGGTGATCCTAGAATCACGCTTGGTGAAAAATATGGCAAGTTCTTCAAAGTTTTTGAAACCGCATACGAAACAATTAAAAGAGTTTCCCCTAACACTTCAGTTGGTGGTGCAGGATTTGGTCGTCTTTACAGTACCTTGGATTTCAGGGAAAATCATAGAACTGTGGAAACAAAATTGTCAGCGACCGGACTTCATTTCACTTTATGGATATCCTTATATGGCAAGAAGCAGTGTGGATTCCCAAAACAGTGACCGGATTCAGGATCCCAAGTTTATAAACAATCACGTATTGATGATGAAAGAGGTTTTGGGCAAAAGCTGATTTTCCTGTCAAGGAATTGTTAGTCACTGAATGGAGTTCCAGTGTTTCTGACTGGAACAGCCTAAATGACAGTGTCTATAAAGGGGCGTTCATGTTGAAGACCATAGTTGACAACATCGGCGCTTTGGATTCGATGGGTTATTGGCTTGCGACTGATGCGTTGACCGAGTATTTCGATACAGGTATGCTTTTGCATGGCGGGAACGGACTGTTAAGCGTAGACGGCATCAAAAAACCGGCGTTTTATGCAATGCAGTTTTGCAAGCAAGCTAGGAAACCTGATGCTTGGACGGAGTGACAATGCGGTTGTCACGGCAAGCGAACGAGGTAATTACTCAATTGTCTGCCACAACTTCAACAGTCCTAATTTCAGATACTATTTGAAGAAAGAAGATGAGGTGGAAGTCCAAAAAACAGTTTCTGCTTTTTGACGAGGCTGAAAACCTGATATTGAATTTCCGTATCGACAATGTCAGAAACGGGAAATATATCGTCAAATTGAGAGCGCTAAATGAAGACCATGGAAGCGTTCAGGATGAGTGGAGGGAAATGGATTACAGTGAAAATCTCACGCAACAGGATATCCAGTATTTAAGGACAGACAAGTATCCCCAAAATTAGGATATTCGAGAAAAAAGTTGATAACAATACTTTAACTATTGAGACAAAGTTGCGTCCCCACGAAATTCAGTCGATACATTTGATCTATCAAATGGAGTAGGAAGTATAATGAACAATTGCGCGTTACAGGGTAAAAATATTTTGCGCTAATAGCGATGTTTAAATGATGCATCCAGACCTGAAATGTGTCATAGCTATGGTGCGGATTTTAAGGAGGAAGATTATGGGTACATATGTTTTTGGTGTTGATGTAGGCGGTACCACTGTTAAACTTGGACTATTTGATCCATGTGGAGATATGTTGGAAAAATGGGAGATCAACACAAACACCAATAATAACGGGAAATTTATATTGAATGACATTTCCGAGTCAATATTCAGTAAGATTGACGAAAGGAAAATTGAGGCTTATCGATATTGAAGGAATCGGCATCGGCGTTCCGGGCCCGGTATTAAGCAGCGGGGTTGTCCAAAAGTGTGTGAATCTCGGCTGGGAGGTTGTTGACGTAAAGGTTGAGATGGAAAATCTTACAGGTTTAAGAGTAGAGGTTGGAAATGATGCCAATGTTGCGGCACTAGGGGAGATGTGGCAAGGTGGCGGCAAGGGGTATAAAAAACCTGGTCATGGTTACACTTGGAACCGGTGTTGGAGGCGGTGTTGTCGTTGCTGAAAATATAATTGGCGGATCAGATGGTGCGGCAGGAGAAATAGGTCATCTTCTCGCAAATGAGGAAGAAGAGGAATTCTGCACTTGCGGAAATCGCGGGTGTTTGGAAACAATATGCATCGGCTACCGGGATCGTAAGAGTGGCAAATAATCTGCTAGGATGCGAATCCGGGCGTTCAAGCATTTTGGCGAATGACAAAAATATGGATGCCAAGTCGATTTTCGAAGCGGCTCGTAAAAATGACAAAGTTGCCAAAGAAGCTGTGGAGACACTGTATCATACATTGGGTAAATCATTGGCCCAGATCGCATGTGTCTGCAATCCGCAGGTCTTCGTAATAGGTGGGGGCATGTCCAAAGAAGGGGATGTCCTGATCGAAGGGGTAAAAAAAATATTATCAACGCTACAGTTTTCATGCCTCGAGGAACACCTATTTCAAAATAGCGAAATTGGGAAAATGATGCGGGAGTCTTTGGAGCGGCGAAGATGATTCTGCAGTAGGAAATATCAACCGTAGAGATACATATAAATATATTGCCTTCTTAAATCAATTACGTTTTTGACTTTGCGATGCAAATGTGTATTTCGCTAACCTTTTAATCAACTGGGACATGCCAGCATAAATAACCGTAATTGGCTTTGCAATAGGGAAATTGAATGTCCTTGGAAATACAATTAATTCCAAAAAATTCAAGTAATTCTTACACTCCATTTCAAAACTTGACGTTTATATTTATTTCAATGACGTCGATTTTTCCTGTGGTAAGCCAATAGTGGTTAAATATTCGCTGATATAACTCTAGGATTTATGGCGGATGCAAAATATATAATTTTTTGAATGATTCGATCAATATTTGCTTCTTCACTTCAAAATAATATTGAAATAGCGGTTGAAAAATATGTGATGCGGGGATTGGTGGAAATTTGATGTATTGAACGGTAATTATAAGAGGGTTTGTGATGAATACAATAATGGAGTTTTGGAAGAAGGGATTCGCTATCGTTTGTCAGGCTGAACACAAAAAAGCCAGGGTAATAATTTGCGAACTAAACAAAAAATCAAAATAATCATGTGCCAAATTATGGAATTGGCAGTGTGGAAAAGAGGAGTTTTTTGGGAGGGTTAAGCTAGGTGAAGAAGTATATATTTTTTGATATAGACGGTACGTTGACTGTCAATAAGTATGGTGATGGCGACATCACCGAGGAGACCAAAAAAAAACAATCAGTTCACTCCAAAAAAATGGAACATTTCGTGGCGATCGCTACTGGAAGGTCTTATTCGATGGCAAAAAAATACGGTGACATGATAGGTGTCAGTAATTATGTCATAAACGGAGGCTACGGAGTGGTTATTGATGGTGAAATTGTAGATAATGAGCCATTGGACAAAATGTGTTGTATAAAAATTTGCGAAGAGGCGAAAGACAAGAGACTTGGTGTGGCGGTTGTTGTTGACGATTCGTTGAACTACCATTGCGATGACGATGTTTTCGTTATAAAATCAAAAAACAGTCTTTGTGCAATGAGTTTGAACAGACATGAAGATGTGGGTTTTTCGGATCTGGAAGAGTATCACAAAATTTACGTTTCTGTCAGCGAAGATGAAGAGCACATGTTGGAAACACGCCACTTGATACCTTATATGAGATACACCGACTCGACAATTGTTTTCGAGGGTGCTGACAAATATTACGGTGTTGAAAAAATGATGAAGATTATTGACGGACCGATTGATCAGATAGTTGTATTTGGCGATGGAAAGAATGATTTGACCATGTTTGAGAAATCGCAGTTATCAATCGCCATGGGCGATTCGGTTCCTGAACTTCTGGATGTCGCTGATTTCATTACAAAGAGCAGCAAGGAAGATGGAATCACGTATGCATGTAGCCTTTTCGGGTGGATTTAAAATAATTGAAAACAGCAGCGAGCAATAATTATCATATTAAAACCAATCAGAATATCTTTTATAACAAATTATGTTTTTCAAGTTATTGTTTGATATGCTGTGGAATTGTTTTATATTATAGCCAAATAATTTGAAACAATAAAAACTCTTTGTGACTTACCATGAAATCGGTTAATCACAAAGAGTTTTTCAATGTATGCGAAAACTTGGTCTTGTTTCATGATGGCTGATCGTTAATGATAATCAAATGTTTTGTAACTCCTATTATAAAGGGGATCTTTTCTCATTTTGGTGCTTTCAATAGTAGCTTCAAGACAGATATCCCTCTTGTGAAGTGGTGATACCTCCTTTGTCGTGGAGCTAGAACAATTTCTGATGATTTGCTCCAGCACCAAATGGGGAAATGTGGAGCCAATCATTATAACGTTTATTCTAAGTAGGTGTTTACATGCGAGTTTGTTATTGGATTAACTCGGTAAAAAATATACAAAAAAAACGGCTATAATAGCCGTTGTTTTCAATATGGGGCGATATCGGTTATCGTTGGCGAACTATTTTCAATTTTTCTAATCGTAATTAATGATGTGTTGATTATGAAAATCAATATTATTTGCGTTTAGATTTTTGAAAAGGTTTATAGATTATTGGATACCAGTTGGAGTAGCTAAATGGGTTCGCAACATTCAAAAGATGGCGATAAAACCAACGTTTAAAAACTATCGTGGCAAGATAGTAGGGCTGAAACTTCTAAGATACACACGTTGCGACTTAGTCAGAGCAGTTATAGAAATGTCGCAGGCAAGTCAACGTATTAGCTGAAATGCAATTGCTTTGAAAAAAGTAGTGGAGAGTGCTTCTCTCGTTCAATAATCATCTTTTGTACATGAATGATAATATCAAATCTTATTATCATTCCGTTAAAGATTAGAATGGTTTCGAATATAAAGCAATAAACATAAGATTATGTTGTATATTGGCTTTCTAATATTATTAGTCTTATATCACAGTGAATATTTCTGTGTCGCGGAGCCACCCTGTCCATTCGTTTAGAGCCACCTCTGTCGCTCTATAGAGCATGGGCACGGTGGATCTCAGCTCCTGATAAGTGGCTCTGAACTGCCGGAATGCTCATCAATATTTGTGACTAAATATTTATTGCAAAAAAAACATGTGTGCGTAGTCAATTCTCTAAAAGCAACTTTATTTAAATAAATGTTGCATAAGTATTTTTGGCAGAGTATAATTGTTACTTAAGGGGGAGGTGATAACATGAGTGTGAAACTATCAGTTGAAGAAATCGCTGAAATGAATAAAGTTGATCAGCTTGATTTTTCTAAAAACGACAAAAATCTTGATGATAGTGGAATGGCAATTTCGCCAAGGACTATACTAAAAGAAAAAGCTCAACAATCATGTTGAGCTTTTTTGAATGGAATTTACTATGTTAATAGATTGAAAGGGGAGTATGCTGAGAAATATGTTTTTTCAGTTATGAATTATATATGAATTATAGATTAGATAAAAACAAATTGGATAAATTGCAACTCGGAGATAAACTACTTAGTGTCAATTTGGAAAAACTTTATATAACAGAGTATGACATTAATAGATATTTGGTAATCAATTCTTTTAAGGATGAATGTCTCATTTTACAAAAAGATATTATAGACGATAATAAGATTCCAGCTGAAATTTGTGGTTTATTATCTACACCAAATAAGATGAATAAAGATAGTTGGAACAGTTTTAAAAATGAGTTGGAAAATGATGCTTATGTTGAAAAAGGTAAGAAAGTAATAAATATAATTATAGCATTGACGTATGCATGTAATTTGAAATGCTCATATTGCTATCAACAATATAATCCTAAATTGAAGAAAGAAACTATATCGGTCGAAAATTTATATAAAATTTTTGACGTCATTCGGGAATATAAAACTACCCATCCGGATAAAACAGTTGAAATTGGACTGTTCGGAGGAGAACCCCTTCTAAAAGCAAATGAAGAAAATAATTGATATGATTTTGAAATTTTGCAAAACAGAATTGATAAAGTTAAACATTGTGACAAATGGTGTGAATTTTAGATTATTTTTTTAAAGAAAATTATTATTAATAGAAATGTCATTCGTTCGATAGCGACTACGATTGATAGTTCAGTTGCAAACGAGACTACAAGAAAATATATAGATGATAGAAAAAATGAAAAAAATAGTGCATCTTATATCCTTGATTGTTTAAATGTTTTATTAAGTTATAATGTTCCAGTGTCAATTTCTTCAAATATAGACGAGCTTAATATTTGTGATTTGCCAAAAATGCATAAATTATTACAGGACAACGGATTTATTGATAATGAGAAATTCTCTTGGTATATAGGCAGAGTTGATGATAGGATGTATGAAACTAAGTACCCTTTTATCATAAGTGATACAGATATCTTATTAGAGTTGGATAAACTTGAAAAGTTCGAAAACAATTGTCATGCAGCTTTTATAAAGACTGTAAAAAATTTGGTTGATAAATTGGATATGGGTTTTAATCAACAAGAGCGTAAAGGAAAATACAATTATTGTTGGACATCGTCGCCTCTTACTGATGTATTTTACATAGATAATGACTTAGATGTATTTAGATGCACATATACCGTTGGTCGTAAAGAATTTGCAATGTATAATCTCAATGAACAAAGCATAAATGATTACAATCCAATAAATAGAAACATATTTGAATTATGAAAAAGTGTCAATCTTGCAACATTGGAGGATATTGTTCAGGTGGTTGCCAATTATCTTTCAAAATGGATAGTGACAAACAATGTGAATTTGAAATTAATGCTTTCAATGATTTTTTACATAAAATTTTGATGCCCAAATTGAGAAGTAGAGAAAACGATGTTGTCTAAAACTTTAAATAATACAAGGATTTTATCATTAATAAGTTTATCAAATGGGTTGGTATTCTATGCACCTGTAGCACTTCTATTAAGAACA